>NZ_AOCG01000001.1 GCF_000525795.1 Listeria aquatica FSL S10-1188
AAAAGGAAGGGGTTTTTAAATGGTTTCAAATTTGGTGATGTGGAGATTAAGAATCGCGTGGTTGTTGCACCGATGGCCGGCATTTCGAACTCTGCGTTTAGGCTGACGGTAAAGGAATTTGGAGCAGGACTTGTTTGCTGTGAAATGATCAGTGACAAAGGGATTGCTTATCGCAACAAGAAAACGATTGATATGCTTTATATAGATGAGCGTGAAAAGCCGCTTAGTTTGCAAATTTTTGGCGGAGAAAAGGAAACGCTTGTTGAAGCGGCGAAATTCGTTGCTGAAAATACAACTGCAGATATCATAGATATTAATATGGGCTGTCCAGTGAATAAAATTATTAAGTGTGAAGCTGGAGCTAAGTGGTTACTTGATCCAAATAAAGTGCATGACATGGTGAAAGCGGTTGTGGAAGCGGTAGATAAACCGGTAACAGTGAAAATGCGAATTGGCTGGGATGATGAACATGTCTTCGCGGTTGAGAACGCTTTGGCTGCTGAAAGTGCAGGTGCTTCTGCGGTTGCCATGCATGGTAGAACGCGTGTGCAAATGTATGAAGGGAAAGCCAACTGGGATATTCTTCGTGATGTTAAACAAGCTGTTAAGATCCCGTTCATTGGAAATGGGGATGTGAAAACACCTGAAGATGCCAAGCGGATGCTTGAAGAGACGGGTGTTGACGGTGTTATGATTGGACGTGCGGCGCTTGGAAATCCGTGGATGATTTACCGGACGGTGAAATATCTAGAAACGGGTGAACTTCTTCCTGAACCGGAACCGCGTGAAAAAATTGAAACGGCTTTACTTCACTTAGATCGTCTTGTTGCGCTAAAAGGTGAAAATATTGCGGTTCGAGAATTCAGGCAACATGCGGCTTATTATTTGAAAGGTGCTCGTGGAAGTACACGGGCGAAAGTAGCCGTCAACCAAGCGAGTGAAAAAGCAGAGATGGAAAAAATTCTGCGTGATTTTGTTGCTCAATATGAACAAAAAACGTTGTCTAAACAATCTTGATACATGGAAAAGTTGTCTAATTTTTAATTTAGACAACTTTTTTTCGTTTTAGGCTAGAAAAAAGAGGGGGTTTAAGCGTATAATGGATACATCTGTAGATATTGAAAAGAATAGGAGTGTCATGACATGAGTCACGAAAATCACGAAGAATTAAACGACCAGCTGATTGTTCGCCGTGAAAAAGTGGATACACTGCGTGCTGAAGGCGTCGATCCTTTTGGCGGAAAATTTGACCGTACAGCAAGTCCAGAAGAATTAGAAGAAAAATACAAAGATAAATCAAAGGAAGAATTAGAAGAAGCAGATATTGAAGTATCCGTTGCGGGACGAATCATGACCAAACGTGTGAAAGGGAAGGTTGGTTTTACGCATATCCAAGATCGCTTCCACCAAATTCAAATTTATATTCGTAAAGATAATATTGGTGAAGAGGAATATGCGATTTTTAAACAAGCCGATTTAGGGGATATTATCGGGGTTAAGGGAACGGTATTCCGAACGAACACGGGAGAACTTTCGGTGAAAGCAACGAATTTTATGATGCTTACGAAAGCACTTCGTCCGCTTCCAGATAAATATCATGGTTTGAAAGATGTGGAGCAGCGCTATAGACAACGTTATTTGGATTTGATTACGAATGAAGAAAGTCAAAAGCGTTTTGTTATGCGCAGTCAGATTTTAAAATATACACGTGATTACTTGGATGATCATGGGTACTTAGAAGTCGAAACGCCAGTACTGCACACTGTAGCAGGTGGAGCCGCTGCTAAACCGTTTATTACGCATCATAATGCGCTGGATATGGATCTATATTTACGTATCGCTCTTGAGCTTCACTTGAAACGTTTGATTGTGGGTGGCATGGATAAAGTATATGAAATTGGTCGAGTTTTCCGGAATGAAGGGATTTCGACGCGTCACAACCCTGAATTTACAATGCTTGAATCTTATGCGGCTTATGAAGATTTTGAAGATATCATGAATCTTGTGGAAGGTTTAGTTTCTTATGTTGCTGAAAAAGTAACTGGGGGAACAACAATTACTTATGGTGAGTATGAAGTGGATCTTGCGCCAAAATGGAGAAGAGTTCATATGGTCGATGCAGTTAAGGAATACACTGGGATCGACTTCTGGAATGTTACGACTGAGGAAGCGCGTGCGCTTGCGAAAGAACATCATGTGGAAATTACAGAGCATATGACTTACGGCCACATTTTAAATGAATTCTTTGAAACGTTTGTTGAAGAAAAATTGATTCAGCCGACTTTTGTTTATGGACATCCGATTGAAATTTCGCCGCTTGCGAAACAAAACAAAGAAGATGGCAGATTTACGGATCGGTTCGAACTTTTCATTGTGGGACGTGAACATGCGAATGCATTCTCGGAATTAAATGATCCAATTGATCAAAGAAAACGTTTTGAAGCTCAAATGGTTGAGCGAGAACAAGGAAACGATGAAGCGCATGAAATGGACGAAGACTTCCTGATTGCTCTTGAGCAAGGACTTCCGCCAACTGGTGGGCTTGGAATTGGAATGGACCGTTTGATCATGCTTCTTACAGACGCTCCTTCGATCCGTGACGTATTACTTTTCCCAACGATGAAGCATCGCGATTAAACTGGGATGACTGGATTTAGAAGTGTTTAGTGTAGCCTAAAGATGGTGTGCTTGCGCTTCTAAATTATGCTGTTATAATAGAGGTATTCAAATGAACGAAAACGTAGATGGGAAGAAGTACAAAGCGGGAAACTTAAAGAGAGAGTCCGGTGAGCTGGGAAGGACTTAGTGAAACGACTTTGGAAATGCATCCTGGAGTTCTTGCGGGAAATGAAGTATCGCAAGACGGCGCAGGTCGTTAAAACTAGTGATGAGGTGGGGCTTTTTAAGCTCAATCAGAGTGGAACCGCGCAAGGCGTCTCTGTTTTTATAGAGGCGTCTTTTTGTTTTGAATAAATGTTCGTTTGATGGGGAGTCTGCAAAAGAGGGATCTAGGAGGAAACGGCATGGTATGGAAAGTTAAGGAGGATTTGCGTGCGATCATGAAAAATGACCCAGCTACGCGAAATTATGTGGATGCATTTTTTACAAATGCAGGGGTCCATGCTATTTGGGCATATCGCTTGGCTCATTTTTTCTACAAGCGCAAACTCATACTTTTTTCAAAAATCATTTCGCAAGTGGCTCGATTTTTAACGAATATCGAAATTCATCCAGGTGCAGAACTTGGTCGGCGTTTATTTATTGATCATGGTGCTGGGGTTGTGATCGGGGAAACGGTCGAACTTGGAACGGATGTAGTGCTATTTCATGGGGTAACGCTTGGTGGAACTGGAAAGCATACGGGAAAACGGCATCCAACAGTGAAAAATGGCGCGTTGATTTCGGCCGGTGTGAAAGTGCTTGGTCCTGTGACGATTGGTGAGGAATCAAAAATTGGTGCGGGAGCTGTGGTTTTGAAAGATGTTCCACCTTATGCGACGGTAGTTGGGATTCCAGCTAAAGTTGTTAGGATTAATGGCAAATCTGTGGCGCATGCTGAACCGGATTTAGAAGGTTTATATGAACGAATTGAAGTTTTAGAAAAGAAATTAGCTCAATATGAGGAGAAAAAGGAGTCGATGGATAAATGACTTTGCAGATTTATAATACGCTCACGAGAGAGAAGGAAACTTTCAAGCCTATTGAAGATGGAAAAGTGAGAATGTATGTTTGTGGTCCAACGGTTTATAACTACATTCATATTGGCAATGCTCGTCCGATCATTGTTTTTGATACGGTGCGTCGCTATTTGACTTACCGCGGTTATAATGTTAACTTTGTTTCGAATTTTACGGATGTGGATGATAAGTTGATCAGGGCTGCAGAAGAATTGAAACTCACGGTACCTGAAGTTGCGGATAAGTTTATTGGTGCGTATTTTGATGATGTTGATCGTTTGAATGTCGCGAAGGCAACTGTGAATCCACGTGTTACAGAGAATATGGATGAAATTATTGAATTTATTTCTGCGCTGATCGATAAAGGCTTTGCTTATGAATCAGGTGGAGATGTTTATTATAGGACGCGAAAATTTGCCGATTATGGGAAGCTTTCCCATCAGCCAATTGAAGATTTGCGCCACGGCGCGCGAGTTGAAACCAATGAGCTGAAAGAGGAACAACTAGATTTTACACTTTGGAAAAAAGCCAAGCCCGGTGAAATTTATTGGGAAAGTCCTTTTGGAAACGGGAGGCCTGGTTGGCACATTGAGTGCTCTACGCTTGCCAAGAAATATTTGGGGGATACGATTGATATTCATGCGGGTGGTCAAGATTTGATTTTTCCTCATCATGAAGATGAAATTGCGCAATCAGAATCTTTAACGGGGCATACATTTGCTAATTACTGGATGCATAATGGCTTTTTAAATATTGATGGCGAGAAAATGTCGAAGTCACTTGGCAATTTTATCACCTTACATGATCTTCTCGAAGAAATTGATCCAAATGTGATTCGCTTTTTCATGCTTTCTGTGCAATATCGTCGGCCGATATCGCTTAGTGATGCGACGCTCAATGATGCTGCTAATGGTTTAGAGCGCCTGCAAACGGCGTATCAAAATTTGAAATATCGTCTTGAAACGGTTGAAGAGGACCACTTTGAATTGGAACATCAAGATGAATGGCTTGAACAGCTTACAGAATTGAAGCAACAATTTGAAGCGGAAATGGATGATGATTTTAATACGGCGAATGCGATTACGGCTTTCTATGAACTCGCAAAGCGTTCTAATATTTATTTAGCGCAGGACAAAGTTTCGGTAACGGTTCTCCGTGAGTTCTTGAGTATGTTACAGCTTTTTGCTAATGTCTTGGGTATTAAATTGGAGCAAGTAGCTGTTTCGGGGCTAGAAGATGCAGAGATCGATGAGCTGATTGAAGAACGGCTTCAAGCGCGAAATGAACGCAACTTTGCACGTGCGGACGAAATTCGTGATTTGCTGAAAGAAAAGAATATCATCCTAGAAGATACGGCGCATGGCACGCGCTGGAAACGGGGTTAAGCGATGCCTGGAGTTAAAGATTATAAACAGTTGAATGGCTTGACGCTCGCATATATGGGCGATGCCGTTTATGAAAAATTTATTCGTGAGCACTTGCTTGTATCGGGGAAAACGAAACCAAATCTGCTCCATAAGACGGCGACTAAATACGTTTCTGCAAAAGGGCAAGCGAAAGTTTTAAATCGACTTTTGGAAAGTGGCTTTTTGACAGAAGAAGAGGAAGCGATCTACCGGCGTGGTCGAAATGCAAAGTCACATTCGGTTCCGAAAAATACGGATCTTGCGACTTATAATTTATCGACAGCTTTTGAAGCGGTTATTGGCTACCTATATTTAGGTGAGGAAGAAAAGCGGCTGAACGAATGGCTGATTTTGGCAGTGCAAACGATTGAGGAGGAGAATCTGGATGGCAAAAAATGAAGATTGGATTGGTGGGCGAAATCCGGTTCTCGAGGCATTACGCTCAGGACGGGAAATTCAACAAATTTTAGTTGCAGAAGGCTCGAATAAAGGTGTTATGCAGCAAGTGATCCGCCTTGCAAAGGACCGGAAGATTGATGTGCGGTTTGTGCCAAAAGTCAAAATTGATAAGGTTGCTGAAGGTGCTCATCAAGGGGTTGCGGCACAAGTGGCTGCTTATCATTACTATGAGCTAGATGATTTATTTAAGCGTGCCGAAGAAAAAGGAGAGCAGCCATTTTTTATTATTTTGGATGAACTGGAAGATCCGCACAACTTAGGCTCAATTATGCGGACGGCGGATGCTGTTGGCGCGCATGGCATTATCATTCCTAAAAGACGTTCGGTTAGTTTGACGCAAACGGTTGCTAAAGCATCGACAGGAGCCATTGAATATATTCCGGTTGTGCGAGTGACGAATATTTCGCAAACAATGGAAGAGTTGCAAAAGCGTGGATTATGGATTTTTGGGACGGATGCGTCTTGTAGCAGTGATTATCGCACGATGGATGCGGAACTCGCGCTAGCGCTTGTGATCGGTAGTGAAGGAAAAGGGATGAGCCGATTAGTTCGTGAGAAATGTGATTTTCTTATTCATTTGCCGATGGTAGGACAAGTAACTTCACTCAATGCTTCAGTTGCTGCAAGTCTTTTGATGTATGAAGTTTATCGCAAGCGAAATCCGTTGGAGAGCTAAATGATGAAGCGGATATTGCTTGTTGATGGCTATAATGTCATAGGTGCCTGGCCGAATTTAAGCCGTTTAAAGGATCGTGATCTTGAATCAGCTAGGAATACACTTGTTGAATGGATGGCTGAATATCAAAGTTATTCGGGTTATCAGGTGGTCGTTGTGTTTGATGCCCAGTATGTTCGGGGTATTAAAAGAAAACTTCGTCAAAATAATGTGGATGTGATTTTCACGAAGGAAGATGAAACCGCGGATGAATATATTGAACGTAAAGCGGTAGAATGGAAAAATGCTAAGACACAGATCATGGTTGCAACGAGTGATTATGCGGAACAATGGGCTATTTTTGGTCAAGGGGCACTTCGGATTTCTTCGCGAGAACTTTTGTTTGAAATTCAAGAAATGGGTCGTGATATTGATAAGAAAATTAAAAGTATCCAAGAAGAAAAGCCTAAATCGAAACTAAACTTGGATTCTGAAGTGATTGAGCAGTTAGAAAATTGGCGAAGAGGCGAAAAATAGTCGTTGACGGCAGAAGTTCTGGTTCGTTATAATAAGGCAACTTAAAAATCTTCTTGAAAAGGAGTTTAGCCGATAGTGAAGCGTGAAAAAAAAAGAAGAACGTAATGAACTCGATTTGCTTGAACTTGCTCGAGAAGGGGATGCGGATGCGCTTGAATATTTCTTTTCGAAATACCAGCCGGTTATTTACTGGAAGGCTACGCAATATTTTTTGCAAGGAGCCGAACGGGATGATTTGATTCAAGAAGCTATGATTGGTCTTTTTAAAGCGATTCGCGATTTTGATCCAGAAAAGGAAGCCTCGTTCAAGTCATTTGCGGAAATGTGTATTAATAGACAATTGCTTTCGGCTGTGAAGCGCTCGCTAAGAAAGAAGAATATGCCGCTCAATCAGTCAATTTCGCTGGATACGCCACTTACTTCGGATGAAGAATCGGTGGACTGGACGTTATTAGATGTGATTTCAGAAAAACAAGCTGAAACTCCGGAAGATTTCTTGATAAAAAATGAAGATTTGACTGGGGCAGTCAAAAAATTAGAACAAGTTACTAGCCCATTTGAAAAAAAAAGTTTTGCAGCAGTATTTAGAAGGAAGAAGCTATCAAGAAATGGCTGAGAGCTTTGATGTGAAGGAAAAATCGATTGATAATGCCCTGCAACGCATTAAAAGAAAAATTGGGGCAGGAACTTTCTTGAGTAAAAACTGTAACAAAATATTCACAGAATTGGGTTTGACGTTTGGGGTCGACTAGTGATATATTTATAAAGGTGAATAGTCTTCTTTGAAACACCACGGAGTGAATAGTATCGGAGTTGAAAGAAGTCAATGAAAAAGAAAACTTCACTTGCATGTAGCGAGTGTGGCTCAAGAAATTACACAGTAAGTGCCAGTGGATCAAATAAGCAGGTTCGATTAGAAGTGAAGAAGTTTTGCCGGCACTGTAATAAACACACTTTACATCGAGAAACGAAATAGAGGTATTGGAGGTTTATCAAGCATGTCCGCAATTACGAGATTCTTTAAAAATGTAGCGTCTGAAATGAGCAAAGTAACATGGCCGACGCGTCAAGAAATGGTGAAATATACAGTAACTGTAGTAATCACAGTTATTCTTTTTGCTGTCTTCTTCATGGTCTTAGATTTTGGAATTGAACAATTGATTCAACTTCTTATGTAAAAGCTAGGATTTTTAAAAAAAAGAGTGCTATAATACTACTTGAGCTAAAACCCGATTGATACGGGTTTTTTGTTTTGAGAAAAATGAGTCTGAAGATAAATGATTAATTTCGAAGGAGGAAGGCAGCACAGGCTGTCAAAAAAATGTGATGGAAAAAAATTGGTATGTGGTTCACACTTATTCCGGTTATGAAAACAAGGTGAAAGCAAATCTTGAAAAACGTGTAGAATCAATGGGTATGTCGGATAAAATTTTCCGTGTAATCGTCCCTGAAGAAGAAGAAACAGAAGTTAAAAATGGCAAAACAAAAACAATCAAACGGAAAACGTTCCCTGGTTATGTGCTAGTTGAAATTGTAATGACGGATGACTCTTGGTACGTCGTACGGAACACGCCAGGCGTAACTGGTTTTGTTGGTTCGGCAGGATCAGGATCAAAACCAACACCACTTCTTCCAGATGAAGCTGACCGAATCCTGAAAAGTATGGGAATGGTCGACAAAGCTGCAGAAGCTGATTTTGAAATTGGTGAAACAGTTATGGTTAAAGAAGGACCATTTGCGGATTACTCTGGTAAAGTGGACGAAATGGACTTTGATAAAGGTAAAGCCAAAGTTATGGTTAACATGTTCGGGCGGGAAACGCCAGTTGAAGTTGACTTTGACCAAGTTGAAAAAATTTAACATAGAAAACAGTTCGCGTAAGCGGGCTGTTTTTTTTATGTGATTTTTAAATGCAACGAATTTGTGAACAATTAGCGAGCGCACTTCCTTTTTTTTTTCATACACGTATTCTAAAAGCCATGTTGCTATGCTACACTGAAACGTGACTAAAATGACATCAAGAAGGAGTTACAACATGTTAAAAAGAATAGTAGTAGTTAGTTTTGGAATGGTTTTGATAGCGGGAAGTATGGGGCTGATAAATGTCTACGCCGCTGGAAATACGAAGGATACAACATTTGACTTGCTTTTGAGACCATCTGCTAAATCTGCGGATTATGATCAAACGGGGTTTCGAAAAAAGAATAATACGTCAGCTGTATATATGAAAGTTAATTATGTGAAAAATAAGAAAAATAGGGTGCCTGCGTGGGTTCTTGGTGGTAACGGATGGACAAGTAAAAATTGTTCTGGCGGAAACTACTATAATGCGCATATCAGAGGAATAAAGCGAATGACAAACTATGTTCGAGAAGAAGGAAGAACAAGTGCAGCAATTAAGACAGGTGCTGACCCGAGACAAACGAATAATGTAGAAGGTGTTTGGAGCCCTGATTCGAGAAGATGATATACGCTCGATCGGTTGAAAATGAGCCGCGAATTTATATAGGCTTTTAGCAAAGGAGTGAACATACACAGATATGCATCATTATTTTATTCAAAGAATTTTGCACAAAAGGTCTTTTCAAATTGCATTGCTTATCGGAACGCTCTTGTCTTTGTTTTATTTGATTGCAGATGTTTTTCCAAACCGTTTATATGGTGGCTCACCATACACTAGATGGATTGAAAGTTTTACGGGTTCAGAGGTTCCGCAATTGCTATTTATGCTTATGCCGATTATTTCGGCAATGGCAGCGGCGGATATTTATGCGGTTGATAAGAAAAATGGCTTTTTCGCTCACATTTACACGAAAAATTTGCGAAAAAAAATATTTTATAAATTTATATGGTTATAATTTTTTATTTGCAGGTTTAAGTTTTGTTTTTCCTCTACTACTCAATATTTATGGTTGCTTCATGTTGCTGCCGAATCACCCACCGGATTTGTTAGTGACAACAAGTGAAGCCGTTCCCCAGATGTTTTCAACCACTTTATTTCCAGCGCTTTATTATGCCCATCCATTTTTACATATCTTGCTTTATGTTGGGATTGCATTTTTGTCTGCGGGGATGTATGCCGCAATTGCGCTTTCCGTTAGCTTTTTTGTTAAATCTAGCTTTTTGATTTTCCTTTCAGCTTTTATCGTTGATTACATTTGGACTTATTTGATTCCAATTGATTTGAATGATAGTATTTCCTATTTTCCAACGGTATTTTCGAGGCAAATTTCAACACCGATCTTGTCCTTTGAAATCATGCTGGTCGTTTGGGGATCGGGTGCTTTACTGGCAAGTGTGCTCTATGTTATCGGGGTGAAAAAGTATGTGGTCAAATAAGCTTCTACAAGTTATCTGGATGGATTTAGTGGAGAAAAAATGGCTGTTTCTAGGAGTTTGGATTGTTGCGAGTGCAGCGATCGTTAAAACAGTAATGGAAACGAAAAAGGAAAGTACCTTGCTTGTTGTTGGAAACTTTGGGGCTGGAGCTTATGAAAAATTGATACTGCCTTCATTCTTGATTTTGCTGTACATCTTTACGGGGAACTCACTAGAGTTAAATCGAATATTTGCTTGTGGTGGAAGGAAGCAAGTATTTGGAGAATTATTAAGGCGAGTGATTTTTACTACCCTTCTTTATGTTTTTTGTTATGCCTTTATCGTTTTCGCTGTGGTCGCAATAAAATATGGAGCGTCATCTTTGTTTTTTTCACTACTTTTTAAAGTTACTTTTACCTTGCTTAGTTTTTTATTCTTTATGGGTATCAGTTTTGTGATTCTTGTACTTGTTACGAAGTATTTTATTTTTTCGATGATAATTTTAGTGGCGATTCCATTTGTCGATCAAACAATTGATGTGTATTTTGATCGAACTTTTATTGTTTCTAAGGCTTTTTGGGATGGTGAATCCCCTTTGTTTTGGCAAGATGCGACTTTGAATGCGATTTATTTTGTTGGGTTAAGTATTTTAGTGCTTGTATTGCTCGAGGGGATCATCAAACAGAAAAGTTTTTACTAAGTGGGAGGAGTCTCTTTGAGTCAACTTTTTTTTATTAATGCAACGTGATAGACACTTGCTTTTCGCTCGAAGTTGGAAACGGCTTTTAGTTGGAGGAATTGTTCTAGCAGGGCTTGTTTTAAAAGAAATGCAAGGTTTTCACGACGAACAGCAAGCGAGTATTGGCGATTTGTTTGCTGTGATGGTTGGCGGAGTGACGGTAGAAGCTATTCGAGATCATGCACTTCTCTTCCCATATACGTGGTTTTTCTTACTTGTACTTCCTGTTGTGATCTCTTTTGATTTTGTGCGAGCAGATTTATTTGGCGGCGCCAGTCATATTCTTGCAAAGTCTTCTCGAAAAATTTACTGGCTAAGTAAATGTGTAGTTCTTGTCTTGATGAATTGTGGGATTTGTCTGGGATATCTGGGGATTATTGCAGGATTTGGCTATTTTATGGGGCTAGATGATTTTTCTCTAGAAAGAATCGTTTTTGTGCTTGCTTTTTTGTGGCTCGGCATGACCATAAGCTGTTTGATTTTTTCGCTCTTGTCGTTGTTTGTAAGAGAAATTACGGGGATTATGTTTACGATGATATTAGTCTGTAGCGGACTTCGGAGCACGAATCTTATTTTCCCGACAGGGCATTTCATGTGGATTCGACATTCAGAGTTTACGCGTTTTGCTATCTCAGATTCAATCACGGTTATTTATGGAATTTGTTTACTTGGGATAATCCTCATCATGGGGCTTATTGGCATTGACAGAATAGATATTTTAACAGCAAAGAGTGAGGAGTGAACGGATGGAAAATTATATTGAACTTAGGGAAGTTAGTAAAAGCATTAAAGGGAAAATGGTGTTGGATCGTGTTTCAGTGGATTTTGGAAAGAATCAAATTATTGGCATTCGCGGTGAGAATGGTTCGGGAAAAACAATGCTACTACGTGCTATTGCGGGGCTCATCAAAGTGCAAGGTGAAATCAAGATCGATCAAGTGAAGCAACTTGCAAACGGAAATTTTGCTAGAGAAATGGGTATTTTGATTGAGCATCCGGGTTTTTTGAATGAATTCACAGGTTATAAAAATTTAGAATTATTGGCGCTTTTGAATAGAAAGAAAAACGAGATTGGCGAAGTAATCACAGAAACATTGAAAGTTGTAGGGCTGGATCCTCATGATAAACGAAGATTTAGCAAGTATTCATTGGGAATGAAACAGCGTCTTGGAATTGCACAAGCGATTATTTTTAGACCCAAAGTTATTTTGCTTGATGAGCCGACGAATGCAATTGATGAAGTGGGGATCAAGGAAATGAAGCGCCTTTTTTTGGAATTGCGTAGGCAAGGAGCGACTTTGATTATTGCAAGCCATGACTCGTTGTTCTTGCAAGGATTGGCAGATGTGACTTTTAGTATGAAAAATGGCTGTTTAAGCGCAGGTGAGGCATGATGAAAAGAAAGGTGATTTTTTGGTGCTTATTTATTCTTTTTGTGGGTATTTTTGTTTCTGCGAGTGCTCTTCGGTACATGTACTTGAATGCATCTGGGTATGAAATTAGTGAAAGGACTTGTCAGTTTGAACGTGAGGTGGCTATGGGCAAATTGACGTACCGAGTTGGTGAGCCAAGAGTAGAGAAGGTCTATAGTAAGAGCTATGGAGATGAAGTTTTACGCTATTTCGTTCCGTTTCAAGCTGAAAATAAAAAAACGGATAGTCTAGTGAAACAGAAGGTTGCGATTGACCATTTAGTTATTGTGAGTGGCGGAAGAAAATGGGAGGTAGATCCGTTTGCTTCGAAAAAACTTAAAGTAAACCAGGGAATAAAGTGGGTTCTTCAACCTGGAGAAAAGACAAGTGGCGAGATGTTGATTGAAATTCCAATCGATAAAAAAGGGCGAGGGATACTATACGGCAGATATCTTAAAGAAATATCAATTGTATTTCGTGGAGCGTCATAAACGAGGGGCCGATAAATATAAATTTCAAAACTAACCTTGCTATCATGCTTGAATAATGGTATCATATAAAAGTACGTTTTTGCGTACTTTTTGTCGTGGGAGGGGAAATCTCAATCCCCATCATAACCACAGCACGGACTTAAGGAGGTATGTCTCGTGGCTAAGAAAGTTATCAAAGAAGTGAAGCTTCAAATTCCAGCAGGTAAAGCAAATCCTGCACCTCCAGTCGGACCTGCACTAGGTCAAGCTGGTGTAAACATCATGGGCTTCTGTAAAGAGTTTAATGCTCGTACAGCCGATCAAGCTGGTCTTATCATTCCTGTTGTTATCAGTGTATTTGAAGACCGTTCGTTTACGTTCATCACTAAGACTCCGCCAGCTGCTGTTTTGCTTAAAAAAGCTGCTAAAGTGGAAAAAGGATCTGGTGAACCTAACCGTAACAAAGTTGCTAAAGTAACTCGTGCTCAAGTACAAGAAATTGCTGAACTTAAAATGCCTGACCTAAATGCTGCAAACGTTGAGTCTGCAATGCGTATGGTTGAAGGTACAGCTCGTTCTATGGGATTCACTGTAGAAGACTAAGTTTAAGTAATTCTGAACAATAAGGAGGAAAAGAAATGGCTAAGAAAGGTAAAAAGTATCAAGAAGCTTTGAAAAAAGTAGATACAGCAAAAGCGTATTCTGTTGAAGAAGCAGTAGCGCTTGCTAAAGAAATTGATTTCGCCGGTTTCGATGCAACTGTTGAAGTAGCATTCCGTCTTGGCGTAGATCCTAAAAAAGCAGATCAACAAATCCGTGGTGCCGTAGTACTTCCAAATGGTACTGGTAAAACTCAACGTGTTTTAGTGTTCGCTAAAGGAGAAAAAGCAAAAGAAGCAGAAGCTGCTGGCGCTGACTTCGTTGGAGATGCTGAATATGTTGAAAAAATCAACCAAGGTTGGTTTGACTTCGACGTAATCGTAGCTACACCTGACATGATGGGTGAAGTTGGTAAACTAGGCCGTGTGCTTGGACCAAAAGGCTTAATGCCAAACCCTAAAACTGGTACAGTTACGATGGATGTAACAAAAGCAGTAAACGAAATTAAAGCTGGTAAAGTAGAATACCGTGTTGATAAAGCCGGGAATATTCATACTGCAATCGGAAAAGTTTCGTTTGATACGGATAAACTAATTGAAAACTTCCGCACTGTAAATGATGTGCTTCAAAAAGCTAAACCAGCGGCAGCTAAAGGAACTTACGTGAAACATTTGAGCGTAACGACAACTTTTGGTCCTGGAATTCAAGTAGATCCAGCGTCGCTATAATACTAGCTTGACGCCCTCACGGTTTTTTGTTAAACTAATGGAGGCTTATAAGTGAATATCCTTACCGTAGACAGCAGGTACACAATTGTGTTTAAATTTGCCCGCCGAGGAGATTAACGATAAAGACAGTTTTTGCTGTCTTCTTGACCCTTGCTGATACGGTGGCAAGGGTCATTTTTATGTAGCTGATATCGTTTTGGACGGAGGTGTAAAAATGAGTGCAATCTTAGATGCTAAGAAAAACAATGTTGAAGAAATTACAACAAAACTTACAGACAGTGTATCTACAATTATTGTAGACTATCGTGGACTTAATGTAGCAGAAGTTACTGAATTACGTAAACAATTACGTGAAGCTGGTGTTGACTTCAAAGTTTACAAAAACACGATGGTACGCCGTGCTGTTGAAGCAAAAGGTTTTGACGGACTTGAAGAAGTTCTAACTGGACCCAATGCTATTGCGTTCAGTAATGACGATGCTGTTCTTCCTGCTAAAATTTTGAATGATTTCGCGAAAGATCACGAAGCACTTGAAATTAAAGCGGGTATTATTGAAGGTAAAGTATCATCTGTAAGCGAAGTCAAAGCTCTTGCAACACTTCCATCGCGCGAAGGTTTGCTATCCATGCTTTGCAACGTGTTACAAGCGCCAGTCCGCAACTTCGCACTTGCTGCGAAAGCTGTAGCTGACCAAAAAGAAGAACAAGAAGCTTAAGTTTATCGAAAGGGAATTTAGTTCCCTAATAAAAAACATTAAATGGAGGAATTTTAAAATGGCTTTAAACATTGAAGAAATCATTGCTTCTGTTAAAGAAGCATCTGTACTAGAACTTAACGATTTAGTAAAAGCGATCGAAGAAGAATTTGGCGTAACTGCAGCAGCTCCTGTAGCTGTAGCAGCTGCTGGCGGTGCTGCTGGTGGTGCTGAAGAACAAACTGAATTCACTGTAGAACTTACTTCTGCTGGGGATTCTAAAATCAAAGTTATCAAAGTGGTTCGTGAAATCACTGGTCTTGGCTTGAAAGAAGCTAAAGAATTAGTAGATAACGCTCCAAAACCACTTAAAGAAGGTGCTTCTAAAGAAGAAGCTGAAGAAATCAAAGCTAAACTTGAAGAAGTTGGCGCTAGCGTAGAAGCTAAATAATTTTGCTTTGAGCAAACAAAAAGCCTGTCAGGAATTTTATTCTGGCAGGCTTTTTTTGTATTCGCGAGGTGTCATGCCGACTTCGCCAAGAAAAGCTCGATTGAATGACCGAACTGAGGTGAAGCCGGCGAGATCGGATATTTGGCTAAAGGATAGTGAAGTTGTTTGGATAAAACTTTTGGTGTAGCTAATTTTAATAAATGTTGCGAGCTCGCGAGCATTCATCTGAAAAGTTGTTTGAAGGGCTTGTTCAATGTTTTTTCGAGATGTAAAAAAGACTTTTTCGAGGCTGGAAAGGGAAAGATCTAGTTTGAAATTTTCTGTCATGTACATGTAAATTTGAAAAGCAAGAGTGGGTTCAGCTTTTTTGGAAGCTTTTTTATGGTACTCTTTAGGTGTTTCTTTGTAGAGTTGTTTAAATTGACGGTTGAAACTAGGGAAAGACCGGAAACCGACATTAGAAGCAATTGTTTTTATTTGTAGATCTGTTACTTGCATGAGAGCTCTTGCGTGATTAAAACGAATTTGGGTAAGGTTTTGCAGTAAGTTCTTTCCAGTTAGTGCTTTCAATTCTTGATTGAGCCGTTCGGGTGTGGCATTAAAATGCTGAGCTACTTTTGCAGTGCTGAGTGGCTCGGCAAAATGATAGTGTAAATACCGAAGAGCTTTCCAGCCGGGTGTGGTAATGAATTTTGGTTTTTCCTTTGTAGATGTATCTCAAGTAAAGCAAAATGATTTTTGTGACATTGGCGAGAACTAACGTTTCAAATAGGGGGGCGCGAATTTCAGCTTCTTGCAGCGCTTCGTCAAATAACTTTTCTAGTTGCTTGGCGTTTGGATAAGTGATAACAGGCGAAAAGTGATTTTGAAACATCATTTTATGCAGTTGTTCTTGGTTTGGACCATCGAGAATTTGTAACAAAACTCGAAGTGGAAAAGAAATTTCAATGACTTCTAAATTTTTTGCTTCGGTTAAGCTTGTTGAATGATAGGGGAAAATCCAAGATAGTGAGCCACGTGAGATGGGATAGTTTATCCCGTTGATTTTAATGGTTCCGTGGCCTGAAATTGTTGCAAATAAACGAATGCGACCGGTTTCGTGATCTTTGCGTGCCGCATTTGTTGAATGTTTATACACGCTGAAGCTTGGTTCTTCCCAAAAGGTATTATGATAAGGGTTGTGATAAGTTTGTTCCACTGTTTGTCACCTCCTTTTTATTATAGCTTGGATCAAGATAATAAAAAAGCCTATTTTGTCTCATTTCCACTTACAGATCATGTTAATATAAACATGTGATAAATTTCACTAACTTTTATTAGATAACTGAAAGTGAGGAACCGAACATGGAAAAAATATTTGTTTTAGGTGGCACAGGATTTTTAGGTTACTACACAGTGAAGGAACTGCTGAAACGGGGATATCAAGTGGAAACCGTTGCGCTTCCACCGATGCCAGAAGAGGCTTATTGCCGTCAGAAGTTAAATGTACACTTGGGGATATTGGTGCGATGTCAGATGATGAAGTAAAGAAAATGCTTGAGGGGGTATCGGGATTCATCTACGCAGCTGGTGCGGATGAACGAACTGTACCGAAAGCTCCAGCGGAAAAATTCTTTTATGAAGCTAATGTCCTTCCAACGCAGCGCTTAGTTCGCTTGGCTAAAGAAGCGGGAGTTCAAAACTTTGTTGTTTTTGGTTCTTATTTCGCGGAATTTGCGGAGCGCCTTCCAGAAACGCTTTTAAAGGATCAACCGTATCCTAATACGCGTTTATTACAAGAACAAGTCGCTTTTGCTGAAGGGGAGGGGAGTATGAATGTTTCGAGCTTGCGCTTGCCGTATATTTTTGGGACGATGCCTGGAAGAATACCTCTTTGGAAAATGTTTACTGACCAAATTAAGGGGCAAGCTGTTTTCCCTGCGCTTAAAGGTGGAACGGCGATGGTAACTGTAGAACAAGTGGCAGAAGCGGCAGTAGGGGCATTGGAAGCTAAGAAGCACCGTGCTACGTACGCGATTTGTGGGGAAAACATGAAATACCAAACGTTTTATAAATATATGGTCGATGCTTTAGGGCAAGAAACGGAAGTGCCTGTTGTACCACTTGATGCTGTTCGTGAAGTCTATGAAGGAATGGATCAAGCATCCAAAGCGGAAGGAACTGAACATGGTATCCATTCGATTGTGACAGCAGAACTCCAAGAGCTAGATTTGTATTTAAATCCTGAAGATACGAAGAAAGTGCTTGGTATCAGAGATCATGATGTTAAAGAATCGATTCATGAGACGCTTTTAAGATGTGTAGCTGAATAAAAAGAAAGCCTGCGGTAAAAATATACGTGTCCGTGGGCTTTTTGTATGGTAGAATACACAAGTGGAGGAGGAAGGCTGAATGACAAATAATCATTATTTTACAAATGATGACTCTTTATCTTCAAATCGGCAAATTTTTCATTATGAGTTGCGTGGCTTTGATTTGCGCTTTGTGAGTGATGATGGCGTTTTTTCTAAAAAGACAGTTGATTTCGGTTCGCGCCTTTTGATAGAAACATTTGAGCAACCGGATTGTGCGGGGAAGTTTCTTGATGTTGGCTGTGGTTACGGACCAATTGGGCTATCGCTCGCAAAGAGTTTTCCGGATCGAGAAGTGGAAATGGTAGATGTGAATCAACGAGCGCTTTCGCTTGCTTCGGAAGGTGCTGAGTTAAACGGGATTCAGAATGTGAGGATCTATGAAAGCTCTGTCTATCAGCACGTGGATGAAAATGAATTTGCTGCGATTATTAGTAACCCGCCAATTCGCGCTGGAAAAACGGTTGTGCATGCGATTTTGGAAGGTGCTCATGACAAGCTCACTTCTGCGGGGGAACTTTGGATTGTGATTCAAAAGAAACAAGGTGGACCGTCTGCTGCGCGCAAAATGGAGCAGGTTTTTGGCAATGTGGAAGTGATGAAAAAAGATAAGGGTTATTATATTTATCGAAGTATAAAAGCGTAAAAGAAGTCTTGATTTTAAGGCTTCTTTTTTGTAGACTAATGGGTTGACTTTTTTTCTGGGGTATTGTATCATAGTAAGATGCCAAAAGAATCTAGACTGTTATTTCGCATGCCCATTTTTCTGGAACAAGTTGGAAGAATGAAGTGTTTGCAAGGGTTTTGGTAAAATAAGACATGGATGTGGTTTTCAGAGCTGACAAAGCAAAAGTTAAATTTGGCTGTTGTCGTGAAACTTTTTTAGGAAAGGATCAAAGCAAGTTGAATTCCGCTTTCTTTTTGTCTAAAAACAGGCTAGATCAATTGCTCAAGTCCCACTTTCTTTCTTGTAGAATAAAGGCGAGTAGTAGGAAACTTTTGATGAACGCCGGTTAAGCGAGTATTTTTTACACGTGTAGAAAGCTCTTGGCTTAAACGTCGGGTGCGGGGGGTTCCACTGTTTAGCGATTCTATGAAAGCAGAAAGTGTGCTTATAAATTTTTAAAAATTTGAGGGGTGAAGAGTTTGTCAGGACATGTAGTACAATACGGCAGACACCGTAAGCGTAGAAGTTTCGCTCGGATTAGTGAAGTGCTTGAATTACCGAATTTGATCGAAATTCAAACAGCTTCTTATCAGTGGTTCTTAGATGAGGGTCTTCGGGAAATGTTCCGCGATATTTCTCCGATTGAAGACTTTGCAGGAAATCTTTCGCTTGAATTTATTGATTATGACCTCGGAGAACCGAAATATTCGGTTGAAGAGTCTAAAAATCGCGATGCTAACTACGCAGCTCCGCTTCGTGTGAAATTGCGCCTGATTAATAAAGAAACTGGTGAAGTAAAAGACCAAGAAGTTTTCATGGGTGATTTCCCACTTATGACTGAAATGGGAACATTTATCATCAACGGTGCTGAACGTGTTATTGTTTCGCAATTAGTTCGTTCGCCGGGCGTTTATTTCAATGACAAAGTGGACAAAAATGGTAAAAAAGGTTTTGGATCGACCGTTATTCCAAACCGTGGTGCTTGGCTAGAATACGAAACGGATGCAAAAGATGTTGTGCATGTTCGTATTGACCGCACACGTAAATTGCCGGTTACGGTCCTTCTTCGCGCTCTAGGATTTGGTTCCGACCAAGAAATCATTGATCTGATCGGAGACAATGATTATTTGCGCAACACGCTTGAAAAAGATAACACAGATAGTGCAGAAAAAGCACTTCTTGAAATTTATGAACGACTTCGTCCAGGTGAACCGCCAACTGTAGATAATGCTAGAAGCTTACTGGTCTCACGCTTCTTTGATCCAAAAAGATATGATCTAGCAAGTGTTGGACGTTATAAAATCAACAAAAAACTTCACCTTAAAAATCGTTTGTTCGGTCAAGTTTTGGCTGAAACACTCGTTGACCCAGAAACAGGGGAAATCATTGCATCTAAAGGAGATATTTTAGATCGCCGCAACTTAGATGCGATTATTCCAAACCTTGAAAATGGCGTTGGGTTCCGTACGCTTCATCCACGTGATGGCGTCATGGAAGACGAGGTGCTTGTTCAATCTATCAAAATTTATGCACCAGAAGATGAAGAAAAAGAAATCAACATTATTGGTAACGCGTATATTGATGAAAATGTAAAACACATTACACCTTCTGATATTATTTCGTCCATCAGTTATTTCTTTAACTTGCTTCACGGTGTGGGTGGAACAGATGATATTGACCACTTGGGAAATCGTCGTCTTCGTTCTGTAGGTGAACTTCTTCAAAACCAATTCCGAATTGGTTTGTCACGGATGGAACGTGTAGTTCGTGAACGGATGTCTATCCAAGATATGAGTACGATTACTCCACAACAACTGATCAATATTCGTCCAGTTGTTGCATCGATTAAAGAATTCTTCGGAAGCTCCCAGCTTTCGCAATTCATGGACCAATCGAACCCGCTCAGTGAGCTTACGCATAAACGTCGTCTTTCTGCGCTTGGACCAGGTGGTTTGACGCGTGAACGTGCAGGCTATGAAGTGCGTGACGTTCACTACTCTCACTATGGTCGTATGTGTCCGATTGAAACGCCGGAAGGTCCAAATATCGGGCTGATTAACTCACTTTCTTCTTATGCAAAAGTGAACCGTTTCGGCTTTATCGAAACGCCGTATCGTCGTGTTGATCCAGAGACGCATCAAGTTACCGATACGATTGATTATCTAACTGCTGATGAAGAAGATAACTATGTTGTGGCACAAGCCAACTCGAAACTAGATGATAACGGCGTCTTCACGGAAGAAGAAATCATGGCTCGTTTCCGTTCTGAAAACTTAGCTGTTGAAAAAGAACGTGTCGATTACATGGACGTATCGCCAAAACAAGTTGTTTCTGTTGCAACGGCTTGTATTCCGTTCCTTGAAAACGATGATAGTAACCGTGCGCTAATGGGTGCGAACATGCAACGTCAAGCTGTTCCACTTATGCACCCTGAAGCTCCATTTGTTGGAACAGGGATGGAACACGTTTCTGCAAAAGACTCTGGTGCTGCTGTTGTCGCAAAACATGATGGGATCGTTGAGCATGTTGAAGCGAAAGAAATTTGGGTTCGACGCGTTTCAATGGTAGACGGAAAAGAAGTTACGGGAGGAATCGACAAGTATACACTACGTAAATTTGTTCGTTCTAACCAAGGAACATGTTATAACCAACGTCCAAATGTTTCAGAAGGAGATCGTGTTGTTAAAGGTGAGATCCTTGGGAATGGTCCTTCAATGGATTCTGGGGAACTCGCACTTGGACGTAACGTTCTTGTTGCCTTCATGACTTGGGATGGTTATAACTACGAGGATGCGATCATCATGAGTGAGCGCCTTGTAAAAGATGATGTTTACACATCTATCCATATTGAAGAATTCGAATCTGAAGCTCGTGATACGAAACTCGGACCTGAGGAAATGACGCGTGACATCCCGAATGTGGGTGAAGATGCGCTTCGTGATCTTGATGACCGTGGTATTATTCGTGTCGGAGCAGAAGTGAAAGATAATGATTTACTTGTAGGGAAAGTAACGCCAAAAGGTGTAACAGAACTTACGGCTGAAGAACGCTTGCTTCATGCTATCTTTGGTGAAAAAGCACGTGAAGTTCGTGATACTTCTCTTCGCGTCCCTCACGGCGGTGGCGGAATTGTCTTAGATGTTAAAATCTTTACGCGTGAAGCGGGAGATGAACTTCCTCCAGGTGTTAACCAACTTGTTCGTGTTTATATCGTACAAAAACGTAAAATTCATGAAGGAGATAAAATGGCTGGTCGTCACGGTAATAAAGGGGTTATCTCTCGGATCTTACCTGAGGAAGATATGCCGTTCCTTCCTGATGGAACGCCTGTTGATATCATGCTTAACCCACTAGGGGTACCGTCTCGGATGAATATTGGGCAAGTGCTTGAACTACATCTTGGAATGGCTGCTCGGCAACTTGGAATCCATGTTGCGACGCCGGTATTTGATGGTGCGAACGAGGAAGATGTTTGGAGCACTGTTGAAGAGGCAGGAATGGCTCGTGATGCGAAGACTGTTCTCTACGATGGACGTACTGGGGAACCATTTGATAACCGTGTGTCCGTTGGAGTTATGTATATGATCAAGCTTGCTCACATGGTTGATGATAAACTCCATGCTCGTTCAACTGGACCATACTCGCTAGTTACGCAACAACCACTCGGAGGTAAAGCGCAATTTGGTGGACAACGTTTCGGGGAAATGGAAGTTTGGGCACTGGAAGCTTATGGTGCCGCTTATACGCTTCAAGAAATCCTCACAATCAAATCGGATGACGTTGTTGGACGTGTTAAAACGTACGAAGCAATCGTGAAAGGGGAAAGCGTACCTAAACCAGGTGTACCTGAATCCTTCCGCGTCTTGATTAAAGAATTGCAAAGTCTTGGAATGGACGTTAAAATCTTGTCTGCTGACGAAGAAGAAATTGAAATGCGAGATTCGGATGAAGACGATTTTAATGGACAAAACGATGCTTTCAATATTGTAAAACCAGAGGAAACTACCGAGCAGGTTGATTAACCCGCCCGATTTTAAAAAACTCCAAAACAAATGAAAAACGAATGTTTTTGCCGATAAACTAGGTCTGTTTCTAGAAGTGGTGACTTATGAGTGTAAAATACTTATGAGGCTACTTCTAGAGAACGACCAACAAAATTAGGAGGTAGGGCACTTGATAGATGTTAATAATTTTGAGTATATGAAAATAGGGCTAGCATCTCCAGATAAAATCCGTTCTTGGTCGCATGGCGAAGTGAAAAAGCCAGAAACGATCAATTATCGTACACTTAAGCCTGAACGTGACGGTCTTTTCTGTGAACGGATTTTTGGTCCAACAAAAGACTGGGAATGTTCTTGTGGAAAATATAAACGTGTGCGCTATAAAGGGGTTGTCTGTGACCGTTGTGGCGTAGAAGTTACAAAATCTAAAGTTCGTCGTGAACGTATGGGACACATCGAGCTTGCTGCTCCTGTATCGCATATTTGGTATTTCAAAGGAATTCCAAGTCGTATGGGTCTTGTAATGGATATGAGTCCACGTGCTCTAGAAGAAGTTATTTATTTCGCTTCTTACGTGGTTACAGAACCAGGAGATACACCACTTGAGAAGAAACAACTTCTTTCTGAAAAAGAATACCGTGCTTACCGTGATAAATACGGTCAAACTTTCCAAGCTGGTATGGGTGCTGAAGCCATCAAAAAAATTCTTTCGGATATCAATCTTGAAAAAGAAACGAATGAATTGAAAGAAGAGCTCGAATCTGCGCAAGGACAACGTCGTACTCGTGCAATTCGTCGCTTAGAAGTGATGGAAGCATTCCGTAACTCTGGAAACGATCCAAGTTGGATGATTCTTGATGTTCTTCCGGTTATTCCGCCAGAACTTCGTCCAATGGTGCAACTTGAAGGTGGCCGTTTTGCAACAAGTGACTTGAACGATTTGTATCGTCGTGTTATCAATCGGAACAATCGTTTGAAACGTTTACTTGATCTTGGTGCTCCTACAATCATTGTGCAAAACGAAAAACGGATGCTACAAGAAGCTGTTGACGCACTTATTGATAATGGTCGTCGTGGCCGTCCTGTAACTGGACCAGGAAATCGTCCATTAAAATCGCTTTCCCATATGCTAAAAGGGAAACAAGGCCGTTTCCGTCAAAACTTGCTCGGAAAACGGGTTGACTATTCAGGTCGTTCCGTTATCGTCGTTGGACCAAACCTTAAGATGTATCAATGTGGTCTTCCAAAAGAAATGGCGCTTGAGCTCTTTAAGCCATTTGTGATGAAAGAACTTGTAGAACGTGGTTTGGCACACAATATTAAGAGCGCAAAACGTAAAATTGAACGTATGGCACCAGAAATTTGGGATGTGCTTGAAGAAGTTATTCGTGAACACCCAGTTCTCTTAAACCGTGCCCCTACGCTTCATAGACTTGGTATCCAAGCTTTCGAACCAACGCTTGTTGAAGGTCGTGCAATTCGTCTTCACCCGCTTGTATGTACAGCTTATAATGCCGACTTTGATGGGGACCAAATGGCGGTTCACGTTCCGCTTTCTGCTGAAGCTCAAGCGGAAGCTCGTATTTTGATGCTAGCTGCTCAAAATATCTTGAACCCGAAAGATGGAAAACCAGTTGTTACACCTTCACAAGATATGGTACTAGGAAACTATTACTTGACGCTTGAACGTGAAAACGCAGTTGGCGAAGGAATGACTTTCAAAGACTTGAATGAAGCAAACTTAGCTTACCAAAATGGTTACGTGCATCTTCATTCACGAATTGCTGTTTATGCTGGTTCGATTCCAAATGAACGCTTTACAGATGAACAACGCAAGCAATTGCTGATTACGACTGTTGGTAAATTGATCTTTAACACTATTCTTCCAACATCGTTCCCTTATATCAATGAACCAACGAAATATAACTTGGAAATTGAAACACCTGAGAAGTATTTTGTGGATACAACAACGGATGTGAAAGCACATATTGCTAAGCAACCACTTGTTGAACCATTCAAGAAGAAAATTCTTGGAAACATCATCGCGGAAGTCTTCAAACGATTCCATATTACGGAAACGTCGAAGATGCTTGACCGTATGAAAGACCTCGGCTTTAAGATTTCCACAAAAGCTGGGATTACGGTTGGGATTGCGGATATCTTAACGCTTAGCGAAAAAGGAGAAATCCTTGAAGAAGCGCATGATATGGTTGAAAAAATTACGAAGCAATTCCGTCGTGGTTTGATTACAGATGAAGAAAGATATGAGCGCGTTATCGGTGTTTGGAACGCAGCTAAAGATGAGATTCAAGAAAAACTGATCGACAGTTTGGAACGTCTCAATCCAATCTTCATGATGCAAGACTCTGGAGCTCGTGGTAACATCTCGAACTTTACGCAGCTTGCTGGAATGCGTGGTTTGATGGCTGATCCATCTGGACGTATCGTTGAACTTCCGATCACATCGAACTTCCGAGAAGGTCTAACGGTTCTTGAATACTTTATCTCGACCCATGGTGCTCGTAAAGGTCTTACCGATACAGCCCTTAAAACAGCCGATTCTGGTTACCTTACTCGTCGTCTCGTTGATGTTGCGCAAGATGTTATCATTCGTGAAGACGACTGTGGAACTGACCGCGGCTTGACGATCAAAGCGATTCGTGAAGGTACTGAAATCATTGAATCTCTTGAAGAGCGTCTTGAAGGTCGTTATGCACGTAAAACTGTTCGCCATCCTGAAACAGGAGAAGTTCTTGTTAAGGAAAATGAACTTATTACAGAACCTGTTGCACAAGCGATTGTGGATGCTGGGATTGAAGAAGTTTCAATTCGCTCTGCCTTCACATGTAACACGAAACATGGGGTATGTAAGAAATGTTACGGCAAAAACTTGGCAACTGGTACTGAAGTTGAAGTTGGAGAAGCAGTGGGAATTATTGCGGCTCAGTCTATCGGGGAACCAGGAACACAGCTTACAATGCGTACGTTCCATACCGGTGGGGTTGCCGGAGACGATATCACACAAGGTCTTCCACGTATCCAAGAAATCTTTGAAGCACGGAATCCGAAAGGTCAAGCAACCATCACTGAAGTAGCAGGTGAAGTTGTTTCGATTGAAGAAGGTCGTGACCGTGGTCAAGAAATCACGATTCAAGGAACTGATGATCGCCGCAGCTATACAGTTCCGTATACAGCTCGCCTGCGTGTTCAAGAAGGTTCGGTAGTTGATCGTGGTGAAGCTCTAACAGAAGGTTCGATCGATCCGAAAGCATTGATCCGTGTACGTGACGTATTGTCCGTTCAAGAATACTTGCTTGCAGAAGTACAAAAAGTTTACCGGATGCAAGGGGTAGAAATTGGGGACAAACACGTTGAAGTTATGGTTCGTCAAATGCTTCGTAAGATTCGTGTCATGGATACAGGGGATACAGATATTCTTCCAGGAACACTTATGGATATCCAATCCTTCACAGAAGCAAACCGTGATGCCATTATGAACGGGAATCAACCTGCAACGGGTCGCCCTGTATTACTTGGAATCACAAAAGCTTCCCTTGAAACGGATTCGTTCTTGTCAGCTGCATCCTTCCAAGAAACAACTCGTGTTCTTACAGACGCAGCGATTAAAGGCAAACGCGATGAACTTCTTGGACTTAA
Organism: Listeria aquatica FSL S10-1188; assembly: GCF_000525795.1. Taxonomy (GTDB): domain Bacteria; phylum Bacillota; class Bacilli; order Lactobacillales; family Listeriaceae; genus Listeria; species Listeria aquatica. The sequence goes on from NZ_AOCG01000001.1 coordinate 25,823, forward strand.
AGAAAATGTTATTCTTGGTAAACTTGTCCCAGCCGGAACAGGTATTGGCCGTTACCGCAAGCTGAAATCAGAAGTTGTGGGAGCGACACAAGGAGATACAGAAGAAACAACAAATGCGTAAAAATAAATAGGCAAGAAAAAAAGTTCTCCAAGTTTTGGCTTGGAGAACTTTTTTTTTAGTATTTAACGATTTCGTTGGTATTATTGACATTGATAATATAAGCATTGTTTCCGGTTTCTTTAAGCACACGAATCATTGCACTTTTTGGAATGGAAACACAGCCAGCAGTTGGTTTGCCATTATCTACGTGTAAAAAGAATGCAGAACCTGCTCCTTTTACAACTGGACTAGTATTATAATTAATGACGCGTGCATATTGATATTGAGTTTTATAGCTCGCTAAATGTTCATCGGCACTAGAAACTTTGAATTCACGCCAAGTATTGTAATAAGCACTATTTACAGTTGAAATCCAATAGCTTTTGTTTGTGATCTTTCTAAAAGTAGAAAGAGAGCCAGGATTACTTGTTCCAAAACTGAATCCAAGTTTATAAGAACCTTTTGGTGTATAACTCTTTGTTTCACTCGCTTTTCCAATTCCTTGTTTCCCAACATGACCATTTACAGTAAACTTAGTGTTCCAAACCCCATAGGTTTTTTCCCAATAAGTGATTGTGGCATTTGCTCCACTCCCGACAACAGTTAAAATTTGGCTTGTTTTTTTAGCTGTTGGAGAAGAGGCGATAGCTTGCTCTCCGATTCGCAAGGCACGTTTATCCACATAGCCAATATTCTTCCCATTATAGGAAAATCTCACGTAAGTGGCACGAGAAGTTCTCTTTTCTTCTGTAACTGTAACAGCACGACTAAAATAATTATTTGAAGTGCCTAATTTTTTATACCCCACTGTGCGATAAGGCGCTGTAAAGACACCATCATATTTACTTGAGATAACAGCATGATAATTGACGGATTTTGTAGAAAGTACCTTTTCAGGGGATACAAGCGCTCGTTTGTCCACATAGCCTATTACTTTTCCATTTTGTGAGAACTTCACGTAAGTGGCTCGTGGAGTGATTTTTTCTTCACTCACGTCTATATATTGTGTTAAATATTTAGAGGAAAAACCTAGCTGTTTGAAGCCGTAAGTATTATAAGGGGCAGTAAAGACCCCGTCAGTTGTTGTATTGATAATGGCTCCATATTTGACTGACTTTGTTGAGCGAACAGATTCATAAAGTTTTAAACCATTTTTATCTATATACCCAATCACTTTTCCGCCAATGGAAAATTTAACATAAGTTGCACGCTCTGTTTTAATTTCTTCAAGAACTCTTACATCGCGATTTAAATAAGTTTTTGAAGAAGTTAAGCGCTTGTAATTAGCAGTTTTATAGGGACGAGTGAAAATACCATCAGTCGCCCGGGTTATTTTAGCATCATAGTTCACACTTTTAGTAGAAAGAATTTTTTCTGGTGAGCGAAGTGCACGTTTATCGATGAAGCCGACTACCTTTCCGCTGATCGAGAATTTAACGTAGGTTGCACGCTCTGTTGTTTTTTCTTCCTGCACATCTATGTACTGTGTTAAGTATTTGGAAGACATTCCGAGAAATTTACACGCTGGAGTATTATAAGGTGTTGTATAAACTCCATCGTTTGTCGTACTGATAATAGCCCCGTAGTTTACATTTTTACTAGAAAGGATTTTTTCATTGTTACTCGTTGCATGTGCGAAAGTAGCGGGTCCGCCTATTAAGGTTAGCGTAAAAGTAAATAATAAAATGACCCCTAAAATTTTTTTTCATTGTTGTTCCTCCTTTTCTTTATTGTACCAATTTATGAAAGGGAAGTACAAAAACAACTAGTAAGTAGGTCTAAGTGACTAACTTACTAGTTGTTTAATCAATCAGCTCAAGTCTTCACCGTTTGTAGCGATGACTTTTTTATACCAATCGAAGGAATCTTTTTTTTGAACGTTTTAATGTTCCTTTGCCATCATCGTCTTTATCTACATAGATAAAACCATATCGTTTAGACATTTCACTTGTGGAGGCGCTAATTAAATCAATAGGGCCCCAACTTGTATAGCCAATTAAATCAACACCGTCTTTGATGGCTTCTTTCATTTGTTCAATGTGTTTTCGTAAATAATCAATTCGGTAGTCATCATGAATTTTCCCATCTGCTGTGACCTTATCATAAGCACCTAGTCCATTTTCAACGATGAATAATGGCAATTCATAGCGGCTATAAAAATCATTTAATGTGTAGCGTAACCCTTTTGGATCGATTTGCCATCCCCAATCAGAAGTTTCTAGATATTCATTTTTAACTCCGCCCATGAAGTTTCCGCCAGTTTGTTTACCGGTAGGGTTTGCCGAGGTGGAAAGCGACATATAGTAGCTAAATGAGATGAAATCTACTGTATGTTCCTTTAGAATTTCATCATCTCCGGATTCCTTCTGGATGGAAATATTATTTTCAGTAAAGTAACGATCCATATAACTTGGGTATTCCCCGCGAGCTTGAACATCCGTGAAGAAGAGATTCATTTGATTTAAATGCTGCGCTTTTAAAATGTCATCTGGATTATTGGTAGCTGGATAAGTGGTCATCCGCGCAAGCATACAGCCGACTTTGGCATCCGGAATAATTTCGTGGGCAAGCTTAGTAGCGAGCGCACTTGCCACAAATTGATGATGGGCCGCCTGATAGCATAATTCTAACCGATTTTTGGCATCTTCCACTAATACCCCACCGCCTGTGTAAGGGCTAATTGCGATGATGTTGATTTCATTAAAGGTAAGCCAGTATTTGACTTTGTCTTTATAGCGTCTGAAGACTGTTTCAGCATAGTTCGTGAAGAACTCAATCACACGTCGATCGCTCCAGCCATTATATTTAAGAGTTAAATGTAATGGCGTTTCATAATGGGAGAGTGTTACAAGAGGCTCGATACCGTATTTCAAGCATTCATCAAAAACTTGGTCATAAAAGGCAAGTCCCGCTTCATTTGGGGTAGCATCGTCTCCATTTGGAAAAATTCGCGACCAAGCGATTGAAAGCCGGAACGTTTTAAATCCCATTTCGGCAAATAAGGCAATGTCTTCTTTGTAGTGATGATAAAAGTCGATGCCTTCTCGTTTCGGAAAGCGCGCTTCCTCCACGTTTCCTGCCAGGATTTTATTTATTTGTTTTTTGGTCACATCAAGAGCGTGTTCTCCAGGGTTGCGTTCTGACTTGGGGATAAAACGCACCATATCAGCAGTCGAGAGTCCTTTTCCATCTTCATTATAGGCGCCTTCAATTTGGTTGGCTGCTGTTGCGCCACCCCATAAAAAGTCTTTAGGAAAGCCTGTTTTCATCTTCGCCATCGTTGTCACTCCTTCTGAAATATTTATTTCTATTTTATCGTACGCTATGTAATGCATTACATGTCAAGCTGGAATTTTTCAGAAGAGAGGATTGCTAAAATGTGATTTTTTCGTTAAACTTTAAAAAAAGAGCAATGGAGGCAACGATGACTACAAAAGAGAAAATTATTGAATCCGCTATTTCTGTCATTCAAAGTGAGGGAACGGCAAACTATAGTTTAGCAAAAGTGGCTGAAAAAACAGGGATGACCAAAGCCGCTATTTTTTACTATTTTTAAAAAATAAGGCGGAACTAACGCGCTCTTTAATTAGCTATACAATTGATGCCTATGAGACAGTTTTGCAAGAAGAATATCAACTTGCAAAGGCTCACTCGATTTTTCCATTTACAGAGGCTTATATTATAGGAAACTTGCGTCAGCTGGATGATGAAAAGTTAGTTGGGCTTCATGCGGCACTAATTGGAACGGTTGTGTCGGGTGAAGCGATAGAGGATGATTGGAATGAAGCTTATTTGAGAGATTTTAAGCGACTTGTTCCAGAAATTGGGGAAGAGCAAGCGGAATTTGTTCGCTATACGATTGATGGAATGTGGCATGCTCGTATTCTTGGAATTCCTGAATTTGCTAGCGAAGGTAGAAAAAGTGTGGCTGAGACGCTTCTTTCCATTGTTAAGCAAAAGTGAGAAACATTTTGCTTGCATTTTATAAAGTTTAGAACTAAACTATAAGCAAAGGAGGCCGATGAGAATGGTAAAATCAGAGGAAAGGTTAGGTATTTTATTATGGTTCAGATTGAGCCGTTTTTATAATCAAAATATCAAAAAAAACCAATCAAAACTTAAAAGAAGCTGGAATTTCGACGGCAATGTTTGACTGCATTGCACAAATCGGCCCTGGAAATAAATTAACGCAGCAAGATCTTGGCGATAAACTAGTAGTGACAAAAGGAAATATCACCCAGTTGCTTGTCAAACTAGAAAAATTGGAACTTGTTAAGCGCGAAAAAGTGGGTCGAGAGAAGTTTATCGTTTTGACGGAAAAAGGGATCGCTTGCTATCAAGAATTTGTTCCAAAGCAAGAAGCTTTTCAGCAGGAGCAATTCAGTCGGTTGTCGCGACCTGAACAAAAAGAACTTTTAAGACTGCTAAAAAAATTGGATTAAGATGGAGGGATTTTAAATGGAATTAAAAGGACTGCATCACGTTTCGATTTTTACTGAAAATGCACGGAATAACTTTGACTTTTATACGAAGGTATTAGGACTTCGCTTGGTGAAAAAAACAGTGAACCAAGATGATCCTTACACTTATCATTTATATTATGCGGATGAAATTGGGAATCCGGGAACAACGGTGACTTTTTTTGAAGTACCAGATATGGTTAAGAACCGGTTAGGGCGCAATCAAATTTCTGCGCTGGGTCTCCGCGTTCCAAACGATGAAGCCCTTCAATTTTGGAAAAACCGCTTGGATGAATTCCAAGTTTTCCATAGCCCGATTGAAACGCGTTTCAATCGGAACACATTGCGATTGAAAGATCCAGATGGTCTATTAATTTTTCTCGTTTCGGATGAAAAGAATGAGGGCGTTCAAGGTGGGAATCCTTGGAATGAAAGTCTTGTTCCTACTGAATATGCAATTACGGGACTTGGTCCGGTCAGAATATCTGTTTTTAAAAAGGAAAGAACAGCTCAAATGCTTACAAAGATACTGGGCTTTAAAAAAGTGGGAGATTATCAAGATGCTCAGAACACTGTAACGGTCTTCCAAACGGGGGAAGGCGGAACTGGAGCGGAGGTCCATTTGGAAGAACGCTCGGATCTTCAGGAAAATAATCTTGGCGCTGGGGGGATTCATCATGTCGCTTTTCGGGTGGCAGATGATTCAGAGATGATGGAATGGGTTGAGAAGATTTCGGATGCTAATTATCCGAATTCAGGCTTTGTAGATCGTTACTATTTCCATTCACTTTACTTCCGCGAATCAAATGGGATTTTGATCGAGCTTGCGACAGATGGACCTGGTTTTAGAACGAATTTCGAGTTGGAACATGGGACTTATGTAGAGCTCCCACCAAAATTAGAAGCTCGCCGCGATGAAATCTTGGAACACCTTTCGCCGCTTGATACAGACCTATAATGAAAGTGGGGTTTGAGGATTGACGAAAGAAGATAGGAATGATAAAATACGAACAAAGAATGGACATTTTGAAAAGAATGAAAACCCCCTCGCTGCTGCAACAGCGAGGGGGTTTCATTTAGCTGGACATTGTCGCCTAGCTTTCATTTGTGTTTTTCTTTGTCCAGCATATATTTGAACCAAGCGATTCCGCATCCGGCAATAAGTGGAGCAATCAGCTCTGAAAAGAAAGTGGACATTTTGATGATAGCCTCCTTCCTTTATAGTTTCGTCAAGAAAGGTAGACGACGGGAGTATTATAGCATCTGTTTTTTTGTCGTCAAATTGGGAAAAAGAGATTTTGGCGCTTTTGAAAAGGAGACAAATGGGTGTAAAGCTATACCTCCTCTTTTAAATAAAAGAAAAGCATGCTAAAATGAAGCGAAATGTTTTTTTTCTAGGAGGATTTTTAGTTGGCATCTCAAAGTTTAAGGTTTTATTTTGTTAGACATGGTAAGACGGAGTGGAATTTATCTGGGCAGATGCAAGGCTGGGGCGATTCTCCTCTTGTTACTGAGGGGAAGAATGGCGCGATTGCTGTAGGCGAGGCGTTGCGTAATGTCAAGTTTAGAAATGCTTATGTGAGTCCAAGTAAACGGACGCAAGAAACGGCAAAATATATTATCGGGTCACGAAAGATTCCTGTTCAGTTAATGGACGATTTTCGAGAAATGGGTTTTGGTTCTTGGGAAGGGGAATATATTAGTGATCTCGATGTGCGCTTCAAAGAGTCTCGCACGGAAATGCTTACTAGTCCGGCAACTTTTGATGCGCGAGAAAATGGCGGAGAAACGTTTTATGAATTAGAAGAACGCGTTTTGCGAGGCGTAGAACAAATCATCCAGCAGGAGAAAAAGGGCGGAAATGTCTTGGTTGTTTCACATGGCATGGCGCTAACGCTTCTTTTATACTTACTTTCTGGTGGTGAAATGAGTGACCATAGAACGAAAGGAACACGGATTTTGAATACAAGTATTAGTGTTGTTGAGTACCAAGAGGGTAAGTTTAACATTTTGGATTTAAATAACACGGATCATTTGGATTCAGTTCGGGTTTAAAAAGGTATCGAAAGGTACCTTTCTTTTTTTATTGACATTTTAATCAGGTACCTTTATAATATTTTTGTAAGGTACCTTTCTATTAAATTCATTGGAGGAATCATAATGGAAAATCAAGATTTGATGAAACAGTTTTTGAAGGTCGATAAAATGATGCATCGCTATCAAGGAATGCGGATGCAGCAATTTGGTCCGATGGGAAACCCTTACCGGGGACAAGGGCGTGTCCTTGCGCTTCTTAAAATGCAACCTGAAATCACACAAAAAAAAATTGGGCTTTTTGCTCGATATGAGAACGCAGTCGCTTGGTGAATTGCTTTCGAAGCTTGAAAAACAAGAGCTCATCACACGTGAACCATCTGCAGAGGATCGTCGTGTGATGAATGTGAAACTCACTGAAAGCGGCAAAGAGCGTGCGGAAGAAATGAACCAAACTGATCAGCAGTCTGGAGAGCTATTTGACTGTCTTTCAGGTGAGGAAAAGGAAAAGCTAGCGGAATTACTCAATAAAGTATCTGGTCATCTTGAAGAATTACATCAAGAACAAATGAAAAACTTTGCTGAATTTGATGGTCCAAGTCGAGAAATGCCGTTCGGATTTGGTGGTGGAATGGACCGTTCTAAAGCGGATTTACATGAATGGAAGAACATGCATCGCAGACATCGGCATTTTGGATTCGGTGGCTTTCACAGAGATTTTGAATAAGTTCATAAAATGCTAAGCTAAAAAAGCAGCGAAACAAGATCGTTTATTTTGTTTCGCTGCTTTTTGTCTGAAAATAGCTTATAATGATTGTATAGATAAGGTGTAAGTAGAATTTATTTGCGCTTTATCTATCTTTTTATATCAAGCAATTTATAATCGACCAAATAAGGAGAAAATCATGCAAAAAAAGGAAATTCGTTTAAAGCAAGTTCAAGAGCCAATCATTTTTCCAAATATCGCGCCAACGTTTTTAACGGATGATACGATGAATATGCGAAAAATCAAGTTATTAGATCGAATGAAAGCAGAGAATTTTGATGTACTTGTTATTTATGCAGATAAAGAACATGGTAGCAATTTTGAATACTTAACGGGTTTTATTCCACGTTTTGAAGAAGGTTTATTAGTTGTGGAAAGCTCTGGAAAATGCACGGCTATTTTAGGGAATGAAAACTTAAAGTTGGCTCCTTTTTCGCGCACACGAGTTGAGCTAGTCCATAGCCCGCTTTTCTCGCTTCCGAATCAACCTATGGATAATGACGGGGCTCTTGAAACGATTTTTGAAAGGGAAGGGCTTCATCAAAAAGGTAAAATTGGGATAGTTGGTTGGAAGATGTTCACTAGTAAAGTGAATGATTCGAGGAAGTTGTTTGATGTCCCGTATTTTATTGTGCATGCAGTCATGAATGTGGCTTCTCATCAAGCGGAAGTATGTAATGCAACGTATCTTATGATTGGTGAAGATGGGGTACGTACGGTGAATAATGCAAACGAAATAGCGCATTATGAATACGGTGCGAACTTGGCTTCCAGTTGTATGTTAAATGCGATGAATCGCATTGAAATTGGAAAAAAAGAATCAGAACTCGGGGAAGCTTTATCAGCGGAAGGGCAAAATCATTCGGTTGTGACAATTGCTGCAACAGGGAAGCGTTTCGAAATGGCTAATATTTACCCAACGCATAAGCCGCTTAAATTGGCGGATCCATTATCCCTCACGGTAGGATATAAAGGGGGGGTTATCCAGTCGAACTGGTTTTGTTGTTCAAAATGAGGAACAACTGCCGAGTGAGCAAAAGGATTATTTGGATAGAGTTGCAAAACCGTATTTTCGCGCGGTAGTAGGCTGGTTAGAGGGAATTAAAATTGGGATGAAGGGAAGAGAATTATATCAACTGGTTGAAAATGTCTTTCCTAAAAGGGATTATCATTGGCATTTAAATCCCGGACACCTAGTTTCGGATGAAGAATGGATGTCGTCTCCTGTTTATAGCGACTCGAATCAAATTTTAAAAAGCGGCATGATTTTTCAAATCGATATCATTCCTTCTATTAAAGGCTACACGGGAGTAAGTGCAGAAGAATGCGTAGCGTTGGCAGATGAAGAGTTGCAAAAAGCAATAAAAATGGAATATCCAGCATTATGGGACCGGATTTCTGCGAGGAGGAGTTATTTAATAAATGAATTAAATATTGAACTCAGTCAAGATGTTATCCCGCTTTCGAATACTGTAGCTTATATACGGCCATTTTTCTTGGCTAAAGATCAAGCGTTTCAAGTGAAAAACTAACACAAAGCAAACCGGCTATGTTAATTTAGCCGGTTTGTTTGATTAGAAAATAAATGATATAGAATTATATGTGAAAAAGGTAACAATAGTGTTATACTAAAAAAGGTAAAAACAAAAACGGAGGGAAAGTCATGAAAAAGAAATGGTTAGCTGCGCTTAGTTTAATTTTGACCGTCATTCTAGTTATTGCTGGTTGCGGGTCAAACGCTGACAAGGCGAAAGAGAAAAAGGAGAGTAAATCTGAGAAGACGGAAGCAAATTCAGGTGCGTCTGAGGCGAGTTATACAGAGCTTAGTAAATTAAAGAAAAAATATGATATCGTCATCGTTGGTGCTGGCGGTGCAGGAATGACGGCGGCTCTTGAAGCAAAGGAAAAAGGCATGAATCCAGTGATTTTTGAAAAAATGCCTGTTGCCGGGGGAAACACTTCTAAAGCGTCTTCTGGAATGAACGCATCTGAAACGAAATTTCAAAAAGAGCAAGGAATTAAGGATAGCAATGATCTTTTTTATGAAGAAACGCTTGCTGGTGGACATGGAACAAACGATAAGGCGATGCTCCGCTATTTTGTAGATCATTCTGCGAGTGCGATTGATTGGCTAGATAGTAAAGGAATTCGTTTAAATAACATCACGATTACAGGTGGTATGAATGAAAAACGGACGCACCGGCCAGAAGATGGATCGGCTGTTGGACAGTACTTAGTGGATGGATTGCTTAAAAATGTCAAGGAAGAACAAATTCCTATTTTTGTAAATGCCAATGTAGTCGATATTTTGGAAAAAGATGGACAAGCAGATGGTGTGAAAGTACGCTTTAATGATACAACAGAAAAAACGGTCAACAGTTCAGCGGTTGTTGTGACGACAGGCGGATTTGGTGCGAGCAAAGAAATGATCGAGAAAGCGCGACCTGATCTTAAAAATTATGTGACAACAAATCAAGAAGGAAGTACTGGCGATGGGATCAAGATGATTGAAAAACTGGGGGGCACAACGGTTGATATGGATCAAATTCAAGTGCACCCGACAGTACAACAAGATAAATCTTACTTGATTGGTGAAGCCGTTCGAGGAGAAGGGGCTATCCTTGTTGATAAGGATGGGAAACGATTTGTAAATGAAATGGATACACGCGATAACGTAACGGCAGCAATCAATAAGCTAGGAGATAAGTCGGCGTATTTGATTTTTAATGCAGGTGTGAAAGACCGCGTGAAGGCAATCAAGCAATATGAAGAAATGGGCGTTGTGAAAAAAGCGGATTCGATTGAAGCTTTGGCAAAAGAAATCAATATGTCAGGCGACACGCTCGAAGCTACTGTAGATACTTGGAACCAAGCAGTGAAAGACAAAAAGGATACGGCATTTAACCGGACAACGGGGATGGACCATGATTTGTCGAAAGCGCCATTTTATGCAATCAAAATTGGCCCGGGCATTCACTACACAATGGGTGGCGTTAAAATCAATACGAATACAGAAGTCCTTAATAAGGACGGGAAACCAATTCCTGGTTTGTTTGCAGCTGGAGAAGTAACTGGTGGCTTGCACGGAGAAAATCGAATTGGTGGAAACTCGGTTGCGGAAATTATTATTTTTGGTCGTGAGGCGGGTGTGAAATCTGCTGAATTTGTAGAGAAAAATTAATTTTAGTAGGGAGACCTCTTTTTCTTGCGAGAAGAAGGGGTTTTTGCTTTAGGCATATTAGTTGAAATGATTGGTCATTTATTTGTATACTTAAAACAATTTTGAACGAAAGAAGTGTGTATGATGCGTGAAAATAATAATTTTGAAGAGATTTTAACGGGAAGGCGCTCTGTGCGAGTTTACGATGAAAACGTGAAAATTTCTAAGCAAGAAATGAAACAAATCCTTGAAGAAACGGTGCTCGCGCCGTCATCTGTAAATATGCAACCTTGGCGTTTTGTGGTTGTGGAAAGTGATGAAGCAAAGAAAAAACTTCGGCCATTGATCCGTTTTAATACACGACAAAATGATACTTCCGCGGCGATGATTTTGATTTTTGGAGATTTAGAATGCTACGCTTATGGGGAAGAAATTTACAATCAGGCTTTTCAAGCGGGAAAAATGCCAGAGCAAATTAAAAATGAGCAGCTAGAAACGATTATTCCGCTTTATGAGAGTTTAAACAAGCAAGAAATGGGTCGAATTGTGACGATTGATGGGAGTCTTGCCGCAATGCAGTTGATGCTTGTTGCACGCTCTTATGGCTATGATACAAATCCAATTGGTGGGTTTGAGCAAGACCAGTTAGCCGAAGCATTTGGAATGGACAAGGAACGCTATCTTCCTGTAATGATTTTGTCCATTGGTAAAACGAAGGAACCGGGATTTGAATCGGTTCGTTTACCAGTTGATAAAATTGCGGAGTGGAAATAACGGGAGAAGAGGAATAGCTATGTCACTTATTTCGAGTATTCTTTGCGTTATCGTCGCATTAGAACACTTTTATATTTTTTACCTAGAAACGATAGTGCCGGCTTCAGCAAAAACAGCGAAGACTTTTCAAGTATCGCAAGACTTTACAAAAGATAAGATGGTTCAAACGCTTTTTTAAAAAATCAAGGTGTTTACAATGGGCTATTTGGCATCGGCTTATTGTATGCCGTGTTTTTATCGGAAAATAGTTTTGAAATAGCCACGTTGTTTATTTGCTTTGTCATTGTTGCAGCGCTTTATGGCAGCCTGACAAGCTCCATTTCCATTTTGTTCAAACAGGGCGGTCCAGCCATTTTGGCACTTATCAGTTTGCTTCTTTTCCATTAAAAAAACCGCAAGTTGCTTGTTTAGCAGCTTGCGGTTTTTGGATTATTAAAGGGTATCTCCATTTGTTTCGATCACGTCTTTATACCAATAATAACTCTTCTTCGGAATTCGGGTCATCGGATCGGCATCAGAAACATCGCGATCGACATAAACAAAGCCATAGCGTTTTTGATAGCCGTTTAGCCAGCTGAGAAGATCTGTGAAGCTCCATGTGCAGTAGCCGATTACTTCGGTGCCATCACTGATAGCATCACGGATGGCACTCACATGGCTTGCTAGATAATCAATCCGGTAATCGTCATTCACTTCGCCATTTTCAAGTTTATCAAATTCACCAAGTCCATTTTCGGTAATTAAAACAGGCAAATCATAGCGACTTGTGATTCGACGAAGGGCAATTTGAAGTCCCTTTGGATCAATCGTCCAATCCCAATTTGTCGTTGCAACGAAAGGATTGACAACCTTTTTATAAAGCCCTTCAACGCCAGTTTCCTTGGCGGTTCCTTTCTTGCCGGTATTGTTGATTTCATTGCTCATTCCAACACCATCTAGCGGGTTATAAGCAACTGTTGCTGATTGATAATAGTTAACGCCCATAAAATCAGGTTTTGCCCGCTTCAAAAGTTCCATATCGCCAGGCTTGATTTCAGGCGCTAAACCGTTTTCTTCCAAGTAGTGCATGATAGCGCGTGGATAGCGGCCGTATGCGTAGACGTCCATCCAGAAGTAACTGTTCAATTCTTCTGCGTCATCTGCTGCTTGGACGTTTTTCGGGTCGGTATCAATTGGGTAATGCGGCGTGTAAGCAAAACTTGGCCCGATTTTGCCATCTGGAACGAGCTCATGAAAGGCTTCGATCACGCTTGCGTTTGCTAAATTGGCAATATGATTGACAGCGTACATACGCTTCATGTCAGAAACCTTCGGCGGGTGCAGAGCTTGGCCGTACCCCATCCCCACAAAAATGTTTTGTTCATTCAAAGATACCCAGTATTTTACACGGTCCCCGTAACGCTTAAATAAGGTTTTCGCGTAATGCGTAAAGTCGGCAATCACTTCGCGGGATTCCCAACCCCCATATTCATCAAAAAGAGCTTGGGGAATATCCCAGTGGTAAATCGTTACGAGTGGTTCGATATCATATTTCAGTAGTTCATCGATTAAGTTATCGTAAAACGCCAGTCCAGCTTCGTTTACTTCGCCTTTTCCTTGTGGGAAGATCCTTGACCAAGCAATCGAGAAACGATAAGCTTTGAGCCCCATGTCTGCCATAAGTTTGACGTCTTCTTTGTAGCGGTGGTAGTGGTCGACCGCTACATCTCCCGTCGTTCCTTTATAAGTCGCGCCAGGGATGCGTACATATTCGTCCCATACGGATGGCCCTTTGCCATCCTCGTCCCATGCACCTTCAATTTGATAAGCCGCTGATGCGGAACCCCATAAAAATTTAGACGGGAAACGCTTGCGAGTCTTGTGTTCCATAATTATCCCTCCTGCATTCACATTTTTACTAAAAAATTGAACATCTCTCTTTTAAAGTATAGCCTTTTTTATTCTGAATGGAAAGTAATAATTCACAAATTCGTCACACATAGCTCCTGACTTTTAGTGTATAATCAGGAGGAAATTTGAAAAAAGGGAGGATTTTACTTTTGGGTTTTGTAGAAGCTTATAAATCGTTTTGGCGAAATTATGCAAATTTTTCGGGGCGCGCATCAAGATCTGAATACTGGTATACCGTTTTATGGAACGGCATGATTTCGGCTATTTTTTACATACTAGCTCTGATTTTTGGCCTTTCCACTTTTCTTGCTTTTGCTGCATCAATGGGAGAAACGGAAGTATCAGGTGTAGCTGCCATGGGGCCACTTCTAACCATCGGCATCATTTTTTGGCTGTACGGGATTGCTATCTTGATTCCATCACTTAGCTTGTTGATTCGCCGCATTCGAGATACTGGCAAAAGTCCGTGGTTGATTTTTTTGACGTTTATTCCATTTGTAGGTTCTATCATTATTTTGGTATTGACCCTGTTACCAAGTGAATATGCAGATTTTGATGCCGATCCATATGGGTATTAAAAAAGAACGTGCCGAGTTGGCACGTTCTTTTTGGTTATTTCTCAAAAATGAATTTATCGAAGGCAACAGCAACCCCGTCTTGATTATTGCTTGCTGTTACAAAATCTGCAAGCTCTTTTAACTTAGGGATCGCATTGCCCATCGCAACTGCTGTTCCGGCATATTCAAGCATCGTTGTGTCATTTTCATGGTCACCAATACACATCACTTCATCTTGTTTGATATGAAGAAGTTCAGCTAGTTGGTGTACTGCGTTTCCTTTACTAGCATCTCGGTTGAGCACTTCGAGGTAAAAAGGAGCACTTCTCACTAAGTGATATTTATCATAAAAATCAGCAGGCAACTTTTTGATTCCCGCTTCAAGGGTCTCTTCTTCATCAATCATCATCGCTTTTGAAACCTTAAAGTCATCTGGAACACGTTCGATTTCTTCATAAATAAGTTGGCTGTTCGTTAAGTAAGCTTCGACCACCGTATATTTGCCAATATGGCGGTTTGGCGTGTAAAGCGCAGATTCATCGAAAAAGTGCATGTGAAGACCAGCTTTTTCAGCAGCATCTGCCACTTCCACCAAGTCACCCTTAGTTAGCGTAAGGTGCGAAACGACTTCCTTACTGAAAGTGTCTTGAACAAGCGCCCCGTTGAAACTAATGACATAATCGCCTTCTTCGCGAAGTTTTAGTTCGGATAGATATTGTTCTACGCCAACAAGCGGACGTCCCGTGCAAAGAACCACTTTCACGCCGCGCGCTTTCGCCTTTTGGATTGCCTCATTCACTTTTGGTGTAACCTCATGATGGTCATTTAAGAGTGTGCCGTCGATATCAATTGCTACTAATTTAATCATTTCATGCGTCCTCCATCTAAATTTCATACGTGTTCAGTATAGCACAGTTGGGATGAGGATTGAAACTTAGATGAAAATATGGCAAACTGGGGTGGAGAGAATCTTTAAGAAGAGAGTGAAACGATGAAGAAAAGCTACCACGTGAAATTTTTAACGAATAAAGAAACAGACATTGATCTTGCAGAAGCGGTATGCAAGAAATGCGAGGATTACTATGTACTCGAAGCAGGGCGGGCGGCGACGCGCGAAGATGCGGCGGCTGTCATTTTGGAACTCCCTGAAGGCAAGACGCGCTATGATAAATTTGCGATGGCCATTTTAGATGAAGCGAATGCGCCGATTGGACTGATTGATGTCGTCGCTGACTATCCAAAATCCGGAGAATGGATCATTGGGCTCTTGCTACTTGTACCAGAAGCGCGAAACAGCGGAATGGGACGTGTTCTCCACGAAGTCATCCGGGAATGGGCACAAGATAGTGGGGCAAACTCACTTCGTGTTGGCGTACTCAAATCGAATGAATCTGCGGCAGGATTTTGGCGTCATCTTGGTTATGAGCACCAAGGGGAAAAGACCATCCAAATTGGTGGACGCGAGAACGAGGTAGAGGTTCTCACACGCGAAACTAAAAAAGCTTAATCTGAAAGTTTCTTGCAAGTAGAAAGGAGACGATTTTATGAAAGCACGCGTGACAGTTTTGACGCTTGGGGTAGCGGACCTTGAGCGGGCGGTGGCGTTTTATCGTGACGGTTTGAAGTTTGCGACGGAAGGAATCATCGGGCAAGAATTTGAGCACGGGGCGGTGGCGTTTTTTGATTTGGAATCAGGAATGAAGCTCGCCCTTTGGAGACGTGAGGATATCGCTTATGATTCTGGCGTTCAGGCGCAGAATCCGAATCCAGCAGAACTGACGCTTGGCCACAATGTTTCGAGCAAGCTTGAAGTAGATCAGGTGATGCAAGAAGTGGAAAGTGCTGGTGGCACAGTCGTTAAGTCTCCTCACGACACGTTTTGGGGAGGCTACTCAGGCTATTTTCAAGATCCGGATGGGCATTTGTGGGAAGTGGTTTGGAATCCAGAACTATCCATTTAAAATTAAGTCTGATCATAGAGCTAAAGAGATCTCTTTATTAAAAAAAGAATCTCTTTGGCTCTTTCGTTTTAATTTGAAAAAAAGTGCTCGATTTCATAAGAAACTTGAGGTTGTAATTCATTCTTTTGAATTTTGTGCTGTAAATCCATTAACCATTCGACTTCAATTGTAAGATGTTTGATTGCATTTTGAATGATAAGTGAAGTAATACTCTCACTAGGATTTTCATCAGATTGCTCAGCTTGTTCGATACTTCTTGTCAACTCTTTTTTAACCTTTTGATAGCGTGTATCTAATAGTTGCAACAACTTCTCTTTTTTGGCGTAATTGAAAAATAAAAGGGCTGGATAGATCACTTTATAGGAAAGAACATCTTTTTTTAAAAACTTTTTCTAGTTCTTTTTCGATTTGCGCCCGTCCCGTTTCTGTGATTGCGTAGATCGTTTTGGTTGGGGTCTTCTCGTTTTCAACCACTTCAGAAACTTTTACAAATCCACCTTTTTCAAGTGATTCAAATGCGTAATATATTTTTGCGTCACTGATTTGAAATAAATAGTCCCATTTATAATGTTTTAAAAAGCGTTTAATATCATATGGATGTACTTTATGATGGTCTAAAACGCCTAAAATGACAAGTTTTAATGACATACTGAATCCCCCATCTTCGGATTTTTACTTTTACTATATCATTGTTTTTAAGCGAATTCGAACAATAAGAAAAGTATATACTTTTTGACAACGATTTCAAGAAAACATATAATAAATAACATAGAAGGCAAGAGGAAAGGGTGTCACTTATGAGTAATTTGAAATGGGCTATCGTTGGACCGGGCGGAATCGCTCACCAATTTGCAGAAGCCATGGCAAAAGAAGGCCGCGAGGTGTATGCGGTTGGGGCTAGAAATAAAGGAAAAGGCGAAGCTTTTGCTAAGGAATATGGCATTGGGATCGTGTATGATGATTTTGATGCGCTTTTTGCAGATAACAAAATTGATGCGGTTTATATCTCGACTCCGCATTCGAATCACTATGAGTTTATGATGAAAGCTGTACAAAATGGTAAGCATATTTTGGTGGAGAAGGCGATTACGGTGAGTTCCCGTGAACTCGAGGATGTTCTCCGCGTTTCTCGCGAAAAAAAAGGTTGTGGTTATGGAAGCCATGACCATTTTCCACATGCCGCTTTATGCGAAGCTGAAGGAAATCGCGGCGGAAAAAGAGCTTGGCGCATTGAAAATGATTCAAGTGTCCTTTGGAAGTGCGAAGCAGAATGATCCAAGTAATCGCTTTTTCAGTATGGATCTTGCGGGTGGTGCGCTGCTTGATATCGGGACTTACGCGCTTTCGTTTGCACGTTATTTCTTAAGTGAAAAGCCTACTGAGGTGCTTTCAACGGCGAAAAGGTACGAGACGGGCGTTGATGAGCAGTCTGGCATTTTACTTCGAAACGAAAAGGACGAGATGGCGGTTGTAAGCTTGACTTTCCGAGCAAAAATGCCAAAACGTGGGATCGTTGCTTATGAAAATGGTTATTTAACGGTTGAGGATTTTCCACGTGCAGACCGGGCAACAGTAACGTTTACAAATGGCGAATCAGAGGAGATCACAGCAGGGGATACGGCTTCAGCTCTGCAATACGAAATTCGTGATATGGAAAAAAGTATTGAAAATGGAGAGAATGCGATTAGTGGGTTAACGGAAGATGTCGTTGAAATCATGACGAAAGTTCGCTCCGATTGGGGAATTGAATTTCCTTTTGAAAAATAAAATAGCTGTCACAGACCGGTTGCCAAAATTTGTTTTGGTAATCGGTTTTTTTTGATTTTATTCTTGCTTTTTTTGAAGCAAGGGACGAAAGAAGCTTTTTTCAAAATAGTTTCTAGGAACGAAAGACCTAATTTTGTGAATGTGCACACTATCACTTTTCAATGAACGATATATTGTGCTATATTTAATGAGTAGATACCATATATAGAAAATGGGGGAGTCAATGATGTATAGCGAACAGTTAACAGATCAACAAGTTATTAAACGAGACGGTCGGAAAGTAACCTTTGATCTGATTAAAATCCGCAATGCTGTGGAAGCATCGATGAAAAGCATCCAAGTAGAAGATGACATCTTTTTGGAAAATGTTATCGTTTCGATTGTGAATGCTTTACCAAACGAAACAGAGCTTACGATTGATGAGATTCAAGAAACTGTGGAAAATGTTTTGATGAAATCAAGCTATCCTAGTGTTGCAAGAAGCTACATAGAATACCGCCATGACCGTGATGCGAAACGTGCCAATTTGACGGATATGACAAAAAGTGTGCAAAAATTGCTTGAAAAAGATGAAACGGTTGTAAATGAAAATGCGAATAAAGACGCAACGGTTTTCAATACACAACGTGATTTAACTGCTGGTGCCGTGGCAAAGAGTTATGCGCTTAAATATATGCTCCCAAAACACGTTGCGAATGCCCATTTAAAAGGAGATATTCATTTTCACGACCTTGACTATAGTCCGTACCATGCGATGACGAATTGTTGTTTGATTGATATTCGCGGCATGCTTCAAAATGGATTTACAATTGGGAACGCCAATGTGGAAAGTCCAAAATCGATTCAAACGGCAACAGCTCAAATCGCTCAAATCATTGCAAATGTGGCAAGCTCACAATACGGCGGCTGTTCGGTCGACCGGATTGATGAAATTCTTTCTGATTATGCCAAGTTGAACTACGCGAAGCACGAAAAAGAAGCGCAAGACTGGGTTGTTCCAGAAAAGCAGCAAGAATATGTAGAAAGCAGAACGAAAAAAGACATTTATGATGCGATGCAAAGTTTAGAGTATGAGATTAATACGCTTTATACAAGTAATGGGCAAACCCCTTTTGTGACACTTGGATTCGGACTTGGCGAGGACTGGTTTGCACGTGAAATCCAAAAAGCTATCCTGAATGTGCGGATTGGCGGAGTGGGAAAAGATAAGCATACGGCTATTTTTCCAAAACTAGTCTTCTCGTTAAAACGTGGAACGAATTTAGAAAAACAGGATCCGAACTACGATATTAAACAATTAGCGCTTGCTTGTTCGGCAAAGCGGATGTATCCAGATGTGCTGAGCTATGATACGCTCACTCGGTTGACCGGTGATTTTAAAGTGCCGATGGGATGTCGCTCGTTTTTACCAGCTTGGAAAGATGAAGCAACTGGGGAAAATGTCAACGCAGGAAGAAATAATTTGGGCGTTGTGACGTTAAATGTACCACGGATTGCACTACAAAGCCGAGGAGACCAAGCTAAGTTTTGGGAAATCTTCCATGAAAGAATGAAGACGGTCAAAGATGCACTTTTATTCCGTTTAAATCGCGTTCGCGAAGCGCGGCCTGAAAATGCTCCGATTCTGTATAAATATGGAGCTTTCGGAAAGCGTCTTGAAGACGGTGAAAGTGTCGATCAACTCTTTAATCGTAACCGCTCTACGATTTCAATCGGATACATTGGACTTTATGAAGCGGCAACGGTTTTCTACGGCGGCGAATGGGAACAAAATGCCGAAGCTAAAACCTTTACTCTTGACATTGTTAAAGCTCTTAAAAAATACGCAGATAGCTGGAAAGAGGAGTATGGCTACTGGTTTAGTGTGTATTCGACCCCGAGCGAAAGTTTGACTGACCGATTTAATCGGCTGGATAAAGAGAAATTCGGCATCGTGAAGGATATTACGGACAAGGAATACTATCAAAATTCTTTCCATTATGACGTCCGCAAGAAAATTACACCGTTTGAAAAAATCGACTTTGAAAAAGACTATCCTGAATACTGCTCAGGTGGTTTCATCCATTACTGCGAGTATCCGAAACTCGTGCACAACACGAAGGCGCTTGAAGCTGTATGGGACTATGCATATGACCGAGTTGCCTATCTTGGCACAAATACGCCGATTGATAAATGCTATGAATGTGGGTTTGAAGGAGAATTTGCCCCAACGGAAGAAGGGTTCAAATGCCCACATTGCGGCAATACCGATCCAGAAAAAGCAGATGTCGTAAAACGAACTTGTGGCTATCTTGGAAACCCAATGAAACGCCCAATGGTGCACGGCCGCCATGTTGAAATTTCGAAACGCGTGAAGCACATGGAGCTTCGAGATGAATAATCCGGCTCCAAAAGAGTGGCAATCAAGCCGCTTAAGTCGTGGCTATATTGCCGACTACAAGCCCTTTAATTTTGTGGACGGGGAAGGCGTGCGTTGTAGTTTATATGTATCAGGCTGCCCGTTCCACTGCGAAGGTTGCTACAATAAAGCAGCACAGTCCTTCAAGTATGGCGAACCTTTCACAGAAGAGCTACTTGACCAAATTGTTGCAGACGTTGGACACGAAAGCGTACAGGGGTTGACGCTACTGGGTGGTGAGCCATTCTTAAATACAGAAACCTGTCTTACAGTTGTCAAGAAACTCCGGGAAGTCTACGGAAATTCGAAAGATATTTGGTCCTGGACAGGCTATACATTCGAGGAAATGCTACAAGAAACAGAAGACAAATTAGAACTGCTATCGCTCATTGATGTACTTGTCGACGGCCGGTTCGAGCAGTCGCTATTTGATCCAAACTTGGCATTTCGAGGCTCAAGCAACCAGCGGATTATTGATGTGAAGCAGACACTTAAAGCTGGAGAAGTTGTGCTGTATATAGAATAAACGGAAATTAAAAGGTGGGCGCCCCTGATCGGCACCCATCTTTTTTGGTGTCTAATAGATAGCGATGTTACTTTGTATCTTAAAATAGATCAGAAAAATCCAAACTGTCACATTATTTACACAGACTTTATGTGATTTTGCATGGTAGAATAAACAAAAAAATAATCGAGAAGATAAAGAAGTAATTGTCGGTAGTATGAATGAGGATGATAGTCTTATCAGCACGTGGAATAGGGAAAAAGCTGATTACTGAAAGCAGAAAGTGTTTTGTGTCTTAAGGGTGGATACAAAATCTTGTTTGATGATGTTTTAAAGAGTGGTGAGATAAATCTTAAAAAAACTTGTTATAAAACGAAAATAGTTAGTTATTATGCCATATGAATAATATTTGGAATATAGAATGTGATATTTGATTGTGCTGTAGACTGGATTTATCAATATATATCATAAATAAGAGTGAAATAAATTAGGAGGGTTTTTATGAAAAAGAGATTGGGTAAATTACTAATAGTATGCGCCTTTGCTAGTGTTTTGATACTAACTTTAACACCTGAAAAAGCGGAAGCTAAATACTATGGCAATGGTGTTTCTTGTAGTAAAAAGAAATGCTCTGTTAATTGGGGGCAAGCTTGGACAGAAGGAATCAAGCGTTGGGGAAATAATCTTTTTGGGAGTGTTAGTGGTTAAATATGAGTGATATAACAAAAAGTAAAGAACTTATTCATGATTTATATAATAAGTTGTCAAAACGGTCTGATCCTAGTAATGAGCTATTAGATATATTGGATGTTTTATATCAAGTGTATCTGAAAATTGATACTGTAAATAACCCCGAAGCTTACGTTCAGCGATTGGTTAATTATATTTATAGTGTAGGTCTCAAAGGGCGCCTTTATTTTCCAGAAGATGAAAATCGTTTGATTGCTGAACTTGGGATTATCGGTCAGAAAGCTGGTTTGAACGGCTTGTATAAAGCAAATTACGGGGATAAATCTCAATTTTATAGTTATTTTGATGAGAATAAAATGCCTAGAAGTTAAAGAAATGATTGATTTGAAATAAAAAGACAGATATAGCTTGGAGAGGCTTTGTAAATGGAGATAGTTAGCTTTAATTTATCGTCTTGTTTGTAACGTCTTGTCTGAATACTGTTCGGGTTGTTTCATTGTTTACTATAAGTATCTGGTCCGAAGTCGCTTGAAACTATATGGGGGACTATGCATACGACCGAGTTGCCTATCTGGGTACAATTACCTCGAAACATGGAGAACTTATTGAACTTCACAATAAAGTCGCAATATAGTGTTGCGACTTTATTTTTTTAGAAAGGAAAAAGCTAATGATTGAAGTTAATGAACTAACGAAGAAAATCTGTTCTAAAGAGATTATTAAACAGTTTTCATGTCAATTCTCTCAAAAGCAGATTACGGCAATCATAGGTCCAAATGGAAGTGGGAAAACCACTTTAATGAGAACTTTGTCTGGCATATACCAACCGGATCAGGGTGAAGTTATTTATTCATGTGGATTTCAAAGTTTATATTTTTTACAAGATAGCGAAATTCTATACCCATATTTATCAGGAAAAGATCATTTGATTTATATACAGTCTATTTATAAAAGCAAACTAATGATTGAAGATATCGCAAATGATTTAGAGATATTTGAGTTGTTAGACAAAAAAAGTAAAATCCTATTCTTTAGGTATGAAGCAACAATTATTATTTGCTGAAGCAGTCATTTCTGATGCTGATATTTTAATTTTGGATGAACCTTTTAATGGATTGGATCCTTCATATAGTATCCAGTTTAAGAAGGTTTTAAAAAAATTAAGAGATGCAGGGAAAACAATTATCATCTCTTCCCATATCTTAGCAGATTTGGAGGAACTAGCAGATAAGCAAATATTTATAAAAAAAGGAATGATTATGAAAATATTGGATCAAGGTGAAAATAATGCATCTAAAAATGATCCTCTTTATAAGGTCATTATTCCAAATTTAGACATTGAAACGATAAAACGTATTGAGAAAATACCAGTAGTTTTATCTGTAGACACGGATAGAGAAGGCCAAGTACTAGTTCGGATAAAGACGGGTCATTTTAAGACGATGATGGAAGCTTTTAAAGTAGCAAATATAGAATATAAAGACGTCGTAAAACAGGATCAAAATCTCACGCAACTATATAAAAAAATTTATAATAAGGATTGACGAATATGCTATTTCGTTTTGAAATTAAAAAGGTAGTAAAAAAGAAAATGACTTTTATTCTATTAGCAGTTTTATTATTGCTAGTTGGCATTTTGTTTTATTTTTACCAAATGCAAAATAGAAATCAAGCAACTTTTCAAATAGAAATGCAGCAAGAAAATATAAGAAGTATAAAGGCTGCAATTACAGAAACCAGAGAGGATCCTGTAAAATCCTCTAAAAAAAATGAGGTTTTACAAGAGTATAAAAGGGAGCTTGAATTGGCAGAAGACATTTTAGATGCTATCCAAAAGAAGGATACAAAAAGGGAACTTTTCTATCAAATCAAGGAAAAAGAGAACTTATTGCAAGATTTAAAAAAAAGGAAATACCTACACATCTGATCCGGTTTGGAAAATTAAACAAGATTTAGCCGTACAAAAAGCTGTTTATCAAAAGGGGTATGCATTTAATGAAATAGGCTATGCTACAGATGGCTATTCCTTTTCTAGAGATATATTAAAATTATTTTTTCCATATATTTTTATATTTTTTTGTGTTGCTAATGGCTTCAAGTGTTATTGGAGGAGATATCGAAAAACAAAAATTGCGATTTTATTGGGCATTACCGGTAAAAAGAACTAACTTCATGATTAATAAAATTTTAGTGGTGCTCTTGATTTCATTAGTTTCATTAATACTGATTATTACCGCTGCTTTTTTAATTAGGAAAAGTCGGAGGTTCAAAGGGGTATTTCGACTACCCAGTGCTAGTTAGGCTTGTCCAAAATAACTTTAAGTTGATCGATATGGGGGAGTTTATTACTCAGCTTTTTGTTTTATCCATTTTTGTTATATTTTTTTTTGATAGTGCTTTTTTTACACCTTAATGCTTTTATGTAAAAATAGTTTTATAGTGATACCAATTATTTTAGGACTTATTTTTTTAACTAACTACTTGAACGAATCTGCGAAAAATTTAAATGGGCTGTTAGTGATACTTAATCCTTTTAGTTATATAAATATAACTAAAATAATAGATGGAAGTTTAGCAGCACAGATAGGACAAGAAATAAACTGGGTCGTGGGAATTATTATTTTACTTTTCTATACGATTTTATTTTTCCTTTTAAGCGCGCCATTATTAAAAAAAGAAAGGTTAATTTAAATAAAAAAGTGAATGCCCAATTAATCGGCATTCACTTTTTTCATTTGTATATTTTTTAAAAAGTGCAGAGGAAGTTTCGTCCAAGTTTACGTATCCGTATTTTTTCTTAATAAAGCTCCGGACGTCTATCCTCAAAAACGGGAATGCGACCGCGAACTTTTTTTTATTTCACTGAGGTCAATTGTCGTGTAGAAATTGCCTTCCGATTCATCTGCTTGAAGCAAAATTTCACCACGTGGACTCACAACGAGCGAATGTCCGCCAAATTCATTTTTGGGATCCTTCCCGACGCGGTTTACTGCTACTACAAATGCTTGGTTTTCAATGGCTCGCGCAATAGCTAGCTTTTCCCAGTCCTGAATGCGTTCGCTTGGCCATTCGGCTGCAATGAAGAGAACTTCGGCGCCGCGCGCGGTATGTGCGCGGAACCATTCTGGGAAGCGTAAGTCGTAACAAATGAAACCAGCCGCTTTTTTGTCGTCTAGTAAAAATAAATTCGTGTCGTTTCCTGCCTCAAGAAAAAGGTGTTCGTCCATCAACTGGAAAAGGTGTACCTTTTTGTAACTCGAAAGAAAGTCGCCATGCGCATCGAAAGCGTACATGACGTTTGCGAATTTGCCTTCGTCTTTTATAGAAACAGAACCACCAATAATGTTTAGTGAATGTTCAGCCGCAATTTCAGATAAAAATCGTTTCGTACGTTCGCCGTGACTGTCAGCAAGACTGCCAAGTTCAGTTAAGGCGTATCCGGTATTCCACATTTCAGGTAAGACGGCAATTGTTGCTCCCTTTTCGGCTGCCTCAGCAAGTGCTCGCCGAACCCGTTTGAAGTTCGCCTCAGGCTCCCCGAACTCGATATCGATTTGGCAAAGTGCAATTTTCCACATGTAATGAATTCCCCCATTTTGTAAGCTAATCTTTTTTTTAAGCGTCGTGCTAACACATTGCCAAACGATTGGAGGAGTTGCACCATAATAATCAAAATCACAATTGTCGCATACATCACAGTTGGTTCGAAACGTTGGAATCCGTATTGATATGCAATCGTTCCAAGTCCGCCAGCTCCAACAAGACCTGCCATTGCCGTCGCGCCAATCAAACCAATTGTGGCGATTGTTAAGCCGAGGACAATTCCCGATCTAGCTTCACGAATGATGACGTTCCAAATGATTTTTGTGGTTGAAATCCCCATCGCCTTGTAAGCTTCGATGACGCCGCGATCCACTTCAAGTAAAGCGGATTCCATTAGTCGCGCGATATAAGGCGCCGTGAAAAATACCAGTGGCAAAATAACACCCTTAACGCCAATTGTAGTGCCAACGACGAGTTTTGTAAATGGCAGAATCAAAAATAGTAGAATAATAAACGGCAGGGAACGCAAGATGTTAATGACCCAATTGAGTAGCGTATAAACGACTTTGTTTTCAGCTTGTCCACCTGAACGCGTCAAGATAAGCAGGATGCCAAGCGGAAGTCCAATTACAATTGCGATCACGAGCGTGATTGCTGTCATTTCAAGAGTTTCAAGAAAGCCAGTCCAAAGGGTTGCGCCCCATTCGGAAAAAAAAGTTGCTCATTAGGAGGCCACCTCCCTGACAGTAATGCCTTTTTCAATTAAAAATTGAATGGCGCTATTATATGCTGCTTCTTCTCCTTTTAAATGAACAAGCAGTTTTCCAAGCGTGTCATTTTTTAAGTTTTCAATGCCGCCAGCAAGAATGCTTGGCAATACATCAAAATGACGAGATACGAGAGCAAGAGCGGGTTCATCTGTACTTTGCCCGACAAAATATAGAGAAACTAACTTACCCGTTTGTTTATAATGTTGAAGTAGCTCAGGCGGGATCTCGAAGCTTGCTTCTGAACCGACAAATCGTTTTGTTGTTTCTTCTGCAGGATTTGTGAAAATGTCGAGCACGGAACCTGCTTCAACGATCTTTCCTTGCTCCATCACTGCAACTCGGTCACAAATCCGCTCGATTACTTCCAGTTCATGAGTGATTAGGAAAATGGTGATTCCTAGCGTTTGGTTAATCTCAAGTAACAATTTTAAAATCGAATCTGTCGTTTCAGGATCGAGTGCACTTGTCGCTTCATCGCTTAAAAGAATCTCAGGTTCGTGTGCGAGCGCTCGAGCGATCGCTACACGCTGTTTTTGTCCACCGGAAAGCTGGGCAGGATAATGGTCCTTTTTATCCGTCAACCCAACGATATTTAAGTATTTTTCGACACGTTCCTGTATCAATTGCTTTTCTAGACCTTCAAGTTTGAGCGGCAAGGCGACATTTTCATAAACAGTCGCCGTTTTTAAAAGATTGTAGCCTTGAAAAATCATCCCAATCTTGCGTCTTGCTTCTCGAAGTTGCTTGGCATTTAAACTTGCCAAGTCTTGTCCAGCAATTTTCACGGTTCCTGAAGTAGGTTTCTCAAGGAAGTTGATACAGCGGACAAGCGTACTTTTTCCCGCACCACTGTAACCAACAACGCCATAAATTTCTCCTTTTTCGACGTGGAGAGAAGCCTCTTTGACCGCTTCAACCGTCGTTTCTCCGAGCTTGAAATTCTTCGATACGTTTGTTAGTTCAATCATAGAAACCCCTCCTAAAACGCTGGTACAACAGAACCGCTAAATTCTTTTTCAATAAATTGCTTCATATCTGCAGATTGGTAGATTTTTTTTCAATTTTTTCACGATTTCATCTTCTTTATTGCTTGTTCTAACAACGAAAACGTTCGGATAAGGGTTGTTTTTCGTTGGTTCATGGTAAATCGAATCATCGTTGATTGTGAGGCCTGCACCCATCGCAAAGTTCGTGTTGATCGCTGCGGCTTTTACTTCTTTTAACTGAGCAGGAATCTGCGAAGCTTCGAGTTCAACGATTTCAAGATCAAGTGGATTTCCTGCTAAATCATTTTTCGTTGCTTTTTCTTCCACACCTTTTTTGAGCTTCAAGACACCAGCATCTTCAAATAACTTGAGCGCCCGATATTCGTTTGAAGGATCATTCGGAACAGCGATTTTATCGCCTTTTTTGAGTTCTTTTACCGATTTTAGCCCCTCGGAATAAATCCCCATCGGAAATGCAACCGTCTTAAAGGCAATGGAAAGCTTGTAGCCTTTGTCTTTTTTCTGCGTTTCTAAAAACGGAATGGTTTGATAATTATTGGCATCTAAGTCACCATCATTTAATGCAGTGTTCGGTGTATTGTAGTCATCAAACGTTTTAATTGTGATATGTAAATTGTCTTTTTTGGCTAACTTTTTAGCTTCTTCAGCGATTTGCTGATGTGGCCCGCCTGTCACGCCAATTGTAATTTCATCTGTTGCTAGCGCCTCGTCTTTTTTATCCCCTCCGCAAGCTGCGAGTGAGAATAAGGCAACTCCTGTTAAAATTCCTGCTAAACTTCTTTTTGTCCACTTTTTCATTGTCATTTCCTCCCAAATTGATAGTTTAGGCCATAAAAAAGACTTCTCTAAAAGATTAGAGAAGTGAATACAAAAGTGGATTCGCTTCTCTTATCTTTCAAACTGATACCACGTCAGTTTGCTGGAATTAGCACCTTCACTTTAAAAAAAGTTAGGTTGCCGGGCGTCGCAGGGCCAGTCCCTCAGCCGCTCTTGATAAGAGAATTCAGTTTTAATAAAACCTGTTGCAAAACAATATACCAAGATTAAAATACTTTGTCAATGGTTTTTAAAAATTTTTTATAACCAGACTAGACAAAATTGCCGGAAAACTTTATGATGTTTATCAAACTGAAAGTGGGGATGAACATGAAACAAGCAAAACGACTTCAAAAATTACCAGAACAATTTTTTTCCAAACTTGTGCAAGATGTGAATCAAAAAATACGGGAAGGTGTAGATGTTATCAATTTGGGGCAAGGGAATCCTGACCAACCCACGCCAGAACACATTGTTAAGGCTCTTGCGCGCGCTGCTGAAGACCCGCAAAATCACAAGTATTCGCTGTTTCGCGGTAAGCCTGAACTGAAGCAAGCGGCTGCGCATTTTTATCAAAAAGAATATGGGGTTTCACTTGATCCAGAGACGGAAATTGCGATTTTATTTGGCTCAAAGGCAGGGCTTGTCGAATTGCCGCTTTGTTTTTTAAACGAGGGCGATTTGATGCTATTACCTGACCCGGGTTATCCGGATTATTTATCTGGGATTTCGCTTGCAGATGCACGTTTTGAGACGATGCCTCTACGTGAGGAAAATCAATTTTTACCGGATTATCGTGAAATAGATGCGGAAAGTCTGGAACAAGCCAAATTGATGTTTTTGAATTATCCAAACAATCCAACCGGAGCGGCAGCAACAAGTACATTTTTTGATGAGACGATCCAAGTTGCGCGAGAAAACGAGATAGGCGTTGTGCACGATTTTGCATATGGAGCAATAGGCTTTGAAGCAGAAAAACCTGTAAGTTTTCTTATGCGCGAAGGAGCGAAAGATGTCGGGATCGAGCTTTATACGCTTTCGAAAACGTATAATATGGCCGGATGGCGTGTGGGCTTTGCTGCGGGAAACCGGGAAATGATCGAGGCAATTAATCTACTCCAAGATCATCTTTACGTCAGCTTGTTTCCGGCGATTCAAGATGCTGCTTGCGCGGCACTTTTGGATTCCGGGGAAGCTGTGCGAAAGCAAAATGACCTATATCGTTCGCGGCGAGATGCTTTTTTTAACGCAGCCCAAAAAATTGGTTGGCAAGGTTCGGCGCCGGCAGGTTCTTTTTTCGCATGGATGAAAGTTCCAGCAGGGTTCACAAGCAGTGGCTTTGCGAAGTTCTTGCTTGAAGAAGCTGGTGTTGCAGTGGCAGATGGAAGCGGCTTTGGCACATTTGGTGAAGGCTACGTACGGATTGGCTTACTTGTTAGTGAGGCGCGTCTCGAAGAAGCGGTGAGGCGAATTGGCGAGCTTGCGATTTTTCAAAAACCAGAAGAAAATTTCATAAAAAGTTATTGACTCGATTTCGGAAATGTGGTTTAATTAGTAGGTGCCTGTTTGAAGGTGCTGAAAGGTTCCGTGGTGTAGGGGTTAACATGCCTGCCTGTCACGCAGGAGATCGCGGGTTCAAATCCCGTCGGGACCGTAAAAAAGAGGACGTAAATCCAGTGGATTTATGTCCTCTTTTTGCATTGCGCCAGCCCATTTACGCTGTAATAATTCAGAAAATTTGTGGCTTGTGTTATAATGGGTACAGGTGATTCTAAAAACGTTTAGAGCCTCGGTGAAAAATGGTGAACCGGGGAACACCATTTGATAGACGCACTTTATGAAATCCATATTTGGGAGGACTGTGTAACATGTCAGAGAAAAAAGTATTAGTTGTGGATGATGAGAAACCAATTGCAGATATCGTTAAATTTAATTTAAATAAAGAAGGATTCGATGTTTACTGTGCTTATGACGGAGATGAAGCGCTTGAGCTTGTCGAAGAAGTGCAGCCGGATTTGATTTTATTAGATATTATGTTGCCAGGAAGAGATGGCATTGAAGTTTGTCGAGAAGTTCGGAAAAAATATGATATGCCAATCATCATGGTAACGGCGAAAGATTCTGAGATCGATAAGGTACTGGGACTAGAACTTGGTGCAGATGACTATGTAACAAAACCGTTCAGTAATCGGGAGCTCATTGCCCGTGTGAAAGCTAATTTACGTCGTCACAGCAAAATTAGTTCGCAAGCTGCGGAGGAAAACGAAAATAGCGAGCTTGAAATTGGCTCACTCGTGATTCATCCGGATGCGTATGTGGCTTCAAAACGTGGTGAAACAATTGAATTAACACATCGTGAGTTTGAACTACTACATTACTTGGCGAAGCATATGGGGCAAGTCATGACTCGTGAACATTTGTTGCAAACGGTATGGGGCTATGATTATTTTGGAGATGTGCGAACTGTTGATGTAACGGTTCGGCGCTTGCGTGAGAAAATTGAAGACAATCCAAGTCATCCAGCTTGGCTTGTGACAAGGCGTGGCGTTGGGTACTATTTGCGTAATCCAGAACAAGAATAGTGTAGTAACAAAAATGGAGATGTTGAGGGGGAGGACTGATTTAAGCAGTCTTCCTTTTTGTGCGTTTAGGAAACACCTGAAACAGGCTTTCTTGCCCGTCTTTTTGGTGGTTTCTCTCGCCTTTAAAAGTGTGCTATACTTAGTTAGAAAAATAATGATTAGCGGGTTTTACGCAATTTTGCTAGAAGAGAATTTTGTGTAAAATCATGATTTTATCCGAACAGGAGTAGAAGCTTTTATGCAAAAAATAAAAAAAGTTTTTCCAGTCGGTTCAGTTTCGTCTGGTGATAATTTATCTCTTGCTTATCCTTGTAGCCATGCAGGTTATCGGTGCATACTTCGTTCGCGAACTTGAAGGGCAGCTTGAAAAAAACTTTCAGGATTCTATTAAAAGTAGTACCAAACTGCTGGATTATAATGTTCGTGAAGAGATTTTAAAAAAATAGCGATAACAGTGCGCAGTTGCAAACGGATATTCGTGAGTTACTGGTGGATTTTGCGCGGAATAATAGCAGTTTAGACGAAGTTCGAATTGTCGACGATAAAGGAAAAATTCTTGGTACTTCAGACATGGATAATCAGGGGATTGTTGGGCAAAAGTCGACAACGCCGCTGATTAAACGCTCGCTTTCACTTAATACGTCAGAAGATAAAATTTATATGGATGATTCAGACGGGAACAAACGCGTTTGGGTCAATGTTTTGCCGATTAAAAACAAAGATGAAGTGATCGGTGTTATTTATCTTGTTGCGGATATTGAATCGGTTTATACGCAAGTAAACTCAATCACAAGTATTTTTATAACCGGAACTTTAATTGCGATGGTAATCACGGCGGTGCTTGGGATTCTCTTGTCACGAACGATCACAAAACCGCTGATTGATATGAAACGACAAGCTTATGCGATGGCAAGAGGGAATTATAGTCGTAAAGTAAAAGTTTATGGCTTAGACGAAATCGGTCAACTTGCTGAAAGTTTTAACTCACTTACACGGAAAGTCCAGGAAGCACAGGCGATGACTGAAGGAGAGCGAAGAAAGCTTTCTTCTGTCTTGTCTTACATGACAGATGGAGTTATTGCGACAGACCGCCGCGGGAAGGTGATTCTCATTAACTCGCCAGCTGAAAAAATGTTGCGTGTACCGCATGAAAGTGCTAATGGGGAGCCGATTATTGATGTTCTTGATATTGGGGATAGCTACCAATTCGAGGATTTGATGGGGCAAGAAGCAACGATCACTCTTGACCGGAGTACGGTTGAAGAGCGTTATATTTTGCGAGTGAATTTTTCTGTTATCCAGCGCGAAACAGGCTTCGTGAATGGCGTGATTGCCGTTTTGCATGATATCACGGAGCAAGAAAAAGTGGATCAGGAACGGAGAGACTTTGTATCGAATGTCTCCCATGAATTAAGAACGCCGCTTACAAGCATGCACAGTTACCTGGAAGCATTGAGCGACGGCGCTTGGCAAGATCCTGAACTGGCACCGAAGTTTTTGGAAGTGACACAAAATGAAACGGAACGGATGATCCGCCTTGTTAATGATTTATTGAAACTGTCAAGAATGGACGGTGAGCGCGAACAGCTAGATAAAAGTTTCGTAAACTTCACCGATTTCTTTAATCATATTATTGACCGTTTTGAAATGATGAAGAAGGACTCGATTAAATTTAAACGATTTATTTCAAAAGAGCCTGTAATTATTGAGCTTGATGAGGATAAAATTATGCAGGTGCTTGATAACATCATTTCCAATGCTAATAAATATTCACCGGATGGTGGACAAATTTCTTTCTTCTTGAAAAAATTTGCGAATCATATTGAAGTGGCGATCAGTGATGAAGGACTTGGAATTCCGAAAGAAGATTTGAATAAAGTATTTGACCGCTTCTTCCGTGTAGACAAAGCACGGTCGAGAGAAATGGGAGGAACAGGGCTAGGCCTTGCGATTGCTAAAGAAGTAATCCGAGCACATGGTGGCGATATTTGGGCGGAAAGTAACCGCGGCAAAGGAACTACTGTGAAGTTTACCCTGCCATATAGCGACCTTCCGGAGGATGATTGGGAATGAGAAAGTTTTCTTATGTAAGAGGTTTGCTGCTCACAATTTTAGTTATATTAAGCGTGGTTTTAAGCTATCTAATTTGGAAAGCACAACCTAATTATGAGTCTATTGATGTGAAAGAAGTCAAAAATACGGCGATCGATAAGCAAAAAACGGCTTCGCAAGTCTTTAAACCGATTCTTGCTCAAGTAAACCAAGGCGGTTTGCATTATCAAACTAATACAATGGAATTTGTGAACCAACTCGCTACACAAGGACGCAGTTTTACTTTTTCCGAAATTGTCTCCTCAGGTAAAAAAAGCAGTCAAGAATATGATCGCTTGATTCATCAAAATGGGACAGTGGAATTAGTTTATCCGAATAACATTCCGTTCGCGGTTTTCTCGCAGATTTATGAACTTACAGGAAAAGAGCTTGAGGCTGCTTCGTTTAACCGGATTGTTTTTGACACCAATACGACAGAGGCAGGGCTTTATACGGTTTACTTCACGAATGATCGGCTAGATACGGTTTATCAAAGCTCGCTTCCACAAAAAGATATTGCGATTGTGAGAAACTTGGTTGATAATGCCAATGAAGCAGATGGTCTTACGAAAGTGGACGAAGTAAGCACGAGCAAGCATACGCTTTTCCTTTCTAAAAAAGCGACAACGCTAAAGAGCAAGAAATACATTATCGATACGATGGACATCAGCTCGTTTACAAAAGCACTATTTCCTGATGCAAGTTCGGTTAAAAATGAGGATAATTCTTATACGGATGGTTCCAGCAAAATCGTGTTAGATACTGATAATAAAGTGCTTGAATATATCAATCCTGCACAGGAGAATGCGAATCCGGCTGTGCAAAGTGAAATGAAACGAGCGAGTATGATTCAGGATAGTTTTAACTTCATTAATGAGCACTCTGGTTGGACAGATGAGTATTATTTCACGGGTTATAATTTGGCGACAGGAAGTACTAAGTTTAGTATGTTCGTTGATAATCTTCAAGTCTTAAGTGACAATGGTATGTCAGAAATGATAGTGACTGAAGACAAGAGGCCGTTTATAAATATAGTCGACCATTTTTCAAGCTGGATTATACAATTCCGCGCGAAAGTGAAAATGTAACACTTCCTTCTTCTAATGACGTTTTTGAGAAGCTTCAAAGAGAAGGTATTGATATGGATGGCTTGCAAATGATTACACTGGGTTACAAGATGAACTGGTCAGAAGATAAAGGGTTAAAACGCATTGTTGAGCTAAAACCGACATGGATTTATAAATATCACGGGAAATGGATTGCCGCTGACATGAAGGAGAGTGATTAAAAATGGATTGGAGAAAAACAGAAATCATTTTTATTATCGCTTTCCTGCTACTTGATATTTTTCTTGGTGTAATGTTTTTGAACAAGCAGGCTACAAATGATCCAGATAAACTTGGAAATGATACGCTGCAAGACCATTTGAAGACAGATAATATCACTTATCCAGAGCTTTCTTCAAAGGAAGTGTACGGTGAAGTTTTTACGGCTGATAAAGTAACTATTAATGAAAAAGACGTTTCAAATTTAAAAAACCCAAACGATTTCACTTACTAATAATTCCACAGAAATTGTTTCAACGCTCCAAAACCCTGTAAAAACTAGCGGAAAAAAAGAAACGGAAGAATTTAAGAAATTTTTGGAGGAAGATGTCTATAAAGGCAGTTCCTATGAGTTTTGGAAATATGATGAGGGAAAGCAAGAATTAGTCTACAATCAAGTGGTTAAAGATGACATGGTGCTGTTTGATACGGCGGGGCAGCTCGTTTTTAAATTAAACAATGACAATGAAATCGTTTCTTACAGGCAAACGCTTCTTGGAAAGCAAGATGATTTGCAAGAAAAGAAAAAGGTGCTTTCTTCGGTGGATGCACTTGAAGCCGTTTATCAACATGGTGATCTCAAAACGGATAGTAAAATCAAACAAGTTGTGTTTGGCTATTATACGACAGTTCAGCTTTCAAGCGGGGATGTCTATTTCCCTATCTGGTGTTTTGAAGTTGAACATAAAGGTGTGACGAGTTATTTTCTTGTGAATGCGAAAGATGAGCAAGTCATTAATTTAGATGAGACGAAGCAACAAGTTTTAAGAATTTAAAAAGGGAAAACCGCTTTTCAAACTCGAAAAGCGGTTTTCTCTTTTAAATAAAGTAGGTTTGGGTTTTCTTTTTTCATGATTAAGGTTAAAATAGGAAGCGGATAGGAAATGTGCTCGGGAGGTAGAAAAATCATGATGAAAAGCCAAATTTTGACAGAAAAAGAGACCGAGCAAATTCGGTTTAGTATACTTGCGAGCGGCAGTACGGGGAATGCAACTCTAGTTGAAACAGTGGATCAGAAGATTTTGATTGACTGTGGCTTGAGTGGGAAAAAAATGGCAGAATTATTTAGCCAAGTAGGTCGTTCGATTGAAGATTTAGATGCTATTTTGATTACACATGAACATTCAGATCATATTAAGGGACTTGGTGTTTTAGCGCGAAAATATAAATTGCCAATCTATGCGAATCAAAAAACATGGCAAGCAATGAATGGCATGATTGGAGAAGTGGCGCTTGATCAGAAGTTTGAATTTGGTATGGAAACGGTCAAGAGCTTTGGTAGTTTACAAGTGGAATCCTTCGGGGTTTCCCATGATGCTGCTGAGCCCATGTTTTACATATTCCATAATGGGAATAAGAAGTTTGTAATGATTACGGATACAGGCTATGTGAGCGACCGGATGAAGGGTCATATTGCGAATGCTGATGCGTATTTGTTTGAAAGTAATCACGATGTTGAGATGCTCCGGATGGGGCGCTATCCTTGGAATGTGAAACGTCGGATTCTTGGAGATGAAGGCCATGTTTCAAATGAAGATGCTGGAATCGCAATGAGTGAAGTGATTGGCGACCGGACGAAACGGATTTATTTGGGACATTTAAGCAAAGATAATAACATGAAGGATCTTGCGCGAATGAGTGTTGGGCAAACATTGAGGCAAGAAGGTATTATTGTTGGAGAAACGCTTGATTTATTTGATACTGACCCGGAACAGCCGACAAATCTTTTTACCATTTAAAAAAAAGGCGACTTCTGGTCGCCTCTTTTTTTTAAATCAAAGAATTTTCATGGTATTTTTTAAAATTAATTTCATGAATTTTTCATATTTGTCATGTAGGATAGAATTATCAAGAGTTGAAACTGTGCAGGAAGGAATGAAATGGTTTGGAAGAAGAGAAAAAAGAATTTGAAAATGCAAATCACCCGCAAGAACCTTTGGATGGAAGTGAAAGAGAAGAGAAAGCTAATGAAGTAAGTGAGACAAGTCAGTCTGAATTTGTTTCACCTGAAGCGGAGCGCTCTTCGGAGTTTGAACAAAGTCGTCAAGCAACACCTGAAACAGGGAGCGTCTCTTATCAAAATGCAGAGCGAAGTAGCGAAAACGAGGCTAGTTCAAATGGTGAAAGTGGAACTCCCCCTATTCCCCCAATCCCGCCAACACGTTCAGGCGGAGGAAGTGGTGACGGAAACGAGCCACCTAAGAAACCGCGTGGTAAGGCACTTTTAGGTTATTTCTTAACGGGAATTTTAGGTGTGATTGTAGGTGCAATCATTGTTTTTTTTCACTGTTTCGGGGTTAGGCAACGATAATTCGAGTTCGACATCGAGTTCTTTAGGAAATACGAGCTCAACGAAGAACAACACGGTGGAAAAAGTTTCTTACAAAAACTCAACGGATATTACAAAGGCTGTGAGCAAAGTTCAAGATGCTGTCGTCAGTGTCTTGAATTACCAAGCATCGTCCAACTCGCTTGAAAGTGGGATTGGTGGCTTTGGAAGCGATGGAAGTAGCGGCGGAGATTCAAATGGTTCAGGGTCTTCATCTGAGGAAGAAGCTTCTTCTGGCTCTGGTGTGATTTACAAAAAGGCAAATGGTAAAGCCTATGTTGTAACAAACAACCATGTGGTTGATGGCGCAAATAAATTAGAAGTAACTTTTTCAAATGGGAAAAAATCGACAGCTAAATTAATCGGAACAGATGAATGGAATGATTTGGCTGTTCTTGAAATTTCGGATAAAAATGTAACGAGTGTTGCTAAATTTGGTGACTCTGATGCATTAACTGTTGGGGAAAATGTCATTGCGATTGGTAGCCCGCTTGGAACAGAGTTTTCTGGTTCTGTTACGCAAGGGATCGTTTCGGGATTAAACCGGACCGTGCCTGTTGATATTAATGGTGATGGACAGGAAGACTGGGAAGCAGAAGTTATTCAAACCGATGCAGCGATTAACCCAGGAAACAGCGGGGGAGCGCTCATCAATCTTGAAGGACAAGTCATTGGCATTAATTCGATGAAGATTTCGACGGAAAATGTAGAAGGGATCGGTTTTGCCCTTCCAAGTAATTCTGTGGAACCAATTATTTCGCAACTCGAAGAAAAAGGTGAAGTGACAAGACCAGCACTTGGTGTGACACTTCGCGATGTGGATACAATTCCTGATCAACAACAAAAGAGTGTGCTCAAGTTGCCAAGTAATATTAACTACGGGGCAATGGTTCAACAAGTCACTTCGAATTCAGCAGCTTCAAAAGCTGGACTTAAACAATATGATGTGATCGTAGATATTAATGGCCAAAAAATTACGAATACGGTTGAACTTCGAAAAGTGTTATATAATTCAAACCTCCAAATTGGTGATAAAGTAACGATCAAGTATTATCGGGATGGAAAGGCGAAGACGACTTCGTTAACGCTTGAAGAAGCAAAAACAACCCAACAATAAAACCTGAAAACAGCTCCTCAAAACGAGGAGCTGTTTTTTCGTGCAAAAGAAAATTTTTCTGTGGATAAAATGTGGATAGTAAAAATTAATCGACGTGTATCTTGCTAGGAACAGATATTCGGGCACAAAATGTAGATTGAGATTGTGGATATGTGGATGAATTCTGTGGATAAGGTGTGCGTAAACTGTGAAGAAGTGAAAATACTGAAAAATATGTCGGATAAAGGAGCGAGTTTAGACCTTTGAGGATGAAATGTGGATTTCAATAGGTCCTTCATCCTGATTGTGAATGGTCTAGTTGAAAACTAGCTTTTATCCACAATTTCATTGGGATTGGACTTTGAGAAAAAACTAAAAGTAAGTCTAAAACGGCTGTGCAAAGCGGTTTTTGTAGATGTGGAAGAATAGCTTCAACCTGTGGATAAGTTGTGGATAAAGAATTTGGATGGAAATAGATATGGGGGAGAACAAATTTTCTTACACTAAATATGGCTGACCCTGTGGATATGTGTATAAATTTTGTGGATAACCACTGTGGGTAAGTGGCAAATGGATGTGGAAAACAAAAGTGTACTCATTTATTTGGCAATTTGGGTATTTCTACCCTGAAAAACCATTTTTGATACGAATTTGTGGATTATGATATCCATTTTTATGCCAAATTAGTGTATGATAAGGGAAATAGGAATTTTGGGAGTGGAAAGATGCGAATTCAGATCATTTGTGTAGGAAAATTAAAGGAAAAGTATTTAGTCCAAGGGACCGCAGAATACCTAAAGCGACTTGGCTCGTACGCGAAGGTTATCATAGAAGAAGTTCCTGATGAAAAAGCTCCTGAGGTTTTGAGCGAGGCGGAAATGGTTCAGGTGAAAGAGCGCGAGGGCGAGCGGATTCTCGGGAAAATTTCGGCGGACACGCACGTGGTGGCGCTTGCGATTGATGGAAAAGAAAAGTCGAGTGAGCAATTTGCGGCAGGAATCGACGGATTGATGACTTATGGAAAAAGCAAAATCGCTTTCGTGATTGGAGGCTCTCTTGGCCTAAGTGATGCGGTTTTAACTCGCACGGACGAAAAAATCTCATTTGGCCGGATGACGCTACCTCACCAGTTGATGCGACTTGTGTTACTCGAGCAAGTGTACCGCGCGTTTCGGATTATGCGCGGAGAACCTTATCATAAGTAACATGAATTGATTTTTCACCTTGATATCCGGTAGTGAACGAAGGGAATAAAAATAAAAGCAAAGACCTAGGAATTTGCCAGAATTAATTGGCTATTCTTAGGTCTATCCTTTTGTAGATTTTTCACATATAATTAAAATTATTTTATAATAGCGTGATTCATCTGAAAAATTATAGCAAAATATTGATAATACCGATTAGAGTTTGTTTTATACCAGCAACTGCTAGACCAACCCAAGCGATAAAGCCTTGTAGAAGTCCCAATTTTTCACCTCCTCAAAAAGTGTATAAAATTTGTTTTATTACGCGTTTAGATCAGCAAATTGTTTTAGATACGCTAAAACGGTTTGTAGCATTTGTAACCAAAGCATCAACGCTCACCTCCTTACAAATACCAGTTTACAGTGTAACTGGAAGGGATACTGTAGAATAAAAATGAACAATGTTGGTTATTTTAATTCAAAATCCCCAAAAAAAATTATTGACTTTTAGCTTGTTTTATAATAGAAGCCCAAATCCCTTGAAATATAGTGTTTTAGCCAGATTTTAATAATAAAATCGGACTAAAATACAATTTTTGTACTGGTAAAAGAGACCTTTATAAAATCCACCAAAAAAGAGTAAAAGCGAGTATTTTTTATTTATCTCAGATACTTAGAAACAGCTTCGCTTTCTATACTGTATAATCCAGCAATGAACTAAAAATGGTGGAAATAGTAGGGAGTTTATGATGCCTCCATTCGGATGAGAACATTAAGGCTGAAATTTTTTTAAATGTATATGAGAAAAGATCCATGCTTTTATATAGCATGGATCTTTGATTAGGATTTCTGTTTTTCTAGTTGAATTAAAGCGTCTACAATGAATCTACGAAATTTTTGATAATCTAAATAATCTAAACTGTAAAGGCCCTCACGTGTTTCCTTTTTTGTAGCCATAAATGTCGTATAAGTTTCATCAAGTTGAAGGATTTGATAAGCTTCTTCTACGACTGAGTGAGCACCAGCTTTTTTCAATTTAGCTAAAAGTTCAAAGTCGATAATCCCCATTTCTAGCTGTTTCAGTCGTAAAGAAACTTCGATTTTTCCATTTTTAGAAGGATAGGTTAAGCTAAAATCTCCAGTTGGGAACCCTTTTGTTTCATAGCGGATATCTTGTCTTGGTTCAATGGTCCAAGCTGTGTAAGCCCATCTTAGAAACCCAGATAAATCAAATAATGAATTTAGGGTGCCTAAGATACGTGCTTCGAGCAAATGATTTTTAAATAGAGTATTTGGTTTGTCGGGAATGTTGCAAACATACCAAAGAATCCTCTTATCAGGATACTGTTTTGCTATTTCGGGATGCGACACTGTGCACGGGAAAGACATGGCCAGAACTTTAGTTTTTTCTACATATTCTTTAATGACATCGTCTTGATCAACAGCCATTTTAAGTTGAATATTAGGTTCAATGGAAAATAAAATATCTAATACTTCACGAAATTGTTTTGCTTTAACGGGGTCTGAAATTTTAGGTTCATCTGTTGCTAAATAAAGTTTCTCAAATTGTCCAGTTTTCTTGAAGTATTCAAAAATGAGTTGAAGATACTTGATATATTCTTCCCTGTTTCGAACATATAAATACGTTTGAGTGGCTTCATCATAATAACGTACTGAAATTCTTTCTGGATAATCAGTAATAGAAATACTTGGGAAACCATCCATTTCCCAAACGCCTAATAAACCATATAAGGAAATATCTGCATCGATATTATAATGGGCGCATAAATCGATATAGCGTTGCATCGTTGTAAAATCGCAAATAAATTCTCCGTTTTCCTGCTTGATTAAATGGAGCATTGAATATTCATAAAAACTTGTACCATCCTTTGAACCAATATGTGTTCCCCATCCACACCAAGGACAGTCACTCGCAACAATCATAACTGATTTTTGTCCAAGTTGAGCTAAGGAAGCAACTACTTCTTCTAAGCGGTTAAAATGGTCATCACTCCATAATGGAACTTGGTACTGTCTTGCAACATTGGAAGAGTGTTGCCATAAGTCGAGAAAAAGAGTGTAATCTTGCGGCTTAGGAAGGGCATATGGCAAGATTTCAATTGGAATAGACTTATTTTCAATGAGTACCTCATCTTGGAAAGCTGTTTTCACATAGATTTCTGCTGTAAGTGTCACTTCCTTTTTGGAAAATGTTTGTGGGATTTCAACATCTATCCAGAGAACACCAGGAAGATTTTCCGAAAATGTAATATACGGATCATTTGCCAAACGATCTGCCTGCAGCACTCTGTTATCATCCGGTAAATAAGTCTCTAGGTAGCCTGTTACTTTAAGTTCTTCACAAGAAAGTGCAACTCGATAAATTGGTAAGGTCAAGTCTGGAAGAAGCAAGCTTTCTCTTGAATGGGTGAGGACACCTCTTTCTTCCTGAAAAAAGAGTTGAACTGCTACTTTTTCATTTCTACAACCAAGTGCATGTGTGAGTGCTGGAGGAACTTGTTGATTTCCTTCTTTCGATTTGTAAGCATTATGCGTGAATGTGATTTTCACTTTCTTCCTCCTCTTTTTGGCTCGTTATTTTTTCGTTCGAGCTCTAACTCTTTTTTATCAGCAATCCGAACAAATGGAAGCCATATCAGCGTTACAAGTACTGTAATAATGATATAAATAAGTAAGTAACTTATCCCGCCTGAAAGAGCAAATTTTACAAAGCCAGGTGTTGTCCAGGGGATATTTTCAACAGTCGGGTTATAGTGAATGGGAAGAATAGTCGTGATAAGCCCCCATGAAACAAAACCAGAAATTAGAGGGCTTAAGACCATTGGGAAAAAGTAAAGCGGATTTAAAATGATTGGTAACCCGAACACAAGTGGTTCAGTGATATTAAACACTGTAGGAAGTGCCCCTAATTTGAACATTTCTCGATAACGCTTGGATTTGGAGGTCATTAAGCAAATAATAAGCCCCATCGTATTCCCAGCAGCACCGCATACGCTATAAATCATAAAAGCTGTCCCGTAAGGCAGTGGATCTCCAGATGTAAAAGCTTGGATATTTGTCGTTATCATCGTTAAAGTAACAGCCGAAAGCGGGCCTGAAAGAACCGCATTGTGAATGCCAAAAAACCATAGAAAACTTAGTAGGACTTGTATCATTATCATGGTAAGAGGGTTAGCCATAACGCTGTTGATTGGTGCGCTGATTACACTTGTGATGAAATTGAAAACATCATGGAATCCGGTAAAAGAAAAAGCAATTCTAACTGCACAAACAAGGGCGAAAATGATTGTTACGATAAAAGTTGGTGCTAATGAATCGGCAACCATTGGCGGGACGGATTCGGGTAACTTAATCGTGAATTTCCGTTTGGATAGCGAACTGTAAAGTTTTGTAATTAAAAGTGCTACAAGCATACCGATAAAAATTCCTTGTCCACCTAAATAATCAAATTTTACAGCTCCTATTTGATTAGAAACCCATTCTCCATTTTCTTTAACGAAGGTTGTGATAGTCTGCGGAATTAAGATGAAATAGGAAGCTAAAGAAATCAATCCGGCATTTTGAGAATTGCAACCTAAACGTTTAGCATAGGCAAAGGCGATGTTGTAGACTGCTAAGAGCGCCATGATACCAATGGAGGCATTGGCGACAGCACTCAGAGAATCAGCAATTTTTTATTTTTTGTAGCCAGTCAAGCCATCCTTGGATGGGGAAATTGGCTAAAATTAAAATAAAAGCTGAGCCAATTGTTGCTGGACTTGTACGAATAAATCCTTCTGTTAGGGCACCTAAAACGTTATTTTCTTGCATTTTAGATGATAGCGGTAACAATTTATTAGACAAAAAGCTTTCAAATCGATTCATAACGGTCTCCTTTTTTGTTTCTTGTCATAAATAAAGCGCTTTATTTATTTGCATTATATAATTTAAACTGATATTTTTATATAAAAAAAGAACACTTTTTATAAGGAAGGTGATCCGGTTTGAAAAATGAACCTTTATTATTAACGATTGATTCGCTGGCGAACGATCTTGGAATTTCATTTTCTGCCACTAAAGAAAATGAAGGAACACAAAAGCTAGCTACGAATACAATTTATTACTCAAGAAAAAATACGCATGTTTTTGCAGAATTCAAGTTGGATCTTAATGAGTTAAATGAAGTTTATTTACTAAAATTTGGACCTTTTCTGTTACCTGAAACGAATGTTTCATTTGAACATCTAAATGAATTAATTACTTCGTTCAAACATACAATCCAACATCTATTTTTCTTGCTTCATCGCAGGAAGGAAACAAAAATCTGTGAAGAGCATTTGTTTTTTTGAAAAAAAAGAACACGATTGAAGCCTATGTCATTCCAGAAGAAATCGGCGAATTTTATAAATTAGAACTGCTCTTTTTCTGTCATATTAAAGATAATAATCAAAAAGGTGCGCACATTGTTCTTACAAATATGACAAAGTACTTTTTTCAGGATTTTTCGTTGCAAGAACTAAAAGCTTATTATATTTCAATGGTTACGTTACTGGCGCGTGTTGAGATGGAACAAGGGCAACCTGTTCATCTAGTATTTGAAAAACAACGACATTATTTTGGTTTTTCTGATAGTATTTTTGACGTAAACTCAGCAGTGGATTTAATGTGGAAAGCCATACTTTCTTTTTTCCACTGTTTCCATGCATATCCAAAAAATAAATACTCAATGTTGGTCTCTTCTATGCTAAATTATATTGAAGAACACCTTCACGAGCCTATTACACTTAAAAAAATGAGTGTTTTTTTAGGGCAGCATGAAAAATATTTGGGTCGTAAATTTCTTAAAGAAACAAATTATACCGTGAAAAAAATA
Organism: Listeria aquatica FSL S10-1188; assembly: GCF_000525795.1. Taxonomy (GTDB): domain Bacteria; phylum Bacillota; class Bacilli; order Lactobacillales; family Listeriaceae; genus Listeria; species Listeria aquatica. The sequence continues at coordinate 68,501 of NZ_AOCG01000001.1, forward strand.
TGTGTTGCTTAAAAAAATTCAAGAGGCAAAAAAAAGAATTGTTGTTTTCGAATCATACACTAGAAGAGACCGCTATGAATTTAGGATTTGCATCACAAAGTCATTTCACACAAACTTTCAAAGAATATACGGGATTGACCCCAAGAAAATACATAAATTCGAGGGCTTTTTATTTATATTAAGCTTGTAATAATGCTTATGGGATAAAAGCTTTTATTTAAGGCATAATCAGTTAGGGCACTTATTAGAATGAGCTTGAATTGGTCTGGATAAAGCTGCCCAATATGAATATATTTCACATTTTGTTCATTAAAGAACGGAAAGTATTTATTTTTATCATAAAAAGCACGTTCACAGAAGTGTTAACTTTATTATAAAATTATTTGTACAAAGGAGGGGGGACAAGGTTTTTTAGAGTTTCAAACATATTTGGCAGTTGAACAAGTTTTTAATGCTTGTATAAATAAAAATTCTATTTTTTTTGAAAATAGAATTCAAAAAAATTATTCTTTCTTTTCTGATAAAATGTTGTTGCTTAAAAGAGGTACTTTCTAGCTTCAGAAGAAAGTCTATCTTTGACAAATGATTTTTCATTGATGGTTTTATTTATATGTAGGCAAGAAACAGTCAACTTCAAAAATCATATTTGAAGCTGTAGAAGATGATTCTTTGCTCAAATTTGACACAGAAGTTAGATAAAGAAAAGTATTTACAGGTATTCTCTACTAATTGAAATGGAAACAACGGAAGATTTAAATCGCCTTGCATTTTTAGCAATCTTATCAGTTTTTAAATAACAAAAAGTATCTCTTTATATAAGTTGAGAAACATGTTGAGTAGGATAGGAGGTGAGGCGTGCAAATAAGTATGTAGAGAAGGATTATTGAGATGAAAAAACAATCCATAGAATAAGGATTCTTATACCAACAATAATAAAAAGAGGAGTGTACCTTTTTACAGTGGAAATTAAAAAAAGGAAATTATTAAAAAGAACGATGACTGGGTTTGTGGCATTTAATGTGTTAGCGACTACAGTCATTACTGGATTACCTATTCATAGCATGGCGGCTGAAGCAACCCAAAAACAAAATACGACTTCACAACCAGAAACTCAAGATAACAGTTCAAAAGCAGCAAGAAATATAAAAGCTGCAACTTCATTTTCAAATGTAAAGTTTAAATTAAATGTAGTAGATGTGAACACTGGAAAACCTGTAGAGGGCTATGTTGTTCGCTTTTTGAGAGACGGAACTAGTGGAACTATATACGAGTTTCCAGCAAGTGATGCAAATGGATTAACTGAGAGCAGCATAGCAGCAATAACGGACCTGTTAAATGAGGGGAAATCTATCTCTTTATATGTGAAATGGGGTCCTTCTGGTGAGAGTGTTACTCCAAATATCGTGACTATGGTTAACCCATCCGATGTAAAGAATAATGAGGTAACCGTGACAGTTCCCTTAGGAAGTCCTGTACAAAAAGCTGATTTAGGAAATCAACAATGGCTGATTGATATGGCCGAGTATTATACTGGGAAAACAGTGGGAACTACTATGTCATTTCCTGACTTAGCCAAAATTACAACTTTACAAAGCTATACAGGTTTTGAAATGAAGGACGCCACTCCAGTGCTCCCTGCTGGAATCAAATATTTTGCAGGCTTACAAAGATTGGATCTTAGTAAACTTGGTCTAACAGGAAACATCCCTACAGAAGTAAGTAGTTTAAGTAAGCTCACTTATTTAAATTTAAATGACAATTCTTGGATCGGAACGCTTCCAAGCTCTCTAGGAAACTTAACAAATTTGGAACAATTACGTATCGAAAATACACCTCTAACAGGGAGCATTCCAAAAGAGTTGGGCAATCTATCGAAGCTCACACAATTGAGATTAGCCAATAACCAATTATCTGGCAGTATTCCAGAAGAATTAGGCAATCTATCAAACTTAACGATGCTATTTGCTGCAATGAACAAATTGTCCGGCTCTATCCCAACAGAGTTGAGCCATCTAACAAAATTGACCAATATTCGGGTAGACCAAAACCAACTCGTTGGTCAACTTCCCGAATCCATCTTTGCCCTTAACGCGCTAACAGAAGCGAATTTTTCGGGTAATGAAATCACGCTCAATCAAGAAGGAAGTAAAGCTTTCGCAAATGGACTAGTTCCAAATTATAAAAATACTTTTGTCAATGAGCGCACACTTGTGGCAACAAATTCTCTAGTAGCCATTCCAGCTACAACGGTATTTCCATTTAAAGATTTTGGACTAAAGGCTGATATAAATGGCACAAAGAGTGATCTTTTTGCCGGACATATGTACCGCATTTATCGTAATAGTGATAATAAACAGGTCTATTATGGAATCTGGAACAATGCCTCGTCTTTTGAACAAACTACTGCAAAAGAAACATACCGTATCGTTTTGGATGATGCATTAGCTAATCCGAACAATGTGGCGCAAGTAACAGTCGGTGCAGCTAAAAATCAAATCGTGACTTTTGAAGATCTTGGAAAACAATATTGGTTGAAAGATTTAGCTGAACATTATACAGGGAAAATGGTTGATGAAAATATGACTTTCGGAGACTTAGAAAGCATCACAGCACTTCAAAGCTATCCAGGTTTTGAAGTGAAGGATGAAAATCCTATTCTTCCTGCTGGAATCAAATATTTTACAGGCTTACAAAAACTAGACCTTAGTAAATTGGGTTTAACAGGAAATATTCCTACAGAAGTAAGTCGTTTAAGTAAGCTCACTTATTTAAATTTAAATGACAATTCTTGGAGCGGAACGCTTCCAAGCTTCCTAGGAAACTTAACAAATTTGGAACAATTACGTATCGAGAATACGCCTCTAACAGGGAGTATTCCAAAAGAATTGGGGAATCTATCGAAGCTCACGCAATTGAGATTAGCTAACAATCAATTATCAGGCAGTATTCCAACGGAATTAGGCAATTTATCGAACCTAACGATGTTATTTGCCGCAATGAACCAATTATCTGGAACAGTCCCAACAGAATTAGGTAATCTAACCAAATTGACCAATATTCGGTTAGATCAAAACCAACTGGTTGGCCAACTTCCTGAATCCCTCTTTGCCCTTAACGCGTTAACAGAAGCGAATTTTTCGAGTAACGAAATCACGCTCAACCAAGAAGGAAACAAAGCTTTCGCAAATGGACTTACTCCTAATGTAGGGAAGACTTATGTAACAGGGCGACAATTAACAGCTGTGGATACTCTAACGCTAGAAGGAACAACGGTCCATCCCTTCCAAGATTTCAATCTACAAACGGATATAAGTGGAACAAAGAGTCCTCTATTTGATGGGCACACGTATCAAATTTACAGAACTACGGATAACAAATTGGTTTATTCTGGTCCGTGGGAGGAGAACGCTAGTTTTGAACAAGCAGGGACTTCTGAAGGGTACCGGGTTGTGCTAGATGGTGCTTCTGAAAATCCTCATAATGTGGCTACACTCACAGTGGCTCAAAAACAAGCCGTCAAAGGAAATATTCAAGTGGTTGTAAAAGATGAAGCAGGGCAGGTCGTTCCAGGTGTAACCGTGGGCTGGAAAGACCTTACAACGAACTTTACAGGAAATGGACATGTGACAGATGCGAATGGAGCTACGAATCAAACGGGCATGAGTTTTGAACATCAGTATCAATATGCCATCTCTTCTGTACCTGAAGGCTATGTGAGTACGGGGGGCACAGTCCAAGTCACACCAAGTGGTCAAGCAGGTGATACCTATGTCGTGAACCTAACGGTCTTACGCGATGTGACCATCCAACCTATGACAGAAATGGATAATACGGTGACAGGGACTGCAGCTGTAGGGGCGAAACTTCGCTACTTCGTAAATGGTCAAGCGGTCAATGTGGGGAATGCGAACGCTGACGGCACTTATAGTAAAGTCGTGGGTCTTTATCCTGCAGGAACCGTGATCGGGGTTCAAATGCAAAATCCGAAAACAGGAAAATATTTTGACTTGAAAACCATCACCGTTACCCCTGTTGAAACGAAATTAACGATCCAACCATTAACAACGGCTGATACAGCTGTAACCGGAACCGCACCGGCAGGTGTGAAACTTCGCTTCTTGATTGATGGCCAAGCAGTCAATGTCGGCTATGCGAATGCCGATGGCACTTACAGTAAAGTGATTGGGCAACAAAAAGCAGGAACGGTTGTTGGCGTTCAAATGTTTGATCCAACGATTGGCAACTATTCAGACGTAGTCAGCACAACGGTCGAACAAACAGCTGCTTCTGTTGAAGTAGCCGCAATGACGACAACGGATACAGCTATCAGCGGAACTGCCCCAGCTCATGCTAAACTACGGATTATTGTGAATGGTCAAGCAGTCAACGTTGCATATGCAGATGCTTCTGGTCAGTTTACCAAAGTGATTGGAAAGCAAGCCGAAGGAACTGTCGTGGGTGTTGAACGCTTTAATCCGACAACGGGCAGCTATGAAAAAGCCGTTACAACGACCGTGACGCTAGGAAATGCAGTCAGCGAACCCGCTAAGATAGATTTAAGTTCAGCCGCAAGCGGAAAAATTTCGGGGACGGTTCCAAATACGATTACACAAGTTCGCGTTTGGATCAATGGAGCACCTCAAACCATGGTAGGCGTGAAGGACGGCGCATTCACATGGACCTATTCCAAACTAAAAGCAGGAGATATTGTCAAGGTTGATTATAAAGATGCCACTGGACAATGGATAGCTGCAGAACAAACTGTAACGAATTAAATGAATAAGTTATAAAAACGATGAAAAAATTTCATCGATGCCGCCTCTTCTAACATTATAGGAAAGGCGGCTTTTTTATTGGGATATGATATAAAAATTCTATCGAAGTATTAAAAAAGGAGACTCACATGGGGAAAGTTTATTTTAGGCTATTTTAAATTACAAAAAGTAGTTGGAAGTTAAAAAGATAATAAAATAGAAAAATTTATATGGAAAATGTAAAATTACTTTTATAACAGGAATTTATTGGATTTAAGAGAGTAATTTTGGTGCGTAAACAAAAAACTAGACATAGAATTATACGATTCATGTCTAGTTCGGCAGGAAGATCTTGCAAGATATTAAGTTAAGTTGTTAAATGGTAATATGAGAATCTTTGTTGATTTTGCTAAGTGTTTTAGCTACCTCAACTCCAAGTGCATAGGCTAATAGAGGTGGTATGGCATCTCCAATTTGTTCATATTTATCCTGTTCAATATCACCATGGAATTTCACATACGGACCGCTAAATGTATACCAATCGGGAAAGGACTGGAGTCTAGCAGCTTCACGAGGAGTTAGTCCTCTATCTTCATATGGGTGAACCATCTCATCTAAAACATGTGAAGTGACTGTAAAGCTTGGCTTATTAGGATCTAGACGTCTGTTTCTGGCCGCATACATTTTTTTTGGGGAAATACTTTTCGATTAGATCTTTTTTTGTTTTCTCTAATCAATCTATCTGCTGCGTGCTTCATTCCTTCTCCCTTTTGAATTAGGCTCATACGCTTAATCATTGTTTCTCTATGGTTTACAGCTTTATGAAAAGTTATTTTCAATGGATCATATTTAACGCTTTCAGGAGCTTCAAATCCATTTTTTACTCCATGGAGTGTAGTTATAAAATCTATTTGTTTTTCTGTTAGGCTAGAATAATCAGGATGATAGTCTAGCTCATCATTACCTTCACCAGATTTAATTTTGGGCAAGTCTGCTAAAGCATCATTAACAGTGACAAAGTCAAATTTTTTCTTTGCTGCCGTGAGTTCTCTTAGGATAAGAGAATTTTGCTGCAAATTTATTATTTATTCCCACAAGAAAAATTCTTTCACGAGCTTGAGGAACACCGTATTCATGGGCTTTGAGAAGTACTGTTTCTTTATCTCTACTAGCTAAATGAAAGGAAGGAGAGTCACCACTAACATATTCAAATTCATCGCAGATATCTTGAAACATCTTTCCAGGTACTCCGTTATTTTTTTTTTGAAAAAAAGTCCTTTAACATTTTCGAAAACAAACATTTTGGAATCGATAGCTCTTGCAATTCTTGTAACATTAAGGAAAAGTGTATTTCTATCATCTTCCTCTGCCCTTTTTCCTGCTTGAGAGAAACTTTCGCAAGGAGCACCTCCAGTAACTACATCAACAGAATTTACAGAGAAGCGCTCTCTAAGGATTTTTTTTTATTAGTTCATTTGAAACTTTTCTAATGTCGCCGTGAATTAATAAAGTTTTATCACTTTTATCAAAAGTGAAATTTGTCTCTCTTTCTCTAAGGAGAAAGTCTTCTAAAACTAGAATTTCTGCTCCGTGAGATTTAGAATAAGTTTGGACAGTGTGATCGCTCCACTCAATGGCGATAAGTGGCTTTATTCCTGCCCAACCAAAACCAGTCGCTAGCCCACCAGGGCCACTAAACAAATCAATTGAAGTTAACATTAACATGGCTCCTTTAAATCTGTATAATTAAAGTATCTAATATTCAAGAAGGGATTGAAATAAATGTCAAATATTGACAATGGTAAAAAAAGTAAAAAAGGGAACGACGTAAAAAAAAGCTTTGGGAGAAATCTTGGATGCATTTAACAAGAAAAATCAATTTAAAAAAGTACCAAAAAAATTATTCACTCAACTATCCTAACACAGAAAACAGTTTTAAGTTTGATTTTTTAATAACCTTTAATGATGATAGTACATGGATTATCCATTGCACGTCAACTTATAGAACCGATAGAGCTCAGGGAATAGAGTATCGAGCTGAGCATTTAAAGATTTTAGATCCTACTATTGAATTGGCTTATTTAGTAATTCCAAATGGAATAGATGAGGACGAAAAAAAAAATTGGATATGAAGCATCTAGAAAAATTCGTTCTGGAAAAAGATTTAGCTCACTTGATAATGTATTAACATTCCGAGAACTTGAGCTTTTGATCGAATCAAAAATTTCATCAGTAGACTCCGTAGGCAAAAAAACTGCTGATAGAGGAATTAACTTAGAACAGAGACTTGTGAGAATATTTAATAGTGAAGATAATGTAAAACGTTGGAATAAAAAACAAGACAGTTCTATTGTTGGCGATAATTATGACTGGTTTCTTTTATCCTTAAAATCATTTGGAGTCAACCCATCCGAGAATATTAATAGCATGCTGGCAACAAAACATATTCCAAAGCTTCCATCAGGAGGAACTGCAAAAACAGATGTTTACCTTCAAATAAGAACTAATGAGCAAAGTTATCAAATAATGATTAGTTGCCAAAAATTCACACGCTAAAGAAGTATCCGTTCATGAATATTCCGCTGAAGATTTTATAAAGGTATTGAAAGTTAGTGATACAATGATGCAAGATGCTATTAGGGAATTTCAGAAATATGGTGGAATTAAGGCCTTTGCAAAAAAATTCTCCTGATTTGTATATTAAGTTCTCAGAAAATATCAGTAAGTACAATACTGCATTAATTGAATGGGCCTTTTTTGGAATTGGGGGCGAAGGAAATAAAGAACAGATTGCTAACTATATGCTTACATATAAGCCCCAATCTGATTCTTTTACAATTTTTAATAAATCAGAGTTTATCAAAATGCAGGAAAAGATTGAAAGTCAATTTAACACCCCATTTGCCTGGACATATCCATCAGGTAAGAAAAAAGAAAGGATCCAGCTGAAGGCAAAGATGATTTGATGTTTAACATTATAGCATTGAATAGTATATAAGGGCAAACATATATTCTTATTTTGTTTACTTTTAGTTATTTAATATATTAGAAAAGTTGTATTAAAGAATCTGAGACAAAAATAACAGCATGAAATTTGGCAATAACATCTATGGCAAGTAAACATACAATAGAATTAAAGGCAGAAATCTAGGAAAGATTAAGGGATCCTAGTTTTCTGCCTGGTGAGATTTTTAATTTCCTTCCACAAGATCCCGGCGCTTATACCCGATATATCCTAGTACTAGAAGCACAACTCCGATTGCTGTAACTGTTAAGAAAGTCGGTAAATCGAAGGACTCGCCTGGAAGTTGTGGGAACCAAAATTGGACAGCGGTTTTTGAGAACCAGTCTGGAAGGTCCAGAATTCCGCCAAAGTAATTCAACATGAACGAGTAGCCTAGATAGATGTAAACAAATTTCCCAAGTTTAGGGAGCCAGCCTAGGAATAAGCCGGCGAGGCCAATGAAAAATAAAATGGCAGGGAAAAAGTTGAAGCCGGCGCCAAGGAAATCCCCGAAGTCCATTTTGGAACTGCTACCCATCGAAGAAAGTGCCGCCCCGCCTAAGCTTCCTGCGCTAAGAAATAGTGCCAGTACGCCTGCTATGGTTGCTAGAATCACGCTTGTCCAGTAAAGTTTTCCGCGAGTCACTTTTGTCGAAAAGAGTTGGCTGAAGCGTCCGCGTGTTTCTTCTGTGAAAAGACGGTTCATAATTGCGATCGGTAAAATCGCAGATAGGGAAACGAGAACGATCATGATCGTCCCTGTGAACGATTCCTCAAGCGAGATGTGTGAACTGCTAAACATCTGTTTCATTAATGCGTTACCTTCTAAAAAGGATTGCATGTCGCCGTAAATGGAACCGTATGCCGCTCCCATCACGATAAAAGCGATCAGCCAGCCAATCGTAATGCCTTTGTTTAGTTTGGTGAGTAAGCCGCGAACAGATAGTAGGCCGCGCCGCGCTTCTCCGTGTCCTTCGTGCTGTGGAATGTAGCCGTCTCCCATGTCGCGCCCGCTTTCTAAAATGAACGAAAGAAGAGTGACTACGATCACGAAAAGTAAGAGGTAAAGGATCGGTAACCAGTTATTTTCTGTGAAAGGGTAGGTGAGATACGTCCAACCCATGGGATTAAATGCGGATAAATCCACATTAGCCGTGTCAGTCGCTGCCCGCAAGATGTAAAGTAAACCTAAGAATCCAAGAGATGCCCCTGTCGTGCCTGATGATGCGGGCATAATTTGTGCGAAAAAGAGCGCGATCGCGGCGCCAAGAAGTCCCGCACCAGCTACAGAAAAGCCGAATAAGAAGGAGCCTTCTGCTGTAATTGTATCTGCACCAAAGCTTGTCATGATGATGCCGATGACTGTGCCAAGGAGCAAGTTGATTAAAAAGGTTTCTTTCATAACGGCGAGTGAATTCGCTTGGCGTCCAACGCTAAATGAGCGGACGAGTTCTGTTAAGCCAAGGTCTTCTTCTTTACGTGTGTGGCTTACGACGTGCAAAATGGAGATGACTGCTGCAAATAAACCGCAGAAAAGTAGCATTTCATTGGCATACATTGCACCTAAGGTATAATCCCCAGCTCTTGTGATAGGGGTTGGTCCGACCATCGAGATCATCGCCGGATTTTGCATCGTTTCGTACATGCCGATTAGTCCCGTCCCTTTGCTGATTTCTTCAAATGCGGGAACGTAAGCACCAGAAAAGAGTCCGAGTCCTCCGACCCAAAAAATGATTTTCTTCCAATCTCGTTTTAAATATTGGATGAACAGGAGCATCCAACGTGAAAATTTCTCATTCATTCTAATTTCCCTCCTCCGTGTCGCCTAAGCTTCGTAATGCCGCATGAATAAGTCTTCAAGCGTTGGCGGAACGGATTCGAATTTCATTACGCCGAGTTTAGCTGCGGTTGCTAGGATTTCATTCATTGCGGTATGGTCTGCAGAAAATGTCGCCTCATCGTCTTTTTGAACGAAATCATGAACGCCATCCAAGTTTTTAAATGTCGCTACGTCTTCTTTAGTTTGAACGGTAATCGTAGAGCGTGTTAAGTGACGAAGTTCAGTGAGCGTTCCAGTTTCTACGACTTTTCCTTGGCGAATAATGGCAATTTTATCCGCGAGGCGTTCCACTTCACTTAAAATGTGTGAAGATAGAATGATCGCTTTTCCTGCTTGCTTGATTTTTTCAACTTCATCTTGGAAAATGGCTTCCATTAGTGGGTCAAGCCCAGATGTCGGTTCGTCAAAAATGTAAAGGTCAGAGTCAACGGAAAGCGCCGCAATTAAACCGACTTTTTGCCGATTTCCTTTTGAATAGTTTTTGGCTTTTTTCCTTTGGATCGAGTTCGAATTTTTGAATAAGAGCATCACGCTTGGCTTTATTGCCGTTTCCATGCAGTTTCATGAATAAGTCGATGATTTCTCCGCCGGTTAAGCTGCCCCAAAGAGCGACGTCTCCTGGAACATAGGAGATACGTTTGTGGATTTCAAGACTGTCTTTCCAAACGTCTTTGCCGAAAATCTCAGCTTGGCCTCCGTCGCTATGAATAATACCAAGCAAGGTGCGGATCGTAGTGGACTTTCCGGCGCCGTTTGGACCGATAAAACCGAGGACTTCTCCTTGGTTTACGGTGAATGAAACATCAGATAATGCGTGGAATTTGCCGAATTTCTTTTGCAAATGTTCGACTTTTACAATTTCTGCCATGATTTTTTGATACTCCTTTTTTTAAGTTTGATGATAAAATAGAATGAGATTACTTTCTTAGGTTTAAAATTACCCGTATTTTCTATTTTATAAACTGAAATTCTGATTTCAGGACAATAATATTCCATTTTGCAGCACTTGTCAATCAAAATTTTTATAAATTTTACGACTGTTTTCTGCTTGATAGTTTATTAAATGGATTATATAATAGGAAGAGAAAATAATATAAACTGAAAAGTTGATAATAGTTTATTATATAAATGAGAGGTTGAAGAGCGATGAACGGATTTGAAAAACGCAGCGAAGAAAAAAGAAAGCAAATTTTAACCGCTACTTTTGATTTAATGAATTCTCCTCAGGGCGTTGAAAGTGTGACTATTGATGAAATTGTCAAGCAATCAGGCGTTAGCAAGGCAACGATTTTTAAGTATTTTGGTAGCAAGGATAATTTGATTCATCAGGTGTTTATTGAGTTTATGACGAATATGGCGGATTCAGCTAAAGCGATTATGGCAGAAAATCGGCCGTTTGAAGAAACGCTGATTGCCATGAGTCAAAATAAGATTCGTTATCTAGAACAAATTGAACATCAGTTTTATATGGATTTAATGGGTTATTATACGCAAAAGGAAGACCGTGATTTATCGCTCTTGATGGAAACTTACACAAAAGAAAGTTTTAGCATTATGCTTGATTTATTTCACCGCGGTCGTAAAGAAGGAAAAGTGGATTTAAGGTATTCGGATGAATTTTTAATGCTATTTTTTGAGGCGCTTGTCGAAGGGATTTCGAATCCGAAAATCTATGATAAAATTTTGCCATATACAGAAGAATGGACAGAAATTATTGTTAAAGGAATTGCCCCAAGCAAGAAATAGGAGGTTTTGCGTGTATGAATGAAAAAATATATGAGTATGACTCAGAAATTTTTGAAGCGGAAGTTGGAAAAGGTGGCGCATATACAGTGTTTCCATATGATGTGCGCGAGGAATTCGGAAAAGGTCGCATAAAAGTTAAGGCAAGCTTTGACGGGGAGCCTTATGAAGGTAGTATTGTTAATATGGGTGTTAAAAATGCGGATGGTTCGGTTTGTTATATTTTGGGTATCCGAAAAGATATCCGCACGAAAATCGGGAAAACGATTGGTGATACGGTTCATATAATGGTGCAGGAACGAATTTAAGAAGGGAAGTCTTTTTGATGGAATATAAAACTTTGAATAATGGGTTAAAGGTGCCGGTGCTCGGGTTTGGAGTATTTCAAATTACGGATCAAGGTGAAGCGGAACAGGCGGTTTTACATGCGCTTCAAACGGGTTACCGGTTGATTGATACGGCTGCTGTATATTTGAATGAAGAAGCGGTTGGCCGAGCGATTCAAAAAAGTGGCATTCCAAGAAGTGAAATTACTTTGACAACGAAGCTATGGATTACGGATGCAAGTTATGATGGGGCGATGCGAGCTTTTGAGCGTTCGACGAAAAAGCTCGGGACGGATTATTTGGATATCTTTTTAATTCATCAACCGTATAATGATTATTACGGGGCATGGCGGGCTTTAACGGAACTATACAAGGCAGAGAAGATAAAGGCAATTGGAGTTTCTAACTTTTCTACAGGGCGGCTTACGGATTTGATTTTAAATCATGAAGTGAAACCGGTACTTGACCAAATTGAACTCCATCCGTATCGCCAACAAGCATTGCAACGCGATACGGCGGCTCATTTTGATGTTTCGATCGAAGCTTGGAGTCCGTTTAATCAAGGGAAAGATGGCATTTTTGAGGATGCTGTTTTGACGGAGATTGCGAAGAAACACGGAAAGACGGTTCCGCAAGTGATTTTGAGATGGCAAACGCAGATTGGGAATATGGCGATTCCAAAATCAACGCATTTAGAGCGGATCAAAGAAAACTTTGCGATTTTTGATTTTAAACTTACAGAGGAAGAATTGCAGCAAATTGCAAGTTTAGATCGTGCGCCAAATAGTGCGGGGCCACGTGAAAATTATCAACTTGTAGAACGGCTAAATGGAATTACTTTGGAATAAAGAGATAAAAGCTACCAGTAGAAGGCTATTGGTAGCTTTTTTATTTTAGTTAAGTATAAGTTTACAAGGAAAGAAACGCGTGGATAAGCATTGTACGGAAGCAAAGGAAAAATGGATAAAGTTAATGGAAGAGATTTTCAAGAAGGGCGAGGTCAGCTTAGGAAAGGTTAGGGCGCTAGCGCTTTTTAGCGTTTAAATTCTTGCGAAAGTTGGTTATGGGGTTATTAATGGAGGCGTTTTTTATTATAATTAGAAATGTAAAATAATATAAGTTATGGCGTGTGTGCTTGGGGAACAAACCACTTCTTGAGTGATTGTCCGTCTCTGTGGACATAGATTGACGTGTAAACGCATACAAAACTCTTATAATAATAACTGTGAGGTGGTTGAAATGATTTTTAGTACAAACGAGAGCAACTTATTAAATGTATTAAATTATGAAACATTTACTTCAGCCGGTGAGTTAGCAAGTCAACTTTTCGTTTCAAACAAGACCATTTATCGATTAGTGAAAAAAATCAATGACATTGTGCAAGTTGATTATCAAAAACCGCTTATCTTATCGGAAGCGGGCAAAGGCTACATTTTGAATCCAGAATTCATCAATATCAATATTCAACAGTCGGTCGACTATAAAGAGGAAAATCAGTTAAATGATTTACTGCTATCGTTAATGTATAAACACCCCAACAAAAAAAAGTCGCGAAGCTTTTAAGTTTGAATATGTAAGTGAAAGTACGGCAGAGCGTCTTATGAAAAAATTGGAAGAGCGACTGCTTTGCTATCGCATTAACCTTCACATGAATCAGGATCATGTTTGGATCGAGGGGAAGGAACAAGATATTCGAAAGGCGATTCATGAAATTATTTTGGAAACACACAATTTGAATGCGCTTGGGGAAATTGGAATCGAACTTGATGAATTCGATAAGTATTTTCTTGATAAGCAGTTGGCGCTTCTTGAGGAAACCATTGGCGAAACAATCAATTATCCTTACGACATCACGCTTTATACGCATATTTATATGTTGCTCAAACGTTATCGTGAGGGGGATGTTGCTTATCTCAAAAGGCAAGAACCGCTGGAATTCGATGAGTTGCAGCTGCTTGATACCAATAGAAGGCTAGCTAATGTGGCTAGGCAAATCAAAGGGAATATTGAAAGTTATTTGAATCTCGAATTAAGTGAAATGGAAGAATTCTTTATTTTCCAAAATCTATATTCGATTAATATCCAAGAAAGAGAAAGCAGTAATGTAGACAAAAGTTTAGCAGAATTAATCTCCAATCAGTTGATAACTAGTTTTTTCAATATCTCGGATAAGTCACTCTTACCAAGTTGTCGCTCACTGTATGAGGATATTTACCAGCACACGCTCCCGATGCTTAGCCGACTAAGAAGCGGCATCACGGTAGAAAATAATTTGCTGGAAGAGGAGAAAGTGGAATACCGAGATACTTTTTATAATCTCAAGGCCATTATTTCGGAAATCAACAAGGAGCTGACTTTTGAAACAAAGATTAATGAGGAGGAGATTGGGTATCTCACGCTTTACTTTGAAAAATATAAGTTAAGCAAGAACAAAGCCAAAAATGTGCTGTTAGTTTGTTCAACAGGGATTGGAACATCGGAACTGCTAAAGATTCGCTTAGAAAAGAATGTCCAAAATATCAATATTGTGGCTACGATGAGTCAAAGGCAGATGAAAAATAATAAGGCGTTTCTGGATGAAAACATTGATTTGATTCTTTCGACTTTGCGAGTCCCACTAAATTCAGTAAATCTTCCAGTTTTAACAATAAGTCCATTATTGACAAGCCAAGATATACAGAAAATTAATTACATGATAAAGGAGACTTAATTATGGAAAAGGTTGTATTAGAAGAAGTCATTCATAAAGAGTTGATTTTAATTAACTCAAAGGCGGGAAATAAGGACGAGATTTTGAGGGAGCTTATTCATTTGCTTCATGAAAATCACTATATTGCAGATGAAGCGGCTTTTTTAGAGGATGTATATCTGCGGGAAACGGAAGGGGAAACGGGAATTGGTCAAGGAATCGCTATCCCGCACGGGAAGTCTGCTTCAGTTGAGACGACAACGATTGCGGTGGCTACGCTAGAAAAACCGATCAAGTGGGAAACGCTCGACGGTGAGGATGTTGAAGTGATCATTTTGTTCGCAGTCAAAGATTCGGATATCAACACGACACATGTGTTACTCCTTCAACAAGTGGCAACACTGCTAGCGGATGAAGACTTTTTAGATGATTTAAAGGGAGTTACGTCAGTGGATGAAATGTATCAACTGATTACTAATAAATAAAATACAAAAGGAAAGTAGGAGAGGAAATTATGTTAGTATCTGGAAAAGAAATTATGGCGGTAGCAAAAGAAAGAAAATTCGCGGTTCCGGCGTTTAATGCGGGATCTGGTCAACTTTTAAATGCGGTGATGGAGGCATGTGAAGAAGCTAAGTCGCCAGTTATGATCGCGATTCACCCTGATGAATTAAGCTTTTTGACGGATAGCTTTGTAGATCAAGTGAAGTTCTTAGCGAATCATACTAAAATCCCGGTTTGTATCCATTTAGATCACGGGGCAAGCTATGAACAAGTGATTCATGCGATTCAACTTGGATTTACATCGGTTATGATCGACGCTTCCCACTTGCCTTATGAAGAAAATGTTGAGATTTCGAAAAAAGTAGTGGCTGCAGCGCATCCGGTGGGGGTTTCTGTTGAAGCAGAACTTGGAACGATTGGCGATACGGGGAATACGGTTGAAGGCGGCGTAAGTGAAGTCATTTATACCGATCCGAAAGTGGCTCAAGACTTTATTGATAAAACAGGCGTTGATAGTTTGGCGGTTGCGATTGGAACGGCGCATGGTATTTATCCAAAAGACGTTGATCCTAAACTACGTCTCGATATTTTGGAAGAAATTGAAAAAGCAACGGATATCCCGCTTGTTTTACACGGAGGTTCAAGCAACCCAGACGAAGAAATTGCCAAAGCTGTAACGATGGGGGTAAACAAAATTAATATTTCAAGTGACATCAAGATTGTTTTTGCGAATAAGCTGCGCGAAATTTTAAATGGGGGTAACTCAGAAATTCGCGAACCAAACGTTCTTTTCCCGAAATGTATGGAAGAAACGAAAAAAGTCGCACTTGAAAAGATTAAATTGTTTAATTCGATCGATCAAGCCAAACATTATTTTAACTAGAAGGGGAGGTAGGACTGATGAAAATTGTTGGTATTGCAGCCTGCACGGCAGGTATTGCGCATACTTATATTGCGAAGGAAAAACTTTCTAAAGCGGCGGAAGATAGAGGACACGAAATTCATATCGAAACGCAAGGGCTTGCCGGGACGCAAGATGCGCTCACACAGCAAGATATTGATGCCGCGGATATTGTGATCATCGCAGCGGACATCAAAGTGAACGGTCGTGAACGATTTAAGGACAAAAAAGTTGTAGAAGTGCCAACAAGTTTAGTGGTTAAATCGCCAACTAAATTGGTTGAAAAAGTAGAACAGGTTTAAAAACAAAAAAATAAGCAAGGTGCGTTACGGAAACCAATGTGCCTTGCTTTTAGGAGGTAAAACAATGAAAGCGCTTAAAAATATCGGTTTTAAAAAAGCATCTGATGACAGCCATTTCGTTCTTTCTGCCGATCATAGTGGCTTCTGGTTTCTTGCTTGCAATTGGGAACATGACAGGTGGAGCAAATATTGAAAGCTTCAAGGATGGCTTTTCCTTCTCTGATGCCTTAACAACGATGGGAGGATACGGGCTCGGCTTACTGCCAATGATCGTTTCGACGGCGATTGCGTATTCGATTGCGGATAAGCCAGGTATTGCGCCTGGACTAATCGTTGGGATGGTAGCAAATGGAATTGGTACAGGCTTCCTTGGTGGCTTAGTGGGCGGTTATATTTCAGGTGTTATTGTGGTTTTATTAGTCACTTATATTAAAGTTCCAAGCTGGATGGAAGGTTTGATGCCGACGCTTGTGATTCCATTTATCAGTACGCTTCTGGCTGGAATCGTGATGTATTATGTCGTCGGAACGCCAATTACTTGGTTTACCGAAATGCTGACTAATTACTTAGGCAACTTGAATACATCTTCACTCTTTGTATATGGAGCGATCATCGGTGTGCTCGCTTCGATTGACTACGGCGGGGCGATTAATAAAGTGGTGTTTGCCTTTGTTTTCGCGCTCTTTTCTGAAGGGATTTATGAACCGATAACGGTGTTGATCCTCGCTTCAATGGTAACGCCATTCGGACTTACGATTGCTTATTTCTTAGGTAAAGTGGTTCGTAAAAACATCTTCAACAAACAAGAAGTGGAAACTTTGAAAACGGCCTTTCCGATGGGGATCTGTCAAATTACAGAAGGGTGTTTCCCGATTGTTTTAAATGACTTGTTGCGTTGTGTGATAGCTACTGGGATCGGCGGAGCCGTTGGGGGAGGTTTAAGCATGCTTTGGGGAGCAGATAGCCACATTCCGGCATCTGGGATGTTCGCTGTTCCAACGATGACAAATCCATGGGCATTCCTTGCTGCACTCACGATTGGTTCGCTTGTAACAGCCGTTTCCATTCTGGTTCTTAAAAAGCGAGTCGATCCGAATGCAGAAATTATTGTTGAAGAAAAAGAGGAAGAAGAAATTTCTTGGGACGATCTTAAAATTAATTAATAGCTAGGAGTGGAAGTACATGGATTATCAAGCGCGAATAAAGCAAGCTTTTCTAGATTCTGGGATTGCGTTCACGGATGAAGAGCTAAAAAGCATTGACTACGCAGACTTTGGATTAAACCGGTTGGAAACAGAAGGATTGAATTTAATTGTTTATGTCAATAACGATACTTACTGTGCGAAGGAAATGGCGCTTTTACCGGGGCAGACTTGTCCAGAACATCGGCATCCAAGACGAGGTGTGAACCAGGAAATTGAAGGGAAACGTGAAACTTTCCGCTGCCGCAAAGGAAAAGTCTATCTGTATGTGGAAGGCGAGGAAAATACGAAAAGCATCAAAAGCCAAATTCCGGAAGGACAAGAAGCCTATTATACGGTTAGACACGAAATTGAGCTGAATCCGGGTGAGCAATTTACGATTGAGCCAAACACACTTCACTGGTTTCAAGCTGGCGAAGAAGGGGCGATCATTTCTGAATTTTCAACGCCAAGTGATGATCCAAGCGATATTTTTACCAATCCAAATGTAAAACGTGTGACGGAATAAAGAGTTGGCAGACTTGGACTTATCTCGAGTTCAAGTCTGTTTTTCTGGAGGGAAGCATGAAAACTTACCAAATTGAAAATGATGAAGTTCGGATAGAGTTTATAGCACGAGGCGGTTGTTTAACGAAAATGATCAATAAAAAAACGGATACCAATTATTTAATCCATTATGCAGATTTGGATGAATACCAAACGAATCCTTACTTTCTGGGAGCGACGATTGGTCGAAATGCCGGACGGACTTCTCCGCCTTTTTATACAAATGCGGCGGGAGAAAAAGTGGAGCTTGATTGTAATGAGGGGAAGCTCCATTTGCATGGCGGACAAAATGGCCTGCACTTTCAAGAATGGAAAGTAGAAAGGCTTCACGGTTCTGCCTATGAACTTAACTTTGTGGATACCGCATCACCGTATGAAAATATGCAATTTCGGCTCGTTTATAGGCTAGAGAAAAATCGGTTTCGTATCGAGATGTACGGCAAAGCGAATGTACCAACCATCTGCAATTTAACCAATCATGCTTTTTTTAATTTGAATACAGATAAAACAACTATTGAGACGCACCAACTGAAAACGGCAGAGGCGCGTTTGCAGCTTATTGATTCTGAGTTTGTTCCAACGAAAGGTTATGTCGATTTCGGGGATGGGGAGCCTAGCTATGCGCCGTTTAACTTTAATTCTCGTGCGGAAGTGGGGAAAGCCTTTCAACTTGGAACAGAGCTATCCGAGATTTGCGCAGGAGGAATCGATTTGGCGTATTGCTTTAAAGAGCCGGACGATATTGAAATGGCTAAAATTGAACTAACAGATGATACGGAAACGAATCAACTTGTAATTCGTTCGAACCAAGAAGCTTGTGTGATTTATACAGCCAATAAAATCACAGCACCGACTCCTATAAACAGCGGGCGTCACATGACCAAGTATCAAGGGATCACTTTTGAAATGCAGCGTAAACCCAATTATGTTCACGAAGCGATGGAGTATTTAACAGACGATTATTATACATTCACAGAGTATGAAATTCTTTAAAAAGGAGTGAGTGATTTGGCGTGTTATATCGGGGTAGATCTAGGAACTAGTTCAATCAAAATGATTGCAGCAAGAGGAGATGGGACAATTTTAGCTACGACAACGAGCCCATTTAGTATTCTTTCAGAAGAGCCTCTTTACAGCGAGGAAAACCCGCAGGACTGGCTACAAGCATTTGATGATGCTTTTAGTCAGTTGTTGCTTGAAGTGCCACAACTTGCGAGTGATCTAGAAGCCATTTCGTTTTCTGGTCAGATGCATAGTTTAGTGTTGCTAGATGATGAAGGGAAGCCACTTCGAAATGCGATTTTATGGAATGATACGCGAACGGTTGCGGAAGTGGGATTTTTAAATGAGACTTATTTGGAGCATTTGCTAGAAGTTGAAAAAAATAGAGCGCTAGAAGGCTTCACCTTGCCTAAACTATTATGGGTCAAGCGTAACGAGAGAGAATTGTTTGAGCGAACATGGAAATTCATGATGCCAAAGGATTATCTTGTTTATTATTTAACTGGGGAGGTTTTTACTGACCGTTCGGATGCCTCTGGAACCATTTTGTACGATGTGAAGCGGCATACTTGGGATCTTTCTTTACTTGAAGAGCTGGGAATTGATGCAAAGAAATGTCCGAGGATTGCTGAATCTCTGGATACGGTGGGGCAATTAAAGCCCGCACTTAAAAAAGAAATTTAATCTTGAAAGTGATGTTCGGATTATCATGGGTGGGGCAGACAATGCTTGCGGAGCGTTAGGCAATATTAGTCATCCAGAATCACAAGGATTGATTTCAGTTGGCACATCGGGCGTCGTGCTTGCCTATTCAAAGCGGGCAGAGAGAGTCACTGGAAAGTATCATTATTTTAATTCCGCTATTTCTGGATGGGACTACAAAATGGGTGTAACTTTATCTGCGGGTTATTCCCTTGAATGGTTTAGAAAGGTTTTTGCACCCGAGGAAGACTTTGAAGAATTAACAAGCGAGCTTGCGCAAGTTCCGATTGGGGCAAATGGTGTTGTGTTCAATCCGTATTTATTCGGTGAACGCAGCCCGTATTTCAATCCCTATTTGAGTGCTTCAATAACGGGCGTGAGAGCGAATCATACGCGTCAGGATATTGTTCGGGCGATTCTTGAGGGGGTGGCATTTTCACTTAAAAATGTCTATCAAGAGATGGAACTTAGCGAGTCGATCCAGACGTTTCGGATTACGGGTGGTGTTGTTAAAAATCCGTTGTGGCTTCAAATGTTTGCGGATATTTTTGAAACGAAAATGGAGGTGCTCACGCTTGATGAAGGGCCAGCGTTTGGAGCTCTGATGTGCGCAATTCAAGGTGCAGAGGGCAGGGACGCGTCAGAGATCTTGGCGAAATTTAATCCTCTAAGAAAGGTCCTTATGCCGGTTGAAGAAAACATTGTGTGCTACAGGGAAGCTTATCAACGTTTTTTAGAACAAAGTGAGCTGCAAAATCAATGGAGTAAGAAAAGGAAATGAAAAGTCAGTTGGGTGCGCATGTGAGTATGAATGCACTCAACTGTTTTTTTTGCACACTTTTTTTATTTTTTTGTATAAAAAAGTATAGAATAGTAAATAAAAATGTCGAAAAATTGTCACATTAAATCGTCAATAGATGTGGTAAACTAATGACGTAAATAATTAACAAAAAAGGAGAAAACAGATGAAAAGAAAAGCTTATCGAAATTCACCAGCATTCGTATTGTTGGCGTGGGGAGCCTTTTTTGGCGTTTCTAGCATTGATGATTATTGGGCTTATTACGTTAAAAGAACCACTAATGGTTAAAGGATATTATTTTATGGCATCCATTGGCCTAGTTTCTTCAGCGTTCACAGTAGCCAAAGTGGTACGTGATAATCAAGAAGATGAAGAACGATACAACCAGATGTTTCGCGCTGTTGATATGGAACGCGATCAAACTAGCCAAGAATAGTCGAGTTTATTTAAAAGAAAGAGCATTACTGCATGTTGATACTACTATTTGTTTTAGCAATTCTTTATACGATTTGCACGGCTATCCTACATACACTTATTAAGAAAAAGAATTTTGGAATGAGTCATAGTGCTTTTTCCGCTATTCAAGGAATTTGTATGGGTGCAAGTGTAGTTATTCTACTAAAAAGGAAGAACGCTTGTCTAATTGAATTAAATGAAAAGCAATCTGTGAGTTTGGATGACTTGCAGATTGTTTTTATTTTGAGCAAAGTAAGTTTTTTTATAAATAAAAAGTGAATAAAAGGGTATAAGTTGAAAATAAAGTGAAATTTTTTTATTATAATGAAAAAGGAGACAACCAATGTTTGGACAAAGTGAAAACTTAACGAGGTTTCTTTTGCCGGTAATAGAGTGGCTTGTTTTAATTCTCAACTTGATCTCGATTCTTATTTTAGTGATTGGGGTCGCGCATGTTGTCTGGTTTTTGCTAAGTAAACTTGTTCAACCAGGGAAAAAACAAGATATTGTAAGGACGAATAATTCAGTTAAGAACAAATTGGGAAGTTATGTGCTACTCAGTTTGGAAGTGCTTATTGCTGCTGATATTATTGAAACCATTGTTAAGCCAACGTTTAAGGATATTATGATGCTTGGTCTGATCGTTGTTATTCGAACGGTTATTTCCTATTTTTTGACAAAAGAAATTAAAGAATCTGAGGACAACTAAGGAGAGAATTGTATGACAGAAAAACGCAAAATTTTAGTAGCAGTAGATGGTTCTGAGAAATCCTATCATGCTTTTTCGGAGGCGCTCGAATACGGGGAGAAAGCAGAAATCACTCTGCTTGCTGTGGTAGATCAATCATTACCGAATGATCAAGAATTTTATTTATCACCAGAATACCAAATTTTACCAGAAACGGATGAATTTGAAACGATAGCTGAAACCTACTTGAACCAGCTTGTGGCAAGTACAGATGTGAAAAGACCTGTTAAAAAAGTAACCGCAGAAGGCGACGCAAGTAAACAAATTGTCGAGTATGCAGAGAAGCATGCGATCGACTTGATTATTTTAGGTAGAACAGGTAAAAATGCTGTAGAGCGAATGTTGCTTGGATCGACATCAGCTTACGTTACGAAACATGCTCCTTGTAGCGTGTTGATTGTAAATTAAATAATTGCTTTTGTAGCGATATGCCGAGGGAAATACTGTCCAAAGAGGTGAGATACAAAAATTTTATGGTGCATTAGCTGCTGTCAAAGCAGATAGAGGTGTTTTCATTACAACGTCTAGATTTTCTAAAGGTGCTATAGAATTTTCGAAGTCACAAGGAATTGTTTTGATTGATGGAATTGAACTTACAGATTTTATGCTAAAGTATAATGTTGGCGTTGAGGTCGCAAAAAAGTATACCGTTTACCGGATAGATAATGATTATTTTGAATTTGAAGAGTAGAAAAGAGATAGAAACAAAATAAAAAATGAAGATAACCATTTAAAAGTAAAAGAACAGAAATCGTTTAATGGCGTCATTTGAAAAAATGATATGCTTGACGATTCTGTTCTTTTTATTTTATAGTTAGCCTCTTTTTAAATACATTCGCGGATAAAATATTCCAAAAGGCGCAAGTCGTCCGTTAATTCTGGATGGAAAGCAGCCACAAGAACATTTTCTTGTCGCGCCGCAACGATTTTTTCATCGATTCTTGCAAGAACCTCAGGCTTTTTTCCAAGCTGTTCGAGATATGGTGCGCGGATAAAAACTGCTTGGAAGGGTCCACCTGAAATGCCTTCAATCGCAAGCGGTGCTTCGAAACTTTCTTTCTGTCGCCCGAAGCCATTCCGAATCACCTTGGCGTCGATCAAACTGAGGCTTTCTTCCCCGCTATCTGTTTCTCGCGCTGCAAGCACCATCCCGGCACAAGTTCCGAGAATCCCTTTTCCTGCTTGATGGAAAGTGCGAAGTGGTTCAAATAGTCCGAAACGCTTCATGAGCCGCCGCATCGTTGTGCTCTCACCGCCAGGCAAGATCAAGCCATCAAGTGCTTCAAGTTGTTCGGGACGCTTCACGGAGACGGGTGTAGCACCTAACTTTTGGATGGCTACTAGGTGTTCGCTTACAGCACCTTGTAAGGCTAATACGCCGATTTTTTTCGCATTCAATGTTAGATCCCCCGATCTTGCATGCGCTCTTCCGGCGGTAAGTGGGTGATTTCGATGCCTTTCATGGCAGTTCCAAGTTCTTTTGATAGTTCGCCGATCAATTTGTAGTCTTCATAATACGTGGTTGCTTGCACGATTGCGTTTGCAAATTTGGCCGGGTTGTCAGATTTGAAAATTCCGGAACCGACAAAGACGCCATCTGCGCCAAGTTCCATCATTAAAGCGGCATCGGCTGGAGTCGCTACACCGCCTGCTGCAAAATTGACAACGGGTAACTTGCCGCGCGTTTTCACTTCTTTGATTAGTTCGTAGGGAGCCCCTAAGTTTCTTGCCGCAACCATCAGTTCATCATCACTCATGCCTGAAATTTGGCTGATTTGACTTTTTACTTTCCGCATGTGGCGCACGGCTTCAACGATATTTCCGGTTCCTGGCTCGCCTTTTGTCCGGAGCATCGCCGCACCTTCTCCAATTCGGCGCAAGGCTTCGCCAAGATCACGGCAGCCGCAAACAAAGGGAACGGTGAAATCGCTTTTCAGCAAATGATATTCGTCATCGGCAGGGGTTAAGACTTCGCTTTCGTCGATATAATCTACGCCCATTGCTTCAAGCACGCGCGCTTCTGTGATGTGCCCAATCCGTGCTTTGGCCATGACGGGAATGGAAACGGCGTTCATGACTTCTTCAACGATTCTTGGATCGGCCATTCGAGCCACACCGCCAGCTGCACGAATGTCAGATGGCACACGTTCTAGCGCCATCACGGCTACAGCTCCAGCTTCTTCCGCGATTTTGGCTTGCTCGGCATTTATGACGTCCATGATGACGCCGCCTTTTTGCATTTGCGCCATGCCGCGTTTTACTTTTTCAGTTCCTGTTGCTTTTTCCATTTAGATACCCTCCATTTCAAAATTGCGCTCTTACCTTTCCTATGATAAGCTAAGGGCAATTAAGCGCAAACGGCCAATTGGATGTGAATTGACCCATCCAATTTTGAGTGGGAGGGAAGCTGTATGATTTGGCGACTTGAGAAGCAAATGGATTTACCTCTTTATCAGCAGATTATCCGCTTGGTTGAGAAGCATATTGAAAAAGGGGAGCTTCTCCCGGGTGAGAAGCTTCCGCCTGAGCGGAAGCTTGCGGAGTATTTGGATGTGAATCGTTCGACTGTTGTGCGGGCGCTAGATGAGCTTGCGGCAAGTGGGAAAGTGATTCGGACGCAAGGAAGCGGGACACGGATTAATGAAGCAAAATGGGGGCTGTTTGATTCAGCCAAAACGAACTGGCGCCATTATGTGGACAGCGGGGCATTTAATACGGCAAATCCTTATTTGGATGCGATTCAGGCGCTGAAAATGGCGCACCCGGAGAAGGTGATCGATCTTGCGACAGGGGAGCTTCCAATCGAGTTGACACCGCAGATCGAGACCCCAAGTCTTTCATGGCAGTCTTTTCTTGCGGAAGAATTAAATAATCAAAGTCTGGGCTACTTGCCGCTTCGTGAGGCGATTGGGCAGCGAATGTTTCGTACGACTGGTTTGAGGCGGGAAACAAACCAACTCCTTGTCACTTCTGGCGCTCAACAGGCGATTTTTCTGATCACGCAATGCTTACTTAGGCCAGGGGATGCGGTCGCAATTGAAGCGCCTTCTTACTTTTATTCGCTGCCTTTGTTTCAGTCTGCAGGGCTTCGGATTTTTGCCTTGCCAATGGATGAGGCGGGGGCAAAGCCCGATGAACTCGAACAGCTTTACCGCAAGCACCGGATTAAGATGGTCTTCACGAACCCGACTTTCCAAAATCCGACGGGGAATTTGATGACGGAATCAAGGCGGCGAGCGCTCGTTTCGCTTTGCGCGAAACTCCAAATCCCCATCGTTGAAGATGATCCATTTGGTGAACTTCACTTCGAAACCAATCAAAGCATTACGCCACTGAAAAAATTGGATGAAGAAAATGTGCTTTACATTGGTTCATTTTCTAAGATTCTCGGCTCAACGACGCGAATTGGTTGGCTGGATGGACCAGCGGCTGTTGTAAACCGGCTGGCGGAAGCACGGCAGGAGATGGACTTCGGTTTGAGTATCTTTCCTCAAGTTCTTGCGCGTTTTGTACTCGAATCGAGTTCTTTTGAACGACACTTGGCTTTTTTACGCGCGGAACTGAAAAAGCGACGTGATTTGCTAGTCGAGGCGCTTGAAGCCTATCTTCCTGACGAATTGCAGTATAAGCTTCCGCTCGGTGGCTTTCATTTGTGGATAGAGCTTCCTCGGCTTAATCAAACAACCGCTCGCGATTTCAATCGTTTTCTAGATCAAAAATTGCTCGTGATGCCAGGTTTTGTATTCGGACAAAAAGGAAGCGTCATGCGGCTTACCTTTGCGCGTGTGACGGAAACAAGTGCAAAAGAAGCAGCGAAGCGGTTTGCAGAGATTCTTGAAGCGAAAAGCTAGAAACGGCGAGTGGGTATTATTCGATTTGTGTCCCGAAAACGCTTGTCGAGTGAGCACTTTTCAATGTAATTTACCCTTTTTGTGTTATTATAAATAAGTAGCTAACTTTTTAAAAGTGAATAAAACAAGAGAAGAAGGGACGACAAGATGGCGAACAAAGTCGTAAAAAAGCAAATCCATACTATTCCAGTGTTAGAGGTTGTACGTGACGAACTGGCGGGGGAAAGGCTACCGCTTGTTATTTTCTATCACGGCTGGCAAATTAATAAAGAGCTTGTCTTAACGCAGGGAAGAAAGCTTGCAGCAAAAGGATTTCGGGTTTGCCTGCCAGATGCGCCGAATCACGGCGAACGCAAGCAAACGCTATCGCCGATCCCATCCGTTACCTTTTGGAATAGTATCCAAGGAAATCTATTTGAATTTGAAACGCTTTGTGAGCATTACGAAAAAGAAGGTCTTACAAACGGCCGGGTCTATGTTGGCGGGCTTTCGATGGGTGGCATCACGACGTGCGCTTTGCTGACACATTATCCTGAAATCAAGGCCGCAGTTTGCTTAATGGGCGAACCGGCAATCGTTGACTACTGCAATCGCGGCATTGAACGCGCACGCGCTTTTAACGTTGATTTCCCACAAAGCTACGTTGATTTAATGAGTTGGCAAGAAAAATTTGATTTAAGCTTGCGTCCAGAACTTTTAGCGGGGCGCCCGATTTATTTCTGGCACGGGACGGAGGATCCTAAAATCCCGATTGACTCAGTGAAGCGTTTCGTTGCAGTGAATCAGGGTAAAGAATACGGCAAGAATATCGTGTTTGAAATCGGGGAAGGTAAAAAACATCTTGTGCATACTGATACAATGGATGCGGCAGCAAACTTTTTGGCGGCACAAAAGTAAGGCAAGAACCCGCAGGTCAGGCTTCGAACCATTTTTGCGGCATGGAAAAAGGTATAAAACAACAGGAGGCTAGAATAAAATGAAGAAAATTGGATTTTTTGTAGGAAGTTTAAGAAAAGATTCGTATAGTAAAAAAGTAGCGGAGTCCTTTGCGAGATTGCTCCCAGATGGCTATCAAGCTGTCTTTATAGAATTAGGCGAGCTTCCGCTTTATAATCAAGATTATGATGATTTTGGACCGGTTCCAGAAAGTTATGAAAAGTTTCGCGGGGAAGTGAAGCAGCTAGATGGAGTAGTTTTTGTAACGCCAGAATATAATCGTTCAGTTCCAGCAGTCTTGAAAAATGCGCTAGATGTTGGTTCAAGACCATTTGGTAAGAGCGTTTGGGATAAGTTACCGGGGCTTGTCGTAACCGTTTCTCCGGGAGCTATTGGCGGATTTGGAGCCAACCATCATCTGCGTCAATCGCTTGTGTTTTTAAACGTCCCTACTTTACAACAACCAGAAGCTTATGTGGGTCACATTGCGGATTCCATTGCTGAAGATGGCACGATTGTTCCGGGAACAGAACAATTTTTCCAAACGATCTTGGATAGCTACCTCGCATTCCTTGAGAAATTAACTAAATAATGAATGTGTACAAACTGCGAGCCTTTTGCTCGCAGTTTTTTTTATATCTATCAAGATGGAAAATCCAATTTTCCACTGATATAATAGTAAATAGAATGAAATATGATTTTTTAACCACAATTAGACATATATTAGGGGGATATATATGGATTCTGTCAGCAATGCATCTGTTATCAAACGCATCAATTATTCGGTAAAATCTGTGAATGACTTAGCTGCTCAATTGGAGGAGGATAATTCCACAGAAAAAGAATTAATAATTGATTACCCAACAGTATATATCATTAATAATCAACAAATGAAAGAGCAAATGGTATATGTAGGCGAAACAACGGATATTAATCGTAGAACAAAGGAACATTTGGATAGGGATATAAAGCGAGCTTCAGATGAAAAGTGGAAGACAATGCGAGACTCAGAAATGTACATAGTGGGTCATCCTTATTTCAATAAGTCCTTAACATTAGATATAGAAAATAAGTTAATGTCTTATATGCTCGGAGTAAAAGATATTTCAAAAGTTCTTAACAAACGTAGAAATGTCCAAAAAAAAATATTTTACCTCTGAAGCTTTTGATAGTGTTTTTAAGGATATTTGGGAAGAATTAGGAAAAGAAAATAGTGAGCTTTTTCCGGTAGAACCTGTTATTCGGGATTCAGCTTTGTTTAAAATTTCTCCATTCCATAAGCTATCGAATGAACAATATGAAGCGAAAGAATTAATTATGCAAAAAGTTGAACGGGCTTTGCTAAAGGATATGAATAAGCAAGTCATTTTTGTTGCTGGTGAAGCAGGTACGGGGAAAACAGTTTTAGTGAGTAATTTATTTTATGATTTATCAACCTTATCCAAACAGAGCATGGAAGAACCAATTTTTAAAGGAACTAATAATTTTTTATTAGTCAATCATAATGAACAATTAACTGCTTATAACCAAATTGCTTCCAAACTAGGACTAGTAGATAAAGATAATGAAGTTGTTAGCAAGCCTACCCGATTTATTCGTGAACATGATCCGTCTGATCCTGTTGATGTTGTGTTAGTTGATGAAGGGCATTTATTATGGACTCAAGGTAAACAAGCCTATCAAGGAAATAATCAATTGTTAGATATCATTGAACGTGCAAAAGTGACTATTGTTGTTTTTGATAGGAATCAAATTTTACGGGCTGAACAATACTGGGAAGAGGATAAATTAAAACTTATTGAGGATAAGGCAAAGCAAGATGGAAACTATATAAAACTTCAAAATCAGTTTAGGATAAATGCCAGTGATGACATGATTAAGTGGATTCGAACCATTATTGATGAGCAAGTTATTACAGAGCTCCCAAAAGAAACCGGAGAATATGATTTGAAAATCTTCCATACTCCTAGAGCAATGCATTCAAGTATTCAAAATAAAATGAAGAGTTATGGTCTTTCTCGAATGCTAGCAACATTTGACTGGAAATATGTTCAAAATAAAAAACCCGAAAATGAAGACTTTTGGTGTGTAAAGATTGGTGATTGGTCTTTGCCTTGGAATCTAGAACTCCCTAGAAAAAAAGGGGAAAAGACAAAGAATCTTGCATGGGCTGAACAACCTCATACAATTGATGAGGTTGGATCAACTTTTACAATTCAAGGATTTGATTTAAACTATGCAGGTGTTATCATTGGCCCTTCTGTCAAATATCGTAATGGGAAAATTATCTTTGATAAAAGTGCTAGTAAAAATACAAAGGCAACACAAAATAGAACATTGAGTAATGGAACAAAAATGAATTTTTCAGAGGACTTTTTGCGAAATGAATTGAATGTATTATTAACTAGAGGGATTAATGGGCTATATATTTATGCAGTAGATAAAGAATTGCAAAATGCACTCATGACTGTATATAAAAATTATCAAAAACAGAAAGAAGTGAAGCAAGTTGAATGAACTTGAAAATTTAACAGCAAAAATCAATCAATTTAGGGAAGAGCGCAACTGGCGACAATTTCATAAAGCTAAGGATCTGGCGATTTCTGTTAGCATCGAAGCGGCGGAACTGCTTGAAGATTTTCAGTGGAAAACAAGCGATGAGGCCATCCAGAAAAACAGCGAAAATATCAAAGAAGAAATTGCCGATGTGTTGATTTATAGCATTATGCTGGCAGATGATCTTGGGCTTGATATTGAGCAAATTATCGAAGAAAAACTTGAGAAAAATGCGATCAAATATCCAGTTGGGAAAAGCCGTAATACGAAAGCGAAATATACAGAACTTTGAGAGGAGAATCCAAATGACGAATGCGGAGGACATGAAGGAAAGCTATCAAGCAACCACGTTTAAGCTTGCAGGAAGCGGTGCGCGGAATGTTGGTGTGCTAAAAGAAGCACTTCAAAATGTAGACGGGCAACTCGCAAGCGATATGTACGGTAGCGGGGAAGTGATTGAGAAGTTTGAACAGAAAATGGCGCGAATTTTGGGGGAAAGAAGCGGCGGTCTTTTTTCCAAGTGGTACAATGGCGCAGCAAATTGCCTTACGTATTTGGTCAGATCAACGCAACAGTCTGCCAGCCGCATATCATCCGCTTGCGCACCTTGAGATCCATGAACAAGATGGCTTAAAGAAAATCCACGGAATGGAGCCAGTTCTTCTGGGCGAAGCTGATCGGTTGATGCGCTTTTCGGATGTTGAAAAACTGGGGAATTCGGTTTCTTCTATTTTGATTGAGTTACCGCAGCGAGAATTAGGCGGGGAATTGCCAGATTTTGCTGAATTAGAAGCAATTTCGGATCACTCTAAGCAAAACGGCATTTTTCCTGCATCTGGATGGTGCTCGACTGTTCGAAGTCTTGCCTTACTACGGGAAAACTGCCGATCAAGTATGTGCGCTTTTCGATAGCGTTTATGTTTCCTTCTATAAAGGAATTGGTGGCGTCGCAGGAGCCATCCTCGCCGGGAAAGCAGCATTCACCGAGGAAGCTAAACTTTGGAAGCGGCGTTATGGCGGAGACTTGATCAGTTTGTATCCTTATATTCTTGCGGCTGATTATTATTTGGAAAAGCGCTTGCCTAAAATGGCTGAATATTTCGAAGCAAGTAAAGCGCTTGCCAAGCAATTTAATGCGCTACAAGATGTTAAAACTCGGCCGGAAGTTCCTGTTTCGAATATGTTTCATGTGCACGTTAGCCGGGAAACGGAAGAGATGCAAGCGATTTTTACCGCGGTGCAGGAAAAAACGGATGTTGGAATTGTCGCAAATTTGCGGGACGGGACTTCTGCGGGTTCTTGCCAGTTTGAGTTGTCACTTGGGGATTCGATCCAAGACATTTCGCGCGAGAAATTAGAGGAAGTGTTTCAAGAACTCGATCAGGCTTTGCGAAAATGAGATTTTCTTTGGTATAATGCAGAAAAAATAGGGGGTGCTGAATGATGGCTGAACAGCGTGTGTTTTCCATGAGCTTTGCGAGCATTTACAAGCTTTATATTCAAAAAGCTGAACGAAAAGGTCGCGAAAAAGCAGAGGTGGATGAAATTATTCGCTGGTTGACGGGATATCATCAGGAAGAGCTAGAAAAACAAGTCGCGAGTGAAATTGATTTTCGAACGTTTTTCGCAGAAGCGCCACAACTAAACCCAAATGCAGAACTCATTACGGGGGTCGTTTGTGGGGTGCGCGTTGAAGAAATCGAAGATCCACTGATGCAGAAAATTCGCTATTTGGATAAGCTAATTGATGAGCTGGCGAAAGGGAAGAAAATGGATAAAATATTACGAAAAGCCTTGTAAAAAAGAAGCTCGTTGTGACTAACAACGAGCTTCTTTGAATGGCTATAGGTTTTAATGCTTTAAAATGAATTTTTTCACTTCTTCCCAAATAAGAAAAAGGTCATTCATTGACGAAAAAGCAATGAATGCCCTTTTTTGCGCTCGATCAAGCGTTTAATTCTTTCTCCATTTTTAGGCGTTGAACTTTCATAGTTGCAGTGCGTGGGATGTCATCATAAGCCATTAAGATTGGCTCGTTCAGTTGCGGCAAGTCGCTTAAGGCCCCGTACCAAGCTTCCCAGTCCATTTCTCGCCCGCTTGCAACAGAGATGATCGGCTGCGGCGTGCCATTTTTCCCACGGATAATGACCACTTCATTCAAGAAACTTAGGGTGTCGAGGAGTTTGTCCTCAATGGCTAAGGTGCTTTCGATGTTTTCGACTAGATCGACTTGGCGGTCAAGCAAAAGCAAAGCGCCGGCTTCATTTTTCATACCGTAATCGCCGCTATCCCAGAACGGGCCGTATACATTTTCATTGAAGCGAGCATCTTCTTTGTAATAGGTAAGGGCACGCCCTTTAGAGAGCATCTGAATGTTTCCTGGCGTGCCGTTTGGAACAACTTCGCCATCTTCTGAAACGATCCGAACGTCCGTCAAATTTTTCATGCCATATCCCATATTTCTTGCGTCGATTTTTTGTATGCTTTGTTTGGTGTGGAATCTTAGTATCATCGGACCGCACTCGCTTTGTCCGTAAACTTGCATAAATACGGGGCGATGTTCTTTTGAGCAATTTAGAAAAACGGCCATCGTTTCTTTGTTGATTGCATCAAATGTCGAGTGGAAATAGCGAATGCTTGCAAAGGTCTCTGGTTTTTCACGCGCTAGGTTCACCCATTGCACGAAATTATTTGGATGTGTTTCGACGATGTAAGGCTGATAAGTGGTCATAATGTGTTCGATGTTGGCTTCGTCGGGCTGGGCGATTGGAAACAGTGGGAATCCTTGAGACATCAAGGATGAGATGCCGATGTTAAAACGCGAATGAACGGGCGAAATGTGAAAAGCAGCCAGTTTCTTTTCGCGAATCAAGCTGAGTACATTGCGTTGCCACTGCGTCCGGAAGCCCATTGAATTCGTACTGTGTGCAATCAGCTTTGGAATTCCTGTCGTGCCTGAGGTATGTGTCATATAGGAAATTTCATCAAGAGCTAATTTTTCTTGGGAAACAGGCGTCGTTTCGCTTGCTGCGCCAAGTTCTTCTGCACGAATCAATTTTTCTTCTGGGATGTTTTCCATTTGATGAGCTTTTTCGGCCGTTTCTTCATCGAATAAAATGTAAGGGAAGTCGAGTCGTTCAGCCAGAACATTCATGGTCTCAACTGGAAGATGGTAAGAGATCATTGCGGGAACGGCTCCGAGATAAGACGCAGCTACAGCGAGCAAGTAAGTATCAAATTTCGGCGATTTGTAAATGATGATCTTATCTTGTTTTTGGATGCCTCGTTCTTTGAGTAAGCTTGCTTTCTGGATGATCGCTTGGGCGCATTTCATGTAAGTGGTTTCAAGTTTGAGTTCGGGAAAAGCAGCAAGCGGTTCATCGAAGTAAATGGGAACTTCTGGGAAACGCTCGGCGGATGCTTGGAAATTGGAATACAAATTTAATGGTTCATATGGATTTCGCATAAAAAAACTCCTTTTTTATTCGTTCGTTATTATTATAACATGTTCAATATTTCACTTGTATAAAAATTTGGTTTTTGAAGCTAAAATTGATAAGGTGAAGGTATCTAAAGGAAAAAGGAGCGATTTTAATGCGCACAAAAGTAAGCTTATTAATTCGTAAACCGGTAAGTGAGGTCTTTCAAGCTTTCATCATTCCGGAAATCACCACTAGGTTTTGGTTCTCGAAAAGCTCGGGGAAGCTCGTTCAAGGTGAAAAGGTGACTTGGGAATGGGAGATGTACGGGGTGACGGATGGAGTGGTTGTTGAGGAAATTGTCCCGAACGAGCGGATTCGCATTCAAGCGCAAAATTTGCGGGAAACCATTTTTCGCTTCGAGCCATTTTCTGATACGGAAACAATCGTCGAAATTGAGAATGGAGAGTTTGAAACGGTAGAGGAAATCATTGATACAACAGAAGGTTATACGCTTGTTTTGAGCGGACTTAAAGCTGTTCTTGAGCACGACCTCGACCTGCATTTGATCGAGGATAAACACCCCCATGACCGCATTTAGTCGACAACATGAAAAATTCAGGCTACTCTTTTTAAAATAGAGCGGCCTGAATTTTTTTATACGGACGAAGTGAGTTATTTCATTTTATTTTTATACGCTTTGATAGAAAGCAAGTAAAACAAAACAGCGATGCCCACTAGCCAAATGAAGGATGCTAAAATGGCGCCTGAATCGGGGTTTCCTGCAAATAAGGAACGGATTGCATTAGCGATTTGTGTCATCGGTTGATGATCGGCGAAAACCTGTAACACTTTCCCCATGCCAGCTGTTGGAACAAAAGCTGAGCTTACGAACATTAAGCCAAGCAAAATGTAGCTAAAAACGCTCGCGCCTTCATAGGATTTGGATACAAGTCCGGCCAGAACGGCAATCCATGTGAAAGCAAAGACAGCTAAGATGACCAGTAGCAATGCGAGGAGCCATTCAGCCAAATTCGCATCGGGACGGAAACCCATCAAAAGAGAAATCAGCATGACGGCCGCAACGGAAAACAAATTCAAGAGAAGGGTCGCGATGACATGCCCGCTTAGGATTGAAGACTTGGCAATGGGCATGGAGTGAAAGCGTTCAAAGATGCCTTTTGTAATGTCTGTATTGACGCGAACAGCGGTATAAGAAATACCCATCCCGATCGTCATTAGGAGGACGCCGGGAACGATGAAGTTCACATAATCGGCTTTTGGCATCGTCATGGCGCTCCCAAAGATGTAAACAAAGGCAAGCATCATCATGATGGGCATGAGGATGGTAGTAATGATCGTATCAATACTTCGCAGTGAGTGTTTGATGACCCGACCACTCATGGTCCAGGTGTCGCTAAAAAAAGTAATGGCGCATAGTTATTCTCCTTTCTTTCCGGTCACAGCAAGAAAAATTTCTTCAAGTGACGGTTGTTTTTCGACGTATTCGATTTTTTTTCGCCGGTAAAATGTTTTTTAATTCATCTAAAGTGCCTTGAACAATGATTTTGCCTTCATGAAGAATGGCAATTTGATCGGCTAGTGCTTCAGCTTCTTCCAGATATTGGGTAGTAAGAAAGATGGTGATGCCAGAAGCTGCCATTTTTCTGATCGTATCCCACAGTGCAAGACGCGCTTCTGGATCGAGTCCAACTGATGGTTCATCCAAAAAGACGAGTTCTGGGGAGCCTAGCATGGTCATAGCAAGGTCTAATCGGCGCTTCATACCACCAGAATAAGTGGATAAAGGCTTCCCACCAGCTTCCTCTAAGTCAAATTGTTTTAAGCTAGTTTCGGTGATAGCTTTCCGGTCGGGTAAATGCCGGAGTTTTGCAACGAGTTCCAAATTTTCTCGTCCAGTTAAAATCTCGTCAACTGCAATATTTTGCCCCGTTAAACTGATTTTTTCGCGTACTTGTTCGGGCGATTTAGCCACATCGATTCCACAAACCTCTGCTTTTCCTTCATCTGCTTGAATAAGTGTGGTCAATATTTTGATAGCTGTTGTTTTTCCGGCACCATTTGAACCAAGTAAGGCGAAGACGCTACCACGTTGAACTTGGAAATTGACGCCGTTTAAAACAGTGTGGTCTTTGTAGGCTTTTTTTAGCCCTTCAACAGAAACAGCAAGTGAAGTCATTTTATTTTCCTCCTAACTTTTTCATAATACTTTCATTTAGTGTCTTGCGTAAATCATCGGTATAAGTTCGGCAGTTGGCTAAAAGATCATCGCAAAATGCGGCTACATTCGTTCCTGTGATTTCTAAAACAGCTTTTCCTTCTGCTGAGCCAGCTTCAAATAAATCAATCAAATCATATTGAACTTTTAACATGTCATATCCGCTACCCTTGGCAAAATTCCACATGTAATGTTGGATTTTGTCGTAAACGAATTGGTAATCTTCTGGGAGCTCCTTCACACGAGCCATCATTTCCCGGTATTCTTTTTTATCGCCCACCATTTTCTTGAGTAAATTCCACATTGATATTCCTCCTCAATAATTTTAATTTTTATATGTAGTATTACTTAGTAGTAGGGGAAAGAAAAAAGTTTAAATGAAAATAATTAAACTTTCCTTTCACTATTTAGTATTGCTTATTACTGGTACATCGTAACACCGAATAGTGAAGTTGTCAATAGAAAAAGGAAAATAATTTTCACATTATTTTCCTTTTAGGATGCATTTTGTTTTGGTAATCTAAAAACAAGCAGTAAGCAAACAAAGAGTAGAAGCAAGTTCACGTAGATGCTCATCTGCAAGCTAAACGAATATTTTTCTGCGATATTACTTAGCGAGGTCCCACTTAACGTGCGGAAATAAATCGAGCCGACGATCGCGATGCCAAATGAAGAGCCAACGCGCTGAGCTGTGTTGAAGATGCCGCTTGCACCACCACGATCATTTCCAGAAACGGTAGCCAGTGTGAAGCTGTTTAGTGGCGAGATGATGACACCACTACCAAGCCCGGCAAGAAAAAGGGGAAAAACGGTGAGCCAAGGCGAAAAGGCACCGCTCTTCAAATGAAAAATCAAAGATGTGGCAGCCAGTCCGACCATCACGAGAATGAAGCCAATCATTAGTAGTTTCCTGCCCAGTTTTTGCATAAAGCGATTGCTATTTGCGGCTGCAAGCATGCTTCCAAGTGCGAAGGGACTAACGGCGAGGCCAGAAACTATAGCGGAGCGGCCAAAACCAGATTGCCACGTTAGTGAGAACACGAAAAAGATGCTCGTGAAAGCCGCGAAATAAACGAGTGAAAGAATCATGCCCGAAACGAAGGCTTTATTTTTCAAGAGCGTTGGTGAAATGAGTGGCTGTTTGCCTTGTTTTGCGGCATGAACGCTGTAAAGGTATAGACTGATTAAAATCGGG
Organism: Listeria aquatica FSL S10-1188; assembly: GCF_000525795.1. GTDB lineage: Bacteria > Bacillota > Bacilli > Lactobacillales > Listeriaceae > Listeria > Listeria aquatica. Next base: position 104,216 of record NZ_AOCG01000001.1, read on the forward strand.
AGTGAAATCAGCATGAAAAGAATATCTTGCCACTTAAATCCTTGTGAACCATTTGAAATGACAGGATATAGCAAGAAAAGAAGTCCTGCTGTAAGTAAAAGGACGCTCAGGAAATCAAATGAAACTTTTTTACTTGTTTGATCTCGTTTGGGTAGGAAAAGAGCAGCGAGAATCAAAGTCGCTAAGACGAAAGGAACATTGATGAAGAAAACAAAACGCCAGCCATTTTCTGAACCAAATAGTTGGATCAACAAGCCACCAGTGAAAGGCCCAATTGCAGTGGCAACTCCAATCACAGAACCAAGGATTCCGAAAGCCTGACCAAGCTTATTTCCTTTAAAAATGTCCATGATCATCGCATTGATTTGTGGGAAAAATAACCCAGCAGAAAGTCCTTGAATGATGCGTGACACAATCAAACTAGTTTCTGTTTGAGCGAAGCCAGCTGTAATGCTCATCAGTAAAAAAAGGGAAATACCGATCATATACAGATTTTTGCGGCCGAACTTATCACCCAGTCGACCAGCGAGGATTAAAATCAAGCCAAAGGCAAGCGCGTAGCCAGAAACGACCCATTCGATCGAAGCGCTTGAGGCATTTAGAGCTTTTGTAATGTCAGGCAAAGCGACATTAACGACGGTCGTATCAAGGAGTGAAATAAAAGCGCCGAGCATTATTGAAACGAGTGCGAGCTTCTCGGTGCGATGGTTATTTGTCATGGAAATCACCTCTAATGCCTAAATAGTAAGCTTAAAAAAAGAGTAGGTCAAGCAAGAACTGCGGATTTCGCTTGTTCATTTATCTGGCTTTCTCGAACTCTATTTGTTTTTTTGGTAATCGGCATGGATTACGTTAAAAAAGAGGCATCCAAAATCATTTTATGATTTTGGATGCCTCTTCAGCGATTATGAAAAATCAACCTACTAATTTTTCATGGAACATTCTTTGGCAAAGTTCCATTTTTTGTTCTTCATTTAAATCTTTTGTATTCAAGCAGTAGCCACTGATACGAAGGATAACAGGGATACCAGCTTTGATTTTTTCAACAACTTCTTCGTGGTTTAGCACGTTTAAGTTGATATGTTGTCCACCTTTTTCAAAGTAGCCATCTAAGATCCCAACAAGATTTGCGTGTTGTTCTTCAAATGTTTTACCAAACATTTTTGGTGCTCCTTGGATAGTTAACGAGATACCATCGTTTGCATAGTGGAACGGGATCTTCGTAAGACTTGCAAGGTTATCAAGGAAGCCACCTTTAGCTTTGTTCGATGGGTTAGCACCTGGCTAAAGAATTCAGGTTCTTCAATCATTTTGCCGTTTTCATCAAAGACTGGGCCACGGTGAACTGGAGAGTTCCCACATTGTTTCGAGTAAGCCACGTTAGAAGTGATTGTAAGAATCGAAACTGTTGCTTCACTGTCTTTATAAAGTTTGTGTGAATCTAATTTTTCTTTGAACATTTTAAGAACCATAACAGCAATTTCATCCGCACGGTCATCGTTTTCACCATAACGTGGGAAGTCGCCTTCTACTTCATAGTCATAAACAAAGCCATCTTCATCACGAATCGTTTTAACTTTCGCGTATTTAATCGCACTTAAGCTATCTACAACATTCGCAAATCCGCAAATCCCAAATCCCATGTTTGCTGTAACTTTTGTTGGTAAGAAAGCCATTTGCATACTTTCATAGTTGTATTTATCAGTCATAAAGTGAATGATGTTCATCGCATCCACATAAGTGTCTGTGAGCCAGTCCATAGAAATATCAAATTTCGAAAGCACTTCATCGTATTCAAGATATTCAGAAGTAATCGGTTCAACTACATCAAAGACGCGTTCTTCTTTGTGAAGGTCATCTCTTCCACCGTTGATTGCTCCAAGTAAGCATTTAAGCACGTTAACACGAGCACCGAAGTATTGAAGGTTGTGTGTTTCGCCTTTATCTTTGTCTGCTTCAGGGTTTAGTGGGCTTACGCAACAAGAGATACACTGCATATCGCCGTAGCCTTCTTCTTGCATCAATTTGTCATTTTCGTATTGAATGGATGAATGTTTGACACTCATCTTCATGCAGTAATTTTTGAATGTTTCAGGAAGACGCGCATCCCAAAGTACAGTCAGGTTTGGTTCAGCAGAGTTGCCAAGATTATCTAGGCAATGCAAGAAACGGAAATCCGTTTTAGTTACACGGTGACGACCATCAGCACCCATACCAGCCATTGAAGTTGTAACGAAAGTTGGGTTAGAAGCATAAAGTTCGTTGTATCCGTTTGTACGTGCAAAACGAACCATACGAAGTTTAAGTGTAAGTTGTTCAATCAATTCTTGTGCATCAAGTTCAGTAATGATACCACGTTCTAAATCACGTTGAATATAGATATCCAAGAAAATCGGAATACGACCGAATGAGCTTGCAGCACCATTCGCTTGTTTGATAGAAGCGAGGTAACCCATGTAAGTCCACTGAACAGCTTCATGCGCATTTTCAGCAGGGCGACCAAGTTCAAGTCCATATTCATTACCAAGTGTGATCAAGTCTTTTAATGCTTTAATTTGCATGTAGACTTCTTCACGCAAGCGAATATTTTCATCAGAAGTTACTGGAATTTGTTTCAAATCGTTTTGTTTTTCAGCAATTAAACGATCGACACCATAAAGAGCTGGTTTTTGATAAAGACCGATGATTCTACCGCGAGAATAAGCATCTGGCAAACCGCTTACAATATGAGAGTGACGAGCGCGTTTAATATCATTTGTATATGCGCGGAAGATACCGTCGTTTGCAGTTGGACGATTGTTTACAAAAAAGTCATGTGTTGCTTGATCCACTTCATAACCATTTTCAATTAAACATTGTTCAGCTGTACGAAGGCCACCATTTGGCATGAAAGCAAGTTTGAAAGGTTTATCTGTTTGTAAACCAACAACGACTTCCAAATCCTTATCTACATAGCCAGAAGTGTGAGAAGCGACGTTTGATACGATTTTGTTATCCATATCAAGTACGCCACCTTTGGCATCCATTTCAGCAACTAAATCATTGATCTTGTCGTTTAAAGCAGTAGTGCGAGGTGTACTATCTTCTAAAAAGGTTTCATCCCCATCATAAGGCGTGTAGTTGTCTTGAACAAATTGGCCGACATTGACAGTTTCTTGCCAAGCTGTACCATTAAATCCTTCCCATGCTTTAGTCATAGTGTTTTTCCTCCTAAGTTTCCTAATTTGTTTGTTAAATTTTTAACGTGATAAAATGAACAATAATAGATTTCACTAAAATCATAACCTATTGTGAAAGCGAAAACAATATGAAAAAACGAAAAAAAAATAAAATCTTTTATATAACGAAGAAACAGTTTTCAGGGTGTAGTAATACAGTTTTTGGGTTATTGGGAAGTAGAAATGAAAAAAAAGTCAAAATTGGGCTCAAAATAATAGGTTCGTCAAAAAAATTGTGGAAAAAAAACTATAATTTACGTAACTAAGTAACATTGAGCGGACACATATTTCTTTTAAACTGAAAGGTGTAATAGATGTTTATTAAAAGGAGGAAGAAAGATGAAAACAGCCAGATTAACAGCTGTTGGAGTTCTAAGTGCTGCAGCGCTATTTAGTTTCGTAGGAACAGCAGATGCGGCAGGAACTCCACAAACGGCCGCAACGTATTCTTCAAAAGGAGATGTATCATTCACGCTCGATAACAGTAGCGTGCCACCACTTGATCCGACGAATCCAGATAAGGATAAACCTATTCAGGATAATCCTAAAGATCCAGTGGATCCGGGAACAACAGGTCCTCTAACGATTGACCGTGTCTCGAATATCCATTTTGGTGAACAAAAAATTTCAGCTGAAGACGAAACCTATTATGCAAAACCAACTGAGATTATTTTGAATGACGGAACGAGTACTAGTGCTCCAAACTATGTCCAATTGACGGATAAACGAGGAACAGCTGTAGGATGGAAATTGCAAGTGACACAAGAAGACCAGTTCAAGACGCAGGATCAAAAAGCGCTTGAGGGTGCACAAGTTACTTTCGCGAATGGTCTTACAAAGACAGAAGCGACCAATAAAGCTAGTGCGCCTACAACACAAACCCCAGTTGTTTTTGATAAGTTTGGACAAGCAAAAACGATTATGACTGCAACTAAAGGTTCAGGAATGGGTACATGGTTTGAAAATTTTGGAGATGATTCGAACATGGATAAAAGTATCTCACTTTTCGTTCCAGGTGTCTCAGCTAAAGATCAAACAGGATATTCTGCAACCTTTACATGGACACTTCTCGATTCACCAGCTTGATAATTTTTAGAAATTAACCGTTAAATCAAGTGTGCTTTATGAGGGCGCTTGGTTTATCGGTTAGTTTTATTTGGAGGCAATTTTCACTTTCCTAAAAAGGAAAGCACAATTTAAAAGGAAGCATGTTTTTTATTTCACAAGCAAAGCTTTTTTTGCTAAAATCAACTTTAGAAAGATAAAATCAAGAAATTGTCAAAAAATGGACACATTTTGAGAGCAAAGTTCGCAGTATTGTCAATTTTTTATGAAACACTTTATGATAAAATAAAGTTAATGTTACATGACACCTGTTAATTGTGGTTCGTATTTGCTTCACCAGGCATCTGTACGACTTGCACATTAACAGACGTCACTATCCCATTAAGGCCAGTTGCTCCCATCAAAGCTTCTGGTCTTTTTTTTATGGCAAAAAATAGCGGAGACTTGTCGTGTGCGAAATAATGCAAAATGGCAAAAGCTAGAATTAAAAAATGAAAGCCTTTTTATATGATGAATAAGAGCTTTTTAAGATGGGTTTCTAGCAAACACACGTAAAAATAAATACGGAAATTCGTTTTTTGAGGAAAGTTGTAAAAATTTTGTCACATATTAGGCAATATTTTACCTTTTAGGATAAAGAGGAAGTAAAAAAAACTCGATATAATGAGAACATAGGTTGAAAAAGTCATTGTCAATAAGTTTATGTATTTATTATGAAGTTCTAAAGGAGGAAATAGGGTGTATATATCAAAGAAAAACGTTTTATCTTTTTCTGGAAATAAGGAAATTAATGAAACAGGATTATTTTTAGTTGTAGATGGACACATTATGCAGGAATCAAATGGAACGCTCATCAAAGTTTTGAAACAAGATAGCGTATTTCATATCGACCCTGTAAAAAAATCTTTCTTTCAGTATTTTTCTCACGGCAAGTGTTTCTTGCTTGAAATAGAAGATGAAAAATATCTAGCAGAAATTACGGAGAAAAATATCCATCGCTTAGCTGGAGCGCTTGAACGGTATCGTCTTCCAGCAAGACAACGTGTTGAGGCATTAATTTATCAAATTGCTTTAGATGTTGGGGTTGAAAGTGAAGATGAAATTTATATTCCAGTATCTTGTAATCAATCAGAACTGGCGCGCTATAGTAATGTGAGCCGTGAATATTTTGTTAAAATCAAGAATGATTTATTGATGGAGAACATGATTTCCGTTCGAAGCCGCAATTGGGTCTTACTTGAAAAAAGCAACTGGGAAATGCGTCCAAATTGCACGCCGCTTGAAAAGTCCACTGAGGTGGAAGTTTAATTTTAAAAACCAGCTTTTAATCTGTTTAAAAGCTGATTTTTTGTTGTTCTTTTTTTCTCGAATTGTTATTGACAGCTTAAAAACAAAATGAGATTATAGAAAGACTTCGCGTAAAGAAAGTGGGGAATATTGTGCAAATCAAAAGTTATGAAGAAAAGTATTGTGATCAGTTGACAAAGCTGATTTTAGGGGTCCAACAAGATGAATTCGGCGTAGCCATTACGCTAGATGATCAGCCAGATTTAATGGACATTCCAGGTCATTATTTTGATGGGAAAGGGCACTTCTGGGTGGCTCTCCAAGATGATGTAGTGATCGGAACGATAGCTGTTTTGTTTTTGGAGAATGGTCATGCGGCGATTCGTAAACTTTTTACGGATGCGAATTTTCGGGGGAAAGAATATCAAACGGGGCAAAAATTATTGGATGCTCTTGAAGCGTTTTGTGCGGAAAATGGGAAAAATGCCATTTATCTGGGCACGACCGATAAATTTAAAGCTGCGCACCGATTTTATGAGAAAAATGGCTACGAAGAAATCAATAAAACAGATTTACCAGAGGACTTCCATATTCTTGCGGTAGATTCGAAGTTTTATCGGAAAAATGTGAATTAATTAGTGGAGATTGTAAAAGAGGGAACCCTTTATTTACAATCTCTTTTTAAAAGGAATTATTATTGTTTGTGAATTTTTTTACAATTTCATTGATTTAAGCTATACTGGTTTTTGCAAGGGGGAAAAAGAAGGAAAGGGAGAGTCCATTGTACGAACGAAAAGAATTATATGATTTTTTTATGGAACGGACAAGCGAGCTTACAGAAGACTGGTATAACAAGATGGATCACAATCATTTGCACGGGGTTTACGCATCAAATGATAAGGAAGTTATTGGCAGGCTTAAACAGCAAAATTATCAGTTTCATTTATTGTTTTGTCGTTTGTTTCTTGAAAAAGACGAAGATTTTGGAGCGCTTTTTGAAAATTGGTTGGAAGAACTTGCAAGCGATATCGAACATCTTTTGACGCCGATATATGAAATCATTGAACAATTTTTTCGTGTGGAAGACCAGTATTTGGAGTTGATCGAAAAGTTTTATGCAGAAAATGTGGCAGGTGCTGGAAGTGAAGAAGTCAACTACTGGAGCCGAGAAATTACGAAACGGCTTGGGGAAATTGTCATTCGTTTTGTTCGAGAAAATGCTTTGCAGACTGAATTAAAGCTAAATGCACACAGAGAAACGATTTTGAAATTGAGCTGTCCGGTTATCCCGCTGATGAAGCATTCCGCTTTGCTTCCAGTGATTGGAGATATTGATGAAACACGTGCAAAAGTGATTTTGGAACACACGCTTGATGAATGTGCAAAGAAAAAATCGATCATTTATTTATTGACTTGTCCGGGGTTGCTACCGTTGACAAAATAGCTGTAGAAGAATTGGAGCAACTAATAGATGCGCTTAAACTGGTCGGGGTGGTTTGTACGCTTTCTGGTGTCAGGCCCAAAGTAGCTCGAGCTGTTGTGGAGTACGGATTTGAGCTTGAAACCATTCAGGTGGAAAGTGTGCTTAGTACGGCGATTGAAGCTAAATTTGCTGCTATATAATGAGTGGAAAAATAGGAAATAAGTGATTAGGATCTCGAAAAGGTGATTTTTTGAGGAACGCCAAGCTTTTTCCTGTTTTTCTGCTCTTTTTTGTTTGGAAACTTTGTGATATGCTTGTTCAGGTGGACTTAACGAGTCGGAAGGAAGGAAAGAACGTGACAAAATTTTTACCACGTGATTTGTGGATTGTGATTGTGGGCATGGTGCTTTTATATACCGGCTTATCATTTATTTGGCCGTTTAATATGGTTTACATGACAGGCGAACTTGGAATGTCTGGAACAGATGCTTCGCTTGTCCTTTTGGTGAACTCTTTTGTAGGGATTATTTCAAGTATTATTGGCGGCTTGATTTTTGACCGCTTTTCAGGCTATATTTCGCTTTGGATTGGAACCATCATTTTAGTCCTCGCCACACTTAGCTTGAGCCTGTTTCACGGCTATCCAACTTTCATTTGGAATTTGTGGTTGGTCGGATTTGCGATGGGAATGGTTTTCTCGGGATTATATGCAGCGGCAGGCCTTACGCATCCAACTGGAGGACGAACAGGGTTTAATGCGATTTATGTTGCGCAAAATATTGGCGTTGCGGTGGGTCCTTTTTTAGCAGGCTTGCTTAGTGGATTTGGAATGGGGAAAGTTTACTTAGGGGCCTTTCTTTTTGCGGTTTTTTATGCGCTTTTCTTTTTCATATTCTTTCGTAAAATTGATTGGAAATCGGACCATATTGGAAGCGAAACGAAACACCGTAAACGTGGGATGAAACGAGCACGCCCTACTTTAATTGGTCTTTTTTCGATGATTCTTTTGCTCGCAACTTATTTATTTTGTCAGTTACCACACGTGCAGTGGCAATCCAACCTATCGACTTATATGACAAGCGATGTTGGAATTTCAACAGCGGAATATGGCAAGTTATGGAGCTTAAATGGTGCGTTGATCGTTTTAGGTCAATTTGTGTTGATTCCAATTGTAGCACGCTTTAAGCGACACTTGCACGCGCAGATTTTTATCGGCATTTTGCTGTTTGCGCTCTCGTTTATTATTGCCATGAATGCAACTGTTTATAGCGGCTTTGTACTTGGGATGATTTTTCTAACACTTGGGGAGATGTTTGCTTGGCCGGCGATTCCAACAATTGCTTATGCGCTTGCGCCGAAGGGAAGTGCAGGACTATACCAGGGACTTGTAAACGGGATGGCGACAGCTGCACGAATGCTCGCCCCATTTTTAGGAGCAGTTGTTGTAGAAAAATTCGGTGGGATTACAGCCCTTTTTGTGGGCATCTTTATTTTGCTTGGACTGGCTGTTTTGTCAACGATTCTACAAAGGAATTTGCAGCTTCGAGATGAACGAAGTCGAGCTTTGAAAGGGGAAGAGCTAAGTGAAAATTTATGAGAATGCCCGGTTTTATACGATGCAGCAAGAAGGTGATTTTGTTCAAAATGTCCTCGTTCAAAATGGTGTCATCCAAGGGCTTGATGTGGATCCGGATGAGTATCTGGATGCAAAACGAATAGATTTAGAAGGGAAGACTGTTTTTCCGGGTTTTGTGGATTCACATATTCACTTGCTATGGTACGGGCAGGCGCTTGCCCGATTGAATTTAAGTGAAACAACATCCAAGCGGGAAGCGTTAGGACTCATTCGGCGTCGGGTTGCTGAACTGGAAGACGCTGCTTGGCTTTTTGTTGAAGGCTATGATGAAAATAAGTGGAGCGATGAGGCGACAATCATCACACGATGGGATCTAGATGAGGTGAGCCAAAACCACCCGATTCTTGTGCGACGAATTGATTATCATAGTGTGAGTGTGAATTCGGCGCTGATTGATGTTGCTCAACTTGTGCCACAGGAAGTGCAGGGTGGCGAGATGGTGCTTGATGAATCGGGTGTGTTTACGGGGATTTTGAGAGATAATGCAACTTATCTTGCGACGGATCGCTTCCCGGTTCCGACAAATGAGGAGATTAGTGCATGGTTGAAGCTTGCGGTGCGGGATTTATGGCAAAAGGGCGTGACTGGCGCGCACTCGGAAGATTTACATTATTTTAATGGGTTTATGGGGACGCTACAAGCTTTTCGGGATACGTTGTCGGAAGATTTTCCGTTTCGTGCCCAACTTTTGATTCACAATGCCGAGTTTGATGTGTTTGAGCGATCAAACGAGCGGTTTATGGATGGCGATTCCTTCGTTGAGCTCGACAGTATGAAGATTTTTTATGATGGCACGGTTGGATCGAGGACAGCTTATATGTCGGCAGGCTATAAGAATAGTCCAGATGAGCACGGCTTGAAGATTCAAACGGACGAAGAGTTTGAAAGTCTCGTAAAGCGTGCACGCAAAGTGGGTCTACCAGTTGCTATTCATATTTTGGGTGATGCGGCTTTTCGTGATGTCATTCGGATGCTCAAAAAGTATCCTCCAAAGGCAGGTCAGCACGACCGAATGATTCATACGCCGTGGTTAACAGATGAGTTAATTGAAGAGGCGAAAGGGATGCCACTTTTATTTGATATTCAGCCACAATTTCTTTCAAGTGATTTACCCTGGGCGCTTGATGTGCTAGGCGAAAACTATCCCAAGCGTGCTTTTGCTTGGAAAACGCTGCTTGAAAGTGGTTTTAGTTTAGCTGGGGGAAGTGATGCACCAATTGAAATTCCGAACCCGCTTTATGGTATTCACGCCGCGGTGATGCGAACTGCTAACAGCGATTTGACAGGAACACGTTATTTTGAAGCAGAAGCACTAAGTGTATACGAAGCCATTTCACTCTATACAACAGGAAGCGCGAGTGCTAGCTATAAACCGAACTCAAGAGGCAAGATAGCGCCCGGTTTTGCGGCGGATTTTACGGTGCTTGAAACAGATCCTTTTAAAACCAAAAAGGAAAATTTGCGTTTGATTAAAGTTGCGAAGACGATTGTAGACGACCAGATAGTCTATTCAAACTCATCGCTTCTTTAAAAGAAATAACCTACCAAACTGATTTAGGTTTATGGTAGGTTTTTTTCGTCTGGATTTAAGATCATGCCCTAATTTTTCTTGATTATGTTATAATGTATCCAATCCTTTTTGAAATTGCTTAGGAGAGATTGCTTTTTAAGGAGATGACGGGATAGGAAAGAGGAGCGTCTTAAAAAGATTTATACACAAGGAAAGTTAAATGTCGAGGAGGAACTTTTATGATTGAATATATTAAACAAGCTGATGAGAGCCACCAAGCGCATTTACAAGCGATGTATAAACTGATTAAACAGGTTTTCCCTGAGGCAGAAGAAAAAATGGCTTACGGAATGCCGGCATTTCATGAAAAAGTAAATGCCGTTTATTTCGGTGATAATAAAAAGCATCTTGGTTTTTATCCAACGCCTTCTGTTATTGAAGCTTTTGCTGAAAGACTAGATGGATATAAGTTTTCAAAAGGTGCGGTTCAGTTTCCTTACAACAAGGAACTTCCCAAAGAACTTATTTATGATATGTTGCAATACCGGAAGTCAGAGCTTGCACAAAAATAAGCCCAATGATGTACTTTAGTGAGTTCGAAAAATGCAAGATTTTGAGAATAGGAAAGTATGCTAAAAATATCAAAAGAGACTGGGCGGTCAGTTCAAATTAACAAATTTGTTAAACAGGCTAGCGAGGAGCTACATATAAAAGAAAAAGAGCTGTAAGGAGACAGCTCTCAAGCATCGCGTAAGTTGGTAACTAATTTAGTCGGATAACCTACCAAGCCTGATGGCTCATGGTAGGTTATTTTTATGGTCATTGCTGGCCGTAAATAAGCAAAAAAAGTGTTCCAAAAGATGCTAGAAAAATTGAAATGGGCTTAAAAAAGTACTTCAACAAGTGGACTAATATGTGCTATTCATATAAAAATCAATGGTTTTTTTCTAATTCCTTTTTCTAATGAGAAATGTGGACGCCAATTTGTTTGTTTTAAAAGTTTATCGGGGTTTAGTGCATATCGTAAATCATGTCCTAGACGGTCTTCTACATGTTCAATCAAATCAATTGCATTTTCTCCTGTTTTTTTAGAGAGTAGCGTGAGGACTTTGTGAGCAATTTCAAGGTTCGTATATGTGTTTTGAGCACTGACATTGAAGGTCTCGCCTTCGAAAGCTGGTGTAGTGATGATTTCCCAGATGGCACTACAGTGATCTTCTACGTAAATCCAGTCGCGAACGTTCGAACCACTTCCGTAAATCGGGATGTGCTTTTTAGCTAGAGCACTTTCGATAACAGTCGGAATAAATTTTTCTTGGTTTTGGAAAGGACCAAAGTTATTGCTACAGATTGAAATCGAAACGGGCAATTGATAGGTGTTTTGAAAGGCGAGAACAAGGTGATGGGCGGCTGCTTTACTGGCTGAATAGATATTTCGTGGTTGAATCGGTGAATTTTCATCAAAACTCCCCGTTGTGATGGAACCAAAGATTTCATCTGTACTAATAAAGTGAAAACGTTTGCCATCTAAATCATCTTTCCATAAATCTCGTGCGGCAGTGAGAAGGTTGTATGTTCCTTCAATATTGCTATGCAAAAAGGGGCGTCCATCATAGGTGCTACGGTCAACGTGTGTTTCAGCAGCGAAGTGAACGATTGTGTCAGGAGCGAAATCTAGGATGGCTTTTGTGGTTAAAGTGGCGTCATAGAGGTCGATTTCAGCAAATTGATAGTTAGGATAGTGATGGAGTTCTTCGTTTATGGGTGTACTGGCGTAGGTTAGCTTGTCTAGATTGAAAAACTCATAGTCTGGATTTGACTGGACATGTTGACGCAGAAACTGGCTTCCGATGAAACCTGAACCGCCTGTAATTAAAATTTTCATGTTGTTCACCCTTTCAGTTAAGAATTTCGTTTAAGATTACTTTTAAGCTATTGTAACTGAATTTGGTAAAGTTGTATAATGAAGTGGAAGTTTTGAATGAAGCGGTGAAGTCTTTTCCTTTGTTCTTGCGATGAGGTTAGCATATAGCGCCTTTTTTTTGTTAATCTAGGGATAAAGGATTTTCGGACGGAAAGGAATCTATTTATGAATCAATCTAAGTATCAAACGATTGCTGAAGAGATACGTACTAAAATTTTAGCGGGGGTCTATCCGCCCGATTCGGCGATTCCGCCAGAACTTCAGTTGCAGAAGGACTATGGCGTGAGTCGTCACACGGTTAGGCAAGCGATTTCTGTGCTTGTTTCGGATGGGTTCTTGCGCAAGGAAAAGGGTTCTGGAACGTATGTCGATGAGCGCTATAAATCACTGAATACTTCTAATAACAAGACAGGTCATAAAACGATAGGTGTTATTACGACGTATTTATCTGACTATATTTTCCCAACGATTATCAGGGGGACCGAACGCACACTTCGGAATGAAAATTATTCTTTGCTGCTCGCAAGTACCAACAATGATTATACGGAGGAGCGAGAATGTTTAGAAAAGATGATGGATCACGGGGTTGACGGCTTGATTGTCGAACCAACGAAAAGTGCGCTTTATAATCCAAATCTTGCGCTTTACGTTCGTTTGCGAGAACGGGGGATTCCGCTTGTTATGATTAATGCGGTTTATGAGGAATTAAACGTCCCTTCAATTTGTGTGGATGACGTAAAAGGTGGCTATTTGGGAACGGAGTTTATGATTCAAAATGGGCATCGGAATTTACTTTTCGTGACGAAAACGGATGACTTGCAAGGAAAATATCGCTTGAAGGGTTTCATTGAGGCATGCGAAGAAAATGAAATTCAGTTTTCTGCAAATGATGTGATTACGTATACAACTGAATCATTTGGACAAGTTATTCAAGAGATTGTCGCACGCCTTCAAAAAGGAGACGTGACGGGGATTATTTGTTATAACGATCAAATTGCTAATTTGCTGACGGTTGAACTTGTGGGGCGTGGCTATAAAATTCCAGATGATTTCTCGATTATTGGGAACGATGATTCGGTGCTCAGCCGGATCGGGAGTGTCAAATTGACAACGCTCAGCCACCCCAAAGAACAAATGGGGACGGATGCGGCGAGTTGGATCGTTCGAACGATTGAAACGGGGAAAGCGGAAGAGGATATTCTTTATGAGCCGAAACTAATTGAGCGAGATTCGGTGAAGAAAATATAGAATGATTATAAAAAGCAAAAATGGGTCTAGCATGAACAAACTTGTTCACGCTAGACCCGTTTTTTTTATTTATGAGATTTTGCAGCAGCTTGTTGTTCGATTTCTTCAAGCGTATGTCCACGTGTTTCGGGTACACAGAAACGGATGAACAGCACCCCAAGAAAACAAATGATCCCGAAGATGGCAAACACCATTTCTTGTGGCATGGATGCGGTCATGATGGGGAACAGAAGTCCAACAAGGAATGAGCCAATCCAGTTGAAGGAAGAGGCAAGACCAGATGCACGACCGCGAATTGCGAGTGGGAAGATTTCCCCGACGATTACCCAAGTAAGGGGTGCCCATGTACAAGAGTAAAAAGCAACGTAGATGCAAAGAAACACGATGATCAACATTGGATTTGCATCTGTCTTCATAAAGGTGTTTAAGATGGCAGGCAAGATGAAAGATAGTCCCATCACGGTTCCGCCAACCGTTAATAAGGTACGGCGGTTGAATTTATCCGCAATGATAAGGAAGAATAAGGCGCCGAGAACAAGGATGATACCTTGGATGATTGGCCACATTAGGGCTTCGCTTGCGGCATGTCCGGTTGCTTTTTCCACGATGAGTGGAATGTAGTAGAAAATGGCGTTGGCACCTTGGAATTGCTGGAAGGCTGCGACGCCAATTCCGGCGATGACAAGGTGACGATAGCGACCGGTGAGGAGGGTTCCCCAATTTGTTGTATGCGCCACTTGCTTTTCTTGCTCAGCGGTTTTAAGAATTTGGTCGAGTTCTTTGTCCACTTCTTCGGGTTTACGGATATAGCTCAGTACTTTTTTTCGCTTCGTCTAATTTTTTTGATTTAACGAGGAAGCGAGGAGATTCGGGTAGTGCTAGGACGCCACAGAATAGGATAAGTGCTGGTAATGCGGCCATGCCAAGCATTAAACGCCAAGCCCATTCTTCTGGTAACCCTTTTAAGAGAAAGTCAACGATATAAGATAGTAACATCCCAGAAACGATCATTACTTGGTTAATACCAGATAAGCGGCCCCGAAGTTTAGCGGGCGCCATTTCTGACATGTAAGATGGAACAAGTGCTGATGCAGCACCGACAGCGAGTCCGAGTAAAACACGAACCGCGATTAAGTAGTATTGTCCATTATGTGGGGAAATCCCACAAAGAATGGAACCGATTACAAATATGATAGCAGAAATCAAGATCATTTTGCGACGCCCAAGTTTATCGGAAAGCATCCCAGCCATTGCTCCACCGAAAATCGCGCCAAGCATGACGGAAGAGGTGATCCAACCGATTAGACCAGCGTGTCCAGCTAGGTTCCAGTCGTTCTGTAAAAATGGTAAGGCTCCTGTCATAACCCCGATGTCATAACCAAAAAGGATTCCCCCCGAATGCTCCAAAGAAATAAATGAATGAAGCGGAGATTTTCTTTTTCTTTTTTTCATTTTTTTGCCAACCCCTTATTTTTGAGAATAGATTTGCAATAATTCGACCAGTATTTCTGTAAGCGCTTTTATTGTACAATATTTGTACGTACGTAACAAGGGTTTTTTTGATATTTTTTTCATTTTTTGTTGACATGTACGGACAAAAAAGTTAAATTAAGAATGTAAGCGCTACACATAAGCAATGATTTGATCACGTGTTTTTAGGGAGGTTTTTCCGATTAAAACGACAGAAGAAGTAAAAGCTCAAGAAATGTTGGATGTAATAGACAACCGTACATCTTTAGGGATTGAATTTGGTTCGACTCGAATTAAAGCCGTGTTGATTGATTCAAAATTTAAACCTATCGCTTCCGGTAGCTATGAATGGGAAAATCAATTGGAAAATGGAATTTGGACGTATTCACTAGATGATATTTGGAAGGGCTTACGCATGAGTTATCGAAAGCTCGCTTCTGAGGTGTTTGAAAAATATGGTGAAACGCTTCGATCGGTCGGTTCAATAGGATTTAGCGCAATGATGCACGGTTATATGGCTTTTGATCAAGAAGGACAATTGCTCGTTCCTTTTAGAACTTGGCGAAATTCGATTACGGAAGAAGCTGAAAAAAAAATTAACGCAAGCTTTTGAGTATAATATTCCCCAGCGCTGGAGTATTGCTCATTTATACCAGGCAATTTTGAATCAAGAATCGCACGTTGGACAAGTGGATTTTTTAACAACGCTTGCAGGATATGTGCACTGGCAGTTAACGGGCGAAAAAGTGATTGGAATTGGGGATGCTTCTGGCATGTTTCCAATTGATCTTGAGACAAAAAACTACCATCCGAAAAAGGTTGAATTATTTGATTCACTTGCAAAAGAAGCAGGCATCTCACTTTCACTTGAAAAAATTCTACCTAAAGTTTTGCTAGCGGGAGAGCAAGCTGGAAAACTCACACAGGAAGGCGCCTATCTGCTCGATCCCACTGGAAATCTCGAAAAAGGGATTCCGTTTTGTCCTCCAGAAGGCGATGCTGGAACGGGGATGGTTGCGACGAATAGTGTGGCGAAACGAACGGGAAATATATCCGTTGGCACATCAGCGTTTGTGATGATCGTACTTTCTGAGGAATTAAAAAAAAGTACATCCAGAAATTGACATGGTGACAACGCCATCCGGGGATTTAGTGGGGATGGTTCACACGAACAATTGCTCTTCGGACATTAATGCTTGGATGAAACTTTTTCAAGAAATTACAGAGGCGCTTGGCCTTGAAGTGCGTACGGAGCGACTATTTTCCGTGCTGTTTAAAGAAGCGCTTAAAGGCGATCCGGATTGTGGTGGGCTCCTTTCTTATGGCTACTATTCTGGTGAAAATATTACAGGAGTGAATGAAGGAAGACCTCTTTTTGTTCGCTCGCCAGAAAGCAAATTCAACTTGGCGAATTTTATGCGTGTTCATTTAGCAAGTGCGTTTGGAGCGATGCGTATCGGCCTAGATATCTTAAAAGAAGAGAACGTTCAAATTGATAAGCTTGTCGGGCACGGTGGGATTTTCAAAACGCCAGAAGTTGGGCAACGAATCTTAGCAGCTGCGATGGAGGCTCCTGTTACGGTCATGGAAACAGCGAGTGAAGGCGGCGCTTGGGGAATTGCCCTTCTTGCTGCCTATTTAGAAAGTGGCGATGCGGATTTAAGCGACTTCCTTGAGCAAAAGGTGTTTGGCGAAGATGAAGGTGTCACGATTGCGCCAACAGAAGCGGACATGGAAGGATATCGTGTGTTCATGGAACGCTACCGGGAAGGAATCGAAATTGAAAAAACGGCCATCCAGAAATTGATTTAAGAAATGGGGAATGTGAAATGCTAGAACATTTGAAAGAAGAGGTTTTTCGAGCCAATCTAGAACTGCCAGAACGGGGCTTGATTCAATACACTTGGGGAAATGTTAGCGCATTCGATCCAGAGTCGGGTTACTTTGTTATCAAGCCAAGCGGGGTGAGCTACGAAGAAATGAAAGCTTCGGATATGGTTGTCGTTGATCTTGAAAATCACGTGATCGAAGGTGAATTGAATCCTTCTTCAGATACGCCGACACATGCAGTGCTTTATCAAACTTTTCCTGGCTTAGGGGGAATCGTACACACGCACTCACCTTGGGCAACTATTTGGGCGCAGGCTGGTCAAGATGTTCCTGCGATGGGGACAACACATGCAGATACATTTTACGGGACAGTTCCATGCGCACGTTTTCTGTCACAAAAAGAAATTGATGCAGGTTATGAGCACGAGACAGGTAATGTCATTGTGGAAACTTTTCAGGAACGAAATATCAAGCCGCTTGATGTACCGGGTGTACTTTTACATGGACATGGCCCGTTTACTTGGGGAAAAGATGCGGCGAGTGCAGTCATGAATGCAGTCGTTTTGGAAGAGGTTTGTCGGATGAATTTCTATACGCGTCAGTTGAATAGTTATGCGGAAGAATTGCCAAAGCGCATTCTAGATAAACATTACTTAAGAAAACATGGTAAAGATGCTTATTATGGACAAGGAAAATAAAAGGAGCTGAAACAAATGATGAAATTAGCGGAAAAAGAATTTTGGTTTGTTGTAGGATCACAACACTTGTACGGAGAAGAAGCGTTGCGCAGTGTAAAAAAAAGATGCAGAGGAAATGGTTGAGGCCTTAAATAATAGCGGGAAAATGCCTTACCCAATTGTCTTAAAAGAACTTGCAGTAACGGCCGACACGATTACGAACATCATGAAAGAAGTGAATTACCGGGATGAAGTGGCAGGTGTGATTACTTGGATGCATACTTTTTCACCAGCGAAAATGTGGATTCGTGGCACGAAATTGTTGCAAAAACCTTTGCTTCACTTAGCTACACAATTTAATGAAAGCATTCCGTGGAAAACGATTGATATGGATTTCATGAATTTAAATCAATCCGCACATGGCGACCGCGAATATGGGTTCATTAATGCGAGACTGGACAAACGAAACAAAATTGTTGTTGGTTACTGGAATTCAGAATCCGTGATGAAACAAGTAGCCGACTGGATGGACGTTGCCGCTTCTTACAATGAAAGTTTTGCAATCAAAGTGGCTCGTTTCGGGGATAACATGCGAAATGTGGGTGTGACAGAAGGTGACAAAGTAGAGGCGCAAATTCAATTTGGATGGGTTGTTGATTATTTTGGCATCGGAGACCTCGTTCAAGTGGTGGATGCAGTTACGGATGCAGAAGTAGATGCGCTATTTGAAGAGTACCGGAAGCTTTATGAGTTTGATTATGGCGATTATGAACAGTCTAAGTGGGAAGCACACGTGAAAGTCCAAGCACGTCAGGAAATTGGCATTCGGCGCTTCTTAGAGGAAGGTGGATATAATGCCTTCACATCGAACTTTGAAGATCTATACGGCATGCAGCAGCTTCCAGGGCTTGCGGTGCAACGTTTAATGGCAGATGGCTACGGCTTTGCTGGGGAAGGAGACTGGAAAACGGCGGCGATTGACCGGTTGATGAAAGTGATGGCTCATAACGAAAATACTGGATTCATGGAAGATTATACCTACGAGCTAGCGGCAGGAAAGGAAGCAATTTTGGAATCCCATATGATGGAAGTGGATCCAACGCTTGCAGTGAACAAGCCAAAAATTGTTGTTTCGCCGCTTTCGATGGGAGACCGTGAAGATCCGGCAAGACTCGTTTTTGACGGGAAAGCAGGGGAAGGCGTAGTCGTCTCGATGGCGGACTTTGGCACGCATTATAAGCTTTTGATCAATGAAGTGACGGCATTTGAGCCAACAGAACCCGCGCCGAATTTACCAGTAGCACGTGTTTTATGGGAAGTGAAACCAGGCTTCCATGAAGGGGTTCATGCATGGATTGAAGCTGGCGGAGGCCACCACACGGTTGTATCGCTGAACTTGACGACGGATCAAATTTTGACTTGGGCGAAGTTAGTGGACCTTGAAACAGTGGTTATTAAATGATAAGTGGGGCGGTGGCGTAGCCACCGCCTAATTTTGACTGGTAGGAGGGAGAGCGATGGAAAAGCAACACTTCGGGTTCTTGCCAAATGGTCGTGAAGTGTATTTGTATTCGTTTGAAAATAAATCTCGGATGAAGCTTGTCGTTAGTGATTTAGGGGCGGTAATCACGAATTTGTGGGTTCGGGACAACTCTAAGAGGTTACGGGATGTGGTGCTCGGGTATCCGGATTTTGATGGATATGTGACAAATGTAGATAAGTTTGGAGCGACGATTGGACGGAGCGCGAACCGAATTGCTGGGGCTCGATTTGATCTTTCGGGGAAGTCATATTTGCTGCAAGCGAATGAAGGGGAAAACAGTTTGCACAGTGGACCAAATGGCTATGAGTTTCGGTATTTTGATGTTGCGGAACTGGATGAGGCGAACAATCGAATTGTTTTTCAGTTGATTAGTCCAGATGGGGATCAGGGTTTTCCAGGTACTTTGAAGTTTGTTGTGACGTATCAATTGCTTGAGGATAATACGGTGCGAATATCTTATCGTGGCAAAAGCGACCAGACGACGATTTTTAATCCAACGAATCACAGTTATTTTAATTTGAATGGGCATGCAAGTGGTCAAATTCATAAACATTGGCTACAAATTGAGGCTGCACATTATACACCAATTGCAAAACGGGAATTGATTCCAACGGGGGAAGTGGTTCCTGTCGCTCATACGCCGATGGATTTTCGGACGATGCGAGAAATTGGAACGATTCCAGAGTTTGAACAATTGATACAAGCGGGAGGCTACGATCATAATTATGCGCTCGATAAAGCGAAGGATGTTTTTGCAAAAGTAGCAAGCGTTAAAGGAGACGAAAGTGGGATTTTGATGGAAGTAGCCACTAATTTACCTGGATTGCAACTTTATACGGGAAATGGTTTGGATGGTGTTTGTGGCAAAGAAAAGGCGACTTATGAAAAAAATGCTGCTCTTTGTCTCGAAACACAATTTTATCCAAATGCGGTGAATCAAGCGAATTTTGCAAGTCCAATCTTGGAAAAAGGGGAAACTGTGAATTATGTCACGACATTTCGGTTCAGCCAAGCTGACTGAGTTGGAAAAGCAGGACACGAGTAAGAATTTCTTACTCGTGTTCTGCTTTTTATAAGAGGAATTAATTTTTTTAAGGGAAGTTTGCGGGTTCTAGAAAATCAGTAAAAGTATTTAATATTTTAGAAAAACGTGGCATTACCTACCTGATTTAGGGTAGTGGAGTTTTTGTTTGGCGCAAAAAAAGACTCCTCAGTAAGAAGAGTCTTGTCTTTTTAAAAAGCCTTCAAAAAGATGCCTTCCGGAATTCAGCTCAAGCTTCCGGAAAAACAAAATAAATTTGCTATAATCTTCAAGGGAAAAGTCTGCTTTCCCCGTTTGGATTTGAACGTCCACAAATTCAATCGCTGCTGTATAAACGGCGTGGTAATTTGTATACACATCTTTAAAACTCGTATTCATGTCACGCCGATCTTCTCCAATTTCTTCAAAAACCGGAACTGCGCAAGCCCCTTTGCGAATGTTCTCAAATGCTGTTAGAAATAAAGCGAGTGTTTCTTTGCGCTGGGCATCTAAAAAGCCATCGACATTTTTACGCAATTCGTATTCATCCGATTTTACATAATAAGTAGATAACCAGTAATCGATGAGCGGTTCAATATGGCTTTCAAGATAATTGATTATTTGTTTCAAATGATGCCCCTCCTTTACCTTCCAGTCTAGCATTAGTATAACATGGATTAGTACTTGATTAGAACTAAAAAAAAAGGGGTATAAGCATAAAAAATGAAGGAAGAAGTGATGCGGATGTTTCTAAAAGCAACTGCAAAATTTAAAAAATAGGAAGCTAGCGGAGAACAAACTCGACAACGCTAGCTTCCTGTTTTTTATTTAACTTTTTTTTAAAACGATGCTCTTATAAAGCCAAACGGTGATGAAGTAGTAAATGCCATAAATCGCTAAGAATAGTAAAACCGGAATAAAGAAACGGTAATACGGATTTATTAGCAAGAAGCCAAACATTTTCATCCCGATTGCAACGTGAACAAAGCCGATGATGCCTGGGAAAAGGAAAATAAGAAACATTTCTTTTTGGATGGACTGAACAAGAAGTTTCCGTTTTACGCCAATTTTTTCAAGCATTTGATAGCGTCTGATATCTTGTGTTGCTCCTGTCAAAATCTTGAACATAAGCGAGCTTGCCATCATCGTTAGGAAAGCAAAACCGAGGAAGAATCCCATGAAGACAGTTCCGTTTGCGAAAATTTTGTACTGCGCATATGAGGCATATTTGCTCATCACTTGAGCATCTTCTCCGTGTCGGTCTTTTTCAAGTTGATCCAGCTTTTTAAGGGACGCTAAGCTGTTTTCAAAGTCAGGCACTTTTCCGATGAAAAGCGTATTTTCTTTGAGGTTTTGAGTAGTGAATGCCGCATTATCGACAAACTTGATTTGGCGAGTGCCAATAAATGAATCTGGAACGGAAAATTGAATAAAGTTGTTCCAAGCAGTACTATCGTTTCTTGGTGCTTCTTTCAAACGATAAGTTTTTGATTTTTCAGTGGCCGAAAAGCTAGTTGTAAGTGGCGGATTCTGTTTCAGCTCTTGGGTGTTGAAGTAAATCATTTTGCTGTCTGTTTTAAAGTGATAGCTGAAATCTTCGTTAAAATCCATGGAGCGGATCACTTTTTGCTCTGCTTTTGTCGGATTTGCTAGCACAACGTCATAAGGGGACATTTTTTCTGCAAGAAGAACGCCGTTATTTTGGAAAGCGAAACCAACCGCAATGGCTCCCATTCCAAGCGCGATGAGCATCGCTACTGTCGCAAGAACGCGTGAGAGTTGGCTGATTCGGAAGCTTAACTGGGCGTAAGTAAAGGAGCTAAGGCGTTTACTTTTCTTAATTTGCTTGTCACGCATTTTTTGAATAATGAGTGGCAGGAATGTCGCAAAAAACAGGTAAGTTCCAAAGGTGATGGTAAAGAGCGCAACGATGATGCCCATAAATTGGGTAGTTTCGATGTCGATCATTGCGTAATAGCCGATCACGAGTAAAATAATCGAGAGAATTGCTTTAAAAACAATTGCTTTCTTGCGAATGACAATGCGTTCTGCTTTTGAATCGGCGTGAATCAAATTTAAAATGGAAACATTTGTTAGTCGGAATAAGTTGAACAAAGCGGCTAATAAGAACAAAATGGCAAAGAAAATGATAGTGACAACCATGGATGGTACGTAAAATGGTGCATAAGTAGTTGAGGTGAATTCTAGCTGTTTCATAAGAAGATTGCCGACAACGGAAGCGAGCACAGTTCCAAGAATGAGGCCAATGACAAGGGAACAAAGTCCGATAAACATTGTTTCAATGAACATGATAAGCGAGATTTTGCGTTTTTTTTGCACCGAGTGTCAGGTACATTCCGAATTCTTGTTGGCGTAAAGAAAATAGAAAAGAAGTTGCGTACATCGTATAGGCTACTGTAATAATTGCAAGTAAGATCGAACCAGCATGGAAAACGAAGCCAACAGCCGAAATCATCGAGTTTTCATCAATAAAGGAAGAATTTAAGGCTAGTGTTTCGAACATATAAAATATTGAAATGGCCATTACAAGACCAATAAGAAGGACGATATAGTCTTTGAGACGCGTTTTAATACTTGAGAGAGCAAGTTTTAACAGCATATAATCACTCCCCGTCCTGAACGGCACCAAGTGTTGCCAGTACATCCAGAATTTCTTGGTAGAAAGCTTTACGTTCGCCCGTTCGTTTGAGTTCTTTGTAAAGTACGCCGTCTTGGATGAAAAGGATGCGCTCACAGTAACTTGCGCTTTGAGGATCATGCGTTACCATCAAAATCGAAACGTCTTGTTCGCGGTTTAGTTCTGTCATCGCTTCAAGTAAGCCTTGCGCATTTTTCGAATCAAGTGCTCCGGTTGGTTCGTCGCCAAGAATGATGGCTGGTTCGTGGACGAGCGCACGAGCGGCTGCTGTCCGCTGTTTTTGCCCGCCAGAAACCTCAGCAGGAAACTTCATTAAAATATCTTGAATGCCAAGTTGTTTGGCAACTGTTTCTACGCGTTCTTTGATTTTTTTTCGCTTTCACATCTTGCAGGGAAAGCGGCAAAGCAATGTTTTCATAGAGAGTTAAATTTTCGAGTAAGTTAAAGTCTTGGAAAATGAAACCAAGTGAATTTGCCCGAAAGTCAGCGAGTTCATCGTTTTTCATTTGTGTAATATCGCGACCGGCAATGCTGATTTCGCCATTTGTTGGGCGATCTAGCGTTGATAGGACGTTTAAGAGAGTCGTTTTCCCAGAACCGGAAGGACCCATAATACCAATAAATTCACCTTCTGCCATCGAGAAAGAAATATCTTTTAATGCAATAGATTGATTCTCATTTTTCTTACCATAAATTTTTTTCTACATGTTCAACTTTTACAACTTGATTTGTCAAAGTTAAAACCTCCTTAGTTTTACTCTATACACTATCTTAAAGGAATTTCTGAAACTAATCCTGCGAATTAAGTGACAAAAAATAGTGATGAAGCTTACATTTTTGTCATTTGATAAAATATTTTATGATTGTTAAAGCTTGAAAAGCTGGGTCTTGTGCGATTGTATCGACCAGTGAGTAAAAGATAATCAGTCTAGAGACTGATTTTTAAACTTTATCCGATTAAAGCTTGAAAATCATTTTAAATTCGAGTAGAATAAGTGTTCGTCTGATTTTTGTCGAAATGGGAGGGAAACAATGAAAATATTACTACAGCATTTGAAAAAGTATCGTGTCGAGACCATTTTTTCAACAATCTTTGTTGCGATCATGGTTATTTCTCAACTGTGGCAACCAAAATTACTGCAGCAAGTTTTGGATGCCATTGTGAAGGACAAGATGGATGAAATTTCGTCGATCGGGATTTTGCTGATCGTAATCGCGGTGATTGGTTTAGTAGCCGGAATTTTAAATACGATTCTATCAGCCAAAATTGCGCAGGGGGTAGGCGCAGACATTCGCGAAAGCAGTTTCCGCAAAGTCCAAACCTTTTCATTTAGCAACATTGAACGGTTTAGCACCGGGAACCTCGTCGTGCGACAAACGAATGACATTACACAAGTGCAAAACCTTGTGATGTTGTCACTTCAATCTTTAACAAGGATTCCGATCATGTTTATCGGAAGTTTTGTGCTTGCGATGGTGACGCTACCAGCACTTTGGTGGGTAATTATCCTTCTTGTTGTGCTTGTCGTTTTAATTGTCATGCTGACGTTTGGTGCAATGGGAAAACACTTCGTAAAAATTCAAACTTTCCTTGATAAAGTAAATGCAATTGCGAAAGAAAACCTTGCCGGAATGCGAGTAGTCAAAAGCTTTGTTCAAGAAGATAATGAAATTAATCGTTTTACTGAAACCAGTGATAAATTAACAGCACATACAATTCGCGTGGGGGTCTTGTTTTCTGTAATGATTCCAGCTTTTATGTTTGTTTCAAACCTTGCGATCGTCGTTTCTATTTATTTTGTAGGCGACATGGTGAAGGATGATCCAACTGTGATTGGTGCTGTGGCTTCGTTTATGAACTACTTGATGCAGATCATGATGGCGATCATTATTGGCGGAATGCTCACGATGATGGCTTCACGTGCCTTTGTTTCACTTGGACGGATTAGTGAAGTTTTAAATACAGATGCGGATATTACCTATGATCCAAATGCGAAAGAAGAAGATTTGGATGGTAGTGTGGAATTCAAAGATGTAAGTTTTCGCTACGAAGGAGATGATGAGAATGCGTTATCGCACATTTCCTTTAAAGCAGATCCAGGTGAGACAGTCGGGATCGTCGGTGCAACAGGATCTGGGAAGTCGACGCTTGCCCAGCTTATTCCGCGACTTTATGATCCACAAGAAGGAGAAGTTTTGATCGGCGGAGAGAATCTGAAGAAGGTCAACAAGAAAACGCTTCGTCAAACGGTTTCTCTTGTTTTACAACGAGCTGTCCTTTTCTCCGGAACAATTTCGGATAATTTGCGTCACGGGAAGCAAAATGCTTCTGAAACAGAAATGGAAAATGCCACGACGATTGCGCAGGCGAAAGAGTTTATTGAACGACAAGATAAACGCTATGAAGCGATTGTTGAAGAGCGAGGAAACAACTATTCTGGTGGTCAGAAGCAACGACTTTCGATTTCGCGTGGTGTAATTGGAACACCGAAAATTTTAATTCTTGATGATTCGACGAGTGCGCTCGATGCCAAATCTGAAAAGTTAGTCAAAGAGGCGCTTGCAAACGAATTAAATGACACGACCACCTTTATTATCGCGCAAAAGATTTCTTCTGTTATTCAAGCAGACAAAATCCTAGTTCTTGATAAAGGAAAGCTCGTTTCAGTTGGAAGCCATCATGAACTGCTTCAAACAAGCTCGGTTTACCAAGAAATCTATGAAACACAAAAAGGGAAGGATGTGTTCGAAAATGAGTGAGTTTAGACAAATCACGAAGTTCTTCTGGCACTACCTTCGCGCCTATAAACTTCAACTATCTGTGATTATTCTTGCGATTGTCGGGGCTACTTTCTTACAAGTAAAAGCGCCACAATATGTCGGGAAAGCGGTACAGGAATTAGCGGATTATGCAGTGAAACTTATAACAACGGGTGTGGATGACAAATCCGATTTTCACCATATTCTGCTTATGTTGCTTTTATTCTATGTTTTAACGTCTGTTGCGATGTTTGTCCAAAATATCATCATGGCGGGTGTTTCAGGGAAAGCAACGAACCGGATGCGGATTGGACTTTTCAAGAAAATGGAAAAACTATCGATTCGCTTCTTTGATAGCCACAATGATGGCGAGATGTTGAGTCGCTTTACGAGTGACATGGATAACATTTCAAACACGCTCAACCAAGCGCTTGTTCAAGTGCTTTCGAATTTGGCGCTCATGATCGGGGTTATCATCATGATGTTCACGCAAAATGTAGAACTTGCTCTTGTTACACTGATCGCGGCACCGTTTGCAGTGATTATCGCAGGGATTATCATTCGGAAAGCGCGCCGCTATGTGGACTTGCAACAAGATAGCTTAGGTCGCTTAAATGCCTATATTGATGAAAAAATCTCTGGTCAAAAAGTGGTCATCACAAATGGTCTTGAAGAAGAAACCATTAGCGGTTTCTTAAAACACAATGAAATCGTTAAAAATGCAACGTATAAAGGTCAAGTTTATTCTGGCTTGTTGTTCCCCGTGATGCAGGGTATTTCGCTTGTTAATACGGCGATTGTTATTTTCTTCGGTGGTTATCTTGCTTTAAATGGAAGTCTTGACCGGACGGTAGCACTTGGCCTCATCGTGATGTTCGTTCAGTATTCGCAACAATTTTATATGCCACTTACACAGATTTCTTCGCAGTACAGCATGCTTCAACTGGCACTTACTGGTGCGCGTCGTGTGAGTGAAGTCTTTAAAGAACAAGATGAAGTGGAACGTCCAAATGTTCAAACGATTGATGGTGTTCATAAAAAAGTAGAATTGAATCATGTGAAATTTGGTTACACACCAGATAAACCAGTTCTAAAAGATGTGACGATCGGTCTTGAAAAAGGTCAGATGGTTGCGGTGGTTGGACCAACAGGTTCTGGGAAGACAACGATCATGAACTTGTTGAATCGTTTCTACAATGTTGATAGTGGTGAGATTCTTTTTGATGGAAAAGATATTCGCGACATTGAACTGCATTCACTCAGGAAACAGGTGGGAATAGTCTTACAAGATTCTGTGCTCTTTTCTGGAACTATCCACGATAATATTGCATTTGGGAAACCGGATGCAACGCGTGAAGAAGTTATCGCAGCTGCGGAACAAGCGCATATTCATGAGTTTATTATGTCGCTTGATAAAGGCTATGATACAGAAATTAGCGATGAGAATAGTATTTTCAGTGTTGGACAGAAACAATTAATTAGTATTGCAAGGACGATTTTAACCAATCCAAGCCTGCTTATTCTAGATGAAGCAACAAGTAATGTGGATACAGTTACGGAAAGTAAGATTCAAACGGCGATGGATAATGTGATTTCAGGACGAACAAGTTTCGTTATCGCGCACCGTTTGAAGACGATTTTAGGTGCCGACCATATTGTTGTACTTCGAAATGGTGAAGTGATTGAGGAAGGAACGCATGAATCACTTCTTAAACAACAAGGTTTCTATGCAGAACTTTATCACAATCAATTTGTACTAGAATAAACCTGAAACACAGCTTTTTCTTTGAAGAAGCTGTGTTTTTTTCATATGATAAAAGAAAAAGTTGTTTAAAGGAGAAAAGGAATGAAAAAGCATTTACTTGTTATACTGGGTGTCTGTCTTTTGATTTTATCAGCCTGCGGGCAAAAGCAACAAATGAAAGATCCTTATGTAATATACACGGGAACGATCAGTCAAAATGGAACAAGTGATGCTAAAAGTATCTTTGTGGATCAACTTGAGTCAGAAGATGGGAAGGTAATTAAAGGTCCAATTGAACTAGCTTCGATCAGTAAAATCACTAATCAGAAGGATGAGCGACCGATAAATGTGGCGGATCTAGTAGCTGGCGATAAAGTGGAAGTCTATTTAAAAAGCGGTTCCTCGTTTCAAGACGCAACACCTAAAAAAGTTCGTTATCAGGATATCCTAAAAATCATTAAAGAATAAAAAACGTTTTTAGTTGCAAAAGATAACAAAAAAAGGTGAAATAATGCGCATTTTTGTCTATGAATTTGTACAATCTGTGAACTTTTGGAAAAATAGGTTTGAAAATTTTATTTTAGCGTAAAATAATGAGTAAGAAAGGGGTTACATTTAGGAGGTATAAACAATGCAAAACAGAAGGGATGGTCTTAAAGCAACAGCAGAAGATTTTAAACAGTTAGAGCAATTATTCATAGAGATGCAGGATTTGCTAGTTATGAAAGAAGAAAAAAATAGCTTTGAGGTATTGGTGGAGATTGAACAACTCTTGGAAAATTATCGGTTACGACAATCTTTTTCAAGCCAAGAAATGGAAACACATTACGCTGCGAAACTTGAAAGCTTGTCGTGAGAGAACAAAATATGGAGAGGATAGTTAAAAGGATTTGAACGTCAAGTTCAAATCCTTTTTTAGTTAGTTGTAAAATCAATTAGATAAAATGAATTTAAATGGAATGTTTTGCTTTTGTTCTTTTCAAAATGCTTTCAAAAAAGCGGCAAGTACGAGTGGGCTTCCAAATAGAAGAAGCGGTTTGTTCGATTTCTTGTTGTTAAGGTTCCGCTTATTTCTATTTTTCACTATATTCATGGTAAGATAAAGCTAATTAATCACGGAGGGGTTTTGTTCATGCGGCTAGATAAACTATTGGCAAATACGGGGATTGGAACGCGTAAAGAGGTAAAGGGGATATTAAAAAAAGGCAATGTCTGGGTGAATGGAAAGCAAGTTAAAGATGGTGGGTTACAAGTAACTCCTGGATCGGATGAAGTTGTAGTAAATGGAAATATGGTCCAATTTTCTGAGTTCTCGTACTGGATGTTAAACAAACCACAAGGAGTTGTTAGTGCAACGGAAGATAAGGTTGACCGGACGGTAATGGATCTCTTTAAACCGGAGGATAGGCGTAAAGGGCTTTTTCCTGTGGGACGACTTGACAAAGATACGGAAGGATTACTTTTGATAACGAATGACGGTGCGCTTTCGCATCAGTTGTTATCCCCAAAGAAACATGTTGATAAGGTATATTTTGTAAAAGTAACAGGTGAACTTACGAAGGAAGATCAAATCGCTTTTGAAAACGGAGTTGTTTTTCTTGATGGGTACAAAGCGCTTCCAGCAAAACTAGAGATTCTTGCTGCTGGTGAGGCGCTTGTGACGATTCGTGAGGGGAAATTTCATCAGGTGAAAAAGATGTTTGAGGCATGTGGAAAAAAAAGTGACCTATTTAAAACGGGAGAAGATGGCGAACTTGGAACTTGATGAATCCTTGCCACTTGGTGCATATCGGCCGCTTACAAAGCAGGAACTTGATCTGTTATTTGCGAGTCAAATTTAAAATGAAGTAGAGCTGTTCAGACATATAGTGAGGTGAAAACTGGAAGTCTGTTTCTGCCCAGTAGACAATCATCCCAAAGATTGCATGAGCTTGGTAACTTGCGAGCAGTTCGAGATTGGCATTTCCAGTTGGATAATGGGAATGAAGTGCATCTCTTAAGGCCAACTCTTTGATGACCTCACAAATTTGATTTTGAAAGCCAGGACTGATTTTGGCGTGGATGACTTGACGATAAAAATCACGGTTTTTATAGACGTGTTCAAAAATTTTAATCATTTCTGGGCGAAGTCGGCTGAGTGAGAAATCCGTTTCTTTTTGGTAAGGGTCATCATAAGCGGTGCGCAAATCTTGGAGGACAAAGTGAATCAATTCATCAAGTAAATCTTGTATTTCTTGGTAGTGTCTGTAAAAAGTTGAACGATTTACATCAGCTTTACGAACAAGGTCAGATACGGTGATTTGTGCAGGAGTTTTGTTTTCAAGTAGTTGAAGAAAAGCGGTATGAAAAGCTTTTTTTGGTTTTTTTGTGTACGGCGATCTGACATGGATTTTAGCTCCTTTCAAGAGGATATGCTACATATACCATAAAAAGTGTTGCTTATGCAACACTTTATCACTGTTTTACTGATTGAATCCGTTTACAAGTAGGAATATACTTAGATTAGGAGTGAGATGAGTCTCGCGACAAAAGCAATCAAGGGGGAATAAATAATGGATAAATTGGTGGGTAAAGTAGCAGTCGTAACTGGTGCGGCTTCTGGAATGGGGAAACAAATTTCTATCTTATATGCCAAGGAAGGCGCAAAAGTTATTGTTGCGGATTTAAATTTAGAAGCTGCAGAAAAGACAGTTGAGGAAATAAAAGCTGCTGGCGGTGAAGGAAGAGCCATTGTGGCAAATGTGATGAAACAAGAAGATGTAGAAAATATAATCGATCAGGCGATAGAAGTTTATGGGGGACTAGACATTCTGGTTAATAATGCAGGAATCATGGATAATTTTGTTCCGGTTGCCGAATTAACAGACGAGCTTTGGGACCGAGTGCTTGCGATTAATACAACAGGTGTCATGCGAGCGATTCGAAAAGCCGTTCCTATTTTTGAAAAAGCAGGCGGTGGCGTAATTGTGAATATTGCTTCAGCGGGTGGACTTTACGGTTCTCGTGCAGGTGCGGCATATACAGCATCGAAACATGCAGTTGTTGGACTGACGAAAAATGTAGGATTCCAATATGCAACAAAAAATATTCGCTGTAATGCAATTGCGCCTGGAGCGGTCAATACAAATATTGGGAATACAATCACTGCACCAAGCGAATTCGGTCAAGCTCGGGCAATGATTGGAATGGGAGTGAGTCCACGAACGGGCGAGCCGGAAGAAATTGCTAAAGTTGCCCTATTTCTTGCCTCTGATGATGCGAGCTTTGTTAATGGGGTAGTTGTTCAAGTAGACGGTGGCTGGACGGCTTACTAAAGCATATGATATGAAAAAAAGAGGGGCGAGATTTTCCGCCCCTCTTTCTTTATATTATTTTTTTAGATCTTCAATCGAATTTATGTTTTTCATATAGGTAGGAACGGCTAGACCAACACGCGCTCCTTTTAAGTTCACACCTAGATTTTCAACATCTTTTTTTGTAATCCTTGTAGTAAACACCAGATGTGTTTGGCAACCAAGCAGCGACCATACCATCAGCTGCGCCAGTTGCAATGGATGCCCACATAGGCTGGATTTCCATGGCTTGAATCGTTGGTTTGTAGCCAATATCACTTAGCACTTCTGCTACAACGTTTGTCGAAGCAATTTCAGAGTCCCAAGCCACGTAGGTTAACTTGATTTTATCACCGTTTACCTTTTTAACACCATCTGTCCATTTTTTGACTTTATCTGGATTGTCTTTGATCCATTTTCGAGCTGCTTTTTTCGGGTCAGTTCCATCGTTAACTTGCAACATCACATCAGACATTTCTTCGGCTGTCCAGTTAAAGCGGTCTAATACTGTATAAGCAGAAGGCATATCTTTTTTCAGCCCTTTACGGACCATTGTATTGATATTTTCAGCGTCCCCATAAACATTTTTAGGATCCTTTCAAGAATTTCAAGTCAAATTTTGTGAACATCCAGTGAGGCGTCCAGCCAGTTACGACGATTGGACGTTTGTCTTTAATAGCTTTTTCAAGTGTTGAAGTCATTGCTGCTGTCGAACTTGTCTGAAGCTGCCAGTTATAATCATCGAGCTTGTAGTCCTTAATGGCATTTTGAGTGGACAGCATAATACCAGCACCAGCATCAATTCCAGTAATTGTATAATTGATTTGTTCGCCAAGTGGTTTATCTGGATCGTACTCAGCAAGCTCCGTTCCACAAGCGGATAAGATGAGGAAAAGAGCACTAAGCAAGGCTAAAATTGAAAGCTTTTTGCGCATCTTACTTCCTCCTTAATTTTCCGTTGTATTCTTTTTGTTAAAGCTTTGCGTCAAGCGGTCGAGGATGATCGCGACGATAACAATTGCAATTCCGGCTACGAAACCGCCACCAGCATCATTACGTCCTACAGCGAAGTAAACACGCGTTCCTAGACCCATTGCACCGATCATCGAAGCAATAACGACCATCGATAGAGCAAGCATGATACTTTGGTTAATTCCAGCCATCATGGTCGACTTCGCCATCGGAAGCTCTACTTTAATCAATTTTTGCCAACCAGTTGAACCGAACGAATCCGCTGCTTCGACGAGTTCAGTCGAAACTTGACGAATACCGAGGTTCGTCATCCGCACAGTTGGCGGCATTGCGAAAATAACAGAAGCGACAACCCCTGGAACCATTCCAATTCCAAAGAAGGCAACTGCCGGAATCAAGTAAACGAAAGCCGGCATCGTTTGCATGAAGTCAAGGATAGGTTTAAAGATGGCCTCTACAACATTGCTTTTGGACATCCAAATCCCAAGTGGTACCCCGATAACAAGTGCAATTAAACTACTTGTTAAAACGAGAGTAAGCGTTTGGGTCATATCGCGCCAAAAGTCGAGGTTCCAGATGAGCAGGAGCCCAACTAATTCGAAAATAAGTAAACCCCATTTTTGTTTCTTGCGATTAATCCAAAAAGTAAGAGCGAGGATTAAAAGAATAAATAGCCATGGTGGCAAGAGGTCGAACACCCACTGAAAGGCATCTACAACTCCACCGATAATATTTGTAATTACATTAAAGAAACCTTCAAATTTTGTTAAGCTATCGACGAGCTTATCAATCCAATCCGCAAGCGGAAGACTTGGAATATTAGGCATCTTGGTTCACCTCATTTCCCGAAAGTGCCGCGAGAACAGAGCCACGAACGATAATTCCACGAAGCTTACCATCCTCAGTGACAGCTATTGGAATCGAAGTCGTTGAAACCTGATCCATAAGTTCAACAAGTGGTGTATCCGGGCTTGTTGTTGGCACATCCGTTTTAATCACAGAATCCAGTGATTTCACTTGTTCTTTAACGAGTCTAGATACATCTGATGCGTGGGCAATCCCGACAAGTTCCCGTCCTTTTTTCACGACGAAAATACTGGAAGTCCCCGCTTCACGCATCCGCTGTAAAGCAACACGTGGGCCATCTTTTTCAAAGTTGATGATTTCTGGACGAATCATCACGTTACTTGCTGTATAAACTTTCGAGCGATCCACATCTTCAATGAATTTTTCCACGTATTCATTAGCTGGGTGCGCTAGAATGTCTTCCGGTGTCCCTGTTTGAACGACAGAGCCATCGCGCATGATCATGATGTGATCTCCAATTCGAAGGGCTTCATCTAGGTCATGGGTAATGAAAATAATCGTTTTTTGCATTTTGTCTTGCAAATCAAGCAATTGATCTTGCATATCTTTTCG
The DNA here is from genome assembly GCF_000525795.1 of Listeria aquatica FSL S10-1188. Taxonomy (GTDB): domain Bacteria; phylum Bacillota; class Bacilli; order Lactobacillales; family Listeriaceae; genus Listeria; species Listeria aquatica. The sequence continues at coordinate 136,954 of NZ_AOCG01000001.1, forward strand.
GTTTAATGGGTCAAGCGCAGAAAAGGCTTCATCCATTAATAGAATGTCTGGATTATTAGCAAGTGCACGGGCAAGCCCAACACGTTGCTGCATTCCTCCAGAAAGTTGTGAAGGATATTGTTCCCCGTAACCTGAAAGTCCAACTAAATCAAGGGCATCTGAGGCTTTCTTTTCTCGTTCTGTTTTTGGCATTTTTTGTACTTCAAGCCCGTATTCTACGTTGCTTAAAATGGAGCGGTTTGGAAACAACCCGAAGCTTTGAAAAACCATACTCATGCTTTTTCGACGGACTTCTCGCAATTCTTTCTTATCAAGTTTAGAAAGTTCGCGACCATCTAACCAAATTTCACCACTCGTTGGTTCAATTAGCCGGTTTAAAAGCCGTACAAGTGTGGATTTCCCACTTCCAGAAAGCCCCATAATTACGAAAATCTCGCCTTCTTCGACTGCAAAAGAAGCTTGGTTAACCCCAATGGTTGCGCCTGTTTCTTTTAGAATCTCTGTTTTAGATTTTCCTTGAGACAATAATGAAGAAGCTTTGGAAATTTTCTTGCCGAAAATTTTTGTCAAATTCTTAACTTCTATTTTACTCAAAATGATTCTCCTTTCTCACGTCCCATCGCTTCATTTCAAAACTTAAAAATAAAGCGAACATCCTCCATTGTATCGAAGTTTTGGGGATAATTCACCCGATACACTCAAAAATGTAGAATTTATAACTTTTAATTATGGCTCTCAGCCGCATGAGCTTAAGGGTTACCATAATTTTAAAAAAAATTTTATTTTTTTTCTTGTGTAATGCTAGATTTATGCTACAATAAACATAAGTTTAATAAATAAACATTTGTTTAGATGGGAGGGAGGAACAATGAAACAAGATCAGCAAAAAATGAACGAAAATGAAGAGTTGATTTATCGCTCGATTCAGAATGATCCTTATATTTCGCAGCAAGATTTAGCGGAGATCGTTGGTTTGTCGCGTCCAGCAGTTGCAAATTTAATTTCTGGTTTGATGCGAAAAGGATGGATTTTAGGTAAAGGTTACATTTTAAATGAGGAAAATCGCATTATTTGCATCGGCGGAGCCAATGTGGATCGCAAGTTTTACTTGAAGGAAGCGGTACAACTGGGAACTTCCAATCCGGTTCGTTCCACACAAGGTGCTGGGGGAGTTGCACGAAATGTGGCAGAAAACCTTGGGCGACTTGGACGAAAAACAGTGCTTATGACTGTTGCGGGAATGGATGCCGACTGGGAAGCGATTAAGCGAGCTAGCGAGCGGTACATGGATTTGGATTATGTGACCACTTTTCCTGGGATGGCAACGGGTTCTTATACGGCAGTTTTGGAAGAAAATGGCAACTTGCATGTGGCACTCGCGGACATGGATGCTTATGATGAATTAACGCCAGATGTCCTTGCGAAAAATGAAGCGCTATTTGTGAATGCTGGGACAATAGTTGCAGACTTAAATTGTCCTAAAGAAACTATTCGTTATTTGAAAGGGGTATCAAACGAAGCAGGCGTTCCTTTGATCCTTGTTCCGGTTTCGTCACCAAAGATGGGGCGCTTGCCCGTGGAATTGGATGGGGTTTCTTGGCTGATTTGTAACCGCGATGAGTCGGAAGCTTACCTTAAAATGGAGATCGAAACAAACGCAGATTGGAAGCTAGCTGTTCAGAAGTGGCTTGATCTTGGGATTCAAAACGTGGTTGTAACAAATGGAAAAGACGGGGCGATTGCAGGAAACGCGAAAGAGGGAATTTTGTATGAGCCCGCGATTGTAGTTAGCGATATTCAGGACGTAACAGGAGCTGGGGACGCGTTTTGTTCTGCTGTGATTCATGCTTGGCTTTCAGGGCGCAGTCTTCGCGACATTGTTCGCGCTGGAAGTATTAATGCAGCTAAAACGCTGATGTCAAACTCAACAGTACGAAAAGATTTATCGGCGGCAAAACTAAAACAGGAATTGGAGGAATTAAAATGAAACAATATCTTTCGTTTTCAGAAGAAGTAAAAGAAGCTAAACTTGCAGGGAAGCCCATTGTAGCCCTCGAATCCACAATTATTTCACACGGAATGCCTTATCCGCAAAATGTGGAAACGGCTCGCATTGTTGAAGACATCATTCGCGAAAATGGTGCTGTGCCTGCAACAATTGCAATTATTGATGGTAAAATCAAGATTGGGCTTTCGGATGAAGAATTGGAACTTTTTGGAAAAAGCTCAGGGGTAGCTAAAGTTTCGAGACGGGATATCGGCTATTTAATTGCGACGAAGCAACTTGGAGCGACGACCGTGGCCGCAACGATGATTTGTGCGGAGCTTGCTGAGATTCCGATTTTTGTGACGGGCGGAATTGGCGGGGTTCACCGCGGGGCAGAGGCGACAATGGATATTTCGGCTGACCTTGAGGAACTGGCGAAAACAAATGTGGCTGTAGTTTGTGCGGGAGCAAAATCCATTTTGGATCTCGGACTTACGATGGAATATTTGGAAACCAAAGGAGTTCCTGTGATCGGCTATGAAACGGACGTGCTTCCGGCTTTCTATACGCGGACTAGTGATGTTGAGCTAACGATTCGGGCAGATGAACCGGGCGTTATCGCAGAAAGTTTGAAAGCGAAATGGGATCTGAAGATTGATGGTGGCGCTGTGATTGCTAATCCAATTCCAGAGGAGCATGCGATGCCAGCAAGTGAGATAAATGCTGTGATCGCAAAAGCGCTCCAAGAAGCAGATGAAAAAGGTATCCACGGGAAAGATGTCACACCATTCTTGCTTGGCAAAGTGAAAGAGTTGACCGCGGGTAAGAGCTTAGAAGCGAATATTGAGCTAGTCAAACATAATGCGCGCGTGGGCACAGCGATTGCGAAAGCCTACCAAAATCTATAAAAAGGACGCTGTGGCTTCGAAATTGAAGTCATGGCGTTTTTTTGATAGAGTAAAAAAGAAGAAGAAAAGGGGGGCGTCTTGTGAAAATGGTGAGTGCGTGTCTAGCGGGAATTCCTTGCAGATATGACGGAAATCACAAAGAAAATCGCGTTTTAAAGGAAATGGTGATTAAAGGGGAGGCGTTAGCGCTTTGCCCGGAAGTGATCGGTGGACTTACGACGCCGCGAAACCCTGCGGAAATTGTAGGTGGCGACGGCTTTGATGTGTGGAACGGGACGGCAAAAGTGATGGACGACCATGGGCAGGACGTGACGGAAGCTTATAAAGCAGGAGCAAAACGAGCTTTTGCGAGGCTAGAAACTTTGGGGATAACAACGGTCATTTTGAAGGAGAAGAGCCTTCATGCGGGGCTTGCCAAATTTACGACGGTTCGTTCGGCGGAAAAACAAAAGCTGGGATGGGCGTTACGGCGGCATATATGAAACTGAAAGGGTTAGAAGTTTTATCCGATCAGCAAATTTGAATAGGAACTTAAAAACAAGGTCTTGCGCGTGGCGCAAGACCTTGTTTTAGTGTTCGGCCTCCCTTAGTCGGGATTAAAACGATGTGTTCATAAAATTCAAGCGCGGCTCGTTCAGCTTCTGTATAAAAGCTGCATTCGCGCCAAGCGCTAACGCAATAAAGTCGTTGTTTGCTATCCCCTGCGTTTCTTGCCTTCTGAAATTATTTTCAAGGTGCTCTGAAATACTGAAAACACTTCAAATATAACGCTTTCATATTCCAATTTCACTTGCGCGTTGCTATACTTATTTTGTACTAAAAAAGGAGGGAGAAAGGTTATGAAAAATATTGTTGCTGTTACGGCGTGTGCAGCAGGGATAGCGCATACATATATGGCCGCGGAATCGCTTGAAAAAACGGCTAAGGAACTTGGGTACAACATAAAGGTAGAAACGAATGGTGCGATTGGCGCGGAAAATGAACTAGCGTCAGAAGAGATTGAACAAGCGGATCTCGTAATTATTGCTGCGGATATTCGTGTGGATATGGTTCGTTTTACGGGGAAGAAGCTTTATCAAACGAATTCGATTGCTGCGATTGAAGATGCGGCAGGATTAATTGAAACGGCTATTCAAAAAGGCGAAATATTCGGGGAAAAAGGGACTAAAGTTGGTAAAGTTCAAATCGGGAATGATAAAGGGAAAACGAATTTCTTTACGCATATTATGAGCGGGATTTCGTATATGGTTCCGATGGTCATTGCGGCCGGTTTAATTTTGACGATCGCTAATTTGTATGCGTTTCAACGTGATGATATGGGGCGGATTGTCGAATGGGGCTTTGATACGAAAACAACGATGGGGCTACTCATGTCACACTTGTTCCAAGTTGGGCAGGTAGGATTCAAATTGATGATTCCACTTTTTGCGGGCTTCGTTGCTAAATCCATTGCGGATAAGCCTGCTATCGCTCCTGCAATGATTGGAGCTTATATCGCAAATGATCCTGAACTGCTTGGGACGAAGGCGGGCGGCGGGTTTATTGCTGCCATTATTGTCGCTTTTATTGTGGGCTACATGGTGAAGTTGCTTAAGAAAATCAAATGGCCGAAAATTGTACAACCGATTGTGCCGATCATGATTATTCCGTTTATCGCCACGTTGATTATTTCGTTGATCGTCTTCTATGTGATCGGGGAACCGATTGCTTTTGGAATGGACAAGATGTACGCAGGTCTTACTTGGCTAAACGATAATTATAGCAGCGCACCACTTTTGATTGGCATGATTTGTGGAGCAATGATTGGCTTTGACCTTGGTGGTCCTGTGAATAAAACTGCACTTGTATTTGCAACAGCGATTTTCACGGATACGCTTGCGAAATATGGGGTCAATGATGCTAACTTTGTTCCGCAAACGGCAGTTCAAGCAGCGATTTCAGTTGCGCCACTTGGGGTTTGGGTGGCGACGCGCTTCTTTAAAAATAAATTTTCGAAAGATGAAAAAGTTGCCGCAAGTGCGGCGCTTGGGATGGGACTTGTTGGCGTTACGGAAGGAGCCATTCCATTTGTAGCGGCGGATCCGGTGCGGATGATTATTGCCAATGTGACAGGTTCAGCGGTTGCTGGAGGGCTTGCAGCGGCTTCTGGGGCGCGCTTCTTTGGTGGAATTGGTTCTCCGCTTGGGACGTTTATCGGGTACATTGATCATCAGCCGATCCCGTTTTTATCTTGGATTCTTTGTATAACGGCTGGGATTGCGGTCACGGCGCTGATTATTGGTTTCTCAAGGAAGCCGGTTCCGGTTGCACCGCCAAATGAGGAAGAGATTAGGAGTGAAGGAAATGAACAACCAAATTTTTAATGAAGCCAATATTGTTTTTGATGAAACGGCAACAACGCAAACGGAAGCGTTTGAAACGATTGCTAGGGTGGCCAATCAAAATGGTTACGTGAAGTCCGCCAAGGATTTTGTTGAAGCTTTAAAATTAAGAGAACAAGAATCAACAACGGGATTTAAGGATGGGATTGCAATTCCACACGGGAAAAGTGAAACGGTTGTGAGGCCGGGACTCATACTCGTGAAATATAAGTCTGCAATTGAATGGCAAGCGCTCGATCAAAAGCCAGTTCAAGTTGCGCTCGCCCTGACGATTCCAGTAGAAGGAGCAAGTGAGCACTTGAAGATTTTGAGTTTGATTGCGCGGAAGCTGATTGATGACGGTTTTCGTGAGACGTTGATTACGGCGGAGAACCCGGCGGAGAACCCGGCGGAGCTTGTGCGCTTGATGGATGAAATTGAAGTTTAAGAGGTGATGGAGATGGCGAAAAAGGTGCACGTGATTGCCCACACGCATTGGGATTTTGAATGGTATTTTACGGTGAATGAGTCTTCGGTTCAGTTTGTTTATCATATGGATGAGGTGCTTCGTGCACTTGAGGAGGGCGTGCTCCAGTATTATTTGCTGGACGGACAGATGAGCATTGTCGATGATTACTTGCGTTTTTGTCCGGAAAATCGGGAGCGGATTCACGCGCTTGTTCGGGCAAGAAAGCTGTTTATTGGACCGTGGTACACGCAAACGGATGAACTCGTGATCAGTGGCGAGTCGATTGTGCGGAATTTACAAATTGGGATGGCTCGTGCGAAACAACTGGGTGGTGCGATGAAAATTGGGTATTTGCCAGATTCGTTTGGTCAAGGAAAGGATATGCCGAAGATTTACCGCGGAATGGGGATCAGTGATACGGTCTTCTGGCGTGGTGTGCCAAATGAAAAAGTGCAGTCACGCGATTTTATTTGGATGAGTGAGGATGGCTCAGAAGTGGTGGCTGCCAATATTAAAAATGGCTATTTTGTCGGGGTGGATTTAATTGAAAAAGAAAACCCGGAAGAGCTTATCACACGTGTTTCGGAGGGAGCTGAAACGGGGCAGGTGCTACTCCCAGTCGGTGGGGACCAGCGTTTCGTTGATTTCAATCTTAAGGAACGGATTGCTGCTTATAATGCGAAACTTTCTGGGGTAGAGCTTTTGGAAAGCACTTATGAAGATTATTTGAAAGCTATTCAAGGCGAGGTGCTGCCAAGAGTTTCAGGAGAGTTCATTTCAAGTTCTGTTTCGAAAATTCATCGCTCGATTTATTCGTCACGCTACGACCAAAAATATATGAACGATAAGCTAGAGCGCCGACTTATTTATCAATTGGAACCGCTCATGCTCATGGCAGATTCGCTCGGGATTCCTTATAAAAAAGAATTGCTGGAAGAAATTTGGAAGCTTGTTCTCCGCAACCATGCGCACGATAGTGCTGGGGGATGTAATAGTGATGCCACCAACCAAATCATCAATGAGCGCTTTAAAGAAGCAGATGAACTTTCCTACTCCGCTGTCGATTATTTAACAAGAAAAATCGCCGAGTCCCGCAAAAATACGAAGCCCAATGACCTTGTTTTTTACAATACCTTGCCTTATAGCGTCCGAAAAACCGTTCGTTTCGAAGTTTCTGTGACATCGCCTAGCATTCGACTATGGCAAGAAGGAAGGGAACAGGCTTGTCAGATTTTGAACTCAGAAAAACGCTACCGCGGCGAAATTAAGCGCGATGAGTCGTTGTATGACCCTGAAAAATATTACTATCTGCATACAGTTTCGGCCGAGGTGGAAATCCCAGGGCTTAGCTTTACGACTTATGAAATTGAAGAAGTGGCTGAGGAGGTAGAAACTGGGCAGACGGCCGGAAATAGCATCGAAAACGAGCGCTATCGCTTCACGCTTCAAAGCGGCCAAGCAACGCTCGTAGATAAAGCTTCGGGAAACGAATATGTCGATTTTCTTTGGCTAGAAGATGGCGGCGACGAAGGTGATACCTATGATTATTCGCCTGCTTATCACGATGACATCTGTCGCCTGGATTTTGCGGATGCAAAAGTGAGCATCCAGACGGGCGAATTAGAAAGCCGCTTACTTGTATCCGGAAACTTTGCCGTTGCGCGCGATTTAGCGGACCGCAAAGCAGGAAAGCGAAGCGCGCATATTCCTTACCAAATGGAAGTGCGGCTTGCGAGAGAGACTGAACGAATCGAATTTAATTTAAAAATGGATAACCAGGCGCAGGATCACAGAATGCGGCTGATCGTCCAAACGGATATCCAAGCGAAGCACTCGTATACGGATACGCCATTTGGAACCATCAGCCGACCGGTGATTGATCCGCATCTACATGACTGGAAAGAGCTAAATTGGCGCGAGGAACCGACGGCGATTTTCCCGATGCTGCATTATCTGAATGTGCATAATAACAAAAGTAGCTGGACAATTTTAGTTAAAGGAATGAAAGAGTATCAAATTGTGGGCGAAACGTTCAATCAAATGGCAGTGACACTTTTCAGAAGCGTAGGTTACCTTGGTCGTCCTGACTTAATTCGCCGTCCGGGAGATGCATCGGGCAATCAGTATCGTTACGTAGAAACGCCGGATAGTCAACTTGAAAAAGAGTTGCACTTCAAATTTGCACTCGTACTTGACCCAGCCTATGACCCGGCGAAGTTCATGCGCGACTATCAGCATTACGCCGTGAGTCAACCTTATTACCAAATTCAAAACTTGAATGCCTTTACGACCGCGCTCAAATATTTTGTCTCGAACCCGCTTCCAGAAAAAATCACCGAGCCGCCGTTAAATTGGCAACTTAAACCTGAAAAACTGGTGTTCAGTTCGTTTTCTCGAGCTAATGACGGCGGGATCGCGATTCGCTTCTATAATCCAAGTACGACTGAAGAAGTGCCAGAAGAAAAAATTCAATTACCAAGAAAAATGGATGTGGCATTCACTAGTTTAAACGGCGAAGCGCTTACCGAGAAAGTCTTTACAGAAGAAGTTTCGCTTGGACACTTTAAACCAGGAGAAATCAAAACCATTGTGGTTTATCCTAACTAAGAAAGTGAGGAGAAAGCTTTGCAAGATAATTTGTTTTTGTTGATCGAATCGCATCGCATGGATTTCACCGCTGTGGAACAAGTGATTGCGGATTATTTGGTCTCAAAAAAACCAATTTTGCGGATCGAAGAACTGGCTAAAGCCATTGCCGTTTCCCCTTCTTCGATCACGCGTTTTTGCAAGAAACTCAACTTGAATAACTACAAAGAATTGATTTTTCTTTACAATTTGTCGCTTGAAGACAGTGAAGAAAGCGTCCCCGTTTCCTCAAGTGTAACGGCGAGCTACCACGCGCTTGCGACACAAAGTGATACCAATTTTGCGGAAAATGTGATTGAGCATTTTTGTAAGGCGATTTACAGCAAGAAAACGATTAATTTTTGGGGAATGGGATTTAATTCTTTTGCCGGCGGGGACTTTCAATTTAAGTTTTCCCGCCTTGGCAAATTTGTCCGCGTCGCAAGCGACCAGCATACCATTTTGATGACCGCGCATTTTGCCGACCAAAGTGATTTAATTATTATTTCCACGTTACGCGGAGAAGATGAAACGCTCTATGAAGCGGCCAAGATCGCGCAACAAAAAGGCGTTGAAATTTTGCTCATTACGGCAAACAAGGAAGCGAAGATTATTCAATTTGCGACGGAAACTCTTTTTGCGGCTTCGCTTTTGGCGGAGGATACGCTGGGAAATATTTCGCCACAAATCCCGATTTTAATCGAACTGGATATGATCTACAGGCAATATCAAAATATGTACCAGTCCACTATCCGACAATGGGTCATGTCTGAACAAATTTTGACGGATAAATTCAAAGGCGGGTTTTCAGATTGAAACGGGGGAAATAAGCCCGATTCAAGCGTACTATCGCTAGGTGTGAGTTTCTTGCTTAAAAAGGTTTTAAAGGTGAGAAACTAGGAGAAAAATAGATTTTTGATTAACTACAGAAAAGGGTAGAGAGGTGAAGAAATATGAAACTCGATAAGCTGCAAAATAATATGATTAAAATTGCCAGCAAAATCGAAGCGAATACCATTTTACAAGTCATTAAAAATGCCTTTGTTGCAGCTATTCCATTCACAGTCGTCGGTTCGTTTTCCAATTTGATCAAAATGCAATTAGAAGCTCTCGCAAAACACTTGAAAGTGACATCTGGCTTTCTTCCCAAACTGATTGACTTGTTTGGCTCGATTGGGCAAGCAACGCTCGGTATGGTCGCTATTATCATCGTTCTCGCTGTATCTTATAACTATGCCAAGGAACTCAAGAAAACAAATGATAAAATGAATGTCGTCTTGGTTGTTTTGTTAGCGTTTGCATCTTATATGGTGATGGTTCCAAATCTTGTCTCCTCACCGGAGATTAAGCAAGATATCGCTGGCTATGCGAACAACTTTTTTTAGCTTTGAAGGCATGTTTACAGGTCTCATTACTAGTTTCTTATCCGTGTATCTTTATTCCAAGTTAGCCAAAAGTAAGTTCACTATCAAGATGCCGCCTGGTGTTCCACCGAACGTATTTAATTCTTTTTTCCTCGCTAATTCCGATTTCAATGGTGCTCTTATTGTTCGGCATTGTACGGATTCTCATTGAAACACTTGGATACACATCGTTACTTGATTTGATTAACCAAGTCATCATCACACCGCTAACGGATGTTGGAACTGGTCTTCCTGCAATCATCGTCGTTATCATCTTGATGCAAGTTTTATGGTTTTTCGGCTTGCATGGTTTTAACATCGTTTGGGGTGTTGTTTCGGCTTTTTGGTTACCGCTGTTTCTTAAAAATGTTTCCGAATTTGCGGAGCATCACGATTTTTCTCAGATCAGCATTGCGCCCAATACCATGACAAATGTTTACGCTATGATTGGCGGCTCCGGAGCTACATTCGGTTTGATTCTTGCCATCTTGCTGTTTACTCCTAAAAATTATAGTGGGCGGTCAGTCGCAAAACTCGGGTTTATTCCAGGGCTATTTGGCATTAATGAGCCGATCATTTTTGGGTTACCGATCGTGCTGAATCCGATTTTCTTCATTCCGTGGGTGGGAGTTCCTGTGATTAACGCGGTCATTGCTTATGTAGTGACGAAAATTGGTTGGGTTGTGCCACTTGTTGTCCTTAACTCAGGAAATGAACCTATCTTTGTCAGCACGTGGATTTTAGGAGCGTTTCATTTTAGTCCTGTTGTTCTCACGCTTGCGCTTGTGATCCTCGATATTTTCCTTTACTTGCCATTTATTAAGATGAATCAAAAACTTGATATGGCGGGAGCAAGTGAGAGCGGTGCTAAAACAGAAAAATAATCGAAAAGAGAGTCTGGGAAAAGCGTTCCTAGGCTCTTTGTTTAAGTTTCAAGGCTTTTTATGATAATGTCAAAAAGTAGTATAATACAACTAAAAATTTGATACTTTGTATTTCTTGAGTGTTTAATAATAAAATTTTATAATAAAATAGGATGGTGGGCTTATCCAGAGTGTAAATAAAAATAGAAAAAAGGATGGGATTAAGAAGATGAAAACAAATTTGTGGAAAATGTTGTTGTCTGCGTTTATTCTATTGTTTGCTCTAGCGGGATTTTCAAGCGCTGCAAATGCGCATGGATATGTAACAAAACCGGGAAGTCGAGCTTATCTTGGTAGTACACAATTTACAAATGATACTGGGCTTGCTCCGTTAAATAAAAATGTTGGAGCTGTTCAATATGAACCACAAAGTATTGAAGCACCTAAAAATACTTTTATTACAGGTAAAATTGCGAGCGCTGCCATTGATCGTTTTAGTGCAATCGATGAACAGACAGCAACGCGATGGCACAAAACAGATATTACAACGGGAACATTAGCAGTCAACTGGAAGCTAACAGCGCAACACCGGACATCAACATGGGATTATTACATGACAAAATCTAATTGGGATCCGAACGCACCTCTTAATATTCAGGATTTTGAAAAAATCGCAAGTATTGATGATGGAGGCAGCCTTCCTAATAAGGATGTTGAGCAAAAAATCAATATTCCAAGTGATAGAAAAGGTTATAACGTCATTTTAGCAGTTTGGAATATTTCCGATACAGTTAATGCGTTCTACCAAGTTATTGATGTTAATGTAAAATAAAAAAGAAATAAAAATCAAATCTATTTTTATTTGCACGCAAACACATTTTGATTTGAAAGCCTAAATTGGCGACAAATGGTATCAGCCGTTTGTCGCCAGTTTTTTATCGTCCCAAAGCTTTAAGCATTTGCTCGCAGTAATCTAAATAATCCTGATCAATTGATGTATATTTCGGTAACAGAATTTAAGTCAAAGTAATGCCGATTTCAGAGAACACTATAAAAGTCATGCGGAATTTCCGCATGACTTATTTAAATAATCGACTGGATGGTTGAAAAAAGTGCGTTTAGGATTGTTTTGCTGGTAAAATGGTAATTTCATTTACACCAACATCTTTGGGTTGCGATAATGCATAAAGAACGGATTCAGCAACAGACTGTGGAGAAATAGCAATTTGATAAAAACGATCCCAATTAGCTCGGTCATCATCAGAAGAAATCGTTTCTAGTAATTCTGTTTGAATGGCACCTGGATATAAAAGGGTCGTTTTTATATTTGTTCGTTCCGCAATGGATTCCTGCCTTAAGCCTTCGACGATTGCTTTTACCGCAAATTTTGTCCCACAATAAACAGAGTTCCCAGGGAAAATTTTCTTACCTGCGATCGAGCTTGTTACAACGACATGCCCGCTTTTTTTGTGCTATGAATTTCGGTAAAACACTGGCGATACTATTTAGAACGCCTTTTATATTGATATTAATCATTTCATTCCATTCCTCAAGTTTTAGTTCGCTAATGCTCGATGCTGGCATAATTCCGGCATTAGCAAAAAGAACATCGACTTTCTTGAAACGACGGATTGTTTCTTGAACTAATTTTTCAACTTGACTTGGCAGACGGACATCCCCTGTTACATAGCCACAATTTTCCTCGCCTAATTCTTTTGTTAATTGCTGTAGCTTTTCTTCACGTCGCGCGAATAACATCACTTTAGCTCCATTTGCTACAAGTAACCGAGCACTTTCCATCCCGATTCCAGAGGATGCTCCTGTAATAATAATTACTTTGTCTTGAATATTTTCCATTTTGTCTGACACTCCTTAATTGTTGTATTCATCTGCATGTGTGAGAGGAAGAGGGATTGTCCCGTTAGCAAAACCCTCTTCCATCCTACAGACAATTTGTGAAATACTTTATTTATTTCACAGGAGTATATAGCACAAATTTGTGAATTTAAACAGATTATGCCTGAAAAGTCTATTTTAGGTCGCAAACGATCAGTGAAAGCCTTTTCTTGAATGATTTTGAAATACTATTTATTTTTTTCTAACTAATCATCATTTAAGAGTTAACTATAAAATTAATGAACGATTTCGGTCAAAAAAGAATCAAAAAACATAAAAAAAATGAGCTTTATGCATATTTAACTCATAGCATTGAATAATTCTGGTCATCATGCTATTCTTAAGACAAATAAAGGAAAGCGCTTACTTTGTTGGGAGGTTTTTAGCTTGAGTATCATGGAATTACTAAATGAAAATCGTATTATTTTTGATGAAACAATAACTACAAAAAATGAGCTATTTGAAAAAGTAGCAGAACGTCTTGAAGCAGAAGGATCCATTTTGAATGGCAAAAAATTTGTAAAAGATCTTTATAAGCGGGAAGCAGAAACTTCAACTGGCATTGAATCTGGGTTTGGCATTCCTCATGCCAAAAGTAAACAAGTAACAAAACCTTTGATTGCTTTTGTTCATTCCGGGAAAATGACGGATTATTTTGGTCTCGATGAATCACCCGTTGAATGGTCTTTCATCATTGCCGTTCCGAAAAAAGCCGCGGATACACATTTGGAGATTTTAAGCGAGCTTTCTCGGAAATTAATGGATCCAGTATTTCAAGAAGAATTAAAAAATACGAAAGATTATGAAAGTGTTAGTGAAGTATTAACTTAAAAGGAGGCGTCTCACATGAAAATTGTCGGTGTAACAGCTTGCCCGACTGGAATTGCACATACTTACATGGCAGCAGAAAAGCTGACGAATACAGCAGAAGATTTGGGTCATCAAATCAAGATGGAAACACAAGGTGCAAAAGTTGAAAATGTTTTAACAGCTGAAGAAATTGAACAGGCAGATTATGTGATTCTAGCTGTTGATAAAGACATTGATTTAAGTCGCTTTTCCGGCAAAAAAATAAAACGTGTGTCCACTTCAAGAGCGATCAAAGAAGCAGATCATGTGCTTGAAGAAACACTAGCAGAAAAAGGATTAACGAAAGCAGAGTCAAGTAAAATAGATGGAAATACAAGTGATGGCAAGAAAGCAGGAATTTATAATCATTTTATGAATGGTGTCAACTATATGTTGCCATTTGTCATTGCAGGCGGAATTTTGATCGCTATTAGTTTCGCATTTGGAATTGATGCATCCGATCCAGATTCTAGCAGTTATAATGCGATTGCCGGAGCCTTTTCGAAAATTGGAGGAGATACAGCCTTTGCGCTAATGGTACCTGCGCTTGCAGCAGGAATCGCAAGTTCTATTGCCGGACGCGCTGGTTTTGCACCAGGACTTGTTGCAGGGACTCTTGCGACAGCGGGCGGTTCCGGTTTCCTTGGCGGGATGATCGGTGGGATTTTAGCCGGTTACCTGGCACATTTCTTTGCAAATAAAATTAAAGTAGCTAAATCCATTGCTTCCATTTACCAGTTGATTGTCGTTCCACTTGCAAGCATTGCGATTGTTGGCTTTGCGATGGTGTTTATCATTGATACCCCGATTTCCTGGTTGCTTGAAGCGCTAACTGGTTGGTTAAATGGACTAGGTGAAACTTCAGGCGTGCTATTTGGATTACTGATAGGGGTCATGATGGCAGCAGATATGGGAGGACCGATCAATAAATCCATTTCGACCTTTTCGATTGGCTTGATGACAGCCGGTGTTAACGCACCCATTGCAGCGTGTATGGCAGCAGGAATGGTTCCACCACTTGGACTAGCGCTTGCCACCTTATTATTTAAAAACAAATTTACTACGGAGGAAAAAACAGCAGGAAAGTCTTGCTGGGTTTTAGGAGCATCCTATATTACAGAAGGCGCGATTCCGTTTGCCGTAGCCGATCCACTGAGAGTCATTCCGAGTCTAATGGCAGGCTCCGCAACAGCCGCTGCTATTTCAATGGGGGCTGGAGTAACGTCACTTGCTCCACATGGCGGCATTTGGGTGATGTTTATCCCAAGCGTCATCAATCATGTCTTTATCTACTTGCTCGCCATCATTTTAGGAAGCATTGTGACAGCAGTGATGGTTGGGCTGCTTAAGCGTCCCGTTAAAAAAGAAGAACCAATAAAACAAGAGGTGAATGTGTAATGTTAATGACTATGAAAGAACTATTAAAAGTAGCGAATGAAAATGAATTTGCCGTTCCTGCCTTCAACATTTGCAGTTACGACATGTTAAAGGCTATCATGGAAGAAGTAGAAGCAAACGAGGCTCCCGTTATCCTTGAAATCCATCCAGATGAAATTGCCTATCTAGGAGATGAATTCATTGCAACCGTCAAAGAATATGCCTTAAGAAGTCGCGTTCCAGTTGTCATTCATATGGACCACGGGGGAACGATTCAAGATGTTATGCGCGCCATCCGAAATGGCTATACGTCCGTTATGATTGATGCTTCGACTGTGCCATATGAAGAAAATGTTGCCTTAACAAAAGAAGTTGTAAAGCTCGCGCACAAAGTGGGGGTTTCTGTCGAAGCAGAACTTGGCACAATTGGCAATAATGGTTCAGCAGAAGGCGGAGCAGATTCCATCATTTATACAGATCCCGATCAAGCTGAAGAATTTGTAAAGGAAACCGAGATTGACACGCTTGCGGTTGCGATTGGAACGGCTCATGGACTTTATCCGAAAGACAAGAAACCAGAGCTTAATATCGACCTTTTAAAAAACGCTACATGAACGCCTAGATATCCCGTTTGTTTTACACGGAGGGTCAGGGAATCCTGATGCAGAAGTGAGCGAATCTGTCCATTATGGCGTTGGCAAAGTGAATTTAAGTTCGGATTTAAAAAGTGTCTTTTTTGCAGAAATCCATCGTGTGTTAAATGAAAACAAAGGAATGTATGAACCAAACCAAGTTTACCCAGCCGCAAATGAAAAAGTAAAAGAAGTCGTTCGCCATAAACTTAAAATTTTAAACACAATAGGACAAAGTAAGCGATATTAATTTTAAGCAAGAAAACGAGTAGGAGGTGAGGGCGATGTTGAGCGTTGCAGAAGAAAGACAACAGCAGATTGTTAATTATTTAAAAGTGGAACAATTTGCTCGGATTCAAGATTTGATAAAGCTTGTTAATTATAGTGAAGCGACCGTGAAGCGTGATTTAGTTCATTTAGAAAATAAAGGACTAGTGAGGCGAACAAGAGGCGGGGCCATGATTATTGATAATCAAAAAATTGATATCCCATACTTGATGAAGATGAACGAACTTAACAATGAAGAAAATAAAAAGTATGTTGCGGAAGTGGCAAAAACGCTCATTCGTGATGATATGGTCATTTTTCTTGATTCAAGTTCAACCTCACTTTATCTAGTAGGTGTACTCAGTCGATTTGAGGGACTTCAAATCATTACAAATGGTGTGATGACAGCCTCAATGCTATCCGAATTCACGAGCGCACGCGTGAGCATTTTAGGTGGCTCAATTTTGCCGAAGCGTTATACAGTTAACGGAGCCAAAGCCTATAATGATGCATTAACTTATAACGCAGACATCTCCTTTGTTTCTTGCCGCGGGATTGATTATGATAAAGGTGCGACAGAAACGCATGAAGGCGAGGCGCTCATCAAACAGGCGTATCGCAGACAATCGAACTTGCTCGTCTTACTTGCAACACAAGAAAAAATGAATCATAAATTTATGATCACCAAAGTCTCGCAT
>NZ_AOCG01000002.1 GCF_000525795.1 Listeria aquatica FSL S10-1188
TAACTCATCCTTGTTCTTCTCTAACAACAGTGCTTTACGATCCGAAAACCTTCTTCACACACGCGGCGTTGCTCCGTCAGACTTTCGTCCATTGCGGAAGATTCCCTACTGCTGCCTCCCGTAGGAGTCTGGGCCGTGTCTCAGTCCCAGTGTGGCCGATCACCCTCTCAGGTCGGCTATGCATCGTGGCCTTGGTAGGCCTTTACCCCACCAACTAGCTAATGCACCGCGGGCCCATCTATCAGTGACAGCCGAAACCGTCTTTCAAAAAAGGTTCATGCGAACCTCTCTGTTATGCGGTATTAGCACCTGTTTCCAAGTGTTATCCCCCGCTGATAGGCAGGTTGCCCACGTGTTACTCACCCGTCCGCCACTCACCGACAGAGAAGCAAGCTTCTCTTTGGTTCGTTCGACTTGCATGTATTAGGCACGCCGCCAGCGTTCGTCCTGAGCCAGGATCAAACTCTCTTTAAAATAAATGGAATTTGAATACTTATCCAACACCGTGAATAAGTCTCCTTAGCGTCAAAATTGACTTTGCTAGCTTTCTTGCTTGTTTTTTTGGAAATCGCTCTCGATTTCCTGTCCTGCGAATTGATTGGTGAAACATATTGTCTCATCGCTTTTTCGTCTTCTTTTTGTTCAGTTTTCAAAGGTCATTTGCTGAAGTGACAGCTCTAATAGCATAACATTTTATCAAAGTTTGGTCAACAGTTTTTTTTAAAACTATTTTAGCTCTCTTTAAGAAAGCTTTTTAATTATAGCTTATTTTTTAGTCAATTACAAGAAGTTTGTTTATGATTTTATTGCTTGTTCATTTTTTAATTCTTCAATGAACAAAAGCATAAAATCATGTCTCTTTTCTGCTAGCTTTCTGCCAGTCTCAGTTTGCATAAGCTTTTTCAAGTGAAGTAATTTATCATCAAAATGTTGCAGAGTAGTATCAGAATTTACTTTTAGATAGTCAAGCGGCTGTCTTTTTTGAGAAGCCCCATACGTAAATGCTCGGACAATTCCAATCGCTCCCATCGCATCAAGCCTATCAGCATCTTGGATAATTTTCTCTTCAATACTCTGGGCCTGTATCTTATTTTTTCCGTTTTTATAAGATACGGCATCCACCGCACGTAAAATTTTTTGAATGAAGGGCTCTTCAAGTTTTTCGTCTTTCATCCACTTTCTTAATTCACCTTTAGCTTGGTTCGTATCATGTGTCAATTTTTCATCTGGATAGTCATGAAAAAGAGCCGCTAGCTGAATAAAAAATAAGTCTCCACCTTCTGTAGCTTGAATTCTTGTTGCCGTTTCTACCACTCGCTTTAGATGTTCAAAATCATGACCTGTGTTTTCCGAACTGAAAACATCTTCCATCCACGCCTCTGCTTTTGCAATAATCGAATTCATATTTTCCTCCCATCAATCAAAATGCCCCTTCACTTTATCAGTCAAGGGGCACTCGTTATGATATTTTGTCATCAATCGCGTTGTTCGAAGAGCTGCACCATTTCGATGATTACTTTAGTAGCAAGTTCCATATTTTCAACGGATACGTATTCAAACTTCCCATGCATGTTTTCTCCACCAGCAAAGATGTTTGGCGTTGGCAGTCCTTTAAAGGATAATTGAGAACCGTCTGTTCCACCTCGGATAGGTTCAACGAGTGGCTCAATATCCAATTTCTTCATTGCTTCATAAGCGATATCGACAATTTCTTTCACGGGTTCAATTTTTTCGCGCATATTGTAATACTGATCGTTTAGTTCTAAGACAATGTTTTCTTTGCCATATTTTTCTTGCATTTTTGAAACGATATCTGCAACTTTAGCTTTACGCTCAGCAAATTTCAAAGAATCAAAATCGCGGATGATGTAATAGGATTTAGCTTGCTCAACGTCGCCATTTAACGAAATCAAGTGATAGAACCCTTCATAGCCTTCTGTATACTCTGGCGCTTCTTCTGCCGGTAGCGCATCATTAAATTCCATCGCAAGCTTAGTTGCATTAACCATTTTATTTTTAGCAGTTCCTGGATGGACACTATTTCCTTTAAAGGTAATCTTGGCCGCTGCTGCGTTAAAACTTTCATATTCCAACTGTCCGCGTGGTCCCCCGTCCATTGTGTAAGCATAGTCTGCTCCAAATGCCGTAACATCAAAGCGTGCTGGACCGCGACCAATTTCTTCATCTGGTGTGAAAGCTACACGGATTTTACCATGCTTAATTTCTGGATGGTTAATGAGATGGTGCATTGCAACCATGATTTCTGTGATGCCCGATTTATCATCCGCACCAAGAAGCGTTGTACCGTCTGTCGTAATTAAAGTTTGGCCTTTATACCCAGCTAATTCTGGAAATTGTTTAGGCGATAAAACTACATTAAGTGTTTCATTTAAAACAATGTCGCCACCATCATAATTTTCGCGGATTTGCGGACTCACGTTTTCCCCCGTGAAATCTGTTGCTGTATCAAGGTGAGCTAAAAATCCAATAACTGGGATTTTTTTGTCGGTATTTGCTGGAAGTGTCGCCATCACGTAACCATTCTCGTCTACCGTTACGTCACTCATACCAATTTCTTTTAATTCATTTACAAGAATTTTGCCGAGCTCAAGCTGTCCTTCTGTTGTCGGGCAAGTGGTACTCTCTTCGTTTGATTGGGTATTCACTTTTACATATGTAGTAAAGCGTTTGATCAGTTCTTCTTTCATCACTTACACTTCCTTCAGTTTATTTTCCTCTTCTATTATATGCCGCTCATCTTAAAATTTCTAATATTATGTGCGATTCGTTGCGTATCCTCAAATTCTCAATTAAGGTATAATAGAAAAAGAACGAACTTACTGCA
This sequence comes from Listeria aquatica FSL S10-1188, assembly GCF_000525795.1. Lineage (GTDB taxonomy): Bacteria > Bacillota > Bacilli > Lactobacillales > Listeriaceae > Listeria > Listeria aquatica. Next base: position 2,846 of record NZ_AOCG01000002.1, read on the forward strand.
AAAAGGAGTGCTTCAAATGAAACTAATTTCTTGGAATGTAAACGGGCTTCGAGCCGCCGTTAAAAAGGGTTTTTTAGAGTATTTTCACGAGGTGGATGCAGATATTTTTTGCTTGCAAGAGACAAAGCTCCAAGAAGGTCAGATTGAGCTCGATACTCCTGGTTATTTCTCTTACTGGAACTATGCTCTCAAAAAAGGATATTCAGGAACGGCTATTTTCACAAAAAAAAGAACCACTTCGGGTCCAGTATGGTTTGGGGATGGATGAGCATGACAATGAAGGCAGATTGATCACGCTTGAATACCCAGAATTTTACTTATTAACGGTCTATACGCCGAATTCTCAAAGCGAGCTGAAGCGGCTCCCTTATCGGATGACTTGGGAAGAAGCCTTTTTACGTTATATTAAAAGTCTGGATCATGAAAAACCTGTTATTTTCTGTGGTGATTTGAATGTTGCTCATGAAGAAATAGACCTGAAAAACCCAAAAACGAACCGGAAAAATGCTGGTTTTTCTGATGAAGAGCGCGCTAAGTTTTCAGATGTTCTCGCCGCTGGATTTACGGACAGTTTCCGCTATTTTTACCCAGATAAAACAGACGCCTATTCTTGGTGGTCTTACCGAATGAATGCTAGGAGCAGGAACGTTGGGTGGCGGATTGATTACTTTGTTGTTTCTAACCGTTTAGAAGCTTCTCTTGTTGACGCCAAAATCCATTCAGATATGCTTGGATCCGATCATTGCCCGGTCGAACTCGATATCAAACTCTAACAAAAAAGCTGACGCTTCAGGAAGCGTCAGCTTTTTGATTTCTTATTTCGCTGATTCTTTTTTAGCTGCATCTGCGACTTAAAGAGTTTCATAGAGTCTCATAGGGACGAAAAAAAAAGGCTTTATAAATATCAAGATTTCATTCGAATTCACTTGATCTCATAAAATTTCAAACGGATTGGGGTCAATTTTCGGTCGAAATAAGAAATGTGGGGTACTGAAAAATGTTGATATCCAAACACTAATAGTTGATTATACATAATTGATGGTCAACTAAATAAATAAACCACAAATAAATTAGCGTTTGCTGATGACATCCATGACGAATTACATCACATAAGCCTTGCCTGATTTTTGATCTACGTATACGTACACTTGTTCATTTACTCCTCTCGTGATGTAGCGATTTTCTTGTGTATGAACATTTGCTACTTCCCCATTAAGACAAAAAACAACTCAATCACCGATATAGATGATTGAGTTCTAAAATATTAACACAGTATATTTATTCTTCAGTTAGTTCGTTGTTTGAACGATACTTTTTTTTGTTCTGTATGCTATTTTACTGAATTCTAAACTAGTTAACTTTGAAAACACTAGCTGTGAATCTACACTAATTTTGGATTTTTTATTGCTTTTGCATTGCTGGTAATTCATTTTTATTTAGCTTATTCAAGTAAGGGATTATCATAATAATACCAGCGACAAAGGCAATTCCCTCTGTAATAGTCATTGACCAGATCAAACCGTTTAATCTGTAGAAATGATGTAATAGCAAAACGACAGGAATAAACAATGTTCCTTGGATAGTGGACATCACACCTGTTTGAGCACCTAAACCAGATGCTTGGAAGATTCCAGTGAATAAACCGGAAAAACCATTAAAGACAGAAGAAACCAATTGTGCAGCTAAAATGGTAAGACCGACTTGAATTACACGAGGATCATTGGTAAATAAGCTTAATACTGGCACACGGAATATATAAGCAACCAAAGCAAAGATAATTGAGATTCCTCCGATCCATAAAGAAACTTCCTTCAACGCTTCTTTTAATCGTTTTGTGTCATGAGCAGAGAAACTATAGGCAAATAATGGCATTGCCCCTAAAAATAGTCCCATTGTTAAAAATTCGGGCAATTGAGTGATTCGAACTGCGATACCAAAACTAGCAACCACATTGTCACCATATTCAGCAGAGAAATTATTCAATAATAAAGTTGTAACAATCATAAAAGCTGATTTAAACAGTTCTGAAACACCGATTTTATAAACTTCTAGTTGATCTTTAACTGAAATTTTAAAGTGTTTCAAAAACCCCTTCAAGGACTCACTCTTGTTTTCTAAGAACCAGACGTAATAAATAGTTGAAGCAATATTGGCAATCACAATCGAAATCCCTGCGCCGATCACATGCAAGTTAAACACCAAAATCAATAAAGCATCCAATACGATACTAACAGCAACACTGATAAACATGCCGTACATCGATTCTTTTGACGCACCTTCTGAACGAACTAATTGTTCCAAGGCAAAGTTTAAAATGAAGGCTGCGCCACCAGCAAACAGAATGGTTGAGTACTGTGTTGTATAAAGAATTGTTTGACTGTCTGCTGCTCCCAGTAAATGAACAAATGGATTCATAAAGATAATGGCAATGATTCCAATAATTATCCCCAAAATGATACTTGCATAGAAAGAATAACCAGCAACTTTTCGGCCTTTTTTTGTATCCCCACTGCCTAATAGACGTGTAATAAACGTTCCGCCACCCACGCCAAACATATTTCCAACAGCCATTAAAATGAGCATGATTGGCATCGCTAAAGTGATCGCCGACATCATATTCGTATCATGGATTAGTCCAATAAAATAAGCATTGATCAAATTGTAGATTGTGGTTGCTGAGATACCAATCATCATCGGAATCGATAAATGAGCGATCGATTTTCGAATTGGACTTTCTTTTAAGTAGTAAATATTTGATTCATTAATTTCAAAATTTTCCATGACAATTCCTTCTTCTCTTAGATTTATAAATATTAGATATCTAACTATTTAGCTGCAAGCAGTTAGTTTCTGCTTGTTGATTAAAGACTACGATCGATTTTTCTTAACAACTTCGTTAATTGTTGAACTTCTGCTTCGCTTAATGCGTGTATTAGTTCTTTTTCTGCTGCATAAAAAGCTTCATTCGTTTCATCAACCAAAGCCTTACCCTTAGGTAGTACGTAAATATTCTTTTGCCGCTCATTGTTTTCCGGGATTCGGCGTTCAATATAACCTTTTTTCTCTAATCCCTGAAGCATACTAGTGATGCTCGCACCACGACGTTGAAATACTTCCGCTAAATCTTTTTGAATCAATCCTTTGTCTTCATTTTGTGCGATATAAGAAATCATTCGCCCCTGTTGAGGACTAATATCCATGTCTTTGGTACGGTGCTCCATTGATTCACGAGATTTGTTCATGATGGAACGCATCAAATTTGAAACAATCATTTTATCCAAAAAAATCCTCCCTTTGCTGAAAAATTAGATATCTAACTATTCGAAAAGAGTATACACACTCATAAAAGAAATGTCAAACAAAAACATCGACTTATAATAATTAGAAATATAATAGTTAGATATTAACCCTTTATTGTAAAAGAAGAAAATGGAGTTGGTTACATTACCAATATATGAACTAAGAGGCTTTAATAATGGAATTACTAACTATTTCAACACCAACTACTTGGATAAGTTCAGTTGATACGTTTCTTTGACAAAGGCTGCCAATCCTAAAGAGATACGGTCATATCACTTCTACCGAACAACTAGTTTTTAATCAAAATGAAGATAATTCCTTGTGCACTCAAAAGACATCACTCATTTGGCTTCAAGTTTTTTACCATCATCCCAACATGAAGAAAATTACGGTTCATGGATTTCGATATACTCATGCCTTGTTACTTTTTAAGACAGGTGCGAATATGAAGTAAGCTCAAGACTGCCCGCGACATACCAATATTAAGACAACAATGAATACCAATATCCATGTTACACAAAAAGGAAAAGATGAAACGGCCTCCATCTTTGAGAGATTTTATGGCAAATGGTAAGCGTGTGGATCAAACAAAAGACCCGCTCATCCGAGCGGGTCTTAACGTTGTTAAATCAACGTTTACAGGCTTATTTCGCTAATTCTTTTTTAGCTGCATCTGCTAGAGATGTGAAAGCAGCTTCATCATTCACAGCTAATTCAGCAAGCATTTTACGGTTTACATCAATACCTGCTAATTTAAGTCCGTGCATCAATTTGCTGTAAGAAAGATCATTCAAACGAGCAGCTGCATTGATACGTGTAATCCAAAGTTTACGGAAATCACGTTTCTTTTGACGACGATCTCTGTAAGCATATTGGTAAGATTTCATTACCGCTTGGTTAGCGACTTTGAATAGTGTATGTTTCGAGCCATAATATCCCTTGGCTAATTTAATGACTTTTTTACGACGTTTGCGAGTTACTGTTCCGCCTTTTACGCGTGGCATAATTGTCTACCTCCTAGATTTTACAAAAATTAATTCGAAATTGCTTATTTCATTTTAGCGACCATTTGGCGAATACGTTTGAAATCGCCAGCTGATACCATTGCCGCTTTACGTAGTTTACGTTTTTTGTTTTTTTCGATTTGTTAGCAAACATATGGCTTACAAAAGCGTGTCTGCGTTTTAATTTTCCAGATCCTGTTCTCTTGAAACGTTTAGCGGAACCGCGGTGAGTTTTCATTTTTGGCATGAATATTTCCTCCTCAAAACTATTACTTTTCTTGAAGTGGTGCTAGGACTAAGAACATTGAACGTCCGTCCATTTTCGCTTTTTGCTCAACTGTGCTTAAGTCTTTACACTCGTCAGCAAAACGGTCAAGCACCTTTTGACCGATTTCTTTGTGGGTGATTGCACGCCCTTTAAAGCGAATGGAACATTTCACTTTATCGCCTTTAGAAAGGAATTTGCGCGCATTACGTAGCTTCGTATTGAAATCATGTTCATCGATCGTCGGACTAAGACGAACTTCTTTCATCACGATGACTTTTTGGTTTTTACGGGCTTCTTTATCTTTCTTTTGCTGTTCGAAACGATATTTCCCGTAGTCCATAATACGTGCCACTGGGGGTTTCGCGTTTGGAGCAACAAGCACAAGATCAAGGTTCGCTTTTTCAGCAATTCCAAGCGCCTCAACTTTCGTTTTAACGCCGAGCTGTTCGCCATTTTGATCAATCAATCTGAGTTCACGTGCACGAATCCCATCATTTACCATCATGTCTTTGCTAATTTTGAGCCACCTCCGTGTTTTATTGGTCGAACAAGTCAGAAAAGAGCAAGTCAGGTGTCCACCTTTACTGGCAGACAATAAAAAAACGGATTTGCTAAACGATCGCAAACCCGCACATTCAAAGTCACAACCAGTTCGGATGTGACGAATCATTGAACTTTTTGCCTGAAAACATTCGTTAACGAGGCGAGAAGCGGGTTGCTTCTTCTTTCTTGTTAATTAACCTTAATCACTATATCATGGTCTTCTTGCACTGTCAAGTTCGTAAAACAAGACTTCCCTTTTACTTCTCTATTTTCAGATACTCCTTTTCCTCTTTTATTTATCACACTTTTTTATTCTTCAGATTCAAAGTTCTTTTCAACTACCAGTAAATCTAAACTTACAAGCAATTGAACAAGAGGCAATTGTCTAGAAATTGCAACTTACACCAATTAGCAAATGGCTAATCCTACACAATTAGTCCGTTCTAGCAACCAATTTAGCTATATCCTTTGTAGCGATACACTTTAACGCTTCTACTTTCTGTTATGGGCAATACATCAAAATAAAAGATATGTTCTTCGCCATCTCGTGTTGTAAATTTTGGTATTTTAAATTGTGGACGTCCATTCACTTCCATCAAATGAAGTAATTTATTTTTGACTGCAAAAAGTGGAAGTGTTGTATCCACAAGCTCTACAAAGTCTTTTTCAAAATTATCTAAACCCTGACTTTGAAATTCAAACTGAGCCCCCTTTGGGTCCACCACCGTCATCACCTTCTTCATCCAATTCCTTCTCATTCATTATACGAACAAACGTTCTTTTTTGCAATAGTAACTATTCCACTCTAGGAATATGTGAACTTTTTTTTGAACGGTTCTGTTTAGTCTTTCTCAAGTTTTGTAAAGAAATAGTACATCAGCTCTTCTTCCTACTCATTTATTTAAAAATAAACAAGGAAATATTTGCGCACTCCCTTTCTTGATTTTATATTTTTTAAGTGATTTATTTCTCACCTAATAACATTTCTTTCATTTTTTATAATCATTTACGTTTTATCTTTCTTGAGAATTTACCATTTTTATCTAAAATTTGATACGTTGTACCACGAAATATTCTTGTTAATTTACTAGTATAAAAATATATTCATTCTTTGAACTTATTTCTACTATTGGGACAACAACATGAGAAAGGATGTAGCACCATGAACTTCAAGAAATGGCTGATTTTATTTATCAGCTTATTAGGAATTTGTTTTTTGTTTACAATTCCCACACTGTTTGCAGATGATAACACTGTAAAAGACCTCACTTTAACAACTAGTAAAGCCTCTTATTCTACAAGCGAAATAGTGAATCTTCGTATCCAAGATTTAAATCATCAAGATACTAAAATCATCATTCCCCTTCCAAAAGCCGTTACCTTTGAAGGAGGAGAAGATGGGGATGCTTCGATCACTAACGATAAAACTAATCAACAAATCGTTTTAGATTTTAAAAAAAGGCTCCACCCATGACAACGTCGTTCGTCTTCATTTCCGAGTTGCCGGGACCTATACACTTAAAGCTTATACCATTCGTGGTGACCAAACGGCAAATTCCAAACCGCTTATTATTCATGTAACAAACTCCTCTTCTGGTACTTCTGACCATCCAAGTGAGTCTGATCAAACAACTAACCAACAAGCTACACCTGATAGTCTTATGCCTCGAAGTACAAGTGGACCAAACGAGGAAGAAGCGAATAAAATCAAGCAGGCACTGGCAAATCCAGAGACATCTTTTGATTTTAAAATTGTCAGATCTTCAACAAATCACTCCATTTTCAAGCTTAATCAAATTGTACTGTCACAAAACTATAAAGGTTATAAAAGTATTAATATCACTTTACCATCAGGGCTATCGCTGTTAAAAAAGCTCCGTTAAATTACCAAGTGGCGCTATATATACACAGGCTGGAAATTCGATTTCCATAACAAACACGACGGGTATGCAGGCAGATATCATCACGACTTTTCTTGCTGGCCTTGAATTTCAATACAAAGCAAATAGCGTAACAGGTGGCAATCTAAAAATCGCCGTGGAACAAGAATCCATTTCAAACTGGATAGACGATCAAGGGATTCCGCATTATTATGTGTTTGTTCCAAACGCGATACCTTGGCAAGATGCTTACAACGAAGCTAAAAAATTGCATTATCGTGGACTTACTGGTTACCTTGCGACCATTAACTCGTTAAGTGAGCACGACTTTATTTTCAACTCTATTGCGAAAGAACCTGGACTACTTGGCGGAACAAGGCTTGTCCATATGAACGGAAGAAAGATATTAGATGAAGCAAGCATTCCGAGCACTCATTTTTCAAAAGAAGTCACAATGTTAAATCCTGCTCAAAAGGATTGGAAAGATATAAATCAATGGTACTGGGCAACAGGACCTGAAGCTGGCACGATTTTTTATAACACCAAAACATATGATCCAGTTAAAGGGCCCGTCAAAGGAAGTTACAGTAACTTCACTACCGGAGAACCAAATAATGGGCATGGTGTAGAAAATATCCTTCAATTTGCTCAAAACGGGACAAAATTTTGGAATGATTTGCCCGATTCACTTGGATATTGGGCTTCTAATCATGGCTACTATGTGGAATTTAGCCAGTATGGGAATCAAAAAGAAGTCGACAACTCAAAGTCAGATCATGTAGAACCCCTTCCAGCTAATGTAAAAGTTCAGTATGTGGATGATAAAGGAAAATTACTGAACTTTAGTAACGGAAGCGCAAATCCAAAACTTATCACTGGAGATGTGAATGCAGTTTATGATGCTACTACTCCTGCTTTTAAATTAATGAATATACAAGCAAAGACAGGACCATTTTATTTGAACGCAGCAAACTTACCTAAAAATGGGAAAGGAACCATCACAAATCAAGAACAAACTGTCACCTATAAATATTTGCCTGATTTATCAAATATTGTAGCAAAAGATTCTACAATTTATGTCGGCGAAACCTGGAATCCAAAAGATAATTTTATATCAGCCAAGGATCGAACAGGTAAAAATATGAGCTATAACCAATCGATGGTAAAAGGAACTGTCAACACAGCTAAAGCTGGAACCTATAAGGTCACCTATCAAAACGGACCGGCTTCAAAATCGATTACAGTGACCGTATTAACAGGGACTCTAAAATTTGTTAATGTTCCAGAAATTATGGGATTCACGAATCAAAAAATTTCTAATAAGATGACGGAAAGTAATCGAACCGAAGTGGGATGGAAAATGCAAGTTGAAGATACCCGTCCCAATAAAACAAAATGGCGAGTAACCGCTCAGCTCGTTGCTCCTTTCACTAACACGTCTGGTGATAAACTGCCAAATAGTTTAGTTTTTCGAAAACCTGGACAAGCAGATCAGTTGATAGGTGCCACCAAGCAAGTGGATGTTTATGACGGAACGAGCTCACAAAATCAGCGGAATTACGAAGTTGGCTGGAGTAGCAAATCGGGTCCCCTTCTCAAAATCACCCCCGGTAAAGCGAAGGCGGATTCTTATACTGGAGAAATTCGTTGGACACTTGTGAATGCACCCGTTTAACTAAAAGGCAAGTTTTTATTAGCTTGTCTTTTAGTTAAAAAAACTACATGGTTTAGTTTGAATTTAATAGCGCCTTTTAATTTGCTCATGTAAATTTATCCCTCAACGACTGAATGACAACTTAAGAAAGGGTGAAGCAGCATGTCTTTAAAAAAAATGGATTATTTTATCTGTCAGTTTAATAAGTGGGATTCTTCTTTTTTCTATTCTGCCTCTGTTTGCAACTAATGACACTGTCAGTGACTTAACTCTGAAAGCAAATAAAACTTCATGGAAAACAAATGAAAACATAGAACTACAGGTTCAAGATACAAATAACGCTGACACTAAAGTGGTCATTCCTCTTCCAAAAGGGGTGACATTCCTGACTGTTAGCGATGGAAATGTATCCGCTACAATGGACAAGGCTAACCAGCAAGTCGTCTTAGACTGGAAAGAAAATCAAAAATGTAACGCTACTATTCAACTTCAAGTGCGCGAAGCGGGAGAATATACTTTTAAAGCCTACACGATTCGTAATGACCAAACAGCTTCTTCAAAACCTCTGTTATTACATCTTTTAAACGCTCAAAATAAGTCATCTGACACAAACCATTCAAATGCTCAACTAGAGCCAAGAAATTTAACGCCTGATGCAGATGATCTTGCCACCGAAACAGGTTCGAATGGTTCGAATCCCGAAGAAGTTAATCGAATAAAAGAATCACTCGCAAGTTCTGGCACTCAATTTCTTTTTAAAGTTGCTCGTGACCCATCCAATGAGCAAGTCTTTAAAATTAGTAACGTTTCATTATCACAAAGCTATAAGGGATATAAAAGTATAAATATTACTTTACCTCCTGGACTAGATTTGATAAAGAGTTCGTTACATTTGCCTGCTGGTGCTGAGCTCACGCAAGGAGGTCAATCTATTTCCATTATAAATCGTGACAGCATGTCCACGGACACTGTTAGTTCGATGATTGCCGCTCTTCAGTTTCAGTATAAACAAGGGGCACTCACAGGTGGCACCTTGAAAATAGCCGTAGAGGAACAAGCCATCTCAAATTGGGTAGATGAAAAAGGTATTCATCACTACTATGTATTTGTTCCAAATGCCCTTCCTTGGGAAAATGCCTACAATGAAGCTAAGAGTTTTCATTATCGTGGCTTAACGGGATATCTCGCAACGATTAGTTCTTTAGATGAACATGATTTCATTTTTAATTCCATTGCCAAAGAGCCGGGTTTTTTAGGTGGAACAAGGCTTGTTCATATGAACGGACAAAAAATATCAGATGATTCTTCTATTCCTAATACGCATTATAGTCAAGATGGCGATCGAGGTTTTCTTAAGAAAAATCCAAATCAACAAGATTGGAAAGAAGGTAAACAATGGTACTGGGCTGATGGACCAGAATCAGGTACGATTTTTTATAATACAGTAACCTATGACCCTAAAAATGGACCCGTTAAGGGCGTTTATAGTAATTTTACTGTAGGAGAGCCTAATTATAGTTATGGAACTGAAACCGTTTTACAATTTGCCCAAAGTGAAACAAAATTTTGGAACGATTTGCCCGATTCAATAGGTTACTGGTTTTCAAATCATGGCTATTATGTAGAATTTAGTCAATATGGGAACCAAAAAGAAATAAATAATAGCACTTCAGAACATGCAGAATCTCTCCCAGGTAATGTAAATGTGCGCTACATAGATACACATGGAAATTTGCTTCAGTTCACAGATGGAACTGCTAATCCAAAATCAATTGGCGGGGATTTAAATGCTCCCTACACAATTCCAGATGACAAGTACAAGCGCATGACCATAAATGCCAAAACCGGGCCTTATTACTTGGATGAAACGAAACTACCACAAAACACTAAAGGGAATTTCACAAATAAGGAACAAAATGTAGATTATGTCTATCAAGCCGATTTATCAACCATTGAGGCAAAGAATTCTACCTTGTATGTTGGTGAAAGTTGGCAACCTAAAGATAACTTTGTATCAGCTAAGGATCGAACTGGTAAAGTCATTCCTTTTAAAAGTGATATGACAAGTGATAAAGTCAATATGAATAAAGCTGGAACCTATAAGGTCATCTATCAAAACGGACCGGCTTCAAAATCGATTACGGTAACCGTATTAACGGGAACGTTAAAATTTGTTAACGTGCCAGAAATTATGGAGTTTGCTAATCAAAAAATTTCTAATAAGATGACAGAAAGTAATCGAACCGAAGTGGGATGGAAAATGCAAGTTGAAGATACCCGCCCCAATAAAACAAAATGGCGGGTAACCGCTCAGCTCGTTTCTCCTTTCACTAACACGTCTGGTGATAAACTGCCGAATAGTTTAGTTTTTCGAAAACCTGGGCAAGCTGATCAGTTGATAGGTGCCACCAAGCAAGTGGATGTTTATGATGGAACAAGTTCACAAAATCAGCGGAATTATGAAGTTGGCTGGGGCAAACAGTCTGGACCATTACTTCAGATCTCTCCTGGCGCGGCTAAAACCGATTCTTATACAGGGAAGATTCAATGGGTACTTGTTAATGCTCCCGTCTAATCCGGGGTACGGGTGTAGGAATCTTAAATTTTCAAAAAGGTTTAGCAAAAGAAATTTTGTTCTACCTAGAATGACGATTCCTCTGAGATAGAAAATCCCCCAGCTACCAGCCGCTAGAAGAATAAAGGATAGAGCTCCTAAACAATCTGTTCGTTATCTTTTTAGTGAGGATTGTTATTTGAAGCTTTGTTAAGTGGATGGGCAATGTGCTCTACTTGGTTACTTCATGATTTTAAATAATCCCTACCAAAAAAAAGAACAGAACCGTAAAGAATTGAACTGTCATTTGTGACTAGTCAATCTATTCTTCGGTTCTGTTCTTTTCAATTTAATGATTTATTTCATTTAAAAAGTCTTGGATGCGTTCTTCGATTTTTTCTGTCGTTAAGCCAAATGTTTCTTGTAGATAGTCTGGGGTTCCGACTTCGCCAAATCGCTCCTCAATGCCAACTCGTTTTAGCGGGATGGCCAGTGCACTTTCTGCACAGGCTTCTGACACGGCACTGCCTAGCCCACCAATGATGGAATGATTTTCGAGTGTTACGATGAATTTTTTATCTTGGCTTTCTTTCAACAGCAACTCCTTGTCTAGCGGTTTGATCGTAAACATATCAATTACTGTGAGCGAAACTCCTTTTCTTGCCAAATGCTCTGCGACTTTGAGGGCTTCGTACACAAGTTGTCCAGAAACAACAAGTAAACCGTCTGTCCCTGTACGCAAGACGTTTCCTCGGCCAAGTTCAAATGTTGTCCCTGGCTGATAAATTTCATGCACGCTTTTGCGATTTCCGCGTACGTAATGAATTCCTTCGTGCTTAGAAAATTCATTAATGATCCAGTCCATTTGTACGGCACAACAGGCATCGCAAACTATTGCATGGGGAATGCTACGCATCAAAGCAACATCTTCAAGTGTCGTATGAGTCCCTCCGTTTGGTCCAACTGCAAAACCTGGGTCGGAACCGTATATATTGATGGTCGTTTTGGCGTAACCGCCTGAAAGATACAATTGGTCAAATACTCGCCTTGTCACGAATGGGCCAAAGGAATGGATAAAAGGAATGAAACCTGCAATACTCAGTCCGGATGCCATGCCGACCATATTGGCTTCTGAAACGCCTACGTTGATAAATTGATTGGGATGTGTTTCTTGAAGCTTGTTCCAATTGCTAGCTGCGCTTAAATCTGCGTCAAGGGCGATAATTCGGTCATCTTGTTCCATCAATTTTTCTAATCGATCGGCGACAACATTTCGTAATTCTATTCCATATGCTTCTTTTTCGGATAATTCTATAGTCATTTTAATTGCCCTCCTCTTTTAATCTTTTACTTGTTCTTCTAATTCGCGGATAGCTGATTCGGTCGCTTCAATGATTTCTTGCGAATTGAATTTGACTGAATGCACGCCCGCATAATTTTCGAAAAATGGAACGCCTTGACCTTTGATGGTATCAAGTACAATACAGTTCGCTTGCGTTTTTTTGGTTTTTAGCGATTTCAATGGCGGCATCTATCATTTCTATATTTTGGCCATCTACTTTTTGTGTGTAGAAACCGAAGGCTCGCATTTTTTCTGCAAGATCAAAATGACGAATGATTGATTCGCTTTTCCCATCATTTTGGCCTTTATTTTCGTCAATGAAAACAATGCAATTACTAAGCGGAGCATGAGCTATATACTGAAAGGCTTCCCAGCACTGACCTTCATTTAACTCCCCGTCGCCAGTGATGAGATAAACATATTGATCGTTTGCTCCTTTTCGTACAAGCCCTGCTGCAATTCCCGTTGCAATGGAAGTTCCTTGTCCAAGTGAACCGGTCGTTGCGTCGACGCCGGGCGTTTTATTCCGGTCTAGATGGGAAGGTAAGTTTGTTCCCCCTTCATTTAAAGTCTCAAGCCAGCTTTTTGGAAAGAAGCCGCTATTAGCAAGTGCGCTGTATACGCCAGGGCCAGAATGCCCTTTGGAAAGAACTAAATAATCACGTTTTTCCCAGTGCGGCTCATCAGATCGATAATTCATTTGTTTCCCGTAAAGGACGGCAAGTAGTTCAACAATTGATAAGGATCCCCCAACATGTCCGTAGCCTCTTTTTAGTAGCATTGCTAGCACATCTTTTCGGATTCTTGCCGCAAATTTATTTAAATCTTGTGTGGGTTTCAGGTTTGTACTGATCATTTTTATCCGCTCCTTTATTTTTCACTCGCTACTTTTGATTTTTTACCTCTCCAAGTGAGTAGTAGCATGATGGCAAGGATAAGAATTAATGTGGCGATGAAGCCCCATGATCCTGCCACTTTCGAAACGTTTCCAAGCAAGATGCCGGTTACGCCGTAGTCTGTATCGGAGAAGGTTGAGCCTGAGAATCCGATACCGCTCATAATTGGCAATAAGAAAATTGGCATGAAGCTAATGATGATCCCTTGGGTGAAAGAACCTAATACGGCTCCTCTTACCCCGCCACTCGCATTTCCATAAACGCCGGCTGTTGCTCCGCAGAAAAAGTGTGGAACGACGCCTGGAATGACAACGGTTGTTCCCATGAGAATCATTAAGCCAAGGCTCACAATGCCTCCAACAAAACTAGAAAGGAAACCAATAAGCACGGCATTTGGTGCGTAAGGAAAGACAATGGGACAGTCAAGTGCAGGTTTCGAGTTTGGCACAAGACGTTCCGAAATTCCTTTAAAGGCAGGAACAATTTCAGCCAAAATCAAGCGAACACCAGCTAAGATGACAAAGACTCCTGCGGCAAAGCTACCAGCTTGTTGAAGCGCATAGACGATGTAGTTTGTTCCGCCTCCAAGTTTCGTTACATAAGCTTGACCTGCAAAAAGTGCAACTAAAATATAGAAAACTCCCATTGTGATAGTGATACTTACTGTTGAATCACGTAAAAAAGCGAGTCCTTTTGGAAAGTTGATTTCTTCCGTCGATCTAACCTTTTTACTGCGACGACTGGTAAGTTGCCCAACGAGTCCACTAACAGCGTAGCCAAAATCACCTGTATGTCCTAGGGCAATATTGTCATTTTGAGTGATTTTTCGGGTGAAAGGCTGGGCAATTGCAGGAAAGATGGTGTTTGCAAGTCCAAGTGCTAACCCTCCAAACAGGATGGCGAGTACATTGTTCATATCAATAGAAGTCACAATAACAGCAAGCATACAAGCCATATAAAGTGTAGCGTGACCGGTTAAGTAGATATACTTGTAACGTGTTATGCGGGCAATAAGTATATTGAAAGCCATTCCAAGAAGCATAATCAGTGCAGTTTTTGTTCCAAAGGTCGTTAAGGCGACTGCTACGATGGCTTCATTATTTGGTACAACTCCTGTTACGTGAAAGGCATGTTGAAACATTTTCCCAAAGGGTTCAAGTGAAGTTTGGATGACTCCTGCTCCAGCTGTTACAACAAGAAAACCTACGAAGGTTTTAATCCCTCCGCGAATGATGTCCGAAAAATGCTTTTTTTGCAAAGCAAGTCCCAAAACAGCAATTAAGGCAACTAAAATGGCAGGTGTGCTAGCAACGTCGATGATTACTTTTAAAAATCCTGACATGATTTTCCCTCCCTATAGCAATTCTTTTTCCTGACAAACTTGTTTTACTTTTTCACGCAATTCATCGAGATCAATAATACTGTCTAGTACGACTACTTCTCCTAAATGGGCGGCACTGTCTTCCAAATCCTTGGCGACAAAAAATACATCGGCAAGTTCTGGGGATGCACTTCCCATATCATAATGCGCAACTTCAACTCCTGTAACACCTAAATCATTTAGAACGGAATTGATATTCATCTCTACCATAAAACTTGATCCCAATCCGGATCCGCACACAGCTGCAAATTTCATTCTTCTTCCTCTCCTTCTTTTTCTTTCATAATTTGGATAATTTCAGTATTTGTTTTTGCTTGAAGTAACTTATCTAAGCTTTCTTTATCAGACAAAATTTTAGTTAAACTTGCTAGCGCACGTAAATGAGCTTCATTATCGATGGCTGCTAGGCAAATAAAAATCGAAATCGGGTGATCTGTGTCATCCAAAAGCAAAACAGGTTCCTCTGTTTTAAGAAGTGACATCCCCATTTTTTTTCACACCATCTTCAGGTCTTGCGTGCGGTAGAGCAACCCCCTTTCCAATATGAATAAATGCCCCGTAGTCTTCCACTTTTTGAATCATCGCTTGCATATAACGCTCTTCGATATATTCGGGATGAAGGGGCTGAGCGGCTTTTCTGATTGCCTCCTTCCAGTTCAATTTTTCATTTGTTACTTGGATATGGTCTTGCGTCAATAATTCAGTTAACATCGGCCTTTGATCCTCCTTACTGCTTGCAACTTTCATCATTTTACGACTTAGTATTTTCGCTACTTTCTCCTGTGTTACACCTTCCTTCAGTTCAAAATAGGGTAACAGTGTCTGAATGATTTCTTCGGGGGTCACAAGCGCAATTCCCGGAATGAGAAACGTTTCCTGAACTTCTTTTACCAACCGATTCTTCTCTGCCTGTTCCATGATTGGACGGATTATAAATACAGGTTTAGAAGCCACAACCTTTACGCTAGAAAAAATCAATTGGTAGGAGTTTGTAGGAATTTGTTCAAGCTTCTCCGGCGTATACTGCGTATGAAATGTGATGGTCGGGAAGAGACGCTTTAGTTCAGCTTCCATGATCATGGATGTGCTCACACCGTTTGGGCAAATAATTAAAGCGTGTAAATGCTCGGATCGCTCCTTTTCTTCTTGGTTTTGAATCGCCGCCCCAAAAAGCAATGCGAAGTAAGCTTTTTCTCCTTTTGGAATAGGTCTCTTCACCAGCGTTTCGAGTGGGGCAAGTGCCAACCCTGTCAGTGCATAAATTTCTGGATAATCATTCTCCACTTTATACAAAAAAGGTTCTTCCATTTCTAAGCCATAGTAAATCCGGTAGTATGCCGGGACGAGATGGCTAAAAGTATCTAGCAAAAGTTTGCGATATTCTTCAAAGTGAACAGCGGCACGTCTTTCTAGTTCTTGGAGCATAGCGTTCGCACACTCGAGCAAAAAATCAAAAACGGATTCTTCAAGCCGACCTTGCGTAAGCGTAAGGAGAAGCACGGTTAGAAAGAGTGTTTCGTCTTCGTTTTTCGCCTCCTCTAACTGAGAAGCCATCTGATAGACAGCGGTTTGTTTGATTCGTTTGACATGATTTTCTGGCAACTCGATCTTTTCTTTACCGCTTCGTTCTTTTAAAAGGCAGATCAGCATGTAAAGTCCTTCTAGGCGGCTTGGTATCATACTAATTGTACGAAGCTCCGTCTCCTGTTCTAGCCTTTCTCGCACTTTTGAATAAGCTAAAAAGTCATGTTGGTGAATCCAATCAAATAATAGCCACTTCAATTCTGGGCGTTCGATTAGAGCATTCACCCAGCGAAACGCCTGCTTTCGAATGGCCCATTCCTCTCCCGCCAAGAAAAAGCCTTGTTTGCGGTCATACAAAAGTTTGATTTCTGTCTTAGTGAGAAGTTCCCGCAATTTTTTGATATCAGATAAAATCGTGTTCTTACTAACTTTCAGAACGCTTTGATAATAAAACACCGACAACTCGTGATAGCGAGAAAAGGTCATCAAATAAATCAGCCTGATGCGCTCTTTTTCGTCAAAATAAAGCGGTCGTTCATTTAATTGCACCAAGAAGTCGGGAAAATAAGCTTTTGCTTCTTCCGAAATGCTGATCGTACCTTCACTTTGACTGAACAAAGATTTGGGAAGATAGTGATTAAATTCCTTCAAAAAGAAAACTAATTTTTCTTCAGATAATCCGGTTAACGCGATAGCCTCCTCCATGTGCATATGATTCGCTGGAATAAGTTTGCTTAACTTGTAGCGCGACATCTTCGATTACCTCCTACTTTCATTATATTAAGAAAACGTTTTCACATCACGATGTCTTTGGTACAAATCCATAAGCAAAAGTTTTTATTGTTGTACCGAAACTTGTAGCATAGTTCCTATCATAACAAGTAAAAATGAACTAGTCGCGAATTGAAACGGAAGTAGTAGCCCTATTTAAAGCCATTCAGTCATCACCCACCGTTTCATTTCTCCCTCTTTTTATATAAAAAAAGCCCTGACATTTGTCAGAGCTCTAGCCGATTCTTTTTTTTGTTAACTGTTCGCAATAAATATGACAGAGAATCTCCTTGATTATTTCTATCTACTGCGCATCGTAAACAACTAGAGGTCAATAGATTTTATGTTTTTCGGATTTTAGCAAGAATATTAAATTTCTATCTGTGGTAATTTTAGACAGGAAAAAACCCTACCCGAAAGGATAAGGTTTTGGAACCATTCAAAATAACATACCTCTAAAACTTAACAGAGGAACGTTTTGATGTAGAAAAAGTTTTGGAACCATTCAAAATAACATACCTCTAAAACGCGCTGTTCAAGTCTCCGTCGTGTTGTAGTGTTTTGGAACCATTCAAAATAACATACCTCTAAAACTGATAGCTTGAATAGTGTTGTTCATTTTTTGTTTTGGAACCATTCAAAATAACATACCTCTAAAACCTCGGAGGACTTTTCAAGGTTTCGTAATCGCGGCACTCGTTCCTAGCAGAACTTCCATTTTGATGGTTCTTTTTTGATTAAATTCCGATTTTCTCTTATCTTTATCATAAAGCTTAGCTGTATAAAAAACAAGTTTATTCTTTATTGATTCGACATAAAAATGGAAGCTAAACCCTTGTTTAAATATCCTTGTCTTTCTTCCACACTATTAGTTCCATTTCTTTTTTTAGTTGTTTTCTATTTCGCAAAAATATAATAGTACCACAAAAAAAAGACCTGACAAAGAAAAGCAGGTCTTTATCTTGTTATGCTTATACTTTTTATTATTCAATCACAATAGGGACAGTTAAGGGATTTTGATATTTCTTAGTTTATCAAAACTTCTACAGTTTTTTTTTATTAGTTATTGACAACTTGATTAGTGAGATTAAGATTACTCCTTACTATAAAGGCCCTATCACTTGATTACCAGTCTTGTGATAAAGTGCCTTTTTATTTTATACTATATAGTTCTCTATAGTCCTCTAATTTTTCTTTAATAATTTCTTTTTCCTCTGGAAAATCAATTAAATATGACTTGCAAATAATCTCTAAATAGAAATAAAATTCATTATATGTGATTACTACCTCTTCTCCACTGTACAATCCAAATTCAACACCAACAAATCCATTTCCCTGTGCAATATCATAGGCATCTAAATCATTTGGAAACAAGCAAGTACCTGCCTCTACTCCAAAACCCTCTCCTTTACACACAACCTTAATAATATCAAGAAATCGTTCGTTTTCTATTTCATTAAATATAATTTTCACAGGAAAGTGACTTTCACTTATTAGTTGATTCTCTTTAATTCTTTCTTTCAACTGTTATCCACTCCTTAATTAATCTGGGAAAAAGGTATCGATTTTACCATCTTTAAAAAATCCTCTCCATGATTTACCAGAACTATCTTTTCCTACCCATTCTCTAGGCATACTACCATTATTATTTTTTATAGCATCGTTGGCTGCCTCTAAACCTCGTTTTATATATTCATCATCTGGAATAATTGAGGGATCATATATTGATTTTTTTAAAAATAGTTTTCTTGTAATTACCAGTGGGCAATCCTTTTGCATCTAGCTCTGGAATTTGATATTCTACAACACTCACTCCTGGAACATCTGTTGATGTTTGCTTTATAACTTTAACATCATTTTTAAAGAACTCTTCACTGTTATGTGCTCCACCAATTCCTCGTTTTCTAGGAACACTAGAGTCTGTATATTTTAAGTGTTTTTCAATTTCAGGAGTTTTCTTAAATATGTCATCAGCCCCACTAACTTTCTTACCAACTTTTCCTTCAACCATTTTATCAGGCGTTTTAAGCTGGCTTAGCTCGACATCTTTCAAGATTTTTTTCCCGTTTTTCATATTCTTCAAGATTTTCAAAGCTGTCGCTTCCGAAACAACCGTTAGAAGGAACATCAATGATGAAACGGCTTGTTCATTATGGGTGATCTTTTTGCCTGTTAAAGGGTCTATCCCGTCTACCATTCGGATATAATCATTGATCCCTACGACCTCTTTAAAGAAATCTTTCGCTTGGTCCATTTCTGCTTTTTTCTGCAATTGATTAAACTTATCAGTAGCTTCAGGGTCATAAAGCCCATTTTTATACAGACGATACTCATAGGTATAGCCGTGATCCGTTTTGACGGCGATGCGTTGCACTTCATAATGATCCTTTTGACTCGCATTATAACTACTTAGTTCTTTATAAAACTTTTCTTGACTAAAGTCAACCGATTGATATGTGTGAGAAGAAGCATCGTATCCCCCATCTTTTTTCAAGCGATCAAGGTAGGTATCAATATTGTCCCATGTTTCACTGACTGCTGAGAAATCAGAAGCATGACTCGATTCAAAACGCCGATAATCTTCTAAAACTTGAATATCTTTATTAATATCTTCCATGGCATTGTCAAAACTCTGCCCAACGGAACCAGAATAACCACTTGCCACATACGATTGCGTAATTTTACTTTTCATCAACTCAAGCACTTGCGCTTTCGAAGCTTTAACGGTTTTTAACCGATCATTCAAATCCTCTAAATCGGCTGTATCTAATTTGTTTTTAGGAGACCCTACTTCGCTCTCAAAAGCAGCGAGGTACTGTTCAAAATGTTCTCCAAAATCGGCGAGGGCATTAAAAATACCGTCTGAAATCGGAAGGTATTCACCGAAATGTTGTTTGGCTGAGTCCCAACTCTTTCCTTTTAACTTGTGGGTTCCTTCAAACTCTTTCACTTCCGTTTCAAATTTCCCAAATTTATGTAAAATCTCGAGTCTAGCATTTTGTGTCATCTCTTTTGTAGAGGACAGTTCACTTTTACTTATCCTTGGCATAATCATCACTCATTTCATTCTTTTGAGCTATTTGGTACTCGTTTTCAAGCATGGAAACTTCTTGTTTTAATTTTTGAATATATGCCTCGTAACTCTCTTTCATATCCTGAAAAAGATACCGATGCCCTAATTCTTCGTGGTATAACTGCTCCATGCGTTGTTCTTCCATTTTTCTCGCTCGCGTTCCCTCACTAAAGAAAAGAACTTCCTCTCTTAACTGCCGTTCTTTTCTTGTCCAATCTGTAAGTTCTTCCGAGAGTTGATCGATTTCACGCGCTTCCTTTTCGATATCTGATAATTCCTCGTTTTTTTTGCGTCAGCTCTTTCTTGAGTCGAAGTACGTGGTCCGCTATCCCGTTATCCCCCATATTTTTTTGCCTCACTTGCATCCGTCTTTTCGAGTGCATCACTGATGTTTTGGATGGTTTGACTATCTTTTTGAACGTGTGTCGAAAACTTTTTCACAATCGCTTCTGAATGCTTTAAAATTTTTTTTGATATCTTTCACAGCCGGACTATTTGAATAATCAATTTGAACGACGGGTTTGAATTCCATATCCGTTTGTTCCTGAAAATGATCGGCAAAAGCCTTGGCGATATCTGAGTTATTTTTAATTTCTTGGCTCATCTTCCTAACTCCTCTTAAAAAAAGATGATATGCACCGCATACCACCTTCCTTATCATTCTTAAAATCCAAAGTTTTGAGAAAGTTGTTGGTCTTGTTCTTCCACAGCGCTGGCTGTTTTTTGAAGTTGTTGTTCAATTTGGTCCATCAAGTTCGCAAATTCCGTTACTTTTGGTTTTAACTGATTGAACTGGTCATCAAAGCGTGCGAAGGCTTGTCCTTCCCATTCGCTCCGAAGTTGTTCTTGTAATTGAGATAAGCGTTGTAGCATTTGCTCGATATCTCGTGCGCTTGTTCCGTAGGTTTTCGCACGGTCACGCAATTCTGCTGGGGTCATTCTGATTTGTCCAGACATAACATTCATCTCCTCTTTCTGTGTTATTTTCTAATAAATATAATATAGCATATTTCCAAAAAGAAATTGTGTCGAATTTATGAACTTTTTAGTGAAACCTATACAAAAAAGCCTCACCCTTTTGGTGAGACCCACCTGACTCCTCTTTTGGAACCAGTCAGAATAACATACCTCTAAAACTACTAGTTATTATTAGCTAATAAACCGTATGTTTTGGAACCAGTCAGAATAACATACCTCTAAAACCTCGGAGAACTTCTCAAGGCTTCGTAATCGCAGCACTCGTTCCTAGCAGAACTTCCATTCTGATGGTTCATTTTTTGATTAAATTCCAATTTCTCTTATCCTTATCATAAATCTTAGCTGTGTAAAAAACAAGTTTATTCCTTAATATATTTCATAAAAAGACTACGTAATACAAAATCGATTGGGTACGAAAACAGTAAAATAATTGAGCAAATTAACTATATGTTCCAAAACGGACAGCGAAAAAAATATTAACTATTGATAAAAGCTTTATTCCCTTATCTTTCCAATAGATTTAAATTCAATAATGTAGAACAAACAAAAAGCCTTAATTTCTCAAGGCTTTTTAGCTCAAAGGATTAGCCGTTTAATCACACAAATATTCCTAGACATATCAGGTGTTTCAATCATTTATCAAAATACTGTCATATCAAATTTTTATACCTAAGATAATTCATCCATAAGCAACTGTTCTTTTATTTTTTGCTCTTCGAAAAAATAATATTGGGAGAGCCAGTCCACTTTATCAATACTTTGTCTCCTTCTTCTTTTTTTTGACACTTGGAATGATTGCAATAGAATATATGAATGTAGAAATAATCAGATTGCTAACTTCAAAGTTTTTAAGTAGCTTTGTTCCTAATGTAAAAATGACTATAAAGAAAAGTATATATCCTATCCACTTTTTATAATTCAATGTCAACAACTCCTAATTAGTCATTACTTCCTAACTTTTTGATAACTAATTTTAACGGGACCCTTCCAAGACTTCTTATTGTTTGTAAATTCATCAATGACTTTATAATAATGATAGTTTTTATCTGATCTCTTATAAATTGATTGTCTCATATACTTATAAGTCTTAACCAATCCACTAAAAAAAAGTCGTTCCTATTGCTCTAGCAACAGCATTTCCCATCGGAACAGACGCTAGACCACCAGCTACAAGTGCTCTATATCCTAAGTTCGTTCCACTATGATTTAAATTAACAACGTTCCTAGACACAAGACTGTACTTAGACCCTCCAGCCATTGTCTGATTTGAAAACAGTACAATTTCTCCTGCTGGTTGTATAACCTTCAAATCACTGCCTATTGATTGACTTTCATCTGCTGATGTTATAACAGCTTCCCCACTTGATGCAAATGATGTAGCTGGGACTATACTTCCAAAAATCAAAAAAACAGTTAATACTACAACAAAATATTTTTTCATGTTCATTCCTCTTTTCGTTGTTTGATATTTGTTGCAAAAAAAGTATAGCACAAAAATATTCTGAAAAGGGAGAAAAGTAATGAAATGTCTGATTATCATCGCGAATGACTAAAAATCATTAGATTTTATATTTTTTAGGATGTTAATTTGAATATTAGATTTTTATTGATCTTAACTTTCATCTTTTAAACATTAAAAAACCTTGCCCGAAAGGACAAGGTTTTGGAACCATTCAAAATAACATACCTCTAAAACCGGGGGAAGGTTGACAACAGCAATCAAGACGTTTTGGAACCATTCAAAATAACATACCTCTAAAACACATTTCCGAGTTCAGCAGAGGCTCAAAAAGTTTTGGAACCATTCAAAATAACATACCTCTAAAACCTCGGAAGTTTTTCCATTGTTTCGTAATCGCAGTACTCGTTCCTAGCAGAACTTCCATTCTGATGGTTCCTTTTTGATTTAATTCCGACTCTCTCTTGCCTCTATCATAAAGCTTAGCTGTGTAAAAAACAAGTTTATTCCTTAGTGTTCCATTAAAAAACGGCGTCGTACAAACTCGAGTTGAATACAAAAGCAGTGAAACGGCTGAATAAATTTACTTACACGTTACTAAAAGGGGAAAACATTGAACGTTTATAAAAATTTTCCCTTTTTTTAGAAATCTAATCAAATTTTAGAGCAAGCAAAAACCCTTGATTTCTCAAGGGTTTTAAGCTTAACGAATTTCTTTAATACGAGCCGCTTTACCGCGTAGGTTACGCAAGTAGTAAAGTTTCGCACGGCGAACTTTACCGCGACGAGTCACTTCAAGTTTAGCAATACGCGGAGTATGTACAGGATATGTACGTTCCACGCCTACACCGTAAGAAATTTTGCGAACTGTAAATGTTTCGCTGATTCCAGATCCGCGGCGTTTGATAACAACACCTTCGAAAATTTGGATACGTTCGCGCGTACCTTCGACAACTTTCGCATGAACACGAACTGTGTCACCGGGACGGAAAGCTGGGATATCAGTTTTTAACTGATCTTTAGTAATTTCTTCGATAAGTTTATTCATCTTATTCTCTCCTCCAACCAAATATTCTTACGTTTATAATGAACGAAGCGGAATATCGTTTTCATTCTGGATTACTCCAGACACTCATATAGGTTACCACAATCTCGTTTGTCTGTAAAGGGCTTTTTCTTGCAAGAAACTAGGATTCTGTCTTTTCTATTTCTTTTTTTTAACTCTTCAAGCCATGTTGCTTCTTCTTTACCAAGCGGGTAGTCCTCAAGCAAATCCGGACGTCGTATCAAAGTGCGCTTTAAAGATTCTTTTTGGCGCCACTTTTCAATTTCTGCATGATTGCCGCTAAGAAGTACATCCGGCACTTTCATCCCGCGAAATTCAGCTGGTCTTGTATAATGCGGATGTTCTAGTAAACCACTTGAAAAGGAATCATGAACTGCAGAGCTCGCATTACCAAGCGCTCCTGGAAGCAAACGAACAATGCTATCGGTCATCGCCATTGCTCCAATTTCACCGCCTGTTAAAATGTAATCTCCAAGGGAAACTTCATCCGTCACAAGATGCTCACGAATGCGTTCGTCATATCCTTCATAATGTCCACAAATAAAAATTAACTGCTCTTCTTTTGCCAGTTCTTCCGCCAATTTTTGATTGAATGGTTTTCCTGCTGGATCCATCAAAATTACGCGCGGTGCCTTCTCTTGTGATTTGACAGCTTCTACCGCATCAAAAAGTGGTTGCGCTTTTAAGAGCATCCCAGCTCCGCCGCCATAAGGATAATCATCAACAACTTGATGCTTTCCTTCTGCAAATTGCCTGAAATCCGTTACCTGAATATCAACAATTTGCTTTTCGATGGCTTTCTTTACAATCGATTCCGATAAAACTCCTCTAAACATCTCAGGGAAGATCGATAAAATATCAATTTTCATCAGTCAAGTAGCCCCTCCATCGGTTCAATCACAATTTCCTTTTTCTGAACGTCTACATCCTTCACAACATCTGCAATATATGGAATAAGGAGTTCCTTTCCTTTTTCTTGCTTCACGACCCATACATCATTCGCTCCAGGTGTGAGAATTTCTGTGATCTTCCCTAATTCTGTGCCGTCCGTTTTATAAACTGTACAACCGATAATCTCATGAAAATAAAAGGCGTTCTCCTCAAGCTCATCCAAATCTTTCTCCGAAACTTTTAGTAAACCTTCCTTCATGTTTTCCACTTGATTAATCCCGTTGTAGCCTTCAAAAGTCAACAAATCAAAGTTTTTATGCGTTCGATGTGATTTGACAATCAATGTAACCGGTTCTTTTTCATTTTTTCGGAATAAAAATAACTGGCTTCCCGGCTCGTAGCGTGCTTCTTTAAAGTCTGTTCGTGAGATAACACGGACTTCTCCCATCAAACCATGTGTATTAACAATTTTTCCTACATTATACATTTTTTCCATAGTCCACCTCTATCGTATCTCTGTCACGATGCCGTCTGTTACAACAATCGTCTTATCAAAAAAAGATTCATCCCATCTGTCACCAACTGAAATTTCAAGGATCGCTTCCATTTCACGTTCGCGAATTTCACTTCCAAGCGGAAGAATTTCAAGTTGTTCCATCTGGAAATCAACCAGTTTTATTTTTTCCTTTGCGCACCTGCATTTCCTGCTCAAAGTAATCGCTCACTTGCTCTTTTTGATACCTATTTTTATGCTCTACTTTCTTTTGCTCAAACAAAAGCTGTTCGCGTTCCTTTTCAAGCAATTTACGCTGTTCGCTATAATAAGTGAGTAACTCAGCACGACTTTTTTCAGTTAACACTTGCTTCACCGTGATTTTCTGAACGATTTGCATAGTTTCCCTCCCACGAACATGAGTTTATATCTATATTCTATCAGTTCCATACGGGATTACAAAGCTTTTTTATTAGTCACATAAAAAAGCATGACTGATGGCTAGCAATTCTTTCAAATAGTTTTTATAGCGTTTGCGTGACTTCGATTTTGCCGCACTACCAGAAGCACGAATATGCAATCGTTTTGCAAGAAACAACGCTCGAAACATATGATAATCACTCGTAATAATCACAAGATCGTTAAATCCAAATCTTTTTTGTGAAAACAACAGGTTTTCTTTTGTTCGACTTGATTTTACTTCCGTGCGGATGCACGTACTTGGAATGCCTTGTGCTATGAGGTATCGCTTCATGACGACTGCTTCTGGCTCGCTTTCATCTGGTCCTTGTCCACCACTCACGATAATCTGGCTTTCCGGATAGCGTTTATGCACGTGGACTGCATGATCTAGACGTTCTTTTAGCATTTGACTTGGATAAGCAGGCTTGCCTTTTACTTTTGCGCCAAGAACAAGCAGTGTATCTGGATGACTGCTTGGTTTTTTTCGTGAACCGAGATACATCAATCCGGCAAGGACGAACAAATAGACAGCAGGCATTAGGAGAAAGGCTAGTAAAAAATTTTTTTCATTTTTAAGTCTACCTCCTCGTTTTCATGGAAAAAGACAAGCTATTTTTACGCTCATCTTTTTACTTGGTTCTTCTTCGTTTCTTCGACAAAAAGGGCAAACAAGGCTTCACTTTCTGGATCTTTGCTATACATCAATTCCGGGTGCCACTGCACACCAAGAAGCCAGTTCCCTGTATTTTTTCCTTCAACGGATTCAATCATACCATCTTTGCTTCGACTTGTGACTTCAAGTTTTTCGGCTACTCGCTTGATATATTGGTGATGCAAGCTATTCACACGTTTTTCAACCGAATGCACACTAGCAAGCATACTTTCAGGATGAATATCAATCGTGTGTGAACCAAGCTGTTCATCCACATTTTGCAAATGTTGCAACAGATCGGGCGCTTTAACATGTGACCCGTCTTGATAAAGGGAGCCACCGAGGGCAACATTAACAAGTTGCATACCGCGACAAATGGCTAAAATAGGCTTTCCAAGATGCATCGCTTCATCCACTAAAGCGATTTCTGACTGATCTCGCGGTGGGAAATAATTACCAATTTCTGGGAGAGGTTCTTCTCCGTAAAGCTGTGGCGTAATGTCTTGTCCACCTGTCATCAAAAGTCCGTCAACCATTCCCATTGCTTGCTTTGCACTTTCAGGATCGCTGATTGGGATAACAAGTGGTAAGCCTCCTACTTTTTGAATGGCTTCCACATATCTTTGCTGTGTATAGGTTACGCGATGGCCATAAAAAATATCGGCTCCTTTAAAAAAGTGCATTTCCAGTGATTCCTATAACAGGTTTCATTTTATTACCCCCTATTCAATTCATTCATTATTGTAACTTATTTCCACCAAAAAGGCTCCCGACTTGCCTAAGCTCATGAAGCCGTTAAGTAGCAAGTATCATTTTCATCTTTTATTTTTCGTCAACAATTCATCCATTTTGTGTAACTTAGTTACATTTCTATTCGTTTTGAAATGATTATACTAAACTTGTAAATTAACAAAAACGGAGGAGATAATTTTGACAGCAAAGACTTGGCTAAAACTACTTCCAATCTTGTTGATCTTCAGCATAGGTTTATTTTTTATTCCCCATCTATTCGCGGAAAATGGACAGGTTGATGACTTAAAACTAGTATTGCCAGAATCCAGTGTTTCTCAAGGAGAGGCCTTTCCTCTTCAAATTACTGATACAAATCCTAATGAACAAAAAATTTATCTACCTTTGCCTGAATCATTTGAATACATAACAGTTGATAATAATCAAGCTGCGATTACCTATGATAAATCAAATCATCAATTAGTTATTGACTGGAAGCAACAGAATGCTAAAAAAAACAGCTACTCTCTATCTGAAATCAAAAAAAAGCAGGTCAATTTCCAGTAAAACTCTTTGCTACACGGGTAGATAAAAAGGTAGAATCTAGTCCTATAACAATTAAAGTTCAACCCGAACAAACTAATGACGACACTAAAGAAGTAGACTCCACATTTAATGCTATGAGTACGAAGCCACTTGATTTATCTCTACCAGATATTTATTCTATTAGCAATGGCTATCTTCAAGCTTTTGACAATCAAGCACTCATTCAAAATAGAATTGTGCTAAACGGCGAGGTTCCTATCAAAGGATTGAACAATCAATTAGGTTGGTATAATAATAAACTCTATGCATTAGGGCATGCTGGGTCTAAATTCACTTTATATGAAATTAAAGGAGACGGCTCCTATATACAAACAAGTGTTGGTAATACTCCTTGTAAATTATTTGTTGGTGGTGGAACGTCTAAAAATGGTATTTATGTAGCAATTATTACTAACTCGGACAACATTCCCCAACTAGTTTCAGTCGATGTCAAAACAAAAAAAATTAATTCAAGTAAAAAATATTTCTTTTCTTGCACCTGAAGACAAAAATAAACTCACAATGACTGGAGATATGGCATTTGATGGGGATGGCACTCTCTGGAAAGTTTCTTACAAAAAAGTAAATGGAGTTTTAACAGATCAGTATCTGCAAAAAATAGATATTCAAAATGCGAAGGTTTTAAAAACACTTCAGTTAAAAATTCCTTTCGTTGTGGATGCAAATTATGGCTATAGTGGTATTGCTTTCTTATCAAATGGAGATATGTTGCTAGGCAGTGGAGTTTACGGGAGAGGAACCTTTTCAAAGGTTAATATGGCTACTGGTGAAGTGAGCCTCGTAGGTGCTAAACTCGGCAACTATGGGACTTATGATCTTGCCTCTCCATTTTATCCTTACTTTAATACCCGTCTTACTCTTTCAATGCAATCTATTCCTACATCAGGAACAGACGTTTATCAAAGAAAAGAAATTGAATATGTCATGACTATTAATAATTTAGGGAACCTTGCTTCGAGTCATTCCAGGTTAACTGCATCACTTCCCACTGGTACAGAATACGTGCCCAATAGTACTCTTTTAAACGGAAAGAGTATAAAAGATAGTGACGGGATGAGCCCATTGTTTTCTGGCATGGAAGTTGCTTCTAAAGATTCTCTTCCTGGAATTATTAGCAAAAACCACCAAGGGCTTATTAGTTTTAAAGTGAAAGTGAAAGGCGATACTCCTCCAAGCTCTATTGTAACCAATCAAGCAACCCTTTCAGCCGAAAATACGGATAGCGTTCAATCTAATGTGGTAAAAAACACAGTTTTACTCAATCAAACTGATTTAGTAGTTAAGGATTCTAACATAAAAATTGGACAATCTTGGACTCCCGCAGATAACTTCATTTCCGCAAAAAATCCAGATGGCTCTATAGTTCCATTTGATTCTCAAAAAATTCAGAGTACTGGAAAGGTTAATACACACCAATTGGGAAAATATACTATTACTTATCAAAATCAAGATGTATCCAAAAAAGCTACTGTTACAGTTTCTGCCCTTCCAGCCCCAACCGCAAAATTTTCGCTTACAGTAAATAATCAGTCTGCTACACCGGAAGATCAAAGAATTTTACTTGGAGACACATTGATGCTTCAATATCAATTGCAGAACCCGACTAGTAATTCTGGATTCCGACCGGGAGAAGCTAAGTGGCTCATTCCGCTTCCCACTGGAGTGGAACCCATGAAATTAAGCGATTCCGTTACTTTGACGGGGCCAAAAGGAGCGAGTAAGCAAGTATCTTGGCCTTCACTTTATGATGCTAAATCGCGAACAATAACCATCGATAGTCGAAATTTTGACCAAAATTGGTTGAAGCTCACGCCAGATAATCCTCTTACTTTAAAATTTAACGTAAAAGTAGACCCGACGGATGCCGCGCATATTGTGGGCACGAAATTAAGTAGTACACCTAGTATGACAGGAATAGATTATAATGGAGATCAACTTACTCTAAAAAGTCCAACTCCACTTGCTTTTGGGCCTATTTATTCGGGCTCTTTGCAGTTCCATCAGGTGCCTAGTACACTCGCTTTTAAAAATGGTTGGATCAAAAATTTCACAACTGAGCTCCCTCGTGAAGATCCAGACTGGAAAATCGTAGTAGAAGACACTAGGCGACGCAGCAACGTTTGGAATAACAATTGGCAAGTTACAGCGAAACAACTTTCACCTTTTGTAACTAAACAAAATGACCTTTTATCCAATATCTTAGTCTTCAAAGGTGCTACTGCGACCGCAAAGGAACAAATCATTGGTGAGAAGGCTTCTACGCTTGTCTTTAAAGGGAAGAGCAGTTCTGCAGATTTCTATGACGTCTTTTGGGATAAAAATCAAGGCCTCTTTCTCAAGATTCCACCTGGCAAAGCAAAAGCCAATCAAGTTTATCAAAATGTAATTGAATGGAATTTGAGCGATGCCCCGCTATAAAATAAAAAGCTACTTTTCTTCTAAATGTTTAGAAGAAAAGTAGCTTTTTTGTGAATTTAGTCGATGATTTCAAGACGAACTTTTTTTGTCAGCTTTCTGACCAGCTGCATAAACTAGTGTTCGAATAGCTTTGGCAATACGCCCTTGCTTCCCGATCACTCGTCCCATATCTTCTTTATTCACGGACAATTGATAAAAGTAAGTGGAGTCTGTTTCCTCAGCGTGGAGCGAAACGTCATCCGGATGGTCAACAAGCGGCTTAACGATGGCGAGAATTAAATCTTCCATTCGCAACTAGCCTCCCTTATTTCCCAAGTTTTTGATTATGGAATTTTTCCATGATTCCTTTGTCAGACAACAAGTGACGAACTGTGTCTGAAGGTTTTGCACCATTATGCATCCATTTCAAAACAGATTCTTCATCAATTTTAACTTCTGCTGGATCTACAAGCGGATTGTAAGTTCCAAGTGTTTCGATCGAACGGCCGTCACGTGGAAAACGTGAATCAGCAACTACGATACGGTAAAAAGGTTTCTTATTTGAACCCATGCGTTTTAAACGAATTTTAACTGCCATTTTTAATTACACCTCCATAAAGTCTTACACAAGTATATATATTACCAGTAAAGGATTTGTTTGTAAAGTGTTTTTTTCTTTACAGACTGAATTTTTTCTTCAAAAGAAAAACGAAGCTTGGGTAGCTTCGTCTTTCTAGTTGTTAAAATGGCAATTTGAAATTGCCGAATGGATTTTTCTTCTTTCCTTTTCCGCCCGTACCACCTGACATTTGTTTCATCATTTTCTTCATTTCATTGAATTGCTTGAGCAAACGATTGACTTCTTGAATAGGTCGACCACTTCCTCGTGCAATACGCTTCCGACGATTAGCATTGATGATATCCGGATTATCCTTTTCCATTTTTGTCATAGATTTAATAATCGCCTCAATGTGTCCAAGCTGCTTATCGTCCATTTGAAGGTTATCCATGCCCTTCATTTTATTTGCACCAGGAATCATCTTGAGAAGCTCATCAAGCGGCCCCATTTGCTTCACTTGCTGCAACTGATCGAGAAAATCATCGAACGTCATCGAATTTTCACGAATTTTTTGCTCCATTTCGCGCATCTTTTCTTGGTCAACGTCTGTTTGCGCCTTTTCAATGAGAGACAAGACATCCCCCATTCCAAGAATTCGCGAAGCCATCCGGTCTGGATGGAAACTTTCGAGGGCTTCCATTTTTTCGCCTGTACCAACAAATTTGATGGGTTTTCCAGTCACAGAACGAATAGATAGAGCGGCCCCACCACGTGTATCACCATCAAGTTTTGTTAAGACAACGCCAGTTAAGCCCAACTGTTCATTGAAGCTTTCTGCCACATTGACCGCATCTTGCCCTGTCATGGAATCCACGACTAGCAAAATTTCGGAAGGGGAAGCCACTTCCTTTACCTTCTTGAGCTCATCCATTAGTTCTTCATCCACATGGAGTCGCCCAGCCGTATCGATTAGTACGTAGTCAAGGTGCTCTTCTTTTGCTTTTTCAATGGCTTGTTTAGCAATCTCAACTGGACTTACTTGATCGCCAAGAGAGAAAACGGGCATATTTAACTGCTTACCTAGTGTTTCTAACTGCTTGATCGCTGCAGGACGATAGACGTCGGCTGCAACAAGTAAGGGTTTACGATTATATTTTTTCCGTAACAAATTCGCAAGTTTCCCAGTTGTTGTGGTTTTACCTGCCCCTTGCAAACCAACCATCATCACGACAGTCGGTGGCTTATCGGCTACTTCAATTTTACTTTCTTCACCGCCCATCAAATTCGTAAGTTCTTCCTGTACGATTTTAATGACTTGCTGTCCAGGCGTTAAACTCTTCATTACATCAGAACCCACTGCCCGTTCACTAACCGTTTTGATGAAGCTTTTTACTACTTTAAAGTTTACATCGGCTTCAAGAAGAGCAAGTCGGACTTCGCGCATCATTTCTTTTACGTCAGCTTCCGTCACTTTTCCTTTGCCGCGAATTTTATTCATTGTTTCCTGAAGTCTTCCAGCTAATCCTTCAAATGCCATAAAATCGGCCCCCTAATCAATCAATTTCAACTCGTTAAACAAGGCTTCTACTTCTGCATCTTGTAAACCTGCTTTCAAGTATGCTTCTTCGAGTTTATGAAGCACTTGTTCACGTTCGATATATTTTTTTAACATTCCTAGCTTTTCTTCATAGTTTTCAAGGCTTTCTTCTGTCCGTTTGATGTTATCATACACGGCTTGCCTGCTAACTTCAAATTCTTCAGCGATTTCTCCAAGTGAAAAATCATCCAAATAATAAAGAGAAAGATAAGCTTTTTGCTTTTCCGTTAACAAACCTTCGTAAAAATCAAATAGCATGTTCATTCGGGTAGTCTTATCAAACAAACGAAACACCTCTTCCTTGTTCTAGATTACGTGTTTAGTCAAAGAATGTCAACCAGAAAAGGACTAGAACATCTTGAGAAACGCTGCTTCCCTTTTGTTCTAGTCCTTTTATTATTTTTCTGCTTTTTGATCAATCAAATCAGCGAACAATCCATAAACATAATCGGTTGCATCAAATGGTTCGAGATCATCTATTTTTTCACCGAGACCGACAAATTTTACTGGAATTTCTAATTCATTCCGAATCGCGATCACGATCCCACCTTTAGCAGTTCCATCAAGTTTTGTAAGTACAATCCCTGAAACGTCTGTCGCTTCTTTAAATTGTTTGGCTTGGACAAAAGCATTTTGCCCCGTTGTCGCATCTAAAACAAGCAGCACTTCATGCGGAGCATCTGGAATCTCGCGTGCGATTACACGTTTCACTTTTTCAAGCTCATTCATCAAATTCACTTTGTTTTGCAAGCGTCCAGCTGTATCACAAAGCAGAATATCGGCGCCTTTTGCTTTAGCTGATTGAACGGCATCAAAAACAACCGCAGCCGGATCGCCACCTTCTGCATGTTTGATGATGTCCACGCCAGCTCTTTCACTCCACACTTCTAGTTGATCAATTGCCCCCGCTCGGAAAGTATCGCCAGCCGCTAAAACGACTTTTTTTCCTTCAGATTTAAACTGGTGCGCGAGTTTGCCAATTGTCGTTGTCTTCCCAACACCATTTACACCAACAAATAAGATAACCGTAAGCCCATTTTCTTGAATATTTAATGCAGGTTCAGCATCGCCTGCACCTTCGTAAATGGCCACAAGCTTCTCTACAATGACGCCCTCTACTTCTTTTGGATCGCTAATATTTCGCAATTTGACTTCTTGCTTGAGTTCGTCAATTAAGTCCATCACCGTTTCAAAGCCGACATCAGCACCGATAAGGGCTTCTTCAACGTCTTCAAAGAAGTCTTCATCCACTTTACGATAACGAGCCATAATTTCATTTAGCTTCCCGGAAAAACTACTTCTTGTTTTCGTTAAACCTTCTTTATATTTCTCAGATTTTTCTTCGTTTTGTTGCCCTGTCATTTTATCTTTTAGTTTCTTGAAAAAAGTCATAGCGTTTGTTCTCCTTTATTTGATCAGTTCGGCTGTTTCTTCTAGTCTTACAGAAACTAATTTTGAAACACCGGATTCTTGCATCGTTACGCCATACAGCACATCCGCTTCTTCCATCGTACCTTTTCTATGTGTGATGACGATAAATTGTGTTGACTGTTCAAATTGCTTCAAATAACGGCTGAAGCGGACCACATTGGCTTCATCAAGCGCGGCTTCTACTTCATCCAGAATACAAAACGGTACTGGACGCACGCGAATAATCGCGAATAAGAGGGCGATCGCCGTTAGAGCACGCTCCCCGCCTGAACGAAGCGAGAGATTTTGTAATTTTTTCCCTGGCGGTTGGGCCACAATGTCAATTCCTGTTGTTAACAAGTCTTCTGGATTAAGAAGAACGAGTTCAGCTTTTCCGCCTCCGAATAATTCAGGGAATACTGCAGAAAATTCGTGTTTGATCGCTTCGAAGCTTTCACCGAAACGTTTTTTCACTTCTTCGTCCATTTCACCCATTACTTGGAATAGCGTTTCTTTAGCATTTAACAAGTCCTCTTGTTGACCTTTTAAGAAATCAAACCGTTCTGAAATTCGGTCAAATTCCTCAATGGCTCCTAAATTGACGGTGCCAAGTTCATCAATCGAACGCTTCAAAAGACGTACTTTGCCTCGAAGTTCTTCTTCTGGCATTTCAGGAACTTTACGCGCTTTCGCCTCTTCTTTTGAAACCGCGTATGTTTCAAGCAAGCGATCCTCGCGATTTTTAGCATCAACTTCTGCACGACCAATTTCAATTTCCGCTTGGTTTTTCTGTTCAAGGTAAAAACTTGCTTTATTGTTTTCTTCTGTGAGTTTTTCTTCTAGTTGCTTCACTTCGCTTTGCAAAGCGGAGCGTTCTTCATTTAACGTTTGAATTTTAAGCGCTGTTTCTTCTTTTTGAACGCGTAATTTTTCAATTTCACGAGAAGTTTCTTCAACCGAAGTAGACACATTCGTTAAATTATCTTGTAAAGCCTTAATTTTTGATTCTGCAGCTTCCTTTTCTTGATACTGCTCGAAAAGTGTAGCTTCTAAGCGTTCCACATCGTTTGTTGCCGTCTGTAACTGTTCTTTTTGAGCTGCCATCTTCACATTGAGGGCGGAAAGAACTTCTTCATCCGCTTTCTTCCTGCTACTTGCGGCTTTGCTTTCATCCGTCATTTGCTGGATCTTGCGGTCAAGGCTTTCGATTTTTTCTCCAAGTTGCAATTGATTTTCTGCGAGCTCTTCCTTGCGTTTCCAAAGTGTGTTCATTTCTTCTTCGCCAGATTTTTTTTTCAGCATCATACAGTGATAATTGTTTATTGATCCGCTCAAAAGCTTCTAACTCACGCTCGTGTTTGCTTTTCACTTCGTGTTCGCGCATTCGCAAGTTCTCACCGATTTGGCGGGTTTCTTCAAGTTCACTTCGTTTATTGGCAAGCACTTCTTTGGCTTTTTTCACAGTTTCTTCGTATTGAGTCGTTTCTGTTTCAAGTGAAGCAAGTACTTTAGCCAGTTCATCCAGTTCGTTTTTTTCGACTGATGATGGAAGATTTCCCCTGCTTCGTTGCGCCACCAGTCATTGAGCCTCCCGCGTTCACAACATCACCATCTAGCGTCACTACACGGAAGCGATAGTTCACAAGTTTTGCAAGCCTTGAAGCCCCGCGCAAATCCTTCGCTAGAATCGTTGTTCCGAGGGCATTTAAAATGACCGGTGCAAATTTTTCATCATACGAAACGACTTCGCTTGCAAGACTCACAAAAGCTGGTTCATTTCGAAGCGCATTACGTGTCGCTTCTGGTATATGACGTGGCTGAATCGTTGAAAGCGGCAAAAACGTCGCTCGACCAGCATGTGTTTTCTTCAAATATTGAATGGCTTCCCGTGCAGCTTGGTCGCTTTCAACAACCACATGTTGCGCACTTGCCGATAGAGCAATTTCCATCGCTTTCTGGTAATCGGCTGGAATTTGAATCAGTTCAACAAGGGCTCCGTGAATACCACCAAGTGTTTCTTTTGCCTTTAATACTTCACGAACGCCTTGGAAAAATCCTGCATAGTCATCTGCCAACTCACCAAGCGTCTCTTTACGCGACTTTGTTTGCTGTACTTTTTCATAATGACGATAAAGGTCTCGCTCCGCTCGTTCAAATTCGCTTGTTTTCTGTTCAACAACTTGCTTAACATCCTGATAAATTACAAGCTGTTCCTCAATTTCCACATGAATCTCGTCAAGTTCCGCGCGCATCTTTTCAGTTCGCTTAGCTTGATCCTCACGTGTTTTCAAATGTTCCCGGTTTTCATGCTCAAGGCGAGCCGTTTTCGCTTCCTGTTGCGTGATTTCTCGTTCAACGTAGCCAATATCATTCCGAATGGTCGTTTCTTGGTATTTCAACTCAAACAAATCACTTTTCTGATTTTCAATGGCTTCCTCAGACAGCGCATCATAATGCTTAAGCTTTTCAAGAAGCTCATTTTTTTCACGCACCGAAACTTCATAAGCCGCTTCTTTTTCACGTTTTTCGTTAAGCAATTTCTCTTTTTCCGTTTCAAGCGTTGTAATTTTCTCAAGCGCTTGCGTGAGGGTATCCTGTTGTATGCTCGCATTTTCACTCCCGTGTTTTTTCCGTTCAAGAACGAGGTTTCGTTCCCCTTCCAGTTGCTCGAGTCGCTCCGTTTCATGCAACAAATCATTCCGCATTTTTTCGAGCGTTTCATCTGTTTCAGCAATTTTTTTCTTTTTTTCGAGAAAGCGTCCCCTTCAAGGCTAGCGACATCTTTTCTAATTTCAACGAGAGCCGTTTGATTCTCCATAAATTTAGTTCGGCTTACTTCCAGTTTTTCAGCAATCGTCTCAAGTTCAAACGCAATCAAACCCACTTCATACTTTTCAAGCTCTTCTTGCTGGTAAAGATAATCTCTCGCAATCGAAGCTTGAATCTCAAGCGGTTCAAGCTGACCTTCTAGTTCGTGTAAAATGTCTTCTACACGATTCAAGTTTTCTTCCGTCTCAAGCAGCTTGTTTTCAGCTTGCTTCTTACGATTTTTGTATTTTAAAACGCCGGCTGCTTCTTCAAAAATAGAGCGCCGTTCCTCGGGTTTACTATTTAAAATTTCATCGATTTTCCCTTGTGAAATAATGGACATCGACTCTCTTCCAAGTCCAGAATCCATGAATAAATCCACAATATCTTTTAAACGGCAGGTTTGTTTATTGATCAAAAATTCGCTATCGCCATTTCGGTAAATTCGTCTTGTCACCACTACTTCACTATAATCAAGCGGCAAGTAGCGATCATCATTCGCAAGCACGAGCGATACTTCTGCAAAATTAATTGGTTTTCTTGAATCGCTTCCAGCAAAAATGACATCGCCCATTCGCCCACCACGAAGGCTCTTTGCAGATTGCTCGCCCAAAACCCAGCGGATTGCTTCAGTGATATTGCTTTTTCCGCTTCCGTTCGGTCCGACAACCGCTGTCATGCCAGGAACAAAATCAATTGCTACTTTATCTGCAAATGATTTAAATCCATTCATTTCCAGTCGTTTTAATAGCAAACTGCTTCTCTCCTTCCGTTCCTACTTATGCATCATCTGCCGAACTGCAAACTCCGCTGCATTTTGTTCGGCTTGTTTTTTCGTTCGCCCTGTTCCTTTTCCAAGAACTTGTCCATTCACTACTACCTGTGCTTCAAATGCGCGACTATGTGCTGGACCACTTTCACCCAAAATGTCATATTGGATTAATACATCGCGATCGCGTTGAACAATTTCTTGAAGTTGTGTTTTGTAGTCTACCGTTTCCATAAAAACCCCTGTATCGATTTTTGGAAAAACGATACGTTCTAAAAATTGGATGACTTTTGCAAGCCCATTATCGAGATAAAGCGCTCCGATAAAAGCTTCAAAAACATCGGCAAGCAGAGCTGGCCGATTTCTACCACCCGCTTTTTCTTCTCCTTTTCCAAGTCGAACATATTTGGAAAAATGAACGCTGTCTGCAAATTCAACAAGGGATGGTTCACAGACGATCGCAGCACGCATTTTCGTCATTTGACCTTCCGCCATATCCGGATACTTTTTAAATAAATAATCAGATACGGTTAACTCTAATACCGCATCTCCTAGAAATTCTAATCTTTCATTGTCTTTTAAATGTTCTTTACGATGTTCATTGACATAGGAAGAATGGGTAAACGCTGTTTGAAGCAACGTAATATCTTTAAAGGTAAAACCCACACTTTCTTGCAATTCATCCCAGTTATTCATGAACTTGTCCTCTCCCATTCCTATCAAGTTCATTTTCTAAACAGCTCCTTTTTAAAAGCTGCTTAGAAAATAAACCCTTTTCTTTGTAGAAAAAGAGGCTGCCAAATTGCTTCTCCTTCGCTTAAATGCTGGGGGGAGCAATCTAACACCCTCATTTATCTTTTCGCTGAAATTATT
This sequence comes from Listeria aquatica FSL S10-1188, assembly GCF_000525795.1. Classification (GTDB taxonomy): domain Bacteria; phylum Bacillota; class Bacilli; order Lactobacillales; family Listeriaceae; genus Listeria; species Listeria aquatica. Next base: position 40,785 of record NZ_AOCG01000002.1, read on the forward strand.
GGTGTGCCTCTATGTACTTCACTGCGTCACCAACTGTAGAAAGTTTTTCAGCGTCGTCATCAGAGATTTCCATATCAAATTGGTCCTCAAGTTCCATTACAAGTTCAACAACGTCTAGAGAATCAGCTCCTAGATCGTCTTTGAAGGAAGCTTCCAAAGTTACTTTAGACGCTTCAACTCCTAAACGGTCGACAACGATATCAGTAACTTTTTCCAATACTTCTTGTTCTGTCATGGTTAACTTCACCTCCCTTCAAGTATTATATAAGAAAACATTCCGCGCGTAAACAGTTAATTTACATGTTCATGCCGCCATCAACAGAAAGTACTTGTCCTGTAATATAACTAGCTTCATCACTAACAAGGAATAATACTGCATTTGCAATGTCTTCTGTCTTTCCGTAAGCATGAAGCGGAATTTGATCTAACATCATTTCTTTTGTTTTTTCATCCAGCTCATCTGTCATATCGGTTTGAATAAATCCTGGTGCAACGGCATTCACATTAATGCCACGCGGGGCCATTTCCCGAGCTGTTGTTTTCGTTAGTCCGATAACACCCGACTTGCTCGCCACATAGTTAGCTTGTCCAGCATTCCCGACAATCCCAACCACTGAAGCCATATTCAAGATTTTTCCAGCACGTTGTTTCATCATCGTGCGGCTCACTGCTTTTGTGCAAAGGAAAGTACCTTTTAAATTGATGTTAATCACATCATCCCACTCGTCTTCTTTCATGCGCATCAAAAGATTATCACGAGTAATTCCAGCGTTATTGACCAAGATGTCAATTTGTCCAAAACGACTTACCACTTCTTTAAAAAAGGCATCAACATCTTCTGGACTTGAAACATCTGCTTTCATAGCTTCAGCTTCTACGCCAAATTCACTTACAAGATCAAGCGTTTCTTTTGCAGCGTCGGCACGCCCGCCGTAGTTAAAAAAGATGTTTGCTCCTTCTTCAGCCAGTTTTAACACTATCTCGCGGCCAATGCCGCGCGATCCGCCCGTTACGACCGCAACTTTTCCACTAAGTTTGCCCATTTAGTTTCCTCCTTTAAGTTCCGTAATAACTTCTTCTAAGCTTGAAACATCTGATGCATTTAAAAACTTTCACATCGCGATCAATTTTTTTGATTAAACCTGCTGTTACTTTACCAGCTCCAATTTCAACGAAAGTATCCACGCCTTGCTGAATTAGTTCGCGAATCGACTGCTCAAAACGAACTGGAGAATAAATTTGACGCACTAGCTTGCTTTCAAGTTCATTCTTATCGGTTAAAAGAGCCGCATCGACGTTATTAATAACAGGAATCGAGCCATCAAGAATCGTCACGGTTTTTAGCACATCAGCAAACTTTTCAGCTGCTGGCTTCATTAACTCGGAGTGAAACGGTCCACTAACAGCGAGTGGCATCACACGTTTTGCTCCTTTTTCTTTGAGTGCTTCTGTTGCCTTTTCAATGCCTTCTTTTGATCCCGAAATAACAATTTGCCCTGGGCAATTATAATTTGCACTTTGAACAGGTAGATCAATCGAAGCCGTCACATTTTCAATCGTTTCTGCGTCCAATCCAAGTACAGCAGCCATTGCACCAGCCCCGTCAGGAACCGCCGCTTCCATCAATTTCCCGCGCTCATGTACAAGATAAACCGCATCTGCTGCTGTTAAAAAGTTCGCAGCAACTAATGCGCTGTATTCACCAAGACTATGTCCGATCGCAAAATCAGCTTTAATCCCAGCTCCTTCAAGCACGTTCAAAATTGCAGTGCTAGTTGCGACAAGCGCAGGTTGTGCATTTTCAGATTTTGTTAGCAATTCTTGCGGACCATCTGTGATTAATTCTGTAAGCGAAAACCCAAGTCTCTCGTCTGCTTGGTCAAAAACAGCTTTTGCTTCAGGATATTTCTCGCTCACATCCTGTCCCATTCCCACTTTTTGAGAACCTTGGCCAGGAAATACGAAAGCTAGCTTGTTCATACTGTTTCTCCTCCTAATTTCCCTTGGTCAATTTCTGATTTTATCGTTTCGACCATTTGTTTTTGAATCATATCGCGTGCTTGACGGATAGTTGTAAAAATCCCGTGGGCGTTTGATGAGCCGTGTGCTTTGATCACAGGAGCTTGTACGCCGAAAAGACAAGCGCCGCCATATTCGCTGTAATCCATTTTAGCTCGGAGTGCAAGTAAATCTTTTTTTCAGCACACCCGCCGCGAGTTTATTCTTAAAGCTATTCATCAAGCTCATTTTAAGCATCGAGAAAAAGGCAGCTCCCGTTCCTTCTAAGCTTTTTAAAACCATGTTTCCAGTGAAGCCGTCAGTAACAACCACGTCCGCTACATCCATCAGTAAATCTCTTGATTCAATATTTCCAACAAAATGGTAAGCCGTTTGTTCTTTCATCAGTTCAAACGCTTTTTTTTGTCAAATCATTTCCCTTGGTTTCTTCTGTACCAATATTCAAGAGTCCAATGCGTGGGCGATCAATTTTCCGCACTTTTTCCGCATAGATCGAACCCATCAAGCCAAATTGCAATAAATGTTCAGCTTTAGCATCTGAATTTGCCCCGAGATCGAGCATCACAAAACCTTTTCCGCTAATCGTTGGAAGCGTCGGTGCAAGCGCTGGACGTTCAATTCCTTTGATTCTCCCAATAACAAATAAACCGGTCGACATGAGCGCTCCTGTATTTCCAGCAGAAATACAAGCATCTGCTTCCCCGTCTTTAACCGCCGTTGCCGCAAGAACCATAGATGCATTTTTCTTGCGTTTTACAGCACGAACCGGTTCATCGTCACTTTCTATTTTTTCATCTGTATGTACAATTGTGACACGCGTTTTATCCGTTAAATGCTCTAAAATCGCTTCTTCTTTCCCAAATAGAATAAACTCGACATCTTTAAATTGCTTAGCGGCTTCCATAACTCCCAGAACGATTTCTTTTGGTGCATTGTCACCGCCCATGGCATCAATTGCTATTTTCATTTTCGTCAGTCCTTTTTACTTTTTCTGTGGCATGATACATTTCAAACTTGCCTTTTAAAACGACTTCATCGCCAACGTAACTTCGCACATCTACAATCGTAATTGCCCGTTCGCCAGTTTGCTTCCGAACAAGTGCTTTTGAAACCACTCGTTCATTAAGTTTGACTTGACGAACAAAACGGACCGTCGCTTGGGTAGTCAGTGCAAGCTCGTTTGGAATAACCGCTGTTGCAAGCGAATTCGCCTGTGCAAACAAATGGTGACCCCGCGCGATATGATTTCGTTTGAAAACATGTTCTTCTTTTACATCAAAAATCGAAATGGCACTTTCATTCAGCTTGATGTCAATAATTTCACCAATCACTTCTTCAAGTGGTAGACTTTTAACCGAATCAGTGAAATTTTCGCTTGCAACGTGTTTGATTCGTTCTCGCAGCTCGGGAATCGAAAGAGCAACGCGATCAAGCCGCACAGTTTGTACGCTGACGTTAAATGTCTTCGCTAGTTCGTCATCTGTAATAAATGGATTGGCATCGATGACTTCCTGTAATTTGGCTTGTCGCTCCTTCTTCGGATACTTTTTCATTCGGATTCCTCATCTCTTTTGATTGATGCTCCTAATACCTACTACTAAATTTAAGCTAAAAAAACGGGATTGGAAAAACCAATCGATTTCCTCACCCAATCTGGTTGCTTTTTAAGTTTACGCTAATATGTTATATAAAAAGTGAGCAGCTTGCAAGTTTTTTCCGTTTTTAGTCCAATTTTTCCTCGCTAAAAACGCCTAATGATTCAAGTAGATTTCGCAGTTGCTTGTACCTTGGTTCATTCATAAAATCTTCTTCAAAAATCAGTTTAGCCGCATCTTGACGTGCTAGTTCAAGCACCCGGTAATCGTGCACCATATCCGCCACTTTAAATTCAGGAATGCCGCTTTGCTTTTTCCCGAAAAAGTCGCCAGGTCCGCGAAGCTCCAAATCGCGCTCACTTAATGCAAAGCCATCGTTTGTCTCCGTCATAATTGTCATGCGTTCTTTGCCGACTTCTGTTTTGGGATCTGCAATCAAAATACAGTAAGATTGATGACTGCCACGACCCACACGTCCACGAAGCTGATGAAGTTGTGACAAACCAAACCGGTCCGCATCATAAATCACCATCATCGTTGCATTCGGCACATTGACCCCAACCTCAACAACTGTTGTCGAAACTAAACAGTCAATCTTGCCGTCATTAAACTCGCGCATGAGTTCCTCTTTTTCTGTTGGAAGTAATCTGCCATGCATGAGTCCAGGTGTGTATTTTCCTTTCCATTTACCAAGCAAAATATTGTAAAAATCAACCGCATTTTGCACATCTAGCTTCTCCGATTCTTCAATGAGTGGACAAATCACGTAAACTTGACGACCTTGTTCAATTTCTTTTTCCATAAACGAAATCACTCGGTCGAGCATTTCGTGCTTCACCCAGAAAGTCTCAATTTCCTTTCGTCCTGCTGGAAGTTCATCGATAATGGACACATCCATTTCTCCAAAAGCCGTAATAGCAAGTGTTCTTGGAATTGGAGTTGCCGTCATGAAAAGCACATCGGGATATTCACCTTTTTCACGCAAAAAGCGGCGCTGGTTGACGCCAAACCGGTGTTGTTCATCGGTTATCACAAGGCCAAGACGTTTGAAAACAACATCGTCTTGAATAAGCGCATGGGTTCCAATCAACACATCAAGCTCCCCTGCCTCAAGCATAGCTAGGAGTTCTCGTCTTTTCTTACCTTTTACACTGCTTGTTAAAAGTCCAACTGTAATACCAAAAGGTTCAAGTAGTTCAAAAAGCGAGTCCGCATGTTGCTCCGCCAAAATTTCAGTTGGCACCATTAAAGCACTTTGAAACCCACTTGTTGCCGCCGCAAACATGGCAATGCTTGCCACAACCGTTTTTCCAGAACCCACATCTCCTTGAAGCAAACGATTCATGTGGAAATGCGATTTCATATCTCCACTGATTTCATTCACCACTCGTTTTTGCGCATTTGTAAGCGGAAAAGGGAGCGAATCAATGTAGCCTCGTAATTCCTTCACATCATAGTCGATCGAAACCCCGCCCGATCGCTCTCGTTCAATTTTGCGGAAAAACTGCATCTTCATTTGGAACAGTAAAAATTCTTCATAGACCATACGCCTACGCGCTTGTTTTAATTCCATCTCACTTTTTGGAAAATGCAACCTTTTAACAGCATCTACCCGAGAAATCAATTTATACTTTTGCAAGAACTCTTCAGGAATGACTTCTTCAATTTGATTCCCGTAAAGCTCGAAAGCTTGCTTTGTATATTTCAAAATCGTCTTATTACGCAAATTTCCTTTTAGGCGATAAACACCTTCAAAATTTTCCTCCTGCGCTTTTAGTCCCGCATGAAATTTACTGGCTGTGATTTGAGCACGGTTTCGATCCCATTTTCCGGAAATAGTCACCTCACTATTTAATTCCACTTTATTCTTCAAATAAGGCTGATTGAAAAAATCAATCTTTAAAACTTGTCCATTTGCTGACAAGCGAAAAGATAGTTTCGATTTTTTTCGACCGTAGTAAGAAACCGTCGGCTCCGTTAAAACTTCACCAAATACCGTAATTCGTTCTCCATTTTCCACTTCCGTTAAATCACGCATCCGGTAATCTTCATAGCGATAAGGAAAATTCCAAAGCAAGTCATAAATCGTTTCAATGCCGAGCTCCTTGAATGCTTTAGCCATTTCCTCGCCAATCCCTTTAAGCGTCGTAAGTGGAAGGCTATTTAAATTATTCGCCAATGCCGTCTGGCGACAATCCAAAGATCTTCGCTTGAATCATACGTCCCGTTGGCGTTGCCGCAAGTCCTCCTTCAGCTGTTTCTCTTAAACTACTCGGCATTTGGAGTCCAACACGGTGCATCGCTTCAATAACTTCATCGCAAGGAATTCGGCTTTTAATGCCAGCAAGTGCCATGTCTGCCGAAATAATTGCTTGTGAAGAACCTAGAGCATTTCGTTTCACACAAGGCACTTCAACAAGACCTGCAACAGGGTCACATACAAGCCCCAACATGTTTTTCATCGTCATCGCCATCGCGTGTGCCGATTGTTCAGGCGTTCCATGAGCCGCTTCAACAACTGCCGCTGAAGCCATTGCACTCGCTGACCCTACTTCTGCTTGACACCCGCCCGCAGCGCCACTGATAAAAGCATTATTAGCCACAACATAGCCAAACGCTCCTGCTGTAAATAAGAAGTTAACCATTTCTTCCCGCGAAAGACCAAGCTTATCCTTAACGGCAAACAAAACGCCGGGAACGACACCCGCGCTTCCTGCTGTAGGAGTTGCACAAATAACACCCATTGCAGCGTTCACTTCATTCGTCGCAATCGCCTTTTGAACAGACCGGAGCAAAACTTCCCCCGACAAAAATTGACCATTTTCAATATAGTCATTCATTAAAACAGCGTCTCCGCCAGTTAATCCAGTTGTTGACTCAACGCCTGCTTCGCCTTGTTTGATCGCCTCTTCCATGACATCAAGATTTCGCTCCATCGCCTCAAAAACTTCTTCACGTGACTTACCGGAAACATCCATTTCACGTTCAATCATGATTTCCGAAACAGCTTTATTCTCACGTTCTGCGATATCGACTAGTTCTGCGACTGTACGAAACATAACTTTCATCCTCCTAAATTAAATAATAATACTCGCTACCTGGAAAACGCCGTCTAATTTTGCAATTTCATCGAGCAGATCTTGTTCAACAAGTTGGTCGACTTCGATGACCATGAGCGCATCGTCACCTTTCACTTTCCGAGAAACCTTCATCGCGCCAATGTTAATTTCATGATTCGCGATAATTTTTGTCGTACTCGCGATTAAACCAAATTTATCTTCATGCAAGACAAGAAGTGCTGGAGCCGTCCCTGTGAATTCAAGTTCAAATTCATTCAATCGAATGATTTCCACTTTCCCCCCGCCAATAGACGCTCCGACAAGTGTCATTTGTTTCATTCCATTTTTAAGAACCAGTTTGACAGTATTGGGATGAGGGGCTTCTTCTGTTTCTTCGATGAATTGAATGTGCATTCCCGCTTCACTTGCTAATTCCGCAGCATTTTTAATTCTAGGATCATCTGGCTCAAAGCCAAGCAAACCGCCAATTAATGCCACATCAGTTCCGTGTCCCTTATAAGTTTTCGCAAACGAGCCATATAAATGAATATCGACTTGAGCTGGCCTCTCGCCAAAGACACTTCTTGCAATCGAACCAATTCGACTGGCCCCCGCCGTGTGCGAACTGGACGGTCCGATCATAACCGGACCAATGACGTCGAAAACACTATTAAATTTCATCTCTTACCACCCTTTCCTCATCCTCATTTTCTCCTTTTATTCCACTGAAAAGATATACGGATAGACAGGCTGACCACCGTCATGAAGTTCAAACTGAGCATCAGGGAATGCCTCTACAAGCGCGTCACAAAGTTGCTCTGCATCCTTTTTAGAAGTGCCTTCTCCGTAAAGCACGGTTACAATCTCACTCTCTTCATCAAGCATCGCTTCTAGCGTTTTTTGCGCTGCATCTTGAAGGGCTTTTTCACTGAATTTAATTTTACCAGCCACCATGCCGATAAATTCATCTTTATGAATTTCAACCCCATCAATCGTTGTATCACGAACAGCCGTTGTCACAGATCCACTTGTCACATCTTGAATCGCCTCTGTCATCGCTCCTGTATTTTCAACAAATGACGTTTGCGGTTGATAAATTAGCATAGCAGCAAGTCCTTCTGGAATCGTCTTCGTTGGAATGACTTGCACCGTTTCTTCACCAAGTACCGCCCCCGCTTGATTTGCTGCCATCAAGATATTTTTATTGTTTGGCAAAACAAAAACTTGCTCTGCGTTGACTTCCTCAATAGCCTTTACGATATCTTCCGTGCTTGGATTCATTGTTTGCCCGCCTGAAAGAACTTTCGCACCCATACTTTCAAATAGTTGCTTTGTTCCTTCACCAGCAGCTACTGCGACAACTCCAACAGCTACCCGTTCAGTTTTTACTTCTTCAGGCTTCGCGATAATCGCATCGTGCTGTTCGCGCATATTTTCAACCTTCATTTTAATCAAGCTACCAAATTCTTGCCCATAATTGAAAACATCGCCTGGGTGCTCTGTATGAACATGGACTTTAGCGACTTCATCATCCGCAACAACAAGAAGTGAATCTCCCATTGTGCTTAAATGCTCGCGAAATTCCGACTCGTTAAATGTCTTTTGACCCGCTTTATTTTCATTAATACGCACCATAATCTCTGTGCAATAACCATATTTTATATCATCTGTTGACATGAAATCTTGGACATGTTTGTGATGCTCGGCGGTTACAAGTTCACTCATAGATAGCATATAATCTGGAATTTCCATATTTCCTGTAAGTGCACCATAAAAGCCTTCATAGATAATAATCAAACCTTGCCCACCACTATCAACTACTCCAACCTCTTTTAAAACCGGAAGCTGCTCGGGTGTTTTTTGTAAGGCTTCTCTACCTTTTTCAAGAATTCCATGCATCACCATTTCAATCGTTGCATTTTCCTTTTTTGCAGCTTCAATACCTGCTTTTGCAGCTTCACGAGCAACGGTAAGGATCGTCCCTTCAACAGGCTTCATAACAGCCTTATAAGCTGTCTCTACGCCCTTTACAAATCCGCCAGCAAAATCAACTGCAGAAAGCGTTTCTTTGCCTTCTACAGCTTTTGAAAAACCGCGAAACAGTTGAGACAAAATCACGCCTGAGTTTCCTCGTGCACCCATCAAAAGTCCTTTTGCAAGATTCGCACTAACAGCTCCTGCATGTGTTCTTTCGTTTGTTTTGACTTCTTCTGCGCCACTTGTCATCGATAAATTCATATTCGTTCCCGTATCTCCATCTGGAACTGGAAACACATTTAATGAATCCACAAAATCTGCATTTTTCGTTAAATTTTCAGCACCAAGTGCAATCATTGTCGCCCATTTTTCACCGTTTAACTGATAAGTAGTATCCAAATTTCATAAACCTCCCTTAATCCTCGTCCAAAACTTTAACGCCTTGAACAAAGATATTTACAGAGTCAACTGTAAGTCCAAGTGTTTTTTCAAGCGTATATTTTACGCGTTCCTGAACATTATGTGCTACTTCAGAGATTTTCGTTCCAAACCGGACGATAATATACATATCAATGTGAAGTCCATTTTCTTCTTTGCGAACAATGACACCTTTTGTATAGTTTTCACGTCGTAAAATTTCCGTTAAGCCATCACGAATTTGATGGCGACTTGCCATACCGACAATTCCAAAGTTTTCTTCCGCTGCCCCGCCAGCAATGGTCGCAATCACATCATCCGTAATCGCTACTTTGCCGTGCTTCGTTTCTATTTCAAGTGACATTAAATTTCCTCCTTGAAATCAGTTCCATTAACTGATTTAGTCTGCTTCGAAAGCGTTTAGTTTCCTTATCAGCCTCTATTTTACTATAATCCCCAAACGATTGAAAGCCTCTCTTCCCGAGGTTCATTCTTTCTTTTAGTGTCAAGTAAAAAATCTTTGCAGCAATTTCGCATAAGTCCTTGCAAGAAATGAATTTCTATGATAAATTATTCTAGTGTATGAAAATAACCGTAAAGATGCTCTTTAGATTTTCTTTCTGAAGCATCTTTGAGAAGTTTGGTATAAGGAGGGGTTATAATGGCTAAAGAATGTGTGATTACAGGTCGTAAATCTCGTTCTGGTAACCGTCGTTCCCACGCGATGAATTCAAGCAAACGTACATGGAAAGCGAACTTGCAAAAAGTCCGTATCCTCGTAGATGGAAAACCTAAAAAAGTTTGGGTTTCAACTCGTGCGCTTAAATCTGGTAAAGTAGAACGTGTTTAAAAGATAGGAATGCAGCGGAGCCTCGTTGCATTTTTTCTTTGCTTAAAAATGACAAAAGAAAAAAATCGGGTAGCTTGCCAAAATCGCCTTCATCGCTTTCGTTTGAAGGTGGTTTAGCTTTACCCGATTTTTTTATGGTTTAGATTCTGGTTCAGAAGCCTTTCCGAGAAGCCCACAGATGACCATAAACATTCCCGCAAAAATATGAACAAAAATAAAGGACGGAATTCCACTTACAAAAATGATTGGAATCGCGATCTTGAATTTTTTTTGCACGAGAAATGAGTAGCCTACGACAAATCCAATAATAAAAACGAGGCTTGCAATTGTCATAATCATCACCGGAACTTTCAAATTTTCCGAGTAATTGGCAGAAAAGGCATTTCTCACAGTAAAAATTTGGACAACCAAACTAAAAATAATGCCCAGTCCACCAGAAATGAGTGACCAGGTATACTTACTTTTCAAATGAGCCTCGCCCCTTTCCTGTTAGTCTTTACTTTGAATCATCAAAATAAGCCCAGAATCAAACGAAAACGTTCCAGAATCTTGGAGAAATTCATTACTCGAAAGCGCCCTTGCAAATGAGAACGTCGCATTTTGAAGCGGATATTTAAATCCCGTAAGCGTGAGCCCTGTTACATTTTCCATCGTAATAAACGCAGCATAGCGCATTTCTTGTAGTTTCTGGATTTCATAATGACCTGGTAAATACATCTTCATCCAATTATAGCAATCAATAATTTCAACAAGCGGAACCGCCTGCCTAAATTCCGGTTTCGTAAGCATCATCAAATTGGCTAATAAATGATCCATCCGACCACCTGTTGCTCCAAAAATCCGAATTACATCCGGTTTCTCTTCCATGGCAGCCATTAAGCCAATTTCCGTATCCGTCAAATCCTTTTCAGCAGGAAACTCCGTCACATCTCGCACTCGTTGCTTTAGTTGCGTAAGCTCCTCCGCTGATAGCGAATCAAAGTCGCCCAGTGCTTTTTTCATTGGAATATCGAATTCAAGAAGACGCTTTGCACCGCCATCAATACCAATCCATTCAGCATCCGCCAAGTAGGAATCAAGCGGCGGAACGAGTTCCACCGGTCCCCCTACCATAATGTGTATTGCTTTCAAATTCCCAACCCCTTTTACGGCCAAAAAGTCTTATCTAGCCTTTTTTCCTGCTACTATTCTCCAACGACTTGGCGCAGTTTATCGACTGGAATCGAGCGATCGGGATTTCCGTAAATATAACTTCCTGCAACAAAAATATTAGCACCCGCTTCAAGGCACAATTTAGCCGTTTCTTCATTGACGCCACCATCGACTTCAATGTCAATTTCGTATCCACGTTCAGCGATGTAGGCTTTAAAAGCAGCAATTTTATTCAGAACTTCCGGTATAAAGCTTTGACCTCCAAATCCGGGGTTTACTGTCATAAACAGTACCATATCAAGCTCATCTAACACATGGAAAAGTGTATCAATCGGTGTAGCCGGATTTAAAACAGCAGAAGCTTTCACATCAAAAGAGCGAATGTGTTGTAAGGTGCGGTGCAGGTGCGGACAAGTTTCCACGTGAACGGAAATTACGTCTGCACCAGCTTTTGCAAATTGCGGAATATAGGCATCCGGATCTTCAATCATCAAATGCACATCCAGAGGCAGCTTTGTTCGTGGACGAATCGCTTTTACCACATCTGGTCCAAAAGTTAGATTTGGAACAAAATGTCCATCCATCACATCCACATGCAAATAGTCAGCCCCAAGATCCTCAACTTCTTTAATATCTCGTTCCAAATTCGCAAAGTCAGCGCTCAAAATTGAAGGTGCAATTTTTCCCATTTTCAATACCTCGGCTTTCTGTTTTTTAGTTCCGTCAAAATTTGTAAATAATCTTCATAACGAAAACGCGCAATTTCATTTTCAGCAACCGCTGTTTTCACAGCACAAGCAGGTTCATTTTCATGTAGACAACCACGAAACTTGCAGCCCGCTCGCCTGTCTTCAATTTCTGGAAAACAAAACTGCAAATTTTCAGGGGAAAGATCGTCGTAGTCAATCGAACTAAACCCAGGCGTATCCGCAATGAAACCATCGCCAATTGGAAGGAGCTCAACATGTCGCGTCGTATGCCTCCCGCGTCCAAGTGCATTCGAGATTTCCGCCGTACTGAGCGTCAATTCAGGATTGAGTCGATTGAGCAAAGTTGATTTTCCAACACCAGACTGTCCAGCGATCACAGCAACCCGGCCGTTTACAAGCTCAAGTAACGCTTCTTTGCTAACTTGTTCATTAGTCAAAAAGATTTCATAGCCGGCCGCCTCATAAACTTCTTTTACTTCTTTCACTACTTCTTGTTCGCTCTTTGAAGCGATATCCATCTTACTGATACAAATAACCGGTGTGATATCTTCTTTTTCAATCGCAACAAGAAAGCGATCCGCTAAATTCGTCGAAAAGGACGGTTCCGTAGCTGAAAAAACCAAAATGGCAATGTCGATATTCGCAATTGGCGGGCGAACCAATTCGTTTTCACGTGGCAAGATTTCTAAAATATAGCCGTCGGTTGTGTTATCAGCTTGAAACTCCACATCATCACCGACAAGTGGCGTTAGCTTTCGCTTTCTAAAATTTCCCCGTGCTCTTGTTTGATACGTCTTCCCGTCGCTGTAAACGTAATAAAATCCACTCAGTGCCTTAATAATTTGACCTTTCAGTACGAAAACCTCCTTTTTTCAACTTATTAACCCGGATAAGCAACCGTTTCTTCGCTGACTACAGAGCCATTATTTAACACTTTATAACTCGCATTTGAACCTTCTTCAATTTCAAAAGAAATGGTGACATTCGTATTTTGCGTAATGTCCATTTCCCGGTAAGGTGAGGACATGCTATGATTCTTATCTTCGATGTAGATCACAATATGCTGTGGTTCAGGGGAGGACTCTTCCTCATCTGAATCACTATCTGAATTCTCTTCATCCGCTTGATAAGGAATTTGCAAAGTTTTAGTCACCTTTTTAACTTGCTTTTCTTTAGGTCCTTTCGACAAAACAACATTAATCGTCGCTCCACTACTTACACTAGAACCCGCGGAAGGACTTTGAGAAATCACTTGTCCTTTTTCGACAGAATCCGAATATTCCTCAGTCGATTTAATGGTAATCCCATTGGACGATGCGTAATCATCAAGCGCCCTTTGATTGTAGCCACGCAGATCTTTCAGCGTGATCGGCGGAGCTCCTTTACTAACAGTGAAGTTTATGCTCGTCTCTTTTGCTATCACTTCTGTTCCAGCAGAAGGATCTTGCGAGATGATCTTCCCAGCTTCAACCGAACTACTGTATTCTTCATCCTTAGTAACGGATTTAAACCCTTGTTCTTCAAGCGTTTTCTTCGTTTCCTCGTAACTCTCGCCACTATAGTCTTCAAGCGAGATTTTTTTTCGATCCGATACTGATATAAAGCATGACTTTCGTGCCCTTCGCTTTTTCTTCGCCCGCTTTTGGATCAGAACTAATCACGCGCCCTTCCTTGACTGAGTCGCTGTTGCGCTCCACCGTTCGGCCAATTGAAAACCCGTCTTTTTGTAAAATTGATAGGGCTTCCGCTTCCGTTTTCCCGAGAACATCCGGCATCGTTAAATCATCCGGTCCGCGACCAATAGCCCAGAGCGTCGTAATTAGACCCGCAAAAAGAAGAATAATCACCAAAATGATCCAAAAAGCTTTTTTCTTCTTACTTTTTTTTCTTTTTACTTTTCTTTGGCTCCTCTGTGTTCACCAAGTTTTCCTCATCAGACACAACTTGTTCAGCTTGGTTATCCGCGTTTTCCGGGACAAGCGTTTCATCCAAATTCTGAGCAGCCACCTTTGAGGGAATGATCGGAACCGTCTTCGTATCTCCCTCATCTGTCTTCAAAATATACTTGGGTTCATTCAGCCGATCAGGATCCAAACAAGTTCGCAAATCTGCTTCCATCTCTTCAGCTGATTGATAGCGAGCAAATGGATCTTTCGCTGTCGCCTTGATAATGATATTTTCAAGGCTTTGCGGGATATCCGGATTCGTTTTTCGTACAGAAGGAATCTGGGCTTGCAAATGTTTGATGGCAATTGAAACAGCCGATTCCCCGTCGTAAGGAACTTCGCCACTTAAAAGCTCATACATGACGATTCCAAGTGAGTAGACATCTGATTTTTGTGTTGCCATTCCACCGCGCGCTTGCTCAGGTGACAAATAGTGCACAGAGCCAAGGAGCGAATTAGTTTGCGTAATTGATGTTTCAGAAAGTGCCATCGCGATACCAAAATCGGTAATTTTCACAATGCCTTTTTGGTCGATCAAAATATTCTGTGGTTTAATATCTCGGTGAATAATATGACGCTCATGCGCTGCAGAAACAGCCGATACAATTTGCCGCATAATATCAACCGCTTTTTCAAACGAAATCGGATGATTTTCTTGAATATAGCGTTTTAAATCCATACCATCCACATATTCCATCACAATATAATGCAAGTCATTTTCATCCCCGACATCATAGATGCTCACAATATTAGGATGATCTAAACTCGTCGCTGATTGCGCTTCGCGTTGGAATCTTCGAATCAAGTTGCTTTCATCGGTTAAGTCAATTCTTAAAATCTTAACCGCCACATCGCGATTCAAAATCATGTCATGCGCCAGAAAAACATTTGCCATTCCGCCGCCGCCAATCGGACTTAAAATCTTATAGCGTCCATTCAAACGTTTACCGATCATCATCTTTTCGTCTCTCCCCCTTCTTTAAGATTTCTAGTTAGGAGAAGAACCGTGATATTATCTTTGCCCCCATTAGCGTTTGCTTTTGCAATAAAAGCATCTGCCTTTTCGCTTAGCGTGCGCTCACTTAAAAGCACCTGCTCCATTTCCGTTTCGGGAATCATATTGCTGAGGCCATCCGAACAAAGCAGAAGAATATCGCTCGCTTCAAATGGAACAGCAAACGTATCCGTTTCAACACTGCCTTCAACACCAAGCGCACGTAGTAAAATATTTTTACGCGGATGATTTTCCGCATCTTCTTTTGAAATCTCACCTTTTCTTAGCAGCTCGTTTACAAGCGAATGATCTTCTGTAATTTGCTGCAACCGTTCACGATTCAAAAGATAAGCACGACTGTCGCCAACGTTTGCAATCACAACTTGACTGCGCGTAAAAACAGCAGCAACAAGGGTCGTTCCCATTCCCTTTAAGTCAGATTCTTCACGAGCGTAAGCCACAATTTTCTGATTGATCTTTTGAATGGTTTCACGGAACCAGTCTTCCACATCAGGTGCATATAGAAATTCCTCCGTTTTTTTCCAAGCCTCACTGAGCAAGCGCACAGCCATTTCAGAGGCCACATCACCTGCACGGTGTCCGCCCATTCCATCCGCTACAATCACAATAGGATTGCCCGTTTGATTATGGAAAACTCCGCCATTATCTTCATTATGATGTCTGATTTTTCCTTTGTCGGTTCTAAATTCTACGTGCATAATCTGCTTTTCTCTCCATTCTTAAGGACGTCTTTTGAAACTAGAAACATAAAAACCGTCGCTTCCAAAATCAGTTGGTAAAACTTGCAAGTCATCGCCCGTTTTCAAGTGCCTCAATGTTTCCGGGACCGTAACAGAAAGTTGTTCAAATTCCGGATGCTTCTCCAAAAAGGCCGTCACCACCCCACGATTTTCTTCTTGATCAATCGTGCAGGTACTATAAACTAATATACCATTTTCTTTAACAAGTTGGCTAACTTCATCTAAAATATCCAGCTGAATTTTGGATAGCCTCAAGATGTCTTCTTCTCGCTTAGTATATTTAATATCAGGCTTTCGTCGCAAAACACCAAATCCCGAGCACGGTGCATCCACAAGTACACGATCAAAACTCGCAGCATCAAACTCTTCGCCTGCTTTTCTAGCATCAAGCTCATGCGCACGAATATTTAAAAGACTAAGCCTACTTGCGGCTTGCTCAATTAATTTAGTTTTATGACGATGGATATCAAGCGCCGTTACTGTGCCTGTACCGTGCATTCTTTCAGCAATATGCGTCGTTTTCCCGCCTGGTGCTGCACAAGCGTCAAGCACATATAAGTCATCTGTCAACTCAAGCGCATAAGCCACAAGCATCGAACTTTCATCTTGGATCGAGCATTTTCCATTTCGAAATGCAGCTGTGTCTGCCACGCTACCATGTTTGATTCGAATCGCTTCTGCAATCTCAGGAGACGGTTCCGCCTCTATCCCTTCTTTTTGAAGCTCAGAAAGAAGAGCCTTACGCGTTGTCTCCGTTTCATTTGCCCGAACCGTTTGATGTGGCGGGATAAGGAAAGCGGCCGCGATTTCTTCCGCTTGCGCGACACCAAATTGGTCAATCCAACGACGCGCTAAAAAGTCAGGCAAGCTCCCCCTAACGGCTAGTTTTTTCACGGGGTCTTGTATCTCATCTGGATTTTTCACGCCTTCTCGGAGCAAATTTCGCAAAACACCATTCACAAAATTAGTTATCCCCGCATGCCCTTTGCGCTTCGCAATCTCACCAGCTTCATGCAAAACGGCATGTTCTGGGATCTTATCCAGAAACTCTAATTGATAAACCGAAAGTCTTAAAAGCATCTGCACCCAGTCCTCCGGCTTTTTCTTCAAAAAAGGGTCTAAAAAATAATCCAAAGTAATAGTTCGCTGTAACGTTCCGTAAACAAGCTCCGTAAGTAACGCCTTATCTTCACGCTTCAGTGGATATTTTTTCAAAGTTTCATTAATCAAAAGATGACTATAAGAACCTTGTTTTTCAATTTTCAAAAGCAATTCCAGTGCGAGCTCACGTGTCGTTTTTTTCATTTATTCACCAAACCTCGTTTCTTCGCTCATCTGTCTTCCAGCCCCTTGCATAAATGCCGCCGTTTCCATTTTGGGTTTTCCTGCCGGCTGAATGACATCCGGTGCGATCACGCCTCCATCCCCGCAAACAATCCCAAATGCTGATTTAGTAAGAAGAAGAAAACTTCCCGGTTTCAGTTTGCTCGTCTGTTCGGACAAATGTGCCTTTGAAATTTTAAAGGGCTTCCCTTCAAGCGTTGTGTAAGCCGTCGGAAAAGGAGAAAGGCCACGTATTTGATTGAATACATCGCGAGCAGGTCGCCGCCAATCAATTTTTTCTTGTTCACGTGTAATATTTCGTGCATAACTCACCTCAGACTCTTGCTGCGGAATCGCCGTGAATTCCCCAGCAAAAAAAGCAGGTAAAGTTTCCATCAAAAGTGTTGCCCCAACCTCTGAAAGTTTTTGGAACATCACGCCTGTGTCATCTTGATCCGTAATCGGGATCTTGCGCTGGGCAATCATATCTCCTGCATCAAGTTGCTCCACCATATACATAATCGTGACACCCGTTTCTTTTTCCCCGTTCATCACTGCATAATGAATCGGCGCCCCACCTCTATAAGCAGGAAGAAGTGAAGCATGCACATTAATTGCTCCATATTTTTCCGCTTCAAGTAAACGCTTCGGTAAAATTTGACCGTACGCTGCAGTTACAAGTAAATCTGCTTGTAAATCGATAAGCGTTTCAAGTGCTTCCGACTGCCGTAATTTTTCTGGTTGAAAAACAGGAAGTCCGAGTTCTTCTGCCTTCTTTTTCACAGGCGGAGGTGTTAAAACTCGTTTTCTTCCAACTGGGCGGTCAGGTTGCGTGACAACCGCTACCACCTCGTATTTATTTGCCAGTTGTTCAAGAACAGGGACTGCAAAATCCGGTGTTCCCATAAAAATGATTCGTTTCATGTTTGACCTCCTACATTAAAACATATGGCTGAACATCAATTGAAATCGTGAGTCCTTTAGCCTGTTCTTTTTGATAATGATCGAGCAATGTCTTTAGTTCTTTTTTTTAATTCAGGTTCAACTTTATATTTAATCATGCACTGATAGCGATACTTATTATTAATACGACTAATTGTACTAGGCACAGGACCAAGTATCAAAGACTTCTCAGTTAATTTTGTTTGTAAATAGCGACTCATTTCTTGAATTGTTTGAATGGCTTTTCGTTCATTTTGATCGCTTACGCTAATTAAAGTTAAATAATAAAATGGCGGATATGCCCCTCGTTTTCGCATTCTCATTTCATGTTGATAAAAGCCTAAGTAGTCATGTTCTTTTGCAAAACGAATACTGTAATGTTCAGGCGCATAGCTTTGAACAACAACTTCGCCTGGTAGCTCGTGCCTTCCCGCTCGTCCACTTACTTGTGTGAGTAGTTGAAAGGTCCGTTCTGCCGCTCTAAAATCAGGTAAAAATAACATCGTATCGGCATTTAGCACCCCAACCAGTGTGATATTCGGAAAATCGAGTCCTTTTGCAATCATTTGCGTTCCAAGTAAAATATCTGCCTCTTGGTTTTTAAATCGGGTCAATAATTTTTCATGTGCACCTTTTGTCCGTGTAGTATCAACATCCATTCGAATAATCCGCGCTTCTGGAATCAACTTAGTGAGGCTCTCTTCAATTTTTTGAGTTCCCGTTCCGAAATAGCGAATATGTTCACTCCCGCAAGAAGGACAATTTGAAGGGACTTGCTCTTCATGACCGCAGTAGTGACATTTCATCCTGTTTCCAGCTTGATGATAAGTTAGAGAAATGTCACAGTTTGGGCATTCCATAACAAAACCGCAATCGCGACACATGACAAAAGAGGCATATCCACGCTTATTAAGCAAAAGCACAACTTGTTCTTTTCTTTCGATTCGTTCTTTTATTTTTTCAAGCAAATCCACCGAAAATTCCGTGCGATTTTCACTGCGCAATTCTTCTCGCATATCCACCACTTCAACTTTCGGTAACACTTGTTGATTAATGCGTTCTGGCAGTTCTAGTAAGGTGTAAACCTCTTTTTGAGCTCGAGCAAAAGATTCAAGCGAAGGTGTGGCGCTGCCGAGCACAACCGGACAACCGTAACGCTTTGCCCGCCAAATCGCGACATCGCGAGCATGATAGCGCGGATTTTCTTCTTGTTTATAGCTTGATTCATGTTCCTCGTCAATAATGATAATGCCAATATTTTCAAACGGCGCAAAAATCGCTGAACGAGCACCCACTGCCACTTTTGCTTCTCCTCGTTCAATTTTACGCCACTCATCATATTTTTCGCCATGTGAAAGCGCGCTATGCAGCACAGCCACTTCTTCACCAAAACGACTTTTAAATCGCTCTACCATTTGCGGCGTAAGCGAAATTTCTGGAACAAGCACAATCGCTTCTTTTCCTTGTTCGAGAACTTCCGCAATGGATTGCAAGTAAATCTCTGTTTTCCCGCTCCCCGTCACCCCATGCAGTAGAAAGGTTTCAGCACTTCGGGCTGCAAGAATAGCATCAAGTGCTTTTTGCTGCGCCGGCAAAAGAGCGAGCGGCTCACTTTGTTCAAACTGTCTTCCTTTATAGGGATCACGCCCAACAACTTGTTCCGTAATCCGAATAAGCCCCTCTTTTTCTAGGCTCGTAATCGTACTTGCTGAAGCCTTCGTTTTTTCCCGAAGCTCAGAAAGCGGTAAAGTGGCATTTGTTTGCTCGGCAAGAAAAAGTAGAACGCGCGCCTTAGCTTTCGCGTTTTTAGGAAGGTCTTGAATAGTTTCATCTATCCGTTCCACGCTCGCAAGTCGTTCCACAACTTTTGCTTTTTTCTTCACGGCCTTATTTTTCACTTCATAAGCGATTTCAATTTCGCCATCATGTAAGTAACGTTTTAACGCAGGAAGCAATTCGTTTTGTTCTGCCTTTTTGAAATCGAGCGTCTCTGCCCCTTCAAATAAAGCTTCAAGCTCCTCGTCACTTTCGTCAAGCCGAATAAAATACTTTTCATATTTTGCTCGGAGTGCAGCAGGTAGCATTGCTTGATAAACCGAAACACGGAAAGAAAGGGTCTCAGCAGCTATCCAGTCTCCAAGTTCTAGCAATTCTTGATTAAGTACGGGTACAATATCCATCGCAGCATCAATGGTCTTTAATTTATCTGTATCTGCTTCGCTTTGGATTGCAACAACAAATCCCTGTACCTTTCGGTTGCCGAAAGGTACAGAAACACGCGTCCCTACTTGAACAATTTCTAAAAGTTCTGTTGGAATCAAATAGTCAAACGGGCGATCAACTTGTCTAGCCGGAACATCGACGATGACTTTGGCTACTTGGTTCATTTAAGCACTCCCCAATTTTCTTGCAAGTTTTTCCGTGATTTTTTCCGCAACCTCACGTTTTTCTAGAAGTGGCAGTTCTTCTTTGCTTCCGTCTGCTCCATAAATCGTCACGATATTTGTATCCCCTTCAAAACCTGCTCCTTCTCGTGAGACATCATTTGCTACAATGTAATCGGCATTTTTCGCTTCTAGCTTCCGAAGTGCGTTTTCCTCCACATTCTCCGTTTCAGCAGCAAATCCAAACACCACTTGCGTAGCTCGCTTCGTTTTTCCAACCTCAGCTAAGATATCTTTCGTTCGTTTCATTTCAAACGTTTTATCGCCCGGCGTTTTTTTTCATTTTTTGTTCAGAAACATGAGCTGGCGTATAATCTGCAACAGCCGCCGCCATCACAAAAGCGTCTTGCTTATCCGCTCTTTCCATCACTGCCTGATACATATCTTCTGCTGAATCAACAGCAACGACTTCCACTTGATCTGGGAGTAGCGGATTTTTAACAGCGGTCACAACCGTTACATGAGCCCCGCGAAGCAAGGCCTGTTCAGCGACTTGAAAGCCCATTTTCCCACTCGATCGATTGGTTAAATACCGAACTGGATCGATTTTTTCGCGAGTAGCTCCAGCTGTTACGAGGACACGTTTACCAAATAAACTTTTCTCTTCTTCTTGAAAAAAGTGGTGGATGTGGTCTACGATTTTTTCTGGTTCTTCAAGCCGCCCTCTTCCGACATAGCCACACGCAAGGTAGCCTTCTTCTGGCTCGATAAAGCGCACGCCATCCCGGTATAGACGCTCGATATTCCGAACAACTGCTGGGTGCCTCATCATATGCACATTCATAGCAGGAGCTACCCACACAGGGGCTTCCGTTGCAAGAATGGTTGTTGTGACCATATCGTCAGCAATGCCATTCGCCATTTTCCCAATGACATTGGCGGTAGCTGGTGCAACGATAACAAGATCTGCCCAATCCGCTAAATCAATGTGCGCAACAACGGCAGGATCTTTTTCATCAAATGTATCTGTATAGACATCATTTCTGGATAAAACTTGAAAAGAAAGCGGTGGAACAAATTCCTGTGCGTGACGTGTCATCATCACTTTTACATTGGCACCTGCTTGCGTGAGTTTACTCGTTAGCGCTACTGCTTTATAAACTGCAATGCCGCCAGACACTGCAAGTAGAATATTTTTTCCGTTCATGTTTTCCACCCCTCTAGCACAAAAGTTTACTGTTATTATAACATGATTCAGCCAAAGAAAAACGAAACAAATTTCCCCAAAGATAAAGGAAAACTCCACATGCAATCTTTACATGCGGAGTTCATTTTTATACTTCGTGATCATCCAGAACGAGCTTGCCGGCATAAATTTCCTCGAGTGCTTTACCGACATATTTATGTGATTCATAGCTTGGAAGAACACCTGGGTCATTCGTAGCTTGCATCTCGCGAGCACGACTTGCAGAAACCGTCACAAGCGAATATTTAGAATCAATCTTTAAAAGTAAATTATCAATCGATGGATATAACATCATTTTAAAATCCCTCCAGCATATTTTGGTAACGGTGAAGTATCCGTTCCGTTTTTAAATGTTCCGTTTCAACGATACCTTTAATTTTACGTACCGCTTCACTAACAACATCATTTACAACAGCATAATCATAGGAAGCCATCATTTCAATTTCAGCACGAGCTGTTTTCATACGCTCGTTAATGACTTCAAGCGGTTCTGTTCCCCGACCAATCAAACGGTTCTTAAGCTCCGCAAGATCGGGCGGTGTAAGAAAGATGAAGATTCCTTCCGGCATGCGTTCTTTCACCTTCATGGCACCTTTAATTTCAATTTCAAGAAAAATATCAACACCACTTGCTAGTTTTTCTTCTACGTAATCAAGAGGAGTGCCGTAATAATTACCGACATATTCCGCATATTCGAGCATGCGACCTTCTTTAATCGCCGCTTCAAATTGTTCGTGGTTTCTAAAGTAATAATCGACGCCTTCTTTTTCACCTTCACGCGGTTTTCTCGTTGTCATCGAAATCGAATACTCAAATTTTGTCTCCGGATCTTTAAAAATGGCTTCTCGAACCGTGCCCTTTCCGACACCACTCGGACCCGAAAGAACGATCAACAGACCTCTTTCAGCCATGCTCTTTTTCCCTCATTTCTTCATCTATTCCACATTTTGAACTTGTTCGCGGATTTTTTCAAGTGTTGTTTTCATTTCCACGACACTTTGCGTGACTTGAAGAGACATCGCTTTTGAGCCCATCGTATTGACTTCCCGGTTCATTTCCTGAATCAAAAAATCAAGTTTTCTTCCAATCGCGCCTTCCTGCGTAAGTATACTATAAAATTGCTTCAAATGGCTAGCAAATCTTTCAATTTCTTCATTGATATCCGCTTTTTCTAGTAAAAGAGCGAGTTCACTTAGCACGATTTTTTTATCAAACTCCGCACCAACAAGCTTATTAAGCCGGTCTTCGAGTTTTTCACGATAAGCTTTTTCCATTTCAGGAAGTGCCGCTTTCACCGCTTCAAGAAAGCCCTCAAGCTTCACTAAGTGCTCCTTCAAGTAAAGCGCGAGTTCCGCCCCTTCTAGCGAGCGCATGTCATCCAGCCGAGTCACTGCTTTTTCTAAAACAGACGTAATAAGGGCAGGAAGCTCGGGGTCTGCTTCGCTCGATTCATTGACTGTTAAAAAAGCCGGATCACTGAGGAGCGCCTTGAAGTTCACCTCTTCTTGAATCGTATAGCGTTCCTTCGCTTGGCGTAAAAAACGAACATAATGGTCAAGCAATTCCCAGTCTACAGAAAGATGCTGCTGAGCTACTTTTGCCCCTTCAACAGAAAAAAAGCATTCCAGCCTGCCTCGTTTCACTTTTTGTGCAACAACCTTTTTAAGTGAAGCTTCCATATAGTGAAACTGCCTTGGAAGTCTGAACACCGTTTCTAAATAACGATGGTTCACCGCTTTTAGCTCAATCGTCACTTTAAAATCTTCTGTTTCTTTTGAAGCACGTCCGAATCCTGTCATACTTTTGACCATGTATTTCGCCACCTCAATCCTTTTTTCACCCCATTATTATAGCAAAACTGCAGTTAAAATCCTAGTTAAACGTGAATTGAAAGATTTTGTGCTACAATAGATGAAGACTACTTTGGAAAAGGAAGAAAAATAATGGCTTTTGATGCAATGTTCTTAAAATCAATCACTCAAGAAATCAAGGAAAGTGCCGAAAGCGGCCGAATTATGAAAATTCACCAGCCATTTCCGCATGAACTGATTCTTTATATTCGTAAAAACCGCGAAAATAAGCGGCTTCTTATCTCTGCTCATCCGAGCTATTCAAGGCTGCAGTGGACAAGTGATATCCCACAAAATCCTGCTGAGCCTCCCATGTTTTGCATGTTGCTCCGAAAACACTTGGAAGGCGCAATTATCGAAAACATTCAGCAAATTCCAAACGAACGAATTCTCATTTTTGAAATCTTAAGCAAAGATGACATCGGTGAAAAACGCTACGTTGACCTTTATATCGAAATTATGGGGCGACATAGTAATATTACTCTTGTCGATCGTGAGAAAAAAACCATTATCGATTGTATTAAGCATCTCTCTCCCGCTCAAAATAGCTACCGGACGTTACTCCCTGGAGCTCCTTACGTACTTCCTCCAGCAGGGGATAAAAAAGATCCTTTTGAAGTAACACGCGAGGAATTTGAAGCAGAAAACTTTGAAGTTGAGGTGAACCTTTCCAAGCAACTGGTTGGAAAGTTCGCTGGATTTAGCCCACTTCTTGCGGGGGAAATCGTGCTTCGCTATCAGGAAACGAACGATTTATTTCAAGCCTTTTCAAGTGTTGTCGCTGAAACTAGCCGATTCTTGGGAGAAAATGCTTCTCCTAATGAATTTACTCGAGCGGGAAAAAGTGATTACTATTTTATGCCGCTTACGTCCGTTTCAGACCGACAAACATTTCCTTCGCTGAGCGCGTTGTTAGACCACTTTTATAGTGGAAAAGCAAGGCGTGACCGGGTTCATCAAATGGGGCATGACCTCGAACGAATGCTTTCGACTGAAAAGGCCAAAAATGATCTAAAACTGCAAAAACTTGAGCAAACACTAGAAAGATTCGGAAAAAGCGGATCGCTATCGCATCATGGGAGAGCTTCTCACAAGTAATCTTCATCTCGTCAAAAAAGGAATGAAGGAAGTAACTGTTCAAAAATTTTTTACGAGGAAAATTCACCAGAAATGGTGATTCCGCTTGATCTCCAGCTTTCGCCGTCACAAAATGCGCAACGTTACTTTACGCGCTATCAAAAACTGAGAAATTCGGTTTCTCATGTCAATGAACAAATAAAACAAACCAACGAAGAAAATGCTTACCTCGAAGAAATTTTGTCGCAGCTAGAAACTGCTGAGCCCGAAGATGTAGAAGAAATCAGGCAAGAACTGGCGGAGGAAGGCTACTTACGACTTAAAAAATCCAAACAGCCGAAAAAAGAAAAAATGCCGCGCCAAAACTCGACAAATACCGCTCTTCAACCGGACTTTTGATATTAGTTGGAAAAAACAATAAGCAAAATGACTATTTAACGAATAAACTAGCACGAAATCAAGAATTGTGGTTCCATGTGAAAGATTTACCTGGGTCACATGTTGTCATTCAATCAACTGAACCAGATGAAACCTCTATCCAAGAAGCCGCCATGATTGCTGCTTACTATTCAAAAGCACGCCTTTCAGGAAGTGTGCCTGTCGATGCAACACTTGTTAAAAATGTCAAAAAACCAAATGGTTCTAAACCTGGATACGTGATTTATGACAATCAAACCACTTACTTCACAACGCCAGACGAGGATACTGTGCTTAAACTACGTGAAGCTTAAACAAACCCTGCCGCACTTATGCGGCAGGGTTTGTTATTTTCCAATGAAAAATCGATTTTTAGTTTTAGTTTCCGCGAGCTGTTTCAAAAAAACAAGTCGTTCTTGTGGTGTTTTACGCGCATCTAGTGCGGCATCTAACTTGGCAAAAGAGAAGGTATCCGAATCCCGTTTAAAACTAAAATCATCCGTTTCTTGAGTGAGTGAAGCTTCGGTTTCTTTTTCTTTAAAGGCATGGACGGCCGGTCTCATCCAAAAAACGTTGCGTTTCAACACTTTGGCTGGATTTCCGCCGATGCTCGCATTTGAAGGGAATTTCTTCGTCAAAACGGCAAACCCTGCTGCAATCGCCCCCGACCCGATTTGCGTACCCTTCAAAAACTTCGCTTCCTGTCCAACCCAAACATGATCGCCGATAAAAATACTTTGGCTTAAGTTAAGACGCTTCTTTGTTTCGACATCATAAATCAAATGTGGATCAGCATTTCGGAACAATACATCATAAGAAAACATATTATCATCTCCAACGAACAAATGCTTTTGCTCCGAAAGAATAATCCGCGTTTGCCCGTTAAAGGAATTATCTCGTCCAAAATGAAGCACATTGTCATGGTGAAGATCGGCTTCAAGTTGATAAGGCCAAGCAGATTTCGCGAGATAAACCACGGAATTGTTTCCTGCAAACAGCAGTTTTGTATCCACGATTTTGGCTCCATCTTCTACAAAAAGTACATTCCCTGTTCCTTTAAAGCGTACGCTACTATTTAAGAAACAACTAGCTTCTGTTTGATTCAAATGAATGGTATTTGATTGAATGCTTGCGACATCTTGATAACTTTCCACTACTTCCAAGTTTATCCCTACCTTTATCGCTTCGATTTCACGCCTTTATCATACCATTTTTTCTGTTCGCATCTAAATGATAGCTCCTCTAACTAAATAAAAGACTTAATCTCACGATTTCTCGTGTAGCGATAAGAAGCTAAGCTAATGAAAAATAAAGTATAACCGAGTAACACGAGTATATTAAGTCCTAAATCAAGAAGGCTTCCCTCTTGTTGTAACTTGCTCACCGCATCCATGACCCAAAACTGTGGCATAAATTCCGCCATTTTTTGCATGAATTTTGGCATAATCTGAATCGGAATGAGTGCTCCAGATAGCAATGTCGAAAGCGTGAAAATGGTTGTTTGGATAGCAGACAAACTTCTTCTGCTTTTAAAAACGAAGCTAAAAGCAAGCGAAATCGAGATGGCAAAAACAGCAAAGAGCGACAAAATGACAAAGAGTGATCCAAGAGATGTGCCAGGGTCAATTTGAAAAACAAATCGCATCGCCAGTAAACACAACACAATTTCAGCGAGTAAAGTTACAAGCGAAAATAAAGCGGTTCCTAAAATATATTGTCTGCTACTAATTGGGGTAGACATCAATCGATAAAATGTTCCTTCTTCCCTTTCCTTTAAAAGTAGTTCACCAAGGCTTCCTGCTGCGTAAAGTAACATCATACAAAAGAAACCGATAATTTGAGCGGACATGCTCTTAGCTATTTCACTTTCATTCGATAGATTTACATTTTTTATAGTGAGTTGTTCGTTTTGGTAAATGGCAAAGCTTTTGTTAAAGTCTTTTCCTTCGCTCATGCGCTCTATTTTAACTAACTTTTCGAGTTGTGAAGCAAGCATTCGCTCAATTGATTTCGCCGTATCTTCACCTTGCAATGCCTTAACCCTAAAATGAGCCGGCTTCTCGAGTTCAAGTGAGTCATTTGCGCCTTGTTCCATTATAATAAGTGCCTCTTTTTGCCCACCTAAAAGCTCCTTTTCTCCTTGAGCTTTTGAAACTTCGGTCACTTTTACATTCTTTTCAGACTTTAAAAGTGTCGTAAGTGCTGTTGTATATGTGCCTTTGTCTTGATTTGCAACACCTATTTCAATCGTGTCATTCCCAACGCTTGAACCATAAGCAAAGAAATAAATGAGAATGCTCACAATCGGAATGCCTACTAATAGTATAAGTCTCACTTTAGACTTTTTAAGCATCTCGAAGTTATGCTTAAAAATCCACCAAATTGGTTCCATCTTCTTAGGCCCTCCTTCTTTTTTGAACAAACAGCACAAGCAGTAAAAGAATAAATGTCATGCCAAGGTTCATCGTAATTGGGATAATCATTGCACTTAAATCGTGATTATAAAGGATTTCTCGACTACTAATATTCGCCCAACCAATTGGAGAAAACTTCTGTACTGTCGGGGAAATCATCGGGAAATAAGCACCACCAATAAAAGCGAAGATATTCACGATAATTGTTGAAGCCCCAGCAATTGCAGAATTTCCGTTACTAAAGATATCAAGCGACATGCCAAGAAAGACTGAGAAAATACCTAAGCTTAGAAAAATCGCAAAAATAAAGATGCCATATTCGCCCCACTGGACACCAAAAATAAATTGTGAGACTAGCATCAAAATAATTAACGCTAACACTTGGACCGCCAGTTCACCTAAAAAGTTGCCAAACAGAATTTGTGTTTTTCTAACGGGAGCTGTTTCCAAACGAACTGCCGTATTTCTCAGCTTTTCACTACGGTAACTATTAATTCCATATGCCAGTCCCATCATCATTGTCATACTAATCATACCAATCGCATAGTATTCGAACGATGAAATATGGCTACTGTCCGATACTTTTTCAGTAACGATGGCCTCTTTTGGAAGCTTGACTTGCTGAACTGCTTTTTCAATTTGAGCGGGATTAATTTGAGCGGTTCCTTTTATGAAACTGTACTCCGATGAAAAAGCACCTATATAGCTATCAAGCATCACTTTTTCAACGCTATCCGGGTAATTCGTCGCTACGCTCAGTTCCTCATTTTCCGTCCTTACAAAGGCCGTTGCTTGACCATTTCGCACTTTCTTTTTACCCGCCGCTTCACTTTTCACTGCCGTAAAAGTTACATTTTTTGATCCAGCCGCTTTCGCAAACTGTTCAAACGCTTGTCCAAGTTGACTAGAACCATTTTGCTCGTAAACAATTTGCAGCTTAACTGAAGCATCTTGACTAAATGAACCGGAAAGTAAATTCCCGAGAACAAAGATTAAAGCTACCGGAAAAATAAGTGTAAAAATAAAATAATTTTTATCACGTAAAGTTAACTTGATTTGTTTTGCCAAATTGTGAAAAATCATTTAATTTCCTCCTCTTATTCATCACGCAAGTTTCGACCTGTTAAATTTAAGAAAACCGTTTCTAAATTTATTTTTTCTTGATTAACTTCCAAAATCTCAAGCTTTCTTTCAAGTAGTAAAGCTAGGATTTCATTCAACACATTCGTTTCATTTTTAGCGATAATGTTCAAAGTGCTTGTCCCCGTCCAGTTCGCTTGTTCCACACCTTTGATTTGCTCAATCGTTTCCTTTATCCCATCCATTTTTTCCGAGACGACGATATTGACCTCTTTAATATCCGTAACCAAACTAACAAGTTCTTGTTCTGTTCCTTCCGCAATCACCTTGCCATGATCCATAATCGCAATGTAATCACAAATTTCCTCGACTTCTTCCATGTAATGGCTCGTATAAATAATCGTTGTGCCGGTTTTATTTAGCTCGCGGATAGACTCTAAAATATAGTTGCGCGACTGTGGATCAATCCCAACAGTGGGCTCATCCATTACAACTAATTCAGGAGTATGAGCAATCGCGCAAGCAATATTGAGTCGTCGCTTCATGCCACCTGAAAACTTGTCTGGACGCACGTTTTCCTTATCCGAAAGCCCAACAAAGCGAAGTGCATCTCTACTTTTTCCGATTAATTCTGCCCCACGAAAACCGTATAAACCAGCAAAAAACTTCACATTTTCAAGCGCCGTTAATTCCTGATAAATCGCTAAGTCTTGCGGAACAAGTCCAATTTTCTTTTTGATATCAAGGGCTTCTGCCTTTAGAGGTTCTCTAAACAAATGGATTTCTCCTGTTGTTTTTTTGATTAAACCGCATAACATATTAATGGCTGTACTTTTTCCTGCCCCGTTTGGCCCAAGCAATCCAAAAATTTGCCCCTTCTCAATTGAAAAAGAAAGTTGATCTGTTGCGATGACTTGATCAAATTTTTTTGGTCACATCTTTCATTTCCACAATTTTCATTTGGTTTCCTCTCCTCGCGCTTATTTCTTTTATTATAAAAAAAAGTGAGAGTTGCAACTAGTGCAATTTCTCACTTACTTAGCGTGAATTTCTCACGACTTACTGTATTGGAATGACGGTTGTGACTAAAAAGCCGTTTTTGGCACGAAACGTGACGGAACCACCCAGTTTCGCGGCACGCTCTTCCATTCCCACTAATCCTAGACTTTTAGTGAATTGTTCAGGTGCCTTACCATCATTTTGAATTTCAAAACGAATAAACTTATTTAGTACGACTAGACGGACAGAAACTTTTACCGGCTCCGCATGTTTTAGAATATTCGTCAACCCTTCAGTCAAGTTTTGCTGCAAACAATGCCAAATGGGTGGCGTGATTTTTTCAAGTACACCTCGCGCCTCTAAAAACGAACGAATGTGGTAGTCCATTTCAAATTGCTTGAGTTCTTGTTTAAGCCTTGTTACACCTAAGCTTTCTTGCGGAGGTTTTATTTCCTTAAGCGTTTCGCGAATCGATTCAATACCTGCTTGATTAATTTGAATGGCATTTGTTAACAATTCCTCTGCTTTTTGACTATCCTTTTGGAGAATTAGTTTCGCAGCTTCTAACTGAATTAACCCACCTGAAAGCGAATGCCCTAATTCATCATGAATTCGGTGAGAGAGCGCATTCCGTTCTTCGAGTTGAATGAAATATTTATCTTCCAGTCTCTGCGCTTCAAGCATGTCCAGCTGTTCCCTAAGCTTTCCTGCCTTAATCCGTAACCGCTCGACTTCTCGCTCTTTCCTTGTCAGTTGAATAGTCGTTTTAACAAGCAAAAACTGAACAAAAATCGTTCCTAGAAGAAAAAACATATAAATTAATTGAAACCAGTCATCATGTTCTAATATCAGCGGTAAAACCCCTAAAATGCTTAGTATCGTAAGTTTCCTCCAAGAAAAGGCTTGCTCTTCTTGCCTTAAAAAGGTTAAGAGCATCGACGGGAAAAGCAAGCAATAATAAGTTAATCCAAGTGGAAAGCTCACAATCAAAAGGATAAAAAGTCCTAATTGTAGTAGAAGTTGATAACGAGAGAAAAATTCCATGCATATAAGTAGTGTCAAATAGAAGAGGACAAAAGATAAATATAAGGCCATTTTCATGCTTGAAACGTGCAAATAAAATGAAAGCAGCAAAACAGCGAGCCCTGAAAACCCATCCACTATTAATTTATAGCTTCTCATAACGCCCCGCCTTTTTTTCCAGTAAAGTAGAGAATGGCTAGTTGCGTTCTGTGCTCAAGTTCAAGTTTGCTTAAAAGAGCGGAGATGTTGTTTGCGACAGTCCCCTCTGAAATATGAAGGTGTTCCGCAATTTTACGATTCGAATAGCCA
Source organism: Listeria aquatica FSL S10-1188 (assembly GCF_000525795.1). Lineage (GTDB taxonomy): Bacteria > Bacillota > Bacilli > Lactobacillales > Listeriaceae > Listeria > Listeria aquatica. The sequence goes on from NZ_AOCG01000002.1 coordinate 71,329, forward strand.
CTCGCAACCGCAACCAAAATATCTTTTTCACGTGGAGTCAAACTAAACTGGTTTAAATCAACATGTTGTGGCTTACTAGAAAAGCCCGTTTCACGAATTTTATTCCAAATCTCATCTTGAATAATGCTTTGTCCCTTAAAAACACTTCGAATCGCCTGAACGATTTCTTTTGGATCATTATTTTTAAGTAAATAGCCCTTTGCCCCATTTTGAATGGCTTCAAAAATATAAACATCATCATCAAACGTCGTAAGCATAATCACTTTTGTATTTGTTTGTTCCGTTACAAGCTTCGTTGCAAGAACTCCGTCCATGACAGGCATCCGAATATCAAATAAAGCCACATCAATTTGATGTCTTGCGCAATAATCCACGGCTTCCTGTCCATTTTTGACAGCCGCAACCACTTCAATATCTGCTTCCATATTCAAAATAATTTCCATTCCACCTGTAATAAATGAATTATCATCAGCAAGCAGTACTTTGATCATCTACGTACCTCCCTGGAAAGCTTGTTGTATAAGTTAACGCTTCAAAAATCCCGTCAAAACAGAAATCGCAAACGGAATTGCTTCTTCTTTCGGATCAAGTTTTGCATGGTGAAGTCCATACGGAGAATCCACACCTAGCCAAAACATCATACCTGGAATTTCGTCTAGAAAATAGCCAAAGTCTTCTCCTGTCATCGCGGCACTTGCTTCCACGTAAGCATCTGGAAACTCCTGCTTAACGAATTCAACAAATTGTTTCGTTTCAGAAGCATGATTGTATACTTCAAGATAAGCCGAACCTGGCAAAAACTCCACTTCACATTGAAAGGCTTCCTCCATGCCACGCGCTAGTGCTTTAAGGCGTGTCCAAATCAGCTCCATCGTTTCTTTCTTTGCGGTACGAATCGTCCCCTCAAGTAGCGCTGAACCCGCGATCACATTTTGCACATCACCGCCTGTGATTTTCCCTACCGTAATAACCGCCGCATCCATAGGATCCACATTCCGACTGATAATCGTCTGAATTTGACCGACAAACTGACTAGCCGCAACAACCATATCATTCGCCAAATGAGGATAAGCGGCATGCCCGGATAAACCTTTAAACGAAATAAAAAGTTCAGCAGTATTGGCAAACAAGAGCCCTTCTCTTGTCGCAATTTGTCCAACTTGATACTCTGGTGCGATGTGGAGGGCATAAATTTCGTCTGGACGAAAATCTTCAAATTCTGCGCTTTCAAGTAGCGGCTTCGCCCCACCAGGGCCTTCCTCTGCTGGTTGGAAAATAAAGACCAAATGATTTTTCGGTTGATTTTTTGCAAAAAAAGCGAGCACGCCGAGTGCAATACTCATATGAAAATCATGCCCACACGCATGCATCTTCCCCTCATGTTTTGAAGCAAATGGTAAACCCGTTTCCTCTTTAATCGGAAGGGCATCCATGTCCGTTCGGTAACCAATCGTTTTTTCTGGCATAGTCCCGCGAAGTCGAACCAAAATCCCCGTGCGCCAAGTCCTTAATTCCAGAAAATCGCAGTTCAAGTTTTCAATAAAGTCGAGCAAGTAGCGCTGTGTTTGCACTTCCTCAAACCCAGTTTCCGGAATTTCATGTAGTTTTCTTCTAATCTCAATAAATTGATCCATCGCTTATTTGCTCCTTTTCATAAAAAAAGCCGGATTTAGCCTATCACGCCAAATCCAGCCATTTTTCCTATAATTGACGCAAGCCTTGCATGATCTCTGTTTTCGAAGCTGTCTTTGCATCTAGCTCCTTAAGCACACGTGCTGGGATTCCTGCAACGACTGTTCCCGGCTCAACATCTTTTGTGACAATTGCGCCAGCTGCTACGACTGCTCCTTTTCCAACGCGAACGCCTTCTAAAACAACAACATTTGCGCCAATCACAACGTCATCTTCAATCACAACCGGATTAGCGGATGGTGGCTCGATAACGCCTGCAAGCACTGAACCAGCTCCAATATGACAGTTTTTACCAACCGTCGCCCGACCACCAAGCACTACGTTCATATCAATCATTGTGCCTTCACCAATCACAGAACCAATATTGATCGAAGCCCCCATCATGACAACAGCATTATCGTGAATGGTTACTTGATCACGAATAATCGCACCAGGTTCGATCCGCGCATTAACCTTTTTAAGATCAAGCATTGGAATCGCTGAATTTCTACGATCATTTTCAATCACTGAGTCAATAATCTCAGCTTCATATTTTTTAAGAAGGGGTTCAATAACGGCCCATTCACCAAAAATAGTCCCCACTTCATCCTGAATAAACGTTTGAACACCTTTTGGAAAATCTATTTTTGAAAGATTCCCTTTCAAGTAAACCTTGACAGGTGTGCTTTTCTCACTATGTTGAATAAACGAAATAATTTGATGCGCATCCATTTGTTCCATTAACTAATCCTCCTAAAGTTTCATCTTGCTTTAAGTTTGCCATAGCTACAGATGAGTTGCAAGATATTCATTCATCACTTTCATAAAAGCATCCACTTGCGGAAGTGCGAGCGACTGCTCATAGGCAAGCAAAGTCGTTTCTCTCCCAAGAACAGAACCATCTTTTTCAACAAGCGAAATCTCATTAATCCCTTCTGTATCCCCTAAAAGCGTGATTTCTGGCAAAATCGCAAATCCAATGCCGTTTAATGCCATCTGCCGCGAGGTTTCCATTTGATCAACAAACATAGCTTGTTTCGGCATTTTGCCAAAATTTCGTTGCCAATAGTCTTGAATCACTTGATAATAGTTCGAATCACTTCTAAACTGAATAAACGGTCGCTCCGACTCAAAAACCTCTTCAATCCGCTCAATTTCCTGATCCACCAAAACGAGCTTATCCTTGAATAAGGGCTTTCTCACACTTTTCCAGTTTGTTCCCCCACGAACGATCCCAAAATGAACAACTCCTTGTGCAAGAAGCTGATGAACTTCACTACTCCAACCTGTTTGCAGAGAAATCCTGACTTTCGGGTAACGCGCTGAAAACTCCTTCAACACCCGCGGTAAAAACGACTGAGCGACAACGCTTGCGCATGCAATTCGTAGCGTTCCGCGAACCACGCCTTCCATTGCTTCCAAGTTTTCCTGAATCTCACGCTCTTTTTCAATCACACTGGCCGCATGTTGAACGATCGCTTCCCCTTCTGGTGTTAGTAACAATCCTTTTTGTGTCCGTACAAAAATCTTGGTGTTCCATCGGCTTTCGATCGTTTGTAGGCGCTGAGAAAGAGCTGGTTGGCTTAAGAAAAGCTTTTCCGCACTTTTTCGCATATTAAGTTCATCGGCGAGACAAACAAGCAGTTCATATTCTGTTACAATCATGTTCTGTCCTCCACTTTAGAATGAATAAACCGGTTCACTTGTTTTAAAATAACGCGCCGAGTGAGAATCCCTTGAAATTCTCGTTCCTCATTTACAACACTGATAAAAGGGGCATCCACAAGCATACTAACTACACGTTCAGCGTCAAAGTTTTCTTTAACAACAGGGATATCCGTTTGCATAACATCTTCTACTTTCATCGTTTCCAGTCGTTCAAATTCAATCTTTTCAAGTCCTAAAATGGCTTCTGTAATCATTGCAGCACTGATTAAGCCATAAAGTTTAAAATTATAATCCAAAACAGGAATCACAGAATAACCGCATTTTGTTAATACTAAAAGCGCATGCTCTAAGTTATTTCCAAGCTGTACATGAGCGACTTTTTCGGCAGAGATCATATTTTCTTCAAGTTGATTCTTTATAAAAAATCCAAATTGATTTGAAATCATTTTCATCTTTCCTCTTCTCAAGTATTCTCTTGAATCTTTTTCTCTTTTCCTTCAAACGCTTCCACTTAAACATTCGCTTTCATTTTACCATAGTCAGTTGATGATTTCCTCTCTAATAAATCTTTTTTCAGGCAAAAAAAATACTAGAACAGAAAAATCTGTTCTAGTTGTTTCTGCTTAATTTTCTTGTAGAGCTTCGAAAATTTCAATTGCTGTCATATCAATATCATCAAAATTATACTTACTGTTTGAATCGTGAATTTCGATTTCAAAAGACTGGGAAGGCTCGAAATATTTTACCTCGCAAATCACCTTTCCATCTTTTTCAAATCGTCTCGATTGTGTTTCAGCAGCATCATCGTTCTGCATGGCCTCCAACCGTTGAATTATTCCTTTTAACTGAGACATAGTACATTCTCCTCTCAAAATCCACCTGATGAGTTTTGCTCATCCACTACTTAATAATACTATCAAATTTTAGCGCAAATCACACCCAATAAGCAAGCATTCTTTCAAAATTTCACATAATATTTTTTTAGACTGCATGAAGCAAAGCAAAACCGCCTTGATTTTCAAGGCGGTTTCTCTATTATTGATCTGTTTTTTCATTTTTAACAGATTGAAGTCTTAACTTAACAGCTCGCATAATGGTTTTTTTGCGATTAAAACCCTTTACACAAATAGTTTCAGAACCAAGCGTTACGAACACTTCTCCCCATGAGCCACATGGATTAAAACCATAAGCATGCACTTTTAGCAAGCCTTCTCTCGTTGGGAAAAACAACATTTCATAATTTCCAGCCTTTGACATTCGCCAAACTCCTTCCTCCTACAATTTGAGCAACTAGCGATTGAAAATGATTCTCAATTATTATAGTCTTCATTTTACGGGAAAGAAGCAAAATATGCAACTTTTTCTTCAAAAAAAAAGGAGCTTGTTCGGCTTAAGCTCCTCTCTTTCCTTTACAATCCAAATGCCGCATAGAGTTTCTCAAAAAATTCTGTTTCATTCTTGATCTCCCACTTTTCATGATTATCCTCATCACGTTTTAAGCGAAGTGTTACTTTCGTTTCCTTTTTCTTAGCTGGACTGTTTAAATAAATATACTCAAGCATTTCGAAGCTCGTTTGATTAACTAGTTTTTTCATCTCATCATCTGTACTATCAGCCGTAATTTTTGATTCCACGTTTTTTACTAGTTCATCCGTTTTGGCTTGTACAGCTTTATCATTTAAATCAAGCCCCTTAACATTAACTGAAACTACAGCTTCTTTATTGCTTTCTTTTTTCACATCAACTGTATAGCTCGTTGTTTTCTTTAAATGAGCAATAAATTTTTGATTGAGTTGGGTGATTTTTTTCTTTCTCAACCCCACTAAGTTCGCTTTCGACAGATGTCACGAATTCATTTTCATTTTCTTTTTGAATCCGCGTATCATCAAGTCCATAAATCTCTTGTAATTCTGGAACATCTTCTTGATAGATATAACTGTCTACAAGCGCTTTTGTCGATACATCTGCTTTTTCAGGGTGACTACAACTGGCTAGCAGAAAAATCGCAGCACATAATATACCGAAAAAAAATACCTTTTTTCATTTGTTCCTCCTAGTGATGACTCTGATTATAATTTTTCTTTTCTTGGATGATTTTTTTGACGCTCTGAATCTGAAAGATTAGGATCTCCCAATTTTTTCCCGTATTCCCGGTTTTTCTCTCCAATTTCACGGCCTCTTTGGCTGGCACTTGTTGTTGCATCGCTTTTAGAATGAGTTGATCCATTACTACCAGAGGTACTATTTGAACTCCCCGTTTGTGGAGCTTTGTTTGAACCGCTTGCTGCTTGATCTCCCCCTGTAGACTGAGCAGGCTCTTTATGTGTGGCTTTATTTTGCTCAGATTGCTTGCTATTTTCAGCAGCTGCTATTTGCGCTTTCTTTTGTTCAGCCACTTTTTTTTGCTTCCGCTTGTTTTGCTTCTGCTTGTTTTTTTTGCAACTTCTTGTTTTTTCACAGCAACTTTTTCTGTATGGACAGCCTTTACTTTCGATTCTACTCGTGAACGAATTGAATTGATTTTTGCTTGAAGAGCTTCCCGTTGTACTTTTGAAAAACTAGAAAGTGGAGCTGCTTCAACGGGCTGAATGTGACTCAACCCAAAAAAGATTCCTGCTGCAAATACTAAAAACCACATTCTTTTTTTCCTTTTCATGGTGTTTTCCTCCTAAATAATAATTATTTTAACCAATAGTCCGGGGTATAAAATACCTTTTTCCTATTTGGATAATATGCACTTTTAAGTCCATTTTTAGATGGATAATGTCGTAAAGAAGTTTTTGGATTATAAGTAAATAGGTTCCCTCCATTTAAACGAGGAGAGTCCCACCAAATCGAAAAAGCTTTAACCGTTCCAGAAAACTTATCTGTTCCTTTAACCGGCTTCAACCCGACTACCATGGAATGATAGATATAACCACTCATCCATTTTCCATTCACTTGGACACTTGTCTTATACCAATACGAAGAATATTTTCGCACCTGAATTTTTGTCCCCGTTCGCCACATTCGAAGTGGAGTTTTATCATTAAAATTCGTGCTGTGAAGAAGCGGAGCTCCGTCTACAACACTCGCCTTGATACTCGTTGAACTTTGTTCAGCATTAAATGCTTCTTTGTCCCAAGCATCCAATTGATATTGCTTAATTAATGAAATCAGTTTGTTTGCATATTGTGGATCTGTCGCATAACCGTCTTGTTTCAATCTGTTTGCGACAAGTTGATAGTCTTTCACATTAACAATATTTTTATAGCGTGATTTCTGTAAAAACGCTCCATGGTCTTCAATGCTTACATTTTTATTTGGATATTTACGAAATTTAGCTTGTACAGTGATCCATTTTCCATTTTGATATTCAAGCGTTGGCATTACAACATATTGCCCATTATAATCCCCTTTAACTCCAAATAGGTTATGAGCTCGCGTTGCAAGTTCTGATTTTCCCCAGCCACTTTCAAGAATAGCTTGTGCACTTGTAATAGAAGGTAAAATTTTATATTTTTTCCATCCACTGATAGACCCTTGCTTAATACTTGCTAGAAAAGCTGATGTATTTGTTGCAGCACGTGTTTCTCGCGCTTCAGTTGTAGAATAATAGCCTGGACCTAATTCACTGTTAGGTTTTAAAGTGGCTATTTGAGTTTCTTCCGCTAAAACCGGCTGCAATGAAAGAATGGATGAGAAAGCTAAAAAGCAAGTAAGCAAACTGATGATAAGTATTTTTTTTCATTACTTCTCCTTTTTTTATGAGAAAATGACTCGATCGATTCAATCGAGTCATTTTCATTTGTGTATCTATTTTAAAGATTGAATAGCTTATTTAATTTTAAATTCAAATTCGGATTTGTTTGGGAATTCTACTTCATATTTGAATTTCTTGAAGTTGTTTTTTAGTTTAAGTTCGCCAAGTACGTGACTTACGATTTGATTTTTATTTTTAGACTTCATATTGAAATCAGCAAAGATACCTTCAATAATGCGTTGTGCTTTCGCACCTTTCACTTCTACGCCAGTGAATTCATTTTCATATTTCGCTTCAACTGTACCATTTTTCTTCACTTCATATTGTAATTCCACGTCAAAGTTTTTGTACTCGATGTCAACATCAAGTTCTTTAACTGCTAATTTACCTGCAGAAGGTTTCACAGATTCATTGTTGTTTGAGTTATCTTCAACATCGCCACCTGGTGCAACGATTGTTCCGTTGTCATTTCCTTCTTCAGTATTACCTTCGTTTTCTGCATCCCCGTATCCACCAGTATATTCAGTACCGAAATTAATTTGCTCATTCCAAGCTTTATCTACATAAATTACTTTCAGACTCTTATTGCTGCTTGCTGCGATACCGCTCAAGATTCCTTTTAGTTGGTAAGTATACGCACTTACACCTTGAGCAATTTTTGTTGCTTGTGCTTTTGAATAACCTGCATCTACCCAAGTAGCTGCCTTCGTCAATTTGTTATAAACTGAGTCAACATTTTTTGCTGTTAGCGTGATTCCTGTTAGTGTTTGTAAGTCTGACTTGCTGAAAGTCTTGATTGTTTTGTAAGCGTCCTGATAAATAGTGTTTCCTTCTACGCTTGCTGCTTCCGATACTACTGGTGCGAGTGTTGCTACCCCCATTGTAAGAGCTAGCCCTGTTGCTGCTGTAACTTTAACTAGTTTGTTCATAATTGTATTTCTCCTTTATGGTTTTATAGTTTGCATAGTATTGTTTTATTTATACTAGCTGAATTAACTATAACTTGAATAAATAAAAACGTCAACCTTTTTCTACTTATTTTTTTTTATAATAGTATTTTAGTAATTGCCTTAAAGCATTGATAATGCTATACTTATAACTACCTAAACTAATATAAAAAAATGAATAGTATTTCGCAGGAGGAATAAAGAATGCGTCCAACCGCTCAATTTAAAAAAGGCGTTTTAGACATTTGCGTGTTGTACTTATTACAATACAGTGATCAATACGGGTACGATCTTACACAAAAAGTTAACAAACACATCCCGATTACTGAAGGTGCGCTGTATCCTTCTTTGCGTCGACTTGTAAAAGATGGTTATTGTTCCACTTATTTGCAAGAGTCTCCAAACGGTCCTTCCAGAAAGTATTACCATATCACGAATACAGGCAGAGTTTATTTACAAGACATGCTTGAGGAGTGGGACCACTTTGTTACAAGTTTTAAAGACTTACGAGAGGAAGCTGATCAACATGGATAAGCAAAAATTTTTTAAAAGAATTGAATAAAGCAGCTTCAGGTCTTCCAAAAGAAGAACGTGAAGAACTTTTACAATACTATGATGAATATTTGACTAGTGCATTATTAGAAGGAAAAAGTGAAGAAGAGATTCGACAAGAAATTGGTTCACCTACTCAAATAGCGGGTGCCTTTATAGAAGCAAGTAGTGAAGAAGAGATTGAAAAAAAAAGCCTATAAACGCGTGGCAAGAATTGGCTGGCTAAAGCGAACAGGTATTTCTACCTGGTTTGCTTTTCTAGCGTGCCTCCTTTTTCTTTTCTTGTTCGGGGGAATTGCAAGTATTGTTTTTCTCGGAATTGATGTGATTTTGTTTCAACAAATCCATGTTTTCCAAATTTTTTATGGCTCTATTTTGCGCGGGAATTAGCTATTTAGCCTTTTTAGTACTTAAAATTCTCTACAAATTCTATCTCACACGAAAAGGACGATTTTCATGAAAAAACAAATTGGAATTGCTTTTATACTTATTTTCATCGGACTTGCCGGTTTAATTGCCTGCTTTATAGCCAAAAATAGTCAGGATATTGGACAAAACTATTATAAAGAGTGGAATATTTCAGCGAACCAAACTAAAAATCTGCAGATAAGTAGTGAAAAAGATACTGATTTACGTGTAAAGCGTACCTCAGATAACAAAGTTAGTTTGCGGGTAGAAGGAAAAATGGCGAAGGCCGAAGTGAAAGACCTTAAGGCTCTAACTGGAACAAAAAACGCTTTTCATTTAACACTAGGAACAAAGCACAACTGGCTTGAAAAATGGCACCGCCCTCATTACGGAGTTCAAAAAGTGACTTTGCTGATTCCTGAAAGTATGTCACTTGGAGAACTGAAAGCAGATTTGAACAAAGCCAATGTTCGATTGGATAAAGTACAAGGAAAGAAACTTGCGATTACTATTTATGATGGTGAAGTAATCGGCTCACATGGTCGCTTTGATGTCACAAAAATTGATACAAAGAAGAGTTTAACGGATTTGAGCTATTGGGATGGGACTATCTCGATGTTTTCTGAAAAAGGCGATCAATTTCTTAAAGACTCATCAGGCAATTTTGCATTACAAAATCAATCGGGGTTGTCTCAAGTTCATCGTCACGGGGGAACAAAGGGAGAAATTCTTAACTTCTCTGGGAAAGTGATTGCGACGGAATCGCACTTAGATCATTTAACGATCAATTCCACTGAAGGAACGGAAATCGTGCAGGGCCTTCGTGGCGATCTTCTCCTCAGTACGAAGAAAGGAAAAAGCATTTTGCGGGATAATCGTGGTGAGCAGCTGGTTAGTAGCGAAAATGGTGATGTGATTGTGAGTCAAACCCATTTGATGAAAAAAATGAATGTGAAAAGTAAGAAAGGGCTAATTAAGTTAACTTTAAACAAGTCCTATCAGAAGCAGCCTATCACAATTAATGCCCCACTCGGTTCAGTCGAATCTGATTTTCACTGGCAATCCAAGCAAAAAAAATGCTCAGATCGTATTAACAACAACGAAAGGTGAAATAAAAGTTTTTCAGGAAGAATAAGGCTACCTTTGGAAAAACTACGCTACAAAAAAGTAGCGTAGTTTTTTTTCTTCGCACAAATTGCTATAGCCTCTCCCCACTTTCTCGTTAAAAATTAGGGTTTTAACTATTTTTTTAAAATCTCTATTAAAAATTCTTCATCTTTTTTCGCTTTCGTGATAAAATGAACTTGACTGATAATGATTCTCAGTAGATGGGCAACATAGGAGGAAAAAATATGCAACTGAATGAAGCAGCTGTTGGTGATCACGTTACGATTACGCATTTAAATGTTTCAAGCGACTTGCTTAAAAAACGGCTTCTTGCACTTGGATGTGTGGAGGGTTGTGAACTTTGTATCAAACAAAAGGGGTTTTTTTCGTGGTCCCTGTACTTTCGAAACAAAGGGGCAGCACATTAGTATCAGAAACTGCGATGCCTGTGAAATCATGGTAGAACTTCATGGGAAATAGCAGGTACTGTTTACTTGGCAATCCCAATACGGGGAAAACATCTTTATTTAATGCACTTACTGGTTCTTATGAATACGTGGGGAATTGGAGCGGTGTCACGGTTGAGAAAAAAATCGGAACGCTACGCGAGAAAAAAGGCAAATTAGTCGATTTACCTGGCGTTTATGATTTAAATCCGATTTCGCGTGATGAAAGCGTCGTTGCTCGCTTCTTATATGAAGAGTCTTTTGATTCTATGCTCAATATTGTAGATGCTTCACAAATTGAACGAAACTTGAATTTGACGGTGGAGCTACTCGAATACGGAGCACCTGTCGTTATGGGACTTAACATGGTGGATGTGGCTCTTTCTCGGGGTATTAAAATTGATATTCCTCGCCTTACAAAAATACTCAAGATCCCTGTTCTTCCTGTTATTGCTCGCTCGGGAAAAGGAACGGACGATTTGCTTTCGGCTCTTACAGAAAAACATCCCGCGCCTCAAAAACCTTTGCTTCTGCAGTACGGCGAATTAGTGGATGAAGCTATTTCCAAACTTTCTGGGTTATTTTTGGGTATACGCGTAAAGAAAGAACAACGCTGGCTTGCCCTTCAGTTTTTGAGTAAAAACCCTGTTATTCACGAAAAATTACAAGCAGAATCTTTTTATGAACAAGCGGAACAAATTCGACTTGAAGTCGAACAAAAGCTTGAAGTTCCACTTGCCGAACATATTCATAAAGTTCGCTCTGCCTTTATTGCAGATATCTGTTTAGAAGCTGTTATTTACACGAAAAAGGCACACCTTCCTTTTTCTGATAAGCTTGATAAACTAGTCACGCACCGTTTTCTCGGGATCCCAATTTTTCTTGCCATCATGTGGCTTGTTTTTCAAACCACCTTTGCTTGGGTTGGAACGCCCATTTCTGACTGGCTCGACAGCATTATCAATGGTCCTTTCAAAGAAGGTGTCGCAAGTTTTCTCACTTCAATCGGAGTCATTGATTTTCTCGTCAAACTTGTCACTGATGGTATTATTGCCGGAGTGGGCGGTGTCCTAGTCTTTATCCCACAAATTTTGATTATTTTCTTTTTCATCTCGCTACTAGAAGATTCCGGTTATATGGCACGAATTGCCGTTGTCATGGACCGGATCATGGAACTATTTGGGTTAAATGGGAAATCATTTATTCCCATGATTATTGGATTTGGTTGTAATGTTCCTGGCATCATGGCCGCTCGTTCGATTGAAGAATCCAAGGAACGAATGATCACGATTTTAATTACACCATTTATGTCTTGTTCCGCACGACTTCCTGTATACGCTTTATTTGCCGGTGTTTTTTTTCGCTAAATATCAAGCGCTTGTAGTGTTGTCACTTTATGTGATCGGAATCATTATGGCTCTTCTCATTACAAAGCTACTATCAAAAACGATTTTAAAAAAATGAAAACTCTGTGTTTGTCGTTGAATTGCCACCCTACCGTATCCCTTCGCTACGCACATTATGGCGAAGCACTTGGGAAAAAGGAAAAGGTTTTCTCAAGAAAGCTGGAACATTTATCTTTGCTGGTTCAGTGCTCATTTGGCTACTTAACTATGCAGGGCCTAGTGGCTTTGATGTTCCAATGGGCCAAAGCTTCCTAGCTATAATCGGCGGGTTTCTTGCGCCAATTCTTGCACCTCTAGGTTTTGGAACTTGGCAAGCTGGAGCCACATTAATTCCAGGTTTTCTTGCAAAAGAAGTTATTATTTCAACCATGGCGATTATTTATTCGGTTAGTGAAAATAGCCTAACCCAAATCGTCATGCAGTTTTATACGCCTCTTTCTGCTTATGCCTTTATGTTATTTATTTTACTTTACATTCCTTGCTTGGCTACTGTTGCGGCGATTCGAAAAGAAACTTCTTCCTGGAAATGGACGATTTTTGCAATCATCTACCCGCTTGTAACAGCTTATGTACTCACGCTGATTTTCTACCAAGTAGGACGTTTATTTTTCTAAGAAAGGATGACAAAAATGCTTACTCTTTTACTCAATATCTTGCTTGGGGCATTCATTTTCGGCTACACCGCCTATGCGCTCATTCGTTTTGTAAAGCGTAGCAAGAAAGGTAAGTGTGCGGCCTGCGAACTTGAAGAGACTTGTGAACATGAAACTTCTTTACCTCGTCATCTAAAACCTTAATAAACAAAAACCGGAATTTGGCGAGTAGGCTAAATTCCGGTTTTATTTGTCGTAAGGACGATACTTATCTCGAAGAGCTGTTTGCTTTTCGCGTCGAAGTTCAAGGTCTATCCGGTGAAAGAGCGTCATCTTTCCTTTCTTGCAGAAAGGAATCTTATGACGTTTAGCTAGTGACAAAAGCGCTTGCTTGGAAATCCCTAAAAACGCTGCTGCTTCTTCAGATGTCAAAAAAGTTTCATTTAACCACATTCGATCTTTTTCTTGCGAATTTATTTCCATCCGAGCACCTCTTCTCTTTTCTAGTTTAGAAAAACAAACGAGTTTTTTCAAGTAAATCATTAACAGTTTCCCCAAAAAACGCTATACTTAAAGAAAATATACAGATGAGGTGATCGATTTGAATCCTGTTATTCTTCAAATGATGAAACATCGCTCCATTCGTTCTTACAAAGCGGGTGAAACCATTCCAGATGAAAAACTTGACCAAATTATTCGGGCGGCGCAAAGTGCACCTTCCTGGATCAACGGTCAACACTATTCCATTATCGGTGTAAAAGATAAGGCACGGAAGCAAAAGCTTGCAGAATATACCAAAAATCCTTATGTGGCTGATTGCTCTGTTTTTCTCGTTTTCGTTGGCGATTTTTATCGTGTGGAACTTGCAAGTGAAAAACATCAAAAACACTTTACAACAAGATCAGAGGAAGACTTGTTGCTTATCGCTTCTGTTGATGTTGGACTAGCTTGTCAAAATGCGTTAACAGCTGCTGAAAGCTTAGGCTACGGTACTGTTTGCATCGGTGGAATTCGCCGCAATATTTCGGATGTAGCAGACTTTCTTGGACTTCCAGAAATGACGTTCCCAATTGTCGGTCTTTGTATCGGGGTTCCAGATCAAGATCCACCTGTGAAACCGCGTCTACCTAAGGAAGCTGTTTATTTTGAAGAAGTCTATCAACCGGACACTTTACCGCTTCTTGAAGCCTATGACAAAACTATTATTCCCTTCTCAAAACGCGAGGGAAGCATTGGATTCACAGAACGAATGGCAAATTTTTATGACAAACCTTATTATAGCGGGATTACAGAGTTTTTGAAAAAGCAAGGATTCCTAAAGGGTTCCAAGTAGCTTTTTTACGAAGGCTAGTATATACTTTTAATCGAAAATGAGCTTTAATGGCTCAAATTTGGAGGTTAGACGATGGAAAAGGAAGCACTATTTTTAAAACCTGTTTTTCAGGAGCGCATATGGGGCGGTACGAAGTTGCATGACTATTTCGGCTATCAAATTCCGACAGATAAAACTGGTGAAGATTGGGCCATTTCTGCTCATCCAAATGGTCCTTCGACGGTGAAAAATGGGACCTATCAAGGGGAAACTCTGGATACACTTTGGAAAACGCACCCCGAACTTTTTGGAAATCCAAGTGAGCCTGTTTTTCCTCTTCTCACTAAAATTTTAGATGCGAATACGGATCTTTCTGTGCAAGTGCATCCCGATGATGCCTATGCGAAAGTACATGAAAATGGAGAGCTTGGGAAAACAGAGTGCTGGTATATTATTGATTGCGCAAAAGATGCGGAAATCGTTTATGGGCATAGCGCGGAGTCGAAAGAAGCCTTTACCGAGATGGTTCAAAATGGCGAATGGGACAAATTACTCCGCAAAGTAAAGATTAAACCAGGTGACTTTTATTATGTTCCTAGTGGAACGATTCATGCGCTTGGAACAGGTACGCTTGTCCTAGAAACTCAGCAAAGTTCGGATACGACTTACCGGGTTTACGATTATGATCGCACGGATAAAGATGGAAATAAGCGAGAACTTCATCTTGAAAAAGCGATTGATGTGACGACGATTCCGCATGTAGATGCCAAGCTAGATATTCAAACAGAACAACGTGACCATGCGTCAATCACAACCTTTGTTTCCAATTCGTTTTTCAGTGTGTATAAATGGGAAATAGCTGGTAAAGCTTCATTTGAAAAGATAGCTCCTTATACACTTGTCAGCATTTTAGATGGCAAAGCGGAACTTATCATTGATGGCAAAGCGGAAACTATTCAAAAAGGAGATCATTTTATTTTACCTTATGCCGTTACAGATTGGACAATTGATGGCAACGTGACAGCTATTGTTTCAACACCCCCACTTCATCATTAAGTTTCTAGCTCCTCTTCGGGGGAGTTTTTTTGTGCATGATTTCCTGAGCCTTTTTCACTGTGGTAGTCCCACCTCCTGTTCCAGTCATGAAAAAAGACTTTGAACTCGAGGTGTGATAAAATTAACATTAAGTGAAATAACATACATAAAGGAGTGTCTTGCATGAATGAAGCTGTAAAAACGTTAGATGGTTGGTACTGTCTACATGATTTCCGCTCGGTAGATTGGACGAGCTGGCGCGAACTTTCAGAAGCTGAACGGTCACGGATTTTAACGGAATTTAGTAAATTTCTTTCTGAACTTGAACTAACTAAAAATATTGGGGAAGGCGAGCAAACTTTTTACTCTATTGTTGGTCAAAAAGCCGATTTTGTCTTTTTCTTGCTTCGCCCAACGCTTGAAGATATCAATGCGATTGAAAACCGCTTGAACAAACTAGAAATTGCAGATTTTCTTATTCCAACTTATTCTTATGTTTCGGTTGTTGAGCTAAGTAATTACTTAGCGGCGCACATGGCAGGTGACGAAGATCCATATGAAAATAAACACGTTCGTGCGCGTCTTTATCCAGAGCTTCCACCGAAAAAACATATTTGTTTCTATCCGATGAACAAAAAACGTGAAGGTAATGATAACTGGTACATGCTCGACATGGAAGAGCGTCGCCGAATGATTCGCGATCATGGTTCAATTGGTCGAACTTATGCAGGTAAAGTCAATCAAATTATTGGCGGATCGATCGGTTTGGATGATTACGAATGGGGCGTAACTTTATTTGCAGATGACGCGCTAGATTTCAAACGAATTGTAACAGAGATGCGCTTTGATGAAACAAGTGCTCGATTTGGCGAATTTGGAGCTTTCTTTGTTGGAAACCTCCTTCCACTAGAAGAAATTGAAGCTTTCTTTAAAATTTAAAAGATACAGGCGCGTCCCGTAGTGGGACGTGCCTGTTTTTATTTTGAAGGTTGAATCAAGACGTTGCCACACTGATATTTTTTGCGCTACAATAGAGCAGAAAAAAAGCTTCAGCATTCAAACAAACTAGTCAAGATGACGAATTTGTAAGGGTGGCGTGTCTTTTTGTCATCTTATAAGCAGGCAGAATGATACGTTTTGCAGTAAACTGATACTGGAGATCTTTTTAGGAGGAAGCTATTATGGAACCCGTTTTAGAAGCCAAACATGTTCGTAAAGTTTACGGAAGTAAGGGAAATGTGTATACTGCACTCGCGAACATCAGTCTAGAAATATACGAAGGCGAATTTGTTGGAATCATGGGGCCTTCTGGTGCCGGAAAGTCCACACTTTTGAATGTGCTTTCAACAATTGACCAACCGACATCCGGCGAAGTAATGATTAATGGTCGTGATTTAGAAGACATGGATGAACAGGAAATGTCTTTATTTAGACGTAATCAGCTTGGCTTTATTTTTCAAGACTACAATTTACTGGATACTCTTTCACTTCGCGAGAATATCATTTTACCACTTGCGCTTGCCAAACATTCAGTTGCAGAAATTGAAGAACATCTTGATTTCGTTGCTGATGTTTTTTCTATTCGGCCTATTCTTGATAAATATCCAACCGAAGTATCTGGTGGGCAAAAACAGCGCACCGCTGCAAGCCGAGCGATTATTGCAAACCCTAATTTAATTTTTGCTGATGAACCCACGGGCGCGCTAGATTCAAAATCAGCAGCGGATTTGCTTGAAAGTTTTTGCAGTCTTAATGAAGAAAGAAAATCGACCATTTTGATGGTTACTCATGACGCTTTTGCAGCAAGTTTCTGCAAACGGATTTTATTTATTACAGATGGAGAAATTTATACAGAAATTTATCGTGGATCAAAAACTCGCAAAGAGTTCTTCCAGAAGATTTTAGATATTTTAGCTAAACTCGGAGGAAATATGAATGACATTATATGATCTAGCTAGAAAAAATATTAAGCATAATTTTATCCACTATTTTCTTTATTTTGCTTCTATGAGTTTTTCTATCATGATCTACTATACGCTCGTGGTTCTTTCCAAGGATCCGACTGTGACGGCAAGAATTAATCGCTCTGAACGGCTATCGGCTGCTTTTACAGCGGCTTCTATCATTCTATTGATTTTCATCATTATATTTATTTTATACTCCAATAATTTTTTTATGCGTAAGCGAAAAAAAAGAAATTGGGCTTTATAATCTGTTAGGTCTGCGAAAATTCGAAATTTCTCGGATGCTTTTTTATGAAAATTTTATCATGGGGATTGGCTCCCTCGTTATAGGCATCATTCTTGGAACTTTTCTTTCCAAGCTTTTTGTAGCCATTTTATTACGCCTTATGAACGATGCCCTTCCAAGTCGCTTTATTTTTTCTTGGAGTGCCGTTATCAATGCTAGCCTTGTTTTTGTTTTAGTAACCCTCATTACTTCGCTTCTCAGTTTCTGGACTATTTACCGAAATTCATTATTAGATTTATTTCATTCGGAAGCAAAACGTGAAAAGGCACTGAAACCCTCACTTTTATGGACATGTATCGCCCTTACTTTCATCATTACCGGCTACGTCATTGCTTTGCAGCCATTAACTGTCCAAAATTCGATTTGGAGCATACTTGGGGTCCCCCTTACGTCTTTACTTATTTTATTTTTCACCATCGTGGGCACTGTTCTTTTCATTAGTTTTTTCTTACCATATTTTTTAAAAAAAATTACGCACTCGAAAAGCTTCATTTTATCGTGGGACGAATCTTGTAACAAATGCACAGCTTTCTTTTCGCATCTCTTCAAATGCCAAGACGCTCTCTGTCATTGCGATTTTAAGTGCGATCACGCTTTCTGCAATAGGAGCCATTGGCAGCGTTTATTATAACATCAATCAAAGTGTGCAAAAAGAAGTTTCGACCTCATTTGAATATACGATTCCATCAGATTCTAAAAAAGCAAACAAAGCACTAGCAGTTGTTGAGTCAAATCCTTCTCACCCTGTTACATTTAAACAAGCAACCACTATCTATCTTTTGAAACCAGATAAACCTACAAAAAAAAATAAACGATATTTTCCTTTATGAAGATCAGTTTCAGGTGATGAGTGAAAGTCAATATAAACGGCTTTTCCATGAACTTTATCCCAAGGAAATGTCTACAAATTTAGGTAAAAAAAAGGCGCTTTTCATTTTACCTACGAGTGTAGCTGAGCTAGACAAAATAAATCAAAAGCCAGCTACGATTCATCTTGGCAAATCAAATACATTTCAAGTGAGTTACGATAGCCGCGCAGTCTTACAGAGCCTATATGGTGGCATCCTCGTTTTACCTGATGGGGCAATCAAATCACTACATCCAGAAAAGTATCTTCACATCCAGTCCATTAATATTTCAAATGAAAAACAAGCCTTCGATCTCAGTAAAAAACTAGAAGCGCAGCTTTCCTCAGATGCTGGTCTTCTTAGCTATCCTGAAACATATCGTTATGTCATGAACACCATGGGCGTTTTATTATTTATCGGATTGTTTATTGGACTTGTTTTTTTTAGCGGCAACAGGTTGTATTATTTATTTTAAACTTTTGACAGAAGCCTATAGTGACAGAGAAACTTATGTCATTCTTAAAAAAATTGGCGTAACAAGAAAAGAAATTCGCTTCAGCATTGCAAGACAAGTTCTAATTATTTTTCTGATTCCACTTGTTCTTGGTATTATGCATAGTAGCGTTGCTCTACTTTGTTTAGCCAACTTAATAGAAGTGGACTTAACACGTCCTGTTATTCTAACCACAGTGATCTATACCTTGATGTATATTATCTATTATCTCCTAACCGTAAACAGTTACACTAATATCGTGATTGGGAAAAACAAATAAAAAATCTCTCCAAATTGCGCCTTCACTTGACACAATTTGGAGAGAAATAAAAAAAACGGAAAGCGTGCTTTCCACTTCGATGTCCCCTTAAAAATCCTTTTGAAACCCCATTCGTTCTAATTCCCAATACAGCAGTTTTCCTTTGTCAGTAATAAAATATGTCTTCTTTGATTGAATAAACGGTTGTTTGCGAATCACAAAGCCCTTCCACTCCAACCAGTAAATCGTGAGTAAGAGTTCGTTACGAGAAGGATAGCTTTTATCATGACTTATTAGCGCATCAAACCGTTCTTCTTGGAAGTTTACGAAATAAAAATTGGGATCATAGACATAGTTCAACGTAATCCACTTCAATTTTTCTGTTGGTTCTTTCAAAATGCGCTCACCCTAATATGCTTGATTTAATCCTATTATAGCAAAGCCGGCCAATAAAAGGAATTTTTGTTTTCGAGAAAATTTATTTGAGCAATCTTCCATTAAAAATTTTTTTAATGGAAGCCACAAGTTATTTCTATTTGCGAACAGAAATAAAAACTTGCAATTTTTCGATAACCCGATATAATTAATGTCTAGACATGCATGTCTAGACATTAATTAAAAGGTGGTTTTATCATGACTAATTATACTTTGATTACTGGCGCTTCATCTGGCATTGGAAAAGCATTTTCGGCTTACTATGCTAAAAATAAGGAAAACTTAGTTTTAATTGCACGCTCGAAAGAAATATTACAAACAATGAAAGCCGAGTATGAAAAAAAAGTTTAACATTCAAATCAAAATTTTAAATGTTGATCTCGCTCAAGAAAGTGCTCCACAAAAAATCTTTAAAGAAATCCAAAATCAGAATTTACTTATCGATCGTTTAATAAACTGCGCTGGCTTTGCTACAAGTGGAAATGTCTATGATACAGACTTCTCAAAGCAACACCAACAAGTAATGCTCAATGTCACCAGTTTATTTGATTTAACAAAGCTTTTTGTAGATGGTATGATTCAAAGAAATCGTGGACAAATTATTAATATAGCCTCCAGTTCTGCCTATCACCCAATCCCGACAATGGCTGTATATGCAGCAACAAAGGCTTTCGTTTTATCGTTTACAGAAGCCCTAAGCCTTGAATGTCGGGACAAAAATGTCCAAGTATTAGCGATTTCTCCTGGAGCGACTGATACAAATTTCTCTTCCGAAAGCGGTGGGGTAGCAGTCGGTAACTTACGAACTCCTGAAGGCGTAGTAAAAGCAAGCATCGAAGCTTTGGAGAAAAAGAAAATATCCAAAATCGACGGTTTCAATAACTATTTTACAAGCGCTATCCTTCCCCGCCTCCTTACGAGAAATAGAATGGCCAATCTTGTTTATGGTATAATGAAAAAGCAACTTAAATAAGTAAGAGAGGTTGAAATCGTAAATGGATAAGATAGAAGAACTGAGATACCTAATTAAAGCTGCGGACAGAGAAGGAGAAGACATTTATCGCAAAATGTTAACTTCTTTGCATATCACGCCTAGCCAAAATGAAGTATTAAAAATACTCTCGTTTAAAGATGGTCTTTCCATTTCCGAAATTGGTGATCTTTTAATTTGTGGTTCTGATAGCCCTAGCCGCATTGTTAAACGACTAATTGACAAAGAATATGTTGTTAAAAAAGGAAACCCTAAAGATGTTAGAAAATCCGCCATTCACCTTACTCGTTCAGGTGCAGCGATTTTAAAAGAAGCCACAAAAATTGAAGATCAATTTAATACACGTATTAGAACTTTACTCGCTGACCAAATTGATATTGATTTATTAATAAGCGTCCTAACTAAGCAAATTGAAGGTACAAAAACAGAGCAGCAGATAAACCAACGAAAAAAAGTTTTAGCTTCACTCTTTTAGTTTCTTTCTTCGCATGCTCGTAGGTAAAAAAACAGACTTCCCCTTTTTAAGGATAGTCTGTTTTTTGAGGACTTTGACGCTTTCCTCTTACATACAGGGAAAGCGTCAAACAGTCGATTTCTTTACTGTTGTTTTTGGTGAAGGGAGCGCTACAAAGGAAAGACCTTTTCCAAAAAGAAATAACTTCACATTTTTCAAACGCCAGTAACTAACAATTTAAATGCTCCAACTCCTTTTGGCAATGATAGCTCGCCCCAAGCAAGTTTGCATCATTGAAAAATTGCGCTGGTAAAATTTTAGGGTGAACCTTGTGATGGGGTCGATGCCTCAAAATTCGTTCAAGTGAATCTTGCAACATTTGGATAAAAAATGGGTTTTCGCTAACAGCCCCTCCAATTAAAATGATATCTGGATCTAAGATGTACTGTAAATTAATTATACTGGCAGCCAAATAATCCATTCGCTGCTGATAAAACTCTTTTACTTCTTGATTTTGTTTCATGACTTCAAATAAAATTTCCCCATTTTTTTCTAAGCCAAATTGCTGTTCTGCGTCTTTTAATACGGCTTGAAACCCAATTCGTCCACCGAGTGTCTGAAAAGAATCATCAGCAGGATTATTCGCAATTAACTCATAGCCAAGTTCCCCGGCATTTAAATTAGCTCCATGTAGAATATTGCCTTGAATTGCAATCGCGCCGCCAACAGCAGAACCGATGACATACATCGCCACATTTTGAATCCCCTTAGCGCTACCTAGCCATAATTCTCCTAGGAGGGCACAATTCCCATCATTTTCAATGAAAACGGGTTTTTGAACTCGTTTTTGAAGATCGACAACAAGTGGTTTTCCGATAATATATGAAATGGCGGAAGAACCTGTAAGGATCTTTTTCACTTGGTTATAAATTCCCGGCACACTAAGTCCGATAGCACGGGCTGCTTGATGGTTATGTGAAGCTTTTTCCAGATAATCAAGCAAATCAAGATAGTTACGAGGAGTTGATTGCACTTTTTTGAAAGACAATTCTCCAGAACTATTTACTAATGCCTGTTTCACTGTTGTTCCGCCAAGATCGAACACAAGATCAGCCATTCTTTCCAACTCCTCCATAAATAGATCGATGCCCTACAGCCATAATTTGATACTGACAAAATCATATGGAGCAATCTCCTGCTGTTCTTGTAGCGGTTGCTCTTGTACGTTTACAAAACAAACTTTGCTAAATTTTGATGTGTCCAAACTACCAATGGATAAAACACGTTCTGTCGGATTTTTCAGCCGTAAAATAAAGGCGTTTTGGTCATACAATGATGGCATAAATGTGCTGTCCCAAGCCTCTGATTCACTTTGTAAAAGCGAAAACTCCTGAATCGTCTCTTCTGCTTTTTGATGAGTTTGAATCTTATTATCTAATCGATGAATAAATTTGTTTAGCATTTGATTTTGATAACACATGGATTCATCCACGTATTCTTGCTGTTCTTCTGAAACAACAGATGAATCAAATGTGCCCTTTTGAACGGAGAAGGCAAATTCAAATTCCAATTCTCCTAGAAGTTCTGCCAAAGGCGTCGGCATCATTATATGCCCCTTTTTGGTAGTGTCTCCTGAGGCACGACCTGGCCGGTATAATAGGTTTGGCTTTCCAAGCTGACTGGTACTTGCAAATAGGGTTAGGTATAGTTTGGATTGTTGAAATTGATATTCTTTAATCCCTTTTCCGAAAGCTGTTATAGTTTTCTCCTCGTCATAAACTGAAACACTTTTATCAAACGGTTCTAAGTCAATCGGATATTCTACATACTTTTTGTGCCAGTCCTTGAGTTCTCCCTGCAAGTTTTCTCGCCCGATAAATCCAAATGGCAGTGACGCCATAGTGTTTCGATTTTCTACCTCTGTACGAATAACTACTCGCAAACGGTGGCTTAAAATCTCATTTTGAACAATTAATTTGCATCGAATAACCGAACTGTCTTGACGAAGTTCCATTTCAAGCTTCATTTTAAGTTCGCCAGTTTCTTCTGTTTCTCCACATCTTGCTGCGAGGTCTTTCGGCAATTGAAAGTTCCCCGATAAATACATGATTTCAACTAATTCTGATTTTTTCACTGCATCCACTTTTAATCCAAGTAAAGTAGGCTTTTCATTTTCTAGTGGTGAAAAATCATACGTATCTCCATTATTTCCAGTATCTTCAAATGCTAAGAAGTTCTCAATTTCCGTACCCTCACTGGTTTTTAATAAGAGTCCAGTTTTTGTTTCTTGAATCCGGTAATACTTGTTTTTAATTTCTTTCTCAGAGACAGCTTCAAGCTCTGAAAATGGGTTCTCTGCTTTTTCGATTTCTAAAACTTTGAATCCCATTGCTGGAATTTCAATATTTGCTAGAACAAATAGGCGATAATAAGGGGCTTCATTGATATATTTGGGTCCTTCTGGTGTTTCTAGCAAAAGATTATCTTTTCCTTCAAAATAGATTTCATTCAATATAACAGCTTCTTGCTCCCCTTTAAAACGAATCATTTTATCAGAAGCCAGAAAATCAATTATTTTATACCCGTTAAAAGCTTTTGACGTCGTATTAAAGACAATCACTTGATTCGCATTTAATCCAAGTTTCTCTGACAAACGTTTCGCCAAATAATTTTCAAATCCGCTCGCTAACTCATCTGCTTCCTTCATTCGGTGTAAAATGTCTTTTGCTACGTCATCCGATACGCATCCGCCCATCGAATCATGCGCATGTCCTTCAAGGAGTTTCTTCCACGTTTTAATGAGTAGTTCGGTTGAAAGCTCTATTTCATGTGCTTTCGCAATCGCAAGTAACGGCTCCACACGTTTTGTTAACTTTTGCTCAATTAAATAGTTCAACCGCTTAATGTCATAACGTACAGAACCAATGGATTTATGCGCTCTTGTTGTACAAGGCTCCCTAAATTCACCTTGATATTCAGGTAAATCCGTTTGGTTTCTAAGCGTCTCTAAAAAGGCTTCATAACTGCTTTGGAATAAATAATAATCGACCTTTTTATTTATACGCTTTATCGTCTCTGGTAAATTGGGAATGATTTCAAGCTGATCCCCACCTGATGGAAGTAGTAGATTCTTGTTATCCGTCCATTTTTCAATCCGCTTTAATGCAGGAAGCAAACGCTCTTCGAGATAGTCATCGGAATCATTTAAAAAAGCAGCCGTTCCGTATCCATCCACAAGATTTGCCGCAATAATTTTCTTTTCACCTAACCCTTTCCAAATAAAATAAGGTGATTGGACTTGTGTTGCAAGATTGAGTCCCCGCCAAAAAACAATATTATCAATTCCACAGTTTTGTAAAAGCGTTGGCATTTGCGCATTAAATCCAAATGTATCAGGTAAATAACCAATTTTCATTTCCTCTCCGTAGCGTCTAGAATCACGAATGCCTATTGCAAGATTACGAAGAAAGGATTCTTCTCCAACGAAAAAAGCATCTGTCTGCGTGTACCAAGGGCCAATAGCTAGTTGCTTTTTTTTTCACTAACTTTTGAATTGTCTCAAGTTTTTCAGGGTGAAGTTCGAGATAATCATCGACAATGGAAGACTGCCCGTCAAGACAAAACTTCGCCTCCGAATTTTTTTCAAGCTCCGATAAAACATCAGAAAATAAATTATCACTTAACAAAAGCGCATCCATCGTCGTGAAATACCACTCTCTATCCCAGTGTGAATGACTGACCACATGAACCTTCTTTTTCACCTCATTTCACCCCCAATTTCTGGCAAATCAATCGATAAATCTCATTTTGTGTTTGGCTAGCCTTTATTCCTGAACGAAACTCATCATCGATTAATGCTCGAGACAAAAGTGCTAAATATTTCAAGTGCTCATCAGCAGCTTTTTCAGGAATCAATAACACAAAGGAATCAGTAATTGGATTCCCGTCAAGACTATCCCAAGGAATTGGGGCTGTTTTAAAATACATTAGTTTAGGAGAATAAACCGTATCATTTTTACAATGAGGAATAGCAAATCCTTCTTGGAATCCGGTTGTTTGTTGCTGTTCTCTTTCTAGCAAGCCTTTGATACAAGCTTCTTTTGAAGAAACAAGTTCTTTTTCCGCTGCCTTTTCTGCAACGATCTTCAAAAACGTATTTTTATCTGTCAGCCCTTCCTCTATAAAAAAGATATTTTCTTCCGCAAAAATTTCATTCATCTTTTGAACCCCTCCAAATTCGACTAAAGATTTCAATTATCCAACCTGTTGTAATTCATTTTTTCGTTTTCTAAGCAGGAATCGATATAGTAACGCATTTAAGAAAGCCGCAAATAAAATAGCAACTATCCAGAGTAACCAAGACATTTCAGGCCCCGTTGTATAACCAACGAAAGCACCTAGAGGAGAACCAACTCCTCCATAAAACTGAATCCCCATTGAAGCAACAAGTGCACCTGATACTGCAGAAGAAATGGTATTTGCAATGATAAGTGATGGATGGGCGGCGGCAAATGGAATCGCTCCTTCTGTTACCCCGACCATGCCCATAACTAAAGCTGATGAACCAAGTGTCCGCTCTTCTGTTGTGAAATATTTTTTAAATAGAAGCGTAGCAATACCCGCTCCGAGTGGCGCAACAGCAATAGCTGCTCCTGTTGCCGCTTGAGGAATAGCGTTAACACCAGTTGGGCCAAACTGATTCATTGTATCAACAAAAATAGCAGAAGAAACGAGCAAAGCAGTTTTATTGATAGGTCCACCCATGTCGACACCCATCATTCCACCTAGAACTGCTCCGTAAATGATTGGTGCAGCAGCATTATTAAGTGTCAAATCATTAATAAAGCTATATAAAGAATTCATTAACCCTGCAATCGGTTGTCCAATCAAATAATAGATCACTACAAAAGAAATAAAAGTAGCTATAACGGGGATAATTAAAATGGGGACAATAGGTTTAATTAGCTCGGGCCATTTAATTTTTTTCAGTGCTTTCACCATAAATCCAACACCAAAACCGACTAAAATGGCTCCGATAAATCCAGCCCCTGTTTCAGCTCCTAGAAATTTCGGATCATTGATAATATAGCCTGCAATGAATGCCGGAGCAACAGCTGGCTTGTCTCCAATTGCTCGGGCAACCCCAGCAGCAAAAATCGGAATCATCAAGGTGAAACCGACTTTACCTAAATCAAATAACTTGGAGAAAAATTCACCGCTTGCTGTATCACTAAATCCCCAAACAACTAGATCGGCATTATTAGGATCTGGATGAAAGGCCATTGTATTAGCAATCGCAAGAAGTAGACCAGCAGCAATCGTAACAGGAATCATATCTGAGAGCCCAGACATTAGATATTGGACAAATTTATTCGATGAAGTCCCAATCTCCATTTTCCCGCCTACTTTTGTTCCCTTTCCCCCATGAATCGTTGCTTTCTCCATGGCTTCACTCAACAAGACAGAAGCATCTTTGAGTGCATGGTTTGTATCTGTTTCAAATAACTTTTTACCGATAAAACGAGATTTATCAATGGCAATATCCGAAGCAATAATAACAAGATCGGCTTCTGCAATTTCTTTTTCAGTTAGCGCATTCTCTGTTCCAATCGTTCCCTGTGTCTCAATTTTTGCGTCTATACCGAGTTCTTCAGCTGCCTTTTCGAGTGCCGCTTGAGCCATATACGTATGTGCAATCCCTGCAGCACAAGCGGTTACCCCCACAATTTTTTTCATTTTTATCCCTCCAAGTTAAATTGACATAAAAGCGCTTTCATGATAGAGTTTAACTGTAAAAGAATTTTTTTTCAATACCAATTTTAAATTTGAGAATTTGTTCTCAAAAAATCGGAGGTCTAAATATGAACGAAGTACTAAATCGAATCAAAAGATCCTACGAATCATTTACCGCCAATCAGCAGGACATTGCTAAATTTTTACTCAAACAACCGGAACAAATTGAAAAATTAAATGTTCGAGAACTTGCAAAAGTTACAAGAAGCGCCCCAAGCGCCATTATCAATTTTTCAAAACGCTTAGGTTATAAAGGCTATTCTGAGATGAAATATGAGTTTCTAAATAATCGTGAAGACTTATCTTCCTTTATGGTTCCCTATATGGCAGTGAATAAGATCAAACAAACCAGCTCTTTCAAGCAAGTGGCAGATAAACTATATCAAGCAGAAAAAATCTACCTTCTTGCTTATCAAATGTCTCAAATTCCCGCTAAAGACTTTTACTTCAAAATGCATAAAATCGCACCTAGTAAAATTGTTTTTTTCACTTCTTTTGAAGACCAAATACGTAATTTACCCATTATTAAAGATGGAGATGTAGTACTGATGATTTCAAACAGTGGCGAGTGCGAGGAGATTCTTTCTGCAACACCACTTTTACCTAGTGAGTGTTGTAAGATCTTACTTACAAATGGTGTGAAATCAAACTTATCAAAACATGCGGATATCGAACTTAGCCTAGGCATCTTGGAAGACGATCCACTTTTGTTTAAAGAAATTCCGACTCTTTCTCGAAATGCTCTTCTTTATGCACTTGATGAATTGTTCAAAATGATACTTGAACAGGATTACGAGAATAACCTAAAAAAAAATTAGACAATCCAGTAAATTTTTTTTTGAATAAACGTTAGCAAGTAAAATAGAGCTTATCATTTGAGTTATTCATTTTTCTTGGATAGGAGAGGTCGCTAAATTTATATTAATTAAGAGGAAATGTGTCTAGACAATATCACGAAAATCAGCCCGCACATTTTTCCAACACACATGTAAAAAGGCTTGACAAAACCGGCTTAAGTGAAACAGCAATTCAACAAAGAATTGGACATGTGAAAGGTTAAAAAATCACAAAAATTTACACTCACTCTGATGAAGTCATAAGAAAAGACACAATTAATATTTATTTAGAGTACAAAAAGGGCAAAAAATCTGATTTTTATAGTGAGGGATTTTGTGAGGGACAGCCCAAAAATTGAACAAAAAAAAGACGCTCAACCCTTGCTATAAGGGAAAGCGCCAAACAAAAAGGGAGTTTAAGGTAAGAAAGGATGACCCACTACTAAAAAGGGAGAAAAAGTAATAAGCCATCGTTGCTTACTGTTTATTTACCCGCTTTTTTTCAATTAAACCGTTTTTTTTTACTACAAAAACATTAACATTACTTAACAATCAAGCGAAATTATGTAATTAAAGTTACAAAACAGATAAATTGATTGACTCAATATCTACTAAAAAATGAGTTTTGTCTAGCTGCTCCAATGATTAAACACAACCAGCCTGCGAGGAATGCAAAACCACCAAAAGGAGTAATGGCTCCTAAAATTGAAATTTTCGTGATGCTAAGTGCATATAAACTTCCTGAGAACAAAATGATTCCGATAGAAAATAGCACAGCAGCAGAGGCATATAAACGACTTCTTTCTTTCATCAATAATTGACCGCAAACTAAAATCCCGACAGAATGGAACATCTGATACTGTACTCCTGTTTCCCAAGTCGCTGCATTAGCTCCTAAAATTCCCTTTAATGCATGCGCTCCAAATGCTCCAATCGCAACGGAAAGCATCGCAAAAATACCGCCCGTAATCAACGCTTTTTTCATACTACTTCACACCTCCTAAAAATCGAATAATGAATCACCGTTTGCTCCATCCTCAAAATCCATTTTTTCACTTTTTTCCTTTTGAATTTGCGGCGGACGGCTGCCCGTCATTTTTTCCCAAGTCAAATCCTCAGGAACCGCCGCTTTCTTGCCCTCATTTTCTGTTAAAAGCACTTCCGCTAGAACTTTCAGTGCACTTAGATGTATTTTGCGCTCCGTTTCATTCGAAGCTTCTTTTGCGGAACTTAATTCCTGCTCCATCTTTTTTAAAACAACTTGTATATCTACTTCCACTTGTTTACCCTCCAGGAATTTCTTTGATAATTTTGGCAGGATTTCCGCCAATGACCACATTATCGCCAAAACTTTTGGTGACAACTGCACCTGATGCCACAACGACATTATCGCCAAGCGTCACACCCGGATTAATAATTGCTCGTCCACCTATCCAAACATTATCACCAATTGAAACGGGCTTTCCAAATTCTAAACCGCTATTTCGTTCAACTGGATCAACTGGGTGTGCGGCTGTATAAATATGTACCCCGGGCGCAAACATACAATTATCCCCGATTTTCACTTCACAAATATCTAAAATGACGCAATCGAAATTAGCAAAAAAATGTTCACCTACAGAAATATTAGAACCATAATCCACACGAATGCAGGGTTCTACATTTAACTCTTTCCCCGTACTTCCAAACAGTCTTTTCAGGAGCTCTGCCCTTGTTTTAGGTTCAAGCGTTTCATTGATTTCTCTTGTTAATTTGCGTGCTCGTCTTCTTGCATAAACGAGCTCTTGATCTGACGGGTCATAAAACTCACCCGCAATCATTTTTTCCACCTCGGTTTTCATCCACACACCCCGTTCCGAATTTACTTCTTTCATTATAACGAAATTCCTGAAGCGAAGCAAAAATGCTTCATTTTCGTACAAGAAAACTGCAATTTCATTTAGAGATCTGAGAAAAAATACCCTAAGGATACTAGAGTTGATACCTAAAAGCTTCTATGTGAAATTTGCTTTACAATATAAAAATACTACACTATAATAATGTAAAGTAAAGTTTACAAGGGATGTGATTATAGGAGTGCTTTATAATCTTATCAAAAAGCATCGTGAAGAAAATCAAATCTCTCAAGAAGAATTAGCGCATGTAGTTGGAGTCTCTAGGCAGACCATTCACGCCATTGAAAAGGGTAACTATAATCCTAGTTTAGAGCTTAGCTTTAAGTTATCGATTTATTTTAACAAAAGCATCGAAGAATTATTTCAATATAAGAGGTGACATTCATGAAAAAATTACATTATCAATGCTTGCCAAGTCCTTATCTTTTTAGTATATGGCTTTTTTTTTAGGCTATGTTATGCAAGGGCTTTCTGTCACACAATCTAATTTATCAGACATACTACCTTCCTTGATAGGTGGTTTAATGGGATGTTCCTTTGCATTAATCTTTGGATTTTCGCGTATAAAAAAACGATTAGATCAAAATGAGGATGATGAACGATATGTTCAAAGTAGAAGTAAATTTTCGTTTTACTTCTTAATCATCCTTTTTGCCACTATTCCCTTCCTATTATTTCTAATAAACTTCAACGGGCATTTTATTATTCATACAAAAAATATTGCACTAGTTGTTTTTATCCTACTGATAGTCTACAGCTCAGGGTTATATATTCTTAAGAAAAAATAAGAAGCATAGTGCTTCTTATTTTTTCACTTTAGAGTAAGTTGTCTTCACAGCTCCTCTCGAAAAGTTATTTTTATTATTTGAAAATTCATCCACTACTTTGTAGTAAGCATAATTTTTATCTGTCTTTCGATAAATGCTTTGCCGCATATACGAATATTTTTTAATATACGAAATGCCAACAGTTTGGGCAACTACCCCTGCTATAGCAGCCCCTTTATGAATTGCAGCTAGTCCACCATTCATTAAAGCTGCATAAGCAGTATTGGTAAACTTAAGACTAACTATCTTCCGGGATATTAAACTATATTTAGAACCTCCACCACTAAATGCCTGATTACTTCTAAGCAAAGAACTTCTATCTGCCGATTCTATCTTAACAATCTTATCGTTTTTCACAAAATAATCAAAACTTCCAATCACCTGTAAATCTATTTCTCCGTCATGATTATTTATTTCCTTTTTCATCAAATTATCTTTCTCTTCATATGAACTATCTTCTGCCAATACATGTGTTACAGGAAACAGTGTGGAAAACAAAAAAAAAAATGATTGCCACCATTTGTGCTATACATGTTACTCTTCTTTTTTTCATAGTTGCTACCTCTTTTCGTTGAGTTTTATTACAGCCAGAGTATAGCATAAAAAAGGTTTTCAAAACAAAAAAATTTCATAAAAACCTGTTTTTTTGTCGTGAATGACTAAATATCGTTGTTTTCCACTTTTTTTTTGGATTATACAAAGAATTTTATTTTTCATAAGTTGAGTTTCTTCACAAATTCCACAAAAAAAAGATAGTTACTCATTTTAGATGTGTTTATATTACTGCAAATTCCCTCAAAAAGTGCTATGCTAGTGATGGGTCAAGGAAAACACAGGAGGAATCTTATTTATGATCAAAGTTATTGCTTCTGACATGGATGGAACGCTTTTAAATTCGGATATCTGTGTGACGGAAGAAAATGTCAAAGCCATTGAACACGCACGCGGAAAAGGCATTCACTTTGTCCTTTGTACTGGGCGAATGTACGATGATGCTATGCGTCTTATTAATGAAGCTGGTTTATTTGCACCGGCGATTTGTATGAACGGCGCTGAAATTCGCGATGAACATGGAAAAATTCTACTACAACATGTTATCGACAAAGATCTTGCCAAAAAGACATTCCAAATTTTAACTGACTTAGGCATGTACACTGAGATTTTCACTAACATTGGTCCGGTTACTGTGGACCGTGAAAAAGGAAAAGCTTTTATGATCGAGATGTTTCAAAAAATCCATCCAGAATCAACTGTCCAAACGATTACAGAACAAATTGAAAATCGTTTTGAAGCGAAAAACATTCATGAAATTAAAGATCCCGAACGAATTTTTAGTAATGACGAGATGAAAATTTTAAAATTCATTACTTTTTCTGCGGATCCTGACGTTTTAAAACAAGCCCGTGAAGCTCTTAATGTTTCTAATGAACTGGCCATTACTTCTTCTTTTTCGGATAATATCGAAATCACAAACCATGAAGCTCAAAAAGGAATTTCCCTGCAATACTATGTGGAAAAACTCGGTGTTTCGCTTGAAGAAACTTTCGCAATTGGAGATAATATGAATGATATTTCCATGCTTAAAATGGCTGGTTATAGTGTTGCTATGGGTAATGCGGAAGATAAAGTGAAAAAAGAAGCTAAATTTATAACGACGACAAATGATGAAAATGGGGTTGCAGCAGCCATTTATAAAATGCTCGAAACCAATTCCTAAGAATAATTTGGAGGGAACAAAAATGACAATCAAAAAAAACGTTAACAGTAGCAGGCTCTGATTCGAGTGGCGGAGCTGGTCTTCAAGCTGACTTAAAGACGTTTGAAGAATACGGTACATTCGGTTTTAGTGCAATCACAACGATTGTAACAATGGATCCTGATAACAACTGGGCACACGGAGTAACACCAATTGATGCCGGGCTTGTTCGCGATCAGCTTAAGACCATCCTTTCTGGCGGTCCAGTGGATGCCATGAAGACTGGGATGCTTGGTTCTGTAGATATTATTCAAGCTACTCGAGAAGCGATCGACCGCTATCAACTCAAAAATGTGGTTATTGATCCGGTTATGGTCTGTAAAGGAGAAGATGAACTCATTCAGCCAGAAAATGCGGAAGCAATCCGGGATTTACTTCTTCCTGTTGCAACTGTGACGACACCAAATCTATTTGAAGCCGGTCAGCTTTCTGGTTTTGGAAAACTTGAAACCGTTGAAGACATGAAGCGTGCAGCTGAAAAGATTAACCAACTTGGTGTTAAATATGTCGTCATAAAAGGTGGAAAAGCACTCGAAAGTAATAAAGCGATCGATTTGCTTTATGATGGCAAGGACTTCACGATCTATGAAGTCGAAAAGGTGGATACAGATTATAACCACGGAGCTGGTTGCACATTTGCTGCAGCGATCACTGCGGGACTTGCCAAAGGGATGACTGTTCCTGAAGCAGTTCAAAAAGCAAAGGATTTCGTGACAGCCGCGATTCAAAATGGTTTTGCTTTAAACAAATTTATCGGTCCTGTTTGGCACGGTGCCTATAATCAGGCTGAAAACCAAATAAAATAAATTAGCGAAAGCTCACTTTAAAAAAAGCTAAATCGACTTCGATTTAGCTTTTTTTTATTTCTTGCATCAGCCATTTCATGTATAATGGAGGTGATCTGATTTTAAGGAGGATTTACATAACCATGGAGCAAAATCAAGAAAAGTTTTCCAAATCAACATCTGAAAAAAATTATTTTTGGCCGATCATGATTTTTTCAGCGGTTGCTGTTGTTATTATCTTATTACTATTCTTTTCACCCATCGGCTATCAAGGGAAAGTCCATTTTGATTTAACGATTTTACCACGAATGAACGCTATTTTTAACAGTTTTACTTTTGTCTTTTTTATTAATTGCACTTTGGGCGATCGTTGTAAAGAAAAATGTGAAACTTCACCGTGGCTTCATTTTGGCCGCTTTCACTTCTACCCTTTTCTTTCTCGTCACTTATTTGAGCTTTCACTTCCTCTCTTCTGAACCAAACACATTTGGAGGAACTGGATTTATCCGCCCGATTTACTTTTTCATTTTAGTGACACATAGTTTTCTTGCCGCTGTTGTTGTTCCACTTGCTCTATTCGCTCTTGTTTGGGGCTGGACGATGCAAGTTGAAAAACATAAAAAAAATCGTACGCTGGACGATGCCAATTTGGCTTTATGTGAGTTTAACTGGCGTGCTCGTTTATCTCTTTATGGCTCCTTATTATTAAACACTAAAAACCCCAGCCAACTGACGGCAGGGGTTTTTTAGCTGCGCAATATTTATTTTTTGGCATTTGGAACCGTATCAAGATTGGCATCACTATCTCCTTCAACGCCATCTGGCAGGTTCCATAAAAAGCGGCTGACAAGCGTGTCTACTTCTGCATTTTCATGAAGTCCGCTGTGTGTTACATCCGGTCCTGCAACGACTCGCTCTTGATAGGCACCTTTAGGGAAAAAGTTTTTCGCATAAAAAACACTGCTTACTTTAACGAGACCATCAGAACCTGAATTGTTCCGATTTCCGGCAACCGCTAAAACTTGAATGTTTTTGGGGATGCTAGCTTTTTCTTTCACAAGAAGTTGTAAAGCAGCCGAGCCGACTTTTAAGTCATGTGCCGCCGGATCTTTTTGGAGTTTAAAATAATTTGCCTTATCAATTCCCGCAAAAGGCGTTGCGATCGCAATGAATTTTTGAGGAACCGGGTAAGCCGCATCAACAGGGGTTTTTTCCAAGTAGCTTAAAATAGCTAAACCTCCCATTGAATGTCCAACAAAATTAATTGTCTTCACCTGCTCGTATTCTCGTAAATATCGCATGGCTTTTTGTAACCAAATCGTTTGTCTTGCGAGGCTCGCGCGGTTATCTTCAAATAAAATTTGAACGGCCGAATCCCCGTCTTTTTCATATTTTCCAATTCCACCAGATACATCTAGCTCGCCGTTTTCAGCAACCACTATTCGCATGGCTATCTTCTTACCACCTGATTCGTAACCAAACCGGTTCAACATATGTCCGAATGAATTCACTGTTCCTTTATAGCCATGTACAAAAACAGTTGGAATAATTGTTTCCTTTACTTTTGCTTCACTTTTTTCCTGTGTTTTCCAAAAGTAAATGCCAAGCACAGCTGCGCTAATAATTAAAACGGCGGCCAGCAAACCTAAAATTTTCGCTTTTTGCAAGGTGACACTTCCTTTATTTACAAACTAGGAACAATCACTTTGATAAGGTTCATCTTTTGAAACCATAAAGATTTTTGTGACTGCTTTTTCCTCCACGACAACAGCATTCAAACTGCCACCAAACACTGCCCCGCCGTCAATATCCATTCTAGTTTGATCTTGGGATAGCCAAATTCTACTCGATCCATCGCTATGTAAGTTCTGAACAGGTGTATGCCCGAAAATGAAAACTTTTCCAGTTCGATTTTCTCCAAACAAAAAGGGCTCACGAATCCAGTAAAAATCACTAGGTTTTGTATCATACCAGTTTTCACAATTAAAATCAACTCCAGCATGAACAAAAACATATTGATTCATTTCATAATAGAGAGGTCTTGATTCAATAAAGGCGATTAAATCCCCTGACTCTTCCATAACTTTTTTTTGCCAGTTCTTCTGGAGTTGCTAAATCATCTACATTTTCAAGGAGAAGTGATTGAATCGTTTCCATACCACCTTGACTGATATAATAACTCATCTTCTCAGCAGGATTTTTCAACCAGTCGAGTAGCATAGCTTCATGGTTTCCTTTCAAGACTACGACATCCGCTTCATCATATAGTTTTTTCACAAGTCGTAAAACCGCGCCCGGATTCTCACCTCGGTCAATTAAATCACCCACGAATAAAAGTTGTTCTCGCTCTTTATTCCAGTTTTTCAGCATCTTTTCAAGTAGTGAAATCTCCCCGTGGACATCTCCAATCGCAAAAATCGGCTTCATCGCCTCTCCTCCTTTTCTTGTCAGATGGAACAAAAACGTCCCAATAAATCTGGACGTTTTCATTTTTATCATTTTCTTCTCATCAGTCGATTGGATCTTTACGAAGTTTTTCCTCAATTTCTTTAATTTCGCGCCGAATGCTTCCAAGGCGCATTTCTGAACTGTTGATCGGTCCATTTTGAAGCATCGGATCTTCAAAGCCTTCTGGATCAGCAACAACTTCTTGGTATTCACGTCGCAACTCAATTAAGCGGTCTTCTAAATCTTGCCTGCTTTTCTCGTTCATTTTGCCACCTCCACTTTGGAAAACTCTTCTCTTCCTTTTCCCCAAAAAATAAAAAACAACCCTTTTTTTGAAAAATAATCGAACAAATGGATAAAAATACGTTTTTACTGTATTTCATTATCATTTTATGCTATTTTTAGGATGATATTAGTGAAATTTTACAAAAAAGGAAGGAAGATGATAATATGCAATCTATTTCAGAACTACGTCGTTCTGCACGTGAATCACTCCGAGGCAAATGGGGACTTGCCATCGGCGTATTTATTCTGAGCTATCTCATTATCGCCGCCGGAAGCTCAATTTTAGGATTCATTCCGATTCTAGGCTGGCTCGCTAGTTTTCTTTTAATTGGACCGCTTACAATCGGAGTCAGCTGGTTCTATCTCTCTTTAAGTCGAAAAGAGCGTCCAGATGTCGGCTATATGTTTAGTGGCTATAATGACTTTGGACGAACCTTGCTCGCTTATGTACTTGTTTCAGTATTCACCATGCTCTGGTCATTACTCCTCATTGTTCCCGGCATTATTAAAATGTATTCTTATTCGCAAACCTACTATATATTACGTGACAATCCAGATATTTCAGCACTCGACGCCATCACAGAAAGTCGACACATGATGAATGGTTATAAAGGAAAACTTTTTGGACTTTCCCTCACCTTCCTACTTTGGTATCTGATTCCAGTAGTAATCTTTATCATTGGTATTGCTGTAATGGGAACTGGTGCAGCCTTTTCCGATATGTTCTACTATGGAGAGAACGGGAGCATTTCCATTATTTCAGTTGGCTCGATCATTGGTGGAAGTTTTATCTTACTGCTTGGCTTCCTTGCTTCTATCGCTATTTCTATTTTCATCTATCCTTACTCCCAAACAGCTTACGCAATCTTCCACGATGACTTGTATAGCGAACTCGAACAAGATTTAGCAGAAAATGATTTTTACGACGAAGACTTTACAGAAGAATCAGCAGAAGTGCAAGAGGATCTTGGCTCCGAACCAAGCGAAAAAAAAGACGCAAGAAACAAAAGAAGAAGATGACACCGAAAATGACAAAAACAAATAAGCTACTTGTAGCGGATGACACCTTTTCAATTCGAAAAGCAATGCCAGAAGATGCACAAGCCTTAGAAGAATTAATGCTTGAAACGGCTCATTGGCTAAAAGAAAAAGGCTCCTCGCAGTGGAACGAGATTCTCCAGGGAAAAGATGTTCACAATCTTAGTAAAAAAATAGCAGCTAACGAAGTTTTCCTCGTCCAAAGCCAAGATGGACAAGTCGCTGGAGCCATGATTATACAAGAATCCCCAAATGACTGGGACAAAGCGCTTTGGGAAGAAGAAGCATCTAATAAAGCTCATTATTTACATCGCTTGATGGTTGCCCGTGCATTTAGCGGGCAACATCTGAGTCAAGCCATGATTCAGTTTGCTGCAACTTTCACCATTTCCGAACAAGTTCCAAGGTTACGGCTTGATACAAAAAAAGACGTCCCTGTTCTTAATCAACTTTACCAATCAGCTGGGTTCACGTTAAAAGGTATCCAAAATGGTTACTCACTCTATGAAAAAATTTTAATTAATCCATAAAAAAAGGACTATCCCCCCTTTAGCTCAGGGGAGAGGTAGTCCTTTTAAATTCGAGTTTAACGAAAAGCATTGGCGCCATAGCTTAGTAAGAGTGTCTTGATTTCATCACTAGCTTCTAAGTAGCGGCGTTCTTTGAGTAGAGCAAGAATGCTATTTAATTGCTTGATGTTATGTTCTCGCATTTCCTCTGAAAATTGATTGATTGGATCTGCTGAGAAATAGTTAATGTTGAAAAATACTTTTTTTTGTCATTTCCTTGTAGTAAGGATTTCCGGAGTAGTTGATCAAACGCAAGAAAAACTGATGTTCATTGAAAATATATTCATCCATGTCACGCAAATAAGAAGCACGATCCATAGATTGTATACATTTTTCTAGTTCGTCAATATCAATTTCTTCCTCAGTTTGTTCAAGTTTTTCAAGCGTTGCTTTAATAAATAATTCAACAACTTCAAGTAATTGCACATAACGTGTGGAATCGACAAGTGAGTCTTTTACAACCACGCCGCTGTAGGTTCTATAGTCCAAGATGCCTTCTGCAACAAGTGCTGTGATAGCTTTCCGAATAGGTGAACGACTAACCCCTAGTTCTTTTGAAAGTCTTTCTTCCGTTAGATGTTCATTGGGCTTCAATTCACCATTCTTGATTTTTTCAATAACACTGTAATAAACAACTTTATCGAGGGTCTTATAGTCTCGTTTACTTTTCAATTTATAACGCTCCTTCAATCGGTGAACTTTCTCATATTATACCACATGCGATAGATGAAACAAAGCTGATTTTTTAGGCTTTTTCAGAATCTCTAAAAAAAAGACGATGAAAAAACCTCAAAAAACCGCTCAAATGATACATAGTTCCCATATACCCATGAAAAAGAGCCCCGAAACGAATTTTTGACAACTTTTTGACACTTTTTCAATTCAAACAAATTTTTATTGTTTCAAATTCCTTTTCACATTGTATACTAAATTTAGCGTTTAGTTAATGAATGAGTTTACTTCGTTTTGCTTTGGCCGAGAGTTTCGGCACAACTCGATCGAGTGGTTTTTTCAAAAGAGTTCCAATCAAAATGAATATAATCATAAAGCCAAACAAGACACCTATATCTAAATAAGCACCTGGCCAGTAGATTCCGCCAACGCTTTCGCGGATTAAGTTCACAGCATAAGTGAATGGCAAGAATGGATAAATCGCTTGGAAAAACGGCGGTGACACTTGAATCGGGAAGTTTCCACCCGCGCCAGAAATTTGTAAAACAAGAAGAATAATCGCGATCCCTTTTCCGACATTGTTAAATAAAGAAACAAGCGTGTACACGATCGTCATGAAGACCATACTGATGAAAAGACTAAATATAATATGCCAAACTGGTTCACGAATATACACATGGAGCAAGAAAATATTTCCGAGTGTAACGAACAAGGCTTGCATAAATCCAATGGAGAGAAAAGTTAAAAGTCGACCAAAATAGCGATGAATATTCGTAAAGATCCCACCTGGAACTTCAACATCCACCCGGAGAAGTGAGATAACAAGTAGAGCTCCTACCCAAAGACAAAGCGCTGTGTAAAACGGTGAGGAAGCAGAGCCGTAATTTGGAATTTTGTAATACTCCGTTTGATTTAGCTGTACCGGGCTCGCGATAAAGTCACTGTCCTTATCCGCATCATTTCGAAGGAACGAGATAATTTCTTGCAAATTATATTCCTTATCAAAATCATTTATCTTAGAAGCCGCTTGATTGATTGCTTTTTCAAATGTAGGCAGCTCATTTCGCGAAAGATCAGCTGCGATCGTTACTGCTTTTTCAAGCTCAGGCATCTTTTCTTTGATCAATTTGGAAGCCGCTTGTAACTCTTTTTCAAGATTCGGAAGATCATTTCGAACAAAATCTCCTGCTCGGTGTAGCTTCGTTTTAATAGCCGGGAAATCATTGCGGTAAAAAACAGCCGCTTGATTGATTCCAGAAATCACTTGATCGAGTTTAGTATCAATCAACTGAGAAGTATCCTTCAAGATTTTTTCAATTTCCGGCAGTTTAGCTTGAAACTCTTTCAAATAAGCTTGACCTGTTTGAAGAGTTTTCTTCGAGTTTTTCAAAACATCAGCAATTTCCGGTATTTTCCCTTGAGCCGTTTTCAAAAGCTCTCCAGATTTCGCTAAATCCGCCTTGATTTGACTAAGCCCCGCCTTGATTTTTGGAACAATCGTGCTATCATATTTTCCAAGAATTTGGTCTAGCTTGCCGCTAATTTGCTTCGCCTCGCTGTTCAAACGATCTACGAGCTCTTCGGCCGGTTGTTTGCCGGCCTGAACGTCTTGCTTCAACTTCTTAACCGTTTCTTTTTGCTCAGCAAGTAGCTGTTTCACTCCCGATAAATCAGAAATAAAGCCATCTAAAGGATGATTGGGAAGCGTCTCGTTAAGCTCTGTCAACAAATCAATTTGTTTCGTAAGAAGCCCTTCTAAGTCCGTCATTTGTTTTTCAATTTGATTTAGCGCTTTTAGAGCCTCTTCAGGCGTCAAGTTGCCATCCTTCAGATCCCCTGTGATCGCGACAACATTATCCGCAACTTGTTTCATTAGCGTCAAATTCGTTTTAATCGCTGGCGCTACCGTATCAAAAGAGGCATCCACTTGATCTGCAAATTTCGAAACTTCACTTGCGTACCGACTACCATCCGAAGCGATTTTTTGTACTTCTGGAAGCGCCTCTTCCGCTGTATTAATGATCCCAAGTGCCTGACTGGATTCATCCAAGGCATCATTCAAGGTTTTTTTCACCGTACCAAAGTTTGCCTCTACTTCGTTAATTCCCGCCGCCACTTTGCGAATTTCCGGTATTTTCGTTTGCAGAGTTAAAATTTCACCGCCCAGTTCATCCATTTTCGGAATGGCTGCTTCTACTTTTAAAAGTTCAGAAGCCGCTTCATTCAGCTCTGGTATGCGGTCACTTAATTCTTCCACCTGTTGAGCTTTTTCCTTGATGTCCGGAAGTTTCGACTCAATTCGCTGTGCCTCTTCTCCCATTTTGTTCATTTCTGGGATTGCATCTTGAACAGCAAAAACTTTATTTTTCACTTTTCGAATAGTCGGCAGCTCATTTTCAAGGTCAATCCCCGCCTCGTTAAACTCAGCAAGAACCGATTTACTAACAGTCCCCACAAATTCACTGCTAATTTGATTCACAATCGTTGAAGCCCCAGCATCCGTCATCTTAGGCGCTATCGCATTGATTTTTTCATTTACCGAATAATCAATTTGCGGTTTCTTAGCGTCATCAGTCACAACCGATACCATATCCTTCGAAAAGTCAGCTGGGATGTGGATTGCCGCATAATATTTCCCACTTTTTACACCCTTTTGTGCTTTCTCGTTGCTGACAAAAGTCCATCCTAATTTATCATTTTTCTTCAATTCTTTCTTAAGTTCAGTTCCCACATTCACTTTTTGATCTTTTCCAGGAACTGAAACCTCAGCACCTTTATCATCGATGGAAACCGCTACTTTGATTCCTTTGGTATTAGAATACGGGTCCCAGAGCGCTTCAATGTTGAACCATGCATAAAGCGAAGGCAAAATGATTAGAGCAATCACAAGGAGAAGTGCTAGTGGCGCTTTAAAGACACGTCGCCAATCTAAAATAAAAATTCCAAATACCTTTTTTTATTTTAATCCCCTCCTATCTAAATGTTTGCACGATAAATTTATTTATTAATTCTTTCACGTTTTTTCTTGCTTCCTCGTAACTTCCACTCTGCAGATTTTTTATAACCAAACTCATTCCTTGCTCCGTTTCTGCAGCCAAAATAAGAGGTAATACTTTGATTTCCTTTTGTGCTTTTAGATCAAAATCGTTTTCTAGCACTTGAATAAAACGGTCAGCATAACTATTTTGCATAAGATGAACAAAGCTTTTGAGTGAATCAAACAAAACTTCGATGTAAAGAGTTTCCTGCTTTTTTTGCAAATGCTTTTGAAGAATTTCTTTTTTCTCTTCAAACCGTTCAGCTTCAAAAGTAATTCGCTTATTTTCCAATTTAGAAATCGTCTGAAGAACTAGTATTTCAACGATTTCAAGTAGCGAGACAAAATGACTTGCTGTCATTTCACTTTCAATGACTGTCGCTCCCCGATTAACCTTTATTTCTAACAATTGTTCGGCTTCAAGTCGTGCGATCGCCTTCCTAACAGGTGTCCTTGAAATATGTAACTCACTCGCGATAGAAGCTTCAGAAATATGATCGCCAACCCGTAGTTTTCCGCTTAAAATCTTTTCTTTGATCGTTGCGTAAGCTAATTTTTCAAACGTTTCTTTTTCAGGCACTCAGCCTTCCTCCTTCTTTTAAAAATACTTTTTCCTCCAAAAAACGAGGGTTACAACAAGCGTTACGACAAGAATAAATATCATAATAAGTGA
Source organism: Listeria aquatica FSL S10-1188 (assembly GCF_000525795.1). Taxonomy (GTDB): domain Bacteria; phylum Bacillota; class Bacilli; order Lactobacillales; family Listeriaceae; genus Listeria; species Listeria aquatica. Next base: position 112,560 of record NZ_AOCG01000002.1, read on the forward strand.
AAAAGCATGGGCATACTCGGCAAATGGCAATTTCACGTTCATACCGTAAATACTTCCTATAATTGTTGGGAGAGACAAAATAATCGTAAATGATGTCAAAAACTTCATGACCATGTTCAAGTTGTTGGATATGACAGAAGAAAAAATATCTGACATCCCACTAATGATTTGCGTATATGTATCTGTCATCGCAATAGCTTGTTTGTTTTCGACAAGAACATCTTGCAACAAGTCACGATTCCCTTTATCCCACATAAAATGGCCTACACTTGCAATCTTATCTAAAGTTGCCTTATTAGATTGTAGAGCAGTAGCAAAAAACACAAGACTTTTTTGAACAGCCATAAATGCATATAACTCTTCATTTTTCATCGATTGTTTAATTTTTAATTCTAGTTGATTCGTTGAACGAATGATTTCATTCAAGTAACGCAAATAATAGAAAGATACAGCATAGAGAATCGTAAGTAAAAACTGCCCACGCTTTTGTGTATCGAAGTATTTTTCTGTTTTATCCGTTCCAACATTTTCTAGTACTGGTATTTTCTTGAGTGTAACCGTTATAATCACTTCATGTGTCAAAATAATTCCAATTGGCAGAGTTTCATACATTTTATATCCCATTTCATCTTTTGAAACATACGGACAGTCTACAATCACAAGTGAATGTTTAAAGGTTTCAACCTCTCGCTCCATCTCTACCCGTGAGCGTTCCTCCGTATCGAGTGCATCGAAAAAATAGTCATGCGGAATCCCATATTTTTCACATAACTGGTCAACTTCTTCATCCGTCGGTGCCGTTACTTTAATCCAGCAGCTTGAATTTGGTGCATCAATCTGTTTGATTTTATGCTGCTCATCTGTTTCAAAGAACTCAATCATATTTCTTCCCTCGCTTCATAGAAACTCTCCTTCTATATTAGCAATTTTTCCGCGTATTGTCGCTTTTATTTGTTTATTACAACAGATGCTATCTTATCACTCAATACAAAAAGATGCAAAGACGTTTACTACTGAAACATCTTTGCATCACTTAGTTATTTATTTAGCTGACTGTGCCGCTTTCCGTATAAGAAATAAATCAGTAAACCAATTGCGAACCAAATCCCACATACGAGCCATGTGAGGGGTTGGAGTCGCGTTATTAGGAACAAGCAAAGTAAGGTTGAGACGATCGGCAAGACAGGATAAAATGGTGTTTTAAAGCCATCTTGCGACACTTCTTTATTTTTTCTAAGGAATAAAATTCCAAATGAAACCATCATGAAAGCAAACAGTGTCCCCATATTAACAAGCTCTGCTAAGCGGCTTAAAGGAACCACACCTGCAAAAAAAAGCGATAATCGTTGAATAAATCCATGTATTTTTCACTGGCGTATGATGCTTAGGATTCACTTCTGCCATCATTTTCGGGAGCAAACCATCACGACCCAGTGCGTATACAAGTCGTGTTCCACCATAAAGCATCACGAGAATAACGGTCAGCATTCCAATAACAGCACCGAGTGAAATGATCCCCGCAACCCAGTTTTGGTCAATCAACTGCAATGCAAAGGCAACAGGATCAGAAACATTTAAATTCTTGTAAGATGCAATCCCCGTAAGGACCACAGAAACTGCCATATAAAGTATCGTACATACAAGAAGTGAACCGATGATTCCAATCGGCATATTTCTTTTCGGATTTTTCACTTCTTCAGCTGCACTGGATACAGCATCAAATCCAAGATAGGCGAAAAAGACAAGAGCCGCGCCATTTAGAACCCCAGAAAAACCAAATGGCATGAAAGGCTGCCAGTTAGATGGTTTTACATAAAATACACCTACAATAAGAAATAACAGGATAACTCCAATTTTAAGAAATACGATCATTGTATTAACGCGTGTTGATTCTTTGATTCCTCGAGTTAGTAAGAAAGCCACTAAAAAGACGATTAAAATAGCTGGAATATTAATATAAGTCCCGTTTGCAGGATCAAAAGAATTGGAAAATGCGGCTGGAATTTCGATATGAAACCCTCTCAAAAAGGCATTTAAATAGGAAGACCAACCACTTGCAACAGAAGCCACTGCTAGCCCGTACTCAAGCAAGAGCGCCCATCCAAGTAGCCACGCAATAAATTCACCAAAAATCACATAACCATAAGTATATGCGCTTCCTGCAACAGGTACAGCAGAAGCAAATTCAGAATAGCACATCGCTGCAAGTGCACAAACAACGGCCGCAATGACAAATGAAAAGACGATGGCAGGTCCTGAATGAAGTGCAGCAACAGTTCCAGGTAAAATAAAAATTCCGGTCCCAACAATGGCCCCCACACCTAGTAAAATTAAATCCATTCCATTTAAGGTTTGTTTTAATTGGATACTTCCACTTTTATTTTTGTGAATTAAATCATGGATCGGTTTTTTTCTAAAGATAGACAAACTTTTTCACACTCCCTCTACTTCAATACAACTTTTTTCTATCATACATTTTTACACGTTAAAGTTCAATAGCATTAAAGAAATAAAATTATTTTTTATTTGACGAGAATATTTGTACTTATATCGGGTTTGTTGTAAAATAGCTATAATTGGAAAAGTTGCCTTTGTGCAAATCCATTATTTTAAAATAGAAAGAGGCTATAGCATTGCTAATCATTTATCTTCTTTTAATCGTTGGTCAATTTGCATTTGCTTATTTTCAAATTTTTCAAGACCCAAGCTTTTTTTAGCTTCATAGCAGATTTGGCTTTCGTTTTTCTCATTCTTCTATTCGTTCATGCATTTGTCAAAGAACGTTATCATATTTACGTTTACGCTTCGCTCACCTTTATTGTTGGCGTACTCATGTTGGTATTCGTTTTATATAGCCGCTTCTATCATGAAATTCCAACCTATCACAGCTTCTCGCTAATTGGCGAAGTTGGCGTTGTAAAAGATAGTGCCTCAAGTTTACTTAAATGGTATGACTGGTTGTTCTTTGCTAATTTATTGCTTTTCCCTGTCGTTCTTTACTTACGACTTAAAAAACACGTTGCTTTTAAATCTTTTCGAATCAAGCGTAACTGGTTTGGGGCTCTTGCTTCTATTTCGGTTTTACTGATCGGACTTTTCACTTACGACATGATGAATCAAAATATTATCAGTGATACAAAACGTGCTGAAAAAATGGGCGTGTTTACTTTTAACCTCGCCACTGCTTTTACCGGAACCGCCCATGTTCGTGCAGCTGATTTAAATGCTCAAAATGTTCAAAAGCTAAAAGGAATAACACCGAAGAAAAATCCTAAATATTTTGGAACAGCTAAAGGAAAAAACTTGATTATCATTCAATTAGAATCCTTGCAGCGGAATTTGACAAGTGTCAAAATAAACGGGCAGTCTATTACGCCAACGCTTGACAAATTGCAAAACGAAACGCTTTACTCTGATTCGTTTTTCCAAACCGTTTCAAAATCAAACACAGCTGATGCGGAATGGTCCGTTTATACTTCTACATTCCCAAGTGGCTACTACACGAACACACAAACTTATGGAAACCGAGTCATTCCTGGCTTGCCACGCGTTCTTGGAAAGAAAGGTTATACATCTGCTACGTTCCATACAAACGATGCAAGTTTTTATAACCGTGAGAATTTCTATCCAGCAGTTGGTTTTGATAAATTTTATGATCGTTCATTTTTTGGAGACGAAGACAAAATTGGATTTTCTGCAAGTGATGAAGTCTTGTATAAAAAATCACTGCCTGTTCTTGAAGAGCACTATACAAACAAAGAGCCTTTTTATGCCCAGCTTATTTCTGTAAGTTCACACATGCCATTTAAAATTCCAGAAGAAAAACAAGAATTGACACTTCCAGCGGATCTTGAAGGCACGGAATTAGGAGATTACTTCCAAGCCGTACATTATGCGGATAAACAACTTGGTCAATTTATTGATGAACTAAAGGCAAAAGGAATTTGGGATGATTCTGTTGTTGTGATGTACGGTGATCACCATATTATCGACACAACAGCACTTCCTGACAATCAAAAGAAATATATTAATCGTTCCTCAGAACTGAAAGCTCAACCTGCTGATGATTATCGTATTCCATTTTTCCTTCATGCTCCTGGAATTGAAAAAACTGGGAAAATCAATAATATTGGTGGGGAAATTGATGTAATGCCAACAGTTCTAAATCTTCTTGGTATCAAGACGGATAATCAAATTATGTTCGGGGAAGACATTTTAAATTCTAAGACAAACTTTGTTCCTGAGCGATATACAATGCCTGAAGGTAGTTATTTTGCTAATGATTATATGTACGCGCCAGATGAAAGTTTTGAAACTGGGAAAGCTACCCACTATGATGGTTCGAAAATGCCACTAAACGACTCCATCAAAGAACGCTTTGATGCTAGTCGGAAGTTGTTGCAGTACTCAGATAGCTATGTGGAAAATTTCCCGAAACAAAAAGATGAAGAAAAGCAAGAGGAGAAATAAAAAACGAGACTAACTAGCCAAAAATAAAAGAACAGAAATCGTTCAATGAAACCATTTGCAGAAATGGTAGACTTGACGATTCTGTTCTTTTTTGTTTTATTCCGAGCTTATTTTTATTTGGTTTTCTTCCAATTTTTCCGCTTAAAAGTAAATTGCTTCATCCACGGTAAGCCCTTCTTAAGCGCGATATAACCAATTATCGCAATAACAAGTGCTCCTAAAATATCTACAATGATGTCTCCCATCGTATCAGCAAGTGCTGCCCGTCCAACATAAGGCGTGCCTCCTGATGATTCAAAGCGTTGCATGTTAAGTCCAAGTAACCCATCAAACGTGTATTCATAGACTTCCCAAAATGCGCCAAGTGTGACTGCGAAACAAAAAAGAAAAAAACAGCTACAAAGCCTGGCTTCATTTTCAATACAACATTTTCATTGAAGTTCAACAAGCTTACAAAAGAAAAGCCTATCGCTCCTAGCATCGCACCACTGAAAATATGCAAAATTTTGTCCCAATAAGGAACGATCGAATAAAACTTTTGAATTGTTCCTAAATAAATGGAACCGTAAAGGAAAATAATAAACAATAAATACACGAGTCCAGGAATTTCAAACTTAAAACTTCTTGCAAGAATTGACGGAAGCGCCAAAATTAAAATCCCTAAAATAATTTCGACCAATAAAAAAATATAGTCACTTTGTAAAGTTACTTTTGGGCCGTGTACGGGTTGCTCAACAGGTGCGGTGAAAATCTCAAATACCGTAAAAACAAGTGACACCGCCATTGACGCAAAAATAAATAGTGCTACCCACTGCGTCCAGTTCAATTTTTTAATCCAGTTCATTCTTTTGTACCTCCCAATCATTTTAACAAGGCTTTCCGCCTTTCTTTACCCAAAAATAGTCAGAAAAAAACCGACATGATTTTCTCATGCCGGCGCAAAAGCTTTCTTTAATTTTTGGAAGGATAATTTTCCAAGAAATAAATGAGCGTTTGCAGTTCCGTCGTCAAATCAATGTGGTGTACGCGAACTTGTTTAGGAACGCTGATTCTCGCTGGAGTAAAGTTTAAAATCCCTTTCACATCAGCTTCTACGAGCTTATCTACCGTTTCCTGAGCTTCATCAGCTGGAACCGTTAAAATGACTACTTCCACTTGATTTTCTTTCAAAATCTCTTCCATATCGTTTAAATGATAAATTGGAATTTCTTGTTGAACCGTACCCACTTTGGCAGGATCAACGTCAAAAGCTGCACAAACTCGGATATTGTTGTTTTTCATGAAGTTATAATGAAGCAGAGCCATCCCAAGGTTTCCGACTCCGATGATGGCTACATTAGTTTCTTTATCTTGACTTAATGTTTTACCAAAAAAATCAAGTATGTAAGAAACATTATAGCCATACCCTTTTTTCCCTAATGCTCCAAAGTAAGAGAAATCACGACGAATCGTTGCAGAGTCCACTTTCACAGCTTCGCTTAATTCCGCTGAAGAAACGCGCTCCTTGCCTGATTCGTAAAGATATTTCAAATAACGATGATAAAGCGGTAAACGCTTCGCCGTCGCCTGCGGGATTTTTGTTGTTTCATCCATATTCTTCATTCGTCCTTTCTACCTTAAAATTCACTTTTTTTGACTACAAATCTGCAGTTAATTTAGTTTGAAGCTGTTCTTACTTTCACAATGCTTGCTTTACTACTATAAACATTTCACAAGCAATGCACAATCTTTTTGCTCAAAAAAAACCAAAAAAAAGTACTTAATTGTTTAATTCAACAGACCGTTCTATTTTATTTTACTGTAAAATCACAAATAAAGCTAACTATTTCACATAATTTTTTTTATGTGATTGCATGATAAACCGCTTTAAGCTAAACTAATAGAGATGGGAGAGAGAAAAATGATTCTATTACAAGCGCAACAAATTGCAAAATACTTTGGCGCAGAAGTGATTTTAGAAAATATAAAACTCGAAGTGAAAACAAACGACCGGATCGCGCTTGTTGGCCGAAATGGTGCTGGGAAATCAACACTTCTTAAAATTATTGCCGGACAAATCGGCTATGATGCAGGAACCATCTCACATCCAAAAAATGTGCGGATTGGTTACTTGGCACAAAACACTGGACTTGAATCAAGCAAAACCATTTGGAATGAAATGCTTGCTGTCTTTGATGATTTATTGGAGCTTGAAAAAGAGATCCGCATGATGGAAAAACGCCTTGCTGATACTAGTTTATATGAAGACCCTGAGTCTTCAAAACAAGCGCTTGAAACCTATGATAACTTACAGCATCTTTTCAAAGAACGTGGTGGTTATACGTATGAAGCGGAAATCCGTTCCATCTTGAACGGCTTTAAGTTTTATCAAGAAGACTATGGTAAACCCGTCTCCTCGCTAAGTGGCGGGCAGAAAACACGACTCGCGCTCGCCAAACTACTTTTATCAAAGGAAGACTTGCTGATTCTTGACGAACCTACCAATCATCTTGATATCGAAACACTCGCTTGGCTAGAAAATTATTTACAAAACTATGCGGGCGCGCTTTTGATTGTTTCACACGATCGCTATTTTCTCGACAAAGTGGTCAATCAAGTTTATGAAATCAGCCGTACGAAAATGCAGCACTACACGGGAAACTACAGTCGCTACTTGGTTCTCAAACAAGAAAAACTAGAACGTGAATGGAAAGAATTTGAAAAGCAACAAACTGAAATTGGAAAACTTGAGGATTTCGTTGCCCGCAATTTGGTTCGCGCTTCAACCACTAAACGAGCGCAGAGCCGCCGAAAGAAGCTTGAAAAAATCGAACGTCTGGACCGGCCTGAGGGAGCCGAAAAAGCGGCTCACTTTGGTTTTCAATTTGAGCGTGCCTCTGGAAACGATGTTTTATTTGTTGAAGAACTTGCAATCGGCTATGACAAAGAAAAAACAGTTTCGAAAAACTTAACCTTTGAAATGAAGCGTCAAGATAGTCTTGCACTTGTTGGACCAAATGGAGTCGGAAAATCGACATTGCTCAAAACGCTAATCCAAGAACTTTCTCCACTAAGTGGTAGCTTTCACTTCGGTGCAGGCGTGAAAATCGGTTATTATGACCAAGAGCAGGCGAAACTTTCTTCAAACAAAACCGTACTACTGGAGCTTTGGGACGACTATCCCGAGCTTGAGGAAAAAGTCATTCGAACAACACTCGGCAATTTTCTTTTTTCTGAAGACGATGTTTTAAAACTAGTTTCTACACTGAGTGGTGGCGAAAAAGCCCGACTTGCTCTTGCCAAACTAACCCTTCTTGGCGCTAACGTACTTATTCTTGATGAACCGACTAATCACCTTGACATTGAGAGTAAGGAAGTACTCGAAGCGGCTTTAATTGATTTCGCTGGAACGATTCTTTTCGTTTCACATGATCGCTATTTCATTAACCGAATTGCTTCTAAAGTCGTTGAACTGAGTCCAAACGGAGCTCTAGTTTATCTAGGCGATTACGACTACTACCTAGAAAAACTAGCTTACGAAAAAGAAATTGCTCAACTTGAATTTGAAGAAAAGCTTCAAACTGGCCAAATTGAAGAAAAAAGTGTTTCTGGTAGCAAAGAGTCCTATCAAAAAAGTAAAGAAAACCAAAAATTGTTCCGCCAAAAAACTAGAAAACTTGCAGAGGTTGAAACCGCGATGGAAGATGCCGACAGCAAAATTGCGGAGCTTGAACAGCTTCTAACACAACCTGATGTATTTAACGATCATGAAAAAACGCTACAAATCACAGAGGAACTAGATAGCGTAAAACAAGTAGCAGAGGCACTAATGGAAGACTGGGAAATTTTAAGTATGGAAATTGAAGAACTAACTGAATCAATAAAAAAAAAGACAAGCTCGTAGAGTACCTACGAGCTTGTCTTTTTTTTTGATTTTATTCAACCGTTACACTCTTTGCTAGATTACGCGGCTTATCCACGTCACAATCCCGATGAAGAGCGGCGTAGTAAGCTAGCAACTGACAAGGAATGACGCTAACAAGCGGTGTTAACAATTCATGAACGTGCGGTAACACCAACTGATCTCCCGGCTGTTCTAAGCCTTCCATCGCGAAAATACAAGCATTTGCTCCACGTGCTAACACCTCGTTTACATTTCCGCGGATGTTCCAGTTGATATTTTCTTGCGTAATAATCGCAAAAACAGGCGTTTCATCTTCAATGAGAGCAATGGTTCCGTGCTTCAATTCCCCACTTGCAAAGCCTTCCGTTTGAATATAGGAAATTTCCTTCAACTTAAGCGCCGCTTCCATAGCTACGAAATAATCAACACTTCTACCGATGAAGAAAGCATTGCGTGTTGTTGCTAAAAATTCACCTGCGATGTGTTCCACAAGTTCCTTGCTTGAAACCATCGCTTCCATGGCCGTCGCTGCGATCCCAAGTTCCGATACAAGATCAAATTGAATGGCAGCTTTATTTCCCCGAGCACGCCCAGCCGCTACAGCCAAAATGCTTAACACTGCTACTTGTGCTGTATAAGCTTTCGTTGAGGCTACCGCAATTTCTGGGCCAGCATGAAGATACATGGCTTGATCTGCTTCCCGGTCAAGCGTCGATCCCGGTACATTCGTAAGCGTCAAAGTCCGGTACCCCATTTCTTTTACTTTCACAAGAACTTGACGGCTGTCAGCTGTTTCCCCACTTTGCGTAATGAATAAGAATAACGGATTCTCTGAAAGAAGGGGCATATTATAACCAAACTCACTTGAAATATGCACTTCTACAGGAATTCCTGCTAAACGTTCGATTAACACTTTTCCTACATAACCTGCGTGGCTACTTGTTCCACAAGCAATAATGTAAACACGGTCTGAGGCAAGAAGTTCGTCAAGTACGGCTTGATCGACTGAAATTTCACCAGTATCATTTTGATACGCTTGAATGATACGGCGCATCACAGCTGGCTGCTCATCGATTTCTTTTAACATATAATGCGGATAAGTGCCCTTTTCAATATCTGAAGCATCAATGGTCGCAGTAAATGGAGCACGTTCTACTTCTTCCCCGTCAAGTGTTTCAATTTCAATTTGATCGCGCTTCAAAATAACAAGTTCTTCATCAGCGATTTCAATAAATTCACTTGTTTCCTTTAATACAGCCATCGCATCACTTGCGATCACATTAAAATTAGTCCCAGTGCCAATTAAAAGCGGGCTTTTATTTTTAGCTGCAAAAAGAGTATCCGGTTGGTTTTTATCAATAACACAAATTGCATAAGAACCGTGAAGAAGCCTTAAAGTCTTACGAATTGCTTCTTTAGTTTCCAATCCTTCTTGCGCAAATTTTTCAATGAGTTGAACGATAACCTCTGTATCTGTATCACTTTTAAAGAGCGCACCCTCTAGGTATGTTTCTTTTAGTGAAGCATAGTTTTCAATAACGCCATTATGCACAATAACAAAACGTCCTGATGCGCTTTGATGCGGGTGGGCATTTTCTTCACTTGGCTTACCGTGAGTCGCCCAGCGTGTGTGACCGATTCCAACTTCACCAAAAGCTTCATTCCCCACTTTCTTACGCAAATCTGCAATGCGCCCTTTTTCTTTAATCACTGTTACTTGTTCATGGTCTAATAGCGCAATACCCGCTGAATCATAACCACGATATTCTAATTTTTCAAGTCCGTTTAATAAAATCTCTTTTGCATTATTTCTTCCAATATACCCAACAATTCCACACATAATAAAAAGCCTCCAATTAATTTAAGGCAGACAAATCCAATTTCTCTACTGCCTCCTATTTTTCACGTTCCCTTGGAGGTTGTCGTGCACATGTTCTTTAGCGCTCTGTTCAACCAGTCACCTGATTGGTTTGTAGCTAAAGCTTAACGACTGCATGCACAGCCGGGAGACTCCCGCCGAATTCTCGATTAATCTCCTCCTCGTCAACTGATTTCAGATAAGCCGGAATTTCACCCGCTCATTTATAGACTGCAATCAGTTCTGGCGCTTTTATTTAGTTTTTAACGATCCTCCTTTTTCTCATCATTCAAGGAAACTTCTCTAAGTTTACAATAAAATGTATATACCGTCAAGCATGACAATTAGTCATTTTAACAAAATTGGTCTATACAAAAAAAGAACGTAATACCCTTTGGCATTACGTTCTTTTTTTACCAACTAATTGGAAGACTCCAGAAAGAGTTGCAAATAAAGCAATTAATAAATTGATGCCAAAAATGCGATTTTCTCCGTTCCCAAATTTCAAACCATTTTTAGCCGCATAGCGCATCCATTCATCAAACCAGAAATAATTCGTCAAATAAATAAATCCAATTCCTAACACAATCCCTGCCAAAAGGTAAGAACCTTTTCTAAAAGTCCAAATTGCCGCCAGAATAAGCAAGATAATGCTTACCCCCGCAAAAACTGCATCAAAATCGTTACTGAATAAAAATGGATTATTTTTCGCCGGACTACTATATTCCATTACAATAATAATTAACGCCCAAATAGCAAGTCCCGCAGCTAGTAATGCTGTTATCGCCCCAGAAATTCGCCATTTTGTCTTCCACGCTTCACTTTGTAAAACCGAACTCGTCGAATCGCTCATTCGAATAAAAAGTAAAACCACAAACAATGCGAATGCAAGAACCGTGAGGATTAGATTCGTGTAATTAAAGGGCATTTTTTGCTTTAATTCACTTAGCGGTTTAATTTGATAAAAATATGTTGATAAACCTTGAAAAACTACAAAACCAAGGAGGACAATAAGCGCTGGGATTCGAGTCGGATGACTTTTTAAAAGTAAAAAGCCCGCTCCAACTAATAAAAGCATGAATAAGCCTATAACCCAGTAGTTCCAGATAAAGTCGTACCCTTCTTCACTTGCAAAATAGCCATAAGCGGCACTCAAAAAGCTATAAAATTGTGTAAACCCAAGCATAAAAATTATACTCGCGCTTATTTTTCGAGCTCGTTCTGTCATTTTTTCAAGTCCTTTCTCTAAATAAAAAATCCCGCTACCGAAAAGCGATAACGGGATGCATTTAAAATTAGTTATCTAAACCCATTTCTTCTTGTACAACAGCAGCGATTCGGTTACAGTAACTTTCAGTTTCCTCAGCTGTCTTCGCTTCCACCATTACCCGTACAAGTGGCTCAGTTCCAGAAGGACGAACAAGTACTCGACCGTTTCCAGCCATATCTTTTTCAACGTCTTCAATAACGGCATGAACTTTCGGATTATCCGTCACAGCGTGTTTATCAGTTACGCGAATGTTCACGAGTTTTTGTGGGTACGTCTGCATTTCACTAGCCAGTTCAGAAAGTTTTTTTGCCGGTCGCTTTCATCACATTGATCAACTGAATTCCAGAAAGTAACCCGTCGCCTGTTGTATTGTGATCAAGAAAAACAATATGTCCGGATTGCTCGCCACCAAGATTATAATTCCCGCTCCGCATAGCTTCAACAACGTAGCGATCTCCAACAGCAGTTTGTACATCATGAATGTGAAGCTCTTCTAAGCCTTTATAAAAGCCAAGATTACTCATCACTGTTGAAACGACAGTGTTTTGTTTTAATAAGCCTTGTTCATTTAAATATTTAGCGCAAATGAACATGATTTTATCTCCATCCACAATAGTTCCATTTTCATCAACCGCAATGACACGATCGCCATCACCGTCAAAAGCAAGTCCAACATCCGCTTCTTTTTCTTTCAAGAATGCAGCAAGTGCTTCAGGATGTGTCGATCCAACACCAGCATTAATATTCAAACCATCAGGCGAAGCGCCCATTGACACAGTATCCGCCTCTAAATCTGCAAACAAGTGTGTTGCAAGACTCGACGTAGCTCCGTTTGCACAATCAAGTGCCACTAATAGGCCTTCAAAATTTTGATCAACCGTTTGTTTTAAGAACTGTAAGTATTTTTGTTTACCTTCAAAATAATCGCTTACAGTTCCGAGCCCCTCAGCACTCGGCCGAGGCAAATTATCAGTGGCCTCGTCAAGCAAAGCTTCAATTTCAAGCTCTTGATCATCTGAAAGCTTGAAACCATCAGAACCGAAAAACTTAATTCCATTGTCTTGTACAGGATTATGTGAAGCTGAAATCATTACACTTGCTGAAGCGCCTTGTGCTGTTGTTAAATAAGCCACACCAGGTGTTGAAATAACACCAAGTCGCATCACTTCAATCCCAACAGAAACAAGCCCAGAGATAAGAGCTGATTCAAGCATTTCCCCAGAAATTCGCGTATCACGTGCAACAAGTACTCGCGGATGTTCTCCCACATGACGCGTTAATACGTAGCCGCCCATACGACCTAATCGGAAAGCTAGTTCAGGTGACAACTCTTCATTAGCAACTCCACGAACTCCATCTGTTCCAAAATATTTACCCATTATTGATTCTCTCCTTCTATTCAAAGAAACATTAAAATTTAATTTTCCACTACTGAATCAAGCAGAATTTATTTTTTTCTTAACTGGCAAAAATTCACTGCAGGTTACATTATACCTTTTTTATAAGAAAAATTCATCTAAAGTCTAAAATCCAGCTTCAAAAGCGTTTGCCTGACTGATTTATAACATTTTATTCTTCATTTTTTTTCTTCAACTGTGAAAACAGCTGTGCTTGTAGAAAGTGAATAGGTGACCCCTCTTGGGATCCCTCCGACTTCAATCATTGTGCTATAGCGACCAACTGTTGCATTAGCTAAGTTGGTTGTAACACTTACATTTGAAGAATTAAGACCGTTCAGTAAACTACTTTTCCCATGTAGCGTCAAATTCACTTTGCCATTTGCTGGTGAAATTAAAGTTGCCGTTAAATTGGCTGGCAGAGATCCCGTTGAAATAGTGTGTCCAGATAAAGTCTTTGAAGACTCCGTATCTTCCTCATTATTTTCTTGCCCTGAATCGCTCTGCTCATTCGTGTTACCGCTTGAATGATTTTCTTCTGCTTCCTCATTTCCATTTCCACTTTCATTTGAGGAATTTTCATCCCCACTAGACTTTTTTGCTGTTTTGATCCGCACTTCAATTGATGAAGGTTGTACAGCTTTTGCCCCACTAGGAACTGGGATCTTAACCTCTTTTACCGTGTCCGCAGTTAAACTTGACACAGGAACGTTCACCGTGATTTGATCAATATCTTTTAGTACATCGTCATCACCAACGACTACAACCTCATCTTGATCTGTCGTCATGCTTTGGATAGAAATATTATCTGGCAAGTTGCCTTCCGCTTTTAATTTAAGCGGAACGGACTTCCCCACCTTGTTCACCGAAACCTTTACGTTTACTTTTTGTGGGCTGATCTCGACATCTAATTTATTCAAGTTCCGATCAAATGCAGAGACCGTCGCTTCGGCTTCAAAATCGTCCTTATGCTTCTTGTTATCATCTACATTGGCTTTGACATAGGCAATTTCTTCAATCGTATCTTTTGCACCTGTCACAGAAACTTTTCCAGGACTGATTTTAATATTTCCAGCTTTATAACCACTCGCAATCGCACTACTACTTAGTTCAGCATCTACTGAAAATTTCTTCGTTACTTTTTCCTGAACGTTCACTTTTACAGTTTGCGGACTAATAGTAGCTTTTAAGCGATTCGAAAGGTTTTTGATTTTAAGCTTCGTGTTTTGTTCTCCAATCGAAGCATTCCGCAAATCTGCATATACTTTGAAGTCCTGTTGAGCCTTTGTATTTTGAACAATGCTTCTTGGACCACTAATCGTAACGGATACCGTTTCAGGAAGCCCCGAAACATAAAGGTTTTTCTTATCATAGTAGACCTCTACCGGGACATTTTGAACAACCTCCGTATCATTTTGTGTCGTTGTTTGGAAAGTTCCACCGCTATTTTTATTATCTGTATTCACAGAAGTAAACAAAATGGCAGCTAACACAAGAGCAAGAATGCGAATCGACCATTTATTATTTAAAATTCGATCCATCATTTTTTACCGCCTCCTAGCCATTTAGAAAAGAAGGTCGTCTTTTTCTCTGGTAATTTTACGAGTTCTTTTTCAAGAATCTCTCTTAAGCGTTCCTCTGAAACATCGCGAAATAGCTCGCCGCTTTTCGTTACAGAAATTCCACCCGTTTCTTCTGAAACAACAACCGTTAAACTATCTGTCACTTCACTAATTCCAAGTGCAGCGCGGTGTCTTGTTCCGAGTTCCTTAGATAAATAAGGACTATCTGAAAGTGGCAAATAACTAGCTGCTGAAGCAATTTCATTGCCTTTAATAATAACCGCGCCATCATGGAGCGGCGTATTTGGAATGAAAATATTAATTAAAAGTTGAGAAGAAATCCGAGCATGTAGTGGGATTCCCGTTTCAATATAATCTTCCATTCCCGTATCTTTCGCGATCGAAATCAGCGCACCAATTCGTCTTTTTGACATATATTTGGTTGAATCAATGATCGCATCCACAATTTGATGCTGTTCCTTTTCAATACGCGAGCCAATCCGCATAAAGATATTTCCCCGTCCGAGCGTTTCAAGAGCTCGTCTCAACTCGGGTTGGAAAATAATGATAATCGCAAGAAATCCCCAAGTTAGTGCTTGATCCGTGATCCATTCTACAGTTTGAAGGCCAAGGAAGCTACTGATGATTTTCACCGCAATAATAATGAAAATTCCTTTTAAAAGTTGAACAGCTTTCGTTCCGCGGATGAGCATGATCAGCTTATAGATTACAAACCAAACAACAAGGATATCTATGATGTTTGCAAGATAGTGCAAAATTGAAATGTTTGAAAAGCTCATCTTTTCGCCTCCGTCTTTTAGGCAAACTTGCCTACATAATTACAAACTATCCGACAACATTCGGACAGATTCACTTTTCTTATTGTATCACAAAAGCTTTCTAACAACGATTAATATCACATGAGAAATGAAGAAGATTTTGCTTTTTTGAATAAAACTATTCCGAGCTTTTCCTTAATGAATTAAAAAAACACCCACAAAAAATTTTGAGGATGTTTCAGCTTCTAAATTTCATGATATTGCGTTTTCAAATCTTTTTTAGGCGTTCTTTTTTTTCTTATATTCCGTATTAAAATGTATCACGAACCCAAACAATTGGTGCAAGGATCCAATTAGCCCACCAGAAACACAAGCAACAAGTGTTATCATAAGAAAATTAAGTAGTGGAAAAGCTATACCACCGGTTCCAGCAATGCCAAGTATGAAAATAACAATCATGGGTATAACATAGTATCGAATATCCAGATTTGACATCTTGTGCACTCCTCACCTTCCAAAAAACTTCAAAATTCTTTACACACTTATTTCTAATTACAAGTATACGCTCAGATAAGCCCAATTTCAAGACGTTTTTCAAAGTTCACAAAATTGTCAAGTTTAACAAATGAAAGGTGATTTTTCACAAATATTTTCCCTTGTCTTTCTCTTGAATTTTCAAGTTAAACCTTTAGCTTTTTTTTCATCTACTAGAGATCGAGTTTTAAAATAAATTTCAAACATTCTAGCCATAAATTTAGCCGATTTATTCCCCTCATCTCGAAGTGGATTTAAGCCCGCAACCATAATCGACGAAAACGAGCCTCTCTTCGCCATAACTTCCATAAAATGTGCAACTTCTCTATACGTGAGCCCGCCAACAGATATCCGGTTTACACCAGGAACAAACACTGGATCTATCGCGCTTGCACTCAACAGTAAATGAACAGACGCATCTTTTTTGCGAGTCCAAGCAAGCAATCTCAAAATGACCTCTTCAAAGCCCAAATTTTCAATATCCGCTAGCCCAAAATATTTTACGCCAGCTTTCTCAAAGAAAGCTTTTTCAGTCTCAAGTTCTCTTTTGGCACTCAAAATACAAAACTGTGAAGGTTTTAACCTCAAATTTCCTAATTCAGAATTAGGTTCTTCCAAAAGCTTTTTTAAAACGCCAAGGTATGAAGCAAAAAAATCTGTTTGCACCGGTGCGTCAAGAATGACATAAATACTTTCATCATTTTGTTTTTGAGCGGCGAGAAAAAGCAACTGCGCAACCCACTCATCTCCAGCAAGAACAAGAGAAGTGTCTACTTGTCGAAGCATTACTTCAAGCAACTCCGTTTGACTTAGCATTTTATTTGTAACCGCTTTCAAATCAGTTCTTAAAAAAAGCATCTCTTCCGTACAAAAATCCAAATTTTCAAAATCACACAGTTCTATTTCCATATTGCTCAATTGTTCCAAAATCCCCGTATAACGAATCGCAAAAGGAGCTAATGCCGTTCCTTGTCGCTCATCTGAAAAAACCCAAGGGATTCCAACTACCCCTACTTTCTGCATCATTCATCCACCTATTCTCTATTTATTAGTAACACGTTCATTCTATCATGATTCAAGCTAAAAAGAAAAAATTTCGATGAATTATTAAAATTGTTTTTTCAGGTTAAAGAAGACATAAAAAATCGTATTTTCCTAATAGGAAAATACGATTTTCAAAAGAAAGTTCGTGAAGAAAAACAAATAGTTCACTTTTTACAGTTTTATTTCGTTTTGTTAAGCTTACTTCATTCCGAATACGAAATAGAAGTGAAGTTCCCCTACTTTTAATTCGTAATTATTCCTTTAGATGGTACGGATAGGTGGCAACAATAACATCACGCTGCATCATAAGCCTTGTCCGAATCATTAAACTGGTTTGGTTATGCAATAAGTTTTGCCAACCCTTCTTAGGAATAAATTGAGGAATAAGCACAGTTAATGAATAGTTATCATGATCTGCTTTTTGTTTAGCCGTATCAATGAACTTCATCAGCGGTTCAGAAATCGAGCGATAGGTCGAATAAAGATGGGCAACACGAACCTCAGGGTGAATTCGGTTCCACCTCTCGACGAATTCTTTTCCCTGCATCCGGTCAATCGAGACATGAACCGCAATAACTGTGTCGCCAATAGATTTCGCATATTTAAGCGCTCCTTCCACCACTTTTGTCGTATCAGAAACTGCGACAATCACAACATTTCCTTTGAAATCAGAAACGTCAATATCCATGGATTCATCCACTCGAAGTTGTCGTTTTAACTTTATATAGTGGCTTCTCGTCCGGTGAAAAACAAAAATCATGATCGGCAAGAAAATAAAGACGGGCCACACCGAATCGATCCGCGTAAGGAATAAAACGATTAACACTGTGAAAGAAATGATCGCCCCTAACAAATTGGCAGCGAGCTTTTTATGCCAACCTTCTGAGCGTTCCTTCCACCATTTGATGATCATCCCCGTTTGTGAAAGCGTAAATGGAATAAACACTCCAACCGAGTACAGTGGAACGAGCAATTCTGTTTTTCCTTTAAATAAAATGATCAGTAAAATCGAGCCAACCGCAAGGGTGATAATGCCGTTTGAGTAACCAAGCCTATCTCCTCTTGCCAAATACATCCGTGGCATATATTTATCTTTCGCAAGGTTAAACGCTAGAAGCGGAAAAGCGGAAAAACCGGTATTAGCGGCAAGCACCAAAATCAATGCGGTCGTTGCTTGAATAAAGTAAAACATGAAATTTCTACCAAAAACATTTTCTGCAATTTGTGAAAGAACGGTTACTTTAAGTTCAGGTACTGTTCCGTAAACGAAAGCAAGCACAGTAATTCCGAGGAAGAAGAACCCAAGAATCGTCGCCATAATCGTCAATGTTTTAGCAGCATTTTTAGCTTGCGGCTTTTTAAAAAGCGGCACTGCATTTGAGATGGCTTCAATCCCTGTTAACGAAGCCGAACCAGATGCAAAGGCCCTTAATAGTAGAAAGAGTGTCACTCCTTGTACATGTGTGCCAATTGAAGCCGTTTCGTGTGTAGCATCCATTCCTAAAAGAACTTTGATGATCCCCGTTAAAATCAGCACAACAATTGAAAAGACAAAGAGGTAGACAGGAATTGCTAAAATGCTAGCAGATTCCGTAATACCACGCAAATTAATGATCGTGACAACAATTACGAGAAAAACTGCAATCGGAACTGCAAAAGGAAAAAGTGAAGGAACTGCGGAAACAATGGCATCAGTTCCTGATGAAATACTTACGGCAACCGTAAGCATATAATCGACAAGAAGAGAACCACCTGCGACAAGTCCAGCATTTTTCCCAAGATTTTCTCGTGAAACTACATAAGCGCCACCGCCATGCGGATACGAATGAATAATTTGTTTATAAGAAAGATTGAGCGCAAATAAAAGAACCAATACGCAAAGTGCGATTGGAATCGAATACCACATAGCCGCTGCACTCACAGCAACTAAAACGAGCAGAATTTGTTCTGTTCCATATGCAATAGATGATAACGCATCTGATGAAAGCACAGCTAAAGCTTTCAATTTCCCTAATTTTTGTTCTCCCGCTTCTGAGCTTTTAAGCGGGCGCCCAATGAGTAGTCTTTTTAAAGGCGATGCCAATTTCATTCCCTACCTTTTTTTGAATTTCGTACAACAAGCTATACAATATCACACATTATAGCACAGGGCGCAATCAATATGTGCAACTTTTTATTACAAATCAAATACAGCTTGATGTTAGCAGCGTTACGGTGGGTTTTTTGACCAATTGATGATATTCTTTATCCGTATTTTGGCAAAGTCTTATTTTCAGAAAAAAAAAAACTTTATTTTAACTATTTACAAATGTCGTGACAGTTTATATAATAGTTTTTGGCTGTGAAAATTCTTTTCAAAGTTTGGCCCGTTGGTCAAGTGGTTAAGACACCGCCCTTTCACGGCGGTAACACGGGTTCGAATCCCGTACGGGTCATCAAAGCCCAGTTTTCCTCAAAAAAACTGGCATTATTTTAAAAAATGTTATACTATAATAAAGTGACGATTCACTTGGTATAACATGCCGACTTAGCTCAATCTGGTAGAGCAACTGAATCGTAATCAGTAGGTTGCGGGTTCAATTCCTGCAGTCGGCACTTTATTGGAGGAGTAGCGAAGTGGCTAAACGCGGCGGACTGTAAATCCGCTCCTTCGGGTTCAGTGGTTCGAATCCACTCTCCTCCACCAGTTAATGGGCTATAGCCAAGCGGTAAGGCAACGGATTTTGATTCCGTCACGCGCTGGTTCGAATCCAGCTAGCCCAGCCATTAATGAGCCATTAGCTCAGTTGGTAGAGCATCTGACTTTTAATCAGAGGGTCGATGGTTCGAGCCCATCATGGCTCATCAAAAGGATGAAAGAGAAGTCTCTTTCATCCTTTTTCTTATTTTTAATGCTATAATTTAAAAAATAATCGACTGAAAGGAACTAAAAAAATGAAGCTCGTAATTAATGCAGATGACCTCGGTTATACAAAAGCAAATACAGATGGAATTTTTCTCAGTCATAGTGAAGGTGTTTTAACCTCGACAACACTTTTAATGAATACAAGCGCAACAGCGTATGCAATAAGCGAAGCAAAAAACTACCCAGCTCTTGGTATCGGAGTTCATCTAACATTAACAGCGGGTTACCCGCTCACCAGTCCTAAAACACTGATACAATCAAACGGTGCTTTTTTAGATCAACTTACGCTTCGGCAAGCAGTGATTTCTGAAACAGAAGTCTTGCAAGAATGGCAGACACAAATAGAGCATTTTGAAAAGCAAATGGGTAAAAAACCGACGCATCTCGACAGTCATCATGATGTCCACTTTGATCCTCGCTTTTTTAAACTTGCGAAAGCTCTTGCAAAAAAATGGGATATTCCTCTTCGCGGCGCCGATCCAAGAATCCCAAACGTTCAAAATGCTTTCCCAGACCCTGAAGCGATTTCACCTGATTCTTTCATCAAGCACCTTGATCATCAAAGTAGTTACACAGGAACCGAGTTATTTTGTCATCCAGCTTTTGCGATGCCGAGCTTCGTAAATTAAGTTCCTATAATGAAGCACGTGAACTTGAATTAAAAGTCTTAACTGATCCAGTGATTCAAGCTTATCTTGCTGATTCGCAATTTGAACTTTCTACTTATTAAAAGGAGTGTTTCTATGCTGAATTCCAAAAAACAACCTGCTCATTCGATTTTGCTAGTTAGCGGAACGTTTTTTTGCACTTATCTTTCTCTTTTTCTGGAGAAGTCTTTCCACCAAAGCAGAATGGCTCACACAGCTTGATCAGAGCTTAAATCACCTGATTCGTTCTGACTTAAAAGAACCCTTTATCAAATTTTTTAAAGTTTTTACTGATCTTGGCGGGACAATGATTCTCACCCTTTTTTCAGTTCTACTTTTTCTTTTTTTATGGAAAACGAAAGGATTGTTTTTTTCACTTTGGGCCGGTTTCACCCTTCTACTCGGTGAACTTGTATTGCCACAAATTGTGAAACATATTGAACTACGTCCTCGTCCGCTTGATAAATTAATTTCCATTTCTGGTTACAGCTTTCCAAGTGGTCATGCAGCTGGATCAACTGCTTTTTATGGACTCACAGCTCTCATTCTTATTTTATTTTTCTTAAAAAAAGCATGGCAAAAATGGATTATTGGTATCTTAGCCTTTCTTTTAATTAGTCTGATCATGTTCTCGCGTGTATATCTTGGCGTCCATTATCCAAGCGATGTACTTGCTGGCTTTTCCCTTTCCGCTTCACTACTCTCTTTTTCTTTCTATTTTTTGTTTAAATCACCAATTTTGCAAAGAAGTTAACAAATTCTGTTGACTTCCCTGCAGTAAAAGGATACATTTAGTAACGGAATAAATTAAATTCGAGGTGACAGAATGAAAAAAAAGAAAATGGATTGCGCTTCTTTTTCTTGCTCTCATCGTTGCGCTTGCAGGTTGTGGAAAAAGTGAAACGACAGATAAAAAGCAAGCAGAAAAAAACAACTATCCTAGAAACCCCTTACAAAAAAACAGAATTCTTAATGGGGACAGTTGTCACTCTTTCCATCTATGATAAAGGCAAAGAAAAGGTGCTTGATAAAGGCTTTGATCGTGTAAAAGAACTGGCAGATAAAATCGATGTTAATGACGAAAAGACCCGTACGTCCGAAGTAGATAAAATCAATGCTGCAAGCGGTGTAAAAGCTGTCAAAGTGGACGACGACATTTATTACCTTATTAAAGAAGGTCTCAAATTCAGCGCACAAACCGGTGGTTCCAAAGATATCACAATCGGCCCCATCACTTCACTTTGGCATATTGGTTTTCCAGACGCGCGTAAACCTTCGCAAAGTGAAATCGATGAACGTCTTCCTCTTATCGGCTATAAAAATGTTGAATTAAATGATCAAAATAAAACCGTTTATTTGAAGAAAAAAGGTATGGAACTTGACCTTGGCGGAATTGCCAAGGGCTTTATTGCCGACGAAGTGAAAAAAGTTTTTAAAGAAAACGGCGTCACAACAGCCATCATTGATCTAGGTGGTAACATTTTACTTGAAGGTGAAAGTCCAAAAGGAAAAGACTGGAATGTTGGGATTCAAGATCCATTTTCCCCACGAAATACAATTCTAGGAAAACTGCCAGAAACCGATAAATCCATCGTAACTTCTGGTATTTATGAACGCTATCTAGAAGTGGATGGCAAAAAATATCATCATTTATTTGACCCGACTACTGGTTATCCATTTGATAATGATGTTGCTGGTGTCACAATCATTAGTAAAAAATCAATTACTGGAGATGGCCTTTCTTCAGCTGCCTTTTCAAAGGGTATCGATGAGGGACTTGCATTTATCGAAAAACACAAAGGCGTTGAAGCGATCTTTGTCAGCAAAGAAAAGAAAGTCTATATAACTTCTGGTCTCAAAGGAAAATTCGAACTTACAAGTTCTGAATTTAAAATGGGGAATTAAGAGAAAGTAAGCCTGACAAGCCTTAGTAAATGTTTTGTCAGGCTATTTTTTCATCAAAAAAGCCTTCACGAGAGCTTCAATAGCTCTCGTGAAGACTTCTTAAGATTATTTAACTTTAACGATCCAATCTTCTGGAGCCTTTCTTTCACCGAATTGAATGCCACAAAGTTCGTCATAAAGTTCTTTTGTTACTGGCCCAACTTCTGTCTCGCTATAGAAAACATGGAAGTCATCGCCATTTTGAATACCACCAATAGGTGTGATAACCGCTGCAGTCCCACAAGCCCCTGCCTCTTTAAAATCATCTAACTGGTCGATATACACGTCTCCTTCTTCTACTTCAAGCCCTAGTCTGTGTTCAGCTAAATAAAGTAGCGAATACTTAGTGATACTTGGCAAAATAGAAGGCGAAAATGGTGTAATGAAGCGATCATCTTTCGTAATAGCAAAAAAAGTTCGCTGCACCCACTTCTTCAATTTTCGTGTGTGTAGCTGGATCTAAATAAATAGCATCTGCAAACTCACGTTTTTTAGCTTGTTTGCCAGGAAGTAAACTCGAAGCGTAGTTTCCGCCGACTTTAGCTGCACCTGTGCCGCGTGGCGCTGCTCGGTCGAATTCGGATACGATAAAGTTTGCAGGCTGTAAACCACCTTTAAAATACGCACCTACTGGCGTACAAAAAATCGAAAAGATATATTCATTAGCAGGTTGAACCCCAACATTATCTCCCACACCGATGACAAATGGACGAAGATAAAGCGTGCCCCCAGTTCCATAAGGAGGTAGATAATCTTCATTAGCAGAAACAACTTGTTTGCATGCTTCAATAAATTTCTCAGTTGGAATTTCTGGCATTAACAGACGCTCACAACTTTTTTGCATCCGCTGTGCATTTTGATCGGGACGGAACAAATTAATCGAGCCATCTTTGGCGCGATAAGCTTTGAGCCCTTCGAAACACTGTTGGCCGTAGTGAAGCGCCGTTGAACCCTCGCTAATGTGAAGTACGTTATCTTCTGTAAGTGTTCCTTCGTCCCATTTTCCGTCTTTAAAATAGGAAATGTAACGCTTATCTGTTTTGATATAACTAAATCCTAAATTTTTCCAATCAATGTCTTTCGGCATTCTTTTCCCTACTTTCTCTCTCCAAAATCCACTGGAGCTTCTTTTAAATTCTAGTATAGCACAACATCTTTTCAGTTTCAGTAATTTTTTAAACCTATTTTTCAAATAAATCAAACTATCTAAATTCATTATATTTTCTATTTTCCCCGTTTAAATAAGCAAAATAGCCGCCTTTTTTATTCAATCCATGATAAAATGAAAGCATTCTGAACTGGAAGGGGAGATGGATCCATGGCTGAAGGAAAAATACTTGAAGAAAAATTGTTTAGTAAGCATTTAAATGAAGAAATGGAAGTCATCATTTATTTGCCGAAGCAGTACTCAACTCTTTACAAATATCCGCTTTTCATTATCCAAGACGGGAAAGACTATATTCGGTTCGGTAAACTCCCAAAGCTTGTTGACGAGCTTACAGAAAGCGGTCAAATCCAAAAATCTGTATATGCCTTTCTCCCGTATAAAACGGTGGAAGATCGACGAAAAAAATACCATCCAGATGGCGAGCAAAATGAGGCTTATTTACGCTTTTTAGCCCATGAACTCGTGCCTTTTCTCGAAAACTTAGTTCCATCTTTCCAAATGGCCGGCAGTCGTTTTCTAATGGGCGATTCACTTGGTGCGAGCACTTCCTTAAAGGCCTGCCTCAAGTACCCCTACACATTCGGAAATGTCGTACTCCACTCGCCATTTATAAATGACGACTTGCTAGAACTTGTGAAACAGGCTAATCCTGGGATGCTCAAAATCTTTCACATTATCGGGGACCAGGAAACGGAGGTTGAGACTACAAACCACACAATTGATAACTTCTTGCTTCCAAATGAAGCCTTACATAAGTTGATTCAAGATAAAGGCTTTGAATCTGAATTTCACTTATTCGAAGGTGGACACCGCTGGACTTATTGGCAACCCTTTTTAAAACCAAGCTTAACATATATGCTTCCGGCTCACACGTTTGACCTAGAAAGTATGGAAAGCTGATTAGAGGAGGAAAACAAACGATGACTGTACAAAAAGCAACTACTGAACAAATGCGCAAAGATGCGCTTCAAATTCGTAATGACGTTTTTGTAAAAGAGCAACATGTAGATCCAGAGCTCGAATGGGACGAATTTGATGATGATCCAGAAACTACCATGTTTGTAGATTATGATCAAGACCATACTCCCTTGCGACGGGGCGTTTCCGGATTGTCCATGGTTATGGCAAAGTTGAGCGCATTTGTGCTCAAAAAGTCGCTCGCGGAAAAGGCTCTGGTAGAAAAATCATGGAAGCCATCGAAGCGGAGGCAAAAAAAACGAGGTGTGAGCAAACTTAAACTGGGCGCTCAAGTAACCGCGATCCCTTTTTATGAAAAACTAGGCTACGAAGTGTGTTCGGATATTTTCATGGATGCTGGTATTGAACATAAAGAAATGCAAAAGCAAATTTAATCAAAAAAATAAGCCGGTCGCAAGCTTGCGACCGGCTTATTTTTTAGATCTACTTGGTCAAAATGATGGGGCCTTCTTTCGTCAAAATAAGTGTATGTTCAATTTGTGCTACATAACTCTTTTCAGTCGCATAAGTCCAACCATCCGTTTCTTGAAAAACTTCTTCTTCAAAAGTTGAAATAAATGGTTCGAAAGCAATCACCATTCCGTCTTTCAGTAGCTCATCATCCCAAGTGGCATTGTAGTTAAAAATATGGTCGGGAGCTTCATGAATCGTGTGCCCAATCCCGTGTCCCGTGAGGTTTTTGATGACCGTCAAATCATGCTCCCGAGCCGTTTTCCAAACTGCTCGACCAATTCCACTTTTTTTTAGAACCAGGTTTTGCTTTAACAAGTCCTGCATCAAAAGCTTTTTTAGCAACTTCGCAAAGTTGCTTAAGCTCTTCCTTTCCGTTTCCTACTACAAACGAAAGACCCGTATCCGCAAAATAACCATTTTTCGATCCAGAAACATCAATGTTGACTAAATCCCCATCTTTAATTTCACGATTTCCTGGAATCCCATGGGCAACTTCTTGTCCAACGCTAATACAAGTGAATCCCGGGAAGTCATATTCGCTCTTAGGTGCAGAAACAGCGCCTTCCTCTTCAAAAAGCTTACCTGCTAGTTCATCAAGCTCTTTTGTTGTTACACCGGGTTGTGTTTTTCGAACGAGTTCATCACGAATCCTAGCTACGATTTTCCCAATTTCTTTTAACGCTTCAAAATCTTCATTTGTTTTTGCTATCATTTTATTCCTCCATTACTTATTCAAAATAAGATTTTAAATTTTTATTAAAGATCTATCAAAAACAGGTATAATAGAAATTAGACAGCCTGAAAGGAGTTGCTACTTAAAATGAAAAAGCTGATCTGGCTTGCCGAATTTTTTATTTAAGCCTTATGTTGCTTCTTTTTTTTCGTTCTTGATTACTATCATTTTCTAATTTTAAACGTAACACTTGCTTATATTCCATTTGAAATCGCCGTATTTCTTTATCATAAAAAGCGAAATCCTTTTGTATTTTGGATCGTAGCAGTCGCTTGGCTACTCTTTTTCCCCAATGCCTTCTACCTTGTGACAGACTTTTTTCATCTGAAGCAATTCCGAATTTATGATTACAATGGGATTCTCAAAAAAGATAGTTTTCTTTGGCAAAGCTTTTCTGTGATGGCTGCTTCCATCTTCTTCGGTCTTTTCGTAGGCAACCTATCACTACAGTTTTTCTTAGATGCAGCCAAAGAACGAATGAAAAAAAAATCGAACGTTCCTTTTGCTTCCCCTTGTGCTCCTTTTATCGAGTTATGGCATCTATCTAGGACGTTTCGAGCGACTCCATACCATTCATCTTATCACAGAACCACTGGAAGCTGTAAAAAGTATACTAGATATCTCAAGCTTTCAATTTGAATTTATCGGTTACTTATTTATTTTGCAACTACTCGTATACTTGATGTTCCGTTTTTTCCCAAAAAGGCCTTAATCAACGTTTTTCGATTGTGCCGTCTTTTTTACCAATTAAAAGTTCACTTGCCACCTGTAAAAATAGTCCATGCTCTAAAATACCGGAAATGCTATCGAGTTTTTGTGCCAGCAATTCGGTATTTTTTATTTTTTTTTAACGAAAGATCAAAAATATAATTTCCATTGTCGGTTATAAACGGCTCTTTACTATTAAATGCATTTCGAAGCCTTGGATGAAACCCTAGTGCTACAAGTTCTTTTTCAACTTGTCTGTAGCCAAAAGGTAAAACTTCAACCGGTAGTGGAAAAGCTCCCAGTTCCTGAACAAGTTTGGTTTCATCAACCACCCATAAATTCCGTTTAGAATGAAGCGCGACCATTTTTTCACGAAAGAGAGCTCCCCCGCCGCCTTTTATCCCATTTAAGAAAGAATCTACTTCGTCAGCCCCATCAATAGTTAAATCAATCTCATGAACTTCATTTAAAGAAACAAGTGGAATTAATCGTTCACTTGCTAGCTCTTCCGTTTTTTTTGATGTTGCAACCGCCCGAATTTTGAGCCCAGCACTTACTCGCCTTCCGAGTTCTTCAATCGCATAAAACGTTGTTGACCCCGTCCCAAGTCCGACGACCATTCCTTCTTTTATCTCTTCGCATGCTTTTTCGCCAGCTAATTTTTTCATGTTTACCATTTCTTCACCCAACCTTACATTTTTAACATCTTTCTGACCGTTAAAATTGATTTCCTTCTTTCATTATACCGATAATCCTTGTTATTTTCAGGATTTTATTACTCCTCCACTGACCGTAATCGCTAAATGTTTATTTTTCGCCACATGTAAGCGCTTCAACCTTACAAAAATGTAATTAGACATTTGCAAACCCCTGGGTTACATTATTAATTGAGTAAAAGCTTAATATTTGTAACACAATAGTAATATTAATGAGGTGAATACATGAACAAAGTCAAGCATTTTTTTCTGTCTTCCCGGAACGGTTTTTGTTTTAAAAAACAATCTTCTATTTAGCTGTCTTACTTGGCTTGCTCTGGTTTTACGGATTCAAAAATCCGAACAGTACAAACTTTATCTATAACGAATTTTAAAAAGAAAGGATGAATAAAATGAGTGTGCAAACCATGGCAACATCTATTGTCGAACGAATTGATGAATGGGCAGAACGAACACCTGACTTTCCTTGCTATGATTATCAGGGAAGAGCACTTTCCTATCTGGCACTCAAACAAATGTCAGATGCTCTTGCCAGTCACTTGTTGAAAAAGCTGAAGCAAACAGACAGTCCGATTGTTGTTTACGGTCATATGAATGAACTTATGCCCGTTGCATTTATGGCTTCACTAAAAAGTGGACATGCTTATATTCCAGTGGATATATCCATGCCAAGCGAAAGAATCGAACAAATCATTCAAGCATCCGAGCCTTCTATGGTTCTTGCTGTTGAAAGTCTACCTGAAGATGTACTTTTGAAAGCTCAAGTTATGACAAGAGCAGAAATAGATGAAGCGATTCAATCAGAAGTAGGCGTGCAAATTGATCGCAGTCATTTTGTAAAAGGTGATGCCAATCATTATATCATTTATACTTCTGGAAGCACTGGTATGCCTAAAGGAGTTCAAATCAGTCAAAATAACTTAGTCAGTTTTTCCAATTGGTTATTGCAAGACTTTTCGCTTCGTGAAGGAATGCGCTTCTTAAATCAAGCCCCATTCTCCTTTGACCTTTCTGTCATGGATTTATATCCTTGTCTCCTTTCTGGGGGAACACTTGTACCAGTTGACAAAACGATTACCTCTAATTTGAAAGACCTTTATAGCACACTGGGTACTTTAGATTTAAACGTTTGGGTTTCAACCCCTTCTTTTATGGACATTGCGCTTCTTAGTCCAGACTTTAACGCTGAAACTTGTAAAACTTTATCTTCCTTCATTTTCTGTGGTGAAGTCTTAACCAAAGAAACCGCACGCGAACTTCTGAAACGCTTCCCAGATGCTAAAATCTTTAACACATACGGACCAACAGAAGCGACCGTTGCAGTGACTGAAATGCAAGTAACTAAAGAAATAATTGATGCCTATCCAAGTTTACCACTTGGTAAAGTCAAACCGGATACCAAGCTTCTAATTGTAGATCCAGAAACCAAGCAAGAAGTTGCTTCTGGTGAAAAAGGAGAAATTGTTTTAGTAGGACCTAGTGTTTCAAAAGGTTACTTAAACGAACCAGAAAAAACGGCAAAAGTCTTTGAGCACACAAATGAAGCTAATGCGTACTTTACAGGTGACTGCGGTAGCATTCAAGATGGCTTTCTTTTCTTCTATGGTCGGCTTGATTTTCAAATTAAACTTCACGGCTACCGAATTGAGCTAGAAGATATTGAAAACAACTTAAAAGAAGTCAGCTATATTCGCTCGGCTGTTGTAATTTCTAAAATTGTCAGTGGAAAAGTTGATAGCTTAGTGGCTTTTGTTGTCCCTAATCCACATTCTTTTGACAAGCCGTTTAAGCTAACTAAAGCGATTAAAGAAGAACTCCAAGTGAAGATGCCAAGCTATATGATTCCGCGTAAATGGATTTATAAAGACGAGTTTGCACTTACGAATAACGGAAAAATTGATCGCAAAGTTTTAAATGACGAGGTGAACGAATGACAACCCCATACGGTACAATATTTTACTTTGCAATCCTGGCTCTTTTTATCGCGCCTATCGTGATTGCAAATTTAATGGGGAAAAGACTTCCCGTTTATAACGCATTTGTAACGTTACTCTTTATTTTCTTTATGTTTTCAAGCAACATGGTACAAGGTATTGCCTTTATTGTTTTCATTTTTTGGCAACTTGTGGTCGTCCGGTTTTACTTTAATTACCGGCGCGTTCAAGGAAAAAATCATGGTGGCATTTTTGTATTAGCAGTGATTTTATCTATCCTGCCGCTGATTATAGTAAAAGTGCAACCTTTGCTTGAAAGTCAAACAACACTCGTCGGGTTTCTCGGCATTTCGTATTTGACCTTTAAAGCGACCACAATGGTAATGGAAATTCGCGATGGACTCATTAAAGAATATGATTCCACACAATTCGTCAATTTCTTGCTATTTTTCCCAACTATTTCTTCTGGTCCAATTGACCGGTTCAGACGCTTTCAAAAAGATGTCACAAAACCAGTTGATCAGGAAAAATACTTGGGGCTTTTAAATCGAGGTATTTTTTACATCTTCCTTGGTTTTCTGTACAAATTTATTATCGCTTATTTGATCGAAACCTACTGGAAAGGACCACTTGAGTTCAATGTCTTGCATCATGTTGACTTTGGTTCTAGCTTGTTCGGCTATATGTATGGCTACAGCATGTATCTCTTTTTCGACTTTGCTGGGTATAGTTTATTTGCCGTCGGTGTTTCGTACTTACTTGGTGTGAATACGCCAATGAACTTTAATAAACCATTTCTCGCTCGCAATATTAAAGACTTCTGGAATCGTTGGCACATGACACTATCCTTCTGGTTCCGAGATTTCATCTTCATGCGACTTGTCTTCTGGCTAACAAAGAAAAAATGGTTCAAAAGTAAGTTTACAATTGCCTACATTGCCTATTTCGTAAATTTCTTCGTGATGGGAATCTGGCACGGTCTACACTGGTATTATATTGTTTACGGTCTTTATCAAGCCTTGCTAATTGTCTGCTTTGATATTTTCGAACGTATCAATAAAAAATATAAGTTTTATCCAAAAAATAAAATCACTTATGTCATCGGAATGTTCATTACCTTCAACTTCGTTTGTTTTGGTTTCTTGATCTTCTCCGGCATATTTGACAAATTAATCAATTTAAACTAAAGGTGGGAATTAATTATGGCTTTTCGTGACGAAGTTTTAGATATTTTAGAGGAAATCACAGAATCTGAAGAAGTAAAAGAAAATACAGATGTACAACTATTTGAAGAAGGACTCCTTGATTCGATGGCAACTGTCCAGCTACTTGTTGAAATTGAAAACAACCTTGACATCACAGTTCCTGTTTCTGAATTTGAGCGCGACGATTGGGCAACTCCAGAAATGATCATCAAACAGCTTGAGGCATTAAAAGGATGAAAAAAAAAGCTTTGGATGATTTTTGGGCCGATTTTAGTGGCAGGTTTTATCTTCCTATTCATTTTATTTGGACCAAGCGCCATTTTTGGTGGTGTCTCCGAACGAGCTGTTAGTGAAGGGGCAACTTCAATGAGCCCCGCCGTGGTTGGTGGAGAAGAGATTCAGCGTGTAGCTTTTGAATCTGATAAGTATTTACCAATTTTTGGTTCATCGGAACTTTCACGAATTGATCCGCTTCATCCAAGTGTCTTTGCTAAAAAATATAAAACCGGCTACACACCCTTTTTAATCGGTCGACCAGGCACTCAGTCGCTCTATCATTACTTGGATATTAACATGCTAGAAAATGAACTAAAAAATAAGAAAGTCGTCTTTGTTTTATCACCTCAGTGGTTCCAGCCAAAAGGGGTAGACGATAATCACTTTGGCGCTACATTTTCACCAATTCAAGCCTATACATTTGCGTTACAAGATGAAAAGGAAACGCCTGAACGTCGCTACGCTGCACGCAGATTGTTAAGTTTTAAAGTCGTTCAAAATGACGCAACTCTTTCGAAACTGCTTGAAAATATCGCAACAATTGGTCCTAATAAGCCACACAGTCCGTTTCTTACAAAAAGAGCTGGTGAAATTCAGTATCGTGTTTTAAAACGCAAAGACGAACTGCAATCAAAGTTTGTAACAGGATCTAAA
The DNA here is from genome assembly GCF_000525795.1 of Listeria aquatica FSL S10-1188. GTDB lineage: Bacteria > Bacillota > Bacilli > Lactobacillales > Listeriaceae > Listeria > Listeria aquatica. Next base: position 143,678 of record NZ_AOCG01000002.1, read on the forward strand.
CAAGCAAAAATCGACAAAGAAGTAAAGCAACTACCGGATCAACCAAACTTTAAAGAGTTAGATGAGTTTGCAAAATCACTTGGTGAAAAACAAACTGATAACAATGATTTCCATGTAAAAAATCACTACTATACTAAAAAAATCAAACCTATTGAAGAGAAATTAAAAGATAGCAAGAAAGATTTAAGTTACGTAGAATCTCCGGAATACGATGATTTACAACTTATGATGGATGCCCTTAAGAAGGTGCACGCAGATGTGTTATTCGTAAATCCACCGATCAATCGTGAGTGGACAAACTATCTTGGAATGGATCAATCAAAACTTCATAAGTACTATGAAAAATCAGAGGCTCAGGTTAAAAAAAATGGATTTAAATACCTTTCCTTAGAAGAGTATTCCGATATGCCTTACTTCTTAGAAGATCCGATCCACTTAAGTTGGCGCGGATGGGTTCAAGTAGACAAATCTTTAAATCGCTTTATGAAAGAGCCACTTCCGGTTCATTATCCGAAAAACAGATCCAAAATACTATTTTTAAAAAAGCAACCCTTGCAGAAAAAATTTAAAAACAAGAACTAAAAAAAGAAAAAATTAATTTAAAAAAGCGAAACGCGTTAGAAGATAGTATCTTCTAACGCGTTCGTTTTTGTTATTTTAGGGGAGTCATTTTAGCAACTTGCTGTTCGGATATGATTTGAAATCTAGTCGGTTCAGTTACCTTTTCAAGCGATAACATTTGTATTTGCCGATTATCATATAAATGGACATACAGTGCTTTTTCTTTTAAATCATACGCTGAGGTATATTGTGTAAACTGCACTTTATGGTTATCGCCCGATACCACTACACCTTTTGGAATATCAAAACTATCTAAAACATGGAAAATCAATTCAATTGCTTTATCATCATCTACAGGATCTGAAAATTGGTTTAAAAAAGTCGCGCGGACAAAACGAGAATGAGGCGTGAAGTCTCCTGGAATACCATAAAGTCCATTTCCCTTTCCTGAAGAAAAGATATTTGCCTCGCCGATTTTACGAGCCGGGGCAATTTCCTGACTTAATCCTACATAATTTTCGAGATTCGTTACGTGCCAATCAAATTTGGGGCTATTCGTAAAGGTTCCCACTAAATTATCATAGATTTCAAAACTACCTGGAATAGATGGCTCAACAACAAGCGACTTGCCGGACAAATCTTGAAAAACATAGTGCTGCGGGAGTGAGGTTCCAAGCATTCCACCGTCCGATGAAATTGCTACTTCGGCTAAGGCTTTTTCCCGCACTTCTTCAACATTTTTACAGTTTGCAAGTGCCCAGGTCACAAACTCTTCCCCTGCAAGCGGCAACTTACCTGCGGCTTCGATCTCACTTTTTGGTTCGTAGCGATTGACATTGCCAAAATAAAATGAACCGCCAGCTAACCCTGCATCGTTAACACCATCAACGACCATATCAGCTCCTTTTATGGAAACTCCTACAAAGGAATGTTTAGCCACATACTCTGTAAGTGATGCTTGAATCACTGTTTGAGCAGGTATAATTAATCCAAGATACTCTAAATCCATATCAAATTCTTGGGTTCTTCCCCAAAAAGGATTTCCTTGCTTCGAAAACACACTAATTCCTGTACACATATTTATCTTCTCCTTTTACACAAGTTGTTTTTGTTTTTTTCCGTTTTCCTCTAATCATAAGAACCGCCAAGCCGCCAAAAAGAAAAGTACCTGCTAGGAATAGAAAAGCGGACTGATACGAGCCTGTTTTTTGGACAAGCGCCCCAATAATCATCGGCGCAAAAAAAACCACCGAATACGCCACCCGCATTTACCGTTGCATACTTAGTTGCCACTTCATCTGGTCGGAACAACTGATGCGGCAAGCTCATCAATGTCGAAAAGGCGATGATACAAAGCATGTTAGCAATACAAAGCATGATGATTGATGTCAGTAAACTTTGCATCATAAAAACGCCATAAATACAAAGCGCTCCAACCAGGCCAGAAAGAACAATGATGTGCTTTTCTTTTCCTCTGAAAAATCGTCCAATCAAATATCCACCTAAAACGCCTGCAAGTAAAATGAAGACCCCCGTTAAAGAACTCACGTAGCCGACTTGATCAATAGGAAGCCCGCGAGCTTCACTTAAATAAGAAGCAAGCCAACTTGTTAAGCCGTAAACCGACGCATTCATAAGAAACGCAGCGATCACGAGCACCCAAATCACAGGATCTTTAAGAATTTGGAGAAATGAAAGGCTTTGCTTAGTTTCCTTCGTTCCACTCTTTGCTGTTTTAGTTTGCTTAGGCAATATTAAAAGCGAAAGGCCTATCAAAATAACGATGCCACCCATTATGTAATAGGTGTTGCGCCAACCCACTGTTGTCAAAAGCGGAGCCACAAGTAGTGGTCCAATAAACATTGCAAAACCTGATGAAGAAATCATGATCGTTTGTGCAAATCCTTTTTTCTCAGCTGGAACATTTGTCGCGATAAAACCACTCACAGAAGGGGGATATCCAGCGTGAGCAAGTGCACCCGTCAAAAAGCGAATAATCACTAAAAATAACAATGAAAAACCAAAGCCAAAGATCATTAAAAAAAAGACCCACTCCAACGAGTGAAAAAACAAGTACAATCTTAGAACCAAATTTATTGCTCAAATAGCCCATCGGTATTTGCATGATCGTATAGCCAAGGAAAAAAGCACCTAAAATAATTCCTTTTTCACTCGGATCAAAACCAAGATCTTTTGATATCGTTACTAGTGAGATTCCGATCGTATATTTATCTACATAAACACACGTATAGCCAATAAATAAAAGAAGCAGTAGAAAAAACGATTGATTAGCTCTTCCCTCTTTTTCAGTTGTCACGGCAAATTGCCCCTCTCTTTGATTTATTCTCTTGTTTCTACCGTCTAGCAACCTAAAACTGCACCCCATTTGACTGCGCTTACATTCATCTCCTCTCTAAAAGGCAAATTACTTCTATCACGACAATTATATCACCAGATAGCTTTTCAAGATAGATAATTAACAAACTAAAGTTTTATTTATCAAATTAGTTAACAAATTTGTCAAAAATAAAGAAATCCTTGCGATGCAAGGATTTAACAATCTTTACCGGCCGCCCGATTTAACCTTTAATAAATTCATTTTTTAAGAGCGCGTAGGTGTTTAAATCTGTAAATTCATCATAAAGTTTCTTGGCCTGTCTAAATGTTCCTTCTTTTTGAAACCCACTTTTTTCAGCCACACGATTACTGGCTACATTAGTTATATCCGCTACAATCGTCAAGCGGTTTAGCTTCATCTCTAGAAAAGCAACTTCACAAACAGCTCGCACCGCTTTTGTCGCAATGTTTTTCCCGCAATGAGTAGAACTCACCCAGTAACCAATCTCCGCACATTGATCGCTTAAACTCATGAAATGCAAATCAATCGCGCCAATAATTTCGTCATCAAAGGCAATAAAAAACAAGCGGTCTGTTCCTTTCATGTAGCCATCTAATTTCATTTTTATGTAGGCGCTCTCGTCTTCTGGGCTTTTTGTGCTATCTACGAAATCCAAAAATGTTCGCAAATGATCGCGATTTTTATCGAGCACATCAAAAACCTCTGTTGCCATCGAAAGACTCGGTTGAACCAAGCTCAACTGTTCATCAACCATTAATTTAAAAGCTTTCTCCATTTGCAGCTCCCCCTAAGTTCAAATTTTTCGTTCAAACATTGCTAAAAGTCAGATTTTTCTTTTCATAGTAACATATCTCCGCTTTTTGAACAACAAAAAAAGCATTGCAAGGATATGGTCGTAGAAAAGAGAGTTCTAAACAACTTAGGGAGCCTTGCAATACTTTATTTAATCATATCCTATTTCTAAAAAGAAGTCTGTGACAAATTTGTGAATAATTTATGAATTTATAGCCTTTTGTGTTGCTTTTTCGGTCCCATAAGAATAAATTATGAGACTTTTACTCAATTAGACGATAAATCACGCATTTTTTGCAAAATCTCAGAGGCACTTGTAAGACTCACACTGCGATTTTTCAGCAAAATTTCTGCCACTCGTTCCACTTCCGCTCCGACTGCTCCAGCTGCGATCGCCGTTGATTTGGCTTGTAGTGACATATGACCGCGCTGAATCCCTTCAGTAACTAGTGCACGCAAAGCCGCAAAGTTTTGCGTAAGCCCCACCGAAACAATGAACTCGGCAAGTTCACTCGCTGATTTCACACCCGAAATTTTTTTTGAAAGGGAGACAAGTGGGACAATCCCAATTGAACCACCGACCATGGCAACTGGCATGGGAAGCGTGAGTTCACCAACCAGCTCCCCCGCATCAGAAACTGACCAACTACTCATCGGTTGATACGTACCCGTTTTTGCTGCATAGGCATGTGCCGCTGCTTCCACCGCACGGGTATCATTACCAAAAGCAAGAACAACTGCATCCACACCGTTCATGATTCCTTTATTATGCGTTGTCGCTCGGTAAATATCGGCTGACGCAAATTCGTAAGCACGAACTATACGATCACGAACTTCTTCTCCACTAAAGCCCTTTCCTGAAATCAAGTCAGGTGAGATCACACACTTAGCCGTTGCCGTTGCTTGATCGACCAAATTGGTCAAAATCCGCATTTCCGCGATTCCACAAGAGAGTTCTTCAAGCCTCGGAGCAAGGGCTTCTACCATTGTATTGATCATATTGGCTCCCATCGCTTCAAGTGTTTCAACCGATATATGCACAACTAAAAGCGTCTCCCGCACCGTCTTTACCTCTCGAACAGTCAAATCAACAGCACCGCCCCCGCGCTTTTGTAAAGACGGATAGGCACTATTAGCAAGAAACAATAGCTCTGTTTTCTGCGCCAAAATGGCAGCCCGACTTTTCTTGACATCTTTTATCCCGCATAGCTCAATTTGCCCTGTCATTTCACGTGAACGCGACTCGGCCTTGATTCCCCCAGCTTGACGAATCAACTTTCCTGCTCCACTTTGTGCAGCAATCACAGAAGGTTCTTCCGTTGCCATTGGAACGAGATAATCCCGACCATTCATTCGCATGTTTAATCCCAGTCCAAATGGCACTCCATAAGTCCCAAGTAAATTTTCTACCATATGATCTGCTGTCTCAAAAGAGAGTGCCCCTGCTTGGTCAAACAAAGCACGTTCCTCATCAGACAATCCGCACAGCTCTTGAACCGCATCTAGTCGTTCTGTTCGCGTTTTCTTATAAAAGCCCTCAAGCATTTTTTCTCACCTACCTACATCGGATAAATTTTATGTGTCTGCGTCGTCTCCCGTTTATCCTCATAAAATGTAAAGCGCATCTCAAGTTCCTGACGCAATTTTTCCGGTGCAACGATTGCATCCACAATAAGTTCAGAAGCTTCTTGATAAATATTAATTTCCGCTTGATATTCTGCCGTTTTTTCCGCGATAAACGCCGCACGTTCCTTTTCATCTAACTCCGCAATCTTTCCTGCATAAACCGCATTAACAGCCGCATCAGGCCCCATCACCGCCACCTCAGCCGAAGGAAGCGCAAGAACTGCATCTGGCTCAAACGCCGGACCAGCCATCGCATAAAGACCTGCCCCGTATGCTTTGCGTACAATCACAGAAATCATCGGAACCGTTACATCACTTACAGCTGCAATCATTTTTGCCCCGTGACGAATAATTCCTGCCCTTTCAACTTGTGAGCCGATCATAAATCCAGGTACATCCGCTAAAAACAAAAGTGGGATCCGGTAAGCATTACAAATCTGGATAAACTTCGTCGCCTTATCCGCAGAATCTGGGAACAGCACGCCGCCCTTTACGATCGGCTGATTCGCCACAACGCCAATCGATTTTCCGTTCAAACGAGCAAACCCCGTAATCAGTTCCTTGGCAAACAGCGCTTTTATTTCAAGAAAACTATCTGCATCGACAAGCGCTCCAATGACTTGATACATATTTAGTGGAGCGTTGGGGTTTTCTGGAATGAGCGAACCAAGATCTTGCCCATTGGGAAGGTTAGGAATTTCCCCATCTGCCTCATCTAAAACTGCTAAATACCGTCTAGCAAAAAGAAGAGCCTCATCCTCTGATTTCGCAAGGACATCGCCACATCCCGATACCGTACAGTGCATCCGTGCTCCACCCATTTCTTCAAGCGACACCTTTTCACCAATGACCTTTTCCGCCATTCGTGGTGACCCTAGATACATTGAAGCATTTCCTTCCACCATGACCACAATATCACAGAAAGCAGGTATGTAAGCTCCGCCTGCAGCAGATGGACCGAATAGCAAACAGATTTGCGGGATTTTTCCAGCAAGCTGCACTTGATTGTAAAAAATTCGTCCAGCTCCCCGTCGCCCTGGAAACATTGCGACTTGATCTGTAATGCGCGCCCCTGCGGAATCCACAAGGTAAAACAGCGGAAGTCCCAATCGCCCTGCCGTTTCTTGCATCCGAACGATTTTCTCTACCGTTTTTGTTCCCCATGAGCCAGCTTTCACCGTCGAATCATTAGCAATTACCGCCACTTTTCGCCCATTCACAAAACCCAAACCGGTTACGACCCCGTCCGCCGGAAGTCCTTTTGCTTCACTTTCCGCAAACAAACCATCTTCTTGAAAAACGCTATCCGTATCGAGCAGTAGTCGAATCCGCTCACGAACAAACCGTTTACCTTTTTCGCTATTAGCTTGATGATATTTGGCTTTACCGCCCGCTTTAATCTTCTCTATCCGTTCATTCAAGTCCACTATACCGTTACCTCCCTTGAAATTTGGCTCTCCGCTTCTCTTGAAAAGCCAAAAGCCCCTCACGTCTGTCCGCCGTTGGAATCGTCTTTAAATAGCCTTCTTTTTCTAGCAAGAAGGCGTCCTTCTCAGGCAATTCGCTTGCTCCGCCGATCACTTCCTTGGCAATTTGAACCGCAATGGGCGCATTCTTTGCCAGCTGCTCCGCCCAGTTTAGCGCCGTATGGAGAGCATCTTCCGCTACTTGATTCACTAAACCAATCTCAAAAGCAGTTTCAGCCGTTACTTTCTTCGCCATCAAAATCAGCTCCATTGCTTTGCTTTTTCCTACAAGCCTTGTGAGCCGTACCGTTCCAAAAGAACCCGGAATAATGCCAAGGCTTGTTTCCGTAAGCCCAAGTTTCGCTTCTGGCGCCGCAATTCTAAAATCGCATGCGAGGGCGAGTTCAAGCCCGCCTCCAAATGCGCCACCTTTTAAAACGGCAATCGTTGGACACTTTAGCGCTGCCACTTGCGCACATACCGACCGAATCCGTTCTACAGCGGGCCAAACTTCATCCTCACTTAAACCTGCTCGTTCCGACAAATCTGCCCCAGCCGAGAATACGCGTTCGCCACTTCCTATAATGAGAAGCGCACGAACTGGCTTTAATGTTTGGAGCGTCTGCTCTAAATCAGCAAGCATTTCCTTTGAAAGCGCATTGGCCTTTTCAGGGCGATTTAGTGTCAAAATGGCTACTTCATTTTCTAAGTATTCCAAGTTGATCAGTGCCATTTAATCAAGCATCCCGATCGTATCATTTTCATTTACAAACTCGCCTTCTGTAACTGACCATTCTACAATTTTCCCCGTATTTGGAGCTTCAACAGGAATCAGCATCTTCATGGATTCAATTTCTGCCAAGACTTCTCCTTTTTCCACTTCGTCCCCTGCATGTTTTTTAAATTGATGAAGTGTTCCTGTAATGACCGCACGAATTTCTTCCATTATTTGTTCTCTCCTTCTTCCTTAAATAGTTGTCTTGCAATCACGAGACGCTGAATTTCTGATGTGCCTTCACCGATTTCAAGAATTTTAGCATCCCGAATCAAGCGTTCAACTTCTGCAGGTCGCATATAACCTGTCCCACCTAAAATTTGCATTGCCCGGTTAGCGTTTCTAGTAGCTGTTTCCGATGCAAAAACTTTTGCCATGGCGGCTTCCTTAATATAAGTTTCTCCGGCATCTTTGAGTAAACAAGCTTTTTGAACAAGCAATCTTGCAGCCTCCGTTTCAGTCAGCATATCCGCAAGCTTAAACTGAACAGACTCAAATTGCCGAATGGGACCGCCAAACTGAACGCGTTCCCCGGAATGACGGAGCGCTTTATCAAACGCGTCTTGCGCAAGGCCAACTGAAATCGCTGCAATCGAAATGCGGCCGCCATTTAGCACATTTAGCAACTGTTTCAAACCATCCGTTTCTTGCCCTAATAAGTTTTTTTTGCGGGACGTGCACATTTTTAAAAGTGATTTCACCCGTGTCGGATGAACGAGCGCCCATTTTATCATACGGGCTCGTCACGGTAATTCCTTCTGTATTAAGCGGTACAACAATCGCCGAAATAATTTTTTCGCCAGAAGATGTATAGCCCGTGATCGCCGCAACCGTGATGATAGAAGCGTAGTTCGCATTTGTAATCCACTGCTTGGTTCCATTCAAAATATATTCATCGCCCACTTTTTCAGCCTTCATCTCGATTCCCTTCGCGTCAGAACCTGCTGTTTTCTCTGTTAGTCCAAACGCTGCCAGTTCGTGGCCCTCTGCAAGCGGTCGTAAAAATTTCTCTTTTTGTTCGGGTGTTCCGTATCTTGCAATCGGTTCTGTTCCGATCGAAACCGTTGCGACATAACTCAGCGCAACGCCTAAACTTGCTCGAGCAATTTCCTCAGCGGCAATCATGTAAGCAAGTGTTCCCATGCCTTTACCGCCATATTCCTCAGAAAAAGGTAGCCCAAGATAGCCTCGTTTTCCCATTTCTGCAAATAATGCGCGCGGGAAACGTGCCTCTTTATCGAGCTTATCCGCCATAGGACGAATTTTTTCTTCCGCAAAAGCACGTACCTCTTTTTTTAGCGCGACAAGTTCCTTTGAAAATTCAAAATCCATGTTGCTTCCTCCTTCTTGGATTGTAAAATTACTTCCCTTCAATGATAACTATTCTCATTTTGAAAAGCAATTTTCAGGATTGCAAAAAAATCCTGCACAAGGCTACCTTGCGCAGGATTTTAGCTTCTTTAGAAATTAAAATTGTCTGGATCTGGACCCGTTCTTTCGTCTTTATTCATCCCTGAGATTGCAAGCATATCTTCCTCAGAAAGTTTAAAGTCGAACACATCCGCATTTTCCAAAATCCGTTCCTTGTGAACCGATTTTGGAATCGTCACAATCCCATTTTGCAGATCCCACTTAATAATTACTTGAGCTACGGATTTTCCGTATTTATCTGCAATTTTTTTAAGTTCAGGATCGCTTAACATTTGACCATTTCCAAGCGGCGACCATGCTTCAACAACAATTTTATGGTCGCGACAGAATTTCCGAAGCGGCTCTTGCGTTAAATGCGGGTGAAGCTCGATTTGGTTCACCATTGGAACAATATCTGCATCTGCAATGAGTTCCTTCAAGTGATGCTCTTGGAAATTACAAACTCCAATCGCCCGAATTTTACCATCTTGGTAAAGTTGTTCAAAAGCACGCCACGTATCTTTGAATTTCTGAGCAACTGGCCAGTGAATCAAATAAAGATCAAGATAGTCGGTCCCAAGTCGTTTAAGGCTTGCTTCAAAAGCTTCGATCGTTGCATCATAGCCTTGATCAGCATTCCAAAGTTTACTTGTAATAAAGAGATCTTCACGCTTTATTCCCGACTCCTTAATTGCTTGTCCGACGCCAGCTTCATTTCCGTAAGCTTTTGCCGTATCAATGGCCCTGTACCCAGCTTGAAGTGCCCATTTAACGGGATCAATCACTTCTTTGTCATCCACTTTCCAAACACCGAAGCCAAGGCGAGGCATTTTCACGCCGTTAGCGAGTTCAACGGTTTCTGTTATACTCATTCTCTTCACCTTCCTATTCTTTACGACTTTATTTTATACCCTTCTAAATGAATTTCAAATCATCCGCTCACAAATTTCATTCACCATTAAAGAGATAACCCGTTCCCCAAATCGTTTCAATTAGCCGATTCTCTCACTGGAATGTCTCTTTTCCTTTGTGCTTTCTGCCTGTGCTTGTTCCCCGTCTGCTTGCCCCATTCCACAACCTGAAATAATAAGCCCCGCTCCTAAAATAGCAATCATCATTTTTTTCTTCATTTTTTTCAGCTCCTCTTTCTTTGATAATTTTATTATAGGAGAGAGTTCTAAACTGCCAATAAACCAATTCTTAAATAATTCTTAAATCCCAAAAAAAGCTTGCCCTCATTCGGACAAGCTTTTGCGTTTGTTTTTTCGCTTACGAACAACTACAAAAATGATTCCCGCAAACACTATAAGTAGAATCCCTGCAAAAATAGCGATATTTAGCACATTCGGAACGCCTACTTCCACAAACAGTTTATTTTTTTTGATCGAGTGGCACTTTCCAAGTTAGCTGTCCGCCATCTTCCCGGTCCGCATTGCTATCTTGAACTTGCGAAATCGGCAAATCGAGCACAAAAGTATAATCAATCTGTGCAAGCACTTTCTCTGGAATAGGGATTTCTCCACTGCCCAACTCTCCAATAAGTTTAGGAATATCCAAATTCGCTTCCACCCGGTAAGAAGTCATAAAAAAAACCACGTTTCTCCCGGATTTTCACGCCATATTTTGCAAGTTCCTGCTTTGAAAGCGCCTGTTGATCCATTTTCTTCACTTTTTTACGAACTAGAAAATGTGTGGTTGACTCTTTTTTAACTGAAAAACCTTGCTCTTTCAATTTTGCTTGAATATCACCGCTGACCTGCTCAGAAAAAAGCCCTGCTAGTTTCGAAAGTTTGATATCAAAAGTGAGTTCAGCGGAACGATCACGATTCACCTTCACTGTATTTGTCACACTAGCACAGCCAGCTAAAAATACGACTAGTACTAACAACCATAAAACAAGAATTCGTCCTTTTCCTTTCATCGCTTACCCCACAACAATCTTCGGAAGCTCTTCGAGTGATTCAATTTCAAAAGTTGGTGTGTTTTCAGAGCTATTAATATCTTTATGCGGATTAAACCAACAACTATCTAGTCCAACTAAATTCGCCCCGCGAATATCTGAGCTAAGCGAATCACCAATAATCAGACTTTCTTGTAAAGAAAAAGCCGGAATTCGTTCAAAGCAATATTTAAAGAATTCAGGCATTGGTTTTTGAAACCCTGTATCTTCTGAGACAAAAATCCCCCGAAAATATTGATCCATTCCAGAATCCTTCAAACGTCTGTATTGTGTCTTCGATACACCATTTGTCACGATATACAAATCAAATTCCCGGTACAACCTTTCAATTAGCGGTTTAGCTCCATCAATCAACTGATGCCCGTCTTCAAGAAACTCTCGGTACCGACTTTCCATCGCAAAACCATCCACTTGTTTATTAAATTCCGCAAATACTCGTTTAAAGCGCGTATTTAAAACTTCTTCACGAGAAATTTCTCCACGTTCAAATTGACGCCACAAACCCGCATTCAGGTTTTTATATACCATTAAAAGCTCCTGACTAGCATCAATTTTTTCACTTTGAAACAAACGCTTTAAAGCACTATCTTCAGCCACTTTAAAATCAAGCAACGTATCATCCACATCAAAAAGTAACGTCTTATACCCCATTTCCCAAGACTCCTCTCAAAACTCTGTTCTCAACAAATCCTATCATAAAACGCGTCCCCTTGCCATTAAAAGTTCCCATTTAAAACAAAAACTTGCTGGCCTTTTGGCCAGCAAGTTCCTATCTTATTTCCATTCAATCCACTTATAGCTATAAGGAGCACCAAACAAGTGATGAACCATCCCAGTTAAGTTTGACTTTTGAAGTGCTGCCGTTCCATTTTGATAAAGTGGAGCGATCCCAGCATCATCTATCAAAATTTTCTCTGCATCAATCATCGTTTGCCACCGCTCTTCTGGTTTAGTTGCAAGCGTAGTTGAAGCTTCATTTAAAAGCTTATCATATTCTGCATTTGAATAATTCGCTCGATTATAGTTGTTGTTTGTAATTTGCGTCGCAAGGAATGTGATGGGATCTTGATAGTCTGGCCCCCAGCGCGTCAGTTGAAGCGTGTAATCCTTATCTTCATCCAGTTTTAGCCGTGACTTATAAGGAACCGTCTTAATTTTCACTGTCACACCGTCTAAGTTTGACTGCAAGGCATTTTGGATGAACTCCCCAGATTTCTTGTTAAAATCTTGGTCATCAACAAGAAGTTCCACCGTAATTTTATCCAGTCCCAGTTCTTTTTTCGCTGTTTCCCAGTATACTTTTGCTTTTTTCGCGTCTGTTTTGACTAACGCCCCACTTTCTTTCCGGAAATCTTCTTTAGTTTCTGGATTGAACGTGAATTTTTCTGGCACATACCCTTCAGCCGGCTTCGAACCATTTCCAAGAACAGTATCGACCAATTGTTCACGATCTAGCGTAAGTGCGAAGGCTTGACGCGCATTTTTATTCGCAAATAGGGTATCTTTTCCATCTAGTTTTTGATTAAATTTCAAATAGTAAACAAAAGCTTCTAGTTCAGTTTTATAATCCTGGTCTTTTTGTTTCTGCTTAGCGTAATCACCCGTAAGTGTTGCCCGGTCCAGCTTCCCAGTATTGTAAAGATTAACCGCTGCACCAGGTTCTTTTACCACTTGCACATTAATTTGGTCCACTTTCGTTTGCTTTTTGTTCCAGTATTTATCATTTTTCTTGAACGTCCACTTTTTGCTTGTGTTTGTCCAGTCTTTCATCACAAATGCACCATTATAAATCATATGTTCACTGTCTTTAGCATAATCTTTCCCTTGTTTTTCCACGTACTCTTGTTTTTGTGGATAAAACGTCGGGAAAGTAAGTAGTGAAAGGAAATAAGGCGTCGGTTGCTCAAGAGTAACCTCAAGCGTTTGATCGTCCTTTGCTTTTACACCCAGTTCTTCAGGTTTTTTCTTCCCTCCAATAATATCCCCAGCATTTTTCACAACTCCTTCAAAAATGCTAGCATATTCCGCAGCAGTTTCAGGATTCACGATGGTTTGCCATGCATATACAAAGTCATGTGCTGTAACAGGGCTCCCATCGCTCCACTTCGCATCCTTACGAAGCTTCATCGTATAAACCGTTTGGTCTTTGTTCACTTCTGGTTCCCCAGCTGCAACGCCTGGTGTCACTTGATCTTTTTGATTCAAATAATAAAGTCCTTCAAAAGCTTGATTGATAGCTGTAAAACTTACGCCATCTGTGCCTTTCTTCGAGTCCATTGAAGGAATCTCAGCTAATTCCATCAGATTTACAACTTTCTTTCCATTTTCACTTGAGCCACTTTTCGAACTAGAATCACTGTTTCCTCCGCATGCAGACAAAACAAAGCTGATAATCATGATGCTCGAAATAAGCCAAATACCCTTCTTTCTCATACAAAACTCCCTTTCTTTTTTGTTAGTCACACGCGAAATAGTTGTTTTCAAAAATCATAATAGATTTTATACATCAAATTTTCAGTGTTTTTATATATTAGCATATTTATGATAAATAAAAAAGGGGAATTTTCAGTGTTTTTAAAAAAGATGCAAAAAAAAAGAAATCACAGCGATTAAACTGCGATTTCTTTTCTTAAATTCTTTTTTGCATATGGTCGTATAAGTGTCCACTCAAAACGATTTCTGAAGTGGCAACGAACCCTTGCCGTTGATAAAGCTTTTTGGCTTTCGGGTTGGCTTTATCGCAACTAAGACCGATTAATTTTTCACCTTCAGATCGAGCGATTTCCGGTAATGCTTCAAGCAGTTGCGTCCCGATCCCTTTACCGCGAAAACGAGAATCTGTCACAATCGAGTCTAAATACCATTCACCTGGAAATGTTTCTTTTTCAGTAAATACAGGAAACGTATAATTCAACTTATTTCGTTTTGCAAGGACTTGCCAAGGCTCATCGATAATTGGTTCATCTTCACCAGGATACCCCGCCACAACGCCTGCAATTTCGCCCTTTTCTTCAAAGACATGCATTCGGTTATATCCGTAGCGGTAATCGGGTACAGCAATTCCCTCTTGAAGAGTAGCTAAAATCGCCTCTTCAGAGTCTGCCTCCAAAATAGGAAGTTCCATATCCTTCCAAATAGTGAGTAAAAGTGGTGCGATTTGTTCAGCATCTGCTGGTGTCGCTTTTCGAATCATTTTATACAATCCCCCAAAACTAATTAACGTTAGGTTAATTATAACATGCTTCCAAAAATCCGTCTATGACTCATAAAATTGGTGAAAGCAAACTTGATAAGTTTTCTTTCATTTTCGTAAACGTAGATTTCTTATCCATATCAGCCATCGTATACAAATGGCTTTCTGCAAAATCTCGTTCAAAGTCTTGTTGCATTTTAAGAATGGCATCATCACGATCATATAAAAAGACCATCAGTTCATGATTTAAACGGAAACTTCTTACATCAAAGTTTGCCGTTCCAACTGCACCGCGTTCACCGTCGACAAGCACTTGCTTCGCATGGATGAAGGAATCATCACGATAAGCATAGACTTTGGCTCCCGCTTCAATCATTGTTTCAATATTTCCATTGCTACCATAAAAAGAAATGCCTCGGTCACCTTTTCCTGGCAAAATGATTCTCACATCAATCCCACTCATGGCTACACGTCTGATCACGGCAAGAGCTTCCTCATCTGGCACAAAGTAAGGAGAGGTTATCCAAACAGATTCTTTAGCCGAATCCATTAAATCAAGCAATGCATCTCGAACCCATTTTTCTTTATCATACGGTCCGCCGTAAATAACTTGCGCCCAGTTATCACCTACTGGTTCTGGTGAAAAGTATCTTGCTAATCCTGCAGAATCAACAAACGGCTTTGCAGAATCGGCTTTGTTTTCCATATACACCCAGTCAACCAGAAATGATTCTTGAAGCTCCATAACAGCTGGACCTTCAATTTTAATATGGGTATCACGCCAAATAACGAACTCTTTCGAATTACTTCGATATTCTTCTCCGACATTCAAGCCCCCTGTAAAGCCAATTTGACCATCTATAACCACCATTTTTCGGTGATTTCTCAAATTAGCTGTCCGCGCAATCCAGATAGAACCAAGTGGATCAAAAGCATGAATCTTAATCCCAACTTTTCGCATCGGCGCTAAAAAATGTTCCGATAATTTTGAGGATCCCCATGCATCATACATGAATTTCACTTCTACCCCAGCTTCTGCACGTTCGATTAAAAGATCTCGGATTTCCTGTCCGATTGCATCTGACCGGTAAATATAATATTGAATATGGATATGATTTTGCGCTTGTCGCATTGATTCAAGTAAAGCAGGGAATGTTTCTTCTCCATTTGTAAGCAAGGTCAACCGATTTCCGTTAACAGGTTGAATATGCGTAAGATGCTCAATTCGTTTTGATAAATGTGGTGGTTTCTGACCCTTTGTATAGGGTGCTAACTCATGGATTGTATCTGTAATGCGATCCATTTCTTCAATCTGATTGTGTTGAAAAATGCGATTTTGTGGATTTCTACCAAAGAACCAATAAATAATAACACCAAATATAGGTAAAATGAAGATTGCTGCAATCCAAGCGATTTTTGATGAAGTTACGCGACGGTCAAAGAAAAGCAACCGAATTGCAATAATCATCCCACAAAGCTCAACAAAAATACCGGCACTGTATAAAATAATGGATGACCATTGTTTTAAGACAAATCCAATAATCAGGATAAGTCCAATCAGTATGACTAACTGAAATCTTTTTTTTCATTTTTTTTTCCCCTTTTCCCAAGTTTCGCTTTCTATTGTATGTAAATTTCGTTTAAGATTCAATCTAAAACCCCATCTTTCAAAATTCTCCATCTAATAAAGCGAACCAAATTTAAAGATACCTTGAAATTGGGTAGATGGGTACTCAAAAAATAGTTTTTCAAAATAGGAATATTGATGACTTGCTAAAAAGACGTAGGTGAACAATCACCTACGTCAGACGGATAGATTTTACGCATTTTCACGTGGTTTTTTCCAAAGCCCGTAAATCAAGCCTGAGATGACCATCCCGATTAAAATTGCGGCTAAAAACATCAGCGGTTTATTCGCAAGGAAAGAAACAAAAATACCGCCGTGAGGTGCTGGTACATTGACAGCCCAAATTTGTGTGAGCGCACCAGCTATCGCTGAACCAATAACAGAAGATGTGATTACACGAAGCGGATCAGCTGCTGCAAACGGAATGGCACCTTCTGTAATAAACGCGAGTCCAAGAACATAGTTTGTGATCCCAGATTGCCTTTCTTGTTCAGTAAATTTATTTTTAAAGAACGTTGTCGCAAGTGCAATCGCAAGCGGTGGAACCATCCCACCGGCCATAACAGCCGCCATAAATGCGCCATCGCCTGTCGACGTAAATACACCGATCGCAAATGTATAAGCTGCTTTATTAAATGGACCACCCATGTCGATCGCCATCATCCCACCAAGCACAAGTCCAAGAATAGCAGCATTTGCTGTTCCTAATCCTTCTAGTTGCGTTGTTAAGAACGAGTTGATTACCTTAAAAATCGGATTGACAATAAAGTACATCAAAGCCCCAGAAATCAAGAGCCCAAAAACAGGATAAAGCAGAATCGGTTTCAGTCCATCAAGCGAGCGTGGTAAGCCACGGAACAAGCGTTTCAAACCAACCACTACGTAACCAGCTAGAAAACCGGCGGCAAGACCGCCGAGGAAACCTGCACCAGAATTAAGAGCCATCAAACCGCCTACCATACCAGGCATAAGTCCCGGACGGTCTGCAATACTGCTTGCAATAAAACCAGCGAGAATCGGAATTAGGAATAGAAACGCCCCAGTTTCTCCCCCAGAAATCGTCGAAAGCATATTGAAAATAGGACTTTTTGGATAAAATTGCTCGATTAGGAAGGAAATCGCCATAAGAATCCCGCCGCCAACAACAAATGGCAACATGTGCGAAATCCCATTCATCAAATCTTTATAAATTTTGCTTCCAACCGAAACTTTTTCGCCCTCCGCTTCAGTTTGTTCTCCATTTGGATCTGCGTGGTAAACTGGTGCTTCTTGTTTTAGTGCTCGATTAATCAATTCTTCTGGCTTACGAATCCCATCACTAACCGGCGTTTCCAAAACATGTTTCCCATCAAAGCGAGCCATCTCCACTTTTTTATCTGCCGCAACAATGACACCAGAAGCCCGTTCAATGTCTTCACTTGTCAACCGGTGTTTAATACCTTCCGAACCGTTTGTCTCAACTTTAATTTGCACGCCCATTTCCTTGGCTTTTGCTTTCAAAGCATCCTCTGCCATGTACGTGTGAGCAATCCCAGTTGGACAAGCTGTAACTGCAATAACAAGAGGCTCATCTGTTGCTTTTGCTTCTGCTGGCTTTTCAGGCTCAGCTTCCACTTGTTCTGATTTCGCTTGTTCAGCATCAAAAAGTTGAACGACTTCATCCGGTGTTTGCGCATTTTTTAGGCTATTTACAAAATCTGGATGCACAAGGAGACGAGATAAAGCAGCGAGAGTTTCAAG
Organism: Listeria aquatica FSL S10-1188; assembly: GCF_000525795.1. Lineage (GTDB taxonomy): Bacteria > Bacillota > Bacilli > Lactobacillales > Listeriaceae > Listeria > Listeria aquatica. Next base: position 161,187 of record NZ_AOCG01000002.1, read on the forward strand.
ATGGGTTTCATTTGCCCCGTCTGTTGCTGCAATCATGAAAAACAAGTGTGCCGGCGCCCCGTCAAGGGATTCATAGTCAAGCCCTGCTTCGCTCTTTGCGAAAACAACAGTCGGCGTATTCACCGCTTTTGTCTTCGCATGTGGCATCGCGATCCCATCGCCAATTCCCGTTGAGCTCTGCGCTTCACGCTTCATAATTTGTTCTTTAAACAAAACGGGATCATTTATCTTTCCATGCTCTTCAAGCGAGGCAATCATTTCATCAATCGCGCCTTCTTTTGTTGTCGCTTTTAAAGACATGATCATAACATCTTTACTGAGTAAGTCCGTAATTTTCATTTCGAATCCTCCATTTTTACGATTTCCACTTGCGGTAAGATTTCTTCAATCCGCTTCGCTTCTGCAAGATCAGTTGAAAAAGCTGTCGCAGTTCCTGTTGCAACACCAAGACGGAACGCTTCTACAGCATCACCAGACTGATGAAACTTCCCAACAAAACCAGCAATCATCGAATCTCCAGCACCCACGGAATTTTTTACTTTGCCTTTAATGGGTTTCGCAAAATAAACTTCGTCTCCTGAAAAAAGTAAGGCGCCGTCTCCTGCCATCGAAACAATCACGTGTTTCGCTCCCATTTCTAGACACTTTTTACCATATGGAATCAAATCTTCTTTTGTCTCAAAATTCACATGGAACAAATCAGCGAGCTCATGATGATTTGGTTTAATCAAAATCGGTTTTTTAGGAAGTGCAGCAAGAAGCTCTTCCCCAGTCGTATCAATCATGAAATCAGCTTTTTTCGCCTGAGTAAATTCAATAATTTTATCATAAAAGTTTTTCCCAAGCGAAGGCGGGACACTTCCTGACAAAATCACGATATCGCCAGCACCAATTCCAGCAAGGGTTTCAAAAAAATGCTTTTGTTCGCTTTCTGTCACAACTGGACCAAGCCCGTTAATTTCGGTTTCTTCCCCAGATTTCAGCTTGATATTGATGCGCGTATCATCAAGAACTGGCGCAAAGTTGGTTTTGACCCCTTCTTTTTTCAACCAGTCCGCAATGAAACCGCCCGTGAAGCCCCCGAGGAAGCCGCTCGCTTTTGACTCAATTTGAAGTTGACCAAGTACACGTGAAACATTAATACCTTTTCCACCAGGAAGCTTATGGTCTTCCTTCATTCGATTTAATGCACCAATTGAAAAATTTTCTACTTCGACAATGTAATCAATCGAAGGGTTAAGTGTCACTGTATAAATCATTTTTCTACCTCGATTATCTTGGTTTTTTGGATAAAGGTTTCTCGGTTTTGTTCCTCTGGTAAAAAGTCTGTGATAATCACAGCTTGTTCCAGTTCAAACATTTTCGCAAAATTTGCTTCGCTAAATTTCGAATGATCCGCTAGCACAAAAGATTGTTCTGCTAAATGAACTGCTGCCCGCTTTAAAAAAGCTTCTTCAGGGTCAGGCGTCATAAACCCACTTCGTTCATGAATGGCATTTGTCCCCATAAAAACTTTATCAAAGTGATAATTTTGGATATTATCAAGGGCCACGGCACCAATCACTGCTTTTGTATGAGCTTTCATTTTCCCGCCTAGCAAGTAGCTATCAATTTGAAGCTGAACGAGCTTTTCAATATGCATCAAACCATTTGTGACAACGGTTACTTTCTTGTCCTTCAAAAAAGGAATCATCTCAATTGTCGTAGAGCCAGCATCCAAGTAAATAAAGTCATTCGTTTCAACTTGTTCCGCCGCATATGCAGCAATTTCACGTTTACTTTGAATGTTTTTGAAAGATTTTTCATTCATGCTTGGTTCCAAATTGTGTTGCTTCACAAGTTTAGCCCCGCCATGAACACGTTCAAGTAATCCATCTTCTTCAAGTTCAATCAAATCTCGGCGAATCGTTGACTCAGAACAATTGAGTTTTTCCACCAGATCCGTTAACTTCACAACGCCAAAGTGCTCTAAAGTGCTAAGAATTCGTTCCTTCCGTTCTGCATTTAGCATTTCCTTTGCCTCCATCCATTTGTAGTTTACCATCATATTCATTCAAAAACAATCATTTTCTTTCTTTTTTATTCATTTTCTTTCTTCATTTTACCATAAAATAAAGAGCTAGCTTGGTCTTCTTTAAGTGCAATTCGTTGAAATGTGCTTTTTTACCCTGAAAATTGTGTTTTTTCTGGTGTTTTATAAAAGGGCTTGGTAGACTACTAATAAGCAAACCTTTTCGAATTAGGGGGATAAAAATGGAAACATTAACGGAATACTTAGACACGCTTGAAATGCCAGAGCAGCGTGCTCGCATGGTGGAGATTTTTGATTGGATAAAAGAAAGCTTCCCGGATCTCGTTCCAGTCATCAAATGGAATCAACCAATGTTTACTGACCACGGCACTTTTATCATTGGCTTCAGCACTTCCAAAAAACATATCTCGGTAGCGCCTGAGGTGAAGACCATGAAGAAATTTGAAGAAAAAATAGCAGATGCTCATTACGGAGCTACTTCCAACTTGTTTCGAATCACTTGGATACAACCGACCAATTTCGATTTATTGAAAGAAATTATCGAATTTAATGTGACTGATAAACAAGATCATACAAAATTTTGGCGAGAAGCTTGATTGCGCAAGAACTGCAACACCGAAATAAAAGCACAAAAAAAGGATTAGCTGTTTTCAGCTAATCCTTTTTTAGAACTTATTTCGATCTACCAGTTACAAATGCTGTAGCGATAGCACCGATTCCTTCGAGAATGAAGAAAAATCCCATCAACAAGACGATACCAAGTGCGCTCACAACTGGATTGAATAGGGCGATAAAACCAAGTATGATTCCAACAATCCCGATAAAGAGCACAAAGCCCCAACTTGAACCTCCAGCTTGTTTAAGCGTAAATGCGCCGATCGTCCGAACGATTCCAGCGAAAAGAACCCACATTGCAAACACAAGAATGAGCGATGCGGCTCCAGCAAATTGATTGGCCAACATCAAAATACCAAGTAACGTCGATAAGATCCCGTCTGCTAGTACCCAACCGGACAAGTGACGTTCACTTTCAGTAAAGTATGAAATGATGTGGAAAATCCCCGATATCAAGAGTAGTAAACCAATCACAACGTTGAGTGTCAACAAGGATGCTACTGGATTGAACATCACCCAGAATCCCATGATGATCATCGCTATTCCCGCTAGAACGATTAAAATTTTTGTAAAAGTCTTCATACATTTCCCCTCTCTTCTTATTACTCTTGAATATTACCTCATTTTTAAGTTTTTGAAACCCAGAATTCCTCTTTTAAAAAAAATAAAAAAAGGTGCCCTACTTACCTTTTAGGCAAATCGGACACCTTTTCTTTTAAATTTCAGCGACGACTATAAACTTAGTTCCATCAAGCGCTTGATTCAAGCGTTCCACTGAAACCTCTTCTCCTGTCACTTTAGCTTGTTTCTTTTCTAGATCCACATCAACAGATGCAACACCTGGAATTTCTTCGAATGAAGATTTGACGATATTTTTGCAACCATCACATTTCATCCCACTAATACTGACCGTTTTTTCCATTTCCCATCTTCACCTCCTTCAAACTCATTATTTAGCTGGTTTAAACCGTTTTAAACGCAGTGCATTCATTAAAACAGATACCGAACTAAAGCTCATGGCTGCCCCAGCAATCATTGGGTTGAGTAGTGGTCCGCCGAACAAATACAAAATTCCCATTGCAACTGGAATCCCCAGTACATTGTAAGCGAATGCCCAGAACAGGTTTTCACGAATATTTTTAATTGTTGCCTTGCTAAGTTCGACAGCTGTCGCCACATCAAGCAAATCACTATGCATCAAAACGATATCCGCTGATTCCATTGCAACATCCGTTCCCGAGCCAATCGCAATTCCAACATCAGCTTGTACAAGAGCTGGCGCATCATTAATGCCGTCTCCAACCATGGCTACTTTTTTACCATCTTGTTGAAGTTTCGCTACTTCACTTGCCTTATCTTCAGGCAAAACCTCACTTAACACGCGAGTGATCCCCACTTGTTTCGCAATAGCTTCAGCTGTTTTACGATTATCCCCGGTAATCATAGCCACTTCAATGCCCATTTGTTGCAAAATTTGGATGGCTTTCTTGCTGCTAGGTTTGATGGTATCCGCAACCGCGATAATTCCAACAAATTGATTGTTAAGCGCCACATACATAGGCGTCTTCCCTTGTTCTGCTAACTTTTCAGAAGTAGTTGCAAATTCGCCTAGCAGAATACCACGATCTGCCATTAGTTTTTGGTTTCCTAATAAAAGTGCTCCTGCTTCAACAACAACCTCAATTCCGTGACCAGGAATCGCATTGAAATCTGAAATCGGTTCAAGATCTAAGCTCAACTCTTCAGAGCGAAGCAAAATCGCTTCCCCAAGTGGGTGTTCCGAACCTTTTTCCGCAGAAGCTGCCAACCGAAGAAGTTCCTGTTCGCTGATACCACTTCCGCTTACAACCACATCGGTCACAGCTGGTTTTCCTTCTGTAATTGTACCCGTTTTATCAAATACAATCGTTTGCAGTTTTTTCGTCGTTTCAAGCGCATCGCCACTCTTGATGAGCACCCCATTCTCGGCCCCTTTTCCAGTTCCTACCATGATCGCAGTAGGTGTCGCAAGACCGAGCGCACAAGGACACGCGATGACGAGCACAGAAATCGTAATCGTTAAAGCAAATACCCAAGATTCTTGCCCTAAGAAGAACCAAAGAACACCTGCTAGAACAGCTAGCCCGATGACAATTGGCACGAACACCCCAGAAACTTTATCAGCTAATTTTGCTATAGGTGCCTTGCTACCCTGGGCTTCTTCCACGAGTTGAATAATTTGCGCAAGTGCCGTTTCTTTTCCAACCTTGGTTGCTTCAAACGTAATGTTCCCATTTTTGTTCATACTTGCCCCGACCACTTCATCGCCAGGTTTCTTATCGACAGGCATACTTTCACCTGTTAGCATGGATTCATCAATCGAAGTTTTCCCTGAAAGCACAACGCCATCAACAGGAATTTTTTCACCTGGGCGAACTTGGATTAAATCCCCTTCTAACACTTCATCGATTGCAATTTCCATCTCTTTTCCATCACGCATCACACGTGCGGTTTTCGGTGCAAGTCCCATCAACGTTTTAATTGCTTCCGAAGTTTTCCCTTTCGATACAGCTTCAAAATACTTCCCAAGCGTAATCAACGTTAAAATAACCGCTGCCGATTCATAATAAAGCCCCATCGCAAAACTCGCGTCACCTATCCAAACTCGGATGGTTCCATATAAACTATAAAGGAAAGCTGCACTTGTCCCAAGCGCAACGAGCGAATCCATATTTGGATGCCCCTTAAATAAAGCTCTGTAGCCAACTGTAAAGAATTTTTGGCCTAAATACATCACTGGAAGCGTCAAAATGAGTTGTGTTGCTGCAAAAACAGAAGCATGTTCCTCTGGATTTAAAAAGCGAGGAAGCGGAAGTCCGAGCATATGCCCCATTGCAATATACAAAAGTGGAACAGTAAACACGCCAGAAATCCAGAATCTGCGCCACATTTCTTGGATGCGTTTTTGTTTCTTATCACGGTCATGATCCACATCAAGTGCCTGTCCTTGCTCTTCTTTAGCTCCGTATCCAGCATCTTGAACAGCCTTTTGAATCGCCGGAACAGATAAAACTTCTGGATTAAAATCAACGGTCATTTTTTCACTAGCTAAGTTGACCGTAGCCTCGTTAACGCCTTCCAGTTTATTCACTGCTTTTTCAACCGTTTGTGCACAAGAAGCACAAGTCATTCCTTCAATATCAAAAATGCGTTTTTGCGACTTAGAAACTGCTTTATAGCCAGCATCTTGAACAGCCCTTTCAATATCTGAAACGCTCAAAACAGCGTCATCATATTGAATGTTCAACTTCTCAGTCGCCAGATTAACAGATGCCTCACTTACGCCACTCAATTTTCCTGTCGCTTTTTCGACCGTTTGCGCGCAAGAAGCACAAGTCATTCCTTCAATATCAAATGTTTTACTTGCCATCTTCCCCATCTCCCTTGTCATTTCTCGTGGCATTTGCACTGTCCGGGAACACAATTGCAAGGCACACTTTCAACTGCCGTTTTTCGCTTTTCTTCAAGCAAAGCTTCAATTGCATCAATATCATCAAAACTTAATTCACGTTCTGCAATAATTAGTTCTAGCAAATTCCCTGTTTTTTTATTACAAACCTTAGTTAGCAAATGTTCAGCTGCTTGTTTAATGCTAATGTTTTCTTCAACAAGCGGCGTATAAATATATTTGTTTCCTTCTTTACTGGTTTTTAGCAAGCCCTTTTCAACAAGTCTTGCTAAAAGAGTTTTCACAGTGGAAGGTTTCCATTCGGTTTTATGATCTAACACATCAATGATTTCACTGCTCGTTGTCTTTCGTTTTGTCCAGACAATTCGCATGATCTCCCATTCGGCATCCGTAATTTTTTCAATGACAGAAGCATCCATCGCTTTTCCCCTCCTTGTCTACATTTGTAAACTACATGGTTAAAAAAATAACTTGTCGTTCGATATTTAAAGTTTACAATTGTAGACGAATTTTGTCAACCACTTTGTCAAAATTTTTTTTCAATTAGCAAAAAAACTGGTGTTTTTCACTCTCAAAGCTTACACTAAACATAGCTTAAACAAGAGGAGGTTTAGAGCTTGGAACAGAAAACATTCACCTTTGCTGAAAAAAACGGGATTATACTTTCAGCAGATTTGATTACTGGAAAAGAAAAAACCAGTCAAACGATTATTTATTTTCATGGTGGCGGCTTACTTTACGGCTCTCGTCACGACTTAAATGATGCTTACATCGGTCAATTTTTAGAAAATGGTTTCAATGTCCTTTTAGCAGATTACAGGCTTGCTCCTGAAGTCAAGCTCCCAGACATTTATGAAGATGCTAGTGATTTAATCTTATTTTTCCGGCACCACGCGGAAAGTTTAGGGTTGCCAGACAAAGAATTTATTTTATTTGGTCAATCTTCTGGTGCTTTTCTTGCCTTGATGCTTGCTTCAGATCCCATGCTTCCAAGGCCATGTGCAGTTTTATCTTTTTATGGCTATTCTTCCGTTTCTGCCCCTTGGCTAAGAGAACGAAACAAATATTTTAATACGTTTCCGCTTATTAGTGAATCGCTAAAAAATGCGATGATTCGGCAAACTCCTTTAACGGTGGGATCAGTTGATACTCGCTACCCTCTTTACGTGTATTCTCGTCAAAGTGGGAAATGGTTAGATCTCGTTTTTGGCGAGCACTATTCTAAACAAGATCTCGAACCATTTGAACTCGATCCAGAACGTGATTTTCACTTTCTGCCCCCAGTTTTTCTCGCACATAGTTTTGCAGATGAAGATGTTCCAATTGAAGAATCGGAAAAAATTAAAAATGGGACGCTTACAAGTGAGCTCTTTACAGTGCGTGATTTACCGCATGACTTTGATACTCATACCGCTGGAGCTGAAGGTCGGATGGCTTATGATGCCGCCATTCGCTTTTTGCATGACGTCCAAAAGAAAAACCAGTGAACGAATTCGTTCACTGGTTTTTTGGTGCAGCTTGCACAAATTTTTTGGTTAGAAGTTGTGGCCGCGTGATCGCACTGCCGACAACAACGGTGTACGCCCCGCTTTGATAGGCCTTTTGAACTTCTTCTGGAGTTTCAATGTGGCCTTCGCAAATCACTGGTATTTTGAGAGTCTGGCTGAGACTTTCTACTAGTTGAAAAGCAGGACCTGTTTGTTCTTTTGATTCCTCTGTATAGCCAGCAAGTGTTGTTCCCACTAAATCAAAACCAATTTCTTCTGCGCGAACGCCTTCTTGGAAAGTAGCAATATCGGCCATTGCAAGTTTTCCTGCTTGATGGATTTTTTCCACTAACTGTTTTAAATCCGCATCACCCGGTCTGGTTCTTTCTGTACCATCAAGCGCGATGATTTCTGCCTTTTGTTTCAAGCAGCTCCAGAACTTCTTGTTCGGTCGGTGTAATGTAGACCTCTGAATCGGGATAGTCACGTTTGATGAGGCCAATAAGTGGCAAGTCAACTACGGCTTTAATCGCCTCAATATCTTCTGCTGAATTTGAACGGATGCCAACTGCGCCACCCATTTGGGCTGCAAGTGCCATTTTTGACATCACAAATGAACTATAGAGCGGTTCATCCGCTAGCGCCTGACAAGATACAATGATTCCGTCCTTCATTTTTTCTAGCAAAAAATCACTTCTTTCTATTATAATCCGTGAAAATGTATAGACCAATAATTAAGCAAAGGGTGCATGTGATCGGGCGGAAATACAGTCCCGAAAAGCTTGGGGAAAAAAAGCAGGCCTAAAATTAAACCAAACACCCAGAGCACTAGTGCTAAGAATAGCAAAAAATCATTGGTTTTTGCAAGAATAATCAATATGCCGGCTAAAAACATGAGAATGCTTAGTATAAGTCCAGCATTTGCAGAGAGTCCTTCTGGTAAGCCAAATAAATTGATGGGTGTTGTACTACTTAATTTGAGCCAAGAAAAAAAAACCTAGAATAGAAGCTTGAATGGAGAAAACCCCAGCAAAAATTCGCAAATAAAATCACCGTCTTTATTGGATTGTTCGATTTTGTCTCGAACGTAAGTAAACATAGGTTCTTGTTTAGTTAGAATCTGTTGTGTCTTTTTTGTCTGTTTGTTTTTCTTCTTTAGGCTGTACATAGATGCTTTCTGGTTGTTCACCGTATAATCCAGAAATTCGTTTGAACCAAATGAACACGTGTGTCCAAACTACTTTTAAAACAGCGTAGCCAGGAACGGCAAAGATAACACCCAAAACGCCAAATAGTTTACCCGCAACAAGGATTACAAACAAAATGGTAATCGGATGCACCTTGAGCGATTTTCCCATGACTTGCGGGGATATAAACTTCCCTTCTAGGAGCTGAACAACAACCCACACGACGATGAGTTTAATGAGTAGCCAAGGTGAGGTTACAATCGCAATGATGATGGCTGGTGTAATCGCTATAGCAGGCCCTAGGTAAGGTACAATGCTTGTAAACGCGGCAATAATTGCAAGTGTGAGCGCATAAGGTAAGCCGATGATCAAATAACCAATAAAAAGCAATATTCCTATGCAAAAGCTGACAATAATTTGCCCGCGAATGTAAGAACTAATTTGATGATTCGACTCTTTCAGCACTTGGCGCGTATGTGCACGGCTGTTTACTGGTAAAAATTTTAAAACAAACTCAGGAAGTTTCTTTCCGTCTTTTAGCAAATAAAATAGAACAAGTGGTGTTGTAACAATTGCAAGCACCACTTCTGTTACTGTTCCAACAACATTTCCAATGCTTGAAATAGCGCTGTTTAAAACGTCTGTTCCTTTGTCAGAAACAGTTTTCATGATGTCATTCATATTCGTTGACACTTTGTCTTTAATTTGATCAAAAAGTGGAGACTGGCTGAGTTCATTAAATTTATCTGTCACTTGATTCCAATAAGTTGGAAATGTCTTAATTAAACTCATGATCTGATCTCGAACTGCTGGAATCACAAAGCTGAAAACTAACACAATGATACCAAGAATCACAAGGAAAAGCAGCCCAATCGACCAACCACGATGCCAGCCATGGCGTTCAAGAAAATCAATGATTGGGTTAAACAAATAGTAAAGAATGCCCGCTAAAATAATCGGAGCGGCGATCGTTTCCACAATAACCAAAAGTGGATGGAAAACAAACGAAATTTTGGTAAGCACATAAATATCAAGTGCCACGAGCAAGAAAATCAGTAATCCCAACACGAATTTGTTTTCAATAAAAAACTGTTTAAACTTTTGAAAGTTTTTCTTTCAAGTACAATCACCTACCTGTCCTTCTATTATAGCGTGCTCTTTAAAAAAATTACTTGTTAAAAATCAGATTACTGAAAAAATCAGTCTCAAGATGGACTTTATCCAACCACAAGTCCATCTGGATCTAATTCAAGCAAGGCATGTGCAAAATAGAAATGATAATCCGCTTGGAATTTTTCAAACAAAGCGGCTCCTTCTTTTTGATACATCACAAGCGGATCTTGCTGGCCATAAGCACGCAAATGAATCCCTTCGCGAAGTTGAACCATCTCATCAAGATGAATAACCCACATTTGATCCATTAAATTTAAATAGACTTCTTTTTCAATCATTGCAATCGTATCAGCAGGAAATTTACGTCTAACTGTATTGTGCCAAGCCACAATTTTTTCGCCTACTTCCCGAGGCTCCATCAAAGTCACTTGGTCAAATGTATATGGAAATTTAGTTCCGCCAAGCAATTCTTTTTGTTTTTCAAAGAGCTCTTCTTGTTCTTCTTCCGATTGCGCTTCACGAAACACCTTGCTTGCTACTTCCCTTAAAATTTTCTCAGACGAAACTCCGAGCTTATTGCGGCGAAGCACTTCATCGCGTTCTTTATAAACGATTTTACGTTGCAAATCAATCACTTCATCGTAAGACAACAAGTCTTTCCGCAAATCATAGTTAGCTCCTTCAATGCGTTTTTGCGCATCTACAATAAAACGACTAATTTTGGGGGAGTTAACCGGTTTTCCGTCATGCGGATGCTTCCGCTTTAATTTTGTGCGGAAATTCTCCCAGCGTTTATTATCAAACTGTTCCAGCAAGTCATCTTCAATAGAGACCATAAATTTACTAAATCCTGGGTCTCCCCTTCTTCCAGATCGCCCCATTAACTGCAAATCAATTCGTCTACTTTCATGCCGTTCTGTTCCGATTACAGCAAGTCCGCCCAATTTATAAACTTCCTCGCTTAGCTTGATATCCGTTCCTCGTCCTGCCATATTGGTCGCAAGTGTAACCATCCCTCGTTGACCTGCTTTGGCGATGATTTCCGCTTCTTGCGCATGGTTTTTTGCATTTAAGATTTGATGAGGAATTCCTGCTTTTGTCAAAAGTGAACTGATCCATTCATTACTTTTAATTGAAGAGGTTCCGATTAACGTGGGTTGACCTTTTGCGTGCCGCCAAGAAACTTCATAGACGATTGCACGTCCCTTTTCTTTTTCCGTATAAAATACATCATCCGGCATATCTTCCCGATTGACGCGTAAATTCGTTGGAATCACAACAACATCAAGCCCATAAATTTGGCGAAATTCTTCTTCTTCCGTCTTAGCTGTTCCTGTCATGCCCGCGATTTTTTGATACATACGGAAATAGTTCTGAATTGTAATTGTCGCAAGTGTCCGGGATTCTTCATGTACTTCTACTTCTTCTTTTGCTTCGATCGCTTGGTGCAAGCCATCATTAAAACGGCGGCCAGGAAGCGCTCGACCAGTATGAGGATCTACGATGAGCACTTCTTCTTCTAAAACGACATAGTCTTTGTCTTTATGCATCAAAAAGTGAGCACGTAAGAGTAGCATTGTAATCCTGAGCAGCGGCTGGTTATCTGCCGTATATAGGGAGCGTACTTGCCAAAATCGTTCCGCCTTTTCAATTCCCGCATCATTTAACCAAATCAATCGTTTATGTTCATCAATTTCATAGTCATCTTGCAACATGGTTTTGACAAGATCATTAGCTTTTAAATAAAGGCTTAAATCTTCTTCCTTGCGGTCCGAAATGAGTAGTGGTGTTCGCGCTTCATCAATTAAAATAGAGTCGGCCTCATCAATTAAAACAAAGTCAAGCCCTGTTTGTACTTTGTCTTCAAAAGAACGCACCATGTTGTCTCGCAAATAGTCAAAGCCAAATTCAGAAGTCGTTCCATAAATGACGTCTGCCGTATAAATAGCTTTTTTTTTGTCTTTTATCGAGTCCTGCCGCATTAAGAGCTACAGAAATTCCCAGATATTCAAGAACTTGACCGATTTCTTCCCGGTCACGGTGCGCCAGATATTCATTGGCCGTTACAAGATGAACTCTGTTGCCACGAATCACTTCAATATACATAACGAAAAGTGAAACGAGCGTTTTACCTTCCCCCGTCTTCATTTCCGCAATCTTCCCGTCTCCAAGAACAAGGGCGCCGATTAACTGCACAATGACAGCTTCCAGCCCAAGAACACGCTTCGCAGCTTCACGAACCAGTGTAAAAATATTGATTTTATCACGTATTGTGATTTCTTGCGTTTGAAATTTATCCCGCCAGATCTGCGTTTGTTTCATCAATTCACTTTGATCCATATTGGTATAGAGGTCTTCTTTTTTGACAATTTGACGCGCTGTTTCCCTGTATTGTTTTACGATTTTTCGATCGTCGAAATTTTGATTCATACTTCCCCCTCCATGCTTTTCATTATACAACACTTCCTCCCTGAATTTGAACTTATTTCTCACTTGAATTTCATTCTATTCTCTTGTCAATTTACAAGGGCGGCTTTTCTGAACCTAAAAAGAGATATTACAATTTGATTAAATTTTTCTATTTAACAAAAACAATAGGTTGCCAAATACGCAACTTGTGGATAGAGATGCAAACTACAAACCATTCTTGAAAGCGGTGATATTCAACTTTAACGCGTTTTAGAATGCTTGTTCGGCTTCTTTTTCGTTACAGCAATATTACAAGCAGCTGGTATAGTCCTTTCCCTCCCCCTTCTCTGTTCCGAGTCTGGTTTGTTTTTTAGCATTAAACTGGGTAAAATAAAACTAGTCAGTATTAAATTTTGATGTGAACTGATTGTTAGAAAAGAGAGGAGTTTTAGCAATATGAAAAAAGCGACCATTGCAACAGCTACCGCGGGGATTGCGGTCACTGCATTTGCGGCGCCAACGATGGCTTCTGCCAATTCGGTAGTCGTAGAGTCTGGTGATACGTTATGGGGAATTGCAAATTCGAACGATACAACGGTTGATTCTTTAAAGAAACTCAACAACCTTGATGGCGATAAAATTTTTCCTGGTCAAAAACTCGTTATCAGCGAAGCGAAAAGTGAGCAAGCTGAAAAAGAAGTTTCTGCCACTTGGTTAAATGTTCGTCAAGGTCCAAGTGTTGATAAAAGCATCCTCACTTCCATTCAAGGTGGAACAAAAGTAACTGTCCTAACAAGTGAAGACAACGGCTGGAATAAGATCTCTTATGCAGATGGTAAAACAGGTTATGTGAACGGAAAATATTTGGGAGAAGCAAAAACTGCTACTCCAGCAAAAACTGAAAATACAGAAGTAAAAGCTTCTACTCAAACTGAAAAAACAGAAACTGTAAAAGAAGAAACTACACCAGCGAAACCGGCTAATCTTTCTAATTATACGGTTAAAAGTGGAGATACACTTTGGGCTCTTTCCGTAAAATTTGGTTCGTCGGTGCAAGACTTAATAGCTTGGAATAACTTGTCTTCTTCTTCTATTTATGTAGGTCAAACGCTTGCAGTGAAAGCGGAAGCTGCGAAAACAGCTCCAAAAGCGGAAGCACCTGCTCCTAGTGAAACACAAACGGTACAAAAAGAAGAAGCTAAAGCTCCAACACAAGAAGCTCCTCAAGTTGATGTGAATGCTTCAAGTTATACAGTACAAAGTGGCGATTCGCTAAGTAAAATCGCTGGCTTATTCAAAACAACGGTTAGCGAACTTAAAGCTTTGAATGGTCTCTCAAGTGACTCAATCACAGCTGGAGATGTACTTAAAGTAAAAGGTGAAGTGAAACAAGCAGCACCTGAAGTAAAAGAAGAAGTGAAGCAAGAAACGGCTCCTCAAGCTAATACTGAGAGTCAAGCTTCTAACCAAACGGAACAAAAAGTGGAAGCTCCACAAATTGACACAAACGCTTCGAGCTACACAGTTAGAAGTGGAGATTCATTAAGTAAAATCGCTGGTATTTTTGGAGTTTCAGTTAGCAAACTTAAAGCATTGAATAGTCTTTCAAGCGATAGCTTGCAAGTTGGACAAGTGCTGAAAGTGAAAGGGACTGTTCCTCAAACTAGTACAAATAACACTTCAAATAGTGGGGCTACAAATATTAGCAATGCCAACTCTGGTTCAAGTAGTAGCTCTAATGTTTCAACAACACCTTCTAAACCTTCAACAGGTAGCGGAAGCAGTAATGTTAGCAGTGGAAGCAGCCAATCTGCAAGCTACAGCGCGCTGATTGCAGAAGCTCAAAAACACCTAGGTAAACCTTATGGTTGGGGTGCAAATGGTCCTTCTTCTTTCGACTGCTCTGGCTACACAAAATATGTTTTTGGTAAAGTAGGAATCAGCCTCCCAAGAACTTCTGGATCACAATATGCAGCTGCAACGAAGATTACAGAAGCTCAAGCTAAACCAGGCGATCTTGTCTTCTTTAACTACGGAAGCGGAATTGCACACGTTGGTATTTACGTTGGCGGCGGTCAAATGATCAATGCTCAAGATAACGGCGTAAAATACGATAACATTCACGGCAGTGGTTGGGGTCAATTCTTAGTTGGCTTCGGACGCGTTGCAAACTTTTAATCAATAGAAATTGAACTTGAAAATAGCTTCCTGCTATGTGGGAAGCTATTTTTTTACGGAGTGATTTTTTGATGGCATTAAAGATCAAAGTAAAAAAAACAATATCTCACCAAATATCAAAATGGCTATCCGCTCCTTTCATCCGAATGGATTCAATCTCTCCCTGAAGGAATTCGAGAAGGGGATTTGATAGATATTCTCTCTCCTAGTGGTCAATTTATTGCAAAAGGCTATTACGGGAAACAAAATAAAGGGTTGGGCTGGATTTTCAGCGCGAAGCGTGAAGCGAAACTTGACGGTTCCTTTTTCCAGCATATCATTAGCCAAGCTCTTACACTTCGAAAGTCACTGTTTAGCGATGAATTAACAACGGCTTTTCGTTTATTTAATGGAGAGGGAGATGGACTGGGTGGCGTTACCGTGGATTATTATGACGGTTTCTTGCTCGTTCAGTGGTATAGTCTTGGGATTTATCGCTATAAAAAAGATTTTTTGAAAACCTGGTTCTCTTTTCCGTTTGTAAAAGGAATTTATGAAAAAAAAACGTTTCGAGACTTCTGAGGAGACAAGCGATTTTGTTGGGGGAATAGAGGCTCCTGCCCCGCTTCTTGTTAAAGAAAACGGAATCACTTATGCAACTTATTTAAACGATGGCTGGATGACAGGCATTTTTCTCGATCAACGAGAGGTTCGAAAGCGAATCATGGATGAATACGCCTTATCGAAGCGTGTCTTAAATACTTTTTCTTATACGGGAGCTTTTTCTATTGCCGCACTTTACGGTGGCGCGGCACATACAACGAGTGTCGACGTGGCTAAGCGGAGTCTTGCAAAAACGGCTGAACAACTACAAGTAAATGGTATGGATCCAGCTGAGCAAGCAATTGTTGTCGAAGATGTTTTCCATTACTTTAAATATGCGAAGCGAAAAGGATTACGTTTTGATCTCGTTATTGCTGATCCACCTAGCTTTGCTCGCACCAAAAAAATAACGTTTCGAGCTTCCAAGGATTATCCTGAGTTGCTGCGTGATTTGATTGAGATTACGGCGCCAAATGGCATGATTGTTGCTTCTACTAATTATGCAGGCTTCTCTTTTCAAAAATTTAAAGAGCAGGTTGAAGAAGCGTTTCGTGGTACGAAACGCAGTTATCAAATTCGCGAAACTTTTCAGTTACCTGTTGATTTTGCAACGATTGAAAGCTTTCCAGAAGGGAATTATTTAAAAGTCCTCTTTTTAGAACTTGACGTATAAAAATGACCGCCTCCTAGGCGGTCATTTATACTTAAGACTTATTCAATTAGAGTAGCTTTTTCAGTTGTTCGGCTTCTTCGTCAGTAAGTGTAATCCCTTTTCCCATTTTTTCATGATCTTCTGACCAGTCACGAATATCAAGCTTTGGATCTCTTCCATTCCAGCTAATGCGATTGAGTTCTTTACTCCAACCACGCGCATTCGTGGATAGCACACCGAGCTTTTCAACAATTTCATAATCAATGGAGGCCATGATTCAAAAACCCTCTTTCCTTGTTATTCTCTTTATTTTAACAAACTTCTCTAGATACTAGAAATTATTTCTATCCTGCGGTAGGATTAAGTACAGCATTATTTTAGCAAAGGAGGTCCCTTTTTTTGAAAAAAAGAAAAAGACTATTTACTTGAAACGTGTTTGATGGCCGGAAAAATCATGATGGAAAGCGGCGCTGAAATCTATCGTGTGGAAGATACGATGAACCGAATTGCTGATGTCGCAACGAATAAAAAAGGCATCAGTTTTGCAACGCCGACGGGAATTTTCATGTCGATTGAAGGCGAACGCAATTTACAGTTAGAAACAATTCCAACACGAACCATTAATTTAGAAAAAGTCTCTCTTGTTAATGATCTGTCTCGCGAATTTTCTTCACGCAATATTACACTCGAAGAACTGCATTCTAGCCTTGCTCAATTGGAGAAAGATACGCGATTTTTCCCTGTCTGGTGGCAAGTTATCGCAGCAGGCCTTGTGAGCGGAGCGCTCATGATTATTTTTGGCGGGGCTTGGTTCGATTTTATCAGTACTTGTCTAATTGGAACAATTGGCTTTATCATTTATTACTATGCTGCCGAATGGCTTAAAATTAAATTTTTAGCTGAATTTTTATCTTCATTTGTCATCGGATTACTCGCAGTAATTGCAGTGGACAGTCATTTAGGTATTAATCTTGATAAAATCATCATCGGAAGCGTTATGCCTCTTGTGCCTGGAGTCCCTATCACTAATGCTGTCCGTGACTTGCTTGCCGGCCACTTGCTCGGCGGAATGGCACGTGGAATGGAAGCATTGCTAACAGCGGGCGCGATCGGAATTGGAATTGCCGTTGTATTTCGTTTTTTTGCATAAGGAGGGATTATTGTGTTACTCATTTGGACGATTTTCATTCAACTCATTTTTAGTTATATCGCAACGGTTACCTTCGCGGTCATTACGAATGTTCCAAAGCGAGCTTTAAACGCATGTGGGCTCACGGGAACCCTCGGCTGGATTTTTTTCTGGGCAATCAAGGAACTCGGTGGTGGAACTTCAATGGCAACACTTGCTGGGGCTTTTATCGTGGCTGTTTCTAGTCACTTCTTTGCTAAATACAAACGCATGCCGATCACGATTTTTAATGTTCCTGGGATTGTTCCGCTTGTCCCTGGTGGCCTCGCTTATCAAGCGGTTCGTAATTTTGTACTCGGAGATTATACTGAAGCGATTGGTTTTTCTGTCCAAGTAACGATCGTTGCTGGTGCCATTGCTGCTGGATTGATGCTTTCGGAAATCTTCAACCACAGCATTCGCCGCTTCCGAGAACATAAAGCTAAATTTTAATGATAGTCATAAAAAAGAAGGGAAGCCTCAAAATGAGGCCTCCCTTCTTTTTTATCGTTTCGCGATGTTTACTGTCGTAAATACAAATTTGTCGTAGCGATGTCTCGACCTTGAATATTCAAAAGCAACACCATTGTTTAAATAGACCGTTTGTTCCACTTCCATTACTGGTTCATTCTTTTCACAGTTCAAGTACTGCTCATCAAGTTCGTCTGGTTTATCTGCACGTATTTGTTTATAAGAGCTCGCAATTTTTTGGTTCAGTTCTTCTTCAATATACGTGTAAATAGAACCTTCAAGTACTTGCTTTGTAATGCCTGGAATAACATTTACAGGCATGTAAGTATGCTCAAGAACATAAGGCTCAGCATCTATTCCTCGCACTCGTAAAATATCATAAACCGGCGCTTCTTTTTCAATGTTTAATCGCTCGGCCACGACTTCATCTGGAAAGACAACTTCAAAATGAATCACTTTTGTCTCAACTTTTTGTCCTTTTAAAAGTTTCGTAAAACCATTCACTTCTTGATTATGGATTTGAAGTTCGTCTGCATCCAGCGCGGACTTGATGATGAAAGTGCCATGTCCCCGTTTCCTGTAAAGAAGTCCTTCCAAGACTAAAACTTCAAGCGCTTTTTTCATCGTCATTCGACTACAGCCAAATTCTTCTGAAAGCGTCATTTCATCTGGAATAGGTCGATCAAGCGGATACATATGTTCCTTGACTCGCTTCCTCACTTCATCGGCAATATAGCTATATTTGGTTTGATTTCTCGCCACGCCAGCCACCTCATTCGTTTAAATACTGTCTTTATTTTATCATATTCTAGCAAAAACTGCTTTAAAATCCATTTTGTGAAGTCAGCGTCTTAAACCATTTCCCGGAAGCTTTCACCGTTCGCTTATAGTTTTCATCTAAATTCACTTCAACGAAGCCGTAGCGATTCTTATAGGCATTCGCCCAGCTCCAGCAGTCCATGAATGTCCAGAGATGATAGCCATGGCAATTTGCCCCTTCAGCAATGGCTTTATGAAGCCATTTCAAATGAGACTCAATAAACTCAATTCGGTAAGTATCCTCAATGAAGCCATCACTATTGCGGTAGCGCTCCTCACCTTCCACGCCCATTCCATTTTCAGAAATAAAGAATGGAATATTTCCATAGTTATCACGCAGATTGATCGCAATATCATAAATAGCTTGCTCATAGATTTCCCAACCACGATACGGATTCATTTTGCGGAATGGCATTTCATAGTTGTCAAACAAGTGCTCCGGCATAAATGGTGCGTCTGGATGAGGCATATTTTCTTTCGCCTTCACGCGACGCGGTTGATAGTAATTCACACCAAGAATATCGACCGTGTTTTCCTTGATGATTTCCAAATCTTCAGGTTCATAATTTGGAAGGAAATCACGTTCGCGAAGAATCTCAACCAAATCACTTGGAAATTCGCCTCGAGTTACCGGATCAAGGAAGCTACGGTTGAAAAACAAATCGGCGATATGTGCAGCTCGCAAATCGGCAGGATTTTGGCTTCTTGGATAAGATGGCGTCAAGTTTAAAATAATACCAATTTTTCCATCCAAGTTTAAGGCATGGTAAGCTTTCACAGCTTTTGCATGCGCAAGCGTTGTGCCAAATGCCACCTGCGCAGCCCGTTTAAAGTCCACTACATTCGGATAGTGCATATCGTATAAGTAGCCTGCTTCAACAGGGACAATAGGTTCGTTAAATGTAAACCAGTATTTAACACGGTCGCCAAACAATTTAAAACACGTTTCGGCAAATGTGACGTAAGCCTCAATCACTTCGCGGGATTCAAATCCCCCTTTTTCTTGCATGGAAAGTGGCATATCAAAGTGATAGAGGTTCATAAACGGCTCCACGCCTTGCTTTAGCATTTCATCAATCACATTATTGTAAAATTCTACAGCTTTAGGATTTACTTCACCAATGCCATCAGGAATGAGTCGTGACCACTGAATGGAAGTCCGGAAAGAGTTGTGGCCTGTTTCTTTCATTAGTGCTATATCTTCTTTGTATTGATAATAAAAATTAGATGTGTTTTTAGGGCCAACGCCATTAAAGAATCTGCCTGGCTCAATCTCATACCAGTAATCCCAAATGCTTGGTTTACGGCCATCCACATCTGCTGCACCTTCAGTTTGTGGGCCAGATGCTGCGCTCCCCCACCAAAAATTTTCCGGAAATTGATATTTCATATAAATCCCTCCATCTTTCTTTTCGTTTCTTTTATTATACATTATTTTTATAAAAGTATAAACTAATTTATAAAAAGAATATATAAAAAGACTTGCAGTATTTTTCCTGCAAGTCTTTTGAGCTTTAAACTGTCCTAGTTAATCTTGATATCCGCATTATTTTCACCATTTATGATAGGTAAATCAATCCGCAAAATCCCTTCTTCAAGGGAAGCTTTAATCTTTTTCGGATCAATGTTACCAATTGGATAGGAACGATGAAACTCGCCACTTGTCCGTTCTTCACTAATAACTTGATTATCTTTTTTTCTTTTTTCGATTCTTTGTGCCGCTCTGCAAAAATGGAAAGTAAGCCATTGCCATAATTTAGCTTAATATCTTCCCTTTTAAAGCCTGGCATATCGACAAACACCGTGTAACTTCCATCATCATTTAAATGAATGTCTGTATCCATGATGCGAGACATTTGCTTAGCTTCACGGCGATTTGGATAGAAATCTTTGAAAAAATTCCTTCTGAAGTCGTCAAAAAAGCCGTCAAAATCACGATCCACTGGGTACAAGTCTCTTTGATTCCGCATAACAAACACTCCTTTAATATTTTTTACACCTGTCTTCTTCCCGCTTCCTATTTTTTTAAACGTTTCTTAAAAACTTATTTTGTGAAACTTACCTTAGATACAATGTACCTTTTTTCGAGGCGTTTCTTACATCTTTTTGAACAATCGTGATAAAGTATTTCTTTTTATCTCTCGCGTGTTATGATTAGAGTAATCTATATAGGTGTTGCAATCCCTCAACAATGACTAGCCTTTCCGCACCTATATAGACCCCGATTTTCCATGAGCAGAAAGAATACTGCTTAGACCCGAAAAAAGCCAAAGCTGATTTTCAGCTTTGGCTTTTTTATTGCTTATTTTGTTTGAAAAAGTGTCTTTTCTGTGAAATGGTGACAAAAATGTAATGTTAGCTATTTAAATTGTAAGAAAAGAAACAGGATTATCTGATATAACTGGGCTATACTAAATTTATCGGAGAAAGTTACTTTACCCAAAAGAACTGTTTTGTGTTTATCTTAGGCAAGATGACTCTTAAGTAAATCATTAAACTCGTTAAGTTTCCCAAATTATCCCTTAATCTTGTCTTCGAAAAACACAACTCCAATAACTCCCTTTATCCTACACGTCCCCCCGTGTAGGATTTTTTCTTATTTCTTCCCCCGGTCAAACTTGCACGATTTTTTTTCAAACGGTAAACTGGTATTTATAAGAAAGTTTCATAAACAAGCTGGATTATAGCTTATTTAAGAAGTTCAATTTAAAGGAGCCGATCATTTATGAATCAACCTCGTTTCTCTACTTCAACTGTCAAAACAACCTCAGCAGAAGATTATGTCGCTCGGATTTATGAAAAAGTTCAAGCGCGTAACTCAGGCGAGCCAGAATTTCATCAAGCTGTAAAAGAATTTTTAGATTCAATCGTTCCAGCGCTTCAAAAAGAACCTGCTTATGAAGAAAACGGGATCTTAGAAAGGTTAGTTGAGCCAGAACGGTTGATTACTTTTCGCGTTCCTTGGATGGATGACTTGGGGCACGTTCAAGTAAACCGTGGCTTCCGAGTCCAGTTTAATAGTGCAATTGGCCCTTACAAAGGTGGTTTAAGATTCCATCCATCTGTAAACAGTAGTATTATTAAGTTCCTCGGTTTCGAACAAATCTTTAAAAATTCACTAACGGGTTTACCCATCGGCGGCGGAAAAGGTGGATCAGATTTTGATCCAAAAGAAAAGTCTGATGGTGAAATTATGCGTTTTTGTCAAAGCTTTATGACTGAGCTTTCCAAGCATATCGGCCCGAATACTGACGTCCCTGCTGGGGATATCGGAGTTGGTGCTCGCGAAATTGGTTATTTATTCGGACAATATAAACGAATGCGCGGCGCTTTCGATGCAGGAACGCTTACAGGAAAGGGACTTACTTATGGCGGAAGCCTAGCTCGTACGGAAGCAACTGGATATGGCGTAGTTTATTTCACTCAGGAAATGCTCGCTGCTAAAAATGAAAGTTTCAAAGGAAAGAGAGTCGTTATTTCTGGTTCTGGAAATGTAGCTATCTATGCGATGGAAAAAGCAATGGAGTTTGGCGCAAAAGTTATCGCATGTAGTGATTCAAGTGGTTACATTTACGATTCAGAAGGAATTGATTTGCAGACCGTGAAACAAATAAAAGAAGTTGAACGTAAACGAATTCATGAATACTTAGCGGTTCATCCGACTACTGATTTCCACCCTGATGGCGATATCTGGTCTTTACCGTGCGATATTGCACTTCCTTGTGCCACTCAAAATGAAATTAGCGAAGCCCAAGCAAAAGAGCTAGTCGCAAATGGTGTCATGGCAGTTGCTGAAGGTGCCAACATGCCTTCTGAACTTGCAGCAATTGATGTTTTCTTAGAAAATAAGGTTTTATTTGGTCCGGCAAAAGCAGCGAATGCTGGCGGAGTGGGTGTATCCGCACTCGAAATGGCGCAAAACAGCAGCCGAATGAACTGGAGTTTCGCAGAAGTGGATGAACATTTGCAAGATATCATGAAAAATATTTATAAAACTCGAGCTTGCTTGCAAAAGAATATGGTCATGAAGGCAACCTTGTCGTTGGAGCTAATATTGCCGGTTTTCTTAAAGTGGCGGATACCATGCTTGCGCAGGGTCTTATTTAACCGAAAAATCAACATCTGCTAACTAGATGTTGATTTTTTCTATGTTTTTAGTGAACAACTCACCACTACACCAAACTTGCTCGCTTGTTTTTCGGATAAATATAGCAAATTAGTCTATCCTATTTCTTAACTATGCTATAATAAATAAGCGAGAATTTTTAAAAACTAGGAGGAATGAAAGCGATGACAAATCAAACTGCAACTGCTTACATTGGAACTTACACCAAAGCAGAATCAGAAGGAATTTACCGTTTAGTCGTAGACACCAAAACGGGAGAAATTCTGGAAAATAAGTTGGCTGGAAAAATGGATAATCCGACTTATTTGAAGATTTCGGGAGATGAAAAATATCTTTATTCCGTTGCTAAAGATGGAGATAAAGGAGGACTTGCGGCTTTCGCAATAAATCAAGATGGTTCGCTTTCTTTGCTTAATACAGAAGTTAAAGTGGGGAATCCTCCGTGCTATGTAGATGGATCAGATGATAATACTGTCGTTGTTTCTGCGAATTATCATCTCGGAACGATACTTAGTTATCCAACTGAAAACGGGACGTTACTTAGTCCCCTTTCTGAAATTCAGCATACTGGAAAGGGTGTACATGAGCGCCAAGAAAAACCACATGCCCACTTTGCTGGTTTCACCCCAGATCAAAAATTTGTTGTGACTTGTGACCTCGGAACAGATCATGTGACAACGTATAGCGCAAAAGATGGTCGTTTAGAACAAGTAGCAGATCTTGTTGTCACACCGGGAAGCGGTCCTCGCAATCTGGTTTTCCATCCTAATGCCAAGTGGGTTTATATTATGACAGAACTAACTTCGGATGTGTTCGTTGCTAACTATGATGAAAAAACAGGAGAACTTTCAATTATTCAATCCATTCCGTCACTTCCAGCAGATTTTTCGGCTGAAAATAAAGGGAGTGCAATTCACATCTCGAATGATGGTCGTTTTCTTTATGTTTCTAACCGTGGTCAGGATGCAATCGTTTCATTTGAAATTGATGCAAGTAGCGGCATGCTAACACTCCTTGAAACAGTTTCTGTAGAAGGAGCTGGCCCTCGTGATTTCGACCTTGATCCAAGCGGTGAAATCCTGCTTGCAGCCAATGAAAATACTCAAAATGTTACTGTGTTTAAAGTAGATAAAACTTCAGGACGGTTAACCCTGCTTCAAAAAGATATCCATGTTCCTGAGCCTGTCTGCGTCAAATTTATGCAGCTTAGCCATAAAGAATTAGAAAAAACGCTCGGGTCACGTGTGACCTGAGCTGTTTTTTTTATTTTTGTCCAGCTAATATGTAACTGGTATCTCCGACTGTTTGAACGGTCAGTGAGTCAGCTTCATAAAGCAGTGTCGTTATACTTGCGTTTTCCAGTAAAGGATCTACTTTTTCTGGGGCAATCAACGAAATGGCAGTATTGATTGTAAGACCGTGTGCGACGACTAAGATATGCTTCTCCGCTTCGCTCGCTTCACGTTGGATAATTGTCTCAAGCGCTCTTTTGACACGCGTCTCCATCACTTCCCACGGTTCTGCGGTATTCGTTGTGTCAAGCTCGCAAACACCCGATACGATCTCTGCAAAGCTTGTTTGAGCCATGCCTGCTTCGCCTGATTCATAGCCTAAGTGCGTCAAAACAGTTTCAAACATATCCGCACTCGGCAAACCTTCAAATTCGCCAAAGCATAATTCACGCAAATCTTTTAACATCGTTTCTTTGAGATGCGTTTGTTTGCTTTCTTGTAAAACGAGGCGCACTGTTTCAACGGTTCGTCTTAAATCACTTGTGTAGACGGCATCAAATTTCAAATCGAGTCCTCGCCCAAGGCTCTTGGCTACTTCTTTTCCTGGAACAGTTAGTGGCGTATCAGACCAACCTTGAATTCGCTCCATTTTATTGAACATGGTTTCGCCATGCCGCGTTAGATGTAGATAAAGTTTTCCGGTCAAAAAAATCGCTCCCTTCTCTCTTTCATCATATCAATCGGTCTTTGTAAACGCAACCTTTTGAAAGCTTTTGGCAAACGAAAAAAGACTCAGTGTAAGCTGAGTCTTCTTTCTTAGGAGGGTTTGGCGACAGTTTGAATTTGGGGTATCAAAATATCACCAGTTGTTTATGCCGTCTGCACTTTTTTAAATAGAGTCAGTTTAGCAAGATTAACGACGGTTCTTCGGCTTTCACCAAATTTGATAGGTTCTGCATCAACTTCAACCAAGACGGAGTTTGTATAAAAGCCAATCACTCTTCCAACGTACTCAATATGTTCCCGTTCAAACAATATTTGGTCTCCCATTTTTAGCTCTGTTTCATATTCTGGCTCTGTTCTCAACAAACTAAAACTACTGTGTTCGCTCATCTTGTTAACCTCGCTTTCCTTTTCTCTACAGACTTATCATAACCGAAATGAAAGCTACTCTTCTATTACTCATGATAAATTCAGCAATCGTTTTTGTATAAATTGTGACAAATTATATTGAAACACCCGGCCAACTCTCTTTTACCAAGTTGACCGGGTGTTTTTAGCGAGGAAGCCTGGAAGAATGACGTTTATTTTCTAGCCGGTAGAGCTCTTCTGGAATTTCAGAGAATAAAGGCGATTTGCTTCCATTTGAAGTGACAACTAAGTCATGCATCGCACGCGAACAAATAGTATAAAGCAGGGTTCGCTCTTCTTCAAGCGCGTAAGCCTCTTTTGAAGCATCTAGCACAATAACGCTATCAAATTCGAGTCCCTTGGCTAAGTAAGATGGGATAATCATCACACCTTCTTGCAATTTTTGGTGTTCAAAATGGACGAGCCGAACTTTCATTTTCTTGTAAAGAGACAGATAGGCAGCTTCGCAAATTTCCTGGTTTTTCCCAATGATCGCCACCATGTTTGATTTTTTGGCTAACTTGTTTGCTTGCTCGTAAACATTCTCCATCATCTCTACAAAGTTTTCGGTTTCAATGAGTTCTGGCAGTTCTCCTTCACGTGCAAATGGAATGATTTCTTCCTTTGCTTGGATAATGCCTTTTGTGAAATTCGTGATTTGCTCAGTTGAACGGTAGCTTTTATTTAGTCGAATGACTTCAGTTTTTTCAGGATCAAACAAGTCTTTAATCTCTTCAAGCAGCGTTCGTTCTTTTTCTTGTGTTTTAAAGATCGCTTGGTTGAGATCACCAAGCAGTGTAAAGCGACTGCTTGGGAACAAGGTTTTGAGGTAATAAATTTGTGCGGGTGAGTAATCCTGGATTTCATCAATAAACAAAAATTTCATCGCTCGATTGGCTTCTTTTCCAACAACTCGGTCGCGTAAGTCAAGATAGAATACCACGTCTTCTTGTGCAAGTTTGTTATCATTTAAGCTTGCGACAAGTCGTTTGATTTCAGTTTGCCACTCGCTTTCTTGGATGCCGAATTTCTCTAAGCTTAGGAGCTTAGGGACAGTTTGCATAAAGTGAACAAACTGCTGGCGAATATGGAAAAACCGATTTTTTTTTGATTGCTTGATGCACTTTCTTCATTTTAAGACGAACGATTTTCCGCGCCAGGTAATCTTGTTCGGCATCAAAGCTATCAAATTCCAGTTCAAGCGGAACCAAATTTTGATACGTTTCTTCACTTAAAAGCTCAATTTCATCCTTTACCCAGTCTTTTTTGGCTTCTTCATTCGCAAACACAAATAGTTCCTCTCGCAAGGCTTTCCGCGTGAGTTCAAGTCGCGCCGAGAGCGAATAATCAGAACGAGTTTGATAAAAGATTTCCTTCACTTTATTCTTCGAAATCACGGTTTTCCCGTGAAAGCGAATATCTTTGAAGCGCAAACCGTCTTTTTGTAAAAGCTTTTGATAACGAGAAATAGCAGCAAAAAGCTGTGTGCTTTCTTTCAGCCCGAGAATATTCTTGCGCCATTCGTTCGCCTTATCCTCAAACTGCTCAAATAAGCTTTCCATTTCAAGTTTGCCGAGACGAGCGGCCGTAAAATCTTGAAAAGTGGTTTGCAGCATATTTTTTTTCGCCAAGTTCAGGGAGAACATTGCCAATATAGTGATTAAATAAACGGTTAGGTGAAAAAATAATCATTTGTTTTTCATCTAGACCTTCACGGAAGCGGTACAGTAAATAAGCGATTCGCTGCAAGACTGCTGAGGTTTTACCGCTTCCAGCTGCACCTTGGACAAATAAAAGATCACTTTTCGTATCCCGAATAATCCGATTTTGCTCGCGCTGAATGGTCGCCACAATATTTTTCATTTGTAGATTGGATTCAGCGCCAAGAACTTCCTGAAGCATTTCATCTCCAATCGCCGCACTTGTATCAAACATAGATTGGAGTTTCCCTTTTTTTAATCGAAAACTGGCGCTTCAAAAGCACATCCACCGTAAGCTTACCTTGCGGCGTATCATAACTTGCTTGGCCGATTTCCCCATCATAATAAACGCTTGAAATCGGAGCGCGCCAATCATAAACAAGAAACTGATCCTTTTCATCAAGCGCTGAACCAATTCCAATATAAATTTCTTCACGTGGGGTTTCTTCATCGGCAATATCAATCCGAGCAAAATAAGGAGCGTTTTTCATCTTATCGAAGACTTTCAATTGCTTCTCAGCGTGTTCATAGTTTCGTTCTCGTTCACGCAAAAAATGTTCTTGCTGACGAATACTAATATTTGTTTCTGAAACGTCATCTGGTTCAAGCAAATTAACCCGAACGTCATCCCAAAAATTTGAACGAATGTCACTCGCTTCTTGTTTAACAGAAACAAGCGAATCCTTGATTTGTTTTTCTTGTGTTTTAATTTGTTCGATTGTATAGTCAATCCGCTTTTGTTCTTGTTTTTCTTCGCTCATAAAAAAGCCTCCTAAAGGTATTGACAACTCATTGATTTTAGTGTATAATGTAAATGTGTTAGGTGTGTTTTCAAAAAACTTCAATCTAACAATGTTTTTTAGTATACCATGAAAATATAAAATCTGCAATGTCTTTCCACTTTGAGAAAGGCTTTTTTTATGCTAAAAAAAGAAGCTGCTAGAGATTTCAAATCTTAGCAGCTTCTTTTTCAATTAAAAACTATCCCCAACTTCTTTAACCATTTCTTTGACTGACTCAAGGCCGCCTCCAGATAGATACCAATATTCCGGATTCAAATAAATGATTTTACCATTTTTATAGGCATTCGTTGTTTTTACTAAATCGTTTTCTACTGTTTTCTTAGCAGAAGATTCTCCACCAACGGCAGCTCCACGATCAATCACATAAATATAATCTGGATTTTTATCGGAAATATATTCCATCGAAATACTTTGCCCGTGTGTTGAAGCCTTGATCGACGTATCCACCGGTTCTACGCCCAAAACATCGTGAATCAACCCAAAACGCGACCCCGGTCCATAAGCACTGATTTTTCCATCATTTGCAAGAATGATCAAGCCTTTTTTCCCTTTCGGCGCCGAAGCTTTTACTTTCTCAATTTGTGTGTCAATTTTATCCAATTCTTTTTGGGCTTGCTTTTCTTTCCCAAAGATTTTCCCGATTTTTTCAACGTTCGCATGGAAAGACGCTATGTAATTAGAAGTATCCAGACCCAAATAAATGGTAGGCGCAATTTCACTAAATTTGTCATAAGCATCGCTTTGCCGCCCAGAAATAATATTTAAATCACTTCCTGTTTCATTAATCGCTTCAAAATCTGGCTCCTTTAATCCACCTGCATCTTTGACTTTATCTGTATCAAATGCTTTTAGATAAGAAGGTAGGTTTTGTTTTGGAGTCGCCGCAACTTTATTGCTTAATCCTAATTTTTCCATCGTGTCTAGAGAACCAAAATCAAAAACGGTTACTTTTGACGGGTCTTGCGTAAGTTTTGTTTTACCTAATTCATGCGTAATCGTAATTTCTTTCGAATCTGCTTTCGCTTTGTCCCCATCTGAACTTGCTTTCCCGCCTCCACAAGCTGTAAGCACAACTGCCAATAGACTAATAAAAAAGAGCGTTGCTAATTTTTTCATAATAAACCTCCTATTTTTGGTCAATCTTGTCTTTCACGTTAAAATATAGTCCAAATTTATTTCCGCCAACCTCTGTGATCGGAATGTCCATTTCAAAAATTTCCCGCAAAACAGCTTCATCCATCATTTTCGCAGTTTCACCTTCTGCAAGTTTTTCGCCATCTTTTAGCGCCACAATCCAATCAGAATAGCAAGAAGCAAAGTTAATGTCATGCAAGACGAGAACCACCGTTTTCCCCAGTTCATCCACGAGACGCCTAAAAATTTGCATCATGGAAACAGCATGTTTCATATCCAAATTATTCAGTGGCTCATCAAGCAAAACATAGTCGGTATCTTGCGCAATCACCATTGCAATAAAGGCACGTTGTTTCTGGCCACCGCTCAGTTCATCAAGGAATTGATGCTGTTTAGCTTCCATTTCCATATAGCGGATCGCTTCATCCACTTTTTGAATGTCTGCTTTCGTTAAACGACCGGAAGAATAAGGAAAGCGCCCAAAACTTACTAAATCCCGCACGGTTAAACGCGCCGTCAAATGATTCGATTGTTTCAAAATTGAAATCCGCTTAGCCAGTTCTTGATTATTCCAGTCAGAAAGTTCTTGCCCCGAAAGCATAATATGACCGGAATCTGGCTTAGTCAGCCTGCTCATAATCGAAAGGAGCGTACTTTTCCCTGCCCCATTTGCTCCGATAAGCGAGGTGATCGACTGAGGCTTTACTTCAAAGGAAACATCGTTCAAAACGGTTTTATCTCGATAGGTTTTTGTGACATGCTCAATTTTCATACCAGTTTCCTTCCTTTCAGGAGTAAATATAGAAAATAAATTCCGCCTGCTAAATTGATAATCACACTAATTGGCGTGTTGAAATGGAAAATCCGTTCAGCGATGACTTGTCCAAAAGTTAGCGTTAATACTGAAATCAGCGCAGCTGCTGGGATCAAAGTTCGGTGCTTGTGGGTTGGAAAAAGCTGGTAAGCGATATTCGAAACAATCAAGCCAAGAAATGTGATCGGCCCGACAAGCGCGGTGGCAATACTCGTTAGGATGGCTACCACAATCAATAGGCGCTTCACCACTTTTTCATAGGCTACCCCAAGATTCATGGCTTCTTCTCGGCCAAGTACGAGCACATCTAGATACTTGCTGATTTTTCCCAAGTAAAGAAGAACTAGCCCGGTGAGGATCACACTTAAAAGTAGCACATCCGAGTTGACATTCCCGAAGCCCGCAAAACTTTTATCCTGCACGATTTGGAACTCATTTGGGTCAATTAGCATTTCCATAAAGGAAGAAAAGCTACTGAAAAAAGTCCCGCATATGATGCCAACAAGGAGTAGCAAATAAATGCTTGTTCCTTTGCGCTTGAATAATAGATAGTAAAAACAAATTGAAAACACAACCATCAGCCCGCAAGAAAACACGAAATTGATTTCGCTTCCGAGGTGAATCAGGTTACTTTGTCCAACTAAAAAGAGGATCGCCGTTTGAAATAACATGTATAAAGAATCAAGCCCCATAATACTAGGTGTCAAAATTCGGTTTCCCGTGATGGTTTGGAAGATCACGGTTGAAATCGCAATCGAAGTCCCCGTTAAGAGTATCGCAAGCCACTTTGTCCCGCGAAGCTTCAAGGCAAATTCTAAGTTCCCGCCAATAAATAAAAATAAATACCCAGCCGAAAAAATCAAGACGAGGACGATTAGAAGGGTCATTTTTTTACGCATAGCTTTTCCTCCTAAAGAGTAAAATGAGGAAGATAACGCTACCGATGATCCCCACAACTAAGCTGATCGACACTTCATACGGATATAAAATCACGCGCCCAATCATGTCACAAACGAGTAAAAAGGAAGCGCCAAATAGTGCTGTATCCATCAAGTTTTTTTGCAAATGGTCTCCTTTTAAAATCGAGATGATGTTTGGAACGATCAATCCAAGAAAAGGAATCATCCCCACGGTTAAAACGACAGTCGCTGTGATAAAAGAGACAATCACAAGTCCAATCTGCATAACAGCACGATAAGAGAGTCCTAAGTTGCTGGCGAAAGTTTCTCCCATTCCACTCACTGTGAATTTATTCGCATATATGTACGCAAGGATAAACAGTGGAATGGACAAGTAAAGAATTTCATAGCGTCCCTTCATAATCATCGAGAAGTCTCCTGCAAGCCATGAAGAAATATTCTGAACGAGATCAAATTTCACAGCAAAAAACGTAGCAATGGAGCTAAGAATGTTCCCGAACATCAGCCCAACAAGCGGAATTAAAATGGTATCGCGAATCGAAATCGAATCAAGGATCTTCATAAAGACAAAGCTCCCTGCCAGTGCAAATAAAAAGGCGACACTCATTTTGACAAAAAGAGAGGAACCAGTAAAAAAGAGCAAAGAGACGAGCACGCCAAGTCTTGCGGCATCCATAGTCCCAGCGGTCGTTGGTGAAACAAATTTGTTTTGCGTCAAGCTTTGCATAATCATACCGCAAATACTAATTCCAGCACCGGCAATGATAATACTGATAAGTCTTGGAAAACGGCTGAATAGAAAAATATCGAGCTCGTGGCTACTCCACGTGTTTATATGTATTGGAAGTTTCTCTACACCTATAAAATGAGAGACGACAGCAAGGAATAAAAATATGATAAAAAGCACCAGTCGTTTCATTTCACCTCTCCTTTTCAAGCCACTTTTTTCTTTCATTTCGTTTTCCTCTTCCATTCTAATTGATAATGAATCTCATTGTCAATAAGGCACTAGTAAAAATTTACTGTACTAACTGTACCATTTGAGATAAAATGAAAGAGGTAGGTTAAATTGAGAAGGAGTGACTGATATGTTGATTAAAAATCTTTGCATACCAAAAACCAAATTAACAACGGTTCCAGAAACAGCAACATTAAAAGAAGCGATTGATTTGCTTGAAGAGTCTGGTTATCGCTGTGTTCCTATTCTTGATCAATCTGGCGACAAATTTTTGGGAAATATATACAAGATGCACATCTATCGCCACGTGGCAAATGGGGGCAGCTTAGATCAACCTGTAACTTCCCTGCTCAAGAATGCAACGAAACACATCAGCGTCAACTCCTCATTCTTCAAAGTGTTCTTTACAATTAAAGAACTGCCTTACATCGCAGTATTAAATGAGAATGGCGATTTTTACGGGATTCTAACGCACGGAGAGTTACTTGGACTTTTAGAGGAAGCTTGGAATGTTCAAACAACCAGTTATGTCTTAACTATTGCAACTGGAGAAGTCCCTGGAGCCTTAACTAAAATCACGAAAATCATTGATAAATACACCTCGATCGCAAGTGTCATTACACTCGATGATCAAAGTTCAGATTTTATCCGCCGAATTCTTGTGTCTCTTCCACTTTCTGTTACGGAAGAGAAGAAAAATGAAATTGTTCGGCACTTAGATCGCAAAGGTTTCCGTGTTGTCGAAGCTGAAAACTTACAAGAAGAAAAATAAAGAACGTAAAAAACCCCGTATCTACTTAACACACAGATACGGGGTTTTTTTCAATTTGTTCGATTCAAAATTTGATAAATCTCGTTATTCACTTTTCCAAATGAAGTAATATTATTTTGTATGTTTGAAAATAAAATAACGAAGGTTTTACCGGATTTGCTAATGCTATTTGACACGTTCCAGCCATTTAATACGCCATGATTATTGTAGCTTCCAGGGTCTGCATAAAAACCCATGCCATAGCCTGAACTGCTTCCTTTCGTAAACATTTCCGCTAAACTTTCAGGCGACAATAGTTTTCCACTCATGAGTGCCTCGTCAAATCGGTACATATCTCCTGCCGACATGTAGACATTTCCGACACCAAAAAGTTGCGATAAATCAGGCATACTAGGAATGCTGTAACTCCCATCTTTTTTTAGATAATAGCCTATCGATGCATTTTTTTGTTGTTTAAAATCTTCATAAAAGCCAACTTGTGTCATTCCTGCCGGTTTAAAAATGTGCTGTTTATAATAGTCCGCTAGTGACTGTCCACTCAGTTTTTCAACCAAATAAGCAAGAACCGTGTAGTTGGAATCACGATAATCCCATTTCCCAGGAGCTCGTTTGACTCCTCGCTCTTCAATATCTTGGACAAGCTCTTTTGGTGTGATTTTTGAATTTGTTTCAAGGTGACCTTTCAGTCCGCTTGTGTGGTTTAACAAGTTTTTAATGGTAATTCCACTCGGGAAACCACTTAGATACTGAGAAACCGGATTTGTAAGCGAAAGTTTCCCTTTTTCAACGAGCTGTAAAATCGCTGTTGCTGTTAAAGCTTTTTGCGAAGAACCAATATAAAACTCCGTATCCGGCGTGTTTTTTTCCTGCTGTTCCATGTTCCTGTATCCATATCCTTTGTTCAAAACCATCTTTCCATTTCGAACGACAACGGCCGTACCACTAAAGTGCAGTTGCGTAAGATACTGGTCCAGTGCCTTATTTTGCACAACTTCTTTCGTTTCTACTTCTGTCTTTTTCTTTTCTTTTTGGCTAGAAACAGAGGATTTCTCTTTCTGAATTGATTTTTCTTCTTGCACCGCCTTATCGGCACTTTTTGGCGTTAAAAGCTGTACGACTAAAAAAAAGAACAGCTAAAAAAAACCACAAGGGTGAGTACGAATAAAAAAAATTTTTTCTTCCCAGTTTCTTTTTTTTCTCGTCGTCTTTGATTTTTCCGATTTTGCTCCAAAGTGAACACTCCTTAGCAGGTAATCTATCGGAAAAAGAACTTACGCCCCTCCGTGTTTTTCCCAAAAGCTCGATAACTCCTATTTGAATAGTAGTTGAAAATTCCTTAAAAAGCAATTTTTAACAAAAGGGTTTAAAGAAACTGCTACAGGGTAAAGAATGACGTATGAAATATGCAGAAAAAGGAGATCGATAAATAATGGTTACAATGACAAGAGGCAAATTTGATAGTTTGAATCGTCTTGCAAATGATAAAGGTGTCATTGCCGCACTCGCGATTGATCAGCGTGGTTCACTCAAAAAAATGATTCAAGCTGCCAAAGGTACAGAAGATAAAAAAGATGTGGAAGACTTCAAACAATTAGTTTCAGAAGAACTTACTCCTTATGCTTCTGCTATTTTGTTAGATGATGAATACGGTACGCCTGCTATTAAAGCGCGCCATGAAGGTTGCGGGCTTTTGACTTCTTATGAAAAAACAGGATACGATACTACGATTCCTGGTAAATTGCCTGACTTAATTGAAGACTTATCGGTACTTCGGATCAAAGAAAATGGCGGAGATGCTGTTAAAATCTTGGTTTATTATGATCCGGATGAGTCGGATGAAATTAATGAAATCAAATATGCTTTCTTGGAACGAATCGGAGCGGAATGCCGCGCCGTCGATATCCCATTTTTCCTTGAGCCAATTACATATGATGCAAATGTGACTGACTCAGGCTCGCTTGAATACGCAAAGCTTAAGCCAGCTAAAGTGAAAAAGGCGATCAAAGAATTTTCGAAGCCTCGTTATGGCGTTGATGTATTAAAACTTGAGGTTCCTGTTAACTTTAATTATGTGGAAGGCTTTGCAAAAGGTGAATCCGCTTATTCGCAAGCGGAAGCGGCTCGCCATTTTGAAGAGTGTTCGGATCTTTGTCCGCTTCCATTCATTTATTTGAGTGCTGGGGTTACGGCGGAAATGTTCCACAAAACGATCGCTTTTGCTAATGAACACAATGTGCAATATAGCGGTGTATTGTGTGGCCGTGCAACCTGGAAAGACGGTATTGAAGTTTATGGTAAAGAAGGCGACGATGCGCTTCGCAAATGGCTTCGTACGCAAGGGAAAGAAAATATTACGTCGCTTAACAAATTGCTTGATGAAGGTGCTGTTCCTTGGTGGACAAAATATGGCAATAAGGAAGATATCCAAGTTATCGATAAATAATCGGATAGAAAAAAGGCCTTTCGAACGCACCCGTTCGAAAGGCTTTTTTATTTAGACAATGAAGAAGTAGCCGATTAAATTATTGATGAAGTGAAGCAAGATACTCGCTTCGATGCGCTTTGTTCTGTAATAGACAAGGCACAACCCAACTGCCATCACGAAGTAAAGAAGGAAACTTAGAATATCTGTCGGGATATGGGCAAAGGTGAACAGTAAGGCGCTCACTAGAAAGCCTATTTTTGGATACTTCCTGAAAATGATCTTCATGATCAAACCTCTGAAAACGACTTCTTCTGCGATTGGTGCTAGAATGACAACGGCAACGAACACGACAAGTGGCGATGCCGAGCTAACCATATCTTCAATGCCAGCTTGGTTTGCGGTATTGAAGCTTGGGTTTAAGTAAGTGATCAGGATTTCAAGTAGGTTTGAAATGACAAGGGTTCCGAGGCTGATGACAATAAAACTCAGCCACGTTTTTCTTGAAAAAGCTCGAAAAGAAAAAAGTTTCATGTTCGAGATTTGTAGTAAGAAAAGAAGAATGATCAAAGCAAATGCTTGCGTGAGATTCATGTACCAGTTCATTTGGAGTCCGTTAATGATGCTATCAAGCGATTTATCAGCATTTAGACCTTGAATGATGGGTGGAATCATAGCAAGAATTTCGCCAACAAATTCGAGAATAAAATATAAGACCAAAAAAAATAATGCCTAACCAGGCTTTCGGTTGAGGTTCTGTTTGAAGTTTAAAGGGTTCGTTTTCCATAGTTGGCTGCCTCCAAGTGTTTTTTCATTAGTTCTATCATACACGATTTAAAACGTTTCCCATAGTCCTAAAAGTAAAAAAAAGACTCGCAAAAGCGAGTCTTTTTAAAACTTAAGCTTGTTGTTTCACGAAAAATTGAGGCAAGTGCTCTTTATGGGCTTCAAGCAGCTCATCCAGTACTTCTTTTGCGATATCTCCACTTGGCACAAGCGGGTTTAAAGTGAAGGCTTGCAGAGCTGTTGCATAGTCACCCGTAACAGCGGCTTCGATCGTTAATTCTTCCATCGCTTTCATCACTTGTAGTAAGCCCCGTTCTGCAGGAGCAAATTTCCCGAAATTGATGGGTTCTGCTCCGTGAGCTCCAATGATGCTTGTGATTTCAACGGCACTTTCGTAAGGGACATCATCAATCGCCCCATTGTTCCGTGTGGAGACGACCATTTTCGTTCCTTTATCATTGTAAATCGAATTGATGATTTCACAAGCGGCATCGCTATAATGTGCCCCACCACGCTTCGAAAGCTCTTCTGGTTTATAATCCAAGTTTGGATCTTTATAGAGTTCAAACAAGCTTTCTTCAAGACGTTTTACGACTTCCCCGCGAGTGCCTTCTTCTTGGAAGGCTTTCATTTCGTCTTTTAGCATGTTATCTGTCATGTAATAATAGCGGTGATACGGGCAAGGAAGCATCTTCAAATGTTTTACTTGTTCATAAAGGAAGCGCATGTCTTTGATGTTTTCAACAACTTTTTCTGGATTTGCTCCCGGCGCGTAAAGCCCGTCAATCACTTTTTCAGTTAATTCTGTGCCGTCTTTATCAAAAATACGATGCCAGTGCAGGTGATTAATGCCCGCAAATTTGAAGAACAAGTCTTCTTCTGGTTTACCTAAAACGGCAGATGCACTTTTTACAGCTCCAATGGGAACATTACAAAGTCCAATTACTTTTTCCCAGTTGCCATAGCGAAGTACGGCTTCTGTCACCATCCCTGCAGGATTTGTGAAATTGATCAACCATGCATTTGGACAAAGTTCGCGCATATCACTTACGATATCCAAAATGACAGGAATCGTCCGGAACGCTTTAAACATTCCTCCGGCACCATTCGTTTCTTGCCCAATCATTCCGTGCGAAAGCGGGATCCTTTCGTCTTTGATCCGCGCGTCAAGCAATCCCACCCGAAATTGTGTTGTCACGAAATCAGCATCTCGTAAAGCTTCACGACGGTCGAGTGTTAAATGGATTTCGCAGTCAATTCCTGCTGCTTTTACCATGCGTTTTGCCATACTGCCGACAATTTCAAGCTTTTCGCGTCCTGCTTCAATATCCACGAGCCATAGTTCTTTTACTGGAAGTTCACTGTAGCGTTTGATAAAACCTTCAATCAATTCTGGTGTATAACTTGAGCCTCCACCAATTGTTACGATCTTAACTCCGTCTTTCATAGTTTTGAAACCTCCCAAATTTAAGCGTTTTCTTCTTACAATTCGATGATAGTTTATGTAATGCATTACAGGTCAACCCCCTTTTTGAGAATTTTTTATTTCTCGTTTTATGCTATACTAAAATTGGATAATAGAGCGAGGTGTTCGGATTGGCAAATATTCAAGAAATTGCAAAACGCGCAGGAGTATCTTCGGCAACGGTTTCCCGAGTGATCAACAAGCGCGATTACGTGAGCGAGGAAACAAGAAAGCGCGTTCAAACTGTGATTGACGAACTCGATTATGTTCCAAATCTTAATGCGGTTTCGCTCAAAAAAGGAGCCACTAAATTGATTGGACTTGTAGCGCCAATGTTTCGTGATTCTCCTGGAATTTTCATGCAAAATTTTACAAATGCCGCACAAGAACATGGATATAACGTGACACTTTTTATGACAAATGGGAAACGCGACAAGGAATTAGAAGCGCTTGAAATGTTGCGCCGTAAACAAATTGATGCGCTTGTTCTTGTCATCCGTCAAAATGAATGGGATGTGATCGAGCCTTATACCAAATACGGCCCGATCGTGACTTGGCAACGCATCGAACATAAAAAAATCGCCTCGGTTTTCATGGATCAATATGAAGGCTATACGGTTGGTCTTGAGCATCTTTACGAGCGCGGCTACCGCCGGATTTGCAATATTTATGGTTTTACAAGCGGATTAAATACGCAAAGTCGGATGCAAGCCTATTCAGATTTTTGTAAGCGCCACAATCTTAACCCGCATGACGTGAAGCACTTTTACGGGATGGGGACACGTGCACAAGGAGAAGAGATCGTCCATTTTTTCAAAAAGACAACGAACAAACCAGATGCTTTCTTTACGCCAAACGATTATTTAGCCGCGGGAATCGTGTCTGAGGCACGTAGGCAAGAACTGCGGGTTCCTGCAGATTTTGCCGTATGTGGCTTTGACGACATGGAAGTGGCGCATTTATTTGATATGACGACGATTCATTACCCGGTGGATAAGCAAGCTCTAAACGCCTTTACGATTATCCACAATACACTAAAGCAAGCAAACCAAAAACTCATCCCGCTCAAGTTTCACTTGGTAGAGCGGAAAACGACTTAAATGGACACATTTATAAACTAAAAAAGCTTCTCCATTTTTAAAATGGAGAAGCTTTTTTTGATTAGCCTTGTTAAAAAATAATATGTTCTTCTAGCAAACTTAAATTAGTAATGACGAGTTGATTTTTCGTAACCTTAATCACATTTTCTTGCTTAAGCTGCCGTAAAATGCGACTTACACTACTCGCTGACGAGATCCCACAAAACTTCGCGATTTCTTCATTGGTTACCGGAAAGTCAATCACGATTCCATCCTCTGTTTCCACGCCGAAAAAGTCATACAGCTCATAAATTTGTGAACAAACCGCTCCAATTTTCCCATTCATCAGCATCTGTTGCATTTTTTTCATCATATAGAGCAACCGGTGCCGGTAAAATTCTTTCACATAATGTTGCAGTTCAGGACTATCATTAATGTCCTTCCAAAATTGTACGCGATTGATTCGGTAAAATTCTGCTGAATCTGATTCAATTCGGATGTTATAAGGGGCATCAATGAACTGCGAATACTCATCTTTTAAAATCGAAACGATTTCTGATTCTTGAATGTAGCGCAAGTTAAACTCCCGGCCATCGTTTGAGATGACGCTTGCTTTCACGATCCCCTCTTTTAAAATGTACGTATAACAATCTTCAAGTCCTTCGTAAGTTAAATATTTATGATACCCCTTTTTAATGACCGGAAAATCATTCTCTTCCACATAGTTTCTTAACACACGATTATCCAACTTTTCTTCCCCGCCTTTTTGATCCGCTACAAAAAGCATATAAAAAATCCGTTTCAAAGACATTAACATTTGTTACTAAAATCTGTTACTTATAATTTTACACATGAAGTGTGCTTTTCGACAAGTCTTTTTCGCCTTATACTGAGAAACATATTACAAAAGAAAAGAGGAATACCAATGAACATTTGGATGAGCACGATTGTTGAACGTCTTGATACAGCTTATAGTAACAGATTCGATTCAAAAGCAGCACTGATTTTTTTAAACGATGCGTATCAAAGCGCTATGGAACTGATGCGAGAGCTTACGATTCGGGAATCACCTGAATCTAGAGAATTCCTGAGACTCTTCATGACGACAAGAGACTTATTTGTGGAACAGCTCGTTGATCGTTATCCATCAAACTACAATGAAATCGCTGCAAGAATTGAAAAAATCAAAGCGCTACAAAAGATTGGGGAACGAGATTCTTATGCCAGAAAAGCTATTTAATAAATATTTTATTGGCGTGACGATCCTTAATTTCGTCGTCTATCTCGTTTATTACTTACTGATGGTCATTATTGCCGTAATTGCACAAGATGATTTGGGAGCCAGCATGAGCGAAGCAGGATTTGCTTCTGGGATCTACATTATCGGGACTCTTTTGGCACGTTTATTAATGGGAAAACAAATCGAACTCCTCGGTAGAAAATTTGTACTGCGCATAAGCTCCTTGTTTTATCTTGTCACGACCATTTGTTACCTTTTCATCCCTAGCCTTGGCGTTTTATATATCATCCGTTTCTTAAACGGATTCGGTTATGGCGCCATCTCCACTGCTACAAACACGATCGTAACAGCATACATTCCACAAGCTAAAAACGGAGAAGGCATTAACTATTACGGCTTAAGCACGAGTCTCGCTGCTGCTGCTGGACCATTTCTTGGCATGTTACTTTTAAGTGCTACAAATTTTGAATTTATCATCTGGCTATCCATTAGCTTGATTTTAGCGGTTGCGATTGCTTGCTTCCTGTTTCCAGTAAAAAATATTCAACTATCAGCGGAACATAAAGCAGCGATCAAATCTTGGAATTTCAACAGTTTCATTGAAAAGAAAGCCTTATTTATTACTCTCATCGCTTTTTTGATGGGACTTTCTTACTCGAGTGTCCTTTCATTTTTATCTTCTTACGTAAAAGTCATCGATCTCGTTTCTGCGGGTTCTTTTTTCTTCGTCGTCTATGCGCTTGTCATTACATTCACCCGTCCTGCTGCTGGGCGGATCTTTGATGCAAAAGGTGAGTCCTATGTGATGTATCCAAGTTATATTTTCCTTGCGCTTGGCTTACTTCTACTAGGTGTAACGTCTAACAATTTGACGCTTCTTATCTCCGGTGCCTTTGTCGGGCTCGGTTATGGAACTTTTATGTCAAATGGGCAGGCGGTTTGCTTGAAACTTGTGAACACACACCGGATTGGCGTTGCGCTTTCTACTTACTTTATCGGTTTGGATTTAGGACTTGGCGTTGGGCCATATATCATGGGCATTCTTAAAAACGCAACTTCCTTTAGAGGGCTTTATCTCATCGCAAGTATTATTCCCCTCGTATGCGCGCTTCTCTATTTTGTGAATCATAAAATGAAACACAAAAAATGGGAACATGCTGAAGCACCACTTAAGAAAATGTCATCAAATGAAGAAAGTATTTGAAAAAACAGATGTGGGAAGTTTTCCCACATCTGTTTTCATGTTCTTCGGAGGAATTCATTTTTCATCCCAAATTTTAATTTGTTTTAAGGAATCGCGGTAATAGTTGGTTAAAACTTCCAGATAGTTTCCGCCTTTTTCAGCTGTAAACGGATCTGGACCTTCGGCCACCATTTCCATAATAATGGGGCCTGTGTAATCCACTTTATGCAAAGCTCTTATTTGTGCTTTGATATCTGCATGCCCATTTCCGACAGCTTGGCGGTTTGAATCTGCTACATGATACATCCCTAATTGATTGCCTACTTTTTCTAGTGTAGCAACCGGATTTGTTTCTTCGATATTCATATGGTAGGCATCCAGCAAAACGAATAACGAATGACTATCCACATCGCGAATTAGCCGCAAAGCTTCTTCCCCTGTTACAATTTGGTGATTTTCGTAGCGATTCAATACTTCAAATACGACCACAATCCCCATTTTTTCTGCTTTTTCCGTGACGGCTTTTGTACTTTTCACAAGTTGCTCCCAGTCGCGTGCTCTATCTCCGCATCCTCTGATTTTCCCAACTTCACCGTGCAAACAAATTTTGGGCACTCCAAGCTCAAAAGCCCAGTCCAACAACTCCAAAAAATAGTTTTCCGCTTGCTGACGAATCTTTTCATCACTAGATGCAATATCCACATTGTTCGGTGTGACGGAAAGAATTTTTAATTGATGCTGCTTCAGTAATCGTGCCAGTTCAACTGGATTTTGCGTGAGATCCCCGTCAACTTCAACACCGGTTACACCAATTTCATTTGCTAATTGACACTTTTTTTCAATCGGGATATCACCAAAACTCCATAAACAAACCCCATAATCCCGCATTTCTATTCCCCCTTTTTGTTTTCATTTCACTTTTAGGGTAAACTTATTGTTACGCTCAAAAAGTAAGCCCTTACAAAAAAAAGCATACCGCATTCAGTTGAGAATAGCACTCCTAAATTTAGAGACGCGAAACTCCTATTTCTTGCATATAATCTTGGGTTTAAAGACGGGATAGAGCGCCTTTCTTAAAAATGAGGCGATTAGCTTTTGATATTCTTGACTGGCTAGCGTCTTTTCGCCGTAAATCAAAATTTCATATCAGACTTGTTTTCCTGAACTCCTAAACCTGTACCATGGAAATCATGACGAGGGAACAAGGCTGATCATAATTATGTCCTGCCCCTTTTTTCAGGACATTAGAAAACGAGAGCCACTTTCAAAGAAAATTCCTTGAAAGTTCTCTCGTTTCATTTAAAAATCGTCATCTTCAAACTCTTTTGGTGCTTCGTAACGGTAAATCCCGGTTTTCCCTGTCTCAAGTACCTGATTCGCCAAATCTGTTAGTGAAAATAAATGGCGACTGATTAATGCTTCGAGTAACATCGGAATATTCGCACCCGTTAAAAGCTCCGCTTGCATAAACTTATCCAGATTTCTGACTAAAACATTAAAAGGAGTGCCTCCCTTTAAATCTGTCAAAAATAAAATGCCTTCATCCACATTTAGCTTGGCTACTTCATGTTCCATTTTAACAGCTAGATCTTCTGGCGTTTCCCCAACATCAAAAAATGTATAGCCTACATTTTCTTGTTCCCCACAGATCATTTCAGCTGATTGAATCAACTCACGTGCAGCATTTCCGTGCATACAAACAAAAACTGCTTTCACATTTGCCACACTCCTTAATACTTCAATTGACGATAATAACGTCTGATTTCCATTGGATGGCGGTTAATTCTTTCGATGTGTACGTCAATCCGGTTGTTTACTGCATGGAGAATAAACGGCGAAAGTGCTCCTCGGAATTTTTCTGAGATCCCGGGTACGTCATAGTCTTTAGCATCAATAACGGTGTAATTCCCGCAAATTTGGGGAATGAAATTCACTACTCTTTCACTCAATGAGCGCTGGCTATCTTCTGTCACATAAATCGTAACCGGTGTGTCACGCTCCACAATTTCAAACATGCCATGGAAAAATTCATGCGCTTCAATTGATTTTGTCTTGAGCCAATGCTGTTCTTCCCAGTAACACATTGCGTAAGAATAAGTCGCGCCCCACTGGTTTCCTGCCCCAACAAAATAATGCATATCATCGTCATGGTGAGCTTCTGCGAAAGCTTGTCCAAATTCGTCAGCTGCTTTTTCCACTTCAACAATTCCCTTTGCAAAATGAACATCCATTTCTGCATAAAATTCTTCATAGTCTTCAAATTCGCCAGCAAGCTGCATCAAACGGTCTCCCACCATAAAGAACTTCAATTGTTCATTTAGCGGATAAGAAATCAAATGGTCTACCATACGAGCTAGTGCCGCTTCCTTTTCATCAATAAAGCCTAGTACTGTAGCACCAATTTCGTTGCATTTTTTAACAGCAGCCACAACCTCCTCAGTACTCCCAGTAACCGATGAAATAATCACAAACGTGTCTTTCGTAATTCGCTTATTCCCAGTTGTTAAAAACACAGCGGCATTTTCATAAAAAATTTCCATGCTTGTTTTTTCTTTCATATGCACAACAGCTTGCATCGCCGAAGCGTAAGTGCCCCCAATTCCAAGCCAGCATACATTTTGAAACCCACGTTCATAAATCGCATCCACAACTTCATTAATTTGTGGTCGAAGTTTCAGCGCACCTTCCATATTTTTTAATGTCGCTTGTTCGTCAAATTTCAACATCTGCATTCCTACTTTCTCTCTTAAATTTTTGAACCCGTTATACGGTCGAACTCTGGATAGGCGGAAATTTCCAAATTGATTCCTTTCCACTGTGAAACTTTATAAGATAGTAAATGCACTGGAATAGTAGTAAAAAGCGATGCAAGATACTCACTTGTTTGAACGCCGAGCATCAAATCCCGAGCTTGTCTTTCTTCCACTTTGTCTGCGTAAATCGTATATACCGTTTCCACATGTCCTGCCAAAAATTGTTTCAATTTTTCAGCACGCTCTTCGAGTTTCCCGTGAGGTTCGATAAAGAAAATGCGATCCGTTTTCGCTAAACCAATATAAGGACCGTGCATGTATTCTTCTAATTCTTTACCAAAAGCAGAAATCCGTACCGTTTCCGTGATCTTCGTCTCGCCTTCTCGCGCAACACCGTAAGTACTTCCATAACCAACAAAAATCATTCGATCAGCTGTTAAAAATTCTTCTTTTAATCCTTCAATCCACTGTTCCGCTTTTGCAATTACTTCTGGCAAGAAACGAGCGATTTTGCTCATCTCATCCAGTTCCTTTTCGTAGTCTTCCGTGTGCAGTCGTTTCATTTGACGCGAAAGCTCCAGCGCTAATAAATCCAAAATGAGAATCGTCGCACTATAACCAGCTGTGACATAAGGCATTTCTTCCACTCCCATACCCATCCCAATCACATGCTTCGCTTTTTTCGAAATCGGACTTTCAAGGTCACTCGTCAAAGTAAAAACTGTTCCGCCATGCTTTTCAATTTCTTCCACAATGTGAATCGTTGAGTAACTGTGACCGCCTTGCGAAATAGCCAGATATAGCGTCTTTTGATTCAAATGCATCATATAATTAGCTGCAAAAGAAGGCTCCTCAATATAAACAGGAATCTGCAATTTGCTTGCTATATAAGGTTGTGCTGCAAAAGCGGCATTTGAGCTCGAGCCAGTTGCAAAAATAACAATGGACTCGTAACTGGCTAATTCCGTAGCAGATAGCTGTGTTATTTCCTGCAAAATATCATTTCTATTTTGCAAAATGTTTTGATAAATAGTTTGTTCGAGATTGATATAATCTTCCATACTTTTCATCTTTTCACCCACCTATTTTAATAAACCTGTATAAGCACCTAAGATACCAATTGCCGCAATCATCAATAAAATCCAATGGGCTTTTAACCCTTTTTTATCTAGCCAGAAGATAAAGAGCGTAAATAACAGCGGTAAAATGCCTGGAACAATGCCATCAAAAATACTTTGAATGCTTACGGCATCTTTTCCTGTTCCAAACTTAAGCGGCATTTCAAGCGTTACCATCGTAGCAACCATCGCTCCAACTACGCTTAGCCCAAGTACAGACGCCCCGTAAGAAAGCTTTGCCATCAGCCCAGTTTTTTGTACTTTCTCGATAAAGCCAGCGCCGATGTTGTATCCGATAAATAACCCATAGTAACGTGTAGCAATCGCTGGAATGTTAAAAATAAGCAAGAATAAAATTGGACCTAGAATATTTCCTTGTAAAGCAAGCGAAGTGCCAATCCCAGTTGCAATAACTCGAAGTGTGCCCCAGAAAAACGAATCTCCTAACCCGCTAAGTGGACCCATTAGTGCCACTTTAATATTATTAATGGAATCCGTTTCAAACTCAGGATCTTTTGCTGACTCTTCTTCCATGGCTACAGAAATCCCAAGTGGAAATGTGGAAAGCCAAGGTGTC
The DNA here is from genome assembly GCF_000525795.1 of Listeria aquatica FSL S10-1188. Lineage (GTDB taxonomy): Bacteria > Bacillota > Bacilli > Lactobacillales > Listeriaceae > Listeria > Listeria aquatica. The sequence continues at coordinate 205,561 of NZ_AOCG01000002.1, forward strand.
ACGTTGTAGAACTCTAAATGTCGTTTATAAGAAGCGATTCGCTTTTCTTTATTGCCTTCAAAAATTTTATCAAGCGCGGGAAGCATGGCGAACGAGTAACCTAAGTTCGATTGTCGCTCATAGTTCCAAGCCCACTCCATCGTAAAAGAGCGCCAAAAAACTTTCATTAAATCTTTTTTGGTGAGTGTTTTAGAACTCTTCATCTTCATAGTCGATTCCTCCCTCTTTAGCAAGTTTTAAATCTGAATCTTTCGAATTTTGATTCGTTTGTTTGTCATCCTTAAATGCTGCATAGCCAGTTAAAATAAGTGCAAGACAAGCCCCAAAAATAGCAACTCCTGTAACCGGAACTTTTAAATAAACAGCAAGTGCGAATCCAAATGCGAAAAATACGGCATTCTTTTTGTTGATCATCAGTTTAAGTAGCAAAGCAAAACCATAAGCCGGAAGAAGGCCTGTCGCGATCCCAAGTCCATCAATCACAAATTGCGGGATTACATCCAAAATGGTTTTAATGACAGAGTTCCCTGCGATAAATGAAAAGGCTACGATCAAACCAATAGGTAGGTTAATGGAGAAAAATCCACCCCAAAGCTGCATTCGGTCAATTCCTTTTGAATTCCCCTCCTCTGCGTAACGATCTGCTTTATGAACGAAGTAAGGTAAGACAAAAATAAAGCAAAGGTTTTTAAGGATGAGAACAAGTGATGCAATCGGAATTCCAAGTGCTAATGCAACGGCGGTTCCTTTACCTGCTGCAATGGCAAAAGCTGTTCCAAGAACGCTTCCGGAAATAATTTCTGGCGGGATAGATGCTCCGATAGAAAACGCTCCAACAAAAGCAAGTTCAAGGGTTGCCCCCATGATAATCCCCGTTGTAACATCTCCCATGATGATTCCTGTAATGGTACACGTCACGAGTGGACGTGACAGCATTGAGGAACCAAATAGATATTCCGCATTAGCAAGCATTGCTGTAAGCCCTAATAGAATAGCTATAATGATATTGTTTTCCATGAACTTTGTTTCCTCCCTCTTTTATGCTTCAAATGAAATCTTTTTTTTCATTTGGAACTTGTTGAATAAATACATCTATCTGTTTCTGCTTTAATTCCATTAACTTCGCTACTTCTTCGGATGTTAAGTTCACTGCCTTCGAAAAATTCTTCGTTCCTTCGCGCTGTTTTGTTCCACCTAAATTGAGCAGCGAAATTTGTCCGTTAACGCCTTCAATCAATTTGTAAGCGTCATCAACAGATTCCACAACAATAAGCATCTTATATTTATCGGTCACACCAGAATTGATTGCTTCGATACTGTCTGCAATGCTTTTCATCACTAGTTTAGCGTCATCTGGTTTTGCAAGTCGGATGGCAGATTTACGGAAATCATCCCCAGCCACACTGTCATTAGCAACTAAAATGGTATTTACATCCAGAGCACCGAACCAAGACACGGCTACTTGTCCGTGAAGTAAGCGGTGATCTACTCGCAAGAATTCAATCATTTTTCTTCCTCCTCTAAAACGATTAGTTAAAGTCAATCATATATTCAGTTAACATCGCATTTTCATAGCGATAGCCTACTGCTACTAGGGAATTTGTGTCGTCGTAATAAACTGTACTCAATTTGACGACGGGTGTATCTTCATCAATTTGCAGGTATTTCATTTGTTCTTGAGTACTTTTAACAAGTTGAAGTTCCTGTTCAAGCGCAAATAGTGCCTGCCTGCCAGAATTTACTAACTCCAAAATACTTACAATTTGTAAATCCTTGACTCTTAAATCAGGATAAAGACTAAGCGGCAAAAGCAAAATCTCCATCTGATGTGCATCCTTATTTTTTTGAAGCAGACGAATAAAATAAAGCAATTCATTTTCTTTGATTCCGAACTTTTGTGCATAAAATTTTCCCGCTTTACGCATATAAAAGTCTTTAATTTCTCGAACTGCTGACTCAGCAGAACCGCTTTTCATCACACCTGTCATTTCCAAGATATTTTGCGTTGTTAGCTTTGGTTCCACGTACAAGCCAACGCCGTTTTTACGAATCACAAGCTTTTCTGCTACTAAGAGGTCAACCGCTCGGCGAATCGTTGTCCGACTACTTGAAAAAAGCGATTGTAATTCTTTTTCGCTCGGCATGAGCATTCCTGGCTTATATTCTTCCCGTTCAATTTTCTCTTTCAATTCGTCTGCAATTTTTTTCAAATAAAGGTTTTTTTCTCGCTCATTGTTCTTCCTCATCTTCCAAATAATCAAATATGTTTGTCGCGTTGATTTTATAAGTGACTTGATTTCCAATTAAATATTGTTTGCTGTACTCGACAGGCTCATCGTTTTGGTCGAACGCCTTACTGGTGACTTCAAATAGAGGTGTATTAAGCGGCACTTCCAGTAATTCTGCTTGATCTTGATCTGCACGAATGAAACGAATTTCCTCGCGACCATACGTAGGTGTTACCCCAAACTGCTCTTTTAAAGCACTGTATAGCGACCTGTTTTCAAAGTTCAACACTTCAATTCCAGAAAATTGTTCGGCATTCAGATATGAAATTTCATACATAAACGGTTGACCATCAATGAATCTTTTTCTTTTAAGCTCAAAAAGTTTTTGTTTTGCCGATAACCTTAAAAATAAATTTATTTCTTTTTGTCCAGCTATTAGCCCGCTACCAAGAACTCGGATCGACTGCTGCTGATTTTTATTGTTTAGCTGCTCGCTCATCGAATTCATAGCTAACAAATTAATAGTTTGCTTCTCATTAATTTCCATGCCTTCACGGTTATTTTTCTTGATAGCGCCTTCTTTTTCAAGCACATCAAGTGACCGCCTTAGCGAGGTTCGGCTTATCCCAAGTTCAATCCCAAGTGTTCGTTCAGACGGAAGTTCTTTTATGCCAACCGCTGTTTTTTCTTGGATAATGGCTCGAAGTTGCTCTTCTCCAAGGACTGATGGTGATAAATCTTTGTACTCCATACGCAAAGCACCCTTTTCTGGTATCTTTTACTAAATAACCCATACTTCTCGATCCCTATAACTCCTTGAAATCTGTTTAATCATTTTTAAAAAGATACAGGTTTATCGTTTTTTAATACCAATGTTATTGTAAACGGTTTCAGTTAAATAGTCAATACCTTTTCTAAAATTAATCTATAACCTTTAAAGTGGTCCACATTCAAAAAAGCCAGCCAAACTTGCTTGGCTAGCTTTTTTGAATCCTTAATTTTTTTGTATTTCACTAGTATTTTGCCGAGTGAAAATGGGAATAGCTAGTGAGATCAGTAAAACTCCCATAATTGCTGGTGCTGTGTGACCGAATAGCACGTAGATTTGCCCGCCAATTACTGGTCCAATGATTCTTGCAAGAGATTGTACTGATTGACTACTTCCCTGGATGCGCCCTTGCTCACTTGATGAGACAGACTTCGATAAGATCCCATTAAAAGCGGGACCAAATAGTGAATCTCCAAAGCCAAAGACAAACATTCCTACAACAAACAATGGGGCAAATTGGAAGATCGCAGAACTTGCAATAAAAGCATATCCTAGCACGTCCAAGATTAAACCGAACTTGGCAATCTCTGTGTCACTAAATTTCTTCAACAACTTAGGCATAACTAGTCCCTGAGCAACAATATCTTGAATCCCCATAATCGAAAAGGTAAGACCAATTAACACCGGTTGCCACTGGAAAGTATCTTTCGTAAATTGAGAAAAAATAGCTTGAAGTGAACCGTTGGGGATCCAAATCAAGAGCCCTGCAATAAATAAGCGCGCGAGTTGCTTCATAGAAAAAAGATGAACAAGTTGCGTAAAGGGGTTCAGTTGACTCCGCTTGATTCTCTTTAATCGCTTTTCTTGAGCAAGGCTCTCCGGAATGTATAAGATTCCGAAAACAAAATTTAAAAAAAGTAACAATCGCCCCAAAAAAACATGGGCGCCGCATAGCCAAAATGAGTCAATAAGCCGCCTATTGCTGGACCAATCGCTACACCAGTGCCAAATAAGGCACTGACCCAGCCAAAATATTTAGTCCGTTCTGAAGCGGGGGTAATATCCACAAAATAAGCAAACAGTGTACTAATGCTTCCCCCTGTAATCCCCTCAAGAATTCTTCCCAGAAACAGCACCCAAAGAGCGCCGCCAATTCCAAAAATTAAGTAGCCCACTGCCGATCCTAAAAGACAAACGAGTAAAACAGGTCGTCTTCCTAGCCGATCACTTAAAGCTCCAAGGCTTGGAGAAGCTAAAAACACACAAACTGCGTAAACAGAAGTTAGGGTCGTGACGATAAATGCTTGGTTTGCAGGTGTTGTCACATAAGGAGCAACGAGAAAAGGAATAACTGGTGTGATAATACTTAAACCTAACCCGCACAGAAAAATAGAGATCAGCCAAAAACAAGTGCCTTTTTTTCTGGAACGGGAGGTTGGTTTCTTTCAATTTGTAACAATATAATTTCTCCTTTTTTGTTTCTTTGTCAACAAAAATCATAACTCTGTTTTGTGTCCGTGTCAACAAAAAAATAAAAAATAAAAAAAAACAGCACTTAATTGCCGTCTTCTTTTACTCGTTTTTTGATTTCGTTTTCTGTTTATTCATTTCTTTATCTAAATGTTGATTATAGCGATCAACAAACTTTAACATGCCCTTTAATTCTTGCCTTGTAATACTATCGAATACAGGCTTATCCCGTTCTTGAAATTCCTGATGAAGCCTAGTATGAATTTGATCCACTTCACGACCTTTTTCTGTCAAACGAAAATAAATTTCCTTTTTATTTTCCGGCTTTTGATAACTTTCAATTACTCCTTTTTCCGTCAATTTTTTGGTCATTTTGCTCATCGCACTTCTCGTCATGTAAAAGGCTTCAGCAAGTTTAGTGACATTCGCTTCATTATTTTTACCGATAAATTCTAAGCAATGTACTTCCGCAGGTTTATAGCCACTGAGGCTGTTCTCCATTTTGCTTTTATTGAGCCAAACTAGCTTATTATACACATCTCGGAATCCAGCTAAAAGACGTTCTTCGTGATTCATGAAGTTTCCTCCTCTCAAATCCATATTCTTATTATAATAGAATTTTGTTTCCCATTCAACAAAACCAAAAAAAGAGGGGAATGCCCCCCTCTTTCCACTAATCTCGAAAAGAATTAGTCTGATCGATATAAATCATTTCTTTCAGTAGATCTTTATAGTAGCCTGATTCGAAATGAGAAAATGAATGGCCAAAAGGATAATAAAAATCACCGATATAACCTTTGTTCGAAAAATCAATAACACGAACATTCGGAGCGACAGATAAGAAATAGTTATTTAGTCTATCCCAAAGAAGCTGTGCCTTTTCAATAGCCATTTTGTTTTTATAAGCGATTACTTTTTGATTTTCATCATAATATTTATAAGTAAAGCCGCCTTTATTTAAAATAACACGTTCCTCGGGAATAATCTTTAGTAGCTTTGCCAAAAATTCATCAGCATGTTTCTTCCAAACCTGATAAAAAGCCTCATCATCAGTATGGTCAAGGATTTCTTGACAAGGAATCACGTCAAATAGCGGTGAACCTTCTAAAATATAACTACCGGTTATCGCCGATTTTTCATCAAGCCAAATAATTGGTCGAATCGCATCTGGATATAAATCAATTAGAAAATAATCAGGCTGTGCCTCATGAAGTCGTTCAAAGAAATCCTTTCGGAAATCATCTTTCACATTTTCAAGTTCTGTTTTCGTAAATGTATCCGCATATTGATCAAATGGAATTCCCTCTGAATAAGCCGGCGTCGTTGCACTAATGAGTGAAGTGTGCGTTTGTGTAAATTGAATATTAAAAAACGACTTATAATCTGGATTAAAATATGGCGAAGTATTAAAAGCGTTTCGGCTAAAGCAAGTCCCCATTACAACAAGATTCTTAGGTTCTTGCTTAATAATCGGAGCTGCGACGAAACGAATGGTTAAATCTCCCATCCCGTTTTTCATCAAACGTGCACGATACTTTCCTTCGTTCACAAAATCAAACTTCGGTTCAAATTCAATCTCATCTGAAACAAAAATAGGCAGATCAATACCTTCACTTGTACGTATAAAGCCATCCCATTTTTCATCTGGCTGATAAGTCTGAAGCGGGTAGAGCGTTTTTTTTAGAAAGTTTGACCTGAAAAGATCGAAGTTTTTTCGTAATGGGCTGAACAGTTTCTTCAAGGTACTCAAACGTTGAAAATTTAGAATCACGCCGCTTTAACACAAACTCAATCGGCGAAATATTTCCCGAAACTTCAAAACCAAAAGAAAAAACACCTAGTCGTTCTTTAAAAGTTACTAATCTGACCAGTTTATGAAGTTCTTTCCGGTAATAAAAAGATAAACGCTTCGAACCTGTCACATAAGACTCTAATGAAGACCTAAAAGGCTCTTCTAGCAAGAATTTGTGAGGAATATCTTCAGCCACGCCAGAATGTGTTTCAATATGTGCAAGTTTTGAACCTGTCCACTTTGATCGCAACTCAATAAACGTATCAATATTGTTCGTCTCATCAATCAAAAATTCTTCAGAAAAAGAGTCTACTGGAAGAGCAACTTGGATTTTCCCATTTGCAACCTTTCCAATCGGAAACGACTCACGCTGCTCAAAAAAGTTATAAATCTCAGGTCTTGAACGTCTCTTCAACCAGAAGACAGCATCTAGACCTTCCACTGAATACTCAGATGTCACGCGAACATCAAGCTGTAGTTTTTTAGTATCAAAAGAAAATCGTTGCAAAATCGCTTGGAAGGGTTTCGGACGACTGACAAAAGTTAATAAATCTTCAGCAAATTGAAAAGTAAAACTGTGTAACGAATCGTCCACAGAAATTGTTTCAAATGAAAGAGGTTGAGCTACCTTCAACAAAATATCTTTATTTTTACTTCTGCAAAGAAAACGCCATTCTGTTTCCCGATCAGTCAACGAATGTTGAAGAACCAGTTCAAGTGGTAAATGAATTTCATAGCCATCTTTTACTTTTTGAAATTCAAGCTCAAACTTTCTTGCAGGTCGAAGAAACTCTCTCCGTTCCTTATAAAAGATTAGAATAGAATCTAAAGCGATTTTCTTCGAAATAAGAATTCGCCATCCTCTTTTCACTTCATCTAAAGAGATTTTTTGCGCTACAATCATGCTATTCTGTCCTCCATCTATTTTAATACTTTAAGATTAATTGTAGCATTATTGTTTCGTTTTTTAATAATACTTTGCAATTTCAAAAGAGCAAGTAGCTTTAAAAAAAAGCTACTTGCTCTTTTTCACACATCATATTCCAATTCTTTTTCCGCTTGTCCGATAAAATCAAACGGCGTTTGGACAGCTTCTCGATCAACCACTTTTATCCCTATTCGGAGCTCTGAACAACTTCAACCTCCCTGCCACTTCTCTTCAATGAACTTTCAAGCAAGTGAAATAAATTTTCTAGCATCGTAAATTTCTGTCCGCCAAGCTTATCCGGTAAAACCACGAGCGTACTACAGAACTTCCTATCTTCAATAAATGGATATGGATAGTTGCTAAATAGCAAATCTTCTATAGCAACAAAGCCAAAAGTTTTACAACGATTTTCAGTCAATAGTTTGATCAATTTGACTGCGAATTTCTCGTGCTATGCATTCAATCGTATAAAGTGCAGGAAGCTGAGAAGTAATATTTGCCTCTTGATACATTTCTTTGTTGATATAGTAGGCAATATTCGCATCGGAAAGTCTCGCGATGCTTGATTTTGAACTATTCGTAATGGAAATGACTTGGCACTTTTGAGTTTTGAGTTCATGGATATAGCGGATAATATCTTCATTTTCACCATCCACAGATAGCGCAACTAAGCAAATTTTATCCGAAAGCTTATCCGAAAGATGATAAAATGGATGGTTCAGTGGGTCTTCGATATGGAGAGCCAAAGTGAACAAGGATGAAAAATATAGTGCTCCATATTCTGCAATGACGCCTGATGAGCCAATTCCTACAAACAAAACGAGCTCCGATTGACGCAAAATCGAAACAGCATCCTGAAGTTGTTCTTGAAACTCTTCTCCTGCTGTTCGTTTTAAAAAGTCAATATAGGTCGTTTCGTCTGACATATCAATCGCAATCCGTCGCCGCTTTTCTGCATAAAGCTTCAGTTTCACGCGAAATTCAGAAAAGCCACTACATTTAAATTTACGACAAAAACGCAAAATGGTCGTAGTGCTTACATGTGTCTCATCTGCTAAATCACGAATTCGCATATAAACTACCTTTTGAAGGTTAGCGGTGATAAAATTATAAATTTCTAGTTCGGTATCATTTAATTCTACGGATTGTTCTAAAAATAACAAAGTCATCCCTCCACTCGTTCATTCTATCATGTAACACCTCGTTACTCAAATGTAACAAATTCCAACTTGAAAAATAGCTACCTAAAGTCCTGAATCGACTAGCTTTTCCAAGCAATTCTTTCTATACTGAATTTGTAAAGAACAGCTGTTACGAAAATAGAAAGCGCAATCATTGGATTGTGTTTTGAATACTGGAGGTAAAAATAATGAAAAAAGATGGTATCAAAATCGCAACGATTGGTGGCGGATCGAGTTACACACCAGAATTGATTGAAGGTTTTATTAAACGCCAAAATGAACTGCCTGTTCGTGAACTTTGGCTTGTAGATGTGGAAGCTGGGAAAGAAAAACTTGAAATTGTGGGGAATTTAGCCAAACGAATGGTCAAAAAAGCTGGCGTAAAGATGGAAATTCACTTGACGCTTGACCGTGAAGAGGCGCTAAAAGATGCAGATTTTGTCACAACACAGCTTCGGGTCGGTCTTCTTGATGCTCGTGTTAAAGACGAACGGATCCCAAATTCTCACGGAGTTGTGGGGCAAGAAACGAATGGTCCCGGCGGTATGTTTAAAGGACTTCGGACGATTCCAGTTATCCTTGATATTTGCCGCGATATGGAACGGCTTTGTCCGGATGCTTGGTTAATCAATTTTGCAAATCCAGCAGGAATGGTGACAGAAGCCGTACTTCGCTACAGCAATCAGAAAAAAGTTGTGGGACTTTGCAATGGTCCAATTGGGATTGAACGCAATATCGCAGAAACGCTCGACGTAGATCCTTCTGAGATCTATGTAGAATTTGTTGGCTTAAATCACATGGTTTTCGCCAAAACGGTTTATTATCAAGGGAAAGATGTCACACGTGATGTGGTTTACAAAATGACGGAAGGCGATTCAGGCTCGACGCTTAAAAATATTAATGCAACTGGTTGGGATAAAACCTTCTTACGCACGCTTAACATGATTCCGATTGATTACTTGCGCTATTACTGGCAAACAAAGCAACAACTTGAAGATCAAGCAAAAGCTTATGCCGAACACGGAACACGTGCAGAAGTTGTGAAAAACGTGGAAGCGGAACTATTTGAACTTTATAAAGAAGAAGAACTGGCTGAAAAGCCCAAACAACTTGAGCAACGCGGTGGGGCTTACTACAGCGAAGCGGCTTGCAACTTGATTAATTCAATTTATAATGACAAGCGTGATATTCAAATTGTCAATACACGTAATAATGGAGCGATTCTTGATATTGATCCGGATTCTGCAATCGAAACCAATTGTGTGATTACTCGTCAAGGGCCAATTCCACTTGCAAGTGGGCATCTTCCTATTGCAATTAATGGGATTGTTCAAGAGATTAAGACGTTTGAACGTCTTACAGCGGAAGCTGCAGTAACTGGGGATTATGACAAGGCGCTGCTTGCGATGACGATTAATCCACTTACACCAAGCGACGCAGAAGCCCGTATTTTGCTTGATGAGTTGCTCGAAGCGCACAAGGATTACCTTCCGAACTTCTTCAAGGAAGATTAGGAGTCAGAAGTTCAACTAAAAACCAGCTAGGCGCATGTGCCTAGCTGGTTTTTCTTCTAGCGTGCAATCAGTGTATCTACACCCGAATGCGCTAAAATATAGGTAGAAATGCTGCCGAGTACGATTTTCTCCACTTTGTTTAGTCCAGTAGCTCCCGCGACAATTAAATCTGCGTGAAATTCTTCTGGAATGTCTTTTGCTAGTATGGTTTTTGGATTTCCGCTTTCTACATAAGTGACAATTTCTTTGATGTCAGCGGCTTCCGCGCGATCCCGGTAACCTGCAACACGTGCCCTCGCTTTTTCTTTCGCACGCTCTTCGAGTGATCCATCATAAGAAATATTTGGCGAAAAAGAACGTAAATCAACAACACTTGCAATTCCGAGTGCCGCTCCGTACTTTCCAGCTAGTTCAAGCGCCTTTTTGAATGCTCTATCTGCCTGATCTGAACCGTCTACGGCGACTAAAATTCGTTGATAATTTTCCATTATCCCTACCTCCTCCATTTGAGTTCCTTAATTCCCTTTACCCAGAAATTGTCTTTTCTACCCTTTTTTAAGGAAAAAATAAATTTCTTTTTTCGAGAAAATAAGGATATGCTATACTAAACGTATCGAATAAAAAGGGGCTAAAAAATGAATAATGAAAAGCAACTCAATCAACAAATCGCCATGTTTTATTTTGCTTACAAAAGTTTTTCGGATTCTCTTGATGCAATCACTTCATTCCACAGCCTTTCGCATCTACAACACCGGATTCTTTTTTTCGCAGAACAAATTCCTGGAATGACAACGAGTGAGCTGATAAAGATTCTAGAAATTAGCAAGCAAGCACTTGCGAAGCCACTTCGCGAGCTTAAAGAAAAGGGACTGATTTATGTGGCCATAAGTGAAGAGGATCAGCGAAAGCGAGCACTTTTCCTTACTTCAACTGGCATTCATCTGATGCGTGATTTAAATCGTCAACAGCAAAAGCAGTTTTCTGAAGCTTATAAACGGGCGGGCGATCCAACTGGAGCTGCTTTTGCCGCTGTTCTGAAAGAATTTGCTAAAGATCGCCCAGGTATGTCTTTTATTGATCAATTTTAGGAGGTTTTTTGATGGAAAAATTACTTTTTATCCAAACAGGATTTGGTGTTGATGTTCATGGTCAGAATGTAACAAAAGCTGCTAAACGTGCTGTAGAGAATGCTATCTACCATAACTCAATGCCCGGAATTGAAGATTTGCTACCTAATCAAGATTTAAACAATATGAAAGTTCGTATCAAGCTTGCTGTCCCTACTGATAAAGACGCACTTGACAAAGAGGCGGTCAAAGAATTAATTCCTTACGGCACGGTTGAAGTTGAAGTAATGGATGGTGGCATGATCACAACAAGCGGCATTTTCCTTGCTGAAAAGGATGACAAAAACGAAATGATGTATATCGTTAATGCTTCTGTTGAAACTGGCTATTAAACAAAAATAAACCGAGAAGCTAAGAGCTTCTCGGTTTATTTTTGCGCTTTTTCAAGTGCAAGTAATGCCGTTTTCATGTCTAGTCCGCCTGCATAACCTGTGAGTGAACCATCTTTTCCAATCACTCGGTGGCAAGGGATCACAATCCAAATGGGATTGGCGCCAATAGCCCTTCCAACAGCACGGACTGCTGCTTTCCTCCCAATTTTTTCAGCAATTTCGCCATATGTTGTTGTATGCCCATATGGAATTTGTTGTAAAGCTTGATAAACACTTTTGGAAAACGGTGTGGCTTCCAAATCGAGCGGGAAATCAAATGTTTGACGCTTTCCTTGATAGTAATCAAGCAGCTGTTGCTTTTCCAATGCAAGCCTTGCTTCGTCATATTGCAAATCTTCTTTTGGTAAATGTCTTTTTTTCCAGCTTTTTAATTGGTCAAGACTATTTCCAATATAACAAACACCTGTCTTTGTTTTCGCAAGGACAAGCCCTTGTTCCTGCATGGTACCATAAAACATTGTCTCACCTGCTTTATTTGTAGAAATAACTCCTTAAAAAGTGATAGACTCCATCACGGTCATTGGATTTTGTTACAGCATCCGCACGCTTTTTCACAAAATCATCCGCGTTTTTCATCGCCACGCCGACACCTGCTTCCTGAAGCATACCAAGGTCATTTTCGCCGTCTCCAAAAGCAATCACATTTTCCGGTTTCACATTAAGTTCTTCAGCAAGTTTACGAATAGCCAAACGCTTGTCGTGTCCTTCTGGAAGAAGCTCAATATTGTTCGCATGCGAAGACAAGCAAGTGACCCCGTTTACCTTTTCGAGACGCTCGCGTACTGCTCCAATTCGTTTAGGACCATCTTCTTCAATAACGATGCCATTAACGATTTCTGGAATAACCTGCAAAAAATCCGTTTCTCGCTCAACAAGCTCATAGCTCGGAGCAGCAACCCGCGCGGCAGCGTCACTCGTTTTCCGCAATTTTTTTCGCTCCTTAGTAGAATAAACCACATTTTCTGAGAAAAAGGAGACGAGCATATCCTCACTTTGACAGACTCGGTAAATCTCAAGTAGCACTGCTGGCTTAATTTGCGCTTTATAAAGCACCTTCCCACTTCCTGATATTGCAATAGAACCGTTCGAAGCAATGACGCCTGCTTCTTTATGAACAGATTCCGCAAAAAAAACGCGCCATCGTAAAAAGGCGACCTGTAGCCACAGTAAAATAATGTCCATCCGCTATTAAATCCTGTAAAATCTGCCGGTTCCTCTGCGAGATCATTTGGTCGCTTGAAAGAAGCGTCCCATCTAAATCCGAACAAATCAAATGTTTTTCCACGTTTTCTCCCTCTTTGTTCCCGAAATTCTCTTCTCTTTTATTGTAACGGGAAACGTAGAGTTTGTATATGGATTTTATGCGTTTTACTGTAAGAGAAGCGAGTAGTCAATGATTTGATTCGCTGTTTCATCAATACACCGGTAATGTAAATAGAGTTCCAGTTTTTCGGTTACTGATTGATAAAAGCTAGGTAAAATCGGAATTGCCATTTCGTATTGGCCATCTTGACCAGGATTCAAATGGATCTGAGTTCCCCATTTCACCGTGTGGTCATCTTTTTTTAAGGGTTCATAAGAAATCGGAATACTCGTTGCAAATGCTTGATTCGCCAAGTAAAATTCATCCAATTTCACCTCTAGTTTTTTATCAGAATAATTGGTTATACTAAGCTTGAACTTTTGATAAGTTAGCTCTTCTTTCCTGAAGGTGTCCGTTTGATTTGCTTTGATAATCAATCCATTTTTTGTTCGGATGGGCTCATTTTTTGCAAGTTTTATAGTTTGAAAATGAACAGATTGAGCAAAAGAGTGAAGCTTGTAGAAACGAAAACTAGCAAGACCTGCAAGGACTAAAATGAATAAGCTAAGCCAAATATACCTTTTTTTTCACGCTTCAAACTCCTCTTCTGAATAAATTTTACCTGATTCAAAGAAAAATAGCTTTGTGCAAACTTCTTGCAAAAATTTTTTCATTATGGCTTGTAAGCAGTACACATTTACGAGCATTCTTCCACTCGGAAATTAATTCAGAAAGTAGCTTTATTCCTTTTTTATCGAGTGCATTAGTTGGTTCATCTAAAATAATAAGTGAAGGATTTTCCATGAAAGCTTGGGCAATCCCTAATCGCTGTTTCATGCCAAGTGAATAATCTTTTACTTTCATTTTACTATTCGGCTCTAATTCGACTCGCTCCATTGCTGAAATAATTTCTTTTTCTCCAATTTTATTTTGAACAGATGCAAGCAATCTCAAATTTTCTTTTCCCGTATAGTATTTAACAAATCCAGGATATTCAATGATAAATCCAGTATCTCGCGGAAATTCAATTTCTTGATATAATTTTTGCCCATCTATTTCAATACTTCCAGTATCTGGCTTTAAAAATCCTAGTATCATTTTAAACAAGACCGTTTTTCCTGATCCATTTGCACCTTGGAATCCATAGACTCCCCCACTTTCCATTTCGCAGGAAAAGTCGGAAATAATTGTTCTTTTTTTTAGCTGTTTACTAATTGACTTAATCGAAAGTGTTCTCTTCATTCAAACAACCTCACTCTAAAATAGGATTTTTTTAGCCATATAACTAAGAGATATATAAGAATGGTCCAAATGGCTAGATAAATTGTATCTGTCGTTTCCCAAGTACGATCCATTCTTGCTTCCATGGTGTAATTGACAAGGGAAAAATAAGAAGGTTGGAAAACTGAAAAAAAGTAAATAGCGATGATGCAGCTAAAGACATAGGTGCTGGATAGAAAAAATAACAAGCAAAAGGCTAAAAGAGACACTAAAAAATTAGTGATTAAGTTAAATAATACATGTATGACTATTTCTTTAGAAAAGGAAAAAGTAACCACGCATAATGCCAAATGATAAAACAGAATCAAGCCAAAAAAAACTGATAAAATTCGCATAAAAAAGGAGCCTTGTAGTTTTCACACGTCCTAATAAATAGCGATCTATGGAATGAATGGTCTCTGCAAATAAGTCTAAAAAAAAGAAAATAGGGAACCCATTCGAAGAGTAACCACACAAAAGGGATTTCAAAAACAGAAAGGTCTGTTTCTATATGGATTCCTTTAAAAATCTCGCTATAGCTTTTAAAGAAAAGAGCGGCGATTAGAACAGGAAGTACAAATCCCAGAAAGTGCCTTCTATTTAGCTGAGAGAAGTTACGTTTTATAAGCTTTATGAACATTACCGCTCCCCTTTCCTTGAAAAGAGTTTTGTAAATTTGATGGATTCACTATAGCAGATAATGAGTAGCACCAACACACCCCAAATTAATCCTAGATTAGGCCAAGAATAAATCTCCATTAAATTAGGTCTTTCATCAAAGTACCACTTATCTGCAAAAAACGAGGTTCCATTAAACCTATTTATCCAAAAATCTTCAAAAAACAAATAGCCAAACAAAACGAAAAAGGAGATAAGCGAATGATGAAATAGTCGTGTCAAAAACTCAAAGCAAATTAATAGGAAAAAAAGTAAAAAAAGAAAGTATTGATGACTAAGAAAAGTAGATTGATACTCACTTCTTCATTTTCTAAAATAGCAGGAAGTGCAACGCAAAACTCTACAAAGCAACAGAAAAACGCAAATAAACCATTACGCATAATTTGTACTACAAGTAAAAAACGGTTTGTTCTAAATCTCGCAAGAAAAAATTCCGATGTGTTTCGGTGTAGAAAACCAAAACTCATATAAAGAAAGGGGAAATAAAAAAAAGACGAGATATCTTTTGCTGAAAAAAAAGTTCTAAACCTCTATCTTCTGGCTTCTCGCACAGTAAAAAAGTATTGCTTAAAGAAAGAAAAAGTAAGAAACAAGCAATAAAGAGCCCTCTCTTTTTCTCAAGCGCGAAAGAAGTAAGCAGCACTGTTTTTAATTTATCCATCGCTAAGGATCTTCTTTCTATAAAGGAAATAAAAAATAGCTATAAGTAAAAATGGCACAAAAAAAACCAATAAGGAAGAAGGCCTACTTGCTGAAATCGACATGTTCAAAAATTGAGCTGGGGTCCATGCTACTGAAAGATCCAAAATTGCAGACAAAAAGCCCACCATTGTTTGTATTAAAAAGGGAAGTAGTAAACAAATAAAGCGACTCGATATATAAACGGAAAATAATGCGGCAAGTGTTGCAAATAAGCTAGCATATAAACTGACTAAAAAAAATATTAGCACAGGTTGCTAAAAATGGATGATAATAGAAAAGTGAAGGAAACATAAATGTATAAATTCCACGTCCAGCATTATCTAATGCAAGATAATCATGAAACTTGAAATCTGGCCAAATGAGGAAGAGGCTTAAAAAATCCATCATTAAAATCACGAAAGACATGAAAAAAACCGATCAATAAAGAAGCACGAAAAAAATAAAAAGAGCATAGCCTTGATTTGAAAGCTTATATCTTGAAAAATAATGGAATCCGGATTTTCGGTAGTCAAAATAAACAGAAACTGTTGGAATAGCTACCAAAATGGGGAGTAAAATGTAAAGAAACGTTCCATAGCCATCGCCATTTTCGTTTCCAATCCACATCGTATAAGGACTTAAATAAAAATCAAAGGAACGGATATTAAACGTCGCATGTAAAGCCGTCTCCAAATTATGAAGAACATTTAAAAATGGAAAAATGATCATCAAGATTATTGATAGATAAAAATAAGGATTTTTAATATAGGCAATAAAGTAGTTTTTCATGCTGTCCCACCTTTTGGATTATTCCTAATCGACCATCTAGATTTTGCATCTAGATGGTCATCTTTATGTACTTAAATATCAGGTTGCCATGAGCCAGATGCTGTAGATCTGCTTCTATCCCAAAACCAGGTGCGAAGCTTAAACTGAATATCTACCGAACAACCATAACCATAATTTTCAACAGCATAGTTAGGAAGTGTTTGCCCACCGATCCTTTGCTTTTTGTCGTATCCAGCATTGACTCCTTGCCTATTTGCCCGGGGCCACATATAAATATCACCTTTAGATTTTAAAGAACTCGTGTAAATTCCATATGATGATTTCGAATATTTTCTTGTCTTTGGTGTGAAATCATATGGACTACTATGATAAAAGACATTTTTGAAACCAACCTTATAGGCTTCTGTATTCATCCCTCCGATTGACAGCAGTACTACTAACAGACTCATAATAACTAGTAATTTTTTCACAATTTATGCACCTTCTTGTTGTTTATTGAGATTTTTTTCTCATGCGCAAAGTATAGCATGAAAAGCGAAGTGAAAAATTGACAATATTGACAATTTCCCCTTACAAAATTGTCACATATAAAAAACCGAGCTTGATCTTAGCTCGTTTTTTTTTCATCTATTACTCCTCTTCCTTTTTCTTGCGTGATTTTCTGCCTAATAAATACACGCCAATCAGAAGAAGAAGGACAAGAATCACGCCGCCAATCACATACCACATTGTGTAGTCGCGTTCCAGTTCGACTGCCTTGTCGTTCCACTTGGCTGCTTCCTCTCGTTTGATTTCAAAGTTCTTTGTAAATGTCCATTTTTTCCCGCTCCCCCATGCCGTTAGATGAAGCGTATATTTCCCAGGTTTAAACGCCTGATTGTTCCAGTTCACTCCATAATCAAAGTTGGAATTGGGCGCAAGCCGCATGTTTTCCTTCTTTTCTCGGAATAAAACCTGTTCTTTTCCGCGTTTTGTCACCTTCGCATCCACTTTAAAATCTTGGATAATCATCGGTATCCTTTCCTTTTCCCCAAAATCTCACCTCGCTTCACTGTGGGATCATGCTTACAAATTGATGTTGATTGCAGAAAATCATTCTTGTTAATAAGTAAGCTCCTATAATTTATCATATGAAGTTTCACTAAAATAGAAGTGGCGAATACGCTTTACCCAAAAAATCGGACTAAATTATGTCAAAAAGTTCACAGAAATAGTTCTTGACAAAAAAGAACATCCTCGTTTCGAGAATGTTCTTTTAATCATATACACCCTATTTCCTGTACCCTGAAGCTGTTTCGGATAGAACCTGGCTTAATGTTTCAATGTTTTCTCTTCCTTTTGTTTGTAACCATTCGCGCGTTTTAGCTTCCCCATCTTGAATGAAAATAGCAACTGCATCTTTCCATGTTGCCCGCCCACAAAGAACACCGTTAAAATGGGACCCAGCTTGTTTAGCAAATCGAAGTGTTTCTTGAAATATTTCTGCACTAACTCCAGCACTTAAAAAGATAAATGGATGTGTAGAAATTTCACTTTGAAGTTTAAAATAATGAGCCGCTTCTTCTTTTGTATAAACTGCTTCTGAACCGAATCCTTCCACATATTTCATATTAACAGGCACTTCTACTTTTAGTACATCTGCCCTGTAACGTGGTTTGGAGAACTCACGCATCATTTCAATTACCTTTCGTGGTTTTAATTTGGCGAATTCCTTTTCATCACTTACTTTTGCGTCATAAGATAACAGTTCTAAATAGAAAGGAATTTCTTCTGCCTCACATTCGGAACCGATGCGTTCGACAAAAGCATGTTTTTGTTCGTTAATATCTTCTGCTTCGTCTACATCATAATAAAGAAGAAATTTTACAGCGTCGGCGCCCAGTTCTTTAACTCGTTTGGCAGACCAGTTTGACAATAAATCAGGAAGCCTCCCTGGCACGCTTGCGTCATAGCCCGTCTTTTCATAAGCAATTAAAAGTCCAGCTGAATCCGCACGCTTTTCTGCTGCTGGAAGCCCATATTCTGGGTCAAGCAAAATGGAAGAGGCGTAAGGGGTTAATTCTTCCGAGACAAGCTGTTTAAATTGGCGGATATTTTCATCCGTCCCTTTTTCCCCCCATCATTCTTTTAAGCGCTCCACGCTGATCAATCGCAAGCGCACTAATAATATGGTTTTTATTGGCTAATTTCGTCATTGCTTCTTGTTTAGTCATGATTTTCCACCTTTTCTTTAAATAATTGTTCGATTTCATTTTTTGTTTTTGCTTGCATTAATTCGTTAATAAATGACTCATGAACGAGCAGTTTGGAAATCTCAGAAAGGATAGCTAGATGTCCATGAGCTCCACCTTTTGGAATAAGCATGGCTAACACAAGCCTTGTTTCAGAATCATCGAGTGAATTCCATTCCACACCATCTGCTAGTTTCATAATAATAAGTGCCGGTTTAGCAATTTCTGCAAGTTCCGTATGTGGAATGGCTATCCCATGTTCCATCCCCGTCGTGCTTTCTTTTTCGCGTGCTTCAAAGCCAGAGACGACTGCTTTTTTATTCGTCGCAAGTCCACTACGAACAGCAATATCTGCTAACTGTTCAAAGCACTCCTCTTGCGAGCTCACTTGTACATCTGTGAAAATAAGATCGTTTCGAATCACATCTGAAAGTGAAACAGGTTCCGCCTTTTCAGTGACAACCGTTTGTGGACTGACCTGTTTTTTTCGTTCTTGTTTTTGAGCACTACGATTCTGATTCCAAGCCATCAGTGCCCCAGCAACAATAGAACCTAGTAAAATGGCAAATATCCAAAGAAGTGGATGAGTCACAATCGGTAGTACGATAAAACCTCCATGCGGTGCTGGTACTTGAACTTGGAATAAGTACGTTAAAATCGCAGCAATAGCAGATCCAATCATCAAAAACGGAATAACAACGAGCGGCTTTTTCGCTGCAAATGGAATCGCACCTTCTGTAATATGCGTCGAGCCAAGCAAGAAGTTTACATAGCCGGCACTTCTCTCATCTGCTGAGTAAGCTTTTCTTGCAAACAACACGGCAAATCCTGTCGCGAGTGGAGGCGCGATACATGCTGCGGATACTCCTGCCATGAAAAAGTAATTCCCTTGGGCAAGAAGGGCTGTCCCAGTAACGTAAGCCGCTTTATTAACAGGGCCACCCATATCGAATGCACACATGGCACCAACAATGAGGCCCAGTAAAATTGGATTGGAATCTTGGAAGCCAGCCAGAAAGTCCATCATCCCTTTATTAATGGTTTCCATCGGTGTTGAAAGTAGCCACATTGAAAGACCTGCGATGAAAATCCCAAGAACTGGGAAAAGGAAAATAGATTTAAGACCATCCAGTTGCTTAGGCAATCCTTTTAAGAGATGGGAAAGTCCAAGCATGACGTAACCTGCTAGGAAACCGCCGACGATACCTCCTAAGAAACCGGTTCCATTTGTGAAAGCGATCATCCCGGTAATAAATCCAATAATAAGTCCTGGTCGTTTGGCGATAGCTTCTGCGATATAAGCCGACAGAATGGGAACCATTAAGTTCATTGCGATGCCACCAATGGATTTTAGATAGAATGCAAATTCGTTATATTCGGCGCTTTTTGGATCGGCAGAATTGATGCCAAACATGAAACTGATGGCTACCATGACACCACCTGCAACAACAACGGGTAGCATATGGGAAACCCCATTCATTAAGTAAACATAAATTTGATGCCAGAAAGAGGGTTTTTCTTCGGCCGACTGGTTCGCTGAGCTTATAGAGGCTCCGCCCGCTGCATGATAAACAGGAATTGTATCGGATAGTGCTTTTTGGATGAGTTCAGGGGCTTCTTTGATGCCGCGTCCAACGGAAACATCAATTACTTTCTTGCCGGAAAAACGTTCTTTACGAACATCTTTATCCGCTGCGATAATGACGGCATCAGCGGCATCAATCTCAGCTTGTGTTAATTCATTTTGGATACCTTCTTGGCCGTGTGTCTCTACTTTGATGGTAATGCCTCGATCTGCTGCAGCTTTTTCAAGGGCTTCTTGTGCCATGAAAGTATGAGCAATACCTGTTGGACAACCAGTCGCTGCAATAATTTGATAGGTTTTCATTTTTAATACTCCCTTCTTAACGAAATAACTTCAATTTGGTCAAGTAGTGCGTCAAGGTCTGTGAGATCGCCAAGTCCCGCTGTGAAAGCCGTCGCTGATCCAGCTGCTACGGCATATTTCAGTGCTTCTTGTAAAGAGGCTTGTTGTAGTCTTTTCCCGACAAACGCTGCAAGTAACGTATCGCCTGCGCAAGCTGTGTTGACGACTTTTCCTTTTGGTGCATTAGCAAAATAACTTTCGTGTTCATTTAAGAAAAGTGCGCCCTGTGCCCCGATTGAGACGAGCACGCCTTCAGCTCCTTTTTTCAAGAGCGTTTTGGCAGCCGTTTCAATTTCGCTTATTTCCGTAAGTTTTTCTACACCGACAAACGCTGCAAGTTCCTCTTCATTTGGCTTAATCAAATAAGGTTTATCGGATAAACATTCGACAAGAACCTCAGAACTAATGTCAAAAATTACACGGAATTCGTTTTTCTTTGCCCGCTTTGAAATTTCTACGAAAATTTGGTCATCCACACCTTGTGGTAAACTGCCGCATACGAATAAAATATCGTCTTTTTCCAATCGATCCATTTGTTTGAGTAGTTCAGTTTGGTATTTTTTAGCAATTTCAGGACCTTGATTCACGGCTTTATATTCGAGCTTCCCCGCACGGATAAAAGTATTAATCCGCGTAATCCCTGGTACATGAACAAAATCTGTTTGAATTCCTTTTTTCGTCAGTTCTTGTTCGATAAAGTCCCCGGTAAAGCCTGCCAAAAAGCCAAGTGCTACAGAATCAATCCCCATTTGCTTTAAAATAAAAGAAATATTAATGGCTTTTCCATTCGCCTGGTAATCTTCAAAAATACTTCGATTGACAATGAATGGTTCAAAATTTTTAAACTCGGTGAATAAATCAATTGCCGGATTCATCGTGCAGGTGTAAATCATGTTTTCACCTCTTCCTTAACTTATGTTTTTGCTATATGATAAGTATGACGCATTTTTCTTTGTAAATGTTTTCAGAAAGCGTCAAACGGCTTGTAAAAATTTACGAATGGATGTGAAAAGCTTGGAAAGTTCTTTTTTTTTATGCGGAAAAAGCAGCATTACCATCAGCTAAGTGAAGCCGAACGTTTTCTCATTGATTATCTTGAACGTCATCTAAGTGAAATCCCTGAAAAATCAATTGTCGCTTTAAGTGAAGAAGCGAGTGTATCTACGGCAACGATCACGCGTACGATGCAAAAAATTGGCTATACAGGATTTACTGCGTTTAAGATTCACATAAAAGATGAAATCTCCGATCCGGATTTCGATGTCATTGAAAAAGTGGATAACGAAATCAAAAAAGCGATCTTAAAAAACGAGCAAGAAGTAACGAATACCATTCATCAACTTGATAGCGGCACGATCGAAGATGCCATTCAAAAAATTCATTTTGCCAGACGAATCGTCATTTTCGCACGTGGCTTCTCAGAACTGATCGCCCAAGAAATGATGGTCAAACTTCAACTTCTTGGTAAATATGC
The DNA here is from genome assembly GCF_000525795.1 of Listeria aquatica FSL S10-1188. Taxonomy (GTDB): domain Bacteria; phylum Bacillota; class Bacilli; order Lactobacillales; family Listeriaceae; genus Listeria; species Listeria aquatica. The sequence continues at coordinate 227,305 of NZ_AOCG01000002.1, forward strand.
TGAAATGCACAACGACCCGAATATTATCCCAACTATCAGCAAGCGCTATACCTCAAAAGACGTTGTCATTTTCATTTCGCTAAGCGGAGAAACGGCAGAACTTGTAGATGCTGCCCGAGTTTGTCGCGACAAAAATGTAGGCATGATCAGTTTTACCGCGAGTCGTTCAAGTTCACTTGCTCGCCTCACAGAAATTGATTTCGTTTGTCATAAATCGGCTGTATCATACTTTCCAGATTACGAAGTACGTTCAAGACTACCTATCCAAGTCATGGCGCGAATCGTGCTTGATGCCTATGCAATTCGTTTTTTTGAATCCTAATAGGGGTAAAGAAGCAATAACAGGGAATGAACTCTTTTTAAAAAGAGAACGCTCCTTTGTTTTTGCTTCTTTTTTTTGTTTCCTCATAAAAAGGAAATCTTTGACGTTAATATTCAAAGTGTTACACTGGGAATTTGGAAACTACAGCAAGTGAAATCGCATTCATCTTGTCATTTTTCAAATAAGGAGGAATAAATATGTATACAATTGGAGACTATTTACTTGATCGACTGAGTGAGATCGGAATCACAGAGATTTTCGGGGTCCCAGGTGATTATAATTTACAATTCCTTGATAAAATCATGGCAAATAAAAATTTAAACTGGGTTGGAAATGCGAATGAATAAAATGCCGCCTATATGGCAGATGGTTATGCACGCACGCGAAAAGCTGCGGCTCTTGTGACAACATTTGGAGTTGGAGAACTGAGTGCTATGAATGGTATTGCTGGAAATTTTGCAGAAAATGTTCCCGTTGTTGAAATTGTGGGGTCTCCGCAATCAGCCGTTCAAGATGCGCGAAAACTCGTTCATCATACTTTAGGCGACGGAGAATTCTCGCACTTTGAAAAAATGCATCATTCTTTGACCGCGGCGACGGCTCACTTAACCAAAGAAAACGCGTGCGCAGAGATTGATCGCGTACTAAACACATTGCTAGAAACGAGAAAGCCGGTTTACCTTAACTTGCCAATTGATGTTGCGGAAAGCCCCACCTCAAAACCAAGCAGGAAATTATCTGGTTCGAAGGAATTAACGAGCGAAGATCAAAATTTGCTTCAAGAAATTGAAAGTGCATTTTCGAAAGCAAAACACCCTGTCATAATGACAGGACACGAACTTGCAAGTTTTGGCCTTGAAAAATCTATGCAGAGGTTTATTGAAAAGACAAAACTTCCTGTTACAACACTTAGTTTTGGTAAAGGCGTGATAGATGAAACAACGGAGTCTTTTATCGGAACATATAGTGGATCGCTTTCAGAACCGAGCGTTCAAACTTTTGTGGACCAAGCTGATTTTCTACTGCTTTTAGGCGTTAAATTATCCGATTCTGCAACTGGAACATTCAGCCAAGGTTTTAGTGAAGAAAACGTGATTGCAGTCAATGTGGATGAAGTCAGTATTTACGGGAAAATAAGCCAAAATCATCATTTTGAACCGCTTATCAAGTCGCTTGAGACTCTAGAAGTCGCTCCTTATAGTGGCGATTATCCGGCAAAAAACGATGATTTAGCTTCATTCATTCTGTCAGCTGCTCCTTTGACGCAAAAGAGATACTGGCAAGCAATGGATGCTTTCTTTGAACCAGGCGATACGATTATTGCAGAACAAGGAACTTCTTTCTTTGGGATCGTCCCACTATTCCTTAAAACAAGGACTTCCTTTATTGGGCAACCTTTGTGGGGATCGATTGGCTTCACTTTCCCAGCTACACTCGGCAGTCAAATTGCCAATCCAGATAGTCGGCATATCTTAGCTATTGGTGATGGTTCTCTGCAACTAACGATTCAAGAACTAGGAGTCGCACTACGACAAAAACTAAAACCTATTATTTTTGTACTAAATAATGATGGCTATACAGTTGAACGCCAAATTCACGGTGCGGAGCAAGCTTATAATGATATTCCAATGTGGCGCTACGAACAGTTACCTAATACTTTTGGCGGGGACTCGGATGTGTTTAAAGCCTACAAAGTCCAAACTGAAAAGGAACTTGTTGTGGCTATGAAAGAAGCTCGTTTAGACCCAGACCGGTTGTACTGGATAGAAGTTGTGCTTACGAAAATGGATTCACCAGAATATCTGCAAAAACTAGCCGAACTTTTGACTAAGCAGAATTCTTAAGTTGAAAAAAGAGATTTACTGAATTAAATCAGTAAATCTCTTTTCACATATTTAAATTTTTTACGAATTTAATTTGCCTAAAATGAGAGAGGCCTCCGAATAAATGTATCTCTCATTTTAAAAAATATGTAGATTTTTCTCTCTATTCCTTAGTTGATATATTTTTTACAATAAGATAGTTCTTGATGCAAAATACAAAGATAGCTAGAATTCCGAGAAAAGCAATAACCGTTACTATTCCGATTCGAAGTGAAAACGAAATGAGAAAGAGAACAAACAAAATCAAACAGGGAATCATTAATGGATTTATTTTGATTTCCAGTTTATCACCAGGTTTTGCCTCCACTGCTTTTGATCCCATATACCATTGATTGACGCTTATTTGTGTTGGTCCACTTACTTCAAATTCTCTTTCTTCATTATTTTTCAGACTAGCTACTTTTTCCCGATCCATTTTTACAGAAATTTTTGCCACCCCTCCAACAGCTCCTGTATTCCTTTTTATCCCTATTTTCATGATCATCCAACCCTTCTTTTTTATTTCTCTAAAATTTTAGCATATTTTTCAGTAAATTCATGTGTCTATTTTATGAACTTTTCTGTTGTTTATATCTAAAAGAGTGTAGGAATTCCTTTTATAAATTGTATCTATTCCCCTCTTTGCTCTGGCATTATATCAATATAGAATCGTATCAAATTTCTAAAGATCAATAAGAGAAAGCAAATTCCAAAAGAGATTGGTTTCGTTAACTCCAACTTATAGTGAATTTCCAGGGGATTAAAGTAAGAGATATATTATGGAAGTATCTAATAAAACTATCGAAAACTAAAACAAATCATTAATGCCTATTCCACTATTTCTGTAGCCGTCAGTGTATCCAATCAAATTAGCTGACCTAAGTTCAGTTAAACACCGTCTTCAGGTCAGCTATGCTTTCTAATTAAATTTGATCCAACTTTTTTGACTTCAGTATACTTTAAAACACACTCGCCCAACACCAACAACAGCAGCTACAACACCAACCACCTGGAGCTAATGCCGTTGCATTAAAGTCTGATTGATCTTCAACTTTTTTGATGATTTTCATAAGTTCACCACCTTTCAATTTACTATTTCTTTTTTACAAATGGAAAATGCTATGAACCCATACTCATTATGGATATGGAAGAATATCTTTCCTGTATGTTGTTCCTTCAACTAAGTATGTTTCGTATTTATCATGCCCCAACATAGGCTGTCCAGCAATAAAAGCTGGGGTAAACTCAGGGATATATACTTTAGATATATAGATATTTTTAAATCTTTTCGAAATTTTATAAGGAAAATAAATAGGATCAATGTTATTTTTTTTTAAGAAATTCTTCAATGTCTTTTTCATTTTTGAGTTTTGCTAATTCAGATAGTTTTACTACTTCATTACCTTTAATGTACCAATTTAATTTTTCTTTATGTTCTTCTAATCCGTAATAACTTACTGCTTGATAAAAAGTTTTGAATTTTTTTGGGTCATCGTCTGGTTCAACCGAAAGAACATAATTAGAGAATTGTGAAGTAATCCAGTTAGGAGCATAAACAATTTTTCTCGTGTTATTAATTGATTGAACATATTCTTCTAATGAATGAAGAATCGCTTTTTCAATATCACTATCAATCCCCCCACCTGTATTAAATGAATACTGGGTAAGATCCGAATCAAATGACATTGATGTTATCACATAAAAATCTTGTTGATCCTGATTATGCAAATAAAACTGGATGTTATTTTCTTTAATATAAGGTAGAAATTTTTTTTAGTTTCGGATTCTTTATTTGGTCAATTTCAATTCTCTTAGGCTGTCTGTTAACATACCAAGTTAAATTAATTTCATTTCTTTCAAGGATTTCTGTTAGTCCATGTTTTTTTCCACCGCGATAAGTGAAATGACTTGTCAAACCTCCACTTGTTGAATAGCCTATTCGCTTTTCATCTTTCAAATGTGGCTTGTAATAAATCAACATCAAAACAGCTGGGAAATATATTTCTTCTCCTGAAAAATAATGCTCTCCTTTAACCCAAGATATCGTAGTTTCTTCCATAAAATCATCGAAAACAAACTGATCTGAATCAAAATCTTCAGAACGGAAATTTTGCAAGATACTTGGATGTGAGGCGTTCTTATCTAGCTTCTTTAAGTCTTTATACGAGCCATAAATTAATTCTTGCTTGATTTCAAAGAACTCAAAAATCCCAACAAAACGTTCAAATGCTTCACCAAAAGAAGAGCAAATTGCTTTGTACATTGAGAAGCCCTTTCCACCAGCAAATACAGATGTGCTAACATCTTCAGACATAATTGTTTTTCCTAAGAGATAATTCAATAAATAGTCAATACTTGTAAATTGTGTATTACCAATAAATAAAGATAATTCATTAGATGGAGATAGAACCAAATCAATTTTTTTTAATCAAATTGAAATAGCCAAGATAGTTCATCATCTCCTTATAATTTTTATAATCATCTATTTCAAATATATACGGTTCACAAATTTTCTGATGATTGATTACATTAATTTTCATGTTATGCCTCCCACTTGATTTTATACTTATAAATAACAACTGTTAGAAGTATGCTTATTCCTGCCAAATAAAAGACACTCATTATATTTTCTTGAAATACTTGCTTGCCTAACCATAGCCCCTCTAAAACTTTAATGGAGTGAGCCATAGGCGTAAACTCTGCTACTTTTTTAATCAAGGAAGGAAGTGAGTCCAGTGGTATGGCAATACCTGACCCAAAAATCATCACCAGAAAAATAGCTGTTGAAGCAATATTTGTACTTCGTGACGATTTGAATAGCAACACCATCACATAGCCAAGACCATAAAAAATATAAATCGATAGTAACCAAAACAAGACGAAACTAACTCCCTGAATAAAAGTCATATAGAAATGAGCATCAAAAAAGAGAAAGCAAGTGAGACTCACAAGAATGCTAGAGATCAGATTGACAACAATATAAGTGACCATTACCGAAAAAAAAATACATCATATAAGATATTGGATAAGAAAAATACCTTTTCAATGTGCCCTTTTCTTTAAGCTCACTAATTGAAATTGGAATTCCCATTAAGCCGATATTAGCAATAATAAAGACAATATTTATCGGAAAAACCGTATCAATTCCTTTAAAACCTTTCTCTGCATCCATGACATCTTGTCCAAATGCGGAACCAAAAACAATCGTCAATACTAACGGTAAAACAAAGATAAAGAAAATTGAAGACGGCTCTCGCAAAATTGCTTTTGCTTCTGTTTTTACGATGGACTTACATTTAATAAATTGGGAAACTATCATTTTTCCTAAGTTCATTTCTTCAGTTTCTTGTACGATATTGTCTTTATGCATCCAATTTCACTTCCTTTTCTGACAGATACAAATAAATATCTTCCACCGAAATGTTGCGTGTATCCTCAACTTCCAATTTGAAGCCCTCATCAAGCTGATCCACCGATTTCTGAATATAAAAATTAACTAATAGACCAGAATAAACCGTTTCATAGTGGATATTGAACTCTTCTAGTTTTTGACTAATTCGCTCTTCATCTGCTTTTTTGCTCTGTATTCTCGTCTGATATTCAAAGGTTTCCAGCAAGGAGACCTTACTCCCTTTAAATAGTAAATTCCCTTTGCTCAACAATAAAATTTGATCACAGTAGCTTGCTGCTTGGTCTAAATAATGATCAGAAACAATACATATTTTTTCCGTTGAATAGTCTTTAATGACAGACCAAATGAAATCTCTTGTTTGAACGTCTAACCCAGAAGCTGGTTCATCAAAGAAAATAATGTCATAATCTTGAATAAAAAGAGAAGCAATCAATAATTTTCTCTGTAACCCCCCAGACAATCTCTGGCTTTTCTTATGTCGATGTTCATATAATCCGAATTTATGAAGATATAAATTGATGTCAATTTCTTTATCAAAAATTTCACTCACGAATTCCAATTCTTCTGTTACAGTTATGTTTTTTCTAACTCCATTTTGTTGAAAAAGAATCCCTACCTTTTTCTTGAATTCTGATTCAGTTATTGCTGCATTATATTCCACACTTCCAGAATCGGCTGAAATGATCTTGGCCATTATTTCCATCAATGTCGATTTTCCACTTCCATTTGGACCAGCTAATAAATACAATCCATTTTCAGAGATGTCGAAGGATACGTCTTTTAACGCATGATTATTGCCATAATATTTATTTAAATTCATTACCTTTATATTCATGCCACTTGCCCTTTCCTGATTTTTTTAGCATCAAATAATTATAAGAAACATGTATAGTAATCACGAAGAGAATATCCCTTGATAGCAAATAACTCACAGCCAAAACAAGACCCAAAATACTTTTAAACAGAACTTGCCATTTCCCAAAAACAACATGACATAGTCCAAAAATAAGTGAAGAAACAAAAATAGATACAATCATATATTCTTGTTTAAAAAAACAACGCTTGTCTCCAAACTAATTCTTCAAGAACCGAAATGCCACTCGAAACAAGAAAAATGAAAAAATTCAGCGTCCCTTTAAAATAAAAAGCTATATCTACTATTAATGATTTTTTGGTTACCATAAAATAGGCTGCTACTTCTAGCATATAGACGGTACAACCCAATATTATTCCAAAGATAATATCTTGAAATCTAAATTGAAACTTCGCATAAGCGTCATGAGGCATGTATAGCAACACAATACAGATAAGACTAACGGTATATACTGATAGCCAAACACTTAAAAAACTGATAACGAAGAGTGAGCATCACCACGCTTAGTAGCAACAACATAACTATAATTGGCATTTTTTACCAATACTTACCGATAAAATTGGAAGCTCTTCACTTTCTAATTCCAAATACTTTTCTACTTCATGCTCCAAATAGCCAGCAACAATGCAGCTCCCCAACCCCAATGACTCAGCAGTAATTTGTAAATTAGCTGCCGCAATACCTGTATCCACATGAGCAAAGCGGTAGCTACGTCGCAAATATTTCCATGATACTCGATTAAAGTCTGCTACATAAAGAACACAGATATTCGCATAGGTTATAAATTCATTTTGATAATGAATTTTATTTATAATGGGTCTAACATTTCCGTGATCAATTTGAACTAACTCATGTTTCAAAAAATTATAATAATAGATGCCACTTTCAATATTCTCTACATTATTGATAAATAGATACATATCTAAGTAATTGATCCCCCCTTGGCTATTAGTTTTCTTCACTGGAAACTCCCGTCGTGAATAGGCTCCAACAAATGTTTCTTTCCATCCAAAAGAAGTACTCATTAATGTAGAGAACTCGCTGAATGTCATTTCCTCATTTGCATAATCTCGTACACTTTTTCTATTCTGTAACAAATCATTGACCAGATTATCCGAAACTTCTGCCAACTTAATTACATTTTTTGCATTTTTATATTTTGGACTGATATTTTCAATGTAGTAATCTTCTTCTAAAACTTTGTATTGCTCATAATTCTTTGTTTTATAAGGCGTATCATCAATCACTTCGTGGACTAGTCGAATCACGTCTGTCACACCACATTCCACTAATTCCATTTGAAGTGTATCAAGCAAGTTGTTCCATGCTGTTGTCATTTAATTCTCTCCTTATCGATTGATAAAATAATTCATCACACTGCGTTCCACCCCATCAATTTGTAACCAGTCATTAAGCTTCTTGGTAGAAAAATATTCTAGTTTTTCTTCACTTAACTGATACTCTAGATAATGTAGAATTGCTCCATGCTTTAATAGTGCTTCTCTATAACCCGCCTCTCCCAAAAATAACATTTCTCTAATCGGAATAAATATAGGAAATAAAATTACACTATCTCTCTCGAGTTCTAACTTCGCTTCTTCAAATAAAAATCCTTGTTCTTGCTCAAATACTTGTTTTCTGTCCCCTATGTTATCTTTCCACTTAAACAGAAATTCTTTTTGGGGCAAGTATTGATAAATTTTGTCTTTGTGGACTAAAAGTAATTCAGTACTATAAAAATCTAAAGATGGTGCTTTTAATAATTGTTCACAAATAGATTTTATTTGTTTCGGAGCATGAATATAGGGGACATACTTATCACCTTCAGAGACATATTCTGACTTCGTAGGGTGAACGGTTTCAATATGCCATTTTTTTTGCTTTTTCCAGAAGCTTTTTTGTTTTTTTGAAAATTCACTGCTTTGATGGTAAAAACCATTTACATGCGCAAATTCATATGGTGAGAAATACTCCTCACTTGTGTATCTGCTTGAGTAATAGCTCAAATTACTTTCACTAAATTCAAAAATATTTTCTGATTTCACTGTATTTTCTTCTAAATAGGCTTTGAAAATTGCTTCCTCGTAAGAAGTAAATGCCGTTTCTGTGTTTTTCTCAATTTTACTCATCGATTTCACCTCAAATGAATGGATGTTTTATATTAATATCAGATTGACTTAACGAATTTTTAGGAAAACGAAATAATTTAGTCTTTGTGATAATAAATCGTTCTATATCAATTGAATATGCAAAGGAATTAATCAAAGTCTTTTCTAAATGCCGTTTTAAAATTAATAAACTACTTATCAGTACATACTCCCATTTAAAAGCATGAATTTTCATATCTACTTTTTTAGAAATCAAATGTTCTTTCATTACTTGATAATCTAATAAATTATGTAAAGAAGATTCTCGCATAATTTCATAGTCGTTATAGCACAAACCATCGTTCGCCATCAGTGGGAGAATGATTCCCTCATCCCCATCCACATAAGTTACAAATAATTTTTTATTATTTCTTACACAAAACTCATCGATCTCATGTAATACAACTGGAGAATAATAAGGCATGAATAAAGCAAGTATATCTTCATTAATTTTAAAATAATCAACGGTCTCTAAATCAACAACTCTAATTTCGTTATCAACCGCTTCTTTTAGTTTTTTTTGTAACTTGTTCTCTGGTTTTTGATGGTGTAAGTACACAAATTGTTTCTTTTTTTTTTATTTGATTTTGCAACTAAAATATCTGAGTCCCTTAATTGAGTCAAAATATCAGAAATTTGCTCTTCGGAAATAGTTAACTCTTGCTGTAATACTGATTGGATGTCTTGTTCTTCCATCGGATAATCCAATTCTTCAAATAATAAAGTCAAAAAACCTAACCTATCCTCATCAATAATATTAAACGAATAATTTGAAATTGTTCCTTTCTTCAATAGGTATTCGTACTTGTTCACTCTAATAAATAAAATTTCCTCATTTAGCATTAACATATTCTTCCTCCTCTAAATCGACTAATACACAAAATGATTTTTCACGATATTCTTGATCTAAAGTTGCTAACTCCATCATCTGTTTTTCTTTTATATCAATGTCATGTTTATCGCAAAATTCTTTGATAAGATTAATTGCACTCTCAAAATTCTCTGGGGTATTTAAAAAAGTGAACTTTTATTCCTTGTTTAGAAAATATTTTATTTTCGGAGATACAATAGTTACCATCTAGTTCATTATTTAAATCTTTAACTGGAATAACTATCTCAATAATCAACCCATCTGTTCTTCTTCCCCTTGGAATAGTTAAAACTTTCATTTCAAAACTTTTCTTTTTTCGTTTTAACTTATTGAAACATTTTATCGATTCCCTTTTCACAAATGATTGATTTGCATATTTTTTTTGTGAAGCTAATTGTATTTCCAAGACAAAAATTCTCGTACATTTCTATAACCATTTACTAACCTCCTTGTATTGATTCCCTTTCAGCTCTTATTTTTGTATCAATCATCAGGTAGTAAGCCCATTCCCGGATTAAAACTAAGTAATAAATTGGAAAGCTTTATTACACTTTTGCCAAATAACCTTTACCTAAGCAATAATACTCCGAATCTCCTCACCATAAACTGCGACATTCTGTTTTTCAATGACATATCTTTCATATTCGGCTTATTATAAGGCATTATATATGGTCTATATTATTCACCAATAAATTTTCATAAAAACTCTAAAAATGAAAAAAAAAATGTCAAAAAAAAAACAACATAATGACACTTATGATTCATAAGTGTCATTATGTTGTAGATAACTAATACAGTAGACAATTTTATTAATAAACATACTATTTATAAATAAACAGAAAAATAGGCCAAAAATAATTTCTTTATTCAGAAGAAAGTAACTTGCCTATTTTAAAATTGATGGAAGAATTTTATCATGCTTGAAGACTACATTTAACTGTTAAAATTCTCTCTTCCCTCCTAAAAAGAAGACAGTTACTTCCGTCATATTAAGGACATCTGTTTTTTTTATTTACTTTATTGACTTTGCCTCAAACTCATTCATCGTTTAATCTATCCAACAATCCTTTTAGATATCTCACCGAAGCATAACAACTTTCTCCATTATTCATAACAATCTCTCGTTCTCTTTTAGAAACTGAATGGACATTTTTTATATTCACAACAAAAGATTGGTGACATCGATAAAATGATGTGCTTTGTCTCTCGACGTCTTTTATTTTCCCATAATATTCTACCAATCTATTATTTAAGTGCACTACTAAACGATGGGCAGTTCTTGAAGATTCAATAAATAATATATCCTTGATTAAAAGCTTTACAGATGTCCTACAGCTTTCCACAATAATATATTCCTCTAGTTTGGTATGAGCGCAAAGATATCTCTTCACAGCCACATCAATACAGCTGATGATTCTACTTTTCAGCATCGCATCATCACCTTTAAGAATATAGTCCATCGCTTCTACTTTATAAAAAAAAAGTTAGGTGTGTAAGCTCCGCATGTGCTGTCACGAAAACGATTCGCGCATCCGGATATTCTTTTCTTATCTGTCCTCCAAGCGCAATCCCGTTCATCTCTGTCTTTAAATCTACATCCAAAAAAAACAATCCTGCATGTCCATCATTAGCTTCCATCAAATGATTCAACAGTTTTTCCGGATCTTCCCCTGCCCATGCAAACTCAACATCTAAATCCTGCATTAATAAATAATTTTTAATGATCTTTGTTATTTTTTCTCTTTGACTCAAATCATCTTCACAAACGTAAACTTTTAACATTAATCGATCTCCTTTTTTGCTCATCACTTAGAAGTTTTTATTTTATGTAGATCAATACTTAAAAAAATCATCTTGCAAAATTAATTTACGTGTCTGAAACTAAACAAATTATACCATCTCAATGCCAAATATTGCAGTGAAATTTTTCACATAAATTCCAAATTTTCTTTACTTTTATATGTAACTACTACCTACCTTTAATTTCAAATTTATGAAATTAAGATGATTTCACGAACACAATTTGGCAGAAATTTGATGGGAAATCTTTCGCACAATAAAAAAAAATGAATAAACATCAGATAACAGCTTACAAAATCTGGTTTCTCTCACAGTCTGCTGTGTCCTAATCAGCGTAGCATTATCTTTCCGCTCTTTGCCCCCCTCATCTTTTTCCATACCATTCTACCACTTCTGCAACATCATAGGATAATTCCAAATAAATCAAATCAGCTTATTGATATTAACAAAACAAAAAAAGCTCTAAGTGTTGATATATCAACACTTAGAGCTACTATTCAAAAATCAACCAATCGAGCCTTCCATTTCGAACTTGATCAATCGGTTCATTTCTACTGCATATTCCATTGGTAGTTCCTTTGTAAACGGCTCGATAAAGCCCATAACGATCATTTCCGTTGCTTCTTCTTCCGTCACACCACGGCTCATCAAATAGAAAAGCTGTTCTTCTGAAACCTTCGAAACTTTCGCTTCGTGTTCCAGTGAAATATTATTGTTTAAGATTTCGTTATATGGAATCGTATCCGATGTCGAAGATTGGTCCATAATCAGCGTGTCACACTCAATATTCGAGCGCGCCCCGTCTGCGTTCCGTCCGAAATGGACAATCCCACGATATGTTACATTTCCGCCTTGTTTCGAAATCGATTTCGAAACAATGGTGCTCGACGTGTTCGGCGCCATGTGCATCATTTTCGCACCGGCATCTTGACGTTGGCCTTTCCCAGCAATCGCAATCGAAAGTGTCGTCCCGCGAGCTCCTTCACCGCGAAGGTAACAAGACGGATACTTCATCGTCAGTTTTGAACCAATGTTTCCATCAATCCATTCCATTGTTCCGTTTTCTTCAACAAAAGTACGTTTCGTAACAAGATTATACACGTTATTTGCCCAGTTTTGAATCGTTGTATAACGGCAATATGCATTTGGTTTCACGACAATTTCAACAACCGCCGAGTGAAGCGAATTCGTCGTATAAACCGGCGCCGTACAACCTTCCACATAGTTGACACTGGCGCCTTCATCGACAATAATCAGCGTCCGCTCAAATTGTCCCATATTTTCTGAGTTAATTCGGAAATAAGCTTGAAGTGGCGTATCTACTTTAACCCCTTTTGGTACATAAATGAACGAGCCACCCGACCAAACCGCCGAGTTTAGTGCTGCAAATTTGTTGTCAGACGGCGGGATTACTTTCGAGAAGTGTTCCTTAAAGATGTCTTCATTTTCCTTGAGCGCCGTATCCGTGTCTTTAAACACAATACCTAAATCTTCAAGATCTTGCTTCATGTTGTGATAAACCACTTCGGATTCATATTGAGCTGATGCTCCTGCAAGATACTTCTGTTCGGCTTCTGGGATTCCAAGTTTATCAAAAGTACGCTTAATCTCTTCCGGAACTTCGTCCCAAGAGCGAACTGTCTGTTCGGACGGTTTGACGTAATAGGTAATGTCGTCAAACTCAAGTTCAGATAAATCTCCACCCCAAGTCGGCATTGGCATCTTATAAAATTGCTCAAGCGACTTCAAGCGAAAATTAAGCATCCATTCCGGCTCTTCTTTAATACTCGAAATTTCTCTTACTACTTTCTCCGTTAGCCCGCGTTCCGTACGGAAAACCGAAGTATCTTTATCATGGAAACCATATTGGTATTCGCCAATTTCTGGAATTTCAGTCATGCCTTTTCCTCCTTTAACGACTTTCTTTTTCGTAAATCGCTTTTTCCATCGCCTTCCAAGAAAGCGTTGCGCATTTAATCCGTGCTGGGAATTTTGCAACTCCAGAAAGCGCCTCAACATCCCCATTTTCATCCACAGGTTCGTGTTCGTGCCCTTGCACCATCTCAGAAAAGCGTTTCGACATCAAAAGTGCTTCCTTTTCCGTATGACCAACCACACTTTCAGTCATCATCGAAGCACTGGCCATCGAAATCGAACAACCGCTTCCGGTAAATTTCGCTTCGGCAATTTTGTCGCCTTCAATTTTGAGATGCAGATGAATTTCATCCCCGCAAGTTGGATTATTCATATCAATCGTCACATTCGAATCTGGAAGTTCGCCTTTATTTCTTGGATTCTTATAATGATCCATAATGACTTGTCTATATAACTGATCTAATTTTCTTGAACTCATAAGCCAAAATACTCCTTTGTCAGTTGAAGTCCGCGGATGAACACATCAATTTCTTCCTTCGTATTATACAGATAAAAGCTTGCCCGCGCTGTCGACTGAACGCCAAGCCACTTCATGAGCGGTTGCGCGCAGTGATGCCCGGCCCGAACAGCCACTCCTTCTTCATCAAGCACCGTCGCCACATCATGCGGGTGAATGCCATCCAAATTAAAAGTAACGAGACCACAACGTTTTCTTGCATCAAGAGGTCCGTAAATCGTTAGTCCCTCTATTTTTTGCATCTCAGAAAGCGCGTAAGCCGTAAGCTCTTCTTCATACGCATGAATGTTTTCCATCCCGATTTCCGACAAATAATCAATCGCCGCACCAAGGGCAATTTCACCGCCAATTGTCGGTGTTCCTGCCTCAAACTTCCACGGTATTTCTTTCCAAGTCGAATCAAAAAGTTCCACAAAGTCAATCATTTCGCCGCCAAATTCCGTCGGTTCCATTCGCTCTAACAGTTCACGTTTACCATATAAAATACCCGTCCCCGTTGGCGCAAGCATTTTATGACCAGAAAACGCATAAAAATCAACATCCAAATCTGTCACACTAACCGGCATATGCGGTACCGCCTGAGCACCATCCGCAACAAGCACCGCGCCAAATTCGTGCACAAGCTCCGCAATTTCCTTAAGCGGCGCAATCACTCCCATCACATTCGAAACATGTGCCAAAGCGACGATCTTCGTTTTCTCAGAAAGAACACTTCGCACCGCTTCAAGAGTAATCGAGCCATCTGCTTCCAGTTCCACATAGCGAAGCGTCGCCCCTTTACGTTTAGCGAGCTGTTGCCAAGGAATCAAATTTGAATGATGTTCTAGATAAGAAATCACAATCTCATCACCTTGTCCGACATTTGATTCCCCGTAACTATCCGCAACCAGATTCAGTGCCGTAGTCGTTCCACGTGTAAAAATAATTTCTGAACTACTTTTAGCAGAAATGAATTTCGCTACTTTCGCACGAGCCGCTTCAAAAGCATCCGTTGCCCGCCCAGCAAGCGTATGAACGCCGCGGTGAACATTAGCATTATCTTCCGTGTAGTAACGACTAAGCGCATCGATCACCTGTTTAGGCTTTTGTGAAGTCGCCGCATTATCCAAATAAACAAGTGGCTTTTCATTCACTTCTTGATTTAAAATTGTAAAATCCGAACGAATTTGAGCGAAATTTTTCATCTTAGCGCACTTTCCCTTCGATAACCTCTTTAAGCATCACTTTCACGCCTTCAATCGGCAATTGTTTCACAACCGGATCAAGGAATCCGTGAATCACAAGGCGTTCTGCTTCACTGCGTGAAATCCCGCGGCTCATCAAGTAAAATAATTGAACCGGATCTACACGTCCAACAGAAGCCGCATGTCCTGCTACAACATCATTTTCATCAATCAAAAGAATTGGATTCGCATCGCCACGAGCTGACGGACTGAGCATCAACACACGAGATTCTTGTTGTGCATCCGATTTCGACGCCCCGTGTTTGATGTGTCCAATCCCATTAAAGATCGTTGTCGCTTTATCTTTCATAACCCCATGAGAGAGAATCGTTCCCGTTGAAGCTTTTCCGTAATGCGTCACACGCGTTGTCACATTTTGCGTTTGCTTCCCGCGTCCAACCGTCACTGTCTTCACATCGCCCGAAGAACCGTCTCCCATTAAGTTCGTTACATTTTCATTGATCGTATCGCCGTCATTCATTAAGCCAAGTGCCCACTCAATCCGACTATCTGCGCCAATATGACCACGACGATTCATATAAGTCGTCACGTGGCTCGACAAATTATCAACAGCACCGAAAGTGATTTTCGCACCGCGATTTGCGATTACTTCTTCAATCACATTCACAACACCCTTTGAATCTTCATCGAGTGTCACATAGTTTTCCACGTAAGTGACAGAACTGTTATCGTCTGCAACGAGCAACACATGGTTTACAAGCGGAAGGGAAGCATCTTTTTGTACGAATACCGCTTGAATCGGCTCTTTGATCTCCACATTTTTCGGCACATAAAGAAATGCTCCGCCATTGACTAATGCCGCGTGGAAAGCAGTGAGTTTGTGTTCATCACTTTGAACGGCTTGCGTCATGAAATACTTCATGACAAGCTCTTCATGTTCTTTTAGGGCAGTAAAAATGTCTGAAAAAATCACACCTTGCGCTTTTAATTCAGCACTCAGCTGAAGTTTCGCCGGATGCGTATCCACTTGTACATAAAAATTAGCCTCTTTATTATCTAGATCCACAAGGCTCGCTACTTTATCCGCAAGCCCTTCATCCGTTATGCCATTTTCAAAGGCTTGGTAGGTGTCAAACTTCGTAAAATTCCAGCGATCGATTTTTGTTTTATCCACAAAAGGCAAGCTAAGCTCCCCTGCCGATTTCCAGTTCGCTATGCGAAGATCTGTAAAAGCTTTTGGTTCGCCAGCGCCTTCAGAAAAAGTGCGGATAAAATCATCCTTTAAAACCGTATTTTCCGTCATGATTTTAGCCTCACTTTCCTTAGTTTTGTTCGAGTGTTTCTTCTTCCTCTTCAAACTCAATACCAAGCTCTTGCTTGATCCAATCGTAACCTTCTGCTTCTAGGCGTTTCGCAAGTTCTGGGCCGCCTTCTTTCACGACTTTCCCTTGCATCATTACATGTACAAAATCAGGTTCGATATAATTTAAAAGACGTTGATAGTGCGTGATGATCAAGCAACCAAAGCCTTCGCCGCGCATCGCATTCACGCCTTTTGATACCACTTTAAGCGCATCAATATCAAGCCCTGAATCAATTTCATCAAGAATAGCAATTTCTGGTTCAATCATGAGAAGTTGCAAAATTTCGTTACGTTTTTTCTCCCCACCAGAAAAGCCTTCATTTAAATAGCGTTCAGCCATTTCTTCATCCATATCAAGCAATTCCATCTTGTCATCAAGCTTGCGGATAAATTGCATAAGCGGGATTTCTTTTCCTTCTTCACGACGGCTATTAATAGCAGCACGAATAAACTCAGCATTTGTTACACCGCTGATTTCACTTGGGTATTGCATTGCAAGGAAAAGCCCTGCACGAGCGCGTTCATCTACTTCCATTTCCAGTACATCTTCGCCGTCCAGTGTAATCGTTCCTTGAGTAACTTCATATTTCGGATGCCCCATGATCGCCGCAGACAACGTGGATTTCCCTGTCCCGTTTGGCCCCATGATCGCATGGATTTCTCCTGTAGAAATTTCAAGGTTCACACCTTTCAAGATTTCTTTTCCTTCTATTTCAACATGTAAATCTTGGATCTTTAGTGTCGACATTAAAAAATACCCTCCCTATCGTTTGTTCATGCTTTTTCGCATAATCTCAGTTTAGTATAATTCTAATCTAATCGCAACCAATAAAAATGCGCTGCACGTTTTACCTCCTTCATTTTACTATTAAAAAGTCGAAATTGCTAGCTTATAAATGATTATCATCGTTAAACTACATTTGAGAATCTTTCAACTCATATTTTTAAAACCACTGTGAACTTTTTCTCAAATAAAAATAAAAAGTATAAACTTATTGCATAAAAGTCAAACTTTTGCTATATTTTTTATGTAAGCGTTTTACTGACAACGAAGAAATTAGCAAACGGATTTTAAATAAGAGGAGGGAAAGGGAGAACATGAAAAAGAGAACTTTGATTATCGCACTATTTGCCGCTTGTTTATTTTTAGGAGCTAATCACGCGCATGCAGAAGAAAAAGCAGCTATCAGCAACGGTGGATTCGAAAGACCGCTTGAAAAAAAATGCAACTCAAACGTATAAAGCTGAACGAGTTACTTCATTAAATGGGAAAGTACATTCAGGCAATTTCGCTTTAAAAATTGGGAATGAAGCGCCTGACAAAGCAGATCCAAAATATCCGCTATGGCAATTTAATGGTAGCAAAGGGTCTGTTAACCAAGTCGTAAAAAACGTGAAACCAAATACGCAGTATAAAATTTCGATGTATTATTTCAATGAAAGCGGTGCGGATATACGACTTGGCGTGCTTGATACAGAAGGAAGTAAGAACTGGAAAAGCGGTCAACTGAATTCCGTATATCACAATTACAAAACGAAATCGAACGCATGGGAACAAGATACTTTCACAATTACAACAGGACCACGCACGACGGAACTTTATCTTTTTGCCCTAACAAACTGGAGTCCAGACTTTAATTTTGCGAGTGTCTTTTACGTGGATGATTTTTCAGTTGAAGAAGTTGCTAAAGAGCCTTCTACTGTCACTCAAACAATCGACTATAAACCAGCTACAGCTAATGAATTTCCTATAACGATGCCACTTATTAAAAACTTTACGAAAAATGATGATCCAGCCTTTCAACTGAACAAAAAACATACGGACTTCTATGCCTCTAAAAATACTTTCACCCAAGCGAAAACACTTGCGCAGAAGTTAAAACAAGAGGGAATAATTAAATCTTACTCGGTTAAGATTACTAATAGCAAACACAAAAAGCGTTCGGGTATTTACATAACTGAAGCGCCTATTAGTTATGCTCTCAAAACCGACACCCCCGTTTCTAGAAAAGAAGCTTACGAAATCAATATCTCAAAGGAAAAAGTAGAACTTCATTCGAGTAACTTAACGGGCATACAAAATGGTACGATGACCCTCCTTCAAGCTTTAAGACAACGGGACTGGCTTCCTGCGGGAACTGTTGAAGATTACACCGACCAAGAAATTCGTGGCTTACAAGTCGATTCTGGACGGCGCTATTATTCGATGGATTGGCTTAAAAAGACGGTCGATCAAATGGCAGAACTTAAAATGAACAAACTGCAGCTTCGTTTAAAAGATAATGAAGGAATTCGCTACGAGTCGAAAGTGGCTCCCCAATTTGTAGATACTTACGGCGGATACTGGACGAAAGCAGAAATTCAAGACCTTGTTCGCTATGCACGTGCTCGTAACATCGAAGTTATTCCAGAAGTTGACCTTCCTGGGCACTCTGAGCAAGACGGAATCTACTTTGACGCCGATTGGCTACTCAATCCAGGTGAAGATTCACGTGCTCTTGACTTTTCAAATCCTGAAGTAAGAGAATACATGGCTAATCTCTATAAGGAAGCATTCGATTTATTCGATTCAAATATCGTCCACATCGGTGGAGACGAATACTTCCAAACGAAAAATTTTGAAGACCCTGAAGGAAAACTTGCAAAATGGGCACAAAAAGAATCAGGCAATCAAAATGCAGACCAGTACGATGCTTTAAGGCTCTTCCTAAATGAAATGGCGAAACCGTTTCTAGATGAAGGCAAAACGGTCTTCGTTTGGAATGACAATTTGATTGGTGATAGTAACGCAGTTATTCCACTTGATAAGCGCATCACAGTTGACGTTTGGGCTGGAACTATTTACGGCTCAACTACTGCCAAAGAAAAAATCAGCCAAGGCTATAAAGTGGTTGGTTCAGCCTCTGACTTGTATCACGATTTATGGCCAGAAAATGACAAACTCGATCGCCCGCTACCTGAAAAACTTTATAATGAGTGGTTCTCAAGCACCTATTCTCGCGGATTCAATCCTGCTGAAAACTTAACTGACCAAGAACTACTACAAAGCAAAGGACAATTCTTCCCGATTTGGGACGATGCAAACGGATTCGCACCAGAATATATTTTGACGAAAACACTCTATCCACGAATCAACTTATTTGCAAATTCCATGTGGGGATCAACAGAATGGCGCGACACACGTAATAAACCATCTTTCGGTGAACTTGAAAGAGTCATCACTTCGTTTGCAAACAAAGATGCAGCAAGTATTGAATACACAAATGACGATGTTCGTTTCATTAAAAACACGATCAATGAAGCGCTAAATAGTAATCCGCAACAAGGGACAACAAAAGCAAGAGCTGAACTAAAAACATATTTAGCAAAAATCGAGCAGAACCGAGCAGCCAATAATGACAAGATTTTCACTGCTATCCGCCTATTTGAAAATTTAGGTAAAGATTCAGGTCAGAAGCAAGCCACTGTAACGGTTCGTTACCAAGACACACGGGGCAACAAACTTCTTGATGATGTCCAGTTAAAAGGAAACATTGGGGACCGCTATCAAACAGAGCGAAAAAAAAATTGATGGCTATAGCTTTAAAAAGGTCATCGGACAAGCTTCTGGTAAATTTAAACAGCACTCGCAAACGATCACTTATGTTTACGAGAAAAAACCAGAACGTGCTGGAAACGTCACAGTCACTTATCAAGATAAGAATGGCAAAACACTCGCTCCATCTAAAATTTTGACCGGTAAAGTGGGTGAGCGTTACCACGCAAAAGCCAAAAGCATTAAAGGCTATAAATTAGTAAGTTATCCAAAGAACGTCAAAGGAAGCTTCACTAAAAAAGAACAAACCGTTCGATTTATCTACCAGTATCACAAAAACAAACACTAATAAAAAAAGAAGTCGCTTCAAGCCAAATAGGGCTGAAGCGACTTCTTTTTATGAATTAAAATCAATTAAACACATGCCTTGTCGTTATTTTTGCACAACTGGAATCCAGATTTCTCCATAAACACGCCCGTCTCGTTCGCCCATCTCAACGACTGCATTTGGCCCGCCTACATAAGCAACACCTTCTACTTCTGATAAGACTTGCCCAAAAGCGATTCCAGCAAGCGTGTTACTAAGTTCTTCAGTTGTTGCTGCTTCCCCACCTACAACAACATATTCCCCTTTTGGAAACTGAATCATTCGAGTAGCATCTGATAAATTTTCTTCTGTTAAAACTCCCGCATAATACATCATTTTATTGTTAACCGCTTCATTTACAGCAAATAAGTATGCATTTGATGCCACTTGTTTTAGTTTCTCAAGCCGCCCATCTTGTTTGATAGTCGCCCAAAATGCTTGTTTCTCACGATTAATCCCTTCAAAATCGCGGTAATCACTAACCAACTCCGTGCCAATCCCTAACACTGTAAATTCATCTTTTGTTTCTAGCTTGTAATCTGCCATTCTTTATCCCTTCCTTCTCATCTATTCATCAAACAGTTGGCTTTTCTATTTGATAGTCTTATAATACAAACAAAAGATTTCAAAAGATGACACTATTTAGGAGGTTCTAATGCAAAAAGTTGAACGAATTAATACCATCATGCGTTATATCAACAATCGCGCCCACTTTACTATCGCTGAAATCATGGAAGAATTTCAAATTTCTCGCTCCACTGCGATCCGTGATTTACGAGAAATTGAGCAAATCGGCTTACCACTTGTAGCTGAAGTCGGGAGAAGTGGCGGTTATTCAGTAATGAACAATTCGATTCTCCCGCCCATTCGCTTTACAGATAATGAAATTAAAGCTTTAGTCGTTGCTTTCATGGCGACGCGAAACCAGCAACTACCATTTTTGCGAAGTCGTCAATCTTTAGCCGAGAAACTCCTGGGTTTGATTTCTAAAAATCAGCAAGATGATCTCGTCGTCTTGAATCAATTGTTATTTTTTGAGGGCACAAACCCTAATAATCCGGATTTGCTAGATCTAAGTGACTTGCCTCAGCCAATACTTGAAGAGTTGATCCAACTCTCGCTCTACGAAGAACATTTAGAAATCTGGTTAAATGGAGTAAGTCATCTTATTTGTCCATTGCGGCTCTATAACGAAAAATCCGTTTGGTGGTTAGAATATTATGATTTCCATCACGAAACTAAAAAAAATGCAAACCGTTGATGAAATTGAATCCGTTAATCCCGTTCAAAGTTATAAGAATAAAAAATGGCCTTCAAAAAAGAAAATACTTGCCCAACTAGCAAAAAAAAGCACGACAAGAAAACTTGCACCTTGAACTCGGCGCTAAGGCTATCAGTCAATTCAAAAAATACCATCCACTTAAATTTTCTCTTTCCTATATGGATCCTTATCAAACGAGTGCTGTTTTAAAAACAGAAATTGATACGCATGATGAGGCAGAGCTTCGCGAACTTGTTCATTGGCTATTTTTTCTTGGGGAGGAATTAACTATCCGAAAAATGCCAGCCGAACTTCTAAACGTGTATCGAAAGCGTGCCCGCGAAATTGCTTCTTTCTAAAAAGCAGCCCTGCAACGGGCTGTTTTTTATATCAGTTTTTTCAAAAGGTTCATTTCCTGCCCCTAAATGAACCTTTTTTTGCAAAAAGCATTGTAATCTCTTGCTTGCTATGCTATTGTTTATTGTGGCGTAACACAATTGAAACAATCTAATTGTATTGTAACAATCGAACAAATTGTGAAACAAATCCGCTTTGGAGGAGATTTATATGAAGAAAGCAATAAGTCTGGGGCTTGCTCTTTTATTGCTTTTCACAACGTTATCTGGATGCAGTTCCCCTAAATCGAACTTTACATCCACATTACGACAATTTAGTTTAAATGAACAATATACCTTAAATGTTCAAACTACAATGAATGAATTTGTTAATCACGGGCAAAATGCTCTTTTTAAAAACTTAGAAAAAGGCGATTCACTATCTGCTAAAGTTTCAATTGATGAAAAACAAAAAACAACCTTTGCCGATGTGAATGTCTATAAAAGCAGAGTTCCATTCCATTTTGAAGCCTTGCAAAACAATAAAACAGGTCGTGTCTATATACCGGTTAATACACTTTATGAACTAAATGAAGACAGCAAACAAGTTTTTGGTAAAGACGGACAAGAAATTCTCGATTTTGTTTTAGCACATAACACCGCACTCAAAGCTAAATATCTTGATTTCTATGAAACAGCGCAAAATTTACTTGGATTCACAATCAACCAAGTAGCAGCTGAAAAACAAGCAAACGAAATCCGTCGACTCGAAAAAGAAACGCTACAAGTCTTATATGATTTCCTCAATCAAATGGATGAAAGCGACTTTAAGCAAGAAAAAGGACGCAAAATATCGCTTCAATTAGACAAGCAGGACTTGAGCGAACTTGCGAGCGAAGTGATGCAAGTATGGGATAAAGATGACGCTGCCGTTCGACTGCTATCCACAGGAAAAGAAATTTCTAAAACCGAAGCCAAACGCATTTGGAGTGACTTAAAGGAAACGAGCAAAGCTGAAATGAAAAAACTGGTGGCAGCAAAAGATGAAGACTTATCCGTACAATTAACCTTGGCGCAGGATGCAGATAGCAAATTCAAGGATTTAAAAATCCGAACCTTGCGTACTGCCGCTGGAAATGAAACGCTGTTCGACTTTTCAACTGACATTGAAGCACTTCCTTTTGAAGTAGTACAGAAGATGCCTGAGGAAAATAAAATCGTAAATAAAAAAGAGCTGGATAAAGCTATCTCTGATGGATTGAAAAAGTATTTAGAAGCAACCCGCTAGGACGCATTCAAATTTACTAAACCGCCTAAAAAGGCGGTTTTTGCTTCGATTTAAAGACTGGCATCGACCTAAAAAAAGCGAAAAGCAAAGGCCCCATTTGAAAATGGATTTCCTCTGCTTTTCGCTTTTTATTTTCGTTTATTTATCAACTGGAACTACTGCGCCTTTCCATTTATCTGTGATCCAGTTTTGAATTTCTTTCGAATGAAGGACTTCTACAAGTTTCTTAATGTTTTTATTGTTTTTATTCGATTCTTTCGTTACCACAATGTTGGCATATGGTGAATCTTTACTTTCAATCGCAATCGAATCCTTCGTTGGGTTCAAGTTTTGATCCACAACAAAGTTTGAGTTGATTGCTACAGCATCGCCTTCTTCATGATTGTATGCCGTCATCAAGTAAGCTGGATCTAAATCATATTTAAATTTCAAATGCTTCGGATTGTCTTTAATATCGTCAAACGTCGCATCCTCAGGCTTCACACCATCTTTTAGTGTTAAGAGCCCTTCATCAACGAAAATGCCAATCACACGAGGCCAGTCAGATTTACTATTCGATAGCAAGATTTGTGCGCCATCTTTTAAATCCTTCAAGCTTTTCACTTTCTTCGAATAAATCCCCATTGGTTCAATATGAATCGCGCCTACATCCGCAAATTTATAGCCTTTTTTCTTTTTTCTTCTAATTCTAAGTACGGTTTATGTTGGAAATAGTTTGCATCAATTTCGCCTTCTTCTAGAGCTTTGTTTGGAAGTACATAATCTTGATACGTTACAATTTTAAGGTTGATCCCTTCTTTTTTCAAAATCGGTTTGGCTTGCTCTAAAATTTCCGCATGCGGAGTATTCGAAGCTCCAACAACTAATTCCTTACTGTCTCCCGAACCTTTCTTGTCAGCGTTCCCGCCACAAGCTGCAAGGACTAAAACTAAACTAAAAACAAATAATGCACTTAAAACTTTTTTCATTTTGACACGCTCCTTTTTTATCGTTTATCCACGATTTTCGTAAGTAAATCGCCGATGAATTGAAAAATGAAAACAATAATTAAAATGATGATCGTTGCTACAATCGTAATTTCTGGCTGGTTCCGTTGAAAGCCTTCCAGATAAGCGGCATTTCCTAATCCGCCGGCACCAATGATCCCCGCCATCGCAGTAAAACCAACAAGTGAAATCGCCGTAACGGTAATACCAGAAATGAGTGCTGGTAACGCTTCTGGGATAAGCACCTTGAAAATAGTGGTCGATAAGCCGCCACCCATAGCCTTTGCCGCTTCGAGCACGCCTTTATCCACTTCACGGAAAGCAATTTCAACCATACGCGCATAGAAGGGAGCTGCTGAAATAATCAAAGCTGGTAACGCGGCTTTCGGGCCAATGATCGTCCCAATCACGGCGCTTGTAACCGGAAGAAGTAAGACGATTAAAATGATAAAGGGAATTGAGCGGAATACATTCACAAGGACCGCCGTCACCCAATATAACATTCTTGCAAAAATATTTTGTTTGTGGTTCGTTAAAAACAGCAAGAGACCAAGCAAAATGCCGAG
This sequence comes from Listeria aquatica FSL S10-1188, assembly GCF_000525795.1. Lineage (GTDB taxonomy): Bacteria > Bacillota > Bacilli > Lactobacillales > Listeriaceae > Listeria > Listeria aquatica. The sequence continues at coordinate 251,870 of NZ_AOCG01000002.1, forward strand.
GACAAAGACGGCAATCAGCGAAATAATCGTCATGTACAAGGTGTCTTTCGTGTAACCCCACATAGCTGTCCAGTCAATATCGCTAAAAAATGCGTTCATCCTTCAATCACTTCCGTTTCTACTTTCGCCGCACGTAGCGACTCAATCGTCTTTTCAATTTCTTCGTCTGCGCCTTGAATCTGCACATAAAGCGTTCCGTAAGCACCGTTTTGTGTTTGCGTTAAGCTTCCATGTAAGACATTTAAAGCCACATCATGTGCTTGAGCTACTTGTGAGATAACCGGCTGGGTCGCATTCTCGCTCATAAAGAGCAACTTCACAAGTCGGCCTTCTGAATAATTAGTTAGCAAAAGGTGGATGATTTCTTCTGTTTCATCCGACTCTGTCACTTGTTCGATAAAGCGCTTCGTAACATTTTGTTTAGGATGTTTAAAAACCTCTAGCACATCCCCAAGCTCCACAACTTTCCCCGCTTCCATAACCGCAACTCGATTACAGATTTTACGAATGACATGCATTTCATGCGTAATCACGATAATGGTTAAATGAAGGCGCTTGTTAATATCAAGCAAGAGATCCAAAACTTCATCTGTCGTTTGTGGATCAAGCGCACTCGTTGCTTCGTCACAAAGTAGCACATCTGGATCATTGGCAAGCGCTCGTGCAATCCCGACACGTTGCTTTTGACCGCCACTTAATTCGGATGGATAAGCATTTTCTTTCCCAGAAAGCCCTACAAGTTGAATCAATTCTTGCACACGTTCTTTTCGTTCTGCTCGTTTCACTCCGGCAATTTCAAGCGGAAAAGCAATGTTTTCAAATACTGTTCGCGACCAGAGCAAGTTGAAATGCTGGAAAATCATCCCGATTTTTTGCCGCGCTTTTCTAAGTTCCCGCCCTCTAATTTGACTGATTTTTTTTGTTGTCCACTATTACATCGCCTGCAGTTGGTAGTTCGAGTCCGTTAAACATTCGGATCAAACTACTTTTTCCTGCCCCGGAATAGCCCACGACGCCGAAAATTTCGCCATCAGCAATCTCAAGGCTCACATCATCAACTGCACGCACGCGATTTTTACGTGCTAGATAATCTTTTACTACGTTCTGGAGCGTTATCATTTTGCCTCACCTTTTCCCTCATAAACTAAAAATGCCTTCCTGCATGAGCAGAAAGGCATGAATAAATTCAACTTCGCTTTCTTCTCATCTTTCAGAACCATTCGTTCTGCATGAATTAGCACCTTAAGTAAAAAACACTTAGGTTGCTGGGTTTCACAGGGCATTTCCCTCCACCACTCTGGATAAGAATTTGGAACTATTTTGTTTGGATTGTAGTTATCCTCTATTTTTTTATCTTACATTTTGAAGAACCGTTTGTCAACAGTAAATTACACGTTTTTATCTACGAAAGTAAAATTTGTAACGTTTATCGCATCGCTTCCTCCGTCAAAGCTTTCGGCGGATAGCTTTTGTTCAGCCATTTCACCGTACATATGCTGAACAACCGTTTGACTTACAAAATAAAAAACTGCCAAGACCGTTAAAATCGCAACCGCAAGAATCGTCAGGTTTTTCTTGGTCATCACTTTCTCCCCCTCATGCATTCTAGTTTACCTTTCCAAACTAAATCGCAAAGAAAGAAAAAGATAAGAAAGTTTAAAGATTGAGTAGCGGTAATTTTACCGTAAAAGTCGTCTTCCGGTTTTTGCTTGTCGCTGTCACAAGACCGCCGTGACGTTCCACAATCGACTTCGAAATCGCAAGCCCAAGCCCCGTCCCCGTTGTCGTCCGATTTTTATCCACTTTGTAAAACCGCTCAAACAAATGAGGCAAATCAAGCGCCGGAATTTCTTCTCCGAAATTTGTCACATCGATCACCGCCCAGTCCCCTTCCTCGCGAGCCGCAACTTCAATTTTTCCGCTATCACTGCCATAGCGAAGCGCGTTTGAAAACAAGTTTTCAAACAGCCGCATAATTTGATTGCCATCCCCATTTACAAGCAAATTTTCCGCCTGATAAAGCTCCACAATTTCCGTTCCTTTTTCCCGCGCCAATCCGTCAAACTCCAAAACGAGCTGTCGCAAAAGTTCAACCATATCAAGCCGGTCTTTCGCAAGCAAATAATCCGGGCTTTCAAGTCGCGTATACGAAAATAAGTCATCAATCAACTTATGCAAATGGCGCGCCTTATCGTAGACTAGGTCCGTATAATATTTGAGCTCCACTTCATCGCGGTAACGATCATCGTGAATATAACTCAAATAGCCAAGAATCGACGTAAGCGGCGTGCGCAAATCATGTGAGACATTCGTAATCAAATCATTTTTCGCTTGCTGCGCTTCCTGCTCCTGCTCCATCAAATTTTTCTGCCGAGCACGCATCTTCTCGATATTCGTCTCCAGTTCGCGGATTTCTGGAACAAGGCTCGACGTATCCACCGCCCTGTCAGTACCAAGCGCAAAATTAATCGTCCGAAGCTGATTTTTCAGCGCCCGCCCGCGCATAAACCGGTAGAAAAGATAAAAAACAAACCACGCCATAAAAATTAGCAACACATATTTCGCAAGAATCAAAGTGGGAGATTCTACAATATTGTTATATTTTCCGCGCCCAAACAAGTCAATGAACGAATCATTTAAGCCACGCAAAACCACCGAATCATCACGAATCGAAAGCAACCATAAATAAATGGTTTGAAGGGCAAATGAAGCTATAAACCAAGATAAAATCGCAAATAAAAATAATTTGCCACGGTCGCATCACGTGCATCACATGTTTCAACCAACGTTTAAATTTCAATTTTATATCCTACTCCCCAAATCGTTTTGATGACATTCTCGCCACCCATCGCAACCCGCATTTTATCACGCAAGTTACTAATGTGAACCATGACCGTCTTGCTTGCTCCAAAAGCTTGCTCCTGCCAAATCTTTTCGAAAATATATTCCGAGCTAAAGACCCGCCCAGGTTCACTTGCAAGCAAGTAGAGAATATCAAACTCTGAAGTCGTTAAATGCAGTTCACTTCCAGAAACCGTCACAATATGTTGATCGCGGTTAATTTCAATCGGGCCAATCACGAGATGCTGACTTTCCGGCTTGGCGCCTTGTTGCATTTGCTTGATGCGTCGCAAAATCGCCTTCACCCGTACCGAAAGTTCTAGCGGGTTAAAAGGTTTTATCATGTAATCATCCGCCCCTGTAAGTAAGCCCATGATCTTGTCATTATCCTCTGCTTTCGCGCTCAGCATCAAAATCGGAGTTAAAATCCCATCGCTTCGCATTCTGCGACAAACCTCAAGCCCGTCTAGTTTCGGCATCATGATATCTAAAATCACAAGCGAGAATTCCCGCTCATTCACAAGTTCTAAAACTCTTTCCCCGTCATAAGCCTGATAAATCTCATAGCCTTCATTTTGAAGATAGAGTTGCACCAAATCTACAATTTCTTTATCATCATCCGCAATTAAGATGGCTGTCATATTAAGATCGCTCCTCTAATTTGTTAGTCTCATTGTATCACCACTCCAAGAAAAAAAGAAATCCGAATCAGATTTCTTTAGTAAAAATTAAACTTTTCCTTTAACTATAAATGCGCTCTTCCTCTGGCTCAAGATGAATCAAAACCTGTGCTTTCGAGTAAAAGTCATAAATTTCTTTTTCAATTTCATTGCAAAGCGTATGCGCCGTCTCGATCGTCATCTCGGATGGCACGACCAGATGAAAATCAATATATTCTTCTGCCCCAGCACGCCGCGAGCGAAAATCGTGAAATTCAATAAACTCATCTTGATGCGCTAAAATAATCCGTTTGATTTCCGCTTCTTCTTTGCGTGATAACCTTTGATCCATAAGCGGCGGGAAAGACTCCTTCAGCAATTTAAAGGCTTCATACATGATATAGATCGCCGTTAAAATGGCAATAATCGGATCCAGAAACAGCCAACCCGTCAAATGAACTAAGAGCAAACTGAACGCAATCCCAAGCGAAGTGAACACATCCGTATATAGATGAAGCGCATTCGATTTCATCGCAACTGAGTTCGCCTTATCTGCAGCCCGTTTAATGATGCGAGAAACGACAAAATTGATGAGTGCGCCAAGCACCATAACCCCGATTCCAAGCATCGGCAGTCTAATTTCATGCGGATTAAAAAACTTGTCGATGGACTCTGTGATGATCCAAATCCCCGCTACAAAAATCAGCAACGTTTCAATTGTCCCCGCGATATTTTCCGCTTTACCATGCCCGTAAGGATGATCCTCATCGGCCGGGCGCCCAGAAATCCGGAGCGAAAAAAAAAGTGATGATGGAGGCAAATAAATCCATTGATGAATGGATCCCCTCTGAAATAACAGCGACTGATCCCGTTAAGAAACCAATAATCAATTTCAAAACAACAATCACAAAGTTACTTATCACCGAAAGAATCGTTAAATTTTTTATGTTTTTCTACATGACTTGCTTCCATTTCAAACCCCCAGAACTTTTTGCCGTAGTTATCTTATCACAGCCTGCCGCTTTGGGTCTACAGCAATCTTTTTAGTAGTGTTCAGCTCTATATCGAGAAGGAAAAAGTTTTTCCTTTAGGCAAATTTGGAAGTGAATTCAAAGACATCCATCACATTATTGATTTCATAGCGCTTAGCGATAAGCTCGCCATTTCGAATCGCGACAAGCGCAGGAACCGATTCAATTTCAAATTGACTCGCATAATCTGGGATATAGTTAAGGTCAATTTCGGCGATTTGAAGCCCCGCCTCCCCTTTTAACACGAGTTCAATCATTTCACGAGCAACCTGACACCCGCCGCACATCGGTGTATAAAAAAAGAGAAGCTGATCCCGTTTTTCTTCAAGGACGGCTTCAAGTTCCTGTTTTCCAAAAGCAAGCATTTTCGTTCCCCTTTCCACTTAAGAAAAACCGGCTCCACGAAAGGAACCGGTTTTTGCTGTCTATTACTTACGCTTCATCAACGCGTTTTTGGTAATCTCCACTTGAAAGCAGTTCATCTAAATCTGCTTCATTTGTTGCTTCTACTTTCAAAATCCAGCCTTCGCCGTATGGATCGCTATTTAGTGTTTCCGGTGCATCTTCAAGAGCCGGATTCACTTCAACGACTTTACAAGCGATCGGTGCAAGAAGATCAGAAACCGTTTTAACCGATTCAACACTTCCGTATCCACCATCTTTGTCAAATTCATCGCCAACTTCAGGAAGCTCAACGAATACAATGTCCCCTAACTGATCTTGTGCAAAATCCGTGATTCCGATCAGATATGTATCGCCGTCTTTTTTCACCCATTCATCGTCACTTGAGTACTTTAAAGTTTCTGGTATATTCACAGCCATTTTAAAAATTCCTCCTTTTTCTCTCTTTCCTGATACGCTAAATTATTTCCAATCAGCTTCAAATTCTTGTTCTTTAAAGCCGAGTGTTACCTTAGTTCCGTCCGTTGTAAGCGGGCGCTTGATGAGTTTCCCATCAGAAGCAAGCAGCTTGAACGCTTCATCCTCCGGCATATCCTCAAGTTTGTCTTTAAGACCGAGCTCGCGATATTTAATTCCACTTGTGTTAAAGAAACGACGCAGTGGCAAACCACTTTTTTGCCAAAGTGCTTTTAGCTTTTCCTCAGTTGGCGGCGTTTCAACCAAATCAATTTGATTATACTTCACTTGATTTTCATCAAGCCAAGCTTTCGCTTTCCGGCAAGTTGAACATTTTGGATACCAGTAAAAATCAATCATATCAGTTGCTCCCTTCATACTCTATTCACTTTCTATCATAGAATATTTTGAAGGAAAGCACAACTAAAAAAACAGTATCTCTGCGCTACAGTAATCATCTTACCACGACTCCTATACGAAAGCAATACCAACGCAGTAAGCGCATACAAAAAAATGCTTTTTTTTGACTCTTTGTTTAAAAAAAACGACACATTTGCGGAACAAAATTCTTATTTTATTGGAAAACCGCTTGCTTCAGGTGCAAATAGGCAAATGCAGCAAGCGGCTTGAATTTGTTTGGAATAACACAGCTCTAAAACAGCTACGCAAAAATGAATAGTATACCGTTTGTTTTGGAACCATTCAGAATAACACAGCTCTAAAACAGTAAATAATCAGTGGAGACGTTAAAGTAAGTTTTGGAACCATTCAGAATAACACAGCTCTAAAACCTCGGAAAGTTTTTTCCGATATTTCGTAATCGCGCTACTCGTCCCTAGCAAGGACTTCAATTCTAATGGTTCCTTTTTCATATTTCCGCTTTCAAAGAACATACTCTTTCTTGACTTCTTAGAAACATCGACTGCTATTCAAGTTGTCTATTCACTCGACTAAATCCTCAGTGCTTAAAAAGTAATCTTCATCCAAAATATATTGAATACACCCATCAACCCTTCTCGGCTCAATGATCAATACCTCAACACTATTTAATGAAATATACTCCAGAATCTCCACTATTTCTGTTTTTGTTAAATACGAGCAAATATTTATTAAAACTAAAAGTTTTTTCTTGGATAAATATTTATAGACTTGAAGAATCTCCATAAGCTTTTCAAAAATCGTGTCGCTTTGTGTTTCAATCTTGATTCCAAGAGACTTAAATAACTCTAAAATGGTTATTTCATCACCTTCTAAATCAAGTTCATGCTCTAATAGTTCATAACCAATGAGTTCACTAATTGTAGACGTTAACTTATCAATCATCGACTTCACTTCTGGTTTTTCATTTAACTGCTTTTCCAAATCAGAATAAATGAGCTTTAAAACGGTAGGTGAATTGACATCGAACCCCAAAACATCAGTGATCAGCATTAACTCAGAAGATTTCAGGGCTTGATATTTATCATCAAACAATTTCAAATCATTCGCTTCTTCATATTGATAAAGCTTCTGTATAATACTCGAAAACACCTTTACATCTTCTACCACAAGCAAGGTACCAGCAAAGATTTTAACTGGTTCATCGAGCAACGGAAAATTAAGATTCATCATAATCCTCCCCTAAAAAAATTATCCTTGCGTCTGTATTTGCAACACTCACATCTTGTACGCCACTTAAATAAAGCATTCTTGAAAATTGTTTTTCTGTGACCGTAAGCAACGTAATCAAACCTTTTTTTGGGCGTATTTTGCTTTAATCGACTTACCATTGCAGTATTAGCAGTATTGTTTAATAAAATTTTACTGTAAACGGAAAACTGATGCATAATAAACCCTTCGTTTATTAGAAACTTACGGAACTTTCTGTACGCTTTTCTCTCTTCAGCAGTTTCAGTTGGCATATCAAACATCAAAATCATCCTCATATAGCGATAGCTCATATCCCAAATTCAGGAATCCTTTCTGTTCCCACTTCTCCATTCAGTGCTTTAATCACTTTCTTTGTATAATCACTCACTATATTGGTTAAGAACATATTATGACCATTATAAAGATAATTATTTGTAAATAATTCAAATAGTCTTCGCTTTATAACTAAAAATTCCTCTTTCCTATTTTCATAGACAATTTGATCGACTAACGGGCGGAAAGGTTCCATAATGTCGCTCGCTAGATTAAAATCATTGAATTGATTAGCATGCTTTAACCCTAGTTGTGTAAGGCAACCAGATTTTACAATTTCTCTAGCAAACATACTCATTAGTAGCGTATACCCATAATCCAAACCAGCATTAATAGGTAATTCTTCTTCTCTAGTAAAATCATTTCCGAAAAGACTATTAAAATAAATTCGCGCCGCGTGTCCCTCACGATTCGTGGGATCAAACAGTTCCAAACAATTATGAAGTTCCATCAGTGACTCAGCTTTTTCGTATTTTTCAAGTTGTTCAAGGTGCTGCTTTTGATTTAAAATTTTCTGGGAGATAATTTTTGTCCAAACCTCTGCTTTATCAGCATCTTTCCAAACCATTTGCTTTGTCAATTGTAAACTGCTATCATGTCGACCATAAAAAGGTTGCAATTTAGCGATCGGCAAACGCTTATCATCGCAAAAAAGAACTAAAATATTTTCATCTACCAACCTTTTTAATAACATTGTTGTTATCGTAATATCAGTCGTTTCTAGTAATAAAACGTCTATTTCTGAAAGATGAATTAACTCTTGATTACCAGATGTTCGGTAAATAAAATGGTTATTTTTATAGGCTAATTTCGAATGCTGATTCACAATGATCGTGCGCCAACCCATTTATTCATCCACTCGCTTTCTTGTTTCATACAATCCTGTTATAGACTGATAAACAATTGTTGCTTTTAGTAACTCAGCTGTGCTTGTGTAACGGTGACGATCAATTTTTTTACCAAAAAACTCAAAACTGGCTGGAGCACCCATTTTATTGAGTTGCATCAAGTTAACAAACGAAGCCGCTATTTCTTGGGCAGAAGCATCTTTATTTTTTTTCGTACAACTCTTCAACCTGCTCTAATCGCTTATGAGCTAATGTGTATTTCTTGGCAAATTCACTGACTGCTACCAAAACCTCAGAAAAGCTCTCTTTATGCTCTTCCACATATTTTAAACTGTTATCTTTTTCAGTCGAATTGCCCGTACTAATTTTCGCGTGATATAACAATTCAACTAAATGATTAGGCAGAATCATTTGATTTCCTTTTTGTGCCTCACCGGCACTAGCCAGCAAACGACGCCGACCATCTTCAAATTCATAAAGCGCATATTTAGGCAATTTCAGTTGCACAGTTGGACTAACGTATCCCTTACTTTCCAAAAAGCGCGCGGCGTCTTTTTCAAATGCTGTTCGTTCCATAATCGTAATTCCTAAAATTTCTTGCGTAACTTTTCGGCTTTTTCCTTTTTCATGAGAAAGCAAGATCGAATAAGCCACAATCGGACTGTCAAAACCACCATATTTCGTTGTATCCCATCCATTTTTACGCGGAATTAGTTTTTTTTGAAGGCCCTTTTGGCAAAATCGATTCTTTAGAAAAACCACCCGTTTGCACTTCAACTTTTTTGACAATATTCATTTGGTGGTAGCCTAAAACTTTTTTGATCGTCTTGATATCTCGTTCTTTATGCCAAACGATTTCACCATTTTCATCGGCTCTTCTATCTGTATCAAAAAAGCGCATAATATTCGAGTAAAATCGAGTTTTCTCTGTTGCTTTATTATCTTTGAAAAGGTCAAATTTATGGTAATCTCCATAAACAAACTCTGGGGCAAGCTTTGGATAGACCTTTAATAAAGCATTCGCTACTACACCGTTTAGATAAGCATCATGTGCGTGATGATAATCATTGATTTCTCTAACCTTATATAGCTTAGTCATTTGTCGAAAACGACTAGTTAATGCTGATTTCAACGTGATAATTTGAGTTTTAAAAATGGTCTTCCCCTCTGAATCTTTTTCTGCATTAAATTGTTGATGAAGAATACCCGCAACATTTTTAGTAATTTGTCTCGTTTCAACAAGCTGACGTTTGATGAAGCCCAGCTTATCACGTTCTGTCAATCCCCCACGTTCTGCTTTGGTTAAATTATTTAATTTTTTATCACTAATTAATTTCGCACGATGAAGTGAGTTCCAGAAAACCTTTCTATTCCTAACTACATCTATACTAGGAACATCATCTGATTTCCCACGGTTTCCAGCAGAAGTTACTAGCACACGATTATCAAGCGAATTATCTGTTATAAAGCTCTGTGGAACAATATGATCGATGTCGTATTGTGAGAGCTTATGTATATCTAGTGGTTTACCTGTATACATATCTCTTCCGTTTTGTAAGTAGTACAAATACAAACGATCATCTTGCAAATCTGCATTTGTCACCGGATCTTCTTTTAAAATATCACTTTTAAGTTCGCGAATTGCTTCTTCTAATTTTTTCAACCGGGGTTTGGAACTATTCCTTCCTCGTGCTGTCGTTTGAGTTTCGCGGGCCATTTCGATCACAATATTTTTTGGCGCGTACCCCATAATCCCTACTAACTCTTGCACGATTTTCAAGCTTTGCAAAATTCCTTTTTTAATAGCAGGACTTCCTGGTAATCCTTGAACAATTTCATCAATTCCCGCAGATATGTCAACGCTTGCTTTTTCAATGATTTCCTTAAAGCTTAAATCCTTATCCGAAATGAGTTGCATCAAGTTTCGATTTCTATTTTTCTTAACTCCATCATCACTCATCAAAAAATCCAAAATCGTTTTTTGCGACTGTTTATCGCGAATGCCGACCAGTAGTTTTTTAGAAAAGCGTCCCCATCCCGTATAATGACGTCGCTCCAATTTTTTCAGAATTTCTTTTGAAAGAAGATCCGAATACTTACTTAATTGCGCTTGAATCATCTTGCGATCTTCAAAAACAGTCAAAATTTTAACAATCTCTTCAAACATTTCTTCATTTTTTGGATCATTTAAAAGCTCTTCAGAAATCCCCAATTTGATAAAATCATGATAGGACTTGAGCGAAGCATTGAAGGAGGTTTCAATCCCGTTCACTTCAGGACTCTCTAAGCCAAAGACATTGCTCAAATAATTTTCAAGCATTTTCCGAGTTACCTTGCGCTCAACCTTAAACAATCGATTAAAAATAGCCAGCTTTTCTTGTCCATTAAAATTTTGTACAATTCCCCGATCATCCGTATAGGAAACCTTCGTTAATTCATTATAAACCATATATTTTTCATAGATCATGCTATGTTTTGGCAGTACCTTTTCTTCCGGCAAATATGTATCAAAATTCGTCATTTTTTCGATGAATTTCACTGCCGAATTCGCCACATCAATGTTTTCTTGTAAATTCCACGGACGAATTGCCGCATCTGTCGTACGCTCTAACCAAGCGAATCGACTGTTATCTTTCGCCAAAGGACCGACATAATAAGGAATCCTAAACGTAACAAGTGATTCAATTTTCTCCTGATTCTCCGCCAAGAAAGGATAATAAGCCGCTTGTTGCTTGATAATCGCCTGCAACTCTTTCAAGTGAATCTGGTGTGGAATGACCCCATTATCGAATGTCCGCTGTTTCCTCAAAAAATCTTCTTGTTCGATCTTTTCAAGAAACAACTGAGCTCCCGCAAGTCCACTTAGTTTTTTCTTTAAAAAAGGTGTAAAATTCCGCCTGAGTCGTCCCGCCATCAATGTATCCTGCATAACCATCTTGTTTTGCATCTACAAAAAATGTTTCATATTCATCAGGCAAATGCGTTTTTACAAACTTTTTCAATGTCGCTAAATCTGCTTTGTGCTCATCAAAGCGTTTCACCATCGCACTTGACAACTTAGCTCTTGTTGCACGGTCATTGACCGTCAAAATGTTCGCGAGTTCCATCGCATCATAAACATTCTTAGCCGCAGCAAAAAGTTCGACATAGTCATCCCCAATACGTCCAAGCAACTCTTCCAAGTCTTCATCATAGGTTTCCTTTGAAAATTGAATTTTAGCATCTTCATCTAATTTAAAAATCGATTTGAAATTCCCTTGATTGCCAACCATCAATTTAAAAAACTGATTCAATAGCCCATTCGATTTTTCACCAGGAAATAGTTTCAGCAATTCGTCGGCTTTTCGCGATCTTGATAATTTATCCTTCAAAATGGCTTCTACTTGGGCATCATCAGACATTTCATCACTAGAATCAGATAAATCATCATAATAACATTTCATAAAATCATGAAACGCTTTTTTGATTGACGTATTTTCCAAATTCAAATCCCCTTCAATCAAAAAATGCCCTCGAAATTTGACAATGTGCGCCAGAGCCAAATAAATCAACCGTAAATCTGCTTTATCTACCGAATCTGCGAGTGACCTCCGAAGATGATAAATCGTCGGAAAATCATGGTGGTAACTCAATTCTTCTTCAATTGTCCCAAAAATGGGGTGTCTTTCATTCTTTTTATCATCCACAACTAAATAACTCTCATCCAGTCGTGCGAAAAAGTTTTCATCTACTTTGTTCATTTCTGGGCCAAAAATTTCTTGCAAATAATTCAAACGATTCTTTCGACGACGCAATCTACGACGAGTTGTCCGTTTTAGCCGTGTATCCATCGCTACTTGCCCAGCGTCAAACAAACGAACACCCCAAAAATTTTTCTTCACACTCGCTTTACTTGCCATACCAGAAACTTTCATTCTACGTCTTATAAGGTTATAGTCTTCCGTTAAAACTGCCCAGCCAACACTGTTTGTCCCAATATCCATACTAATTGAATAATCTTTCATCTCGATGCCTCTTTTCTTTTAAAATAAATTTCTGTTTCGGCAGCGCGCAACCACGTAGCTAGCTACGCCTCCTATTCACCAAAAGTTGTTCATTAATTCTGACTTAATTATATACTATCTAGATATTTATTCAACATTTCTATTGCCAAAAAAAATTAAATTTGATACAATGAGCTTGTTGGAATTATTCAGAATAACATAGCAAGTTAAAATAAGGCTTTGTCCGTAACCAACTTTTAAAGTAGCGCTGTTCTCGGCGCTTTTTTCATGCCCAAACTTACGGAAAACTATGGCAAGCTTATCTTTCATAGCAAGCTCCGCCTAGATATTTCCTTTCCATTTAATTTTTCAAAGCTTTGTACTATTTTAGAAAAGTTTATTTTTAGCAATGAGAATTTGGTATAATAGAAGAGAAATATAGCCTTTAGAATCATAACTTTATTTACATATTTTAATGAAACAATCCTTGACAAAAAAAAGATGAAAAAGAACCATCAGAATAGAAGTTCTGCTAGGTACGAGTACTGCGATTACGAAACGTTGGAAAACTTCCGAGGTTTTAGAGGTATGTTATTCTGAATGGTTCCAAAACTTGAGAAACAACTGCTTGACGTGCATAAGCGTTTTAGAGGTATGTTATTCTGAATGGTTCCAAAACAGATCGCGACGCCTCCTTTATGACTGACGTGTTTTAGAGGTATGTTATTCTGAATGGTTCCAAAACAGATCGCGACGCCTCCTTTATGACTGACGTGTTTTAGAGGTATGTTATTCTGAATGGTTCCAAAACATTCTTTCAGCTCTGAAACACCTGTCGCGCGTTTTAGAGGTATGTTATTCTGAATGGTTCCAAAACGGCTTAACGCTTCGTCCTTTACTCCGCCATGTTTTAGAGGTATGTTATTCTGAATGGTTCCAAAACTCGTCCATCTTGTGCTTCTTTAAAATATTGGTTTTAGAGGTATGTTATTCTGAATGGTTCCAAAACAGATTCTGTTGATGCAATGCTTGTATTGCAGTTTTAGAGGTATGTTATTCTGATAGAACGCACAGAATCTGTGCGTTCTATCTTTCTTTCCTCCTATTCACCGTTCCAAACATCATGCCTCAGCGAATACAATGGAAATTCTGGGTATTCAAATATTTTTTTATTAACCAAGACGTTAGTTGCTATTTTTTTTCTTAAAAAAGCTCAATTTTATTCTCCTTTTTCTCCCATTTGTACCAATATTTTTCAAGCAATTCAAAAGCGACTTGCTGCGTCATTACCTTAAAAGTCATTTCTATGCTCCAACAAAACGGTTTTCCTTATTCACACGATTTAAATAAAATATTTATTATTTTCCTTCCGAAGTCATGAAGTTTTTAATGATCTTTTCAGATTTCCCACCAAAGCGAATTCCTGTGATATCCTCTTTTTTTATCCATGCTACGCCATCAGACGAACCTTCATCCGTATAAACTTCTAATTTAAGTCCAAAAAGATCATCTTCCACAACGATTCCATTTAAGTATTCTTCCCCGCAAAGCAACTCAATCGTAGTGACTTCTCCAGAATGAAGCAAATAATCAGAAACAATCTCCATAATCGAATGTTTGCGTTTTGGCGTATCGCCCTTAAAAAAAGTTTCCTCATAAATCTCATTCAACGACTGACCATAAACTTCAACTGCCTTTAAATCACTCGTACCCATCTCAATTTTATTAATCGCTTCAATAGGGACAGCGATCCATCCTTCTAAAATCCCATCTTGCCGTCGCGCACGGAAAAGAACATCATTTTCCGTTACTGCTTCAATATAGCCGGCATTATAACTTTCAAAATCATCTCCTAAATATAGCGCTGTTAAGTGTTTTTCGTTTTGACATTCCATTAAAGCTTTGTAAATAAATTTTGTACTCAATTTTATTCCCCTTTTCATAATTATTATTTTTTCTATAGATATTTAGTTGCCGTTTCGTATATTTCAAGCTCACAGAAAAATGACTAGTTAGCTTTCATATATTCGAAAACCCTCTTCGGTGTCTTCCACCTTAACTGTTTTTGGTTCTTTTACTAACAAATAGCACCAATAAAAGTCACCCACACAGCCGCTTCCGTGGACGGTGGCCAAAATAACGTAAACTTCTTGAGGAAGCCAACCTAAAAAGAACAGTATAGTTAGAATACTTGTAATAAAGAAAAATGGTGCGATAGAAATCCAGATAAATTGATTTCTTGAATAAAAAGAATTTGGGCTGCTAGCATAAAGCAATCCATTTTTCTATCCGAATATCACCTTGCTGCCTGTTTCACTAAACAGCTTGAAAAACAAACCATGTATCCCTTCATGAATGAGTAGCGATAAAAAATAAAAAAGAGCACAGTGATCAAAAAATAACACTAAAGTGAAAATCCCAAAATCGTGATAATTTTGGAGAAGCTATCATTGAAAGAAGCTGAAATATCACAATAAAGGCGATCGTAATCTCCAAAGCCATCCAATCTAGTTTTTAATAAATTTTTTGTCGTTTATCAAATTGATTTCTTTTTTCAATTTCATACTGCTTCCTACTTTCTGAATCTTTAGAAAAACTTGACTCTAGTATATCTATCCCTAGAATCAAGTCTTTTTTTATTAGATCTCAAAATTCACATTTATCACTTAGCTGTTGCCTAAACCTAAAAGCCCTAGATAAATTGTAATAAATATATACATTAGAAATGATATGCCACACAATAAAAGACCTACCATCAATAAAAAGCCAGTGATTTTCCTTTTTTTTTATTTCTCTTAAACAGATAATTATAAGCAAATTAATTGTAACGGAAACAACTAATAATATATTAAACACCTCTTTCTCAATACAATAAATATGAAGCTAATAATGTACAAATAAATAAAAAGATCAGTACATACTGTAAAACTTTACCTACTCTAGTCTTTTTTTGTCCACTCTGTTCCAATAGACTTTCACATTGAGCAATAATGAATAAAGTTTGTAACCCTAAGCCAACTGATAAAAAAAATGGTTGTCATTGTGGTTTTTAAAAATCAAATGCACAATAATTATCAAGAGGATGGCTATACATATTAAAGAAATACTCAATTTAGAATCAAGTTTCTTACTCATTTTTATTCCTCGCTAACATCTTTTACTTGTTTCATTCAGAATAATATATTTACTAGTAATTCCTTTACAAAACTTGATTTATAAAAGACTCCTCCATAATTCTGAATATAAACAGCTACTTACTATTAAACTAATAATGTCTTCTAACTACGTTTGAACTCCTTCTCAAAGCTCTTTTATGCCTTATTTGTGTATTTTTTATCAAATTTAGTCATTTTCGTTTTTCTTTATTTTTTTTAATATTTTTTCGCTTCTTTTTCCTGGACTTCTTGATAATTGCTTTTTAGGTTTTTTCACTAAGCGTTTATAGTTTTTCTTCGCTGTTGAATATATGGGCTTTATACTCTTTTTACGATATACTTTCATTCCCATTCTTAGCTTGGAGCCCACACCAAATATTCTGCCAACACCTGTCCACATTAACCCACTTCCTGCTCCTTTTAAAGCCGCTCTCCTAGATCTGGGTTATACGACGTAAATACACCTTGTTCAAGTTCATAACTACCGCATTCATATTTACTTCGTAAAATATGAATACTATCAATAAACTTCTATTAAGCTTCGGAATTATTGTAGTTATATATTATTTTTCTCTGAAAATTTTTCGAAAATTTTCCAGACATATCCATTCCTTCCACTTCAAACACCTTGTCTGCCGCATACCAAGGTATTTCTATTTGGATACTCTTTTCCAAACCCAGCATCGCTAGTTCAATATACTCATCAACAACAATGATTGCTTTTTCAGAAGGAAAATAAATATAAAACCAGAGAAGTGGAAAGTCATCCATCATCTGTTCAAAATCAACTAGAGACCTTAGCTCTTCTGTCGTCATATTTATATGAATTTCATTTTTAACTTTAAGCTCGTCATTCCATCTCAATAAACCTTTTTTTATTGTCTGTCTAGTAATAAGATAAACTACAGAATCATTCGTTTTTTGGCAAATGTCCTTAACCATCTGCCAAAAAAACTTTTTCTTCTAAATACACAACTTCAACCTCTTCAAAGAAAAAATGAAATTTACTATTACCAAACACGATTAAATTTGGAAAACTTTTATTCATATCAATTATTTTTTTAACCGAAGAGATTATTTTTTCCTTCATGTTTCCATGACATTAATCACCATCTCCTTAATCTAAACTTAGTTTTATGTTTTTTGTTTGTAGTCCTCCTATATTCAGCAGTTGCTTTTCTTTCCCCACTTCTAAGCTTATTTTAAGGTTTAAATGGCAATAAATTAAGTTGGTTTAGTAAAAAGTTGGAATGACAAATATTCCGATGTAAATACACAACATCAAAAGAAAGCTCGTACAATAAACAAAGATATTCTTTGTTAATTTTTTCTTGCTTATTGACCACCATATTAGTATTACAGCAATTGATAAAATAAAAGTTACAATGTCAAAAAATCCCAAATGAGCTAGCTTTACCTGAAATATAACGAGGCAAAGCGAAAGTGTATATAACGCAATTCCCACGTGGATATACGCAAAAAGATCCCTGAATTTATTTTGCTTTTCTTTATCAGAGAAAATGTAGTATTTTAACATCAAGTAGGATGAAAAAAGACCTATTAATCCAGCTAAAATAAAATACAAACCATCTATAAAATTTTCCACCATCTCACCTCAGTTTATGGATTTAAAATAAGAACGGTAACGAATAAATGAACGTTATACAATCCCGCACCAATGCCCAGTAATGAAGAAAAATAAATCATTCCCTTGTTATGCCTTATTAAAAGAAAGCCTAGATTCAAAACAAGAATTATAGCTATTTGGAACAAAAAATAATAATTAACAGTATCCCATATAATGAAATAAGCAAAAGTTAAAGGTAGATTTGCCATAAATATATAACCCAGTACAATAACTAGAGCTATATTTAGACCATTTAGTTCCCTTTGTAAATCAAAAATATTTTTAGCACATATACTACAGATCAAATATGAAAAAACTACAACAACTATTTTAAATACAATAACCATTTCTTTCCCCCTCATAAATGAAACTTATAGTTGTTTCATTGAGAATCTACTCACAAGGCGATAACTCCGCTGTTCAAATGATAAATGCTATCGCCTCAGTTACTCAATGTCTTTAAGATTATCTTCTTCTCTTTTTTTCCTTACTTTTCCTCTGTATATCCGCTTCTTTTTATAAAATTTTTTGTACTTCTTTAGCTCGATTTTTTTCTTATATTTCCACATTCTGCTTACAAACATTTGAAAAAACTTTCTAGATCAATTCTTAAAAAATAATTGCTTTCACATTGTCTATTTTATACAAATTGAAAACCTTTTTTTTAAAAAAATTCTCCTTATAAAAAGAAAGATATTCATATGTAAGCTCTTCTGCACCATATTCCGCTTCCTCTTCATCAAATAGCTCATCATCCAGCCACTGATAATAATGTTGGATTTCATGGGAAAGTGTATTGAGTGTGTTAAATATCATTTGAAAAACTCCATATTCTTGTTTCCCTTTGGTAAAATCTCCTGTTGCGACTTTTATATAGGCTCCTCCATTTTATCAAAAGGTGCAAAAAAAAGCACCTGTAACCAGATCTCCATTTAGTGCAGTAATATATTTATCTGCTTTTACATAAACTCTTATCCTTTGTGGAAAATTATAATAACTTCTCAACCATTCTCCATATTTTACAAACTCTTCTTTTAAAAATGGATCCACTTCTTTTTGATTTGAGATCCTTATTCCTGACCTAGCTTTGCTAAAATAGAGTAAAATTCAAAAGACTAGAGTTGTGATTGAAACTCTAGTCTTTTCCTCCACCTACTTTGTTAGCTATGATCCACACTAATAAAAATAGTTTTTAATCATTGGATAGACAACTGATTCGTTCATTATCCGAGCTTCTTTTTCTGCTACTTTCCTAGATAAATTTATATACATTAGAAATGATGCGTCTTACAATGAAAGACCAGCTATCACTAAAAAATTACTTTATTAGTCATAATAATCCATTCTTCGTTTGTTATTTGTATTCTCACAGCTTCATTTACTTTAATAAATAAAGCTAGCTATGACATAATAAATATATAAAATCATCGAAACTATAGATATTAATATAGATATTATGACCAAAAATTTGTTATTTCCAAATCTCTTTTTCCATAAAATTAATATCCCATCAATACTCAAAGCGCAAATCTGGACAATTAAAATTATATAAGCATATGTGCTTATTTCCTCGCTTGAACTAATAAAAATGCCTGTCCCAACTCCCAACAATCCTATAAAAGCCATAGCAACAGCAATATTTTCAAAAAGAGGACGACTCTTCTCCGCAAAATATAGTGGTAAGAAACAAATCCCAAAAGTAATAAAATTTATTAATAGGTCTACACCAAATTCAATCATAACTATCCTCCAATACTTCAATTACATGAAGTTACATTTATTTCACCTATGTTTTTTTATTGCATTAGACATGCTTTTCAGTTTAGCCTTGGTAGATTTTTTCCTTGCCTTTCTCATTCCCTTTAATCTCCTGACCGGTGTTCTTCTTAAATGCTTTTTAGGATTTTTCAAAAGTCTTTTAGCATGTCTACCATATTGTTTAAAATTTTGCTTCAATCGCCTTGTTTTAACAGCTCGTAAAAAGACCTTTCCTTTTGAAACAAATCCCAGTGCCCTTCCAACTCCTGTCCACATCAAACCTTTACCTGCTCCTTTTAAAGCTGCTCTTCCAGCTCCTTTCCAAGTAGACTTTTTACCGCGCAATTTATTTCCAACATAGTACTTAGCGGCTCCAATTGCTGCACCAATACCAGCAGCAGTTACATACTGCCAAAAATGCCCATCTGGATCTACCTTATTAACGGGATCATTCCCCACATAATTATACCCATTCATCGTCTGCGGGTCATCTTCGTCGCCTGGATCCGGGTCGTACGCCGTAAAAACACCTTGTTTCGGCTCATAATAACGAGCCATCAAATAATACTGACCTAGCTCCGCATCATACGTATATCCGGCATAGCCATAAGGATTCGCTTTTGCTTCCGTCGTTTCGGCTTGACTCGAAAGCACATTTCCCCAAGCATCATACGCATACTCAGCTACCACTTTCCCTGCTTCATCCGTAAGTGCCACAACGTCCCCATGCGCATTATAATGATATGTCAGCGTCTTCCCATTCATCTTCATCGCGAGACGAACGTTATTATCCGAATACACATACTGCCGTGTCACTTTCCCGCTTGCATCCGTCTCATACAAGACATCAATACTATCGCCATCATAATGATAGTTCGTGACAACGCCGTCTACCGTTTTCGATAGTCGTCTGTTGTCATCATCATACGTATACGTCGCAAAAGGCTTACTCTCGCCCTTTTTCGTCACAGACGCCAAGCGATCACCCGTATCCCACGCATAGACAAATTTGCCGTCACTCACACGGTTGCCATTTTCGTCGTACGTCAGTGTTTCTCCATTCCAGGAAACGAGCTGGTTACCTTTATTATACGATGCTGCAATCGTCTTTGTCTCGCTTCCGCTGATCGAAACTTGCGTACGGTTCCCAAAACCATCATACGCGTAGCTTTTCACTGTTCCGTCAGGCAAAGTTTCCTTTGTGAGTTGATTCACCGCATCATATTCATAAAGCGTCTTCCCGGACTTCTTGTTATCAATACTCGTGCGATTGCTCGCCGCGTCATACGTATAACTTTCATCAAGAATCGCTTCGCCTTCCTTAGTTCCGATCGAAACATTGGTCACTTTCTGCGTGCTATCATAACTATAATTCGCAGCCGTTTCATTCCCAGCTGTATACACGCCGATGTTCCCAAATTCGTCAAACTCGAAATAAGCATTCTTGCTCCCATCATTCACTCGCGTATTTTGGTCTAAATCATTATACGCATACATTGTTTTTGCCGTGAAAGCACCATGGCTGATCGAAACGGATTCCACTTTGTCCGTCTTGCCTTTGTTGCTTGCTGTTGGTTTATCCTTATACGCATAGCTGACAGAACCACCGCGCTCCTTCACATCCGTGATCCGGTCCGCATCATCATATACCTTGTCCGTCACGAGTCCATTGACATCATCCGTTACCTTCGTTTGATTGCCATTCGGATCATACTGGAAGCGGAACGCATTTTCTCCGTTCCATTTCACACCATTCACACGGTCCGCCGAATCATACGTACTTTCCGTCACACGTCCATTTGGCATCGTGGCTTTTGTTTCATTTCCAGCCGCATCATATTCATAAACAATCTTCCGGCCAAGCGCGTCAACAAATTCCGTGTTCTTATTATCGACATCATACACAAACTTGTTTTCCTGTGTCACACCATCTGCCGTAACAAACTTCTCCGTCGTGTTTCCGTTGTCGTCATATTTATAGGAAACTGCGGTGCCATTCGCCAGCGTTGTTTTCGTTAGCGCATTGTCCGCATCATACTCGAACCGTTTTGTGTGGCCTTTTTCATCCACTTCTGATTGTTTATTTCCATAAGCGTCATACGAAAAACTGATTTTCCGACCTTCCTCATCGAAGCTCGCCGTCACATAATTCCCATCCGCGTCATACTCATCACGCGTTAGAACCTCGCCTTCAACGATTCGGAAATCATCAAACCAAGCTTTTCCTGTTAAAGCTCCACGAAACATCACATTAAGCTTAATTTCCTTAATTGGCTTCGCTGGCCTCACAACTACCGCACTACGGTTCCAATCATTCGTTCCAAGTGGAAGAGGTGCCTGCACATATTCTTTCGTACCATCTTGGTACATCACGTCGCCCCAGACCGAATAATCTTTCACCATGTTGCTTGTTGAGCCATTTGCTTTCACATTTTCTGATTTGGACATCCCCGTAATCGTGACCGGTTTCGCTACTTTTTGATTTAGTTTCACAAATTGTCCTAAGTAAGCTGGCGCATCCGTTGTCGCTTTTCGCTCCATTTGAACCGCACTATCACCACTTGAAGATTCTGTATCAACAACGCTTAGCGCAACTTGCGAAGCATTTCCAGTTCGCGTCCAACCAGCCGCTGTTTGATTCGTGTGCTCTTCAAAGCTTCCGTTTAAAGCTGGGTTGAAACTTGAAGATGAGCTACCCTTTTCAAATTGAACTTTGTCATACCAAACCGTTCCTCGACCTTTTCCAGTAGCAGCTTGTTCATTTTGAAGATAAAGCACTACTTGTCGTGTCGCCTTCGAAGTTTTGAATGTAAATTGACGTTTCACCCAACCACTGTTACTTTTGATTGAAGTTGGCCTATTGGACGCCCAAACGCCAGCATCAGTGATATCTTTTCCACTCGCATCTTTTTTGCGAGCAATCAGCATACCATCGGATTTCGTCATATTCTCCGCTTTCGTCCAAGCACTAAACGTATATGTTGTTTCCGGCTCTACATCTACCCACTGAATCGCAGACGTATAACCACGATCCGTATTTGATGCCTCACTGACAATCTTGAGTGCCCCACTTCCGCCGAGCGCACCAGGAGCACTTTGCGACGCGTCATGACTGATCGTGCCTTTGCCATTAAATTCCGTTTTCGCCCAGTTCGTAATGCCCTCTTCAAAGCCACTATTTTTCACAAGATTATGAGCCGCGGCAAGTTCGCCACTCCCCCGAACTGCATTTCCATAAGCATCATATTGCGTCACAGATGAACGGTTTGCTTCCGTTTGTAGTGTTTCCGAAACCGCATCGGCTCCGTCATAAGCAACCGTTGTTTTCCGTCCTTCCGTATCCGTTTCAGAAGTCACATCATTGTTCTTATTGTAGGTGAACTTCTCCGTTCCATAGGGATCCGTTGTTTCAGTAATGTTCCCATCTGCATCATACTTATATGTTTCCGTTTGCCCTTTCGGACTCACTTCCTTAATCAAATTGTTCGACTCATACGTATAACTTGTCGTAAGCTTCAAGCCATCCGCATCGACAATTTCCTTCCTCGGGTTTCCAGCATCATTGTATTCATAAACCGTCTTTTTCTTCTTCTCATTCGTTAAAGTTGCCGTTTGTGCTGCCTCATCATACACAATCCCCGTTTTCTTGCCAACCGGATCAGTAATCCCAACAAGCTTTTTATCCTCATAATCAAACGTCGTCTGATACGGTTTTTCTTCCGTATGTTTTGGATCATAAATTGTCGTCAAATTCTCATCCGTATAGCCATAACGATACAACTTCCCACGTGCTGTCGAAGAACTCATGAGCTCCTGCTTGTCATTATAGCTGTAAGTGATCGTCCGCCCCTCTGGCCCAGTCATTTTCGAAATGAGACCGTCCTGATACGTAAAATTCACCGTCCGCCCAGAAGCATCCTTCACGCCCGTAAGCAAACCGCTCGAATATAGATAGCTAAGCACGTTCCCGCTCGTGTCCTTTTCAGAAGATAGCCTTCCATCAGCCAAGAACCGTGTTTCTGATTTATCCTCTTCAACCTTAAGATAGCCTTCCGCCGTCTTTGAAAGCTCCGAATAAATCCCAGCCGGCGCCACATACTTGCCATCTTTCTTCTTAAAGCGGTGCGACTTCTTGTCGGATTCCACCCAAAGAACATCACCATTTGGTTCCTCAATCAGTTTTTCCTCAAGCGTACTTGTCCAGCCATACCCAAACAAGCCAATTTGCTCATCTTGACTGTTGAATGTTCGGTCGATATTAATACTTGGACCGCGACCTTCAATATTAAAATCTGTTTCATGAAATAAAAAGTTTCCATTCGTCGCATTAACTTCCCCGCCACGCACTGGAATACTCATCCAGTAGTCTGACATCCCAAGTTGTTTATTTAAAACTTCAGGAATTTGCGGGGTAGCGGGTTCCGATTTGATACTTTCCTTGTGATTTCCCGCTTTTTGATAAGAAACAATCCGGAACCAGTAATTTTTCCGATCTTGGTACACGCCACCAGAGTTTTTATAAACAGGGGACGGGTCTCTTGCAAGCTCAGTTCCCTTCCCATCTGTATGAAGTGTCCATTCACCTGCTTCAATTTCCGTTGTTGTCGGCCAAATCCCTTTTCCTTGCGTTGTCCATTTCGTGACATTACCGACATCAAAAGTTTGATTGACTTTTCCATTAAACATCAAAACTTGATAACCATCCGCGAGCGGATCTTTATCCCAATTAAGTTCCACATAACCCGAATTTTTATTCGCTAAATTCGAGTAAGCTTTGGCATTTGGAATCTTTTGCTTTTCAAGTGGCAAGTAATTACTCGTCACATCCGAATAAGGACTTTCACCGCCCGGATAAAGTGCCCGCACGCGAATCGTATAACGCGTTTGATTACGGAACCAAGAAGACCCATAATACTCGAATCCATTTTCATAAAAAGCGCGTGGATCCGTCATAAAATCTTGCCCCTTACCATCTTGATGGAATTCAAAAGCGCCTGCATTAATTTCTGCTTGCGTAGGGAAAATTTTCTTTCCCTTTGAAGTCCAGCTTGTATTCTTTCCAGCTGAAAAGAAAAAGTCCTCTTTTCCGTTGTTGAAAATCACTTCATAACCTGTCGCTCCAGAAACGGCTGGCCAAGAAACATCGAAATACCCTGTTCCAGTTCCAACGCCATTCGAAAAGCCCTGTACAGTTGGCTTTGCAGGTTTATTGTAGGAATAAGTCACTTCGAGATACGGATAATTCGTATTATTCTCCGAAGCCACAATTTTTTTTCCAGTAATTCTGATCAATATTTGTTCCAAGTCTAAAGCCATAGTTTGGACGCGTTCCACTTGCCCAAGCTTGAACCGTTCCTGTCACATCTGCAGCCGCCCACTGCCCACGGCCAACACTAACTTGTCCAATCCGTAGTGCTTTTGGTTGATTATTC
This sequence comes from Listeria aquatica FSL S10-1188, assembly GCF_000525795.1. GTDB lineage: Bacteria > Bacillota > Bacilli > Lactobacillales > Listeriaceae > Listeria > Listeria aquatica. The sequence goes on from NZ_AOCG01000002.1 coordinate 276,024, forward strand.
CAGTTTACTTGCCACGGGGACCAGTTGGCAGACGTTTCATATACCCAGATATCATTCTTAAGCGTCGGCGACATGTGCCAAATATTATACATCTTGAGCGTCGCTTTCGAAATGGTCGCCTTTTGCAAAGTGGACGTATCCATTTTAAGGAACGCCCCATTATTCCCCGTGCTATTATCCCATTTCCCCAGTTTTAGCGTATAGGCATTCTGACCGGAATCCCATAACTTGCTTCCAATATTGTTTTCGTTTGGTTTCGCTGAATTGACATTAGCATTATAAATTTCATCCAAACGAATCGATGGATCCACATAAACCGGATAAACACGCTTCTCATCATGAAACCAGTCCATATCCACTTTTAATTCGAGTTGATAAACTGTTTTGGTCAATTTTTTCAATTCGAAATATGACTGATTCGTAGTCGCTGCTTCCCCAGTTTTTTCATCGACATTTGAATCTGCCAAAATGGGTTTTGGCAGTGTATATTTTACTTTCCCTGCCGCATCACGGAAAACGATATCACCGTTTTCTTCTTTCGTAACCGCAAGTTTTGTTTCAATTTGATAAACATACGTATCGGCTTCCGTTTGTTCTTGCAGAACTAAATCCTCTTTCACCGAACGATTAAATGTAAGATGACGCAAATCTGTTTTCGGCAAAACTTCTTGATAAGTTACTTCATTTTCTTTAAATTTCGCTGTCTGATCTTGCGCATCAATTTCTTTCTCCCCTTGTTTAGCTCCCTTTAAAGCAAAAACAACTTCCGCACCAGGCTTTGTCAATTTCTGATAAGCCCCGTTATCCATTTTTTCTAAAAATTCTATCTCTAATTTCGTTTGCTTAGGCTGAATCACATCCGATTTTTCTTCTTGCTCTAGCACCGGATCCATTTCTTTGAGCTTACCATCTTCCTCCATATGAATGGGTTCCGAAAAAATCTGCTTAGTAAAACTCCCATCGTGATTATCAAAAACCTTTTCACTCTCTGTTCTTTCGCTAACCACTTCCGTTGGCTTTTCAGTTTGTTTTTTCGTCTCTGCTTTCTCTTTTTGTGCGTCAGAATCTGATTCAGCTTTCCCTTCGTAAGGTGGAATCAACGAAAAAACCAAACTTGCCGCCATCAAACTGAGCAACCCTTTTTTAAAATTTTTCTTCATTCTTGTCTCCTTTTTGAGTCATTTTTTAAGGCTTATTAAACTCGCTTCGCCCACTTAAATGTTCAAAAAGTTTCCCTAAAAAAAGTAGTATAGCTCCCAAACTATACTACTTACTTTTGATCCCTGTGAAAATCCATTATAACATGGTCCAAATTAAAAAAATGTGAAAACTTTGTGAATTTTAACTGGTAAAGTTTTCAACTTTTTCTAGAAAACTAGTAGACAAAATTCAGATTTACTGATAAAACACTCTACTTTTATATCCTCCTCCTAACAAACTGTTGTTTCTATCATAGGCTTTTTACACAAACAAAAACCTCTTCTTTTAGAAGAGGTTTTTGTTTTATTCTGCCTTTCGTTCACGGGTAGTGAACATGGATTTCTGGTAATTGAATCGAATCGAAAGTATCAATCCAATGGCCATCATATTTCCAAGTAAGGCGCTTCCTCCGTAACTTACAAATGGAAGCGGAATCCCCGTAATCGGAAGTAAACCGATATTCATTCCAACATTCTCCAAAACGTGGAACATGATCATCATCACAACACCCGTACATATATACGAATAAAATGGCACATTAATATCGAGCGCTACACGAATAATTTGATAAATCAGAAGGAAATAAAGAGCTAACAAAATACTTGCTCCGATAAAGCCATAATCCCCACCAATGACCGTAAAAATGAAGTCATTGTGATTCTCTGGAATTGAAATCGCATTATAGCCAGCACCATTTCCTGATATTTGTCCAGACCCAATCGCCGTCATCGCTCGTAAGACTTGATACCCACCGCCTTGTGGGTCTGTTTCCGGATTGATCCACGTTGTAATCCGCTCAAATTGATACGGCTTAAAGCCTAATTTGATGAGCCAGCTTTGGTGGTTAATAACCATCCAAATGGCGGCACCTCCAACCGTAAAAATCGAGCCAAAAATCGGTACGATGATTTTCCAGGATATCCCTGATACGAGTATCATCCCTGAAGCAATCGCGATAAAAACAAGTGCAGTTCCAAGGTCAGGCTGAAGCATGATTAAAGCCATTGGCGGCAACATGATAAGTCCCATCTTGATCAGCAAAAGAAAATCATATTTGACTGTATGAATCTGGTGTTTCTTGTTATGGCTCATAATCACTCGCGCAAGTACAATAATCATGATCACTTTTACGATTTCTGACGGTTGGATGCTTCCAAGAAACGGAATAATAATCCAACTTTTCGCGCCTTTCACTTCCCTACCAAACATCAAAACGAAAATCAAAGTAAGCAAGCCAAAGCCGTAAAAATAGTAAGCCCATTTTGTTAATTTTTCATAATCGAGCTGCATCATCACAATAATTGCAAACGTGCTGACAACATACCAGATTCCTTGTTTCACAACAAAGTTTGCATTATATTGCTCATTGGTTAGTTGTGCACTGTAAATTGAAATTAAGCTGATAATACAGAGTAGCATTAGCGTGAGTACAATCCCGTAGTCGATCCGCCCCGCCATCTTATTTTGTTGGTTCATTCCTTACGCTCCTAACTGGTTAGGCTGCAAGCTAAAACAAAATTCCCCTTGCTTCCAAAAACAGCAAATTCAAAACTCAACTTCTATCTTATCATAAATCCTTATCATGAGTAAAAACATCTTTCTACATTATAATCAAGTTCGCACGAGATAGGAAGTATTTTCATCAAATTCTAATTTAAAGTTTTTTATAAGAAACGCGTTGATGAAATTGGTCGAATCGAAACTTTCCCTTCAAGTTCGGTCACCGCGGCGCGAATTTGGAAAACCTTTTCCAAAAAAGGTTCTGTCAAAACTTCTCGCGGTGTTCCTGCTGAAACGATTTTCCCGTCTGAACAGGCAATGATTCGGTCGCTATATTGTGCCGCTTGGTTTAAATCATGCAGAACTAGAACAATCGTAAGACCATATTCGCGGTTCAAGTTTTCAAGCAAATCCAGCAGTTCGAGCTGATGCGAGATGTCTAAATAAGTTGTCGGCTCATCTAACAATAAAACGGGGGTCTTTTGGGCAAGTGCCATCGCGAGCCAAGCGCGCTGCTTCTCTCCACCAGAAAGTGTATGGAGCGGTCTATAAGCAAGTGCTTTTAAATTGCACACCTCAATCGCCCAGTTAATCACCGATTCATCTTCTGCCGTTAATCGCTCGAGCCATGCTTTATGTGGCAAGCGCCCGTAAGCGATCAAGTCATGCACGACGACATCAAGCAAGCCATCTGGCGCCTGCGAAAGCATCGTCATTTCTCGTGCTAATTTTTTCGAACTAAAATCTGGAAGGTTCGTTCCGTCAAGCAAAACGCGCCCATCACTCGGCGAAAGTAACCGCATCATCAGCCGGAGCAATGTTGATTTCCCCGATCCGTTCGGTCCAATCAAAGTGGTGATTTTTCCTGTTTCAATTTGCAAAGAAAGCTCATGAATCGCAAACTCTTTTTTTCTTGCGAATGATAACTGATCCATTTCTATTTTCATGAAGCTACCCTCCCGCGTTGTAAAAGAATCAAGAAGAACGGTGCACCGATCATTGCAAGTAAAATCCCTACTGGTAGCTCAATCGAGCCAAACCAGCTTCGCGCCGCTGTGTCTGCGAACGCGACGAGTAAAGCTCCGCCAATTGCTGATAGCGGCAAGAGATAGCGATAATCGTTTCCGATGATCAAACGGAAAATATGTGGCACAACAAGACCGACAAAACCGATCAAGCCCGCCACACTCACCGCAACACCACTTAAGAAAGCTGCTAACATAATGATGAAGAAGCGATGTCTTTCAACGCCATAGCCGAGCAATTTCGCAGCATCGTCACCAAGCATCAACACATTAGAAGAGCGAACGGCAAACACGCTTAGTACAAAGCCGACAAGCATATATGGCCAAATAAGTTCCAAATGGTACCAGCTTTTCCCAGATAACGTCCCTGTCATCCAAGAAATAACGCTTTGAACCCGGTTGGAATAGAGCACCATCACACCAGAAGTCATCGCGGAAATAAACGCATTGATCGCGACACCTGATAGAATCACACGAAGTGGTGAAACGCCTTTATCCCATGCAACGAGGTAAATAAGAAGTGCTGTCCCAAAGGCTCCAATAAAAGCCCCAAGGGGAACAAATCCTGAAAGAGCTGGAAAAACGATCGTCATGATGATGGCAACTAGACCGCCACCTGCTGAAACACCAATAACGCCAGGGTCGGCTAGCGGATTTCGCATCACACCTTGAAGCAAACAACCGGCGATCGCAAGTGCAGCTCCGACGAGAAAAGCAATCAAAATACGCGGTAGCCGCAAGTTAAACACAAGTTGGTCCGAAAGCGCACTCCCGTTTCCTGTTAAACTTTGCCAGACTTCGATGTAACTGAGTTTCACGGAACCAGTCGTCAGGCTGTAGAAAAATACGGCGACAAGGAGAACAAAAACGATGATGAAAGACAAAAGTCGTCGCCTTGCTCTCGGATCTCTCCTGCTACTCATTTTCTCACCTGATTCAGTTTATCCGTCATTAACGCAAGCGCCTCATCAATACGAAGACCGGGATTCGTGCCGAAAAGATCAGCGGGGAGCACAACAATATGGTCGTTTTTCACTGCTGATGTGGAATTCCACGCTTGATTTTGCTTCATTTCCTTTTTAAAAGCCGCTTCTGTCTCCTTTTCGTCCCCCCCATGAATCATGAGAAAGATAATTTCTGGATCAGCCGCCACAATTTTTTCGACATTTAGTGCCGCGTATTGCGGGAAGTTTTCAACTCCCTTAAAGTCTTTTGCGACATTGATCCCGCCCGCTTTTTCAAGCACATCTCCGCTCAGTGAAGTCGGTAGCGCCGCATAGTTACTACCCGGTGCACCAAGAACTAGGAGTGAGCGTACCTTATTTTGCGGGGCTTTTTGTTCTGCATTTTTTTTCATTCTGCGTAATTTCGGCGTTCAATTTCTCCGCCTTCTTCGGTTGCCAGACTAATTCGCCAAGGATCTCCGTTTGCTTCTTGATATCCGAAATCGAATTAGCACCCGTTAAAATCACCTTCGCGCCAAGCGATTCAAGCGCCGGTACATCCTTCAGGTTTTGCTCTGAACTCGCCACAATCGCATCCGGATTTGTAGCGGCAATTTTTTCTAAATTAAGATCATGCGTATTCCCCACTTCAGCGGCTTTTTTGAGCGCATCCGCCTCAACACCACTCGCATCCTGAGTTTGCCTTCCAACGACTGTCGTGCCAAGTGCATATAAAATATTCATATCTGAATTTGTGAGCGCAACAATTCGCTTCGGTTTTTCTTCAAACTCAACCGTTCTTCCTGCCATATCTTTAATCGTCAAAACTGCTTTCTTATCTGACTGCTTTTTATCCGGCGATTCTTTTGTCGCATCCCCATTCGCTCCGCAAGCCGTAAGAAACAGAACTGCGATGAAAATCACTCCTAAATAAGCCTTTTTCATAGTGTCCTCCCTCAGGTTTTCTGTTATATTTATTGTACTAGAAACTTGCCATTTATTCAAAAAGATAAATGAGAACAAATTTCATTAAGGAGGAGTTTTTTTATGGCTATCATTGATTTTCAGTTTCTTTCAAAAACACTTGCAACCACGACTTCCATTTCCATCATACTCCCTGAACGTGACGACTGGTTTCAGGCTCATGGCAACCAAACACCCTACCCCACACTTTACTTGCTTCACGGCTTGTCGAATAATCACTCAACTTACGTTCGAAACACCAATATCGAACGCTATGCATCCGAAAAAGGAATCGCAGTTGTCATGCCTTCTTTCGACCATAGCTTTTACAGCAACATGGCTTATGGACATCGTTACTTTGATTATTTCACTAAAGAATTGCTCCCTTTACTTCCAACCCTTTTCCCACTTGCGCAAGAACGAGAAAAAAACTTTGTTGCCGGTCATTCCATGGGAGGATACGGCGCATTTAAAATGGCACTTTCCTCTCCTAGCCACTTTGCCAAAGCAGCAAGCATGTCCGGTGTAATGGATATTGATTATATTTTGCATCACCCGTTCGACAACTTCTCTATTGAAGCTGTTACCGGCGGCAAAACGACCTTACACGGAACGCCAAGCGACCTGTATCATCTCATTCGCGAAAACAAAAAAAAATGGTGTGTTGCTTCCAGAACTCTATCAAACTTGTGGCACCGAAGATTTCCTTTATGAAGACAACCTTGCTTTCCGTGACTTCTTAAAAAAAGAAAACATCCACGCGAAATACGTGGAAGCTCCTGGTGAACACAACTTCAAGTTTTGGGATAAAAGCATCGAGAACGTACTGGAGTGGCTCTAATGTTTGATTTTCTCTTACCATTTCTTTTAATCGGTTTTGGCATTTATTTTCGCTTTTTCACACCTCAAAACAAAACAAGCGCCTTAGCTTACTGAACCAAAGCAAGTTTAAAAAGCGATCATCACTTTGAAGCCGCCCATCGCTATTTAGGCTTACTCTGGATCTCATTTGGTGCTTTTGCGATTTTTCTTTATCTGCTTTTGCTTTTCATTCCGCTGAATTTCTTCGTGCGTAGCAGTTTATTTATTTTGATAGTCATTCTGCTAGTTTTTCTTTCCATTAGACAAACAGAAAAGTATCTAGCAAAACTGTAAAAGCTTGAGAATAAAACTACTGAACGCCATTGATCCGCCCAAAACAAAAAATAAAAAAGGGAAAAGCCACTTAATAGCAAATGGATTTCCCTAAGATTTCTGTTTAATGAGTGCTCACATCAAAACTGTGAGCCTCACTGCTCGGGTTAACTTACTTCTTTCCATTTTGAGACTCGTTTTTGCTGTTTCAGAGCATCCGTCCTTTTTCTCCAAAGTTAATGAGCCTTCACTTATTTCATACCAATTGCTTTATAAGTTGCAATATGTGAAAACGATGAAACCGAAGTAAATTCATCTTCTTCCCATGGCAGTTCTTTATCTAAGTTTTGAATCAAATGATTCATCAAATTCGGATGATTTTTAATGAGTGGGCTATGCGGTTCTGGAGTTGGCATCACAAGTAAGTGGCTTTCAATCTGGTATTCTTCTTGAAGCTTGCGATGAAAACTTGTGATTGCCCTAAAACCGTAATCACGCACACCTGTAAAAAAAGAAAAAAAGCTGGCGTTTCATCTCTTTTTTCCAGTTCATTAAAAAGAGCCTTGTTTTCAAAAATCGTTTTTACTTGCTTCTCAAATACCGGATCATTATTGAAAAAAAGACTGCGCCCACTTGCCCCAAACGTATCCGTCGAAATCTTCAAATCAGGAACCATTGTAAACACCTTTTCTACTTCTGGACAATGAAGTGCAAGAATGATTGCTCCCACACCGCCTTTTGAACTTCCTACTAAATAGACATGTTTATAGTGATGTTTTTGGATAAACTGCGAAAGTTGTGAACTGAGTTCTTCGTAAATAAAGCGCCCATGATCGAATAAATACCAACCATATAAACTAGAATAATAATCCTCAAGATAAAAATAATCTCTTGTTGGATTTCGCTCGGATACTTTCATGAAATGGTAGTATCCATGTAAATTTTTAACAGTTTGCTCTGAAATTTCACCTCGAACTACTTTATCTGCATAAGCTTCATTCGTTTTTGTAAAAACGCCCTGAAAAATGACTACTAAAGTATCCGAATTATTGGTAATATATTTCCCTTGTAACTGAACAGTCATTGGCTTGCCCTTTCTTCCAAAAATTTACAAAAACTTCATTTAATTGTTTTATAAATTCACAGTAGCATAAATTTCTTTTTCATTTGTGACAACTTTTAGGCAATACCCCTTCTTTTCATAAACTTAGACTAGCTAATTTTATTTTCGCTTAAAAATTAACGATAAACATTAAAAATATATTGACTATTATTAACTTCCTGCTAAAATAACAGAAAAGGAAGGAGAATACTTATGCGCCAACAGCAAAAGAATCAAAAACTTGCAACGATCTTAAGCCTTTTATTAAAAATCAGTGCCATCATTTGCGGTACGCTAACGTTCCTTATTATTATTTTTCAACCGAAAACCCTTACTACTACCGTTCAAGAAAAACAATTCACTGGCACTTCTTTCCAAATCACCTTGCAAAATCAAGTAGATGATGGCGTTAGCCACACAACTGCTCAAATGTGGATTCTTACCCTCGTTTTGCTATGTTCAGCCATTCTGATCATCTCTATTCTTTGGCTAGCGAGCCAGATCTTCCACGAACTGGCCGTTCAATTTTCGCCATTTCAAGAAAAGTATGTTCGAAAGTTACGGCAAATTTCCATTTTGCTATTTCTATATGCGTTTGTACCACAACTGCTTTACTCGCTCCTTAGCACGCTATTACTCCCCGGTTACCTATTTAATTTAGGTCTTGATTCAACAATACTGTTTGCTGCCATTTTCTATTTACTAACCGAAGTCTTTCGCTACGGCGTGAAGTTACAAACCGAATCTGATGAAACGTTATGAGGTGAAAAATGGCTATCATTTTAAGATTAGATCGCGTCATGGCCGATCGAAAAATATCGTTAAAAGAACTCTCCGAAAAAGTCGGAGTTGCAAATGTCAATTTATCCAAAATGAAAACGGGCAAAATTAGTGCCATTCGTTTTTCAACTCTCAACCAAATTTGCAAAGTCTTAGAGTGTCAACCCGGCGACATTCTTGAATACGTCAATGACGATCCAGAAAACTAAATACTAAAAAGCGGAGGACATAGCAGTCCTCCGCTTTTTTCAGGATACAAAACTGTTATTCTATTGTAGAACTGCTTCTTCCATCTTAGCTGCAACTAAATAAGCCAAATCGATCACTCGGCAAGCATAGCCCCATTCATTGTCATACCAAGCTAGCACTTTGACTTGCCGCTTCTCGATCACCATTGTACTGAGCCCGTCAACAATCGCCGAATGTGGATCCGTTGTAAAGTCCACAGACACAAGCGGTTCCTCCGTATAATCGAGAATGCTTTTGTACTCTGTTTGGGCAGCTAATTTAAAGGCCGCATTAATTTCAGATTCTGTTACATCATTTTTTAAAGTCACCACTAAATCCACAAGCGACACATCCGGTGTTGGTACGCGCAAAGAAGTCCCATTTAGCTTACCTTTGAGTTGAGGCAGAACAAGCGAAATTGCTTTGGCTGCCCCGGTTGTCGTTGGGATAATCGAAGTTGTACAACTTCTTGAGCGCCGCAAGTCTTTATGTGGATTATCCAGACTGTGCTGATCATTCGTATAAGCATGAACAGTCGTCACAAGTCCATTTTCAATGCCGAAGTTTTCATCCAAAATTCTTGCAACAGGTGCTAAACAATTCGTTGTGCAAGATGCGTTCGAAATCACATGGTGCTTTTCATGATCATAATCTGCTTCGTTCACACCCATAACAATTGTGACATCTTCATTTTCACCTGGTGCCGTGATAATTACTTTCTTCGCACCTGCTTCAATGTGGTACCCTGCTTTTTCTTTGGAACGGAATTTACCCGTCGCCTCAATGACAATGTCGACTTCTAGTTCGCGCCACAGAAGGTTTCTCGGGTCACGTTCATTCACAAGCAAGACTTCTTGCCCGCAAACTTTGAGCTTATTTTCAGAAAGAATCTTTATTTCACCCTGAAATTTCCCGTGCACACTATCATACTTAATGAGGTGCTGAATCGTTTCTGCTGGATAGCTGGCATTGATTGCGACTACGTTCACCAAACCATCCATCATGAGTTTCCTAAAACACATTCTGCCAATTCGTCCAAATCCTGTAATTGCTACATTTTTCGCCAAGCTTATTTCCCCCTTAGAAATAATTGCAAAACGACTTGCAGGTTCAGTATAACATGGCTTGTTTAAAAATGTAAGCGTTTACCTATAGGGGACGAATTGTAAATTTTTTCGAAAAATTTAGCTTATACCTGTCCATTTCAGGTATAATAAAGCTATGAGGAGGTAGAGAGCTATGCTAGAACAAGAAGAATTCCAAATTCAGTTAGAAAAAATCGAACAGCCTCTCACACGCCGGGATATTGCCACAACTCTGTTATTTGTCATTGACGGCGAAGTCGAACTTTCTACCAGTAAAAAAACGGTAACCTTAGAAGCGGATGATCTTTATATTCTGAACCAAAATGAGCCCTACACTCTCACGGATCTCACGCATAACACGTTGATTCGTTTGCAAATTAAAAGTGCTTTTTTTGCTCACTTTTTCCCAGGCTATTATCAGTATTCATTCGAAAGTTTTTCAAGAGAGATTGATAGTGGGCGTGAAAAAATTGTTTCCTCCCTTCGGCATAACTTGGCATTACTCGTTATGAATGCCTTTAATCCCACTGAAAATAGCCAGTTGATTTCGCACAATACCATTTTTCAAATCATGCTCCTTTTAACCAAATTTTTCAAAAAAGAGCAAACCAGACCGCTCACGCAGAAAACTAAGGATGAACGCTTGGCGCGAATTATTACCTATCTGGAAAATCACTATGATGAGCCCATCAGCCTTAGCAAAGTAGCTGAGCAAGAATATTTATCAACTTCTTATTTCTCACGTTATTTTAAGCAAAAAACAGGGATGGGCTTTTTGCAGTATTTGACCCTCATCCGCTTGAAACACAGCGCGGATGACTTGATACTGACGGATGAATCCATTACAACGATTTCCATTCGGAACGGCTTTTCAAGTCCGAAACATTTTACGGATGCTTTCAAGGCTTATTATAACGAAACCCCGACTAGGTATCGTGAAAAGGAAGATAATCAGCGGCTTTCTTCTCCTTCTGAGAAGAAAGCCGCGACCACACAAATTTTGGAACTCACGCCAGAAATTCTCAATTTGCTTGCCAAGTATCATCTGGAAACGGCTCGAGAAACTAGCTTAAACCCGATTCCGATTGAGCAAAAGACCATTACAGTTAATCCTATCGCTAATGAATCTTTGGCGCAACCCGCTTATTTGCTGACAATTGGAGGATTAAAGGAGCTTTTGAAGGATAATGTTAAAAAACAAATTGAAATGGTGCAGCGTGAAATTCGGCTGGAGTTTATCGGTATTCGGCATTTACTGCGAGGCCGAACTTTCTTGCCAGAGGTGGAGACGGATGAAACGGTGCCGACTTCTTCCACATTTGCAAATGCAGACCTAGCGCTCAGTTACTTAAAAAATCAAGGCTTACGGCCATTTATTCGAATTGAATATCAGGAGCTTTCGCGGGATGAAAATTTTTTATTTTGAACAGCTTGCTCACTTTTTACGTCATTCGATTCAAGTTTTCGGGCATTCTTTTGTCGCTTCTTGGGCTTTCATGTATTATGAGCCGGAGCAAACACTTGTGAGAGCTGATGAATTAAGGCGCGTTTTCTTGCGATTAAAGCGGCTTCTAGTGAAATTTGAACCTGCAATCCAACTTGGAACGTTTATCCCGTTTTCAGAACGTGCGACGGTGCCAAAATCGCATCAGTGGGTTCTAGAAACGAGTGATCAAGTTGATTTTCTAACTTATAATGCCAATCCAAATGAAATCATTGATTTTTCAAAGGAAACGTCCATTACTTTTCAAAATGCGGAACGCTTCACGCTTACGAAAACCAAGAAACTAAAACAATACTTGAAAAAGCATGGCATTCAGAAAAAATTAATGCTTATCAATTGGAATACGCTAACTGGGAATACTCGTTATACGAATGGCACTTTTTTTTCGTGGAGCTTTAATTTTGGAAGCTTTGTTTGATGTGAGTCCAGAAGTTGCAGGACTTGGTTTTTGGATCAATACAGAACTTCACGAAGAAGAAAATAATAAGCGTAATATTCGGATGGATGGCTTGGAACTTTTTCATTTCTTTAACGGGAAACGTCCTGCTTATTATGCGCTTAACTTCAAAGAACGGCTTTACGGCACGGTTATTGCACGTGGAAAGGATTATATTTTGATGGAAAATACGGATGGCTATCAGCTCATTTTGATGAACTCTGTCAATTTGAATCCGAAACTGTCTGTAAGCGAACTCGTTCGAAATGAACAGCGTAAGGAAGTGCATTTACGGATTCTTGGTTTGAAGGAAGGCGAATACCAATTGCGCAAATGGATTTTCGATCGTGACAACGGCGCGCTTTACTCCAAGTACTGGCAGCTTAATAGTCGACACGGTCTAGATGAGGAAATTCTTGATTATATCGTGACAGCTTCAAAGCCTACTTTAACGGTAACGGATGAACTCATTTCAGATGATTGGTCCTTTTTATGCTTATCTGGAACTCAATGCTATTCATTTTTATGAACTTAAGCGCACCATTTAAAAAAGGAAGTGCCCGTGGGCACTTCCTTTTTGTTTCCTTATTTGGATTGTTTTTTGGAATAAGAGTGCAAGCCCAGCCAAATGAGGAATACTGGGATACCAATAAAAATGATCAATGAAACGATATTCATGAGCGTCATGTTTGATTCACCCTCTAAATGTTTACTTCATTTTTGGCGCTTTCAGATGTTGGTTTCGTGCAAAGCGCAATGATGATGCCCACTACTAAGCCGCAAAGTCCGAATGTAATCCATCCAAGCGACTGATTGTAAAATGGTACATAACTTGAAAAGAAGTTCTCTAGACCACCAAGTGGAATCTTGAATGCTTTCGCTCCTTCCATGATGGAAATCACAGCTGTAAAAAGAATCGTCGTTACATAAACGACACGTCGTCCTTTAAACAGTGGATTTAGGAACGTAAGCAAAATAAGCACGATTGTAAGTGGATAAATCATCATCAATACCGGTACGGAAAACGAAATCAAGTTTGCAAGACCAACGTTAGCCACGAGGCAAGCGAATGCTGAAAAGATGACCACGTAAGTTCCGTAACGAATTTTTGGAAATAGCTTTTGGAAATAACTTGCGCAAGCAGTTGTAAGCCCGATACTCGTTGTCAGGCAGGCAAGACCAATAATTAGCGCGAGTAAAATCCGTCCAAAACTACCGAAATAATAATCCGCTGCTCCTGAAAGAACAGGTCCTCCATTATCAAATAAGCCGAGTTTACCTACGCTCATAGAGCCAATGTAAGCAATAAATATGTAAACAAGTGCCAAACAGCCCACTGCGATGAGCCCAGCTTTCAAGCAAGTCATAGCAATAGAACGCTTTGTCTTGGCGCCGCTTGCTTTAACGGCATTGATCACGATAATCCCAAACACAAGTGAAGCAAGTGCATCCATTGTATTATATCCCTCAAGGAATCCAGTTGTAAATGGACTTGTGATGTAGTTTCCTGCCGGGGCAGTTTGTTCACCAAGTGGTTTCACAAGAGCTGTTACAATCAAAATGAGAAGAAATAAAAGCAAGGCTGGTGTTAAATATTTCCCTACTCGATCAACGATTTTCGAAGGCGAGAGCGAGAGCCAGAGCGTTAACCCGAAGAAAATGATTGAAAAAACAACGAGGGCAATCTGATGATTTCCTTCCCCAAGAAATGGTGCAATGCCGATTTCAAAAGAGACAGTTCCCGTACGTGGAAGTGCAAAGAAAGGGCCAATCGTTAAGTATAGAGCAACTGTGAAAATAATACCGTAAACAGGATGTACACGGCTTGCAAGCGTCTGTAGGTCACTACTTCCAGAAATCCCAATCGCAAGAACACCCATTAGTGGAAGTCCAGCTCCAGTTACTAAAAAGCCGATTATTGCAATCCAGACACTAGTTCCGGAAAGTTGACCAAGATATGCCGGAAAAATTAAATTCCCTGCTCCAAAAAAAAAGTGCAAATAGCATGAGTCCAATAAAAAAATACGCTGAAAAAGAAACTTTCTTTTCCATTTAAATTCTCCCCTTTCTTTTACATTTGAAACTTTCTGACAAAAGATCAATATAACGAAACAGCTCTTCCACGCCATTCAGCCTGAAAAATCAAATTTTGATTCTCTATTGTCAGAATATTCTTTTCTGAAATAGCTAAGTAATAAAAACCAGTCCCCGTTTGCTACCCATTTGTGCAAAAAAGACAGCCTGTCCCTCTCCATATTGCTCCTTTCTTTTGTTGTTTGTAAATCATATCATACTTTTAGGGTAAATGGCTAGAAATTCAATGATAAAAACTAAATTTTCTAAAATTATATTTAGTCAGCATCACTTTTAAAAAAATTTATAAACTATATTTTATTAGTTGCTTATGTTTTGTAAGTGTGTTATAGTTTATTTATAAACAATGATGAACCTATTCAATTCAGGTGATCATCAGCTAAAAAATATATGAAAAGTAAAATGAAATTGGAGGAATGAAAAAATGGCAGTAGAAAAATGGAACATTGATCCCGCACATAGCTCAGTTGAATTTCAAGTAAAACACATGATGGTTTCTAAAGTGAAAGGTGCATTTAACACTTTTGAAGCAGATGTTGAAATGGATCCTGAAAACTTACAAGATGCAAAAATCAAATTTACAGTAGATGCAGCAAGTGTCGATACGCGCCAAGCACAACGTGATGGTCACCTTAAGAGCGAAGACTTTTTCAACACTGAAAAATATCCTAACATTACTTTTGTCTCGACAGATATTACGCCAGATGGCGATGATGAATACGAAATCACAGGTGATCTTACAATTCGTGAAGTGACAAAACCCATCACTTTCCATGTGACCTATGAAGGAACAGGAAAAGATCCAAACACTGGAAACATGGTAGCTGGTTTTGAAGGACGCGGCAAATTTAACCGGAAAGATTTCGGTTTGAACTACAACGCTGCACTAGAAACTGGTGGCGTGCTCATCGGGGATGAAGTGAAAATCAACGTCCAAATCGAAGCTTCCAAGTAAAGAAGCGGCTAACGAAAACAAAAAGCGAATGACTTCCAAATTTTGCGGAGCCATTCGCTTTTTTTCTTGCTCAAAAGACGGATTTATTTGTCTTTCTTGAATTTATCTTCTGCCTGCTCTTTTAAATCCTCAGCTTTTCCTTTTAGGTCAGCACTTGCTTCTTTGGCCTTCCCTTTGGCTTTATCCAAGAATCCTTCAGCTTTTTTTCTTGTCGTCTCCCGTCACTTTCCCAGCTTTTTCCTTCACTTCGCCTTTCGCTTGATCCAGTTTGCCTTTATCTTCAGCCATTTTACATCATCCTCCTCTATTTTAGTCTCATTTTTTACTTTCCACACTTTACTTAAAGTCAAACTTTCTTTTTCAAACAAGCGGCTAGCTTTCGGTTATGAAATGCGTTAGAATAGTTTAGTTACTATCCATTAACAGAAAAGAGGGAAATCATGAGAAAAAACGAACAAACAATGGGAATTTTAGCTGGAGCCTTCGCCTATGTTTTATGGGGGATTCTACCTATTTATTGGAAACTTGGAAAAGAAGTACCTGCCATTGAAATTTTAGCTTACCGGATCATTTGGTCTTTTGTCTTCATGATTTTTCTTATCATGGCGATCAGAAAATCAAAGGAAGTCTTGACCGAAATGAAGGCGATTTTCAAACAGCCAAAGACAACACTACTTATCACATTAGCTGCCATTTTAGTTACGGCTAACTGGTTCATTTTCATCTTCACAGTGAATAGCGGGCATGTGACAGAAGCTAGTCTTGGCTACTATATTAACCCGCTTGTTAATGTTTTAATTGCCACCGTTTTCTTAAAAGAGCGACTGAACGTAGCTGAAATTATTGCCGTTATCTTCGCCTTTATAGGCGTTTTAATTTTGACTTATCACGAAGGTGGAGTTCCTTGGGCAGCTCTCGCGATGGCCGTTACCTTTAGTTTATATGGCTTGATTAAAAAATTTGTTCCCGTTTCTACTTGGACGGGCCTTACACTCGAAACACTGATTATTACACCGTTCGCGCTTATTTATTTATTATTTTTCGCCAAACACTTCTTCATGAGTTTCCCATTCCAAACAGATCTCGTGATGATTGGCGCAGGAATTGTAACCGCGATTCCACTACTTCTCTTTGCTACAGCAGCGAAGCGAATCAGTTATACGATGGTCGGTTTCTTGCAATATATTGGACCGACGTTAATGCTTATTTTAGGCGTTTTACTATTCAAAGAAAGCTTTGATTCCATGCAATTTACGGCGTTCGCCTTCATTTGGGCTGGAATCATCGTCTTTACAGTTTCACACATTTATATTAGTGCTAAACTTAAGCAACTTCAAAAATCAGCAGAAGCTGAACAAGCAAAATAATTTTGCTAGAAACGAAAGTTTAAGCTACTCTTATTTTATCGCATCAAAAAAAGAGGAACTCTAGTGAGTTCCTCTTTTTTAACTCCGCTTGCTCCACCTATTACAATAATATTTTTCCTTCTAATTTCATAGCTACCTTCTCAAAATGCATCATTCTCCAAAAAAAACTTTCTTTCTAAAAATAGTCCTCCTTTTTGTAAAAAAAAGTACAGTTACAATCAAAAGGATAAAAACCGTCACAAAAAATACAATTTATGACAGTTCAGAAAAATGCGTTATAATGGGAAATGAGGTGATAAATGTGGCACATAAAACCAACGCCTGCCGAATGCTTGATCAAAAGAAGATCCCCTATGAACTTCACGAATATCATTTTGATGAACAGCACTTAGATGCCGCTCATGTTGCAAAGGAAACGGGGAAAAACCCAGCTCAAATCTTCAAAACACTTGTTGCAATCGGTGATAAAACGGGGCATTTAGTTGCCCTACTTTCCGCTGAAGATACGCTTGACTTAAAAAAAGCTTGCTAAACAAAGTGGAAATAAAAAAGTGGAGATGATTCATGTGAAAGATCTTGAAAAAATCACAGGCTACATTCGTGGTGGTTGTTCTCCCATTGGAATGAAGAAACTATTTCCAACTTTCATTGATGAAAAAGCCCACAATTTCTCAACGATTTACATTTCGGCTGGGAAACGCGGGCTACAAATTGAACTTGATCCAAATGAATTGCTTCCGCTATGCCAAGCAAAGTCGGCTAACCTAAGAACCGAATAAAGGACTTGCGCTAAAAAGCGCAAGTCCTTTAGCGTTACTAAACATTCCGAACCATCTGCCACTGAGAGATCCATTTCAAAAAGCCTGCCTCAAGAAAAGCATCGGCAAGGGGCTTATCAAGTGCACAGTTATTGAGAAACAGCTTCTTTTCAGCACCAAAGGCAAAGCCTAACCCGGCTAAAGCATCTTGTAGTATCGTCCCCTCTCGAAGTTCAAACTTGCTCACTTCAATGCCTCGATCTGATAATGCATAACGAAGGTGAAAACTGCCCTTTCCTTCTTCCAAAATGAACCGACTTACCGTTTCTTCTTTTTTTAAATCGTGGCTGATTTTGCCATGGCGTCAAAAGGTCATTTTCGGCCTCCATTTCTGGCTGCTCTATAACGATCTCTGATGCCTCACCAAGTGGCCCATCCAAAAAATAAAGTTCATTTATGATATCGAATTGATGTTTTTGATAAAAATGCACCGCTCGTTCATTTGCAGTAATAACTTCCAGTTTAAATTGTGTTCCGGATGCTTTTTGTAGCATGTCATCCATTAATAGATCTGCCATCTTTTTTTTCCGCGAAATTCAGGCGCAACTCCTATACCCCCGCACCACGAATAATTTCCTTCGCGTGCAAACAAACTAAAGCCAACCGGTTGCCCTTCGAAAAGCGCAAGGCAAGATAAATTAGGGTCTAATAAAAACTCATCCATTCTTGCAAAAAAAGCTTCTTCTGTTAGCATCATTTCTACGACATAATCAGCAAAACTCACATTCCACGCCTCCATCACCTGTTCTCGGCTTACTTCTGCGAATTTTTTCAGTTCAATCATCTGCCACCCCTCCTTTTTCCTTTTTTAGCATAGCATAAATGCCTGATTGAAGCATGATTCAGTATTGTAACCGCCCTCTTTTTAGTTTATCATAAGGAAAGAACAATCTAGTTTAAGGAGAAAAATGATGAAAAGAAATGTTGTTTTGTATCAAGAAATCGCAACAAAGATCAAGAAAAAAAATTCTGGATGGTAGTTATCCGCTCGGCGAAAATATTCCGAGTGAACCAGAACTCGAGAAGCTTTTTGGTGTGAGCAAAATGACAATCAGGCAAGCAGTGGCACTTCTCGCTGCTGAAGGCTACGTGGACAAGCAGCGTGGCAGAGGAACACAAGTGATCAGTAATCAGCTATTTAATAAGCTTTCAAAAGCAAAATCTTTTTTCAAAAAATCATCGAAGAATCTGGTTTTTCGATTAAAAAGGAAATTCTTTCGATTGAAACTATAACACCTGAAAGCCATCCCGTTTTAGCGACTTATTTTGATGAGCCTATCACGCATATCAAGCGACTTTATTATCTTGATAACAAACCATATATCTATTATCAACATTACATTCAAGAAGTCACGCAAATTCATGAGGCTAACTTAAACCTAGATCATATCTCGCTTTACCAGCTACTAAAAGAAAACGGCTATACGGTTGCCTCGTTTGAAGATACTTTTGAAACAGCTACTTTTTCAACATATGAAAAAAAAGCAACTGCAAACTGAGCAAGAAAACGGCTTGAAGCGCATGCGTAAATCATCTGACAATAGTGGTCATTTAATTGAACTTTCAATTGGTCTTTATAACACTCAAATTTTCCCTTATAAAATTGAATATGAAGTTTAAAAAAGTGATTGCGTTTTCAAACATTATAATGTTATAATGTTTCAGAAGGAGGTGACAACATGATCGATCTTCTAATAAAAAATGGAAAAAATAGCCAAGAAGAACCGCTTTCTGTTGCCATAACAAACGGGAAAATTTCAGCTGTGGCACCACAAATTAACGACGAAGCTGAAAGAATAATCGATCTAGCTGGAAAACATTATATTTCTGCTGGATGGATTGATGATCATGTTCACTGTGACACTGAAATGCCAATTTATTATGACCAGCCGGACGAAATTGGTATCACAAAAGGGGTCACAACGATTATAGATGCCGGTTCTACTGGTGCTGATACCATTGCATCTTTTTATAAGCACGTTAAACAAGCCAAAACCAATGTCTATGCGCTTATTAATATCTCTAAAACGGGGATCATTGCACAAGACGAACTTTCTAATTTGAAAAACATCCAAAAAGAAGCTGTCAAACAAAAAATAGCTGAACTACCAGATTTTATTGTGGGACTTAAAGCAAGAATGAGTAAAACAGTTGTCGGTGAAAACAATTACGAACCGCTCCTTTTAGCCAAAGAATTGCAAGATGAACTAAATGATTTACCCCTTATGGTTCACATTGGTTCAAACCCACCAGATTTAAAAGAAATTTTAACACGTCTAGATGCCCGAGATGTCCTTACCCACTGCTTTAACGGGAAGCCGAACGGAATTTTGGATCAAACAAGCAGTAAAATTAAAGCGGTTGCAAAAGAAGCTTATGACCGAGGAGTTCGCTTTGACATCGGACATGGCACAGATAGTTTTAACTTCCGCACAGCACGTCTAGCTAAAGCAGAAGGACTTACCCCATACTCACTTAGCACAGATATTTATCACAAAAACCGCGAAAAAGGGCCTGTCTATGATTTAGCCACAACAATGGAAAAACTACTTTCACTTGGCTATTCCCTTGCTGAAATTATCCCAATGGTGACCACACATCCAGCTGATAATTTCAAACTTCACCACAAAGGAAGCTTAAAAGAAGGTTTTGATGCCGACCTTACAATTTTTGATTTGAAAGACGGGCATAAAGAACTAACGGATTCAAATGGCAATAAAATGATTACTCACACCGTGATCGAGCCGATTTATACAATTGTAGGAGGAAAAGTTTATGACATCGGATCTCTATAAAAAATATGATTTAAAACAAGTCGTCAATGCTTCTGGAAAAATGACTATCCTCGGCGTATCAAAAACACCAGATGAAATTGTCGATCTCCAAAAATTCGGTGGCCAACATTTTTTCGAAATGGCAGATCTTGTTGAAAAAACGGGACGCTACATTGCTGATTTGCTACATACAGAAGATGCCGTCATCGTCTCAAGTGCTTCGGCTGGTATTGCTCAATCCGTTGCCGGTTTAATTGGACAAGGAAGTGATTACCACCTGTATCACCCGTACACGGACAAAATTAAAAAACGAGAAATCGTGATTCCAAAAGGTCATAATGTTGATTACGGAACTGCCGTTGAAGTGATGATCGAGCTTGGTGGTGGAAAACTTCGCGAAGCCGGGTATGCGAACATGTGCTCAAAAGAACACGTAGAAATGATGCTTACGGATGAAACAGCCGCACTTCTTTATATCAAAAGTCACCACGCAGTCCAAAAAAGCATGTTAACCATTGCCGATATGGTCGAAGTCAGCAAAAAACACGGGATTCCTCTCATTGTGGACGCTGCTGCGGAAGAAGATTTATTCACCTATGCAAAACAAGGAGCAGATCTTGTTATTTATAGTGGCGCAAAAGCAATTGACGGACCCACATCTGGACTTGTTGTCGGCAAGAAAGATGCCATTAGCTGGGTACGAATGCAATCGAAAGGTATTGGCCGAGCTATGAAAATTGGAAAAGAAAACATTATTGGGCTTACAGGCGCGATTGAGCGCTACTTAAATACTCCAGGTGAAACGGGCGAGAACATGCAGGAAAGACTTCACCCATTTATTGAAGCCTTAAACCAAATCGATGGTCTGGAAGCAAAAATCGTCCAAGATGCTGCCGGACGTGACATCTACCGAGCTTCCGTCAAAGTAAGCAAACCGTCAGCAAAAGAAGTCATCGCCAGCTTAAAAACTAAAAGTCCAGCAATCTATACACGTGAATACCAAGCTAATAACGGCATCATTGAATTTGATATTCGTGCCGTAAATGCTGATGAAATGAAACTAATTGAAAATCGCCTAAAAGAAATTATGGAAAGTGGGAAATAATCATGCAAAAAACACCAAAATACTTGAACGATCGCATTTGTTTAAATGTGCTAGCTAATTCTGTTGAAAACGCCAAAGAATGCTATCAAGCTGCAGAAGGTCACGTCGTGCTTGGCGTTCTTTCAATCAATTATTCATCAGATGAAGCGGCAATTACAGACATGAAAAAATACATCGAAGCAACAGATAACGCACTATCTGTAGGGCTTGGCGCCGGAAATCCTAAACAAAGTGAAATGGTGACACGCATCTCAGCAGAGCTTCAGCCCCAACATATCAACCAAGTTTTCACAGGAGTTGGTGCTAGCCGTGCACTTTTAGGACAAAAGGAAACCATCATTAACGGACTCGTTTCTCCAACAGGAAAAGTTGGTTATGTAAATATCGCAACAGGTCCTCTTAGTAGCGAAGCTCCAGCAGGAGAAGTTCCAATCGAAACTGCCATTGCCCTTTTAAAAGATATGGGAGGAAGCTCTATCAAGTACTTCCCGATGAAAGGTCTAGCACACGAAGAAGAATATCGCGCTGTTGCCAAAGCTTGTGCCGAAAATGACTTCTATCTAGAACCAACTGGCGGAATCACGCTTGATAACTTCGAAGAAATTGTTAAAATCGCGCTTGATGCAGGCGTTAAAAAAAGTCATTCCTCACGTATACAGCTCAATTATTGATAAAGCAAGTGGTGACACAAAACCAGAAGATGTTAAAACTCTCTACCACATCATGAAAAAATTGACTGACTAAAGGAGCGATGACAAGATGAAAGTTTTATCTTATGGAGAAGTGAATTTACGATTCACTCCTCCAGATTATCAACTATTAGCACAAACCAATCAGCTTACTTACCAAGTTACAGGAACTGGCGTAAATCTACTAACAAACCTAAGTAACTTTGGGATGGAAACAACTTTACTGACAACACTTCCAGATAACAGTGTTGGTAAAATGGCTGCCGCCAACATTCGTAAATATGGTATCAAAGATCATCATATCCAATTTAATGGCAATCACATGGGTAGTTATTTCGTTGAATTAGGTTATGGCGTTCGCCCAACAGTTGTCACTTATCAGAATCGCTTAGCAAGCGCTTTTTGCCAAGCGGACCCTGCAAGTTATCCGATTGAAGAAGCCGTTAAGGAAAATGACATCATCCACATTTGCGGTATTTCTTTATTATTAAATGAACGCACTCGTGAAACCGCTTTAAAATTAGCAGCTTGTGCAAATGAATTTGGAAAACCGCTTTACTTTGACTTCAATTACCGACCAAGTCTAAATACAGAACATAGCAAAGCATTTATTAAAGAACAGTATGAAAAAATCTTATCGCTTGCGCATACTGTTTTCGGCGGAATTCGTGACCTTACAGAACTGCTTGACATTGAAGTAAACGAAGAACTACCGTACTTAGAGCAACTACAAATGGGCATTTCCATTTTCAAACAGAAATACAATGTCACAAATTATGTAGGAACTAATCGAGGTTTTGAAAATCATGAACATTCCTTAGCCGGCTTTATGGACGGAGAAAGTTTTAAAGTTAGCAGCACCATGCCAGTCGATTTACTTGATCGCATCGGAGCAGGCGACGCTTATGCAGCGGGAATCATTTTTGGTCTTACTAATAACTGGCCAGAAGAGAGGATTTTGGAATTTGCAGTTAGTAATGCTGTCCTTGCTCATACCATCACGGGAGATGTGCCACACACTACTCTGGAAGAAGTAGAGGCACTTATGGAAGGCAGACAACAAAGTCTAATTCGTTAAAAAAGGAGAGAAAAATATGCACGACATCTATTTGTTTTCAATCACCATCGTTGCCATTGCCATTGTCATTTTAGGTGTATCCTGGTGGAAATGGCATGCCTATCTTAGCTTATCCGTTGCTACCCTCTTTTTAGCCATATTTGCTGGTATGCCATTTGGCAAGATCACCACCGCCTTCGAAACGGGCGTCGGCGGCGTTCTTGGCCATCTAGTAGGCATCTTAGCACTTGGAACTATCCTTGGAAAAATGATGTCCACCTCTGGGGCAGGCATGCAAATTGCTAATTTCTTTGTAGAACGCTTTGGAGCCAAGCGCTTGCCTTGGGCAATGTTTTTCTCCGGACTTATTATCGGCATCCCAGTTTTCTTTGAAGTTGGTCTTGTCATCTTGCTGCCGATCGTACTTTCCATCCAAAAAACAGTCAAGAAAAACATTCTTTTGCTTGGCCTACCAGTTCTTGCTGGACTTTCGATTGCACATGGAATTATTCCGCCACACCCAGGCGCCATGACAGCAATCGGCATTTATAACGCCAATGTCAGTGAAGTTTTGCTTTATTCGCTTTGCTTCGCCCTACCAGCAGGTATCGTCGCAGGTCCTTTATTCGCAAAATTCATCAGCAAACGTATTACACCCAAAAACGAACCCGACCTCATGCGTCCTGATGTAATTAAAGATAACGAAAAATTGCCATCTGCCGGCGTCTCTTTCTTCATTGTCTTTCTACCGATCATCTTGATGCTACTAACCATGATCGCTGCTCTATTTAAGCTACCAAGCGGCCTAACAAGCATTATCGACTTCATCGGTAGCCCACTTATCGCTTTACTGATTTCCGTATTTGTAGCTTACATCTTGCTTGGTTTCCGCCTCGGTTTAAATGCAGAAATCATCCGCGGCTTAACGGACGACAGCATGAAGCCCCTTGCCTCCATCATTTTGATCATCGGAGCAGGCGGCGCCTTCAAGCAAATTTTGATTGATACAGGCGTTGCAACAGCTATCGCGAATTTATCAGGGCAAATGAACCTTTCCCCGATTGTAATGAGTTTCCTTGTAGCAGGACTCATTCGAGTGGCAACAGGCTCCGCAACCGTTGCGTTAACAACAGCTGCTGGGATCGTCGCACCAATTGTCGAACAAATGACAGGCGTCAATACCGCTTTACTTGTCATCGCAACTGGAGCAGGTTCCCTCATGCTTTCCCACGTAAACGATGCTGGCTTTTGGCTCGTTAAAGAATACATGGGGCTAACAGTCAAAGAAACTTTCAAAACTTGGACCGTGTTAGAGACCTTGCTATCTTTCAGCGTGTTTTTCATGGTACTTATTGTCGATATTTTCGTTTAATCAAAGACTCCCTTCGCGTTCTATATTTCGAACACGAAGGGAGTCTTTTATTTCCCGCAATGGCAATCATCGCCGCCACGGCAACACGTTTTGGCTTGGGCTTCCTTCGCTACAAAAGTCGCAGCCCGCACCGCTTCTGGTACACTGTCTTTGACGCGACGCGCTTTATCCCGAATCAGTTCTTTTGCCCCTAAACTTACCTTTTCTTCTGGCAAGAACCCTGAATTTGACTTGTCCACTTCAAGTTGCTTCTTCGCAATCGAAAGCATCAGTTTCATTCGATTGAGCTGATTAACTGCACTTGAACCCGCATCATAATCAATCGACATAATATTCGCGTGTGGATAGCGTTTCTTAAGCCCCTTAATCATACCACGTCCTGTAATATGATTGGGTAGACAAGCAAACGGCTGCAAGCAGGCAATATTCGGCACATCACTATCCAAGAGTTCAAACATCTCACCTGTCAAGAACCAGCCTTCCCCCATTTTATTTCCAAGCGAAAGTAATTGACTTGCCTTTTCCGCGATCACTTCAATGCTTTCCGGAGCATCAAACCGCGCACTCACACGAAGCGCATCCACAACCGGTTTGCGATACTGATTGATAAACGGAATCGCGACACTTTGCTTAGCAAAAGATTTCACTTTGGAACGTCCAAATGTGTTAGCAGCAAAATGAGCATCGTAGCAACAATAAAGCAAGAAGTCCGTTAAATCTGGTACAACAGCTTCCCCGCCTTCCGCCTCGATCACATCCACAATATGATTATTAGCACCTGGATGGAATTTGACGAGAATTTCTCCAACCACCCCAACACGCGGTTTTTTCTCATCTCGAATTGGCAGTTCATCAAAAGCCTTAACCATTTCCTTTGCGAATTGCTTATAGCCCCGGAACGAATACTTTTTCATCAGCTCGCGTCCCTTTTCCAAGTAACGCGCATATAACTTGTTAGCACTTCCCTGCTCCATTTCATACGGACGAACACGGTACAGCATCCGGTCCAGTGCATCGCCAAGTGCAAGCCCCGCCATAAACCGCATCACAACAGCAGGTGTCAATTTAAAGCCCGGCTGCTTCTCAAGCCCACTTGCATTCAGGGAAATGACAGGAATTTGTTCCATCCCTGCTTCTCGGAGCGCTTTTTTTAAGCATGGCGATATAATTGGTCGCCCTGCAACCTCCGCCAGTTTGCGTCATCAAAACAGCTATTCGCTCTAAATCATAATCTCCATGTTTCAGAGCATCCATCATCTGACCGATAGTCAAAATAGCCGGATAACAAGCATCATTATTAACATAGCGCAAGCCTTCATCAACCCCGCGCGGCGTAACTGCCGGTAAAACCTCCAAGTTATATCCAGTTGCTCGCCCAGCAGCTTCAAGCATCGCAAAATGAGTAGGTGCAAGCTGTGGTGCAAGTATCGTATAGCCTTCTTTCCGCATTTCCTTAGTAAATAGAGGTCTTTCCTTTGGTGGAGCCATTTCAGCAGGTTTAATATGATGACGATCTCGTTCTTCAATCGCCGCTTTCAAAGAGCGCACCCGAATCCGAGCCGCACCAAGATTGTTAATTTCATCAATTTTTAATAGCGTATAAACCTTGTTATGACCTTCAATAATTTCCTGACACATATCCGTTGTGATTGCATCTAGCCCACAGCCAAAGGAAGTCAATTGCACAAATTCTAAGTTTTCCTGTTTCGCCGCAAAACTTGCAGCTCGGTATAGCCGCGCATGATATTTCCACTGGTTTTCGACCCGAAGCTTATGATCGATCGATCCAAGATGCGAAATCGAATCCTCCGTTAACACCGCCATGCCGTTCATCGTGATAAGTTCAGGAATACCATGATTGACTTCTGGGTCAACGTGATAAGGATGCCCAGCGAGCACAATCCCTTTCACATTATTTTTAGCCATATAATGAAGAGCTGCTTCGCCTTCGTTTTGAATATCACGGCGACATTTTTCCGCTTCCGCAAGCCCTTTTTGGACAGCTTGTTCCATTTCTTCTGCAGGAATTTCAGGGAAAGTTTGTTTCATCGTCTCGATAAATGCTTTTTCATTATCAAGCGCAATAAAGGGACTGTACATTGGGATCCCCTTTTCTTCAAGCGCATCCACATTGACGCGAATCACTTCTGGATACCCTGCAACAACCGGACAGTTGAAATTATTAGTGGCTTCGCCAAATTCAGGTTTTTCGTAAACTACCGACGGATAAAAAATCGCATCCACTTTTTTACGCACAAGATCCATCACGTGCCCGTGTGTCAATTTGGCTGGGTAGCAAACGGCTTCTGATGCAATCGTTTCGATTCCTTTTTCATATAGATTCTTCGAGGATTTCGAGGAAAGCATCACACGATAACCAAGTGCATCAAAAATAGTAAACCAAAGCGGATAGTTCTCATAGATGTTGAGCGCCCGCGGAATCCCAATCGTGCCTCGAGTAGCTTCACTTTTTTTTGCACGCTTTATAGTCAAAGGTCCGTTTTAACTTGTAGGCGTATAAATTTGGCAAAAGATTCTTCACCGTTTCCACCCGTTCGCCCCGTTCGCAACGATTACCACTCACAAACGTCCGGTCATCCCCGAAGCGCGTAACCGTCAACTGGCACGTGTTGCTACAAAGGTTACAACGCGACTGTGAAGTTTCTGCACTAAAATCACGCAATTTTTCAAGAACTAACATCTCTGTGACAGTTCCAGTTTCATAATGTTCCTTAGCAATTAGTGCAGCTCCATAAGCCCCCATCATTCCTGCAATATCTGGTCGTACAACTTCTCTTCCAGTTAAAAGTTCAAACGCACGTAAGACCGCTTCATTATAAAAAGTCCCACCTTGCACGATGACTTTTTCGCCAATATCTTTAGGACTACGCAATTTAATCACTTTTTGAAGCGCGTTTTTAACCACGGAATAAGCAAGTCCAGCTGAAAGGTCTTCAAGACTCACTCCTTCTTTTTGAACTTGTTTCACTTTTGAATTCATGAAAACCGTACAACGTGAACCTAAGTCAACTGGCGCCGTTGCAGAAAGTGCGCGCTTGGCAAACTCTTCAATCGGCACGTGGAGCGTCTTCGCAAAAGTTTCTAGAAAAGAGCCACAACCTGCCGAGCAAGCTTCATTTAACATCAAACTATCGAGTGCTCCATTTTTAATTTTCATACATTTCATATCTTGCCCGCCGATATCTAAAATGAAATCAACGTCCGGGAGAAACTCGCGAGCAGCTCGGTAATGCGCCACGGTTTCGATTTCACCAACATCTATTTTAAGTGCCGCTTTAATCAATGATTCCCCGTATCCTGTAATTCCTGATTGCACAATCCGAACTTGCTCAGGCAAAACTTCATATAATTTGCTCGTCTCATCAATAACAGATTGAAGCGGACTTCCGTTATTACTTCCATAATAGGAATACAAAATCTCATTTTTTTGCCCCATTAAAATGAGCTTGGTTGTCGTTGAGCCCGCATCAATCCCTAAATAAGCATCCCCTTCATAATCTGCTAAATCTGCTCTTGGGGCTTTCATTTGATTATGTTTTGCCCGAAAATCAGCTAATTCTTGTTCAGAGCGAAATAGCGGAGGTAACGTCACGGTATCTTTTTTAACAGAAGATAGATCCATATTGGATAATTTTTCGACAAGATTAGCAAGCGTGATTGTTTTTTCTTTCATGCTGGAAAAAGCAGTTCCAAGAGCAATAAAATATTCTGCATGAAGGGGCGCGATAATCTCGTCTTCCTTCATTTTAAGTGTCTCAGTAAAACGAAAACGCAACTGATCTAAAAAGGTTAATGGACCTCCAAGAAAAGCCACTTTCCCCCCGAATAGGCCTCCCACACGCCAGTCCGCTAATCGTTTGCGTGACAACGCTTTGGAGAATTGACGCGGCAATATCTTCTTTTCTTGCTCCTTCATTTAGAAGTGGCTGCACATCTGTTTTCGCAAACACGCCACAACGCGAAGCAATTGGGTAAATCGTTTGAGCAGACTTCGCTAATTCATTAAGCCCTGTCGGATCTGTTTGTAAAAGAGTAGCAATTTGATCAATAAAAGCTCCTGTTCCTCCTGCACAAGCGTTATTCATTCGTTGCTCAATACCACCACTAAAATAAATAATTTTAGCATCTTCTCCGCCAAGTTCAATGACAACATCTGTTTCAGGAATCACTTGTTCAACAGCTTCTGTACAAGCAATAACTTCCTGAACAAAAGGTACATCCAAGAATTTTGAAATCGCAAGTCCAGAAGACCCAGTAATTTGAAACGTCATTTGCTCGACATCTACTTTTTTTTCGTAAATCTTCCATAATTTCAAGTGTCACTTTTTTTATATCTGAATAGTGACGCCTATAAGTTTGAAACAAAATCTCCCCTTTTTCATTTAAAGCGACGGCTTTTGCTGTTGTCGATCCTACATCTAGCCCCACGTGAATCGTCATCTTTTTCATCCTTTCTATTCCGCTTTTACTTACATGTGCAATTTTGAACTTATAATCGTGCTGTTTTTCACAAACAAAGTTCCAATAAATGAGTGATTACTCACTCAAAAGGCGACCCGAAAACACAAATACTATAGACACCCTCATTTTCACACTAATTAGTCGATTTGTAAAGTGAAAACAAAGCGTATTAACATTGACTTTTCTGCTATGAATGCTAAAATAGATACAGAAAAAATAGTGTATCGGACAAATGCAATACACTACTTTAATAATGAGGATTGATGAGGTGAACCATGGATGAAGCGTATTGATAAAATCTTTCACTACTTGAAAGAACAGGGATCAGACAGCAATATCCTTGAACTCGTAGAAAATGGAGAAGGTTTCACGGCTTCTCGCCTCTCAGATGAACTTCAGATTTTACGCAATAATGTCAGCATGGAGCTAAATGAACTGTGCCGCAGAGGTGCACTTGTCAAAATTAATAGCCGGCCTGTTCTCTATTATGACAGGGAATCCCTTGAACAGGTTCTTGGACGTGAGTTAACAGATTCTGAACTCGTTTTTCATTCAGCCGATGAGTTGCTTGTGCTTTTTTCTTCTGAAGAAAGTAAAAAAAAGTCCCTTTGAAGATTTGATTGGAGCTGACGCAAGTCTCAAAACTCCGGTTGAACAAGCAAAAGCTGCGATGCTCTATCCACCAAATGGACTACATGCACTGATACTCGGTCAAACTGGTGTTGGGAAGACTCTTTTCGCCAATTTAATGTATCGTTTTTCTTGCCAAACCAATCGTTTAAGTGAAGAAGCGCCATTTATTGTTTTTAACTGTGCCGATTACTACAATAATCCCCAGCTACTCATGTCTCATATATTCGGACATATTAAAGGGGCTTTCACTGGAGCAGAGACAGAAAAAGAAGGACTTGTTGAAAAAGCCAATGGCGGCATTTTATTTCTCGATGAAATTCATCGCCTCCCTCCCGAAGGCCAAGAAATGATCTTTTATTTAATGGATACAGGAACCTTCAATAAATTAGGTGAGACAGAACGCAAACGTAAATCTGATGTTTTAATCGTTGGTGCTACAACTGAAGACCCTGAATCTTCGTTACTCAAAACATTTGTACGCCGAATCCCCATCACAATTTCACTTCCTTCTTTTGAAGAGCGAACTGCTCGTGAACGTGTTGAACTACTTACACATTTGTTATCTAACGAAGCTCACCGTGTGAATAAACCGATTCGAATTGAAGATGAAGCTGCGAAAGCTTTAATTGGAAATACCGCATATGGAAATATCGGTCAATTAAAATCTAATGTCCAGCTCGTATGCGCGCAAGGCTTTTTAAATAGCTTCAACCAAAATGATGAAATTGTGATTGATTTTAAAACCTTGCCGATCAATATCAAAGATGGTTTCTTCCACTTTAGCGGGCGACGCAAGGAGCTTCAGGAAATTTCTGAGCACCTCGAACCTTACACAACTATTTTTCCAGAGCAAAGCCGCACTTTTATTACAAGTGATGAATATGAACCGAATTTCAACCTTTACAAAATCATTGAAGACAAAGCCTCTATTTTGATGGATCAGGGCGTTGAGAGTGAAGATATCAAGAAGTTTATTACTATGGATATTGATGTCCACTTGAATAGTTTTTACAACAAATTTAAAAAATACCATTCAAACACGGGAAAACATCTTAAAAATTGTAAATGAAGATATTTTAAATTTTGCAGAAGATGTAAGAGACCGCGTGGAACGTCATCTCGGAAAAAAAATTAAATGACCGTTTTGCGCTTGCATTTTCACTGCATCTCACTTCTTTCATTAAACGCGTTGAAAGCAATAAACCGCTGAAATATACAAACATTGAAAACGTTGTTGAAGATAAACCGGAAGCTTACCACATTTCACGGGAAATTAAAGACGAGATTGAAGCTGTTTTCCATATTCGTGTTCCTAATATGGAAGTCCTTTATTTGACGCTTTTAATCAGCTCCCTACTCAAGGATCAGGAAAATTCACGTGTTGCAGTATTAGTGGCTACCCACGGAAACAACACCGCAACAAGCATGGTCAACGTCGCCAAGAAACTGCTTGGGGATGGGCTTGTCGAAGGAATTGACATGCCACTTGATGAAAGTCCTAAAATTACACTTGATAAATTGACTGAGCGAGCAAAAGAAATGGACATGGGCTGTGGCGTATTACTACTTGTCGATATGGGCTCGCTAACCGGCTTTGCACAAGTGATTACAGAGCGAACTGGGATTGATGTGCGTTCCATTGATATGGTGTCAACAGCAACCGTAATTGAAGCTGTACGTAAATCCAATATCCTAGATACCGATCTTGCCGATATTTACGACGCGTTAAAAGACTTCCGTGGATACGGCGGTTATGCTTCTTCTGATAGCGACTTGCTCGATACAGATGCGAAGCCGCACGCGATTGCGACCATTTGTGCAACCGGGGAAGGCACGGCCGAAAAATTGCAAAGCTTCATTGAAAACATTTTAGAAACCATTACAACTGATCCCATTCGTGTCGTTCCAATCGGCGTTCACGAAAGCGAAAATAAGATGAAAATTTTGATGGAAGAGTATGACGTATTGATGGCCGTAGGAATTGAGAAGCCAAATGTGCCCGTTCCATTCATCCCGCTTGAAAAGCTGTTCGCAAGCGACGGAGAAGAACAACTCGTGAACCTGATTAAAGGACGGAATGTTTTTGTCAAGAAAAGCGAGACAGGAAGAATTGCCAAGGAAGTCGTTGAAGATAGCCTGAGTGAATTCTTGACCTATTTAAATCCCAAAAAGACCATTGATATTTTAAATACCTTCTTGAAAGTCTTAGAAGAAAACACCGAACCGATCTTAAATAATGCTTTTAAAATCAATTTACTCATCCACATTGGCTGCGCACTTGAACGCATGGTTGTAAACGACGGCCTCATTTACCGCGAGGATCATTCCAATTTCGATCCTGCTGTACTAGATGCCCTGAATAAAGCCAACGAAGCGGTATCCAAGCGATTAAATTTAAGTCTAACAGAGGATGAACTTTATTACATTCACGATATCATCCAAACGATGCCTGCACATTCTATCTAAATAGCCCTCCCCTTGAGGGCTATTTTTCGCGCGCTAAAATGATAAAGTTTCCTAAGAGAGTTGATTTATCCTGCAGAAATTCATATAATTCAAGAGATACTGATATTTCTAGCCATCCGCTTTAAAAATGATGCGTTGCAACAAATAATGAGGAGGACGATCTACCAATGGATATCCGTCTAGCTAGAATTGACGACCGCTTGATTCATGGTCAAGTAGCCACCGTTTGGACAAAAGAAACAAAAGCGGAGCGAATCATCGTCATAAATGATGCGGTTTCAAGAGATGAATTTAGAAAAACATTGCTTATTCAAGCAGCTCCGCCCGCTGTAAAAGTAAATGTGATCGATGTTGCTAAAGCCATTCGTGTTTACCAAAATCCACAATATGCCACAACCCCTGTCTTACTTTTGTTTACCAATCCTATGGATGTACTTACACTTGTAAAAGCAGGTGTTGCCATCATGTCGGTCAACATTGGCGGGATGGCTTTTCGAGCTGGAAAAAATCAAATTACCAATGCGGTTTCTGTCGACGAAACGGATAAACTCGCTTTTCGCGAACTAGATAAACGCGGAATCGAACTCGAAATTCGCAAAGTTGCTTCCGATAGCAAAGTGAAGCTGATGCCACTACTCGATAAATGACAGAGAGCGCTTTAAATGGTGAACTTTCCTTTCAAGAGCTTCACCTAGTATGCTACAATAAAGTACAACTGATCGATTCAGTAAATTGTGATAGAATGTGAGTGAAAAAATAATGGAATGGTCTGCAACCAATATCTTTCTTTTAATTTTTGCAATTGGAACGGTTCTCTTTATTCTTTATGATCTCGTCGTATTGACTTTTTGGAAGGGAGCTACAAAGCTAAAAGTAAAACTTCGCTCAAGAGGGCGATTTGATGGGTACATATTTTTTGGTTTATTAGTTCTACTTTTCGCATTGAACATTTTACGTAATGGTTCCTTTTCAACAACTGTGTTACTGGGAATTCTAAGCGTTTTGTTTTTCTATATTGCGCTTTTCCGCAAGCCACATGCAATTTTTAAAACAAATGGATTTTTCTATACTTTCATCTTCTTTCCTTACGCGCAAATTGAACGGATTAATTTGTCGGAAGACGGTATTCTTGTGATTGAAACAGGACGGTCTCGCTTGATGCTTCATCCCCGCTCAGAAGCCGATTTAGATAAAATGATGAAAGTTATTGCGGAATATAAATAAAATGACGACAAAGGTGCCTAATAAGGCAAACTTTGTCGTCATTTTTATATACCGACACTTGTTATTTTAATTTCAGGAACAAATAAATCAATGAATTTTCCGTGTAGCTGATCAATATGCTCATCAAATTTCGAATCGAAGCAGATGATGCTTTCTTCTAACCGCAAAACGGCAAACCCATCTTCTTCATAGTCTTCAAGTATGCCTACGATATGAATCTGGTCATCTTGATCGCTTTCTAAAAGACAATGTTTTTCTTCACTTTCATCCACATCATCAAACGTAATCAATTTAGGAATATTGACTTCTACCGTGTACTTTCGCCCGGGATCCGGATCTTCGTCGTCATCCCAAGTTGCAATACATTCCCCAAAATCACTCGTAAAAACAATTCGAGAATCCTGAATCTTGTCTTGAACCTTTATCTCCAATTATCGTTTCCTCCTGTATCTCAAGTTCGAAACTATTATAACACGGTTCCTATAAATCAAGCTAATTTTTATTCATGATCGCTAAAATATCTTGCGTATACTGATAGTCAGACTTAGCTTTTGTCCGGGCATTTGAAAGTAAAATAACAATTTTTTTTCCGATCTTTCGTGAAAGCATTTCCTGCCTCATAACCCGCTAAAACTCCTCGAGCTATATAATGATCGCCTAAATCATAGAAACCAAACCCATATTTTCCTGGCCCCTTCTTAAGCATTCGAGCTAGACTTTCTTTTCCAATCAACTTTCCACCCAAAAGCGCATCGTCGAATTTTTTCACATCTTGAACTGCCATGTAAATATCCCCAGCACCAAAAAGTTGTGATAAATCTTGACGAACTGGCGCATTTATCATTTTCCCCTTATCGCGCAAGTAACTTTCCGTGTGCATAAAATTCGTATTGTACGTCATATAAAATCCTGCGCCACTCATCCCCGCCGGAATAAAAATATGCTGTTCCATATAATCTTCAAAGTCTACCCCAGAAATCGTTTGAATCAAATAAGCAATCACTGAATAATTATCATCCGCATATTGCCACTTACCTGGCTGCGTTTTAATTCCTGCTTTTTCAATTTCACGAATAATTCGATATGGAGTAATCGGATTATTCCCTTCATGCCGCGGTTTCATTCCGGTTGTGTGCCCAAGAAAATTCACAATCTTAATTTTTTGACCGTTTGGAAAGCTCGGAATGTATTTTGCAATTGGGTCATCTAGACGAACCAATCCTTGTTCCACTAGTTGCAAGAACGCAGTTGCGACCATCGCTTTTTGCATGGATCCGATATAATAAACACTCGAAGTCGTATTTTTATGTCCATTCGCTAAATCAGAATAGCCATATCCCTTTTCTAAAACAAATTTCCCTTTATCCTCAATATAAACTGAACCAACAAACCCGCTACTTTTCAAATATTCATCTATGGCTTTTTCAGGTACCTCATTTGCTTTAACCGGATTATCCGGTTTAAGTGGTGTCTTGTTGTTTTTCTTAGCGTCTTTTGAAGCAGCCTTTGTTTTTGCTGTTTCTGCATTTTTGGCTTCATGAGAAGTAATAAACAGCGAAACAAACGAGCCAATGCCAATACCTATTAATAAAATAAGGACAAGGCTCCAATAAAACCGTTGTTTTTGTTTCTTTCCTTGCGTTTTCTTTAAGCGAGATTGTGTCACGAAATTTCTCTCCTTCTGTAAATAAATCGAATTCCCCACTTAAATAAATCTAAAAAAGAGGCCAAACTACGTTATCGTAGCTTACCCCCTATTTTAAGTTTATCTCATTACTTGGAACGCTCTCCAAGCTGTTTCGAAATGGCACCCAACCACTTCTTTTGTCGATTAACCACAAACTGATAAACCGTACCGTCATTCAGTTCAATTTCAATGAGATTAGCCAAAACTGCCAGACCAAAAAACTTTGTCTTTTTTCCAGAAAATCGGGCTATCTCTTCCAATTTTATCTCTATTTTGTCGTCGAATGCTTCGTTAGGCTGATGAATAATACTATCCGAAGTCAAGTACAGCTTTCCCGGTGCTGCCTTTGATTCCGTTTTGACATTAGCAAGACCTTTGTAAAGAACCTCACGCTCTGCCACGACTCATCCACCTTCTTTCACTCGTCGTGATTTTATTTTACCAGAACGAAGCAAAAGAATCACTATTAAAATGTCTTAAAAAAGCTTTTTTTCTTCTTGCCTCCTTCTGGAACAAAAAGATTCAAATGACTTGGAAAAACTTTAATTTCAACTGGCAAAGCAGGACCAGGATCCCCGTCCACATTTACCGATAAATCCTTACCAGAAGCATCAATTGTAAGATGTTTCGTTTGATAATATTCCACACCCTCATTATTTTGCAAGCTACCTTTAACAAGTTGAGGAAGCATGCCCGCTGCATCAAACAGACCTAACTTTGTAAGCACGAAAACATGTAATAAACCATCATCAAGTTTAGCATCAGGCGCCCAGTTTTCCATTCCACCGACAGAATTTGTTAATCCCGCGACAACAAGAGCCGCATCTCCGTCGAAATGTCCTCCATCATAGTCAAGCTTAAACTGTAGCAATTCGTGACGATTAAAGGCTTTAAGCCCCTCCACAAAATAAGCAATTGAACCAAATTTAGTTTTTTGTTCCACACTTACTTGGTCAACCGCTTGCGCAATCATCCCAACAGCAAGTACATTCATAAAGAAGTGGTCTTCAATTTTACCAACATCCATCGGCTTCAAAATAGCCGTTTCAAGCATCTTAATCGCTTTTTTCGGCTTAAGCGGGATTCCCGTTGACCTCGCTAAGTCATTCACCGTTCCAAGTGGAATAAAGCCAAATGCTGGCCGCTTTTCATGAATCGAAAGACCGTTAATCACTTCATTTAACGTTCCGTCTCCTCCCATCGCAATAACCGCATCGAAATTTTGTTCAGCCGCAAGCGAAGCAAAATCCGTTGCATCTCCACCTTTTTCTGTTCTCTTTACAACCACTTCGCTAAATCGCTTTAGTAAAGTTTTTTCTGCTTTATCCGCATAGCCTTCCGCTTTTTCTTTCCCGGAGGATGGGTTCACAACAAGCATCACTTTTGTTGTCATCACTTTCACTTCCTTTTGTCGCAATTCGTTTTTATTATACATGCTAATAGCGCAGAAAAACAACTCTTGGTAAAAGCTCTAACTTGAATATTTTTAGAACGAGCGCTACATTAAGGTTAGAGAAAATTGAAGGAGGAATACCATGACTGCATTTCGCGCTTTATTTGTTGATCAAAAAAAACCTGAAGAAACGAGCCTTGAAATCAAGTCTATCCAACTTGATGATCTACCCGAAGGCGATGTCACGATTCGTGTTCACTATTCGGGCATCAATTACAAAGACGGACTAGCCACACTTGCAAATGGCAACATTGTCAAAAACTATCCCTTCATTCCTGGAATCGATGCTGCAGGTGTTGTCATTGCTTCAAGCGACCCCGAATTTAAAGAAGGCGATCCCGTTATCGTCACAAGTTATGAACTCGGCGTAAGCCACTTTGGCGGGTACAGTGAATATATTCGCGTACCAAGTAAATGGGTCGTGCCTCTTCCAGACGGACTCACACTACGCGAAGCTATGATCTATGGAACGGCTGGATTTACAGCAGCCATGAGCGTCTTAGCCCTTCAAGACAACGGAGCAGAACCACAAGATGGGAAAGTTGCCGTAAGTGGTGCAACAGGAGGCGTAGGAAGCTTTGCAACCGCAATTCTCTCAGAATTAGGATTTTCAGTTGTTGCTTCTAGCGGGAAACAAGGGCGTGAAGACTACCTCGCAAAGCTCGGAGCAGATGAAGTCGTATCTCGGGAAGCCTTTCAGCCAGAAAAATTACGTCCGCTTGATAAAGAGCAGTTTGCCCATGCGATTGATTGCGTCGGCGGAAAACCGCTTAGCTACTTGCTAAGCACAACTAAATACGGCGGAAGTGTAACTACTTGTGGTATGTCGGCGGGATACCAATTAAGCACAACTGTTTATCCGTTCATATTGCGTGGCATCCATCTACTTGGTATTGATTCCGTTTATTGCCCATATCCGCGTCGAAAAGAAGTTTGGCATCATATCGCAACAGACTTCAAACTAGATTCACTACTGGATTGGGTAACAACTGAAATTACACTTCAAGATCTTCCAGAAGCGCTTGAAAAAAATATCCAAGGCGGCATTTTAGGACGCTATCTTGTCAGACTCATTTAAAAGCTAAAAAACCGAGATCCTTTTTGGATCTCGGTTTTTTAGCGATAAGCAGATAAAATTTGCCGCTCCGTAATTTGATCAACAACTTCAAGCGCCTTAAAATAGTTTTCCTTCCTAATTGAAAAAAGAATCTGTTCAATACTTTTCACAAAGTCTTTTCCAGAGTTTTCAATAATCGAAAAAACTTCCGCTGTTCCAAATTGTTCCACTTTCACAGAAAAGTCTTCCACAATTTCTGAGTAGCAATCATTTTTCAAATAAAAAACAAATTCAAGCAAGACCGATTTGCCATAATAAAAATAAGCTCTTTCCTTCTTACTTTCAAGCGCCCAATCCAGCTCCAGCCGTTTTTCTTCAAACCGCTTATAATTAATTGGTAACTTTTTCACTTCAATGCGACGAATGGCGTGCTTTAAAAATAAGCCCAGCACATCGAGCATTTCAATATAATCGTCTTTCGTCAGCCGACTATCTGCAACAACGGCCCCTCGATATTCCGTATTTTCAACAAAGCCATCTACCGTAAGCATCGAAATCGCTTTTCGAACCGGCGTCCGACTAATATTCATTTCCTTCGAAATCTTTGTTTCAATCAACCGCTCACCCGGCTGATAGAAGCCATTTTGAATTCTTTCTTTTAACTCCCTGTAACATATCGTCTCCATCGTTTCTCTTCGTTTGTTTTCCATCTCCAAGCTCCTTCTCTCTTTACCTGACTGAAATAACTTCATAAAAAGGATTTTGAATCAATAATTTCCTGCAAAAACGGGTTTTCCTGTACTTTCTTTTCGACTATCCGAAAAGGATCATAATCCGTGTTCTCCCTAGCACGAAGTACAGTTTGAATGTAAATCACCGTTTGAACCATTTGCTCTGCTTGCCGCATATCCCTTCCAAAAAGATATCGCATCGCTCTTTCAAGCAAAAGAACCAAATAGAAGAATAAAGTTGCTGCTAACAAAATAACAAGCACAGCTAACAACCGGTTCCAGCTCTTGTCTAAGGCAAACAAAAAGCTACCGCCATATATCGCCAAAAACACAGCAATAAAAATCTTAAAAATAAGACCCATTACACTTTTTTTCTTATCCATAGCCCCCGTTTTCGCTTCCGAGCGAATAAACAAAATCAGTTCAGAAAGCTCAGCACGCGTTTCAAATCCATTTTTTGCTAGATACCCGTAAAAAAGATAATCCTTCATTTTTTGCAATTCCTTAAAGCTTCTCAGTTGAAATTTAACACGAATCAATCGTTTTGCACGCAAGTGAATCAACAAATAAAAAAAAGAGGATTGCAAGAATGGCATCAAGTAAAAGCACAAACCAAACAACTCCTGAGCTCAAATAAAATAAAAAAACGGCGACTGTTCCTAAAAAGAGCAACATTAAAAGAACAAAGTAGCCTACCCAAAAGCCCTTCATAAAACTAAATATTAAATTCCAATTTCCAAGTTTTTTATGATAAAATGCGAATAACTTTGTTAGTCCCACCGCTTACACTCTTTTCTAATTTCAACTATCTTCAGTTTAACATGGAACAGCAAGTGAGAAAAGAAGTAAACAAAAAAAACACGCCATATGTTGTACATTCCCCCTACAACATATGAAGTGTTTCTTTTGCTCATCAATGCGGGTCTACAGAAAGAACCTTTCCAGTTTTCGCATTAATTCGAACTTCACTATCATCTGAACCTGTTTCCACCGACACATCATAAACCGTATCCTGATAAGAACGATCCAGCTCTATAGAAGAAACAGGGCCATCCACCTCAGCAACCGCTTTTTTCATTGCATCGCTTTCCGAAATCAAGCCCTTCAGATCAAGTTTTTCTTGATCTAGTTCCTGCTTGTCCTCGTTATCAACAGCTTCTTTCTGATCTTCTAGCACTTCTTTCGATTCAGCATCAAGCTTTAACTTATACTCATTTTGATCATCCATACCCTCTACTGAATAAATGATCCGACCGCTATCTTCTTCAAGTTCCACAGAAGTAATCGCTGCATTTGCATACTTATCTTCAAATTGCTTAATAACATCTTGAAACGATAAACTTAGCTTTTTCCCATTTAAATCATTCGAAGATTGATTCCCTGTTGTACTCTTTTGTTCAGATTTCGTTGTGTTCGTCCCGTTCGAATTTCCTCCATGATCATCATGGTCATCGTCATTTCCACAAGCTCCTAGTAATGCAAGTGCCACTACTGGAACCGCTAAAAGCCCCCACTTTTTCATCATATCCCTCCGTATCTCAAGTATCGTACTTTTATAGTATACAAAATCTCCTACTAGTTTCCATCCGTTTTGAGTCCCGTTTGAGGCTAGGTCTGCAGTCCTAAAAGCAGGAGAAAGCTTACACTTCATTAAGAAACTCGCCATCTAAATTTTTTCAAACGCTCCTGATCAACCGGGCTCAGCTCTACCTCGACTTTCGTTCCCTCATTCAAATATTCCTCCGAAAGAACATTCGCCTTATCGTTCAAATAAGCTACCACTTGCCCCTCTTCAAAAGGAATTAAAAGCGTTACCTTTTTGTATCCCGTAAAAATTCGCTTTTTCACCGTTTCTGCAAGCTCAAAAAGACTCGCCTCGTCACGTGCTGAATAAACCAGTGTATCTCCCGCAAGAACCGGGTAGTTTTCCTCCGCAATTTTATCCGCCTTGTTGTATGCAAACAACACCGGAATCCCCTCAACGCCGACCTCTTTTAGCGTACATTCCGTAGTTTCGATCATCGTTTGATAATTTGGATCCGAATAATCAACAACATGGATCAACAAATCCGCATCCCTAGCTTCTTCTAGTGTCGATCGAAATGCTTTCACTAAATGTGTGGGTAGCTTGCTGACAAAACCAACTGTATCCGTCAGTAAGAAACGTTTATGATCCGGAAGAACGATTTCACGAACACTCGTTTCAAGTGTTGCAAACAGCATATCCTTTTCAAATACTTGCTTGTGTTCACTGGTGCTAAAATCCGCAACAAGTCCATTCATTGTAGTTGATTTCCCAGCATTCGTATAACCAACAAGGGAAACCACCGGGATTTCATTTTTCTTTCTTTTCCTACGTCTTGTTTCCCGTTCGGCAACAATCGCATCTAATTCCTTCGTTAACTTGCTGATCCGGTCTTTAATAATCCGCCGATCTTGCTCGAGTTTCTTTTCACCAGAACCACGATTTCGTAAACCTGAACCACCGCCTTGTTGATCGAGCGACTCGCCCTCCCCGATCATCCGTGGCAGTTCATATTTTAACCTTGCAATTTCTACCTGTAATTGAGCTTCACGAGTTTTCGCGCGTTCTGCAAAAATGGAAAGAATGAGCGCTGTCCGGTCAATAATCTGAAACCCCGTTGCATCTTCTAAGTTCCGAATTTGCGAACCTGTTAATTCATCATTTAAAACAAAAGCCTTTGCTTCTTGCATCTCACCTAGTTGTTTTAACTCTTCAAGCTTTCCCTTTCCAACATACGTTGCCTTATGAGCACTATCTAAGTTCTGCCTTACTTCATCGACTACTTGATAGTGATTCGCTTCTGCCAAATTGCGCAGTTCAAGCATTGTGTAATCAAAATCCTTCTCTGAT
Organism: Listeria aquatica FSL S10-1188; assembly: GCF_000525795.1. Classification (GTDB taxonomy): domain Bacteria; phylum Bacillota; class Bacilli; order Lactobacillales; family Listeriaceae; genus Listeria; species Listeria aquatica. The sequence goes on from NZ_AOCG01000002.1 coordinate 316,764, forward strand.
CCACTAACACCAACTAAAATAACTTTTTTACTCATAACAAAATGACCTCCTGAAAAAATTTTTCAGTGCGGTCAGGACATTCCCTATTTCTTCTTAAAAGAAGACACAAAAAAAAGAAAAGTCGAAATCGTCTCTCCCTAGAATTATAGTTCAGTTTAGTTCCAAATAGGGTCACAAAATGTGATAGACTGGTCCCGTTCCATACCAAAAAAACTTGGTATTCCGCACTATTCAATTAGCGGTTAACATTCACTTCGGAACGAAGTCTATACAGCCACATAATTTGCAAACCCTCCTAACATTTTAGATAGCCCCATTCTAACATGAGGAAACTAAAAAAACAAGGCACCCAGAGATTAATCTGGGCGCCTAATCGTATAGCGTTCACCAAGCCTAGCATAATCGTTCCCACTAAGTCGCGAAACTACATCCAAAAATTCTGGTAAAATATACTCTTTTTCTTCATCAAATACATCACGTGAAAAATCATAGCGAACCACCCGGGCAATTAGTAAATCCGCCGTTACAACACCAGTGTCATTATGAATCTCGATGCTTTTTTCAAGCGAGGCAAGTAGTTTGATCTTTGCCTCCTTAATTTGCGGAGTAGCAAACCCATTTACTCGTTCAAGATGAAGCGAAGTTCGGTCGAGTTCACTTTCATCCGAATTCAATCGAGCTGCCGTTTCATTCATATCTGAAACAAAAGACTCACTAACGATATGAATAATCAGTTCACCATTTTGCTCTGCATTTCGTGACGTATCCTTTTTGACATCGTCCACTCGCTGCACAGTGATAGAGACAAGTGGTGGGTCATTCGAAATAATATTAAAAAAGCTAAATGGTGCTGCGTTTACGGTATTTCCATCCGCAGAAATCGTTGTAACAAAAGCAATCGGGCGCGGAATGATCGAGCCACTCAGGAACTTATAGTTTTGCTTAGGTGAAATTTTATCAGCATCAAATTGCATACTTATCACCACTAAGTTTTTGATACCAATCCCGAGCACCTTCCAGTTCCGTCATCGTTAACTGATGCCCCGAAACCGTCCACATCGTTTCAACGGACGCTCCCCGGATCTCTAGTTCGCGTTCAAGTGTCGTAGATGCAGCTTGCGTAACAATTGGATCATTCATTCCCGCTGTGAGAAACACACGGCGGTGCGAAATATCAAACGTATCCGGGTCATTTCCAGCAGGCATCGCATGAAACAAAATCCCGTAGTGAAAACCCTCTTCTTCCTGCAAGAGCGCATTAGCCGCAATATTAGCGCCATTCGAATATCCAAGAGCCACAAAATCGTTAAAGACCAAATCATATTTTTCAGCAAGCCGTTTCGTTTCACTAAGCAATTCCTTCGTTTTTCCTGCTAAATCTACTAAATCGAAAGAGCCATCCGCAAACCGTTTGAAAAATCGGTTCGCGCCATTTTCTGAAACGTCTCCTCGAAGCGAAAGAATAGGGGCACCTGGTGCAACAAATTGGGCGACATCAACCAGTGAGTGTTCATCGCCTCCTGTTCCGTGCAACAATAAAATGGGAGACTGGATCGCTTTCCCAGCAATAAAAAGGTGTTCCATTTCGAAAATCAGCTCCTTTTAGTATCAAGCGGACGCACGTACGCCTCGATTTCATCACGTTTTGGTTCCAAAAATGGTGGTAAACTTAGTTTTTCACCTAAAGTTTCATAGGGTTCATCACCCATGAAACCAGGGCCATCCGTTGCAAATTCAAACAAAATTTGACGACTTGCTGGCATATAAAGCGATTCAAAATAGTAGCGATCCACAAAACCACTGTTTGGTGCTTGGAATGTATTAATTCGATCGATCCATTTCAGCAATTCTTCATGGTCTTCTACACGGAAAGCCACATGGTGAACACCACCATAACCTTGCATAGCAAGTGGTAAATCTGTTCTTTCTTCCACAAATACAGAAGCCCCGTTTCCGCCTTCTCCCACTTCATAAAGATGCAATCCATTTTCTTCTTTCACATGAGTGAACCCAAGCACAGCCTTTAAGACCGCATCCATGTTCTCAAGCGAAGTCACCGTAAGCTTCACAGGTCCTAATCCATAAATGGCATATTCAAGCGGAACAGGCCCATTTTGCCACGGCACACCAGCCGCCACACCATGATCTGTTTGATCCGAAATCAATTGCAATTTTTGTTCATCAAAATCTTCAAAAGTTAAGACTTTTTTCCAAAACACCGTTTCAATTTCGCCATGAGTGACATCTAGTTTACGAAAACGTTCCTTCCAATATTCAAGCGCCGCGTCACTTGGAACACGGAATGAAGTTAGCGAAATGCTATCCGTTCCAGCTCGACCTTTCGGCAAATCAGGAAAATCAAAAAACGTCATATCCGTTCCAGCATTCCCTGCATCATCAGCAAAAAACAAGTGATAAGTGGCAATATCATCTTGGTTGACTGTCTTTTTCACAAGACGCATCCCCAAAATATTCGTAAAGAAATCATAATTTTTTTTCTGCACTGCTCGTCATCGCAGTTACATGGTGAATCCCTCGTAAATCCTTCAACATTTAAATCCCTCCAAAATAAGATTCAATCTCCGCTCGTTTTGCTTCCAAAAACGGCGGTAAACTGAGCGTTGATCCTAACTCATCCAACTTCTCATCGAGCGTAAAACCCGGTTCTAGGCTAGCAAATTCAATGCGCCCGAAACCCGGATCCCGCAAATAAAGACTCTTAAAATAGCCACGATCTACTAGCTCTTCCACAACAAAACCCTTGCGCATCGCCGAGTCGTGTAGCCTACTAACTTCCTCTTTCGACCGAAGCGCGTAAGCAATATGATCGATTGCCCCACGACCAAACCGTGTTTTTTCAGCAAGAACATTCGGTATTATTTGGGTAAAACTACCCGCCATGTCATCCGACAGGCGCCCTGCTTCCCCTTGAAAACCATTCTCCCTCAACCAGTTTTCCATCTCCAAGGGAACATTCGTACAAATCTCCACTTGGACAATCCGAATAATTTGTTCCTCTTGACGAATATCACTATGACGAGTCGCAAGCTTCGCGCTAATCACTTCAGAAATCTCCATGAGACGCAGTTTCATTCCATCCGGATCATCTAACAAAATCCCAGTTTCATCACGCTCGAACAAACAGCCATAACGATCAAGTCGTCTTTCCCAAAAAGCAAGACTACCGGCAGGAACGCCTAAAGAAACTCTGCCAAAATAATGAGCCCCTTCATACGTGTGTCCAATCCGCGGAATTTCAAAAAACGTTAAAACCGTTCCAGGTGTACCCGCATAATCCCCATAAAACAAATGGCGCATCTTTAAATTTGTTTGGTTAACCGTATTTTTCACCAAACGATAACCGAGAATGTCTTGATAAAAATGATGTGTCGTCTCAAAATCCTTAATAAATGCAGAAATATGGTGGATACCTTGTATCATGTTCCCCCCTCCTTCTATACTTGATGTTTATAGTTTATAGCTAAACTTTAAAAAAGTAAAGTAATTTGCTTACAAAAAATAAGTGTTCATTTAAATAAAGAAGCAACCTGCTCTTTCAAGCGAGCAGATTGCTTCTTTTCAATGTTTCGTCATCGTTGTTTTATCCTTCACAGGAACATTTCCCGAAATAATACCACTATAAGTTCCACTAAGAACTAGCATCCCCATACTGCTTACCCGAAGGTGATTCTCTTGATCCAAATAATCAAGCGAGTAAGGTTTCATATAAAAAGTTCCGATATCCGAATCAACTTCCGCCGTGTACTCATGTAAATCCTCATCCGAATCAACAAACACGAGATCAAATGCTAAATCCAAACTACAGCTACCTGCAAGATCAGAAAACTTTCCCGCACCATCATTTAAATTCAAAATGAGCTTTGCCCCATCAGGTTTCTTATTCAAAATCTTTTCAGCCGCTTCTTTTGATACTTCAATCCGCAAATTTCACACCACCTATTAAAAAAGGCGGCTTAAAAAGCCGCCTCAAAATTTCTAGCTTACAAGTTGGCAAATTTTTCAAGTAAACGAATCATTTGGCAAGTGAAACCATATTCATTATCATACCAAGCAACCGTTTTAACAAGTTGAGTCTCTCCATATGTTGTGACTTCCGTTTGCGTTGGATCATAAATCGAGCCAAACGTGGTACCAATCACATCTCCAGAAACAATTTGACGATCATCATAACCGAACGATGGATTGTTTTCCGTGTGTTTCTTCATCGCCGCATTCACTTCATCTGCCGTTACTTTTTTATCAAGCACTGCTACAAGTTCAGTAAGCGATCCATCCACAACAGGAACCCGTTGTGCGTGCCCTTGAAGCCGACCATTAAGTTCTGGAATGACAAGACCAATCGCTTTTGCGGCACCCGTTGAATGTGGAATCGTATTATCCGCAGCTGAACGAGCAGCACGTAAATTCCCGCCACGAACTGGACCATCAAGCAACATTTGTGTAGAAGTATAAGCATGGACCGTTGTCATCGTTCCCACTTGAATACCAAACTCTTCATTTAAGAAATAAGCCATAGGCGCCAAGCAGTTCGTTGTACAAGAACCCGCAGAAATAATCTTATCATCTTTCGTAAGCGTATCGTCATTAACATTATAGACAATTGTCTTCATTTGACCCGCTGGAGCCGAGATAACGACTCGTTTCACACCAGCATCTAAATGCGCTTGCGCTTTTTCTTCTGATGTATAAAAGCCAGTACATTCAAGTACAATATCAACACCTTGTTCTTTCACCCAAGGAATTTTACTCGCATCCGGTTCCGCATAAACACGTGTTTCCGTCCCGTCCACAACAATCGAATTTTCCGTAGCTTTCACCGTACCTGGATAAGTACCGTGTGTTGAATCAAATTGCAAGAGTTGCGCGAGCATTTCAGGGTTAGTTAAGTCATTGATTGCTACAACCTCAATATCATCTGAAACTTCCTTAATTCTGCGAAAAGCTAAACGACCAATCCGTCCAAATCCGTTAATCCCAACTTTTACTGTCATAAGACTCTTCCTCCTATCAAAATCTATTCATCAACATTCTTGCTGAATGCACAAAGTGTTGTAAAAAAACCTACATTTTTATTTATACCCCTTTTTTTTTATTCTAAATACATTTTTTTCAATTTTTTTAAGTGACAAACATTATCATTTTAAATTTTTCCGTTTCATCCATATCTCACCCTCAAAAGCAGACGTCAGTTTAGCAAAACCAAATTGACAAAAGAAATCAAGCGCCGTTTGATTCTCCGGCAAAACCCGCAAAAAAAATCTCATCATACGGATATTTCTTCGCCTCAACAAACAAACCTTCCAGAAGCATTTGCCCGAAACCCATAGAGCGAAATTCAACCGCAACAAGCAAATGCGCAAATTCAAGCGTCCCTTCCGTCTCATCTAGCCAAATCTCTCCATACGCAGCCGCTTTCCCGCGCTCATACAACACAAAAGCAGCCTTCTCTTCCGCTTCGATCCAAGCCAAAATTTCTTCTCGCTCAATCCTTCGCTTTCCCGTCGCCAAATAATTATCGGCTTCACTTTGAAAAAGCGGCAAAATAGCCGTCACATCCGCTTTCGTCACCCGTTTCATACCATTCCCTCCAAAAAAAACGATTCTCCTAAGCCATACCCTAAAAAAGCCCTTTACTAACAAGAAAAAAGCTGCTCGCTTCCACGACCAGCTTTAGATCTCCTTCACAAACCGAATCGAGCTTCTTCCATCCGGTAACCCACTTGTAATTTTGTGCTCCTCCGTGACGAATACAATCCCAGCTTCCGTCTCATAGCGCCCCGGCGCAGGAAGACAATAATCCTCAATTCCGTGCATGACACCATCCCGAACCTCCCCTGTCACATAAAAAGGGTGCCCGAGCAATTTCTCAGCCTTTGCAAAATCCCCATCCCGGATGAGCGCTCGAATTTCAGTTGAGCTGATTTTATCTAGAATCCCTTCTTCCGTCTCCACAGGAATCGCAGTCACTTGAATGCCGAGTGGGCTGACAAGTCCTCTTAAAAGTTCCACATCCGAAACCGCACCTTTTCCAAAATTGAATTCCTCACCAACAATAATGTGAGACAAATTAAGCTGGCTCAAATGCTCATATACAAATTGTTCCGGTGTCGTTTCCGCATACTCTTTTGTAAAATTCGTTTCATATAAGACATCCACCCCATAATAGGCAAGCCAGCGTTCCTTTTCAGATCCTGGCGTAAGTGCTTCACGAAATTCCGAAAGACCCTCTAGCGCCCAAAGCGGATGTGGGCTAAAGCTAATCACCGAATAAAGTTCATCCGGTTTTTTTATTTCAAGCGCCCTTTGTAAAATTCGCTGATGTCCGCGGTGTACCCCATCAAATTTGCCAATCGATAAAACTGCTTGCCGCGAATCTGGAACCGGCGCCAAATCAACATGATAAATTTCCATACGCTTCACTCCCAAATTCTACTTTATAGTAGCCTTTTAAAATCTACAACTCATCTGTTTTGATAAATCGCTAAAATCGAACATTATCGTTTCCCGGTCACTCACACATCAAGTAAACGATTCCCCATAAAAAACACCTGCCGCATTTAAACGGCAGGTGTTTTCAAATGATAAATCTCCGGTTTTTGCATTTTTTCGGACTTGCCTTTTTCTTTTGCCAGCTTCCGGTTCGGTAAAAGTAACCGTAACCCATTTAAAATGACAAGAATCGTACTTCCTTCATGCCCAATCACACCGAACGGCAAGTTGATAGATTGAAATAAATTGGCAAGCACTAAACTGATAATGACCAGAATCGAAAAAGTGATATTTTGCTTCACAATCCGCCCAAGTCGAACAGAAAGCACACTCGCATAACTCAATTTCTCCAAGTCATTTTTCATGAGCACAACATCAGCCGCTTCCATCGCAATATCCGTTCCTTCGCCCATCGCGACTCCAACCGTTGCATGTGCGAGCGCCGGCGCATCATTAATCCCATCTCCGACCATCGCAACCGATCCGTAAACCGTCTTCAAATCGCGTAGCACATCGACCTTTTGCTCTGGAAGACAACCTGCAATCACATAATCAATCCCAATTTCTTCGCCAATCGCAAGCCCTGTCGCCTCGTTATCTCCCGTCACCATAATCGTTTTGATGCCACGTTTCTTTAGGCTAGAAACTGCACGTACAGCTTCTTCCCGTTTAACGTCCTTAAGCGCGAGCATCGCAACCACTTGATCTCCACACGAAGCATATACGAGCGTCTTCCCTTCCCGGGGAAGTGTATCGCCTAACGAACCCGCAAACTCCTCAGCCTGCTCACTTCCCACAAAGCGAGCCTTCCCAACGCGCCACACTTCTCCGTCAATCTCAGCCAAAACACCAAAACCAGGTACATCTTTCATCACTAAATCCGTGATGTTTTCCGTCCGCTTCTCAGAAAAATCTCGTACAATGGCTTCGGCAAGCGGATGCAGAGAATTTTGTTCGAGTGCATAAATCCGGTCGATCACTTGTGCACGATCCCATTCAGGCGCTACGAAAAAATCCGTAACCACTGGCTTTCCTTGCGTAAGCGTCCCTGTTTTATCAAACGCAACCGCTTTTACACTTCGCAAGTTTTCCAAATGGACACCACCTTTAAATAAAATCCCATTTCGAGCTCCATTTGAAATGGCTGCAAGCGTTGCAGGCGTCACAGAAGCAACAAGTGCACAAGGCGAAGCAACCGTCAAAAGCACCATTGCCCGGTAAAAAGTTTCGTTCCAGCTCCAGTCTAGTAAAAAGTGCGGTAAAAAGAGCATCACAAAAACAAGTAACAAGACGGCTTTCACATACTTATCTTCAAACTTTTCGATAAACTGTGCCGTATGTGAAGGCTCACTTTGTGCTTCTTTCACCATTCGAATAATCTGACTAAAAAGCGTCTGATCCACCGTTTTCCGCACTTCCATTCGAATAACACCTGAAAGATTCACTGTCCCGCCAAAGACTTCATCCTGAACGCTCTTAAGAGCAGGAAGGGATTCCCCATTTATCGCCGATTGATCCACTGAAGTCTCTCCTGAAACAATCACCCCATCAATCGGAATCCGCTCCCCTGGGCGTACCAAAATCAAATCTTGCAGCTTAAGTGCAGCTACATCAACCTCTTCCGTTTCCCCCGTTTCTAGCAGTAAAAAAGCAGTTGCCGGTTGAAACGACATCAGTTTCGTAATTTCTCGCTTGCTTTTGTTCGTCGTGTACGTTTCGAGTGCACCACTCAGCGAGAAAATAAAAATTAGAACCGCGCCCTCAAGCCAGTAACCAATAATGGATGCTCCCGTCGCCGCAAGCACCATCAAGAGCTCCACATTTAGCTTCCGCGTCTTAATCGTGTCGAGAATCCCCTCTTTCGCCTGATCAAATCCTCCAATCACAAACGCCGCAATAAAAATCCCAGCCGTCGCACCCGCAGGCACCAGGTTTTCCGTTTGCCAACCTAGTAAAATAAGCAACCCACTAACACCAGCTGCAAGAAACTGCCAGTTCTCCTTCCACCATTTAAAACGCATCCTAAACCACTCCTTTCTTCTAACTGATAATTGTTATCAAAGCCCTTAAAAACACGAAAATCTGCTTTTGCATGCGCAAAACCAGATTATATTTATTATAATTTGCAGTTTTCTTATTTCACTAATATTATAGCATGTCTATATTGACTAAACAAGTTAATTGATAAAATATTATTTTAATTGAGAATTAGTTTCATTCCCGACAAAGCATAAAAAAACCGGAAAAGAAAATTCTTTTCCGGTTTTACTATTTAAGGAAGTACATTCCCAGCAGCACGATAAATCTCATACCATTCCTCACGTGTAAGCGAGATGTCCGCTCCCTTACGAATAGCTTCAATCCGTTCAGGGTTCATCGTCCCAAGCACAGCTTGGATTTTAGCAGGATGACGTAAAATCCAAGCAATAGCTAGCGCCGAATTCGTCACTTGATACCGTTCAGCAATTTCATCCATTTTTGCATTTAACTCAGGGAACTTCGGATTATCCAAAAACACCCCTTCAAAATAGCCATATTGAAACGGCGACCATGCTTGAATCGTCATATCATGAATTCGGCTGTACTCTAAAATGCCATTGTCACGATCAATCCCAGCATCCACTTTCATATTTACATTCAAACCAGCATCAATCATCCCCGTGTGCATCACGCTAAATTGCAACTGATTCACAATCAATTTTTGTTTCACACTTTTCTTCAAAAGTTCAATTTGAAGCGGGTTTTCATTACTCACGCCAAAATGCCGAACCTTCCCAGCGCGCTCAAGTTCATCAAAAGCAGCCGCCACTTCATCCGGTTCAACAAGCGTATCCGGACGGTGAAGCAAAAGTGAATCCAAATAATCTGTCTTTAGTCTTTTCAAAATCCCATCAACCGAAGCAATAATGTGCTCCTTGGAAAAATCAAAATACCCTTGTCGAATGCCACATTTCGATTGTAAAATCATTTTATCGCGAATGCTCGCATTCATGCCAATCGCATCCGCAAAAACTTCCTCGGATTTCCCGCCACCATAAATGTCTGCGTGATCAAAAAAATTAAGACCATTTTCAAGTGCAGTGTGTACAACCCGATCTGCTTGTTCTTTCGAAAGATCCGCCATGCGCATACAACCAATTGCAATACTAGGAGCAGCAAGCTCGCCGCCAAGTTTCAATGTTTCCACGTGCTTCACCTCTTCATTTAAGATACCTTTATTTTACCACTTTTACACGCCCCAACCAATCCAGATCCACTTACATGAAAAACTTTCAAAAAAAGCTAGCAATTTCCCCCAATTTATTATAAAATAGTCTCTGTTGACTAAAATATGGAGAAATACCCAAGTTCGGCTGAAGGGGACAGACTCGAAATCTGTTAGGCGTCCCTGTGGCGCGCCGGGGTTCGAATCCCCGTTTCTCCGTCAAAAAAAGGTTTTCGCAAATTGCGAAAACCTTTTTCTTTTACAATTTTCTAGCCGTGAGAAAGTATATCCTCTCATCAACCATCCGCGCATGACAATCGCTAAAACCTGCTTCCTCTAAGGCCTTACTCAGTTTTTCCGCAGAAAGCCGAATATGGAGGGGCGGTCCTCCATCAGGCATTTTTTCTTCCTCATATTCAATCACGGCAATATCCCCGCCATGTTCTATCACGCGAAACACTTCTGCAAGCACCGACTGCAAATCGGGCACTTCATGCAAAATTAGTGATGCTAATACATGTCGAACAGAACCATCTTCAAGCGGAATTTTCGACACATCAGCTTGGATTCGCTCTACATTCGAAACCTTTGCTTCCCCCATTTTCTTCTCGATTAGCTCAAGCATTTTCAAATCCGCATCAATAGCAAAAACCGTTCCTTTCGTTTTCATAGCTAGAGGAATCGTGAAAAAACCCGTTCCAGCGCCCAAATCTAAAAACGAATCATTTGCTGAAAAACTCGGTAGGGCTTCGATCAACTCATTTATCCGAAACCCCTTCATGCGTTCTTTGTCATCTAAAAATGCAGCCTTCTTGTGAAAATGCCCTTCGTGACCGCTCATTTCGTCACACCTTTCTACAATTTGATTTCTCGGTCCGTAAGACCTGCATAAAATTTTTTCTTCGTGTGAAACTAAGATGACACATCCCTCGTAGCTTCTTAGCGCTTCCTTCAAAGCTTCCTTACTCGCCGCATCCAAGTGATTGGTCGGTTCATCTAGAATCAGGATATTACTTTTCGTCAAAAGTAGCCGCGCCAATTTGATTTTCGACTGCTCGCCCCCGCTCAAAGTCTTCACAGACCGTGTAATATGCTCCGCTTTCATCCCACTTCTCGCAAGGACTTGTCGGATTTGCTTCGACGATAAAAATGGAAATTCTGTTTGAATCAAATCTAGCGCCGTGCGATTCTCCTTTTCAAAGTACAAATCTTGCTCAAAATAACTAATAGCAGCACGATTTGCAAGATGAATTTTCCCAGAAATTTTTTCTCGTTCACCGAGAATCGTCTTGAGTAGCGTGGACTTCCCAATGCCGTTAAACCCTGTAATAACCACCTTTTCATCCGCATGAATCGAAAAACTAATGGGGGAAAACAGCGGGTATTCATACCCCACTTCAAGATTATCCACAACTAGACTTTTCCCAATAATTTTTTGACTAGCTTCCGGAAAAGCAAACGAAGGCCGAACCGCTGATTCAGGCGCGTCTAAACGTTCTAAACGATTCAACTGCTTCTCCCGTCCACGCGCCATTTTTGAATTTACGCCCGCCTTATTTTTCCGAATATAGCTTTCCGTTTCTTCAATCATCCGCTGCTGTTTAACGTACTGACGCCGATATTCTTCATTCAAGTGTTCCTTCTGCTTCACAAAGTGCGAGTAAGATCCGTTGTATTTCCTAATTGTACCAAATTCCACATCAAGAATCTGCTTAGCAATCTTTTCAAGAAACCCGATATCATGAGAAACAACAATAAATGTGCCTGGGAACTGAATCAATTGTTCACTCAACCATTCCACATGTTCCTTATCCAAAAAGTTCGTCGGCTCATCTAACAGCAGAATTTGCGGCTTTTCAAGTAACAGTTTTGCCAAAATAATCTTAGCTCGCTGTCCACCACTCACATCTGAAATCTTCCGATCCATTCCAAGCGCATCGATCCCCAGACCACGCGTGGCTTGTTCAATTAAACGGTCTGCTGCGTAAAAATCTGATTGAATTAAACGTTCCTGCATCCCCGCTGCCTTAAGCAAAGACGCCTCATCACCTGCCATATAATATTCATTCATTCGAGTTTCCATTTCAAAGTATGTTGTGTAGGCCTGCTCTAAACAGGCTTGAATCGTTAAATCAGAATCAATTTCTGCGTACTGGTCTAGATGAGCCACATCAGCACTTTTTTGCCATTTGATTTCACCAGAATCCGGTAGCAATTCGCCAAGTAAAATTTTGATTAACGTACTTTTCCCAGCACCATTTTGTCCCACAACACCAACATGCTCTCCTTGAAAAATATCAAAAGAAGCATCTTTATATAAAGTCTTCTCTGGAACACGATAATTTAAATTTGTTACTGTTACAACACTCATTATTTCTCCTCTTTTCTTTTGAACTTAGAAGCAAAAACACAAAAAAGCAGAAGGCGCCAACAAATTGTTCGCCTTCTGCTTTCCAAAACAAAAGGCCTTAGACAAAGCATGTCTAAGGCCATTACTATTTTCAAACACAGTCGGTAAAAGTGGACAAACTAAATAAGACTCATTACTTGAACGAGTTTCCACTTCACCGACGAGGAAAATTTATAACTGATTAGCCTCTACACAATGCCTCATCGCTTTCATCTGTGCAGAGGTAATTCTTTCAATAAATGGATATAGCTTTTGCATTTTTTTACACTTCCTATTCATCTATCAATATAAACAAAGAAGTCTTCCACTGTCAACCTCCTTTTTGTTTTTTTAAGTAATAAATGAAAAATAGGAAGAGCAAAAAAGCAAGAAAAAGAACTCTAGCAATCGTTTTTGTTTGAATGACAAAAGTTCCCCCAAGATTTAAAACTAATAACAACAATGGAATAAAGATAAAAAAGGTAGTGGTGAAAAAGCGATACGAAAAAGCATTTCTTTCTTCTCGATATTGATGATTAAAATGATTCCCTTCCAGACGAACTTCTTCTTTTTTTTAATAAGAAAAGAAGGGTGGCTCCAATAATCGTCAGCAAAACTGTAACAATTTGGCTAAGTAATTGTTTCCAAGTAATCATCTTACCGCCCATTATCAGTGCAAGAGCAAAGCCATAGATAAAAAAAAGGAACAACATACCAACGTTTTTCCAATATTTTTTCATCCTTCGCCCCCTTACGTTTAATGAGATTGTAAATTTACTATTTCATCTTAACCTTAAATTCGTTTTTTTGTCCGAAACTTAGTTCCAGTAACTACTTTTAAAAAATGACAACTTCATGAAAAGAGATAGCGTCAAATGACGCTATCTCTTTTCTATTATTGAACCTCTATCCGCAAATCATCTTTCATCGTCCATCTCATTCGTCTAAATACCACATGGACAACAAAAGTAATAACACCAGAAAGCACAACTCCAACGCCCATATAAACTAAGAATTCCGAAGTACTAGTAGAAAGAATATTAAGAGGTGCAATCAATGAATTAAGCCCTAAACCCGCAAGTTCATAAGTGGAACGAAATCCGAAACCAACAGTAGCAATCGGTGCACAAATTGCTGCTGCAATGAACGGCGGAATCACAAGTTGTGGGTGAAGCGTTAAATTAGGAAATTGCACTTTTGGAGTAATCAACCCTTGTGAAATATTGGCACCTAGGTTATTTTCCCGCCAGGACATAATAGTAAAACCAACAAACTGAGCAGTGCAACCGATAAGTGCTGCTGCCGAGGAGACAGGATCTAATTGCAAAGCAATGGCAAGCGCTGCTGATGAAGCAGGTGTCATCAAAAGGACACTCCATACAAGCGAAACCACCACTGAGCCAAGAATAGGGCTCACAGTGACTGATTTTGCCATAAACGCACTAACTTGGAGGAGTAATGGCGTTGTCACTGCTGCAAGTCCAAGTCCAGCAATCCCCCCTACTAAAATTGATGAAAAAGGAATAAACACCATATCGAGAAACGTCTTCCCAGTAATCCATTTTCCGACGAGCGCTGCAATGAGCCCAGCTAAAACAGCACTAATTGGTTGACCTGTTACAAAAATCCCACTACTTGCCGGTTGTAGTAACGTATGCCCAGTTGCTGTCATTGCTTGCATAGCATCGCTTGTAAAGTAAACGGCATTTGCTCCAATTGTCGAAGCCACCATCGAACTAAAAATTACCAATGTATTCCCTTTTAACTGATAAGCAATTCCTGCGCCAAATGCCGGCGCTAATAGCAACTTAGCTACCGTTCCAATGCTATGAAATGCAGGCCAATGAATAAAATTACCAATTGTTTCGAATAGTAAGCCAATTCCAAGCATAACAAGTACTGCGTTAGAAACGCCTGCTGCAACACGATAAACATACTCTTTAATCGTTAATTTTTCTTCTTGTAATTGTTCCATATGTATCACCTCTTTATGTATATGAAAATTATCATACCATATATCGTTAGAATTGTCTAAATAATTTTTATAAATCGAAAATAAAGTGTTTTGCGTCTGGATTTCCCCATAAATAGAAGCAGGGAATACCGGGCTCATCTTATCCCATCCCTGCTTTGCGTTTATTATTATACATAAGAAAAATATTCAATTTCTGTTCTTACAAAATGAACAAAATGGATTGGGTTTATTCTCAAGTTTGTTTGATGACCATTAAATCGCAATATTTTTTTTTCGACTTAGCATTTGGCATTCGTCTAATATTGCTTGATCCGTTTCATCCACATTCAATTCCATAAGCTTCACATTAATCATATATGGCCATGGAAGTTTTATTCCTGCCAAAAATTGAATAATTGCTGCTTTCAGCTTCCAAGATGAATTTCGCGGTTCAAGCAAATGCTCCGCCCATCTCGCTTCTTTGCAAAGGCCCTCCAAAAGTAGGGCACGAATCGTTTGTCCTTCAGAACCTAACTCTTGTAAAAACTCTTGCGCGACTTCCCATACCGTTACATTTGTCATAGCCGTATAACATGCTTTTTCTTGACACAGAATATCATCTTCCATGTAAAAAACATGACCATAACGTTCAGAAAAAGTATAAAGTGCCCCATCATCAACTAAGAAAAAATTCTTATTTACAGAAATTGATTCACCCGGTGCTAAGTAGCAAATACTCACATGTGATTGAAAAGAAGGAAGGTCAGCAAAGTTAAATATTTTCGTTTTCAAAATGCATCCCCCTAAAAATTCCATCTAAAATTAGCTAGTAGAAATCCCATAGTTCACTCATCTGAGAGACTATGGGATCCAAATTTATTTGTCTTTCGATTTATGCTTCAACCGATAAATCAAGTAAGAAATAATGGCTAACAAGAGAACAATGACAACAGCTCCCACTAAAATGTAAATCCATGTATGGTCTTTCTCTAATTGAACAGCTTTGTTATTAAAGTCCTTTGCTTCTTTATCTTGAATTGTAAATTCCTTATTCAAAATCCATTTTTTGTCACCTATCTTGGCAACCCCTTTAAACTCATATTTTCCTGGTTTAAAAGGTTTATTATTTAGGCCAACCCCAAAATTAAAGTTCGAATTTGGTGCCATGCGCAAATTTTTCTGTGTACTTTCATAAAGAACATCTGATCCGCCTTTTTTATAGATCTTAGCTTCAATCGTCATATCTTTAACAATCGCAGCCTGATTATTTTGGATATTTGCATTGATGGCATTTCTAAAATTAATTTGAGCCGGTTTTACTGAATTCAAGACCAAATTAGGCTTAACTTGTTTATCCGTTTCAGTTAACTGCACACCAATTGTGTAAGCATACCGATTAATAATTTGATTTTCATTTTTCTTTTCCTTCGGTTTGTTACTTTCATCTTCTTTTTCTGTGAAGTATAGTCCACCTAAAACAACCCCATTAAATAGCTGATCAGGCATTTTCAAGTGCACTTTTACCTTTTGACTGGTCCCAGCTTTAAGCTTAGCTTCTTTTTGGACATTAGCAATGTCTTTAAAATTCACTTTTAAACTCGGATCTTTCTTTCTATCAGGACTATTGTACTCCACAACACCATTATCATTTGTGATAGCGGTATTAGCTTGAATTTCTACAGTAACATCTTTTTTTTGTATCATTTCGAAGCTCTACCTCAATATCTTGCTTTTGCCCAGGCTTCATTCTCAAGTCAAAATAAGTTTGCGACTTATCAATTTGATTCCCTGGAATAATGGCCTGTACTGCAAAATTCATTTCAGCCGCAGCAGCTGGCCTAGCAACCAAGAGGCCACTTACTAAACCAACTGCAATTAAAGCCATTATTTTTTTCATCTTTAATTTCATACTATCCCTCGTTTACATTTATCAGGCTGGTGAATCTGTTAACGTCCAAGTTAATTTGGTTGTATACATGCCTTTTACTTTTTTCGCATTTCCTGGTACAACTAGTTCAATACTTTTCTTAGCTTCTTCATCATCTTTACCAAAATAAGCAAACCAAGTACCAGTACCTTGACCATCTGCTGCATTCATTACTTGTGAACCGCTTGTTGCACCTGGTGTTAATTTAATACCTTGATCCACAGATGGCGCTTTCCCATCATCTTTCGAGTTTGGTGTTCCGTTCTTTAAAGTAAGTATTGCACCATCAAGATAATCTTTTCCATTTTCGTTTTTAAATTGTTCATTTTGTGTAACGGTTAAACGCCATCCTGTATTACTACCACGTTTATCAGTAACTTGAACAAAGTTTGGTGTATCAATATCATTCCCAGAATTTTTATCTGTTAAATGATCCAAATCTGCATAATAGGTTTCCGTTGCACCAGAAGATTCTTGAGATAAGAACCTAAAATTCGATACATAATCAATGCTCAATGGTCCCGCAGTTCCAGGCTCATGATCATTTTCATCTTTTGGTACCACTGGATTATTAGGATCTGGATTAAGAGGGTTTTGTGGAGGCTCAGTGTTTTTATTGATCGTAAATTCAATAGTTCCGATGGAATTCATTTGACCGCCATCAGCTGCATGTGCAGTTAAAAATGGTGTTCCTGTTAATGTTAATAGACTAGTTAGTCCTGCTACTGTAATAATCTTAGTTGTTTTCATTTTTCTTCCTCCCTAAATTTCACATAAAATAGTTTTTCTTAATTAACTGGTGAATCAACGAGTATCCAAGTCAGTATTGCTGAGTACGTTGCATCTTTGATCTTTTCAGATATTCCTGGAACAAAAAGCTGTACACTACTCGGTCCAGATTGATTATTACCAAAACTTTCAATCCAAGTTGCCATTCCAGTATTGCGCTTGGCAGTAAGAACTGTTTTCACATCCCCAGCGCTTCCAGATTTCCCAGGCGTTAAAATAATTTTTTTAGCCTCTGCTTCTGGTGGCGCTGCTTGATTATCTTTTGTTGTTTTGACAACTGGATTCATTAAACTTAAGTAAGCCCCTTTCAATTCTTTTGCCCCACTTGTTAAAAAAGGAGTCTTCTGCCGAACTTGTAGCGTCCATCCATTGTTACTCCCTCTTTTATCAGTTACTTGTACAAAAGGAGCTCGCTCAACATTTTTTCCATCTGCTGTTTTAATAACATCTAATTTCACATTATATGTTCTGTCCTCTGCAGAAATTAACTGATTACCAAAATGGAAATTTGAAATGTAATCAATGCTCAGCGGCCCTGCAGTTCCAGATCCGATATCTGGATCCGTTGGCTTAATGGGCTTATCAACATTCGGATCAAGAGGATCAAGAGGAGCTGTAGGCGAAGCATCTTCAGAAAACGTAACTTTTCCCATTGTATTTGCTGTGTTCGGGTCAACTGCTAAAACGGATGAATTGCTAAAACCAAACGCAATCGCAGTCACAAGACAAGCTAAACTTATTTTCTTTAAATTCATCGCATCACCCCCTCCTCCTTTGCTTGGAAACATTCAACAACAAAATTCCACATATGAAAAGAATTCCGCCGTACAAATAGTTCCTAGTCATTGACATATCTCCTGTTGTTGGAAGCTTAGCCACTTTTGGTTCAAATGTTGGATGCTCTGCATTTGGAATAGCGAAATGAGGTTCTGGTTCGAATCCATTTGGAGAAAGATTCTTTATTTCTGGGATGTAAGTTTTATCAAACTGTATACTCGCTTCACTATCCACACTAGTTGCAGTTGCACCAATAGGAACACTTAAGAATATAATCAATAATACAACGCAGACAACTCTATAAATATGTTTCAATTTCCAGCCCCCTTATGCAGGTAGATTCTCGGACATGTTTGTTAATGAAACAAGTAAAGTGTCCGCTTTTTCTCCACTTCCCCTCCTCATAAAATTTTTTCTTTACTCACCATCGTTGTTACTCCTCCATTATAAAAGGATTTAAGTCCTGCCCTTCGTTACTTTGTATCGCTGAAAAAATATTTTGTTTACAAATTTATGAACAGGCCCCTATGCTCTTCAAAAAAAAAAGCAAGCTGCAAAGGCAGCCTGCGTTTCGTTAATTTATCTTTACAGCGTATTTCCTCCATCCACACTTAAAATCGCTCCCGTCATAAAAGCAGATTTTTCTGAAGCAAGAAATGAAACAAGCCCTGTTACTTCGTCCACCTGTCCAAGTCCCCCATCACGCAAAAGTCCGGCAGCTGATTTCGGCTGTACAAATTGGTGTTCCATCATGTATTTCCCAATTTTCTGGGTCATTCCTGTCATAATTCCTCCTGGACAAATGGTATTCACTCGAATATTTTTACTTGCATATTCCATCGCAGCATCCTGTGCTAAACCCACAACTGCATGTTTTGTAGCTGAATACATTCCAAATCCTGTTTCAGAACGAATTCCCGATGAAGAACTGACCAGAACAATATGTCCCGATTCTTGTTCAAGCATGATTCGTAACATATATTTCAAACCAAAAAACGTCCCCATAATATTGCTGTGAATCGTGTAACGAGCTTCATCTTCAGTAATTTCATGCAAGAGCTTCGGGTCGTGTGTGACACCTTGATTATTCAAATAAAAATCAACTTTTGAAAATTTATCTTTTGCAAGTTGCATGACTTTTTCCGCTTCTTCTTCAACCCCCATGTCTGCGTACATGAACGTTGCATCAATGCCTTCATTGCGGCACATCTCTGCTGTTTTTTCACCTTCTTCTGCATCCCAATCAGCGAGAACCAAATCAAAACCATCTTTTGCAAGTTGTAACGCGCTTCCACGACCTATTCCTGTTGAAGCCCCTGTTATTACGGCAGTTTTACTCATTTTGAATCCCCCTTAAACTTTTAATAGAGTCCTATTTAATTTTAACACTTTCTCCCTTTGTTAATGTGATACTTAGTATCGAAAATGAATGTTTTTTTTCATTATTTCTATGAAGTTTCATATTTCTATTTTTTTTTTGAGAAAATCTATGCTAAAATACATTTCTATGCAAAGGAGTTGAAACAGTGGACTTTATAACTTTTTTTCAAGGATGAGGCTCTATGTACTTCAGATGTCAGACACAATCATTTTACATACAAAGATGTACTATTTGAATATTCATCTCTGAAAAAAAATGAGGATATTGGCATTCTTCTCTCAGGAGATGCCGTTATGGAAATTCGAAATTCCAAGGGTGTTTGGGTTCCGAATAAAATCATTAAATCTGAAGATATCTTTGGTATCGAAAACTTTGCAACCGACATTAGAAAAAATCGGTTAGCCGATTATCGAATCACCGGATTAGATGGTGGAAATTTGTTATTATTCAATCGTGAATATTTGCTCATTCACATGTCTACTCAGCCAGAAATCTTGCAATTCATTTTAGATAAAACTGCAAATGCCCTTGTTGATATCACCTATATTCATCGCTACAGCCAATCTTCGTTAGCTTACAAACTTCTATTTGAAATCTCTCGCCTCATGACTGATCTTAATCTACCAACCAATGAAAATATTGTAACTTTCCCAAAATACATCACCATTACCTTTTTAGCTGGATATCTTCGTTCTAGTCGGAACCGTATCTTAGAAGAAATCATCAAACTTGAAAATCAAGAAGTTGTTATTTCACGTAAACCACTTGTCGTTGATTTACAAAAAGTTAAACAGGTATGTCGTGCTCGTCAATATGAATAAAGCGTGAGATCAAATTGGTCTCACGCTTTTATTTAACGAAAAATTTCAGAACAGAATATACGCCGAGAAAATAACCCAATCCTAAATTAAATACGATGTTACAAAAATAAACTATAGGATTTCGCAATTTTAAATTCCGAATAGCTAGTTTGCACAATAAATCGGACACAAATAAAAGAAGTATACCTATAATTCCTGGAAGAAAATAATGGCTAACCCAGCTAAAAAGTTGCGTGCTAAGAGAAATACCATTACTTGGTTCATATGAAAACAGCAGTAAATATGCGATGATGTACAAACCTACAATGATTTCTATACAAAAAAAGAAGAAAAAAAACTTTTTTTCCAGGTTCGGTAAAATAATGCCAACTTTTTTCCCCCTTTTTGGTAAATACTTATCTGAGTTTATCAAAAATGAAAAATCCATTTCCCCGTAATTTTCGAAAGATCAATAAAGCCAAATTCCCTACTGTCTCTGGAATGTAGCCGATTATCACCGAGAACAAAAACCTTCCCTTGGGGAACAGTTTTAACACCAGAAGAATCTTCCAGCGAATAATTTAATTTTGATAAGGCTTTGCTCCTCAGAATATATTTCTCTTTTTGTTCTCTCCCGTTTAAGTATAAATTACCATCGATAATTTCTATTTTATCTCCAGGGAGCCCGATAATACGCTTAATATACTCCGTATTAGGTACGTCTGGAGAAGAAAACGAGATAATATCACCACGTTTATAGGTGGCATCTCGCTTATAAATCAAGCCATACTCATTGCTTTTAAGTGTGGGTTTCATCGATACCCCTTCAATTTTGACCAATGAAAAATTGAAGAAAAAAATTACACAGATAACAGCTATAATGCTAATGGCTATAATAGCATGCAGAATTAGTTTTTTTAAAATTTCTTTTTTCTCTGTTGACTTGCCACTTTTTGATGTAGATTTTTTTTTTTGCTCGTTCTAAAGTCTGTATAATGTCTGTATTATTTTCATCCAGGCTGCTAGCAAGTTCTCCTTCTTTACGCTCCCTTTCTGGCAATACTATTTCTTGAGTTGTCATTTCTTGTTCTTCATACTTAGCTTTTGAATCATCTTTTACTTCGATATGCTGTATTCGCCTTTCATCAAGTCTATCTAAAATAGAAGTTAATCTTGTGATTTTTTCATCAAAAGCTCTTTCGCATTCATCTTCATCAGATTTTTTCAGTCCAAAAGTAGGGATAATTAAAGCATTTAAAATAATATCTCGTATCTTAGAACGAAAAACTCCCGAAAAATCATCAATCTCCTGAAGATTGCTTGAAGGATTCGAAGAAAAAAAACTCGATTTTATAATCGCCTTCAAAACCGTTTGCAATCACTATTCGGAGCCAAATAAATTGCGGAAACTCTATCTTTAGTTCCTCCATGCATTCCTTCACGTTAATGGCTTTTGCTTCAGAAAAATGAATCCGTATGATATATTTTTGACCGCAAAGAAGTCTATTAAATTTTTTCTTGTGATAAATTTAATTTTTGCTGATAAAGCTCTAGCTCTTGATGCGATGCTTCATAAAGCACATGCCCCTGAAATCCATCTTTTTTTTGTCTCAATTAAAATGTTCATATTGACAACCCTCTTCTTACTTCAATTCTTCAATAATATCATCCAATTGATCGATCCAACTTCCTAATAAATGATCGGTAACTTGTTTCATTTGAATCATTTTTTCTCGATACTGTTCAGCTTGCTGACTAATTGCTTGAAACTCTTCCTGTTTATTAACCAAAATATCCTCTGCCTTTTTCTCTGCTTTGCGAACGATCCGATCAGCTGTAGTTTGGGCTTCAATTAAAACATCCGCTAGGGCTTCTTTCGTCAAACTTGAAGATTCACTCAGAGAAGCGGGCTCATCACTTTTTACAGCTCTAAGTTGGGGTTTTGATTGCTCTACTTTTTCGTTTATCGCCAACTGATATTTCTCTTTCATTTCTTGATAATCTTGTTCAGTCTTTTCCATCAAACTAAGTCGGTCTCTTAATTTATAATTTTCATCCTTTAATTCCTTACTTTTGGCCTTTTCCTCTTCAAAATCAGTTAATAAGGATTTCACTTCTTTTTCTAGTTCTAACAATTCCTCATCCGGCAAATTTTGGCGCGGTTTATTCATTTTTTGAGCTCCTCTCTATTATCCGTTCCATCATTATGCCTTATTATATAAAGCTTTATTCTTGCTATCCTGTTACTTTGTTTCGATTGTCATCTCACTTTTTGACTTTTCTATGTAAAAGAAAAAATTATTTGTGATAAAATAAACATTATATAAAAAATTGATATTTCAAAATTTTCAAAACTATAAATGCTTATTTCTAAGATTGGGTCCTGCATTCGGCTAAAGGAGTATGATAGACATTGAGGGAAAGCGGGAAAATATGTGCACTGAGTTTGATGCACTATTTAAAAAAACATGGTTCATTTATTTGTAGTTTATCACTACCAAATGAACTCAACATTTACTCTCAGAAACAAATTAATGAGATGTTAGACACTCTATTCCACTATCATTTATTGTATAAAATTTATGGTAAATCTGGATTAGAAAAATATACTTTAACCAATCGAGGAAAATATGTAGTAGATAAGATAGACAGCATCTAGTAAAATCAACAAGCCAATGCAGGACTCAACTTGTAAATAAACAAAAAAGCTGTCAGAAAGTCATATTCCGACAGCTTTTAAATAATCAGCTTCCGATCAGCACTCGAGTTGGAAGACTTTCGATATTGTTGCTAATTTGTGTAACAGCTATTTCTGCACCAACTACTGCATCATTTGGATTAATAGCAATGAAAAAGTATCCTGCAGCATTTGCTAGACCTGAATAGTTTTGTCCACCAATTTGTACAACTACAAATGCATTTGGACTAGCCTGTCCAGATACTGCCGATGTTCCCGGAAGAATGGTATTAATGCTTGGGCTCTCTGGATAAACAATAATGACTTTACTTTCAGTACGTCCAGAGGCTGGATCAGTAGCTGTAATTTCTATATTTTGTCCTGCTTTATAAGATTGACTCATTTGAATCATAAACGTGCCAAGCGTTGATGCTTGGCCTTCATAAATACGATTACCGACTTGAACTTTAATTTTACTATTTGGAAGGGCCATACCTGTTAAAATCCGATCTGTATCAGTGATCATATTAACGCCTAGTTTGAAACTTCCTTGTACAACTTTGGCATTTGTTACAAGACTTTTGTGTTGCCCATCTGTTGAATACACCGAAATCAATGAGTTTACTGGATACGTATGGTCTAACAAGACCTTAAAGTTCCCTTCTGCATCTACTTTGGCTTCATAACTATCTGTAGAAATATTTAGTTTAATAGTAGTATTTGGATCCGCTGTACCGGAAACTGTAGTATCTTGGGTAGTTACTGCATTTATCAGCGGCGCTTTAAGTTGAATATTTCCTTTTGTGACATACATAGTGGTAGTTGAGCTTTCTACTCCACTTTTAATACCATATGCAGAAACAAGGGTTCCTTCAGGATAGGTTTTATCAAGCTGAATAGAAAATTTATGTGTATCTGGATCTGGTTTTGCCGTATAAGTTTGGTCTCCACCAAGAGTAACAATCACTTTATCCGCATCTGACTCTCCTGTGAGCACTTTTTCTGTTGAAGTAAGTGAATTTAATTGAGGCGGAGATACGACAATCCCTTGTTTCACATAGACGACCGTATCAGAGCTAGTCTGTCCATCCTTTATAGCTCGTGCCGTGACCTTTGTACCAACTGGTAAAGGCCAGAGCTTCACACTGAACTTTCCTGTACTAGCATCTGGTTCAACCCTAAAAATAGTATTTTGTACTTCAACCTCTACAATTGGAGCGTTAGATGTCCCTGATAAAACATTATCCGTAGTATTAATAGGATTTAATTGAGGTGGAGACAAAGTGACTCCTTGCTCTACATAAATCGTAGTTCCAGAGCTACGCTGTCCATTTTTTACAGCATAACCAGTAATTTTTGTGCCTGCAGAAAGTCGTGAACCTAAATTCACGCTAAATTTTCCAGTTTTCGCATCTGGGTAAGCTTTATACGTAGCATTTCCAATTTCAATTTCTACAAGCGGTGCATTCGATGATCCTGTTACAATTGTATCTGTAGATTTAACAGCATTTAAAACTGGTGGATCCACTTTCACAGCTTCTGTAACTGTAATAGCTGCACTTGGACCACGTTGACCTTCTTTTACCCCATAGGCTGTTACTTTCGTCCCTGCAGCGAGTGTACGTTTTAGATCCACACTAAATTTTTTAGTAGTAGAATCTGGATAGGCCTTATAAATATTATTACCAATTTGAATCTCCACAAGTGATTCATTCGACATTCCAGTTACAACTGTATCTGCAGTCGTCATTGGATTTAATTGAGGTGTCTCAATGTAAATATTCTTTTGCTGAACAAATATTGTGGAAACAGGACTAACCTGCCCATCTCTTTCACCATAAACATCTATTCTAGTTCCAACAGGATAAGTCCGCCCCAGTTGTACAGTAAATGCACCAGTTCCTGATGTAGTTGACCCATAAAAATTTTGACCATTGATGGTGACCCGAACATTAGGAGCATTCGAAAATCCGCAAACAGTCGTTTCATTTGTATATACCGGATTGACCATTGGAGCATTTAAACTAGGCGGTACCACCCCTGACATTGTCGTTTTTATTGTATCCACTATATAACCTTCAGGGTTAAGTTGATAAACAATGACTTCTGATCCTCCAGGGAAAGTTCTTCCCAAGTTAATATAGACATTTCCCCATTTATCTACTTTTGAAGAAAAAATGTTTCCATTAACAACAGCTGTAGCCGTCCAGCCTGGTGTCGCAACCCCAGTTATCACACTTTGTTGATCTGACGGTGGATTAATTCGTAAGGGTTTATAGGATGGCTTCCAAGGTGGAAAATAAAAAATCTGGACTCGCATTATCACTACTTTGTGCAGAAACTGACTGAGTACCTTGCCCCCCCCAAAAAAAACACTTAAAAAAATCAAAATTGCTAGAAGCCATTTGAGTAATTTTCTCTTTTTTTTTCATCTTTTTACAACCCTTCATTTTACCTTCTTGTTTGTATAAAATAATGGGGCACTTCATGATGCCCCACTATTCTTAAAAAATAATAACTGAACTTACGTGACTCTTCACCCCATCAACTTCTGAATAGCAGTCTAAAGTATCAAAAGAAGCAATTGGATTTTTAAGTCTGAATATTGCTTGACCATTTGAATCTGCCATTTGTTGTAATACGTCTGAGCCTCCATGTTGAGACTGAATAGTCATGGTTACTAAACTATCTGGATCAGCATTAATCACAATCATTTGATCTCCTACTGCTGGGATCTTACCTGTTTCAAAAGTAGGAAGACGTGGTTCAACAAGTTGATTAACTATTTCAGCATTTTCACCCATGGAAGTTACATATGCTGAAACAGGTGTCCCTATTGGATATCTTCTTTCAATATCCACAACAAAACTACCGTTTGCATCCGATTTTGTCTTGAAAAGACGATCCCCAACTTTGACTGTAACATCTACATTTGGACGTGAAACATTACCTATTGCTTGTTCATCTTGGCTAGTGACAGGACTTAGCGACATCGTTAATTTCTGTGAATCCATAACCATCGATTGAAATACTGGGCTCACATTATTAGATTCGTCTGTAGCAGTAGCCGTAATTGTTGTCCCCATCGGGAAATTCCTTGCTAGATCAATCGTAAAATTCCCATTTTGATCTGCTTTTTTAACATATGAAGCAGTGCTTCCATTTGGCAATCCTAAAGAAACTCGAACTACAGCAAACGGCTCCGTTGATCCACTAATCGTTGTGCTAGTTTTTAAAACTGTATTGAGGGCTGGTGCTCCAGGAGCTGTTGTATCTTCTACTACAATTTTAACTGGATCACTTTCAATTCCAGATTGGCCCGTTGCCGTGACATTTACTTCTGTATTTTTTGGATAAGTAGTATTTAATTTTACAACAAAGTCCCCATTATTATCTGCTTTAGTTGTATACAAGTCTTGACCAAGTACTACTTTAATTTGTGAATTAGGTTCAGCCGTTCCTGTGACCGTTTTGCTCGAATCTCCTACCTCATTGACTTTAGGAATCTCTGTCTTTACAGTTCCTTTAACAGTTACAATCGCTGGATCACTTCGATTATTTTGTGTATCCACTTCCACTACTTTGACCTTTGTTCCACCAGGAATAGGCTGGTTCAGATTAATCGTAAATTGTTTATCTGGTCCTACTTTTCCATAGAGGACTTGGTCATTAATAGATACAATGATTTGACTTCCGACTTTACTGCCTTTACCTGAAATTTGTTTCATTGTATCATTGAGCGGATTTACCACTGGAACACCTGGCTTAACTGTATCAACAACCGAAACAGTCGTTGTAGGACTTTCATTCCCTGCTTCATCTACTGCTTTAACCGTAAGTTTATCTCCAATATTAGCAGGTTGGGTCAGATGAATAGAAAATTGGCTTTGTCCATTTCCTACATCCACTCCATTCGCAACACCTTCACCCACTAAATCTCCTTTTTCATCTCTAACTTCAATCTTACTACCTGTTTCAGCAGAGCCTTTTACAATTTGTTCGCTCACTTCAAT
>NZ_AOCG01000003.1 GCF_000525795.1 Listeria aquatica FSL S10-1188
TTTTTAACAACTGGTTTCTCAGGAGCTACATGATCTTCAACCTTCGCAGAAACAGGCGTACTAGCCATCCCACTTGAATCAATTTGAATAGCTGTAATGGTTTCATCATAAATAAGAGATCGGTTTAAGCCAATCAAAAATCGACCATCTTGCCCAACAATTCCAGAACCCATTTCTTGACCAGAACCATCTTTTATAACCACACGATTTCCCGCTACACCTGTACCTTGAACTTGTTTTTGACCAGCTTCAAGTGTGCTTAGCTTAGGCGCTGGAACTTCTTCTGTGATTACACCATTGTTAGGATCCCCTATTTTATAGCCCACAGACATTAATACATTGCTATATTTCGGCGCATTATATTCTAATGTCACCGTATAATTTTGATCTTCCTTAGCTACAATCGTTTTTTTTATACGGTTTGGGTAATAAATCGTCCATATTGTTAGTGTCGATAGGAGTGGCAGTCTTCACATCTCCATTAAAACTGATTGAAGCTTGAGAACCTCCAAGCACATGGGCTTGATAGTACCAAGTGAAATTATACGTTTTTCCCTTTTCTAAATTAAAGACTCTTTGCGCTTTGAAAAGAGAGTTCCCAATATTAGCGAAATTAATATAAGCCGTATTATACTGATCGCCATTCGGCATCTGCGTTTTTCGCCCTTCTAAGAATGTACTTGTAACCGGAATATCCATATTATCCGTATACTCTAGTACATCCCAGCCATGTGCAATATCAAAGGCTGGATCAATCGTGTTACTTTCTTTCCCTGCTTGTTCACTCACAGTCTTAGAAACTGATTTTGAATTGGGGGCTTCTGCCGCTAATGTAACTCCTGCAGGACTCATTACTAAAGCAAACGTAAGCATAGTTGTCATCAATGTGTGCTTGGAAATTTGGTGTAAAAACTTTTTCATGTAATTCATTTTTTCCTCCTTCTCTTATATGCAATCCACCCTATCTCAATTCGCTTTCTAGTTTGCTTATGTCTAATCCTTTATCACCCCCTCAAAGCATCAACTACTATAAGTAAATCCCCTGACTTTCCTTTACAGCTTGTCTTAGCTTCCTGAGATGAATGACAATTTGTCGTTTCTTCAAGAAAATTAACCGTTCGTCTACTAGCCTTTTACAAATTTTTGAGAAGGCTGTAGCATCAAGATCACAATAATCTGCAAGAAAATAATGATTGATCACCGTTGGAAATTGGTAAAAGTCTTCTTCTCTTTCAGCACCTAACGAATAAGCAGCATTAATTAAACCAATTAAAACGCGATCTCTTTGGTATTTTCCGTTTATCCCCATCTTCACAACAAACTGATGTAATTGTCCGGTCAATTTTTTTAAAATGAATTCTGTAAAGACGGGACGAATTGATAGATAGTCCAAAAAATATTGTTTTTCAACTGAAATAAGTTCACATTTATCAAGCGCTTTTAAGTACAAATTGATTTTCTTCTTTTGAAACAAATACTCTGTCAAAATCAACTAGAGCCTCTCCTGCATAAAAACCAATAGCCCTTTCTTGCTTTTTCACATGCATAAATTTCACAATATACCCTTGCTTCAAAAGAATAACGCGTCCATAGTCTTCCGCGATTTGTTCATTTTTGTGATACTCCTTACGTTGCACCTGTTCTCTATTTAGTGAATTCTGCTCTAACTCTTGAATGATATCTTCAATAGTTACCTCTTTTTTTATTTCTTTTCTGTACATATTTCCACCTCTTTTTTTAAAATATCACTTATAAATGTTTTTTAAGTTGTAAATAAACATATTTATTGTGATTTTTGTTAAAAATTTGTTACTAAATTGCTTTTTATGTATAAGTTTCCATTTTTCTTTGTTTTTCATCCTTTCTTTTGGTGCTATTTAAAACACAAAAAAACTTCTTGGATTTTCTCCAAGAAGTTTTTCAGCATAACTATCATCTTACATGGTAAGTGCCCCACCGTCTATTAAGTACTCTCCGCCAGTGATGAAGCGTGCCTCATCAGATGCTAAGAACAAAACACAGTAAGCGACATCAATTGGCTGGCCAATATACGGAAGCGCACCTGTTGATGCTGCGTGTTCTCTACTTTCCTCTGTTTGTAGCACATCCTTAAGCATTGGGGTATCAATCGTTCCAGGATGTACAGAATTAACTCGGATAGATTCTTTACCGTACGTAAGTGCTGCGTTCTTAGTTAGCGTACGTACAGCTCCTTTACTAGCGTTATAAGCAGCTCCACCAACACCATAAATGCCGGCTAGAGAGGAAATATTCACAATAGATCCCCCACCATTTTCTTGCATATTTGGAATAACGTATTTCATTCCCAGAAATGTTCCTGTAGTATTAATAGACAAAATCTTTTCAAATTCTGCTTTACTAATTTCTGTTACAGTTTTAAAACTCAAGATTCCGGCATTGTTTACTAGAATATCAATTTTTCCAAATGCCTTAATTCCTTCGTCCACCGTTTTTTGCCAATCTTCCTCACTTGAAACGTCTTGTTTCAGCGCTAATACAGTTCCACCATTTCCCTTAATTTTATTTGCAAGCTCATTAATTCCTTCTTCTTGCAAATCAGTAATAATGACTTTGGCACCTTCTTTTGCAAATAATTCTGCTTCGGTTGCTCCTTGTCCACGTGCTGCTCCTGTAATTAATGCTACCTTACCATCTAAACGTCCCATTTAAAATTCCCCCTTTTCTATTACAAATACTACAATTTGAGTATACAAATTCATGTAAACGTTTACAAAATATATGCTTGCACAATCGTTCACAACCAAAAATTCTCTTTATCTGCAAACAACAAAAAAGCTGATGAAAAATTCATTTCATCAGCTTTAACTTTTGATTATAGGAAAACGACTTTATAAAGTAAGATAGCTAAGATAGCTGCAAGGATTGGGGCAGCAACAGGAATCCATGCGTAGTTCCATTCCGAACTTCCTTTATGTTTTAACGGAAGAAGGGCATGTAAAATACGCGGTCCAAGGTCCCGTGCTGGGTTAAGCCCTGGTCCAGTCGGTCCACCTAGTGAAGCCACTAGCGTCCAAACTAAGAAACCTAAAGCTAAATGTGCCGTTCCTAAATTATCTGCGAAAAACGGCGCCTTGGTGATGCCTAGAGCACCAAAGAATAAAACAAAAGAACCTACAAATTCATTAACGAAACCATTTGTTTTGCTTCGAACAGCATTGATTGTTGAAAAAGTTCCAAGAATGTGATCCGGTGTCGTTGTCCGGTCATAATAAGGTTTGTAACAAGCAACTACAATTAATTGGCCAACCATTGCACCTGCAAACTGAGCAATGATATAAGGAACAACTTCTCCCCAAGGGAAAAGCCCTGCTACAGCAAGTCCGATTGTAAATGCTGGATTAATGTGGTTCCCGCTAATTCCACCAAACATCATAGCTGGAATCATAACCCCACAGCCGTAACCAACTGCGATCAGCATCCAGTCACTTCCAAATCCTTTCGTTCCTTTAAGATCAACGTTAGCTACTGCACCGTTCCCTAAAATAATTAAAAGTGCTGTACCAAAAAATTCAGCGAGTAGCCGCGTCATAAGCGTGTAATCCATCCAAACTCCTCCATTTGCTACAAATTTCACAAAAATATACGAAACGCTTCTTTTGAACCACGCAAAACTTTCTATGCTGTGAAATTTAAAAGCAAATCAAGTTGCAAACTGTTAAAAAGCGCACGATTAAGTTCATTATACCTCTCTCCAATAATTTATCAAGTCATAATTTATTTATTTGAAAACGATTTACTTCGCATATCCTTCAGCTTGAAAGCGCTGTTTTTAAAAATTAATTTTTTTTTAAGAAAAAAATTGCAAATAAAAAACACACAAACCTCATGAAGACCCCTTCAATCAGTTTATGTGTTTTTCTATCTCTTTTATCCTAAGTCTTGACCTGTAATAAAGATATAACCTAAAAGGAAAATATTTAATGCCACAATAACCGCTGTGACAATCCAAGCAATAATTTGGACGGGAATCGAATTGGCAAATTCTCCCATTTTTTTCTTGCTACTCGTGAAAAGAACGAGTGGGACTACAGCAAATGGTAGTTGCAAGCTAAGAATAACTTGGCTCCACAAGAGAAGCGATCCTGTTCCTTTAGCACCAGAAATCAGCGTCACAATGAAAACAGGAATAACTGCAAGGAGTCTCGTAATAACCCGTCTGAGCCATGGTTTAATCCGCAGATGAATAAAGCCTTCCATAACAATTTGGCCGCTAAGCGTTCCCGTGATCGTTGAATTTTGTCCAGATGCAAGGAGAGCAACGGCGAAAAGTGTACTAGCGAGACCAACACCAAGAGTAGGTCCCAAAAGCTTATAAGCTCCTTCAATTTCAGACACCGCAAGCCCAGTACCATGAAAAGCTGCTGCACCAAGGATCAAAATCATGGAATTAATAATAAAAGCAATCGTTAATGAAAACGTGGAATCGATCTTAGCAAATCGAACAGCTTCACGTTTTCCTTCCGCAGTCCGATCATACTTTCTTGTTTGTACGAGTGACGAGTGTAAATATAGATTATGAGGCATAACTGTTGCCCCTAAAATCCCAAGAGCAATAAAAAGCATAGCAGGGTTTGTAACGACTTCGGCATGTGGCAGATAGCCTTCTAGTAAAGGACCCATTTGTGGATGTGAAGCGACCATTTCAAAGGCAAAGATTACAAAAATAGTTGCCATTAAGACGATAACAATCGATTCAATGATTCGGAATCCCTTCCTTTGTAGCATCAATAAAAGTAGCACGTCTAATGTCGTAATCGCTACCCCGCCGAGAAGCGGTATCCCGAACAACAGATTCAGTGCAATTGCTGAACCAATGACTTCTGCAATGTCAGTGGCAATAATTGCTAATTCAGTTAATATCCATAAAACAAAAGACGCCTTTTTTCCAACAGAAGCTCGAGTAGCTTGAGCTAAGTCTTTCCCTGTTGCGATCCCAAGTTTAGCAGAAAGCGACTGCAAAAACATCGCAATTAAATTTGAAAGTAATATAACACTCAAAAGGGTGTATCCAAAACGTGCTCCCCCAGCAATCGATGTTGCCCAGTTACCAGGATCGACGTATCCAACTGCTACAAGGGAACCAGGTCCCATAAAAGCAAGTAATTTTCTAAAGAAGCCGGCATTTTTGGGAATTGCAATGGAGCTGTTTACTTCTTCTAAGCTCACATTATGTGTTTTTGAAACCCATGCTTCTTTTTTTTGTTTTTTTGTTTAGTGTAAGTTCTTCTTGCTCCATAGCCAATCCTTCTTTCTCTTTTAACTACCCTTATTTTGCATCAGGGAAACTTTTTTGTCAAGAGGAAAGTAAAAAAGCCTCGGCTATCTTTCGATGGCTTATAAAAAAGAAGCTGAAATCATCTGATTTCAGCTTCTTTTTCTAACAGGCTTGCTGGACTGGAAACGAATTGTTAAGTCAAATAAAGCACAAATTAAAATAGCGAGCAAACTCGTCATAAGTGGCAAGCTTGTTAATTGACTAAGTAAATAAAAGCAGATTAAAAGTCCAATAAGAGCTGCCTCTTTCCAAATCGAGAATTCAATTTCTTCTTTTTTATGAAGACCGAAAACAATTTGTTTAGCTACAAAAAATAACGCGACTGATCCATATAAAAACAAAAAGAGTAAACTTTTATTCAAATGCCCTAAAAACAGTAAATGAATATTCGCAGCAAGCATCATAACAGCAATAATAATAAAATAATGGCCATATAAGAAAATCTGACCGTTTGTCGCTCTGTTTTGATCAACAATATGTTCAAAACTATGGAAGTAAGATGCCCATAAAACAGCGATAATCACAAAGCTTAGAAAGACATAAAGCTGCGTATAGGGATCTGTCACTTTTTCAGCAAGGATGCTTGTTATTGCGACAATGGTTTCTCCGAAAGTAATGATAACGAAAAGTCCGAAGCGCTCTGCTAAATGCGGGAAATGGACAGGAACTTTTTGTAATTTCCCCCCGTTTAGGAGCGGTAACAAAATATCTAGGAAAATGCCGGCATACATGATGAAAAATCGGATATTACCGTTAAAGAAAATCGAGCTAAGAGAGATTAGGATGCCTACTAGGAACAATGAGCCTAACAGATTGGCCACTTGTTTTTGCTCACCATGGAGTTTTTTGGTTGCTACAAAATACTGGATAACGGTGAACAGACGAATGCCAGCATAGCCGATAATAAAAGTATAGAATGTGTCTGCAAATTCTAGATCGAAACTTGCGGTCATCAAAATGAGAAAGAACATCTGGCTAAGCATGAAAACTTCCGGGCGGCTTATTTTCTTGCCAAAACGGTTGTAAAACATCGTTTGTCCTACCCATGCCCAAAACATCGGTGTCACCATTAGTAAATATTCGCCAAAGTATAACAGCGTGTGTTCAGGGTGATGATCTATCGTAACAAGAAGGTGGGTGGTCGATGAGACAGCAGTGACGAAAATTAAATCAAAAAAGAGCTCAAGCCAGGAGACTTTTCGCTCTTCAAAAATTTGTTTTTTTTATCATTAGCGGTTCGCTTCCACTTCTTGGTACTCCACTTTTTTCTGGAATTCAGATTTTGCGAACGGACAAAGCGGAATTACTTTTTTATTTTCATTTTTGGCTTTTTGAACGGCACGCTTTACAAGTTCTTGTGCAATACCTTGTCCTCTCGCCTCATCGATTACACCAGTATGGTCGATGATAAACATCGTTTCACCAGCATTTGAAAAGGTGATTTCACCCACTTCTTTCCCCGATTCATTAACTGCGTAGATACGATTTTCATCATTTTTATATTCAATCATTTTGCTAGGCCCTCTTTCTGAACATATTGAAGTGCTCCACTCGGACATGTATCAATGACTCGCATGACTTCTTCTTTTGAAGCGTTATCTGGGAGTATCCAGGGTTTTCTGTCCAAATTAAAGATTTCTCCATTTCCTCGCACGCAGTTTCCTGAATGCTCACAAATATGAGTGTTAAAGTAAACATCTACTTCTTCCCCGTAGTATTTACGATATCCTTTTTCAAGCAACTCTTCTTCAGTCATTTAAGCCTTCCTCCGTTTCTTAATTAAAAAATGGATTTGTCTCTTTTTCATGTCCAATCGTGCTTTTCCCGCGATGTCCCGGGTAAATCACTGTTTCATCGGATAAGGTGAAAAGTTCACGCTGAATACTTTCAAGTAACATTTCCTGATCACCTGTATAAAGATCTGTACGTCCTATGCTACCGTTAAAAAGTGCATCACCAACAATAGCAAAATCGTCAAAAATAAAGTTGACGCTCCCGATTGAGTGCCCTGGCGTTTCCACAACTTTAAAGCGCATCCCATTAAAATCATATGTTTTTAATTCAAAAGTAAAATCAGCGGGTTTCGCTTCAATGACCTGCAAGCCACGGTTTGGTAATGAAATAGATAAATTAAGTTCAGGATTGCCTAACCACTCCGCTTCTTTAGGGCTAACATAAACAGGAATCTGATATTTTTCTCGAATCGTATCCAAAGCTCCAATATGGTCATAGTGCGTGTGAGTGAGCAAAATAGCAACTGGAGTTGCACCTGTCTTCTCGATCATAGCTTCAATTCGTCCTGGTTCGCTGCCCGGATCAATGACAAGAAGCGACTTCCCATCATGAACGACATAGGTATTTTCTTCTGCAATACCTGTTACAATATGTTCAACATTCAACATAAAATTACCTCACTTCTGCGAATTTCTATACAAATTATAACAACCCTAGGCTAGAAAAGGAAATAATCATTCTCGAAATTTGTTTTTCTGTCAGCGGTATACTAAAATGATGTGGAAGGTTATTGTTTTAAAGGAGGAAATAAAATGACTAAAATGTTACATACATGTATTCGCGTTCAAGATCTTGAAAAATCCCTTGAATTTTATGAAACGGCTTTTGGTTTAAAAGAAGTTCGCAGAAAAGATTTCCCAGAATATGAATTCACACTTGTTTATCTTGCTTTTTCTGAAGGTGGCTTTGAATTAGAGCTAACTTATAATTACGATAAAAAAGAGCCTTACGAATTAGGAGATGGCTATGGCCACCTAGCTGTTGGCGTTGACGATCTAAAAGCTTCTCACGCACTTCATCTTGAAAAAGGTTACACTGTAACTGACCTTAAAGGACTTCCAGGTAGCGAACCTAACTATTACTTTATTACTGATCCTGATGGGTATAAAACGGAAGTCATTCAAAATCATACGTTATAATAAAAGCTGCGCCATTTTGGCGCAGCTTTTATTCATCATAATAGATAATCATATAATTTCTGCCACGATCATTATCATAGCCTTGAACAAAATCGGCTTCATCGAGGTTCTCTAAGTCTTTTATGGTTAGTGTGATGTTTTTTCCAAGTTTCAACGTTTTTCGGACTTTCTTATTTAATTTTTCAGCCCGCTCCTCATCCACTTCAAATTCTGCAGGAAAATGTAGGTTATTTTCTTGTTCAAAATTTTCGACCACCGTTTTGAATTCCGCTTGTTTAATCGGGTCTTGTAGAGCTTTTTCTGTAAAAGAATCCATTTGAATATTCGCTTCTTCTTGTAAATACTCGTTGGCTGCTTTTACAAATTCCGATTTTTCAAGAAGTGATTCTTCTTTTTGTTTAATATAATCGGTGCAAAGTTCAACAAAGTTTTCCGTTAGAAATTTATTATCTGCTGTTCGCTCAACACTTAAAAATCGATCTTTCCAATAAATCGAATCATTTTTTGTTAACTTGCTCAAAACGAGGACTTTTCCGCCTTTTTCAGCTTCAGCATTTAAAATCAAGCACCCTTTATCAAGATCAGCCCCTGTAATCCCTTTCTCATAACTAATGGCAAATTCTTTCCCGTTAAAATTATTTTTTTAAATAAACTTCTTTATTTTCTACTTTAAAAATCCCTAATCCGCTACACATCTCCCCATCAATCACCAAGCCTTCAATTTCGAAAATCCATAAATCTCCACTCTTAATATTGGGATGTGTAGAAACACTGTAGAGGTGCTTTAAAATATTGAGTGTGTCTTCTAAAAAGTGACTCGGGTCAGCGAATATATTTTGACTATATGTATACACTTCATTAAAATCTAAACTGGTTTCATGAGCAAAGTGGAAATAATCATCTGCTTTAAAATTTTCAAGAAAAATGTTGAGCAATGTCATGTTTAGTTCTTCAGGAAAGTCAGTCAATATATTTTGTGCGACTTCATAGCCCTCTTCTTGTGCCTGGTTTCCAACGAAATGAATCGCCAATTTTTTTATTTTAGCATAAGTAAAATCCAAAAGTTTCTCCTCCATTTTTTCCAAAAATAACGAGGTTTTGCTATACTTAAAATCAAAAGGAGTCGATTGATTTGGCAAAACCAGAATTTATTCAAGCTGTTTACGATATCATTTTGCAAATTCCCGAAGGAAAAGTAACCACTTACGGGCAAATTGCTTATATGACTGGTCATCCTAAAAATGCTCGATTAGTCGGTAACGTTTTAAAGCATACAGATCGCTCGCTTGACATGCCTTGTCACCGTGTTGTGAATTCATCAGGACGGACTGTCCCCGGTTGGGATGATCAAATTCGGCTGCTCAAAAAAGAACAAGTTCCCTTCAAAGAAAATGGCTGCGTCAATTTAAAAATATGCTTTTGGCAAGGCCAAACTTAAAAAAAAGATTTTTTCCATTTGAGCAAGAACACCTGCTTCATTATTACTTGGCGCAACATGTTTAGCTACCTGCTTTACAGCATCTGGTGCATTACTCATTGCAAAGCTCGTTCCAACAAGTTTCAACATCTCTACATCATTCCCACCGTCACCAAATGCAGCAGCTTCTTCCTGCGTAAAGTCAAAATAGTCCAGCACAAACTGGATGGCATTTCCTTTATGCATGTTTGGCTGAATTAAATCGATGCTACCATGACCACTGCTTACTGGAATTGCAATGTGACTAATTTCGCCATGTAGCTCTTCCAAAAGATATTCGGTCTCTTCTTCAGAACAAGAAAGAGCGATTTTCAATACTTCATCGTCAATTTGGTCATAATTTTCAACCTTAAACATTACTGGACAATAGAACTCAATCGTTTTGATAAAATCATCTGGCACGGTATCCAGAATATAAGCCCCTTTTTTTGCCGCATACAACAACTCGAAAATTCGTTTTAAAACTTAACACTTCTAAAATTTTCTTTACATCTGTTTTTTCAAATGAGCTTGAAAAAAATTTCTTCTCCATGTTTTGTGACCATAGCGCCATTATCTGAAATAAAGGTGATTTTTTCTTTGATAGGTTCAAAAAATTGCACAAGCTGAACATACTGATTTCCACTTGCAACAACAAACTCAGCTTGCTTTTTTTTGCATTTCGCCAAATATCTTGGCAAATCTGTCTTTATCATAATGTTTCTGATCATCCAAAAAAGTTCCATCCATATCCACTGCTACTAGTTTAATCATCTGTAACCTCACTGCTCCCTCTTGAAGGTAGTGCCTCCAAAAATAGTATTTGCTTCTATTTTAGCATAAAATACTACTCGATTTGACTTCTAAATATAGAAAAAGCTGTACCCCTTTTGGTACAGCTTCAAATAATTTGTATCGA
Organism: Listeria aquatica FSL S10-1188; assembly: GCF_000525795.1. Lineage (GTDB taxonomy): Bacteria > Bacillota > Bacilli > Lactobacillales > Listeriaceae > Listeria > Listeria aquatica. The sequence goes on from NZ_AOCG01000003.1 coordinate 10,626, forward strand.
ACAAGTGCTATTCCCTTTTTTGTGTTCCGGTCAAAAATGATACGATAGCTACCAAAATAATAGCACCGATAATTGAAGGGAAAATTGCCATTCCAGCTACATGGGGCCCCCAACTTCCTAAAAGCTTTTCTCCAAGCCAAGAACCAATTAAACCGGCTAAAATATTTCCAATCCATCCTAGCGGCATTTTCCGACTTGTCAAAACCCCTGCAATAATACCAACAACTGCACCAATAACTGCACCAACAATAAGCACCCAAATAAAATGAAACATCACATTCACCTCCCTGTATTTTTACCTCTAGAAAAGTAAATTCAAACATTTTAAGTGTTTTGTCTAGTCTCGGATAAGAAGTTAATTTCTAGGTTAAACGCAATAATTATTACTGTACCCTTCAATGAAGTGAATAATTCTGCTTCTTATATGGATTAGATGAAGAAAAAAATCAAAACAACGAAAAAAGCTGTACCACAAGGGGTACAGCTTCTTTCAGCGCAATCAAAAGGAGAAATTCACACAATCAAATAAAGGGGGTATTTGTTTGTGATTTATTTCACGGTATTAATATACCATATCTAAAAACATAATTCAATGCTTCACAAACTTTTTTTGAATAAATTTTTTTCATCTTTTCCTTTTATTTATAATAATGAAAATCTAGTTTTTAATTTCTGTCCCACTATTCACAAGCAGAGATAAAAACAGTTTGCCAAGCTCGCTTTGTTTAAACGATTTCTTTCCATATAAATAAATAATACAGTATCTCAAATGCAACAAAAAAAGAGGAAGCTTTCTCAATTAGCTAAGCTTCCCCACAAAACTTTTTTTTGTAAATTTATAATTTCACAAAGTTAGTTTTCCAGTTTCTCAAGTTCTATTAATCGTTCTTCAAAAACTTTCAGTGCATCTTCAACGACTTGACTGCTTGTCATATCGACACCCGCACGTTTCAAAACTTCAATCGGAAAATCTGAACTTCCTGCTTTTAAATAATCCAAATAAGCCTCAACAGCTGGAGTTCCTCCCTTCAAAATTTTTGCACTCAATGCAGAAGCAGCAGAAAAACCAGTTGCATATTGGTATACATAGTAGTTCATATAAAAATGCGGAATCCGTGACCACTCATAACCAATTTCCGGATCATATTGAACGGCATCGCCATAATAATTTTTATTAATCTTAAAATATTGTTCAGTCAAGAACTCCGCGGTTAAGGCTTCACCATTTTGGTCAGCTTGGTGAATGAAGTGCTCGAATTCAGCAAATTGAGTTTGCCGGAAAACAGTACCTTTAAACCCATCTAAATAATGGTTTAGTAAATAAGCACGAACTTTTGGATCATTATATTTTTTAAGCAAATGATCCGTCAAAAGATTTTCATTAGTAGTAGAAGCAACTTCTGCAAGGAATATCGAATAATCCCCATAAACATATGGTTGATTTGTCCGCGTGTAATAGCTATGCACACTGTGACCGAGTTCATGAGCTAGTGTGAACACATTATCAATATTATTTTGCCAGTTTAACAAAATATACGGGTTTGTACTATATGCACCCGATGAATAAGCACCGCTTCGTTTTCCTTTATTTTCAACGACATCAATCCACCTGTTGGCAAAGGCTTTTTTCAGTATCGCTTGGTATTCTTCACCTAATGGTTTTAAAGCTTCTAAAACAACTTCTTGCGCTTCTTCATAAGTAAACTCCAGTTTCACTTCACTTGAAAGCGGTGTGTACATATCATACATATGCAAGTCATTCAATCCTAAAATTTTCTTGCGCATTTCAACATAACGATGTAGCAATGGCAAATGCTCGTTAACCGTTTGTACTAAAGAATCATATACTGTTTCAGGAATATGATTTCCGGAAAGTGCCGCTTCTCGAGCTGACTTATAGCCTCTTACCGATGCATAAAAGTTAGATTTTTTCACCTGCCCATTCAAGGTTTGGGCAAGAGTATTTTTTAAACTTTCATAAACGGAATAAAGTCCTTTAAATGCTTCTTCACGAACACGCCGGTCGCTACTTTCAAGTAGCTTTCCATAACGTCCATGCGTAATTTCAACTTCATTTCCAGCTTCATCACGGATTACCGGAAACTTCAAATCAGCATTATTCAATGTGCTAAATGTATTCGAGGAACTGCCAAGTACTTCTCCAGCACTCGCTAAAATTGCTTCTTCTTTTTCGGATAAAACGTAGGGTCGACTTAAATTTAACTCTTCAAGAACATGCTTGTATAATCCGAGCTCTGTATTTTCATTTAAAAATGTCTCAAGACGTGCTTCTTCGATAGATAGAATTTCAGGGTCAAAATAGCTCAACCCGGTAATAACTTGCGTGATCAAGCTTCCTGCTCGGCTATTCATTCCTTGATAAGTTGCATTCGCTGTGTCCTGATCCAGTTTTAAATGTGCATATACATACAGCTTTTCCAACCGATCAAAAAGTGTATCGCGAAATCTCAAAGCATTTAAAAGCGTATCTGCACTATTTCCGAGTGTTCCTTTAAATTGTTCGCTTTGGTTGCTTAATTCTTGAATATCCTTAAATTCTTTTTCAAAAGCTTCATCTGACGGGAAAATAGTTGTGAGATCCCAAGTCAGTTCTTCTGGCACTTCATTTCTTGCGGGCAATGCCCCTATTTTGCTCTCTGCCATCTTAAAACCTCCCCAAATCAATCTTCCTTTTCATTATGATCTAAAAATCATAAAAATGCAAAAATCATAAATTAGGAAAAAATTTGTGAATGTTGTCTCCACTTCATTTTTCTTTTCAAACGGTAGTTACAACTCGAAATTTCAACGAGTATCTCTTTTTCTTCTAGATAAAGAAGATATTCCTTTAGCAATTCTTCTGCCTCGTAATCTTGGAAGGTGAGCACTTTTAATGGGACTACACAAGCTCTAAATCGTTCTGCAATCGCTCTATACGCAAAATGCTCTCCTACTTCAAGTCGGTCAAAAAAATGAATCCAAAGTGAAAACTGCCACTCTACAGGAGCTGTATGAACAAGAAACTGTTTATCGAGCTGCACCCCAACTTGAAGTGGTAAATGATAAAGTGAAAATCCCGCATGGTAGAGTTCTTGCATAAAATGACTGCGTGATTTATATTTTGCATAATAGTAGCAAAGTCGCTCTCGTTCAATTTCTCGATGTGGCTGATACCTCTTTCTTCTATGCCCTTTAACCGCCTTTATTTTTAGTTGCATTTCCTTTATTGAAATTGCCAGTGGAAGCACTAAACGCTCACCAAAAAAATATTTACTTCCCGCATGTGCAAGGTGATGAATACATTCTATTCTGCGTTTTTCTGGCTGAAAAAATAGCAAATAATAACCAAGCTCCTCACTTTTCCTTATAAAACATAGTTGAAAATTTGAAAAAGCATAACTAAATTTGTTTTTTACGATATCCTGACCTAGCAACCAAATCGGAATAAGCTTCTTTGACAAATAGTCATTTGTCCGTTCCAATAACTGAGAAGGAGGAACAGTTGAGCACTGAAATTCAACGGCATATTTCCCGTTAACGAGAAGATCCGCTTGACGGTTAATGGTTTGAAGAAAACTCTCTAATTGCACCTCAAATCCTTGATAGAGTAGCCAACGACTTAGTTCCTTCTTTCCAAGTAAATGCTTTTTTGTCTCTCCTTCTGAAGAAAAGCGACATCTCGTTCCTCGTTTATGCGCAAAGTGTGGCAACTTAATATCTCCACATTTTAGAATGAGTTCTTCTCCACACGCCGGGCAAAAAAACGGATCCGTCTTCGCTTTTAAATGTGAAATGTTTGCTTGTGTAGCTGTGAAATAATCGCCTTGTCTATTCTTTGCTGTAAACATTTCCAACATCCTTTACTAGTTTTATTTATTCACTTCGACAGTCTAGATGCAAATTCCTTTATTTATTTTAAAATCGCAAAAAAAAGACCCGTTTCTATATTTTAGAAACGAGTCTTTTTTATTTCTTAATCCATAAAATACTGTTTTACTTGTTCTAATGCGGGATTATCAAAAATCAGTTTACCATATTCGTCTAGCATATAGCCTGTTAAATTCGACTCCGTGCCATATTCAAGCAATATACTGACCGTATTGTCAATGTTTGACTCATTATATTGAGTTTCAGGAAATTCCACATAAAGGAAGTATCTATCTTGATAAGCATAGAGTTTCGTATTCACATCTTGGAGTCCAGAAGCACCACTCATTTGAACTAAATCTTCAAAGTCGTTAAATGCCAAGACAAACTCTAACGTGTCCTCATCATCTTCTGAATCCTTATTAACTGGATTAAAGTTTTCTTCTAACATTTTCTCAATTCGTTCCTCAGTAGCCAGTTCATCTTGACTAGCTGAACTAAGTTCAAAGTTTTCTTCGCCTTGTTTCGACAAATTCGCCTTCGTTACAAATACTTCTAGACCATGTTTTAAAGCTTGGACTTGTATCCAGAGCGGACCTTCAGGAGTGAACTCTTCTTCATACTTCAGCTCATCCATCATTTCCCAAAAAAGCTCTTCACTCTTTTCGCGATCATACCAGACATCTTCCTGATTGAAGCCGCGCTCTTCGAGATCCAGATAAGAAATGTAAAATTTAATTGTATCCTCATTAATTCGTTCAATTTCCATCGTCACACTCTCCCTTCCAATTTAGTCATTGACAACGAAGGGTAAACTTCATACTTATATTTTATCTTATAATAGATGATTATACCACCTTTTATTCTTTTGGGCTCTTATCTTACCTCAAAATTAAATTTTGCGCAAGTTTCCGAACTGAACAAAAAAGCTGCCGAAAACCTTTTTAGATTTCCAACAGCTTTCAATTAGTTAACCATTTTTTGAGCTTCACGCAATTGATAAGTTCTTACTTTTCTTGGCAAGAAACGACGGATTTCGTCTTCGTTATATCCTACTTGGAGACGCTTTTCGTCGATAATAATTGGACGTCTTAAAAGCCCAGGGTTTTTCTGAATCAATTCAAAAAGCTCTTGCAGAGGCAAACTGTCTAAATCAACATTTAGCTTCTGAAATGTTTTTGAACGAGTTGAAATAATTTCATCGGTCCCATCTTCCGTCATACGAAGGATTTCTTTTATTTCATCTAAACTTAACGGTTCAGAAAAAATATTTCTTTCTTTGTATGGAATTTCATGGTTTTCCAACCAAGCTCGTGCTTTGCGACAAGATGTGCAACTAGGTGAAGTGTATAACGTTACCATTAGACATTCACACTCCTTAATCGGTTAATTTTTTTTGTTTCATTCAAAAAAACGAATTGCTAATCCATTCTCTTTTTGAAAATAGCAATCAAGAACCTACATTCTCATTATACACTAAAATTGTGAAATTCTATAGGGCTATTTTTAATTTTTTTTATTTGACTAGAAAAAGGATGTAGTATGTCGTCAAATGTATCTTACCCTTACTATACAACCTTTAAACTAAATCAGCATGAAAAAAAAGATAAGAAAATTAAAATTTGATGAGAATTTTATTAATTTCTTTTCACAAACAAAAAAGGAGCCCTGCTTTTCAGGGCTCCTCATTTTCATTTTGTTGCTACGCTCGTTAGCTTAGCATGCTTTTCTTTATACATCTCTTCTTCTGTTTCCGAACAATAAACATAATGTCCAGGTGCAATTTCACGCATTTTTATTTCTTCTCCGTCTTTATATCCATGCGAACTCGGATCATATAGTTTACGAACACGCGTACGTTCATAATTAGGATCGGGAAGTGGAATTGCAGAAAGTAGCGACTCCGTATAAGGATGAAGCGGCGCACGATATAAATCGTCAGCTGGCGCAAGTTCTACTAACTTACCAAAATACATAACGCCAATTCGGTCGCTGATGTATTTCACCATTGAAAGGTCATGCGCAATAAATAAATACGTAAGTTCTTTTTCTTTTTGCAAATCACGCAAAAGGTTAACTACCTGCGCTTGAATTGAAACATCCAAAGCAGAAATAGGTTCATCCGCGATAATAAATTCAGGCTGCACAGCTAGCGCTCTTGCAATCCCGATTCTTTGACGTTGACCACCAGAAAATTCATGAGGATAGCGTCCAGCATGCTCTTTACTTAATCCTACAGTTTCCAGCAAGTGATAAACCTGTTGTGTCGCTTCCTCAGGCGTCTTCGCAAGGCCATGAATCTTAATTCCTTCCGCAATAATATCGCGTACTTTCATACGAGGATTAAGTGATGCATATGGATCTTGGAAAATCATTTGCATTTTTCTACGGAATTCATGCATTTCCTTACGACTTTTTTTTGGCATGCACATTTTTTCCTTTGTAGAGTACTTCACCGCCTGTTGCATCGTACAAACGAATAATCGTTCTTCCTGTTGTTGATTTACCACAGCCAGATTCCCCAACAAGTCCAAGCGTCTCACCTTTATAAATATCGAAGGAAATATCATCAACAGCACGCACTTCGTTGGCTTTACCTTTGTTAAAGTACTGTTTCAGATTATGAATTTCGAGCAACTTTTCTTTTTCACTCATTCCTCTTCAACTCCCTTCGCATGAACAGCCTGCATACCTGGGTGTTCTTTTGCAAACTGCTCTTGACGTCTAAGAACAGCATCTGGAGGCGTCACTTCTGGCGCATCTGGATGAAGTAGCCAAGTTGCCGCGTAATGCGTATCCGACACTTTAAACATTGGTGGCTGTTCCTCCAGATCGATTTGCATCGCATATTGATTACGTGCCGCAAAAGCATCACCTTTTGGCGGTTTCAAAAGATCTGGTGGTGTACCAGGAATCACATAAAGTTCTTCATCATCTGTATCAAGCGTTGGCATAGAACTAATTAATCCCCATGTGTATGGGTGTTGCGGGTTATAAAAAATCTCATCAACCGTTCCAATTTCCACAATTTTCCCAGCATACATAACGGCAACACGATCAGCAACATTCGCTACAACCCCAAGGTCATGCGTGATGAAGATGATGGATGTATCAATCTTCTTTTGCAAATCTTTCATTAAATCAAGAATCTGCGCCTGAATCGTTACATCGAGCGCTGTAGTTGGTTCATCTGCGATCAAAACTTGCGGGTTACAAGCAAGTGAAATCGCAATAACAACACGTTGTCGCATCCCACCGGAAAACTGGTGCGGATACTGTTTAATTCGCTCTTCCGCATTTGGAATCCCAACAAGTTGTAACAAACGTAGCGCTGTTTTATGCGCTTCTGATTTACCAATTTTTTGGTGCTTAATTAGTGGCTCAGAAATTTGTTTACCAATTGTCATAGTCGGATTTAAAGAAGTCATTGGATCTTGAAAAATCATCGCAATGTCTTTCCCGCGAATCTTTTGCATTTGTTTTTCACTAGCAGTGGCCAAATCCTTTCCACCGAAAAGAATTTGACCAGATTTTATTTTAGAGTTGCTTTCAGGAAGAAGTCGCATTACAGCTTTCGTTGTAACAGACTTCCCTGAACCAGATTCTCCCACGATAGCAAGTGTTTCTCCTTTATGAAGATCGAAGCTCACTCCACGAATCGCTTGAACTTCACCGGCATAAGTGTGGAAGGAAATGTGCAAATCTTTTACTTCTAACAGTTTTTCCATTATTCCTCACCTTTCCTTTAGTCGCGCATTTTCGGATCAAACGCATCGCGAAGCCCGTCAGCGATTAAGTTAAATGCTATCATGATAACACAAAGTACAACCGATGGATAAAGAACCATATAAGGAAGCACCTGCAAGGTCTTATAACCGTCGTTTATTAGCGTTCCAAGCGAGGCAGTTGGTGCTGGAAGACCTAATCCGATAAAACTTAGAAAAGCTTCAAAGAAAATCGCACTCGGAATACTGAACATAACATTGATGATAATGACACCTGATACATTAGGAAGTAAATGTTTTACAAGAATTTTGGGCATTGACTCCCCAAGGGTTAGAGAAGCTAGGACAAATTCCTGATCTTTTAGTTTTAAAACTTGTCCCCTGACAACCCGCGCCATGGTTATCCAACTCGTCATCGCAATAGCAATGATAATAGACATAATCCCCGGATCTAATATAAGAAGCATTAAAATTACAACTACAAGGTTTGGAATTGCAGAAATAACTTCAAGTATGCGTTGCATAATATTATCTGTACGCCCTCCAACAAAACCAGAGATCATTCCATAAGCAACACCAATAACAAGGTCACACAGTGCGGCTACTACAGCAATAATAAGTGAAACTCGTGTTCCTGCCCAGATACGTGCAAATTGGTCTCGTCCAAGTGTATCACTTCCGAGCCAGTAATAAGTACCTTCTTTAACATTCTTCTGCTTATACACATCTACATCTTGTCCACCGATGTTCTGATGCCCATTCCAAAATGGCATATTATCAAATCCCGGAACTTTTGGCGGTAAACTTGCATAAGGTGTATCTTGATAGTTTACACTACGATTTGGTCCTAAGTTGGGAGAAAAATACTGCCCAAAAATAGCCATAATAATAATTACACCGAGCACAATAAGTGAAACAAGTGCAGCTTTATTCTTTCTTACCCGAAGCCACGAATCTTGTAGGAAGGTGAGACTGGGGCGCGAAATTTTTTCTGCTTCTGCATCTTGAACATGCGCTGGCTGAAACATTTCTTTTGCAATTTTTTCTGCCATTATTTCTTACCTCCCGACACACGAATTCGAGGATCAATCAAGCCGTATAGAATATCTACGACTAGAATGATAAAAATTAACATCACAGCAAATAAAATGGTTGTTCCCATAATAACCGGATAGTCGTTAGTTTGAATAGATGAAACGAATTGACTACCGATTCCTGGAATTCCATAAATATTTTCAATAACAAGTGAACCTGTCATAAGCGATACTGAAAGTGGCCCTAAAACCGTAATAAGTGGGATTAGAGCATTTCGAATCGCATGCTTAACCGCAATTTCTGTACGGCTATTTCCTTTTGCCTTAGCCAGTAAAATATAATCTGAAGCAAACACATCAATAAGTTCTGTTCTCATAAACCTGGCTGCTGTCGCAAGTGGGAACATAGCAAGTGCAAATGCCGGCAAAATGGAGTCAGCAAAAGTCCCCCATCCAGCTACCGGAAGCCACTGTAATTTTGCCCCAATCCAGTATTGTAACACCGTTGCAAAAACGAAAGAAGGGATGGATTTCCCGAGTATTGCGATGAAGGTACTGGTATAATCCGGCCACCTATTTTGATACATCGCAGCAATCACCCCGAGTATAACCCCAAATAATAGTCCAAAAACCATTGCTTCTAGTGCTAGAGTCACTGATGGTCCGATAAGTGCACCTAAAATTTCTGACACCGGACGGTTATCAAGTTGGAAAGATACTCCTAAATCCCCTTTTACAAGTCCTGTCATGTAATTAAAATACTGAACAGGAACCGGATCATTCAACCCATATTTTTCATTCATGATGTGAATTTGTTCATCAGAAAGTTTTTCCTGATTCCGGTAAGGTGTACCAGGTAAAAGCTTCATTAGGAAGAATGTAACCGAAGCAATGATGAAAAGCGTAATTAACATATAAAAAATGCGCTTTAGTGTATATTTTGCCATCCTTTCTCTACACCTCCCAAATTTTTTATTTATATTTGATAAGCTAGTTTAAATCAAGCCCACCTTAAAGGATAAGACACAATTCACTTCGCCTGTTTTTTCTAAGTAAAGATTTCTTATCGCACGACTACAATTATCATCAAAAAGGAGAGAGTATACCGAAATATACTCTCTCGTTTCAATCAAGTATTTCTTACAGATATACTTTATTTAGTCAAATACGTATTTTTGTACGTATAGTCTGGACCAAATGGATTTTTTTGTAAGTTTTTGATGTAATTCTTTTTGCAAGTATGCATTAGCGCGGTGATAAAGCGGTTGGATCGCTACATCATCTGTAAGCAAGATGTTTTCAGCTTTAACCATTTCATCCCAACGTTTTTGCGGTTCAGCAGCATAAGTAACAGCCGCATCTTGAAGAATCTTATCATAATCAGAGTTCGAATAACTCATTCTGTTTTGCGAACCACCTGTTTTGAATAGATCCAAGAATGTCGATGGATCTTGATAGTCAGGACCCCACCCACTCATTGAGAAATCATAGTCTTGATTTTGGTCATTTTGCAAACGAACTTTAAATGGAACGTTTTTAAGTTTAACTGTTAAACCATCAAGATTTTTTTCAAGTTGGTTTTGGATAAACTCAGAAGATTTTTTCGCATTTTCTGTGTCATCACTTGTAAATTCAAGTGAAATTTTATCTGTTCCAAGTTCTTTCAAGCCTTGTTTCCAAGCTTTTTTAGCTTCGGCTTTATCATATTTCAAGTGTGCACCGGATTCTTTCACATAATCCTCATCATTTTTCGGATCGAAAGTGAATTCAGGTGGCACCAAGTTATTAGCAGGTTTAGAACCGTTTTGAAGTACAGTATCTACGTAAGATTTCTTGTCAATTGAAAGGGCAAGTGCCTTACGGATGTTTTTATTTGCAAGTGGTGTTTTTTCACCTTTGCGTTCTTGGTTAAATTTGATGTAGAAAGTGGATGAGTCATTCACAACTACATAGTCTTTATTGCTCTTATTTTGAGCGGCATATTCAGCACTTAATACAGTTCGATCGATCTTCCCTGTATTATAAAGGTTAACACCAGTACCAGCATCTTGAACAACTTGAACATTGATTTGTTTCAATTTCACGTTTTTCTTATCCCAGTACTTATCATTTTTCACATATGTCCATTTTTTGTTTGTTCCTGTCCAATCTTTTAATTGGAAAGGACCGTTATATAAAATGTTATCACTGTTTTGAGCGAATTTATCGCCTTTTTCAGTTACAAATTTTTCATTAAGCGGGAAGAAAGTTGGGAATGCAAAAAGAGAATTGATGTAGGCTGTCGGTTTCGAAAGCGTTACTTCAAGCGTTGTATCATCAACTGCTTTAACTCCTAATTCTTCAGGTTTCTTCTTACCAGCTACAATATCGCTACCATTTTTAATGGCATCAAATAGATAGGAATAGGTTGCAGCAGTATCTGGATTAACGGCACGTTTCCAAGCAAACACATAGTCATTTGCTGTTACAGGATCCCCATTAGACCATTTTGCGTCACTACGCAATTTGAAGGTATAAACTGTCTTATCGTCACTAATTTTTGGATCTTCAGCAGCGCCGGCAATGGCTGGTTTACCATCCTTATCAAGTGCATAAAGCCCTTCATTTGTTTGGTTAAGTACGTTTAACCCCACCTGATCATCCGCTTTTGAACTATCTGCCGATGGAATTAATGCGCTCTCTGCTAAATTAAGTACTTGCTCTCCAGAAGCTTTGCCAGAGTTAGTGCTCTTGCTATCTGAACTTGAAGAACTTCCTCCTCCACAAGCTGCAAGACCTAAGCTCAGCGTTAGTGTAAATCCAAGTGCTAAAAATAATTTAGATTTCTTCACTAAATATACCTCCCTTTTTTATTTTTCTGAAAAATTGTTTCACTTATAATTATACTCTAATAATTAAAGATTTGTAAATTATTTTTAATCAATTAAACGAAACAGGATGAAAGTTTCAATTTGTTAAAAAATTTATTATAACGAAAAAGTTAGACAATTGAATCAATTCAAAAGAACGCTCTACGCCTTGTTTTTTGTTAATAATTTTACATTGATTAAGTTTTCAGAAAATAAGATTAGTTTAATCAAACAACTTTATTCCCTTACCAACATTTAAATTTACAATCGTCATTTTTAGAGCAAAGTGAAAATTTGATTAATCCCGAATTAAAATAGGATTATCTTTATTTATATACTTTTTTTTAACACTTGTCTATATAAAAATTTCAATTGTTTTGTTCAAAACCGAGAAAACCCTTGGTACAACCCAAAATGAGTACAATTATTTTTTTTAATTTTTTTTTCTAAGAGTATTTCTAATCGAAGTCGATTGAGCTTTTTTTCAAAAAACTCTAATTGCTCACGAACAATTAGAGTTTTCATTCATTTTATGCTAAAGTTAGTACGATTCCAATTTCGAGGTGACGATATTGCTTAAGCGGACATTTATTTATTTACTAATTCAAGAATTAATTATTTTCGCCATTCTTCTTTTTGGCACAGGGATTTCTCTTCTCCATTACATCAATATCTCTTTTTATGTTAGTTTTATTGCTTTTCTTATAGGACTACTCGTTTACATTATGCGCAGCGGCTTTCTTGACCGTGTACATTATGGTTTTCGAAAAGTAGCGCGGAAAATCCGTGGCGATGAAGAGAATGAATTCTCTGACATGATGCTTTCTGAACTTGTGGGATTACCCTATGCAGACATGATTTTGAGTAGTATTATTGTATTTTTAAGTAGTATGTTATCCCTTGTTTTATACTATTTGTAGTTTGACAGTTGCTCATTAAATTGATAGACTTAAGTCATTATATACGATGCGTTAACACGGAAGAAAAGTACATTCAGTTTCTTTTTCTAGAGAGTCTGTGGATGGTGAAAACAGATAAATGGGCTGAGTCGAATGGGCTTCCTGAGGACTGACTGTGAACACGAAAAGTAGCCGTCAGCGGCATAAAGCCGTTATCTTTTTTTTAAGTGCTTTTTGCAATGGCAAGAAGTAACAGGGTGGCACCGCGGAAAATAAATTCGTCCCTAGCTAGAACTAAAAATTCTAGCTAGAGGCGATTTTTTTATTTCATGAAATGTTAGGTATCGTTAAGGAGGAAAAACAATGAAAAAGATCATCTTTTCAGGCATTCAACCAAGTGGTGACTTAACACTTGGAAATTACATCGGCGCGTTAAAACAATTTGGTCAGTTTCAAGATGAATTTGATTGTTATTATTGTATCGTCGATGAACACGCAATTACTGTTCCACAAGATCGGTTAAAGCTACGTAAGCAAATTCGTAGTCTTGCTGCACTTTATTTGGCTGTTGGACTAGACCCAGAAAAATCTACTCTTTTTGTTCAATCTGAGGTTCCTGCTCACGCACAAGCGGCTTGGATCTTACAATGTAATGTCTACATTGGTGAATTAGAACGCATGACTCAATTTAAAGACAAATCGGCTGGAAAAGCTGGTGTTAGCGCTGGTCTTCTTACTTATCCACCGCTTATGGCAGCAGATATTTTACTTTATCAAACCAACCTTGTGCCAGTTGGCGAAGACCAAAAGCAGCATATCGAGCTTACACGCGATCTTGCTATTCGTTTTAATAACAAGCACAATGATATCTTCACAGTTCCCGAAATGTATGTGCCTAAACAAGGCGCCCGTGTCATGTCGCTTCAGGAACCCACTAAAAAAATGAGCAAATCAGATGAAAATACTAAGGGAGCGATTTATTTATTAGATCCACCAAATGTGATAACGAAAAAAAATTAAAAAGTGCTGTAACTGATTCCTCTGGCGTTATTGCCTATGATAAAGAAAACAAACCGGGAGTCTCGAACTTATTAGCAATTTATTCTTCACTCACTGGGAAAGCGATCAAGGACTTAGAGGCTCAATATGCAGATAAAGGATATGGCGATTTCAAGAATGATTTAGCAGAAGCGGTTGTCGCTGAATTAGCCCCTATCCAGGAGCGCTATGAATACTTTCTCAATTCTGAGGAGCTTGACCGCCTCTTAGACGAAGGTGCAGAAAAAGCTAGAATAAAAGCGAATAAAACGTTACGCAAAATGGAAAATGCTATGGGACTTGGGCGCAAACGTCGCTAATAAAATAAAAAAAGAAGTCGGCTAGATGTTTTTGCATCTAGCCGACTTTTTTAACATGATTAATCTGTTACCTTTTTAAAGACAAGCGTTGCATTATGACCACCAAAGCCGAATGAATTCGACATTGCTATTGTCACATCTTTTTCCCGTGATTCATTTGCCACATAATCTAGATCACATTCAGGATCTGGGTTTTTCAAATGAATCGTTGGTGGCACAACACTGTCACGAATAGCAAGAACCGAGAAGATTGCTTCAATTCCGCCAGACGCTCCTAACGTATGGCCAGTCATTGATTTTGTAGAACTGATAAGCAAGTCTTTAGCATAGTCTTTGAAAATAGTTTTTACTGCTGCCGTTTCATACTTATCATTGTAGCCAGTACTTGTTCCGTGTGCATTGATATAATCCACTTCTTCTGGTTTCACATCGGCATCTTCTAGTGCCTGTTTCATCGCACGGGCAGCGCCTTCTCCATTTGGTGCTGGAGCTGTAATATGGTAAGCATCACTTGTTGCACCATAACCAATAATTTCGGCGTAAATTTTAGCCCCACGTGCTTTGGCATGTTCGTATTCTTCCAGGATAACAATCCCTGCACCCTCACCGATAATAAATCCATCCCGGTCTTTATCAAACGGTCGACATGCAGTTTCAGGATCTGGGTTAAGCGATAAAGCTTTGTTCGCGCAGAATCCAGCAAGCGACATCTTCGTAATTGGTGCTTCAGTTCCACCGCTAATCATCACGTCTGCATCACCGCGCTCAATCACCTTGAACGCATCTCCAATTGAATTGGTTCCTGTTGCGCAGGCTGTTACAGTTGCCGTATTGATCCCTTTTGTTCCAAACCGAATTGAAACTTGTCCAGATGCCATATCCGGAATCATCATTGGCACAAAAAACGGACTCACACGACGAAGGCCGCGTGTTCTATAAGTTTCATATTGGGTCTCAAAGGTTTCCATTCCGCCAATTCCAGAACCAATCCAAACACCCACACGTTCCGCATTTGTGTCATCTACCGTAAAGTTTGCATCTTGGAGCGCCATCTCTGCACCTGCAATCGCATAATGAGTGAAACGGTCCATTTTGCGCGCTTCTTTTTTGTCAATATATTTTTCGACATCAAAGTCTTTTAGTTCAGCTGCGATTTTGACTGGAAAATCTTCTGGGTTTAAACGAGTAAGTGGAGCCACACCGTTTACACCTTTCTTGGCATTATCCCATGCTGTTTCCGCGTCATTCCCAATTGGCGTAACAGCTCCAACTCCAGTAACAACGACTCTTCTTTTCTCCATTTTCTCATCTCCTTGTTTTTGAGCTCATGAAAAAATAACTTCTGTTAATCAGGAGTCATTTTTTGAAACGGTTGCCTCAATCATAGAAAAAAACAAAATAAAAGAACAAAATAAAATTTCAATTTCTATTGAAGCGACCATAAAGCCGCTATTATTATATCATAAAAAAAGAAAGGATGCGCCTACTTCGACATAATTCATAATCGTTTTGCGCACCCCTATTTTAATTTATTTACCAAAGCGAATCACAAGCGCTCCCCAAGTTAACCCCCCACCAAAACCAACAAGTAGCAGATTATCGCCATCTTTCACACGGCCTTCTTGAACCGCATCCACAAGCGCAAGCGCAATAGAAGAGGCAGAAGTGTTTCCGTATTTTTGAACCGTCTTGATCATTTTTTCTTCTGGCAGGCCTAGGCGCTCTCTTGAAGCTTCCATGATTCGAATATTTGCTTGGTGAGGAATCAATAAATCTAAATCTTCTTTTTGAAGTCCAGCTTTTTCAAGAACTTCAAGTGAAGCATCCCCCATTTTTCGAACAGCAAAGCGGAAAACTTCGCGTCCATTCATATAAAGTTTGTCGTTTTCTTCTTTCAAGTTGAGGTACTTACCACCTGAACCATCTGATCCAAGCACAAAGGAAAGAAGTCCCTTGTCTTCTGAAACCGGCCCCATCACAACAGCACCTGCTCCGTCTCCAAACAAGACAGCGGTACTTCGATCATCCCAATCAGTAATTTTGGAAAGCTTATCCGCCCCCACTACGACAACATGTTTATAAGCGCCTGTTTGAATGAACTGTGCTCCTGTTACAATTCCGTAAGTGAAACCAGAACAAGCCGCTTCAAGATCCATTGCAGCCGCATGCTTTGCGCCTAAACGATCTTGGATGATATTTCCAACAGAAGGGAAGTTAGCTTCCTGAGTAACTGTTGCGACAATAATTAAATCAATATCCTCTGGAGTTAAACCTGCATTTTCAATTGCCTCTTTAGCTGCTTCGTATGCCATATCATGTGTATATTCATCATCGCGAGCAATGCGTCTTTCTTCAATTCCAGTTCTTGTTTTAATCCATTCATCTGATGTGTCCATCATTTTTTCTAAATCAAAATTTGTTAAGATTCTTTCGGGTGTGTATTTCCCTACTCCTAGAATTCCTGCATTCATTACGATTCCCCCATATTTGAACGAATTTAAAAAGCTGTTTTTATGACCTGGTACTAATTTTAACAGAACGCCGTTTTTTTGGCAACCATTCTTTCTTTTGACATCATAAAAGCCCTCTAGTGCTTCACTTTGCATAAAAGCGTACAACTAAAGGGCATCAAATGCGTTTATTTCTTTTTATTTGGATTGTTATCAGAGAATCCTGGCGCTTTTGACCAGCCAACAACTTGGCCGTCTTTGTCTTTAAAACGATACCAGTATTCATTTTTAACATCTGCTCGGCGATCAATTTCTAACTTCTCACCTTGATAGGTCTTCATTTCACCAACCACGCGTTTGGAATCCTCTACTGGATAGCGATAAATTTTTTGATCAGAATCGATGATATACTTCTTTAAGTCAAACTCTTTTTCACTTTTAGTTGTGTAGAAAATATCCATCGCGTTTTCTTCTAGCCAGCCGATCCGGTTATCTTGTTCGTCGTAAATTTCAAACCAGTGACTACCGTTTTGCATTTCTGCTTTTTTCCCTACACGAAGTTGTTTTTCTTTTATAGAGGCCGTAGAAGCCACTTTTTCCGCATCTTTCATCCCACTTGGCAAACTCCAAACGTCATAGTCTTTTGGTTCTTGAACAGTGCCATACGCGAGCATATTCTCTTCCTTTTTCATGTGATCATAAATGTCATCATATGCAGTTAATCCAAACATTTCAACGGTTTCCGTCAAAACTGCTGCATAGTTTGGATCTGTAGCATAACCAGCTTCTTGGATCGCTAGCGCTGCTTTTTTATAGTCATTTTCTCCTATGACAGCATGATATAAAGATGGATTTCCGCTTGTTCCATTTACAAACAGTAAGGTATGATCTTCGAGAGACGCTTCTCGGTCTGGATAAGCGCGAAAAGCGGCATCAATTTGTTGTACCTCATCACCGCTATATTCTTTTGTCGACATTGTGACAGATGAACCATTGTAAGAGCCTTTGATACCGAACAAATTATTGGCTTCTGTTGAAAGCCCGCTGTTTCCCCAATTTGATTCGACAATCGCTTGAGCAAGCGAGACACTACTCAATACTTGATATTTCTTTTGCAATTCCTGCGCTTTTGGCGCGATATCTTGAATAAATTGTCTTTGTGTTAACGTCATTTTCTGCAGAGACGCCTGAATAGCTACTTTATCTGCTGCCTCCGCTTGTGTTGCTGCAAGTGGTGCGCTTATTCCTGCTGCTGTAATAAAAGCCGCAAGCGCTAATTTCCATTTTTTCATTCTACTTCGAGCACATCCTGTTCTTCGAGTGTTTTAGTTTCTTTTTTGACTAATAAGCCTTGATACATTGTACCAAACATTTATGTTAGTTTAGTAAGTATCTAATGACAGTTTCATGTCAAATTGAATACAAATAAAAGATAAATAGTTAGATATTTCTTTATCCAAAAAGATATTACTAGCTTTCTCATATGTTGTCAATCATGCTTATTTTGTGCTAGAATGATTGTATTGAATGATGTGAAATGAGGTGTTTCTCATGCGCTATATCGTTACAGTTGTTTGGGTATTTTTCCTATCAATGATGGCTGAATTCGTTCTTTCATCAATGCTTTCTGTACCGTTTAGTTTCACAACCGGATTAATTCTAACGGTTGGAATTTCTGTATTCGTTCTAATTATTCCTGCCCTCATGCCTAAGGACAGTGAAATTTACGACATCAAATAAAAAAGCACTCCGTAAAAACGGAGCGCTTTTTTATTTATCTAGATAATATTTATTTGTTGGTTTTAAATCTTCATCTAATTCATAAACCAGTGGTACACCTGTCGGGATTTCAAGTTCCATAATTGCATCATCACTGATTCCTTCTAAGAACTTCACAAGTGCCCGCAAGCTATTCCCGTGTGCAGCAATAATCACACGTTTACCTGATTTGATTTCTGGCGCAATCGTATCCATCCAATATGGGATTACACGCTCAAGTGTTACCTTTAGATTTTCACCCGAAGGAATTGCATGTGTATCTAAAAGTTGATAACGACGATCATTTTTTGCTTGGCGCTCATCGTTTTCCTCTAATAATGGAGGAAGTGTATCATAGCTACGACGCCAAAGTTGGACTTGATCGGCACCATATTTTTCCGCCGTTTCTTTTTTATTTAAGCCTTGAAGCGCACCGTAATGCCGTTCATTGAGTCGCCAAGACTTATGTACCGGCACCCAGAGTTGGCCTGATTCTTCAAGTGCATAATCAAGTGTTTTAATTGCACGCGTTAAAACGGATGTGAAAGCAACATCAAATTCAAGTCCTGCTGCTTTAATGCGTTTTCCCGCTGTTTTAGCTTCTTCTACCCCTTGCTCCGACAAATCAACATCATGCCAGCCGGTAAACAAGTTGAGTTTATTCCATTCACTTTGTCCGTGGCGAATTAAAACCAGTTTCATTTTTCCTCATCCTTTCGAACTTAACCTTTTCCTCCTTAAAATTCCCTTGTTTTCAGATTTCAAACATAAAAAAGCCTCTTGCAAAAAAAAACAAGAGACTCTCTTTTCAGCAATTTATTTTGTATTAAAAGTGAACGCTCCATTGTCTAAGCCAATTTCAACGGTAGAATGCGGCATTACCTCTCCCGACACAATCGCACGTGCAAGTGGTGTCTCAACGTGGCGAACCAAATACCGTTTAAGCGGGCGCGCCCCGTAAACAGGATCATAGGCTTCTTCTGCAATAAAGCTCTTCGCTTCATCGGAAATGGCAATGTGGATTTCTTGTGCTTCAAGTCTATCTTGAAGTTCATCTACAAGTTTTTCCACGATTCCCTTAATATTTTCAAGTGTCAATGGTTTGAATAAGATAATATCATCTACCCGATTCAAAAATTCAGGTTTAAAAGAAGCTTCGAGAGTAGCTAGAACATCTTGCTCAAGCTCATCCGAAATTTCTCCGCTTTCAGCTCGTTCGAGAAGCATTGTTGAGCCAATATTACTCGTCATGATAATGACTGTATTCTTAAAATCAACCATCCGGCCTTGCGAATCCGTAATTCGACCGTCATCCAAAACTTGCAAAAGAATGTTAAACACATCTGGATGAGCCTTTTCAATTTCATCCAGCAAAATGATGGAATACGGGTTACGACGTACGGCTTCTGTTAGCTGACCGCCTTCTTCATAGCCAACATAGCCTGGAGGTGCCCCAACAAGACGAGAAACGGAATGCTTTTCCATGTACTCAGACATGTCGATTCGAATCATATGGTCTTCTGAATCGAACATATTATAGGCGAGTGCTTTGGCGAGTTCTGTTTTCCCAACACCTGTTGGACCAAGGAAAATAAAGGAACCAATTGGGCGCTTTGGATCTTTGATTCCGGCGCGTGCCCGGAGCACCGCATCACTTACAAGATCAACCGCTTGATCTTGTCCGATTACCTTTTCATGAAGGGCATCGCTCAATTTAAGCAGTTTTTCGCGTTCACCTTCAACTAATTTCGTAACGGGAATCCCAGTCCAGCGTCCAATAATCTCGGCGATTTCGTTTTCTGTCACCGCTTCTTGCAACAATCGGTCTTCATTTTGTGTCTTTTCACGATTTTGTTTTTCGAGCTCTGCTAGTTCTTTTTCTGCTGCTGGAATTTTACCATGTCGCAATTCCGCGGCACGTGTCAAGTCATAGTTATTTTCTGCTTCTTCTAGTTCATGACGCATCGCATCAATTTGTTCGCGCATTTCACGGATTTTACCGATTTCGCCTTTCTCGTTTTCCCATTTTGATTTCATTTTGTTGGCTTCTTCTTTATAATCGGCTAGTTCACGTTGAAGCATTTCAAGCCGACGTTCGCTTGCTGGATCTTTTTCTTCTTTTAATGCTGCTTCTTCGATTTCTAGCTGCATCACTTTACGCGTGACTTCGTCAAGCTCACTTGGCATTGAATCAATTTCCACACGAATCGTTGCACAAGCTTCATCAATTAAGTCAATGGCTTTATCTGGCAAAAAGCGATCGGTGATATAACGGTTTGAAAGTGTTGCTGCTGCGACAAGTGCATTATCATGGATATTAACGCCGTGATGGATTTCAAAGCGTTCTTTTAAACCACGTAAAATGGATACTGTATCTTCTACGGTTGGTTCTGGAACTAGCACTTTTTGGAAACGGCGCTCTAGTGCGGCATCTTTTTCAATATACTGGCGATATTCATCAAGTGTTGTTGCTCCAATACAGTGAAGTTCGCCACGAGCAAGCATTGGTTTAAGCATATTGCCGGCATCCATAGCTCCCTCAGTCTTTCCTGCGCCAACGATCGTATGGATTTCGTCAATGAATAGAAGTATTTGACCGTCAGATTCTTTTACTTCTTGCAAGACTGCTTTCAGTCGTTCTTCAAATTCACCACGGTATTTTGCTCCTGCGATGAGCGATCCTAAGTCCAGTGAAATAATCGTTTTATCTTTCAATCCTTCTGGCACGTCTTTACGTACAATACGTTGCGCAAGTCCTTCTACAATTGCTGTTTTACCAACACCTGGTTCTCCGATTAGTACTGGATTATTTTTAGTTTTACGTGACAAAATTCGGATTACATTTCGAATTTCAGTATCACGACCAATTACCGGATCAAGCTTGCCACTCCGAACTTCAGCTACAAGATCGCGACCATATTTAGATAGTGCTTCATAGTTTTCTTCTGCATTCTGGCTAGTCACTCTTTTTCCTCCTCTAATTGCTTGAACAGCGTCTAAAATTGTTTTCTTTGTTTTACCTTCTGCTAAAATTTCTTTCGTGACAGGATTTTCTTTTTGTTCCATTACTGCAAGAAGTAAGTGTTCTGTCGATATAAATTCATCTTGCAATTCTTTTTCTTCTTCTTCAGCACGGATAATCAGTTGGTATAATTCATTACTCATCGATTCTCCGTATTTAACACTAGTTCCCATTACCGCTGGGATTTTATCTAGTTCTTCATTAACTTTTTGATTTAATTTTTCAGTATCAACTTCTGCCACTTCATATACCCGTTTGGCAAAGTCGCTTTCTTGTAAAAGTATTTTAAAAACATGTGCAACATCGATCGCTTGATGCTCTTTTTCTACAGCAAGTTTTTGCGCTTCTGCGATGGTTTCTTGAACTTGCTGGGTAAATTTTTGCATTTCCATTCTTGGTCCTCCTTTTGGAAAATAAGTTTGACCTTTTTTGACCTTTAAGTTAATTATAAAAGATATTATCTACTTTGTCTAATAGTATACCCACTTATTTTGTAAAAAAATCACTAGAGGAAAATCCCCTAGTGACTTTAATTAGTCCCGTGAACCTGCGAAAAGTTGAAGTAGATATAAAAACAGATTAAGAAAATCCAGATACAAACTTAATGAGAGCATCGGCACATCATCAAGTGAGACATCTCGCTTCATAATTTGGTTAAAATCAAATAAAATGTAAACAGAAAACAGCAAGGTACCGAATCCAGCAATGATCGTTGTCATTCCACCGATCGGAACAAATAAACCAAATAAAGAAAACAAAACTAAAATAATCAGTGCGGCAAATAAAGCCGAACTAAGAAATTGTAAATCTTTTTTCATTTTTGCCCCTACAAAGCCTAAAACTGTAAAGGTTACGGATGCTGTCACGAATGCAAGTAAAACAGCCATTCCTGCTCCAGCTGTAAAGAAGTAGGTAAGCGTTGGACCGGTCATTAAACCTGTTACAAATGCGAAGCCGAGCAAAAGTGGGAAGCCCCATGTTCGGTTTGCTGTTTTACTCCGGCGTACTAAGATAGCTGCAATAAGAAAAACAAATTCTAAAATCACAAGTGGGATAAACCAACTTGGATCGAGTGAGTTCCCAACTGCTGCTCCAATTGTCGCAACTAACAGTGAAATAACAAACCAGTTTAAAACTTTTTGCATAATCACTTGTTTGGATGCTGTTCTACTTGCTTCAACTTGATGTGCTTTCACTTCATTCATTTCCATCTCTCCTCGTTCGCTATTTCTTCTAGTATAGCAAATATCGCTCAAATTTCTATACAACTACAGTCCAGTTTTATAAAAAATAGCCTCTTCGATATGAAAAGGCCACGTCTTTTGTTTCTTGCTTTAACGATATAGGGTGTAGTCCCCTACGTCTGTAAAGCCGATTTTGCGGTACATTTTTCCAGCTACCGGGTTATCGTAAAACAAGCAAGGAGTCTTCCCTTCTGCTAGCAAATCACAACAAAGTCGCTTCATAATGGTGCTAGCAAAACCTTGTCCACGATATTCCGCAAGTGTCGCTACGCCAACAATCATTGCCGAAAGAGAATTTTCTGCAGTGGATTCGGCAACGGATACGATTTTCCCGTCTTGTTCAATGTAATAAATTCGTTTTGAGCCTTGTTCTAGTTGTGCTGTGATTAATTCTTCATTTTCATTTCGCTCGCCAAATTCCTTGATTTTTTTCCTCAGTTCGATGATTTCACTAACTTCTTCTTTTATAGCCGAACGAATAATAACTTCTCCATTAGCATCCATCATACTGGCGTTCTCGCATTTGCAGAAGTGTGATTTGTGACTTTTTTCACTTAACTCTGGAATAAGCTTTTCAAGCGGAGCCGTCGCACGTGGCATTCCACTTATCATTGTATTGTCATATTCTTGAATAAGTTCTGCAAATCCTGCTGCGTCAAAATCGTCTGTTTTCGTGTAAGGTAGAAAATTCCGGTCAAACCGAAGCAAGCAAGCTCGAAGCTCTCCTTCTGCATCGTAATCCCCCCAGATGTCAATAAACTCATGATCATAACCAAAATTTTCGATATCTCCAAGAATAAAAATATTCAATAGAGCTTTCGGTTTAAGCAGTGCTTTCAGTTTCTGGTCATCTGACGCCGTCAGCTTTTTAATCAAGTACTTCACTCCCAATCCAAAATAACTAGCCTCAAAATTGGTTCTATTTTAGTTGAAATCACCTAATTAGTCAACAACAAAAAAAACGGACGCGAAATGTTTCGTTTCACGTCCGTTGCTTTATTCCCATTTGTAATGGATTTCACCAATTTTAAGAAGTAAACTAAGGGCATTAAATTTCTCATTACCTGTATGCAATTTTTCTTCATCTAAATAATTAATCGGAGCTTGCATAATTTCTTCACGTGATTTTTTAAAATAATCTCGTTCAAGATTTAATTTCTCAGTCGCTTGCTCTATGTAGCGCTCTGCTTTTTTTTTCATTTTTGATTTTTCCACTTGTCATTGCCGTGAATGTATTTTGAGAGATTCCCGTTGCTTTCGCGAAGCTTCTCTTTGTATATCCATTTATTGACATGTAAATTGTCATGTTTTCCATCATTTGTTTTATTTCATTCAGCGTTTCCATTTGTTTATCCTCCTCGCTGATTTATTGTACTTGTTCATTATGCCCAACAAAAATGAGAATCTGATTAAAGTAGAATAGTATTCTACTAAAAAATAAGAAATCGTTTTCACGTAATTGCATTAAAAAAGAGCCAAATGGCTCTTTTTTAATGATTTTCAGAATATGCATCCAAAACGACCGATTTCAAGACGTTTAAAAATTCCGGATCGGCATTTGGCATTTTGGGCCGATGATAGCTTGCTCCAATTTCGTCTGTGACTACTTTACATTCATAGTCATTATCGTAAAGAACTTCTAGGTGTTCTGCGACAAAACCGACTGGTGCGTAGATAAAATGCTTGTAGTGATGCTTGTCATAAAGGTCTCGAGTTAAATCTTGAACATCTGGCCCAAGCCAAGGTTCTCCTGTTTTCCCTTCGCTTTGCCATCCAAGCGCGTAATGCGGAACTTTCACTTCTTTAAAAATCAGTTCCGCTGTTTCTTTTAGTTGATCGGGATACGGATCACCGAATTGTTTGATTTTCTCTGGCAAGCTGTGCGCTGATACAACAAGTACTGTATCCTCTAGTTCATTTTCTGGAATTTCTTCTGCTGTTTGATCAATTCGATCCGCCCACATTTTGATAAAGAGTGGATTTTTATACCAATCATTAATGGAAATAATTTTTGGTCCACCGATTGCTTCACTCTCTTCTTGTGCTCGCTTATTATAAGAAGCTACGCTGAAGCTCGAATAATGAGGGGCAAGAACGATGGATACGGCTTCTTCAATTCCGTCTTGATACATTTCCTTCACCGCATCTTCAATGAACGGCTCGATGTGTTTTAGGCCTATGTAAGCTTTAAATTTCACATCGCTTTGAGCTTCATTTAATGTGCGTTCGAGTCCGTAAGCTTGTTCTTCTGTAATTTTTGCAAGCGGGGAAAGTCCACCAATCGCATGATAACGACTACGCAAGTCCGCTATCATTTCTTCTGTCGGCTTTTTGCCGTGTCTAATATCTGTATAGTAACGTTCAATATCTTCATCTTTATATGGCGTTCCGTATGCCATAACAAGTAATCCTACAGTTTTCATTATTCTATTCTCCTTCTTTTTAGAAATTTTTCACTGCTTTCATGAACAAATTCAGTTAGTTGTTTTAACATTTCCGGTTTTACTTCTGGGAACACCCCATGTCCGAGGTTAAAAATAAAGCCGGGTTGCTTACTTCCTTCTCGTAAAATCGTTTGCGTTTTTTCAAGACACTTTTCAGGTGCAAGAAGCAAACTCGGATCGAGATTACCTTGCAAAGCTTTGCCTGGAAGGAAAGTTCTAGCTTTATCAATTTGGATGCGCCAGTCAATTCCAACAACATCTACTTTTAAGTCTGCAAATTCTTCCAGTAAGTGACTGGATGCCACTGCTTGCATCACGATTGGGACTTCTGGATGATCGACTTTGATGCTATTGATGATTTTTCGCATGATGGGTTTGATGTATTCGGCGTAATCTTCACGGCTAAGAGCGCCCACCCATGAATCAAATAACTGAACGGCGCTAGCGCCTGCTTCAATTTGCGCATTTAAATAGTCGGAAGTCATTTTGCCAAGCTTCTCCATTAAGAGATACCAAGTTGCTGGGTCCCGGTACATCATCGCTTTTGTTTTATAGTAGTTTTTTGAGGGACCGCCTTCTAGCATATAGCTTGCAAGGGTAAAAGGCGCTCCTGCAAAACCAATGAGTGGAACTTTAAGTTGTTCTTCTGTTAAAAGCTTGATCGTGTCTAAAATATAGGGAACATCTTGTTTTGGACGAAGTTCTGAGAGGTTTTCAACGTCTGTGATGGTTTCAATTGGGTTTTGGATCACTGGTCCAATGTTGCTTTTAATTTCAACTTCAACGCCAAGTCCAACAAGCGGGGTCATGATATCTTTGTATAAAATCGCAGCATCTACGCCATAGTTTTCTACCGGTAAACGAGTTACATAGGCGCATAGCTCTGGATTATGCGTGATCTCAAAGAGTGAATATTTTTCTTTTAGTTTACGGTATTCAGGCTGGGAGCGTCCTGCCTGACGCATATACCAGACGGGAATTCGCGAAACCGGCTCACTTTTTGCGGCTTTTAGAAATAAGTCGTTTGTTATTTTACTCATCAGGTGCCTCTCTTTCTTGAATGCTAATTTTTTCACACTTTTAAGGATACTAAAAATACACCTTAAAACCAAACAGAATGCTTTTCGATACGTTTAACAGTTGGTATTAATGGGAAAATAAGGAGCTGTAAAGGTTAATAATTTCACAGAAAGCAGGTCAAAATCATGGAATATATTTACATTACTTCTGGAACGGAACATTATTTACGTCAAATTTTAGCGGAGCATCCCGGTGAAGGCATTATGCTTTTACAAAATTACGAGCATTCGATTTTACTTCACGAAACTGCTGGAGCTAGTGTTTTTAAAGAAGAGAATACATATCGCAAGTTGCAATCTTCTGGTACGATGAAAGGATATGGCTTTGTCACGCTTGAATATGTGATGATGCAACGCGATGAAGAAGTTCCCATCTTCCTACAAAACTATGAACAAATGATACGTCCACTTCATGAGACTACCGGCCTACAGTGTGTTCAACTAGGACAGTCGCTTACGCAAAACAAATTCTTAATTTTAACTTTTTGGGATTCAGAAATGTATTATCAAACTTTTAAAACGAGTCCTTATCATGCGCGAATCGTTGAAATGATGGAAAAAAATAATACGCAAATCGGCTTTTCACATATCGATACTTATCACTTTCCTGAGTTTGATCATGATGCAAAATAGGAAAAAGGAGAGGCGCGGCGCCTCTCCTTTTTTCTTTTTTTTATTCTGTAACACTAAGTGGAAGCTCTATTCGGTCTAATTCTTTACCTGACAAGTCATAAGCAACCATAAAGATTTTTTCATCAGTAGCCTGAAGCCCACGAATATAATACTTATAATTTCCATCCGCTGGAACAGTGATGACTTGTCCACGCTCCCCGTTAATTTCTATTGCAACCTTTTTAACGTCTCCCGTATAACTTCCGGTCACGTAACTATCTTTTCCTAATACAAATGGATTTACACTCAGACTGCCGCTTGTTATATAATGCGTTAACTCAACCGGTTTTCTGTCTAGTTCTTTCCCTGCTGTATCATAAGCGATGATGTTCACTTCATGCTCTCCAGTTTGAAGTTCATTTCGCTTGTCAAGATAATAACGATAGTTAGGACTATTCTTTGGAACGGCAATGCTTTGTCTCATTTCACCATCTACTTCTAAGGCAATTTTTGCTACATCCCCTTCATAGGTTCCTGTTACATAGCTATCTTTTTCGAGAACAAACGGTGTCGTGCTGATACTACCTGTTGTTATATAGTGTGTTAATTCAACCGGTTTTCGGTCCAGTTCTTTCCCTGCTGCATCATAAGCGACGATGTTCACTTCATGCTCTCCGGTTTGAAGCTCATTTCGCTTGTCAAGATAATAACGATAGTTAGGACTATTCTTTGGAACGGCAATGCTTTGTCTCATTTCACCATCTACTTCTAAGGCAATTTTTGCCACATCCCCTTCATAGGTTCCTGTTACATAACTGTCTTTTTCTAGAACAAACGGAGTTGTACTGATACTACCAGTTGTAACGTAATGGACAAGTTCTATTTGTTTTCGGTTCAGTTCTTTTCCTACTTCATCATAGGCAATCATCCAAGCTGTATGGAGGCCACTTTGTAGCTTATTTCCGATGTAATAGCTATAGCTTCCATCTTCTTGAACTGTAATTGTCTGTCCTTTCTCACTGTCTAACAAAACAGCAACTTTCTTAACATCACCTGTGTAGCTTCCAGTGATATAATGGTCTTTTTCCAAAACAAATGGATTTACTGTAAGATCCCCTGTTGTGCTATAAACATTTACTTTTTTCCGATCAAGCTCAACGCCTGTTTCATCGTAAGCAATCATATAAACCGTATCAGTATCCGAGTGAATGAAATTAGCAGCATAATATTGATATGTTCCACCTTTTGGAACATTGATTGTTTGTTTTTTCTCCCCGTTGATTTCTAACGCTACTTTTGTTGTATCGCCTGTATAACTTCCTGTTACATAACTCGATTGTCCTAACGTAAATTGATTGGTTGTAATCATTCCAATAGGCATTCTATCTAGCGAAACTTTTTTTTCGGTCTAGTTCTTTACCATGCTTATCATATGCATACAACCACACATCTTGAGCAAGGCTTGTTATCAACTTACTTGCCTCATATTGGAAATGATTATCAGAACCCGAAACACTCACAAACGGATAAAATTTATTATTTATGACTAAGCTGATTTGACTTACATCTCCACTATAATTTCCCGTCACAAATTGATCTTTATTGATAGTAAACAAATTAACATCAAGGGTACCTGAACCGTTTTTTATATAGTAAAAAGTTATATTCAAATCTTCATCTGGCATAACTCCGTTCGGCGCTCCTGTTGCTGATTGAAAAACATAATTGTCAATTGCATATTCAGGTATACTATACTTTTCACCGTACTCTAATGAAGTGGAATAGTCTGAATGAATCTTTGTCATAGTATCTTTATCAATATATTGAACTGTTAGCGTGTGTTCTTTTTTCTGATAATAAAGGACTATGGTTTGATCTTCTTGATCCATAGTTCCTGTCAAACTTTTCGATGCATCGACAAAGGTGTAGTGCTCAAATTCTGGTGCCGAAATTTGGTAGGGATCCCCTTCTTTTAGATTCAATTGCTTTGCTTCCTGTAACGCTTCACCCGTATCTTTGTCTAAATATTCAACAGTTAACGTAAAGGAAGGTTCTGTCTCTTCTGATGGTACGTCTGCTGCTTTTACTTGTCCTGACTGGAAAAGTAAAGAAGAGACTAATAAAATAGCAAGAACCGCTTGAAACCAAATTTTTTTTGTTCATTATTTATAATGCCCCCTATCTTTCTAATAATTAAAAGTTTTTTAACCTGAAAACATTTTAAAAGCGCTAAATCCTATAGCGCAAATTAATAGTATGACAAGTAAAGCTGGGAAAAAAAAATTGAGAAAAATTTAAAGCCCTATGCTTCTCTTTTGTTTTTTTTTGCAACATATTGCTTAGCCATCATCTCGCTTTGGTAGGCTTCTCGCTCCTCTTTCGTTTTTTTATTAAAGTGATGTATAAATTTACTATATTCAAGGCAAACTTCTTCACTTTCACCAAAAAGTTTTAACTCACCATAATGTAGCCAAGCCACTTGATCACAAATTTCTCTAATCTGGCTGATCGCATGGCTAACAAAAAAAAATTGTTTTTCCAGCCTGTTTAAAACGTTCAATTTCATTTAGACACTTCTCATAAAATGTAAGATCTCCAACGGCTAATGCTTCATCAATAATAAGGATATCTGGATCCGTTTGAATCGCTATGCCAAAACCTAATCTAGCTTTCATTCCACTTGAGTACTGCTTAATTGGTTGGTGAATAAAATCATGAAGTTCTGTAAAACGAACAATGTTTTCTATTCTTGATTCTATCTCTGATGATTTAAAGCCCATGAGTAACAACTTCAATTCAATATTCTCTGTTCCAGTTAAGTTTGGCTTCAGTCCTGAACTAATAGCGAGAAGTGAAACTTTGCCATTTCGTTTAATTTCACCCTTGCTCGGGACAAGGTGATCAGCAATTAGACTTGATAGGGTTGATTTTCCTGATCCATTCAGACCAATAAAACCAATGCAACTACCTTGTTTGACTTGAAACGAAATGTCTTCAAGCGCTTGAAAATAAGCTACTGATTCATGACGAAACCGAAAAAAAATCGCTAAATTTTTTTTCTTTTTTAGTTGGAATGTTTTAGTAATATTTTTTAGTGAAACAGCTTCTTCCATTGGCATAGATGTAGACTGTTCTTTGCTTTTTTTGAAGTTTTAATCTCATTTTTCATCCCTTCTCACATATATTCCGTAAATTCGGATTTATAACGACTCATTAAGTAAATCCCTAACAATAAGATAAGTAACATGACACTAAAAAAAATAAATCGTCCACCATGTTTTTTCAAAAAACCATTCTCTAGAAAGCAAAGCATCTCGGAATCCCTCAACTAAATAAACAAAAGGATTTAGTTTAAATAATTTCGTTAAAATGGAATTTTCATTTGCGGTTACATCAATAACTGCTCCTGAAACAAAAAACAGTAACCGCATTGCTGAATTAATAATAAGCTGAAAATCTCGAAAAATAACAGTTAAAACAGAGGTGAAAAGTGAAATCGTCATCAAAAATAAAACGGTTAAAAAAAAAGTAATAAACAAGTTGTAACCATTCTAGTGTTGGATAAAAGCCTGATCCAATATATACAATAAGAAATAAACCTAGCATTGTAAAAAAAGCTATTCAATCCTTTTATAACAGCAATTGTAGGTAATATCTCAACTGGGAAAGCTGTCTTAGAAAGTAAACCTAAATTGGAATAGATGGAAGCGGCACCTGAAACAATACTTGAGCTCATGTAAAACCAAGGAATAATACCGATAAGCATCCAATATAAATAAGGAACACCTGAAGGAAGTGCTGCATGTCCGCCAAGTCGTAATCCAAAAACCAAATAATAAATGATAATTTGGAGAGCAGGGCTCAAAAATTCCCAAAACAGACCAAAAAAATGATTTTGATGCATTGCCTTTTTATCAAATTCTGCTAAGCGAAATACTTTATGCCAATTAAGCAAATGCACTTTGCCCCATGCAACTAAAGTTTTCACTTTATCCCTCCATCCGTGTTTCTTTCTATAATTTCTTCAACTTGTTTAAGTAAAAATGGAGTAAAGTATGTGCCCGTTTCACTGTGATTATCATAATCTCCTAAATCCAACTGATAAGTGACACTTTTTTCTGAAAAACGTGTCAAAAGTGGTTTCAAATGCTCCGGATAATGGAAGTCGCCCTCTCCGACATGGAAATACAGCTCTGGAAATTTTTCTGTCAGTTCCACTTGATTAAAAATCAGCTGATTCCAAAATGAAAAACCATACTTTTCATCTGGACCCATTAGCTGGTTAAAACGTTCTCGCATGGAAGGGGAAGTTGCTCTCCTATTTAAATAATCTGCAATATAAATTTGCGGAGCACCAATAATGGCCTTGCCAAAATAATATTTTAAACTGTAATAAAGAGCTGCTGTTCCGCCTTTGCTCGATCCAGTTGCAATAATATTTTCTGGTGAGATTCCTTCTTTATTGGCAATTGTTGTAATAAGTGCGATCACACTTCTCTCATAATCATATGCTCCCCCAAAACCTACATAATAAC
The DNA here is from genome assembly GCF_000525795.1 of Listeria aquatica FSL S10-1188. Taxonomy (GTDB): domain Bacteria; phylum Bacillota; class Bacilli; order Lactobacillales; family Listeriaceae; genus Listeria; species Listeria aquatica. Next base: position 41,502 of record NZ_AOCG01000003.1, read on the forward strand.
AAAATTGATTTTTATAGGAATCTAAAATGAATAACTTGTTAGTATCAACAGGATCAAGCGTGCGAATATGATTATAGACTGGTGCGCCGCCCTTAAATTCAGTAGAATAAAGTCCTGAAAAGGAGATGACTAGTTGCTTGGATCCCCCTTTGGCTTTTTGAAACAAATATTTTACAGGTACATCACTGTAAAATATTTGTTCTTGCTCTAACGTTGTTTCAAGCAACTGCTTATTAGACAAATTTAAATGAATTAAATTCGAAAGCTCATTCCACTGCATAACTTTTTCTTCACTTCGAATAAAAAGTCGAATCTGATAAGTCCCACTATAAGTTGGTGTAATGAATAGCTCATTATGTTTTTGACATTTTTGATACCAGACTCGCTGAATGATACGACCATTTTGATAAAGATAATAAGCAAATTCATAATTTTGACGAAACGATGGGTACAAATCAAACTCAAATACCAATGCTTTATTTTGAAATTTTAATTCTTTCATGTTTACTTTCATAATATTGCCTCTTTCTTCATATCTGCCTTAATAAATACACGTCAGTTCCTACTTGAATACTTGTTTTTTCTGTACGTCTTTCTTCCCCTTTTATTAAATCTTCTAAGACCGCAAAAATAAAAGGGGTATACTGATTGACAAGTCTTGTATGTCTTTCTTCACTACGATTTATAAATAGTTGACTCTTAACTCCTTGTTCCTGCAAAAAAAAAGCGATACTGCACTAAAGCATCGAATTGAATGTCATTTAATCCTGTATAAAAATTCAAATTACACTTCAAGTTAGCTTGATAAATCGAAGGGGAATAAAAAATTTGATTTACCTGATTTTCAAACCGCTCGTCTTCTGCAAAAAACAGACTTTTTTCTTTAGGACAAAGTGTGTTAATAAAGTCTGCTACATAAATTTGTGGGACAAGTGAAAAAACATCTGTAATGTATGGATTCAAAAGTCCGTAAAGTAACGCCCCTGTTCCCCCTTTACTGGAACCAAAAGCAATCACTTTTTTATAACCATGTTTTTGAATAAACTCCGTTAGCTCTTGGTTTAATTTTTCGTGAATCATTTTACCGTGATCAACAAAATACCAACCATAAACACTTGAAAAGTGATCTTTTATAAAAAGATAATCCACTGTTTGAACTCGTTTGGAAAATTTCATCCAAGTATATCGCTCATGCATTTCTGCTATTTGCTCCTGATTAATTTCATTCAAAAACACTCCATGAATAGCATCATTTAAAGGTTTTGCAGCATTCTGGAAGACAAGGACAAGGATATCACTGCCATTTTGAAGGTGCATCCCATGTAGCACTGTCATTGAGATTCTCTCCTCACAATTTAACAATTCGAGTTTTTCGAATTGGCTGGCTTATTTTAGTTACTACTTCATTACTTTTCAAATGACGTACAAAAACCTTTACCCGATATTCACCACCGCTTTTAAGTAAAACTTGATGAGTATCAAATTTGGTATATTTCGATTTATCCACAGCTTCTGGAATCCCCGTCTGATAAGTGTAAAAAGCAAATTCATAATCACTAGGAGTTACTTTACGTGATATATGACATTTTACTTGTAAATAATCATCTGAAATAAAAACATCTAGTCCTTGAATCAATTCTTCTTGTTTCTTCATTTTTTTCCTCAATCTTTTCTTCATTTTAATTGCTCCTCATTGTGCTTTTGTAATCATGTCTTTTATGAGCTGTTCTATCTGAATCACAATTTTGTCACGTGAAAATTTTTTCGCTTGAATATTTTTTTTCGGCTTATAGTGGCTTCTTTCTCCCACTGTGCATCATAAATGAGACCTTCTGCCTCTTCCAAGTCTGATACAATATAGCGTTTCGGATATACTGTATCAGCACCTTTCCAATTACGAATAATTGGTACGGCACCACTTGCCATTGCCTCTGAAACAGATACATGCGATCCTTCAAAATCACTTGGGGATAGTAAATACCCAATTTTTTGTAACCATTTATCTACATCATTCCCGTGGGGGTCAAAGATGACGTTTTCTTTCCACGGAGCCCGATCAATTCGTTCGAATAGATCCGTGTAGTACTTTCTTTCCTTTTCTCTTGCCATTAGCCAAGGCAACTCTTCCGGTCGCTTACTTTTAATAAAAAGTTTATAGCGCGGATCTTTTTCCCACAGCTTTTCAAGCAAGTCGAGTGCTAGATCAAATCGCTTTCGCGCTGGTAAAATTCCGCAAATACCTAAATGAAACTGATGATCATCTGTTTTAGGTAAATCTAGTTTTGTGCTATCAATCAAATTATCTAAATAAACCATCTTATGTCTTGGAATTTCAAAAAGACGATGAAATTCTTCTAACATGTAAGGTGTGATCACAATAATTTTATCGATTTTTTCTTGTACCATTTGCCTCGGATAATTTAAATCTTTTTCCTGAAAATGCATTCGAGTGATTAACACTTGATCTCCTCTTTTATGCTTGGAATACCATACAGCATTTCCAAGTCCCCATTCACAAAAAATAACATCCGCCCATTTTAGACATTCTTGGCTATGCTTTTCATCATGCTTTTCATGTGATGTAAATAGATCTTCTCGCACCTCAAAATCAGGATGTTGTTCAAAATGTTCGATTAGCATCGTTGCAAATTTCAAATCATGCCCAGCAAATAGTAAATTTATTTTTTTTCTTTTTTAAAAGACCAAATAAAAATTTTTTCAATCGGTCATATGCGGCAGAAAAGGTAAAAGCTTTGCTCGCTTGATAAATTTTTTGAGCTGTCTCGAAATAAAGAGCATCATCTGATAGAACCGCCAAAGTTTTCTCAACAAAGTCAGTTTCATCATCAACAAAAAGTGGATAATCTTTACCTAGTAAATCCTCGTGCATTTTCGTCCGTCTCACAAGTGCAGGTTTCCCTAATCTACCATATTCAAGTAACTTACTTGAAAGTTCAACACTCTCGTCATTATCAAGGCTCTCGCTTCTCCAGCTTATTCCAACATCAGCTTCTGCAATCAGCGCTTGGCATTCTTCCCTCGATACGGCCCCCATCCAATCAATAGCTGCTGTTTCTTGAAAGGCCTTTTTTATACGCAGTTGGTTTTTTGGTTCTCGCAAACGCTCTTGAAATTTATCCCCTACAATTTGTGTATGGATCTGAGAATTTTCCTCTGCAAGTTTTTTTTGTAGCTTCAATAATCTCTTCTGTATACCAGTCTTCATGGAATTTTCCACTGTAAATCAAGCGCGAATGCCGATTTTGAAATCGCGGTAACTCATTCTCAAAATCAGGAATCATTGGATAGAGGAGTTGAATTTTTTCGCCATCAACCTCAACGAGTCTTTTAAATGCTTCTTTTGTTTCTTTTGTCTGTAGAAAAAGATAATCAAAATGATTATATACTCGTTTTAAGTCTGCTCTCTCCTCTCGTGTTGAGCGATTATCGTGTTTAAAATCTGTTAGATATGGAACTGTGATCGCTTGAAATACGTCATAATTCATGATTTCCCGTACAAGATTAAATCCACGAACAATCACAAGATCATAGGGGCTTTCTGCTTGCAGGCGGGCCATAATCTGAACAGCTTCTTCTACTGTTAAACGTGTATTTTTGGTGGAAAGCATTTTTGAAAATTCCTGAAAAGGTTGAATAACACGTAAATTGTCATAGCCCTCTAGCGCACTAGTTAAATGGTTATTTTGCTCCTTAGCTTTCAGTAGTAAATCTACTTGAATTCGCGAGTTTGAACTTAATACTGGAGCAATTGAAGTCAGCCATACTGCCGATCCATCCATAAAGTTCAAGTCGATGTCTCCATAAAGTAAGATTCGTAGTTTACTCATTTTATTCACTTCCTTTCTAAATTTCGACTTGATCACTTAGACTCTTCGTAGCTCTTCCTCCATTTTCAATGAAGTTAAACTTATCACTACTGAAAAATTTAGCGCCTTGACTCATATAAGGAGCCAAATTATGGTCTTGACGAAACTCTTCAAGCACAACATTTAAACCTTTCTTAAAGGAAAAATCTGTACGAATAATTGATCTTGAAGGTAATAATTCGCTTGTATAAATATACTCACTAAGTTGATTTACTGAAGCAAGTTCCTCATGTTCAAATAAGAAATAACTAGATTTTCCAATAAAATCTGCATCCGTATATATGGACGCAAGCATCAAGTCTTTCAAATAATTTCTTCCGTAAAAATGCTTATCATTCCACATCGTCATAAAATCTGTCGAAAATAATGTGAAGAAATCCGAATAGTGATCTAGATAATCAACTAAATAAATTGCAACTTTTTCACTTTGATAATCATTATAAATATGGTTAATATCTGAAAAGTTTTCGATATCCTGAATAAAAATCGCTAATTGTTTTTCTGGATAACTTTGTTTTTCGAATTCATTTATTGCCTGTCTGATATCGTTTTCTGATGCTGCAAAATAGATAACCGTTACTGAATTCTGCTTTACTTTTATTTCAGTTTGAACACCTAATTTGCCCAAGATAAATTGTAATCGATGCTTATACGTATGTTTTTCATAAATTTCGCGAATTCCCTCTAATGATTTACGGCGATATAAAGTTTCATTTTTTTTTCATGCCTTGTAATTGTTTGCGTAATTCCTCAGGCTTTTGCGAAATCATGACTAAATTTCCAAACAACCGATCAATTCCTTCTGAATAGCTACTAATGATCGGCGTTCCGCATGCCATCCCTTCAAATACTCGTCGTGAGAACATTGTCGGAGAATGGATAACGCTATTGACATTGAGCATAAAACGATAGCCTTTATAAGCCTTATCGATTTCATTGTAGGGGAGACTCCCTACAACATTCTCCGAAAACTGTTTAGGAAAACGAAACTCTGGTTCTGTTCTCTCAAAATTGCGGTCATAGATGACAAGTCCAAATTCTTTACTAATTTCTAACATTTCATCCATAATCTGCCGTCTTTCTTGATGACGATTCGCATAATAGGAACCCGCAAAACAAATAGCATCTTTTCTAGGCTCACTCAATTGGATAGGATTATGCAAAGTAGGATTAGCAGCGAATGGCAGTGCATATACATGCTCATGCTTTGCCTGTTTTTTATAATCCTCTATTTTGTTAGCATCCGAAGTGAAAATGTAATCAAATCTTTTCGCTGAATCAATGAATTTTTCAAAGTGAATCGGGTCTTCTTTATTCCAAAAAAGCGTTGGAATCCCCTGTTCCTTACACCATTTTAGTAGTGCAAATAGTTCATCGCGGTGAACATTGGCGTATTTCCCAATTTTATATTGCCAAGAATCAAAATTTCCATGCCAAGCAGACTCAACGAACAAAATATGCGGTTTATTTTCAGTCAAGACAGTTTGCCAATTTTCTGGCGTAAAAGTAATCAAGTCCACTTCTGATGAATAATTCGTCATTGTAAATTCATCGAAAATACAAGCTACTTTTAAATCTCGAAACTCTTTAATGGCTTCGATCGGGTTCTTAAGAGTTGTTAGACTTGCCGATCCTTTAACACTAGGTTGAAAGATTCGCTCTAAAATAATATTTTTAATCCGAACTATACCTTTTCCTGATACTTTCAAAGCAAGTCGGAGAAATTCCGTATTTTTACCCAACGTTATAAATTGCTCCTCTTCCACAGAAATCAATGTCGTTTGTTCCTTTTCGTATCCATCATATTCAGCAATCGCTAATTTAGCTTGAATGCCTTCTGACTGCTCAACTTCAAAATGAATTCGTAGTTTTTCTTCTGGTAAGACGCGGATCATATACTCGGGAAGTCTTGTAAATGCGACATTTTTTTCCATAAAGGAAGCATAATTGGATCTTTCCATGCTGTTAGCGAAGAAAAGGTCGTTTTCTACAGAATAAATATGCAGTCCTTCTTCTTCAATATGCCACCAATTTTTACTATCTAAGAGAATTTCTTCTGAAACTAACTTAGGTTGGATCTCAGAAATAATTTTTGTCTGAAAATAATTTATGGATTTATAAATTTGATTTACTTGCTCTTTAAAAGAATTTTCCTTCTTAGTTTCCAATACGTTCCAGTCCATTTCATTATTTTTGTATTTAGCACCTTTTGATAGCGCTCATTTAATGTTTTATATGCCTGTTCCTTTTGCTTAAATTGTCTGTCCAATTTAAAATTTGTGCTTTCCAGCTCTTCGCTTTTTTTTCACTAGTTCTTGTAAAACGTGACGTAATTCTTCTAATAAACTAAAGGTCTTTTGTTTATACTCACTTAATTCCGCCTTCGATTCTTTCAATTCTTTTATTAATTTTTCTTCCATCCTAGTTGCTTTCTCTGCTGTTCTTTTCGTTATTTCTAGTTCTTCCATTTTTTTTAGTAAAGACTTGTTTTTCTACAATACTTTCTTCAAATTGTTCTTGTAATTCCTTCATTTTTTGCTTTAATTGCTCATTTTCAGCTTTCAATGATATTTCTTTATGAATGGATTGTTCTAACTGAAGCTCCTTCTCTTTAAGTTGCCTCTCAAAAAACTGTTTTCCTGTAGTTACTGTCTCTAACTTCATTTTTCTCACTCCTTCACTAATCCTTGGTAAATTTGCAGAAACCGCTCTTGCTCTTTCTCCCAAGAATAATGATTTCGGACTCTTAAGGCATTTTTGCTCATTTCATCGCGAAGTTCAGGGTGATCCAGCATTTCGTTAATTCCTTCCGCGATGGAAGTGACATTATCCGATTGGACAACGATTCCAATTTTTTCTTTCATAACAACTTTTCTAATCTCTGGAAAAGAACAAGCCACGATAGGCACCCCTGCCATCATGTATTCAAATAGCTTATTTGAAGCGGCAGAAAAATGATTAAAACAAGTGTTATTTAGCAATTGAATCCCAAGATACGCACTTTTCGTATATCGTGGAAGCTCTGTTACAGGTACCTTGGGCAAAAATTTAATTCGCTTTTGCAATTCAAGTTTCTTCACTTGTTCCTTTAACTCATTTTCAAGCCTACCATCTCCAAGAAAAACAACGACACCGCGTTTAATTAATGGAACAGCATCAATTAACTTTTCTAATCCCCGTCCGCTCTGCAGACCACCTTGATAAAGTAAAATCGGCTCACTTTTATCAATATTTAATTTTTCATGTAGATCATAAGGAACTGTGGATTCATCGGATAAAAAAGGATAGTTATATATAACAGATGGATAAAATCCGTAAACCCGTCGAATAAATTTAGCCCTTGTATGATTTTCATGAATACACTCATCCACGAATCGTAACAACCATTTTTCAGCTATTCCATAATAAGCCGCGTTATAACCTGTTCGACTCAAATTCACTTCGTGTGAGTCAAAAATAAGTGGCTTTCTTTTCAGCCATTTTGCACAAATAACTGCTTGAAAAAGCGTATTTAAGTCATTCGCATGATAAATATCCGTCTGAGTGACGGCTCCCCAATAAGTCATTTCTAAAATCTGAATAAGCTTCTTCAACAAACTCCCACATTTTGTTTGATAGATAAGAAACCAAGCCATGACAAGAATTATTCCTATGAGAGGCCAGAAAAAGGCTACAATTCCCCATCCAAAAAGAATGAGTAACTTCGTCCAAAAATTTCTTGGTGCTGGCCAGTCAAAACGGATTCGACGTACATAAAAATAATCAAGTGGCTTCTCTAACTTGTTTTGATTGCCTCTTAAAGCAATCAAAACTACCTGATATCCTGCATTATGGAGGGCTGTACATTCTCGTAAAACACGTGCATCATTTGTAAACTCGTTCCAAACAAACATCGTGACTTTTTTCTTCATCATCGTCTCCAACTACAAATTTATTCAATAATGACTGATTCAATTCCCAACTGAAATGTTTTTCAGCATACGCCCTGCCATTTTCTCCATGGTAAAAACGTATTTCTGGATGACTTGCCCAGTCAAGCAACACCTTTTTAATCGCCATAATTTGTTTTTCTTCAAACACAATACCAGCACGAGCCTGTTCAATGATTTTTTTAGAATATCCAGAAGCAACGCCAATAATAGGAAGCGCTGAGCCCATGTAGTCAATAATTTTCCCTGGGATCACCGTATGCAAAATGGGAATGTTTTCTAAACCCACATATGCGATATCAGCACTTTTCAAATGTTCAATGATTTTTTGCCTCGGCTCAGGAGAACGTATTTCAATATTCCAAAGTCTTTCATCATTAATTCGTTTTCGGATTCGAGCATAATCTGCACCGTATCCAATCATTTGAAATCGAATATGGGGATGATCCTGCAAACTCTTAGCGAGTAAAATAAAACTATCCAGATCCTGTGCAGCCCCCATGTTTCCTACATAAACGACTTTGAAAAACTCCTTAGTGTTAAATTTTCTTTTGGAATAAAATTCTTTTGGCATCAGTGCATTAGGCAAAAAAAGGATTTCTTTACTCTCGCCCACCTTTTCTCGTATAAAGGGGATAAATCCTTCGCTATTGACAATGATTCTATCTGCCTTTTGATAAATAACTCTTTCTATCCAGTAACTTGATCGTCGAGCAATTGTAGCAATAAAGTGATTAAATATTTGCATTGACTCTGGCCATAAATCACGAACATCTAGGACCAATTCCGCTTTGAATTTTCTTTTGGCAAAAAGCGCAACTAACGGGATCGAAAGAGGTGGTGTTGTAGCAAGAACAATGTCAAAATTTTGCTTTTCCCGTCGAATAGCAAGTAACAATTTAATAAATACTTCTAAATAAAGTAAAAAACGAAAAAATAAATTCTTTTCCGTTGCATATCTACGTGTTTTTACCCGCTTAATTATAAATCCAGTCGATGAAGAAGAAGTTCTAAATTTATCTTTGGAATAAATGGCCCTTTGCGGATATTGCGGTTCTGTCGTAAACACAGTTACAGCTTCAGCTTCATTTAAGATTTCACAAATCCGTTCCATCCGATTGGCCGCACTTCCAATTTCCGGAGCAAAATTCTGCGTTATCACCAAAACTTTCTTTTTCATCTCGTTTCTCTGCTCCTTCACAATTTTGCCTCAAGAAATGCTACAAAGCATGGGCCCCTTTTTTATTTAATTCCGATATGTTTCCCAAGTTGCAATAATTAGGATTCTCGGCAAGTTGTGTTGCAATATTTTTTGTATCAAGAATAATTGCTTCAGAAGCTACCGTATCGAAGTCTTCTACTGTTAAATTTTTTAAATTCATTGTGATCTGCTAAAATTAATACAAAATTAGCTTGGTCAATCGTTTGTTGGAAATCTTTACTTGCAAAATCAACCTGGACATGAGGATCGAAGGCAACAACTTGATAATTTGCATGAAAAGCAAGTTGGTCGAAAATCTCCACTGCAGGACTTTCTCGTATATCATCAATATTTCCTTTGTATGTTAGCCCTAGAACAGCAATTTTAGGATTAGTGATGTCTTGGACAGTTTCTTCCACTTTTTGAACGATAAAACTTGGCATTTGCGAGTTAATTGCACGAGCTGCTTGTATCAAAGGGGTTTTTTTCTGGTGCTTTTTCAATAATGAAATAGGGATCCACTGCTAAACAATGCCCCCCAACACCTGGACCTGGTGAGTGTAGATTTACACGTGGATGCTTATTGGCTAATTCAATAACTTCCAGTGCATCAATATCAAGTTCATCACAAACCTTAACGAGTTCATTAGCTAGCGCAATATTAACATCGCGATACGTATTTTCCATCAACTTCGACATTTCTGCAGCGGAGGCTGTCGTTTCTAAGAGTTCACCTTGCACAAATGTTTTGTATACTTTTTTCCCTGCCTCTGTACAAGCTTCTGTAACTCCACCAATAATACGATTGTTATGAATTAACTCATGCATCACTTGTCCTGGCAAAACTCGCTCTGGGCAATGTACGAGAAAAACATCTTTCCCAACTGTAAATCCACTTGCTTCTACCATTGGACAAATATGATCCATCATGGAACGCGGGGCAATGGTTGACTCAATAATGATCGTGTTTCCTTTTTCAAGAACCGGAAGTACCGATGTCACTGCACTCTTCACATAATCTAAATTACAAGACTTATAAGCATCCTCATGATTAGGAGTTGGAACAGAGATAATAAATGCATCAGCGGGTTCTATTTCTTTTCCAGCATGAAACTTCCCACTCCTAAGTGCCTTATCTAATTCTTCTTGTAGCCCTGGTTCTTCAATATGAATGTGTCCACTGGTCAATTTATTTATAACCGAATCATTGACATCCACGCCACATACCTGCTGTCCATGATTCGCAAACATAAGTGCAGTGGGTAAGCCAATATAGCCTAACCCGACAACTGTAATTTTCAATGTATATCCTTCTTTCCCGTATTTATTTAGCTTCTGGAATCACGATATTCCATTCTGCCAATTCTTTTTTCTCTGGCGTATAGGATAATTTAGCATTTTTTATACTCTTAGGTATTTCAAACGAAACTTTCCCTTCTAATGTTTTTCCTGGTTGAAAAGCATCCCCGAAGGTACTTCCATTAGCCGATACTTTGTAAGTTTTACCCTTTGCCTTCATAGTAAAGTCATAAGCCCCTACCCCAACTTCTGCAACATCATTATTTGTAAATTTCATTTCTAGTGTGACAAGATTCTTATCACCTTTACCGTTTTCGGTCGTCTTAACGTTTACTATTTTCATATCAATCTTATTTACCGTTTTTGTAACATACATTTCTTCTTTAGATGTTTTTGCCGTTTCTGTTTTGTCACTTTTACTATCTGACTGACTATTTGAAGTAGAACTACATCCCGTTGCTACAATCATCACAATAACAGCAACTAGCATACTTAAAAAAACTTTTCTTTTTTTCATTTTTCAAATTCACCTTATTCTTCATAGTAATATAAAGGACTGCTTGACTTAACAGTCCTTTATATCAATTTTTATTTGGTAAGAACGACATTTGCTTGTGCAAATACTGTGTTAGAATCATCCATACCGATAACTTCTACTTTACTAGCTTCCGTAATCCCTTTATCCTTTGCGTAGTAACGGAAAGTGCCATCCGCATTTACTACTGTAAATGAGGTAAGTGTTGTGCCGTCCACTTTAAGTCCAACACGTTTCACGTTGCCAGTTACTTTACCTGTAATATAGCTCGTTCCCACTTTATAGCTATCTGGTGTAATGGTTCCTGTCAAATCGACAACTTTTACCGTTGCCCGACTCAACTCTTCGCCTCTTGCACTTAGCCCAATAACCTCTACCTGACTCCCTGCTTTAATATTTTTGTCATTAACAAAGTAGCTGTATGTGCCATCACTTTTAACAAGAGTTAGTGCATTCGGATAAGCTTTACCATCAACTGATATGGTCACTTTGGTTACGTCTCCAGTGGCTGTACCCGTCACATAGTAGTCTCCTACGTTAAACGTGTCAGCTGAAATTGTACCCGATGCACCAATGATCGGAACTGCATCGCGATCTAATTCTTCATAATTAGAACTATAACCAATCACTTCTACTTTACTATCTGCAGTTAAATTTAAACCGCCCACATAGTATTTAAAAGTTCCATCCGGATTTACCACGACAATCGACGTTTTTTCTACTCCATCAACGGAAATACGTACTTTAGCCACATCTCCCGTACTTGTCCCCGTGATATAGCTACTTCCAACTTTATATTCATCTGCTGTAATGGTTCCCGAACCAGCAACAAGTTGGACAGGTTTACGATCTAATTCCACGCCATTTTTACTTAACCCGACAAGTTCAACATTTTGATCGATACTTGTCACCACATCGCGTGCATAATAATTAATTTTTCCATCTTTCACAGGAATGGTTTTTCCTGTATAAACACCATCAACATATAACTGAACTTTCGTAATGGTACCTGTATAAGTTCCTGTAATGTAGGAATCCGTTCCTACTTTGAAAGTATTCGGACTCAGAACGCCACCGCTTTTAATCAAATTAACTTTAGCACGATCGAGCTCTTTTCCATTAATGTCATAAGCAACGACTTCTACATTTTGATTCGTATCTAAAATCTTAGTTGACCCTACATAAAGACTGTATGGGCTTGAAGTTGGGAATTTTTGACCAGACATTTTACCATCGATCATGATGACAAGTTTATGAACATCTCCCGTATAAGTTCCTGTTACAGTCCAGTCTTCACCAATGATGAAATCATCTGCTGTAACTGTTCCTTTAAGAACCCGATCGTAATAAACTGTAATGTCTTTATCGCCTGTTCCCATCGTTCCAGTTAAACTCTCTGAAGATGAGTTATACGTATAATCTGTAATGGTTTCCTTAGGAACGCTGTAACTATCTCCTTCTTTTACAGTAGCTGTATAATCAGCATGAATTTGCTTACCCGTTTCTTTATCGACATAGTGTGCAGTTAACTTATGCTCAGCAATATTTTTTGTATAGTAAAGTGTAATTTCTTTGTCGACGCTTCCCATTGTTCCAGTTAAGCTATCTGAAGAAGAGTCATACGTATAATCTGCAATAGTTTCTTTAGGCGCAGTATAAGCATCTCCTTCTTTCACATTAGCTACATAATCTGTATGAACTGTTTCACCAGTGTCTTTATCCACATAATGAACTGTCAATTTATGATTTTCTTTTTTATTATAATAAAGCGTTACTTCACGATCTTGCATACCCATTGTTCCAGTCAACGGATCTGAAGAAGAGTCATACGTATAATCCGCAATTTCATCATTAGGAATAGAATACGTATTTCCTTCAGTCACATTAACAGAGTAATCATCTTTTAATTTTTGACCTGTCTTTTTATCGACATAATGAGCAGTTACCTTGTGTTGCTGAGGCAATTCATTGATTCCAATTAGAAAATCATGTGCTCCCGTGCGATGTCCAGTTGAGCCTGTGAATCCCCAGTAAACTTCATTCGATCCAAAAGTTGTATTTGGGTCAATTACGTAAGAATTACTTACACCATTAAATGTATAAGTAAACTTATGATTTGTTGCATCCCAGTGGATGCTAAGTTTCTTCCACGAGCCATCTGCGATTTGCTCTGTCATATAACTGACTGCATTATGTGGCTGAGCTTCAAGTTTTCCAAGATTTTGTGGAGTCACAAAAGCGGTATGACCATATGTGTTTTCAATTAAATTCTGATCATAAGCATCTAGGTCCGAATTATTAAAGTAAGAATCATATTCAAAAGATAAAGCGTTTTGAATATATGAACCATCCCAAGAATAAGCACCAAGCGCTTGTCCATCATCTCCAAGTGCAGTTATCCCTCTGCTGTCGTTGTGCATTGTAAAGGTGATTCCATCTGCAAACTTCGAATCTGGATCAGTTTTACCAAAATACAAGTAAGCTCCAAGTGTAAAGTCTTTAGATAAATTCAGTTTATAGTTTGCAAATATGGATCCTGCTTGATAATACCCTGTAGCGAGGCTAACCGCTTTCCCATCACTACTAATTGATGCATTTCCATTACCTGGTTCAAAAGTCTTTGTTAAATCTTCAATTTCTTCTGGTGGAGCTGGTACATCAGAGGTTGATGTATCTGCTGCTTTCGCTTTTTGCTCCCACGGTCCAGCAACATTTAAGACAGGCGCAACCGTCAGAAAAGCAATAAATAAAGAAATAATACCCTTTTTCAACAATTTCATTTCTATCAGTACTCCTTTAACTTCTTATATTGGGAAAGACATCGGTCCTCCACCATAGTTCCATATATTCTCTATTTTTATGCAAATGATATATAGGTTTGTCTTCATCATCTATCTTTACTACACGATCTGAAGTTTGGATCACCTCCTTCAAAAAAACTATTTGGTAAGATTAATTATAAGTCGGTAACCTCTTAAAAGCAGTTCATTTTTTTTTGTTAAAATTTTTAAAAACAAGTACCTCAAGTACTGGCTAGTTAAAAGTCATTTTCTAAGTTCATCTATTTTTTAAATAAAAAAAAGATAGCTTGATCAACTGAGTGTTTCCACTCGTTTTCAAACTATCTTTCACTTAATTAAATCTATTTTATTTTTCTTTTAGAGCGCTTTATTATTTGCTTTGGCGTCTTCTTTTCAAAGTACTTACGCAAAGTCCTGCTACTAGTAGAAGCCCAGCAAATAAGAACATTGGGTCATTTGTATCGCCTGTATGCGGAAGCGCTCCTTTGTTACTTATTGGATCTTTAGGGTCTTTCGGATCAGGTGGGATCACAGTTGGGATCTCATGTGTCTGAATGGTGTCATCTGTTCCAAAATCGAAATTTCCTCGGTTCGGAATTCCCCCTTGTTTAATAAAAGCAATGATTTGTTTATCTGTCGCATCTGGCTTGATTTTTGTAGTAATCGTCATCGTGTAGGTATGACCAGCAAGAAAAGCGTAGCTGCCATCTTTTTTAGCTATTTTAAAGACTATATGATTGCCGTCTTTTGTCAATACACCTTCATTTGTTACATCTTTTCCATTTTCATCCACTACTTTAATCGCTTCGATATCAAGAATTGGATTAACATCGTCTTTGATCGCGGCCCGTTTCCAGTTTGCCGTATCATTTCCAAACGAAGTAGCAATGTGCCAATCAAATGATTCATCTTTATTTTTCAAGGTATATTGCTGTTCACCTTCAACATCTTTATGAATCGATGGGGCTACTTTGACCTCATTCTTAGCTACTATTTGTACTGGTTCTGCTTGTGTATTCGTAATCGTAAATTTGTGTGGGGTATTATCCAGTACATAACCTTTAGGTGCTTTTGTTTCTACAAATTGATAGTCTCCTGGAGCTAAATCTTTTACTAGAAGTTTTCCATTATCATCTGTTTTAAGTTTTGCTTGTATCGTTTTCCCACTATTATCTTGTAATTCAAACTCTGCATCTGCTAACGTTTTACTACTATCAGCAGAATCTACTTTCGTAAGTTCCACATCACCAGGTTGTTGCGTATTTTCGATCACCACACTAACAGCCTCAGTTTGCGTATTTGTAATTGTAAATTTATGCGGTGTACTGTCAAGGACATAGCCAACTGGCGCTTTCGTTTCTACAAATTGATAGTCGCCTGGCTCTAAATCTTCTACCGCAATTTGACCCGTTTCATTCGTCACCAAACCAGTTTGCAAGGTTGTTCCTGCATGGTCTTGCAGACTGAATTCTGCACCTGCTAACGCTTTTGTTACATCATCTTTATCTACTTTTGTCAAAACGACATCGCCGGGTTGTTGTGTGTTTTTCGCTACCACTTGCACTGGCTCTGTTTGCGTATTGACAATAGTAAATTTGTGTGGGGTAGTATCCAGTACATAACCTGTTGGTGCTTTTGTTTCCACAAATTGATAATCACCAGCTTTTAAATCTTTCACCGAAATTTCACCAGCAGCATTTGTGACAAGGCCTTTTTCAATAGTTTTCCCAGTAGCATCTTGCAAACTAAATTCTGCACTTTCTAAACTCTTACTCGAATCCTTTGAGTCCACTTTTTTCAAAACAACATCCCCAGTACGTTCAGTGTTTTCAGCCTTCACTTGAACTGCACTCGTTTGCGTATTTGTAATGGTGAAATCAATTGGGGTAGCATCTAACACATAACCTGTTGGTGCTTTTGTTTCTACAAATTGATAGTCTCCTGGAGCTAAATCTTTTACTGTAAGCTGACCTATTTCATTTGTTTTCAGATCTGATTGAATAGTGATTCCCGTACTATTTTTCAAACTGAACTCTGCGCCTGCTAAAGTTTTCGAAGTGTCTGCTTTATCCACTTTTGTTAGAACTACATCTCCTGGTTGCTGTGTGTTTTCAGCTGTTACTTTGACAGCTTCCGTTTGCGTATTTGTAATCGTAAACTCATGAGGAGTGGCATCTAGTACATAACCTGTTGGTGCTTTTGTTTCTACAAATTGATAATTTCCAGGTGCCAGATCTTTTACTGTAAGTTGTCCATTTGCATCTGTCGTTAAACCTGTTTGAACAACTGCTCCTGTACTATCTTGCAAACTAAATTCTGCACCTGACAATGTTTTGGTTGCATCATCTTTATCTACTTTTGTTAAAACTACATCTCCAGGTTGTTGCGTATTCTCGATCATTATTTGAGTGGCACTTGTTTGTGTATTTGTAATCGTAAATTTGTGCGGGGTAGTATCTAAAACATAACCTGGTAATGTTTTAGTTTCAACAAATTGATAATTTCCTGGTTCCAAGTCTTGGACTGTGATTTGTCCACTTTCATTCGTAACAAGACCAGTTTGCAGGTCAACTCCTGCGGCATTTTGCAAGCTGAATTCCACGCCTGAAAGCGTTTTGCTATTGTCAGCAGAATCTACTTTTGTTAAAGTAACATCTCCCGGTTGTTGCGTATTAGTTGCACTTACTTCAAGTGGTACATCTGTGTTGTCTGAAGTAATGGTAAATGGAATAGGCGTAGCATCTAATACATAGCCAATTGGTGCTTTTGTTTCTACAAATTGATAATCTCCAAAAGGCAACCCATCTACAGAAATTTGTCCATTTGCATCCGTTGTCAGTCCTGATTTTATAACAGTTCCAGAATTGTCTTGAATACTAAACTCAGCACCTGGGAGTTTTTGCGAGCTATCCTTTGCATCAGTTTTCGTAAGCACAACCGAACCTGTTGTCACATAATCAAACGAAACGATTTGAAATTGTTGTAAGTTGTATTTATTCCCTGTTGAGGCTGAAACGATAAAGGCTAGTGAATTTTCACTGTTCCATTCAGTAATGTTTTTCGACCAAGTCTTTCCTTCATAAGTGACAGTCATTGTTCTTGTATCGCCATCATAAGAAAACTGGATGTCTTTGAATTGATTGCTTGTCGGTTGTTCAATTACAGAAGCAGGGGCATCTGCTCCTTCATAAGTATGTGCAATACCACTATTGTCATTGTAAACAAAACCACCAAATGAAGGAGTACTTGTATCAGGTGGAATTGGTGTGGCAAATTTGTCAGGATCTTTAACGTAATTTGATCCACCTTCAAAATTATAATGCGAATCAGCTTTCCAACCAAATCCACCAGTTAATCCTCCTACACCAAGCGCTCCTCCGTTTGTTCCAATATCCGATGTATTACCTGAATGAAAAGCAAAACCAATACCATCGGCCCCACCTTGAATGTTCGATTTATCTCCCAAGTTAATTTTACCTGTTAACGTGAAATCTTTTGTAGTATCAATTTTTTTCTGTAGTGCAAAATTCCCACTTTGATTTCTCACATTTTCCGTTAGAGTTATAATTCCCGAGCTTTGTTCATAAGTTGCCGATCCATTCAGTTCAAAATAATCTAAAAAGTTGTCCGCCGTTACATGAATATTACCATCGCTAGGGTCCGCTGCTTGAACTTTTTCTGGACCCAATCCTAAGTTAGAAAACAGGCTTGCTAATACTATTAAAAGAGCTAATCCCCCTGTTGAAATTCTTCTTATTTCTTTCTTCAAAACTTTCATTTCCAATCTCCTCTCCAAATAAAACCAACACCTTTATGAAATCTCTAAGAAAGCTTTTAACACATTGACATCATCATGAAAAACTAACTTATCAACGCTCAATTTCAAGTATGACAAAATAAAATGCCACATAAAAGAACCAAAAAATATAACTAGTTTGTGTTTTTTTTGCACTTTTTGACGATTTTATGTCGAATTACTAAAAGGACTTTCCTCCATCCACTTTTTTATGTTAACCTTCCAGATAGTTGTTTTTGTTTCGATAAGCCCTTTTTTTCGAAAATCCTTGTAAATTTCGTGATACTGCGACAACACTTGCATTAGCAAAACTGGCCAATGTCTTTATTTTTAACCATGCAGGAAGAACATAAATAGTTTCTTCTGCTTCTTCCATTTTGTGTCCATATAAATTTTCGAATATCATTTCGATGGCATAAAATAGTCGATTTTCAAGTTTTTCCGTTTCTAATATAAGCCTATTTTTCATCGCTTGTTCTTCACTGGATAAAATGGTTGCAAGAAAGTGAGAAAATAGTTGGTCTTCTTCAAGTTGAAGCGAGAACTCATCAAGGGAAAATTCCACATACTCGATATTTTCTAGTGCTTCAAGATAAAATCGTTCATCATTTAAAATAGTCGAATAGACAAAAGCATCTTTACTGTATAATTGACAAATGACATCTCGATGCCTATTATTATATCGAAGTGCTAAGGTACCTTTTTTGATGAGAAGTACTTTTCCTTGATTACTGCAGATCCTACCTCCTTTCCTTTCTCTTTGTATCGGTGACGAAAAATGCCTCCTTATGTGCGACACTAGCAGATCATCTGTTTCGACAAAGCTTTGAAACTCTAAAAAATCCATGCCTATCCATCCTTTATTTTAATTTTTTACATTTGATGATAAAAACTAAAAACATAAAAAATTAATTATCTCTAATGCAAATCATACAAGACAGAATCGGAAAAAGCAGTTCATTTTTTTTTCAAAAAAATCTCGAAAAAAAATGGACATGTGAACAATAAACAGTCGAAATATTTTTGACTAGTGATGCAGGAGGAATATTTTGTGAATATCTACCAATTCTTGGATCATTCAGAACAACAAAAGACGTATCTGTTAAGGTTTCTAGAAAGCCATCATGCGGAGTACCTTCCTTCACAGAAGATCATGGATTTTTTATCCATTTCGAACTTCAAACTACAGCGATTAATTGATGAAATCAACGAAGACTTTCAAGAACATCCTGAGACGACAAAGTTGCAAATAAAGATAGAAAATAAACATTTCATTCACTGTCCTAATTTAACTGAAAAAGATATTTCTTATCTCAAACTTGCTTATTTAGAGAAATCCTATCTTTTCCTTTTACTACAGGAGCTTATGATTCAGCCAACAAGCATTTATAGCTTTTCCGATAACTTTTATATCAGTAAAACGAAGGCTTACAATGTACAGCAAGAATTGATTCAAATTTTGGCTGCATTTAATTTGACAATAAAAGGTGGGAAATTAGTTGGTGATGAAATTATCATTCGTAATCTTTTATACAATATCTACTATAATTTTTATCACGGTATAAAAGAGCCTCTTATTGAACATATGGATGATAGGGCAAAGCAATATTTTTCAAAATTAAAAACCGAGTTGTCTTCCAATTTACCCGTCACACAACGCTTGAAAATTTTTTTTCTTCCTATTTGTGAATTTTTTCCGAATCCAAGCAGAAGAAACCTTAGTTGACTTTATTTCATCGCAAACAGTTCTTGTTTCTGAAACGGTTCCCGAAGAAACCATTAATAATTTTTTCACTCTGTTTGATTTGTCTGATGAAAATTCTTTTCAAGAAATTAATTATGCAAACCTATTCTTTTATGCTGAAAAAATGACGGATCAACTACCAGCAGAACTTCCACATGCAAACTTAAAAAATGTAAAAAAGAATACTACTCAACTAATGAAGCACTTTAATTTCTTTTTTAACGATAAATATCAAGTCCAACTTGAAGAGCATTACTTTGCAAAAACAGAGACAGAAATTTATCGAATTAACCTGAAATGGGAAATTTTCCCTACTCCTGTTAATTCTTTTATCTCTGAAAATCAGCTTTCCTACTTTTCAGAGGTTTACCCTGAGTACTATCAATTCCTGACCAATTACTTTGAAAAAAACATCAAAAGTATAGACTTGATCAATAAAATTGCATTAATGTACGATTATCTGTTTGCATTTATCACCTCCTTTCCAATTGGGGAAATCAGCTCAAAAATCTATATCTGCGTTGACTTTTCTAGGGGAGCAAACTATTCAGAGTATATCAAGAACAATGTTCTACGTTTCAAATCAATGAATATCATCATTCAAACCACTCTTACTGAAGATACTCAATTATTTATTTCAGACTTCTTAATGCCTAATTTACAGTGTGAGACAGTTGTATGGAAAGAGCCGCCATCTCATGCAGATTGGCAGCTTCTAGGTGACTTGCTTGTTAAAATTCGAAGGAGTAGTGAAGTTAAATGAAGAAGACCTATTTGTTGCTTGGGTTTATTTTGATCGGCGGTGGTTCTTCTTTTCTTTTAGCTGATCAAGTTCATGATCAGTATAAAAAAATGACCCATCGAGAGGACCCAATTGTTATCAATTCCAATTCTGCAACACTTGAATACGGATCGGATACTGACAAATTTTCGGAAAAGCAGAATGTTTATGTTCCTGAAAAAAAGAAAACGGAAAGCTCGAAAAAAGAAAAACCTTGCTCAGCTTGAATATGAGCTGTATGCAATTAAAGAAGCTCGAATAGAGCCAGAACCTCTAAAGGGTGCTACAGAACTAGGTCTTTTCCTTAAAAGCATTAGTGGGACTATTTTATTTGGGGCTTCTTACGGAGATGCTTAATATATGGTTTTTAACCGAACAAAAGACGCTGGTAGATTTGAGAAATCGATATGCCAGCGTCTTTTGTTGTAAGAAAACTCAAGATTTCTATTGATAAATTCTTTTTACGCGAAACGGAATATATAAAAATGAAAACGCAATAACAAAAACTAGGTTTATTCCGAGAATCGCAAGCCCACCGATTGAACCGTTTTGTGCAATGCCAACGATACCAAACAGTAGCGCCTGAAAGACGAGTAGAATTCGAATAAAATGGATAAAGCTTCGGTTTCTAATCGCATCTTGAATCGGATAAAGCTGTAACATCATTTGTCCATCAAAATGCCGTAACATCGGGATAAATTGAAATCCTGTTAAATAGATAAACAAGAGTGAAAAAATAATATTTAAATAAAAACCTTGAACAAAAATCAGCAAAATGAGTGCAATGATAGTGAGCCTTATGTACAACCCAATATATTCATTCGTTCGTACAAAAGTCCGACTAAACAAGTAAGCAAAAGTTTTTCTTTTTGCATAAGGAATCGGTTTGTAAAGAAAATCAAGATAGCTCCTTCTCCGAACAGTCCCTTTCAGATGGGGAACATCTGTAAACAAATTTACTAGCCGATAAAACCGGTTCATTCTTGCTTCTTCTTTATCAACTAGATATTCAAATCGCAGCACTTTTCCTTTGGCTTGTTCGTGAAGTAAATAGTATGAAGCGAATAAAGCAAGCAGAACCACTGGAATTGTCCACAAAAATGAAAATGCGAGCAACAAATATACCATTACAGCTGTTGCAAGAACTCGGAAAAATAGCCATGTGCTATCATTGTTATCTAATTTTGCAGTCTCAAAGCCAACATATACATTCCAAGCTTTGAGGAGAAAAAGCATAATGATAAGTCCAATAAAGCGACCATAAGAGTATCCAGTAACGGCTGTATACATCGGCATTGCGACAAGCAAGACAATGGCAAATACATAGCTTTGCAAAAGTGTAGTGACACGCTTTGCACGTTCAAAATAGCGCAACATCTCAGTTTCTTTCACTGTTAAATAGACCGTATCGGGACGCTTTAAAAGCGACACCATTGAAGCAAAGCAAAGCGACGCGGTTAATAAGACTACCATCAGTGGGATAGCTGGAAAACTGGGCTTGATGTGTTTTACCCAGTCTGCATAGTAAAATATGCCGGCTCCTATACCGATGATCAATACAAAAAGTAAATGATCATTGAACATATAACGGAGATATTTATTTAGTTCATCGGTATACGCACTGAATCTCTTTTTAAAAAGTTCAACACTATCAAATTTCTTCATCTTCAGCTTCTTCTTTCGTCAACTGGATATAAATCTCATCAAGAGATGCTCCGTCCATCCCGAATTGAGCTTGAAGTTCTTCGAGTGTTCCACGCGCTCTGATTTCACCTTGATGAAGAATGATGAAAGCATCGCAATATTTTTCTGCTGTTGCTAAAATGTGAGTCGACATTAAAATACTTGAACCTTTATCTCGCATTTCACGAATCCAGCCAAGAAGCGACTGAATTCCTAGCGGATCAAGTCCTACAAAAGGTTCATCAATGATATAAAGCTTTGGCTCCACCAAAAAGGCTGACATGATCATCACTTTTTGCTTCATTCCTTTTGAAAAGTGTGCTGGGAACCAATTTAGTTTTTTCTCAAGACGAAATTCTTTTAAAAGTGGCAGCATTCTTGTTTCAAATTCGTCACTCGAAAGGCCATAAGCCATTGCAGTGAGTTCTAAATGCTCGTATAATGTCAACTCTTCATAAAGGATAGGTGTTTCGGGAATATAAGAAAACTGCGACCGGTACTCTTCAACGTCATCAGTCAGTTCATGCCCGTTAATTCGAATATGTCCTTCCTTTGGCTGCATAAGTCCCGTAATATGTTTAATCGTTGTACTTTTTCCTGCACCGTTCAAGCCAATAAGACCGATAATTTGTTTTTCATCGATATCGAAAGAAATATCTTTTAAGACAGGTCGCTTGGTGTAGCCACCTGTCAAATGTTCTACTTCCAGTAAAGGCATTCTGTTACAGCCTCCTTTTTTATTTATAATTAGATTAGTTTAATAATAGCATATTTACGCATAAACTTCTCATAATTATTTATCGCTATTACATGCTTTTCCCATTTTTTTATGGTAAATTAAGAATAGAGGATTCTGAATTAATGAAAGGTGGCGTTCCTAGTGGATGATTGTATTTTCTGTAAGATTGTTCGAGGAGAAATTCCTTCTGAGAAAGTTTATGAAGATGACCAAGTATTGGCTTTTCTTGATTTAAGTCAAGTTACAAAAGGGCATACACTGGTTATTCCAAAAAAACACGCGCGTAATGTTTTTGATTTGCCGCCTGAAACCGCTGCAGAACTGTTCCGACGCATTCCGAAAATTGCTAATGCGTTAAAAACTGCCTTTCCACTTGAGGGAATGAATATCTTAAATAACAATGAAGAAATCGCTTCTCAAACGGTTTTTCATTGTCATATCCATCTTATCCCTCGCTACTCAAAAAAAGATGATTTTGGATTGATTTGGAAAGATAATTCAGACACTTATGATGAAGAGGAATTTAAAAAGCGAGCAGAGGCAATACGCGAGCAGCTTAAATACACATAAGCTGTCGTTTGTTTCCTTACTTAAATAAAAGTTTGTTATCAATTGAAGGAGCTGGTCATGATGAATAAAAAATCGCTATTTTTAGGTGCTGTTATTGGTGCGGCTGCCGGAGCTGTAACTTCTATCTTATTCGCACCAAAATCTGGTCGAGAACTTCGATCTGATATTGTTGAAAAATCTGGTGAGGCTTCTGTTGTCTTGAAAGAATTAGCTTATAACGCCAATGAATTACTACAGTCCGTTCAAGTTCTTGGAACTGAAGGTTCTACTTTAATCAAGGATGTATCAAGTGATATCATCGACTCTGTTTCTAAATGGAACGAAGAAATGGAACCTGAAAAAAAAACGCTTAAAGGATGAAATCAAGGATATGCAACGAACCATCGCTGATCTTGAAAAAAACTTTAAAAAAAGATAAGTAAGTAATTCATTACCTAGTTTCTTAGTCCAATAGAAACTAGGTTTTTTTATTGCCTTCATTCATGATTTGTAAACTATTCTTAGCTCGTGAAAAATATTTTTAAAAAAAGGGGTTGAATTCACTAGCTATAGGGACTACAATACTTATACAATCTTGAACGTTATGGGAGGAACGAAGTAATGCGCTGTTTAAAATCTGTGAACACTGTGCGCCGTGATAACTATCATCGCACTATTCTAAAAGGTGTATTAAGTTGGTTTGTTATTCTTTGCCTTTTATTTCTTGTTCACAATTTTCTCGTTCCGGGTAATTTTTCTCCGGAATATAATGGAGTTGCTTTTTTAGCACTTATCTTCATCTATCCGCTTCATAAGGCTCTTTATATCTTAGCTTCATTCAAATATAGGTCTAACATCAGCATTCAATTCGTTCGTCGATTTTACGTTTTACCTTGTATTCAAATTAAAGTGAAGCATATGATGCCAAAAAGAGATTACCTGTTTTCATTACTATTTCCATTTTTTGCGATTTTATTTCTACTGATTGTTTGGATGATGATGGTTCCAGTTTGGAATTCGCCTGTTTTTTTTAATTTTAATGGCGGTTCATTTTGGGATTAGCTATCCCGCCTTTGTTCTTGCAAACAATATTAGAAACTTGCCTAAAAGCTGTTTTATTGAAGAAGCGAAACGTGGTTATTCCGTTTTAATTTCTGATTAAGTAGATGGGAATAAAATTAAAAAACTATTAGATTTTTGTTTTCTGCTTATTTTTCCAATATTTTGTGGTATGATATTACTTGGATATAGAGAATTTATTCGATCAACTTAAGGAGTGTGTATGTTTTAAAATGAATATTAAAAAGAAAGCAGCGCTTGGAATCGTTTCTGCGCTTGCAGTTGTTGGACTTACAGCATGCGGAGGCGGCGGAGCTGTCGTTAAAACGGATGACGGCGATGTTACAAAAGACGAACTATATGATGCAATGAAAGATAAGTACGGTAGCCAAACGGTTCAACAGCTTACTTTTGAAAAAGTCCTTGAAAAGAAATACAAGGTTACTGATAAAGCTGTAAATGCGAAGGTTAAAACCTATAAAGATCAATATGGCGATCAATTCGCTAGTGTTCTTGCTCAAAGCGGATTAACAGAAGACAGCTTTAAAGAAAACATCAAGTATAATTTACTAGTTGAAAAAGCGACAGAAGACAATGTCAAAGTAACAGACAAAAAACTTAAAGCTTATTACAAAACATGGAAACCTGATATCACCGTTCGCCATATCTTAGTTGAAAAAGAAGACACAGCTAAAGAAGTTGAGAAAAAACTTAAAGCTGGTGCGAAGTTTGAAGATCTAGCTAAGGAATATTCAACTGACACAAGCACAAAAAACAATGGCGGTCTACTTCCTGCCTTCGGTCCAGGAAAAATGGATGCTGCATTTGAAAAAGCTGCTTATGCACTCAAGAAAAAAGGTGACATCAGTGCCCCAGTTAAATCACAATATGGCTACCATGTGATTGAAATGGTAAAACCTGCTGACAAAACATCATTTGAAAAAGATAAAAAAGCTGTGAAAAAAGCTTATATCGCATCGCAAGTTACACAAGAAAACATGCAAAAAGCATTGAAAAAAGTTTATAAAGATGCAGGCATCAAAGTAGAAGATAAAGACTTGAAAGACGCTTTCAGTCAATATTCTTCAAGTAATAGCTCATCTTCAAGCAAATAATAGACGTTTAAAAAGCCCCAGCTCGCTTGAGCTGGGGCTTTAGACTGTCGAAAGTACCTATTCCTAACCACTGGAGTAAGATTAAACTTTTTGACCACAAAAAAATATCAAAATAACGTCCGAACTATATAGCTAATACTTCATGATTAGGATGAACAGCTGATTATTTGGACAGCGAAAGTCGTAGAACTATTCGTTATACATAAACCTTCATTTCGCGAAAAATCTTTTTTCATAGACATGGATAAAGAAACAATGTTGCCATTTGATATTTCTATAAAAGTGATTAAAATTTGATTATCCTGCCTATTGAAAGAAGTTATGATTTTTTCAATAACAAACGCGTTATTGAATTCATTTAATAACGTGTTTTTCTCCCCAAGTTATATCTATATTCTGTCATAAGTATCTCTAAAAAAGACTGTTAACAAAGTAGTATTAACTTTGTCAACAGTCTAAAAGAGATTAACTCTCACCATCACTGCTTGCTTATTTCTGCTTGATATCTTCAGCCTTCTAATTTCGAATAAGGTTGCGAATGAAGCATCCAACCGATCCCATATTTATCAACAAACTGTCCCATTTTACCTTCCCAGAATTGTTTTGCATAAGGCATTCTTACATCTACCGTTCCAGACTCTTGGACCCGCTTAAAAAACGCGTCAGCTTCACGAGCAGCTTGTTCATCTTCACTGTTCACATCGAGCATCAACCAAATTTGGTTTCCGCTGACCGGGACCCCTTTAAAATTATCGGAACAAAATAACTCTGCTCCAAGAATAGTAAAACTTGCATGGATCGTTGTATCTTCAAGGTGTTCTTTCTTTATCCCAAATGGCTCCGCCTGTTCTTCTCCGACAGGTAAGCGCATAATCTTCGTTGCTCCAAAAACCTCTTCATAATAAGCTAAAGCCTCCTTCGCATTTGTATAGCTCAAATACGGATAAAATTTTGCCATCTTGCCCCCTCATTTCTTCATTAATGAATTCCTATCTTAGCGTAAAGTTACTTTACCCTTTTATCAAAAAAGCAATCAATTGTAGAGAGACACAACTGATTGCTTCAAAAAACCTTATAATGAGCTAAGTAGATCTTTAGACAGCTCTTTTGTAGCCGGATAAACCTCACGATAAAGTTTATAAAAACGTGCATAGCGTTCTACATTTTTGGGACTAGGCGTAAATTTTTTCTTTTTTTGTAGTGAACAAAAACCTCACGACAAGCTTCTGCAGAATCGAACCAGCCGCAGCCGACAGCAGCAATCATACATGCACCGACTCCCGGACCCTGTTCCACTTCAAGCTGTATCATCTCTGCATTAAAGACATCCGCTTGAATCTGCATCCAATCCGCATTTTTTGCCCCACCGCCAACACTAATAATCCGTTCAAATCGCTTATTTTTGGCTTGTTCCATCAAAACTTGAGAATCTTTCAAACTAAACGTTATTCCTTCAAGAACAGCTCGGGCAAAGTGCTTTAACTCGTGGTGTGTGTCAATTCCAATAAAACTCCCCCGAATTTCCGAATCAAAATAAGGCGTTCGTTCACCCACAATATAAGGCGTGAAAAGTAATCCATCGCTCCCTGGCGCTACTTCCCCCACATCACGGAGCAGCTCCTCAAACGTCGCGCCTTGCCCAAATGCTTTTTTAAACCAGTTTAGCGAATTGCCCGCCGCAAGTGTCACACCCATTGAGTAGTTTACTCCAGGAAGTACATGGTTGAAAAAGTGGAGTTTTCCTTGATAATTTGATAGCCCTTGCTCAAAAGAGCTAAAAACACCACTTGTCCCCAAAGAAACAAGCGCCTCTTCATCATTGACAAGTCCTGCTCCAAATGCTGCGCAAGCGTTATCCGCACCACCAGCAAAAACCCTTACAGCCTGCTTCAACCCAAAACGTTCCCGGTAGCTTTCCTTCAAAACGCCTACCTGCTCAAGTGACGAACAAGCAGGTGGTAGCAAAGCCCGATCAACTCCGAATTCATCGCAAATCTCATCAGACCAGTCCGCTTTCCTAACATCAAATAACAACGTTCCAGCAGCATCAGAAAAGTCCGTGTGCAGTTCGCCCGTCAAAACAAAAGCCAAATAATCTTTCGGTAGCATAATATGGCGAACTTTGTTCCAAATCTCTGCCTCATTTTCCTGCAACCACAAGATTTTAGGAAGTGTAAACCCTTCAAGAACACGATTTTTGGTAATTTCAAGAATTTGTTTACCAAATCGCTCCGTAATCTCTTGGCACTGCCTAGTTGTTCGTACGTCGTTCCATAAAATAGCCGGATAAACTGGGCGAAATGCCTCGTCTAGCACGACAAGCGAATGCATCTGCCCAGAAAAACTAATCGCTTCAAGTTCTGCTCCAAAGCTTGGCACTTCTCGACTAAGCCTTGTTAGTACTTCCTCACAAGCATCCTTCCAGTATTCCGGATGTTGTTCCGAAAAACCCGGCGCTCGCGAATCAATCTCATATGCACTAGATGCTTCCGCAACAACGCCTCCTTGCTGATTCATAACAATCCCCTTAAGCGAACTCGTGCCAAGATCAATCCCCAGTACGTATCCCATCTGTCAAACTCCTTTCAAACCTCTGTATCCATCAAACCAAGTAATCGTTCAGGCGAGATTTCACATGCTCAATGTGGCTTGACTTCAACTTAACCCCATCCCCGTGAGCATAAGCATAGCGCGTAAGTGACTCCAAGTCTTCCTGATCTGAAAGAATAGATTTTCCAATCTCCGTCCCGTTCCATTTCGCGTACCGATCCGAAATCAATTCATTAAAGAAACCATCCTCTTTTAATTTCGCTGCCGCCTGAAGCCCGCGCGCAAAAGTATCCATTCCTGCAATATGAGCTAGCAACAGATCTTCCATTTCAAACGAAGAACGGCGTACCTTCGCATCAAAATTGATTCCGCCAGGAGCAATCCCGCCATTTTCTAAAATTTCATACATCGCAAGCGTCACATCTAACACATTCGTCGGAAACTCATCCGTGTCCCATCCAAGAAGCATATCTCCCTGATTAGCATCAATCGACCCAAGAGCCCCATATTCACGAGCAACGCGTAATTCATGTTCAAACGTATGCCCTGCAAGTGTTGCGTGATTTGCTTCCAAATTCAGTTTAAAATCACCTTCAAGGCCGTAAGTTTTAATGAACGCCATCGTTGTCGCCGCATCAAAGTCGTATTGATGTTTCGAAGGTTCTTTTGGTTTTGGCTCAATCAAAAACTGTGGTTTATGACCGATTTTTCCAGCATACCGGATCACCATTTTGAAAAGCCGTGCGATATTGTCTTGTTCAAATTTCATATCTGTATTCAGAAGCGTCTCATAGCCTTCACGACCGCCCCAAAAGACATAGTTCTGTCCGTTTAGCTTCTTAGAAATATCCAAGCCCTTTTTCACTTGTGCAGCCGCATAAGCATAGACTTCTGGGTCATTCGTTGATCCAGCACCGTTATTAAAACGAGGATGAGAAAACATGTTTGCCGTGTTCCACAACAATTTGATTCCCGTTTCATCCATTTTCACCTTTATTAAATCCGTGATTTCATCTAGATTCGCCATGAACTCTTCAATGGATTCCCCAGCTGGTGCAATGTCCACATCATGAAAACAGAAATACTCGACCCCTAATTTTTCAAGAATCTCAAAGAAAGCTTCAACGCGATTTTTGGCTGTTTCCATTTCTGACTTACCAAACCAAGAACGTTCGTTTATTGCCATTCCGAATGGATCACTTCCATCTTGTGTCATCGTATGCCAGTATGCCACCGCAAATCGTAGATGTTCCTTCATGGTTTTTCCTAAAACGACTTCCTCCGCATTATAATGACGAAATGCAAATGGATTACGTGTCTCTTTCCCTTCAAATTGGATTTTTTCTACTTGTGGAAAATAACTCATGTGCCACTTCCTCCTTCAAAATCAATTCTTTTTAGTTGGTTGGTTTAACAAACTAACTTATTTACTTTTCTATCATACACGTTCCCGATAAATTTGTAAAGCGCTTCCAAGTTGACATAAAAAAATACGTGGATACCAAAGTACCCACGCATTTCAATTTCTTCATTCTGTATCGAAACTTGGACGATAGAACGATCTATTTTCAAGACCGAAAATACGCTCTGAAAACTCGCCTGGTTTAGTATGGCGTAATGCCTTATCCATCATATTCATCGTCGCATCCATCAAATCGATTTGATGTAAAATCTCAGCTTCGCGAACAAGTGGTGGTTTAGGGCTACCCCATTCCCCTTTACCGTGATGGGCAAGAAGCACATGCTTCAATACCACGACTTCTTCTCCTTCAATTTTCAGCTCTTCAGCCATCTTGCTAACTTCTTCTACGACAATCGAAATATGTCCGATCAAATTTCCTTCAAGCGTATAAGAAGTCGAAACTGGACCTGAAAGTTCAATCACTTTACCAAGATCATGCAAAATCACACCGGCATAAAGCAGATCTCGATTCACACTTGGATACTGATCCGCAATAGCTTTGGCCAGTCTTAGCATCGAAACCACATGGAAACTTAATCCAGACACAAATTCGTGATGATGACGCATCGCCGCTGGATATTCATAAAAATCA
The DNA here is from genome assembly GCF_000525795.1 of Listeria aquatica FSL S10-1188. Lineage (GTDB taxonomy): Bacteria > Bacillota > Bacilli > Lactobacillales > Listeriaceae > Listeria > Listeria aquatica. The sequence continues at coordinate 71,224 of NZ_AOCG01000003.1, forward strand.
CCTTGATATTTTTTTATCAGCGAACGCGTAATCCGTTGCAAGTTCGCGTTTTTCATTTCAAAAATGTATTGCGTGATTTCATCTGCGATTTTTTCCTTATCAAGCGGGGCCGTCTCCATCAAATCAGCGGCACTCACATTATCAAGTGGGGTCGCAAGTCGAATTTGTCGAATTTTAAGTTGTTTTCTCCCGCGGTAGTTTTGAATGTCGCCTGCAATATGCACAATTTGTTCAGCCGCATAGGCTGATTCGTCTTCTTCAGAGACATCCCACAATTTTGCTTCGATTTCGCCAGACTTATCTTGCAACATCAGAGTTAAGAATGGCTTTCCATTACTAGCTATTCCTTTTGTACTTGATTTAATCAATAAGAATAAGTCTACACTCTCACCAACATCGTGGAGCAACAATTTTTTATCCATTTTATCGCCTGCCTTCTCTGCTTGAAAATACTTTACCCCTAGTATAGCACGAGTACTCGATTATCGGAAAAATATTTGCTAGTTTCCTTGTGACACGAGAAAAAAAATGACTTGATTCTCGTATTTACGATACTTCAAAAGTTGCATCAACAGATCCAGCCGTTCCGCATCAAAATTCACAAAGCCATCATCAATCAAAATGGGGAGTGGAAAATCTTCCGCGATCATTTCAATCAAAGCCAGTCGAATTGCAAGATATAATTGTTCCTTTGTCGCCTGACTCAATTCCTCTGGTTTAAAAAACAACAAGGTCTGATCGTTTTACTTCAATTCGTTTCGCTTCATTAAACGAAACCTTCGTATAGCGGCTACCCGTTAATTTTTCAAAGTAAAATGTTGCAAGTTCAAGTGCTTTCGGGAATTTTGTTTCCTGCAAATGAGCGACTGTTCGGTTTGTGAGCTCCTGTGCAAGCTTTAAGGTCATCCACTCATCTGCCAATTCTCGAACTCGGTCGCGTTTCAAATAATATTCCTGTGTTAAATACGAAAAAGTACCGCCTTCTTCAAGCAAAGCAATTTCGTGTCGTTTTTCCGCACGCATCCGCTCAAATTCTGCTTGTGCCGCTTCCAGTTCCGCGAGCTCTTCCTTTCGCATTAGTTCCGCTTCTTTGAGCGCTGCAAAGTCGGGATAAGCCGAAAAATCGAGCGCTGCCGGCAACTGAGCCGCTAACAAAGTGTAACGTTCTCGCGCCGCACTTAGCTCCTTATCACGCAGCCCAAGTTCGCGAAACTCTAGCTCCGACTTTGTCTGTGCCGCTACTAGTAAGTTATCCATTTCCTCACGCAACTTCCTTAAATCCCGTTGCGCCAGATCCAGTTGCCCGTCTAATTGCTCCATTTTTTCTTCATTTTTCGCCGTACTCGCTGTATTTTCACGATAAATCCGCAATTTATGCCGCAAACTCGCAACCTTCTCCTCAGGCGTATCTCCTTCAGCTGGAAATTGTTGCAACTTCATTTCCCACTCTTTCAAGAAAGCTCGCCCTGCATCCCTTCTTCCCTCCAAATCCTTAAGGCGCAACCACTTGATATAGTTTTCCTTCACAAACGCCATATCCGCCTCAAACGAAGCGCCTTGCTTCAAATCTAGTTGCTCATAAAGCTTTGCTTTCTCCGCTTCAATCCGCTCTCTTTCCTGAGCGAGCTTCGCTTTCGTTTCCTCAAGCGAAGCCATCCGCATCAAAACATCATCCAGCTTCCCGAGCAACTCTTTCCATTTTGTCCGGTAGCGCTGTTGTTCTTCAAGTTCAAGCCGAGCCACTTCATCCGTACTTCCTGCTTTCCTAAAAAAGCCAGACAAAAATAGCACTAGCGCCATCACAAGCAATGTATATCCGAGAAAGCTAGGAACGAAAAGAGCCAAAGAAATGCCAAGTAATAATAAAATAACAGCGCCGCCAAGTAGGTATGGCGATTGTTTCTTCACATGCTTTAATTGCACTTCTTTCTCTTGAAACTTTTCACTCGACCATAAAAGGCTTTCTAGCTCATCCACTTCTTGCTGGATGCGATTTTCTTCCTTACGTTCCGCTTCAAGCATAAATTTATTTTCCTGTTCACTCGGATCTAATTCTCGCTCCGCCAAACTAATTTGTCCTATTTCCTCATCGAAGTCTGCATCTAACTCCTTTAAAGAAAAATCCATTCCCATTTGTCTTAGTAGCAAGTCACATTCTGTTTCTTGTTCACTCAGCTGCTGCGAGCGCTCCTGATACACTCGAAAACTTTCCAAGAGATCTTGAATCGCCCCCGCCGTATGGGCATCCAGCTCATTTTCCGCTAAATTCCGCTCAGCAAGAGCTTTTTTCCGTTCTTCAAGTTGCATCTTTTCATGATTTCGCTCATTAAAACGTGTTTCCAGTTGATCAAACCGAGCCAATCCATCTGGCGGAAAATCGATTTGTCTCGAAATCTGCTCCGCCAAAACTTCCTTTTCCGAATAAATTGGCCACTTTTCTTTTAATCGTTCCAAATCCGCTAACTCAATTTGAAGCGCACGTTTATTTTCCATCCGTGCGGCTTCCTTTTGCTCTAAGCGTTCGAGCTCTGCAACAAGACCAGCATATTTTTCATTTTGTTCCTTCGAATCAAGATAAGCATCGCGACTTTTTCGAGCCGACTCCACTGCCTGATTGATTTCTGGATTTTTGCCACTTGGTTTAAATAACGCATTTAGCTGCTTTTTAAGCGAATCATTCATCAAAAGCAAGCGATCTGAGCCAGCCGTTCCCGTTGCAAGCAAGTACTTTTCAAACTCTTCTTGTTTCATTTGTCCAATTTGTTGTAAACCATGAATATCAAAAGAAAAAATAGCTTCATACGTGTGCCGGTCCATGCCATTTAAAATTTCGTTCAAAATAGCTTCACCTTGCTGTGAACCATCTTCCATATGGACCGTGACATCACCAGCCGCTTTCCCGCGCAAACGCTCCACTACAACCGTACCAAATTTAGTCCCACTAAGCGTAAGTTTACCGCCATAAGCCCCTTTATTTTTCGGTTCCATTCGCAAATGTGAACTTTGCTTTCCAGGAAAGCCAAATAAGATACTATGAATAAACGCCATGATCGTAGATTTTCCAGCTTCATTTTCGCCATAAACCATCTGGAAATCTCCAAAATTATCAAATGTCGTATTTTCCCATTTTCCAAAACCAACGATTTCCATTGAGGTGATCTTCATTTTTTACCATCCTCGATTTCTGCATAAGTTTCATTTAGTTTCATAAGCGCCGCTGAAAGAAGCTGCTCTTGTTTTTCTTCATCAAGCTCAGTCAGATACTGGCGCACTCCGGGATGCAGGTAAAGCGATTCGATCGTCTCGAAAAAAGTTTCTTCTTCCCGCAATTCCTGAATAGCGGCTTTCAGCTCATCAGCTAGCAAAAGATCTTGTTGCCAGCTATCATTTGATTGCGACTGTTTAGAGGTAAATTTAAGCGCATTCACCCATACAAACGGTGCAGCAGAAACTTCATCTTCAAACATTTGCAACCAGTCAGCTGAACTAACTCCATCTGGATTCTCCGCCAAAACTTCTAGTTCTAAAATATAGGACCGGCTCTTCTCACGGTGGCTTTGTAAAGACTTCTCTAATTTCCGGAAAAGCGTCGTTTGATCCACTTTCCCCTCAAGCTCAATTTGCAGTTTATCCCAAACAACAGGAGCCGTTTCAAAAAATTCAAAAGAAGCACCTTTCGGAGAGAGTTCAACAATCGTCCCCCCTTTTGCACCAACTTCTTTGCGATTTCGTCCTTGAATATTCCCTGGATAATAAACACCAGGCTGTTCCGAGAGAATCTCACGCTTATGAATATGGCCAAGCGCCCAGTAATCAAACCCTTTTTGTTTCAATTCACTCAAATTAAATGGTGCATAAACATCATGCTCACTTGATTTCGTTTCCTCAGACCCGTGCAAAAGCGCTATATGAAAGTCTGCTTCTCCCTGTTTTTGAAATTCATTTAGGCGTTTTTCTCGCACATGGCGTTCCGTATAACTAAACCCGTAAAGACGAACTGTTTCTCCAAACTTTCCTTTCCAAGTCACACACTGGACAGTTTCTCCGAATGTAAAGACATTCTCTGGAAGCTCTAAAACATCTCGATCTTTTTCAAGAAAATCGTGATTCCCGTGAATTAAAAAAAACGTCAATTTCAGCTTCTTGCAGCCGTTTCATTTCTTTATAAAATTGAACTTGCGCTTTAATACTGCGATCTTCTTTATCATAAATATCTCCAGCAATCAAAACAAAGTCCACTTGTTCTGCAATAGCTCGCGTAACGATTCGTGTTAGCGACTTATAAGCAGCATCTTTCAGCTCCTTGTAAACCACATCTGAAAGTGCGCTTAGCCCGGTGAAGGGACTATCCAAATGTAAATCGGCGATATGTAAAAAACGTACCTTAGTCATTTTGAAGCCCTCCAAAAAACGAATATATGTTCTTATTATAACGAGGAGTCTTCAAATTCGCAAGCTTGATCACACGCTTTATACTAGCTATTTTTTATTCCCTGTTCTCTTGTTATCAGACAAGAATCCTCGTTTTCATAAACATGAGGAAGGTTAACCGTTTATAAATGGTATAAATAAGCAAAAGGAGTAAGTGATTAAGCACTTACTCTTTTTGCTACTGGTAACACGGCTATAGAAGTCACCATATACAAACTTAACAAGATCGGGTTAAGTCCAAACCAAAAACACGCTGGAATCATAAAATAGATACTATCCAAAATTAGTATGCTCAGGAAACTGACAACGCTAGTTCCTATTTTAAAAGCTCGCTTAATATTTACAACTACTAAACCTAAAGCAAGAACTGTCAGCCAAATAGCAGCTAGCGAAAGATATAAATAAATTCCTGTAAAGTAGGAAATAGAAATACCTTGATCCACATTTGCTAAAGTAACGCGTGGTGCATGGATGAGAAAATATATGCCAATCATCACGAGGACATTCATAAGGAGCACCCCAAAATTTCTTTTGGTCAACAACTTGTTAGAATTTACAACTTCACGTTTCAAATACATATCCATACTAAGAATAATCAAACCACCCAAAACAAGCACCCATGGAACTTTAAAAAACCACTCTGGCATCATCATGAATTCATACCCATTTAAACTTGCCATCGCATTCCAAAGTGCTCCGCAAATAACTAGAATGCCACCAATTCCATTTCCCATTCCTGTCAATCGCCCAATGACTAAGCTCAAATAAAACAACGCTATAACGCCCCAGTATAAAATCCCCATCAAAGTTACTGGGATAAATTTTAATAAAAGATAAATCCCCCCAAATACCATAAAAATTGTGAAAACCATCAAAACAATCTGTGCTATACGTAATATTCGATTAACATTTCCCATTTATTTTCAAGTATCCTCCCAAAGCAGTTAAATCGTGTTCTCACTGGCTCTCGCTCAACATGTACAATATGTATACAATAGCACAAACAAAAAAAATTTGTCTGTGTCTAATTTGTGAATTTATACATTCTATTCCCTTTAGGTCTCCACCTTTCCCACTCGAATTCCAAGATATAATTTGGCACAAAAAAAGATACCCGCTTGTAAGCGAGTATCTTTTTCCTTTATTCTTTCACTTCATACAACGATTGAAGCGGCATCATGATGATGCGATTCAAATCATTAATAATTGTGCTCATCGCTTGCTCTTTTTCCATCAAGCCAAGAATTAGTTCATTTTGTTGAACTTCTTCTGCTACTTTTTGCGCACGATCAACCGTTTCATCATCAATATCTTGACCTGTCATTTGTTTTTCTTGAATCGTAATTTGAATTTCACGAAAACGATCGAATTTTTCCTTTGCTTCTGCATCTTCTGTTACTTTTTTATAAGCTTCTTCTAAGCTCTTGAATTCATCTGTTTCACGAATCCCACGTTCTAAGCCGTGCGCTAAATCATAAATATTTTCGCTCATTAATAAAATCCTCCACAAGTTAAAATTTATTCTTTCCTAACTATAACAAAACTGAGGCAGAGATGCCACCTTTAGATCCATAACGCCAGAATTCCCTGCACGATTCCGATCACGCCCCCAAGAATCCCTCCAAGATAAGTAATCATTTTAAGTTCTTTTCCAGAAATACTGATTACAATCTGTTCCATCTCGTGTAGCGAAAAAGTTGCAATCTGTGACTCGATCAGCGCTGCAATTTCTAGCCGGTTCAGCAAGTCCCCACTATGATCTGAGGCAAACGCGAGCAATCTTTCTACCCCGTAAGGAATAAGATACTCCACAATTTGCTGCTCATATTTCGCTGAATTCTCTTGAAGCGGTCGATTTAACCATTTCTCATTTTCTAGAAACCCCCGCGCTTCATGCCCAACTTGTTGTAAAAATGCTTCTTTCTTCTCGGAAGAGACAAGCTCGCCTAAATTTTTTTTCAAGCAATTGACGCCACTCTGTGATAAGTAAATTTTCCAGCGCTTCTTTCATTTCAGGACGTTTTAATAACTTTTCTAGCTCTCGCTGTGCCTTTTCCGTAAGGGAGTCCACATTTAAAAACATTTTCGCAAAACTTCCCATTTTCCCATGCTCTTCAAAAAAAGTTTCAAGCATCAAATGAAGTTGCTTTTTCCCCGCATCACTTTGCAAATAATCTGATGCACGCGTTATTCCCAGCTCGGAAAAACCAGCAAGATTCTTCGTTAAAAAAGCATCTGCCGCATCAGGAATTAGATTTTCAAGTTTTGTTGCTTCTTTTTCATTCAAAAATCGTTCCGTTTCGCTTACCGCTTTATTTGAAACCCATTCTACCAAGCGTTCCTTACCATTTTGAAACCCAGCAAGTTCCGCAAGCTCAGCAGGGGTTGTTTCTAGCGCCATCTTCTCCTTAAAAAATTCCTGTGCCGTCTGCACGAGACCTGCTTGCAGTCCTTCATCTTGCAATTTTTTTTTGGATCATATCACCTGTAAGCAAATGTTCCGTTACAACCTGCCCAATTTTCTGAGCCAGTTCATCACGTCGTTTAGGAATTAATCCCGGCGTAAAAGGTAACCGCCATTTCCCAATAAAAATAGCTTTATAGGGCCTAAAAAGCATCCGAATTGCAATAAAATTCGTCATCATCCCAATAAAGCCACCAATTATCATCATAACTAGTATCGAAATCCAAATGTTCATGCCTGCACCGCCTTTTTCAAGTGTTACCATTATAAGCTACAAGCAGGCATACGACAACTTTTACATCAAAAATTCATTCTAAAGTATGACAAAAAAACCAAGAAAAATTCTTGGTTCACAAATTTGTCATTTTAAGTGGATCGACCCATTCATCAAATTCATCTGCAGTTAAAAATCCAGAATTCACAGCTTCCGCTCGTAGTGTCGTACCCTTTTCGTGGGCAGCCTTTGCAATTTGCGCTGCCTTCTCATAACCAATATGTGGATTAAGTGCCGTAACAAGCATCAACGAATTTTCAAGTTTTTCTTGAATCGCTTGCTCGTTCGCCTGAAGCCCATCCAAAGTATGCATCCGAAACGAACGCACCCCCTCACTAAGCAACTTCACCGACTGCAAGAAATTGAAAATAATAACAGGCTTATATACATTTAGCTCGAGATGCCCCTGACTGCTTGCCACTTCAATCGTCGTATCATTTCCCATCACTTGCGCAGCAACCATCGTTAACGCCTCACATTGCGTTGGATTAACTTTCCCTGGCATAATTGAGCTCCCCGGCTCATTCGCTGGAATTGAAATCTCCCCGATTCCACTTCGCGGTCCACTCGCAAGAAAACGAATATCGTTAGCAATTTTCATCAAATCAGCTGCCAAACTTCTCAGTGCTCCGTGAACAAAATTAAGCGGACTATGACTAGAAAGCGCAAAAAATTTGTTTTTATCCGAAACAAAAGACGATCCTGTTAGCTTCACAAGCTCGCGTGCCACTTCATCACCAAAACCATCTGGTGCGTTCACGCCCGTACCAACTGCTGTTCCTCCGATTGCAAGTGGAAGAAGTTCCTTACCGCTCTCCTCAATGAAGCGCTTCGCCCGGCTTACCATCGCCTCATAACCACTAATTTCCTGTCCAAGTGTGAGCGGCGTCGCATCTTGAAGGTGCGTTCGGCCAATTTTAACAATCTCCATAAACGCTTCCTTTTTCTCTTTCAACACCCGTTCAAATTTGTCCAGCTCAGGAAGAAGCTCTTGCTGTAACTTTTGGTAAGCCGCAATATGCATCGCTGCCGGAAACGTATCATTCGAGCTTTGCGACATATTCACATCATCATTTGGATGAATCATTTCACCGCTTCTTTCGCTTGCAACATGGGCCACAACTTCATTCACATTCATATTCGTTTGCGTTCCACTACCTGTTTGATAGACAACTAGCGGAAAATGTTCATCTAACTTGCCGCTTAAAATCTCATCACACGCCCGTTTAATCGCTACACCTTTCGCTTCAGAAAGTTTTCCCATCGAAACATTCACCGTCGCACAAGCCTTCTTTAAAAACGCAAACGCATCGATAACTTCAAGCGGCATCTTATCCGTGCCAATTTTAAAATTCCGTAAACTCCGCTCCGTTTGTGCGCCCCAAAACTTAGAAGCGTCAACAGAAATCTCACCAAACGTATCTTTTTCGATTCTTTCCACACGCCACACTCCTTTTTGTCCAGTATAGCATGTTTTTTCAGTGATTTTCAGTTTGAAGTGGTTTTTTCTTCATCACCCAAAAAGTCGCAAAATAAAGCAAAACAATCAGCCCAAATGTCCAAAACAAGCAAACCACAAAATGCTCAAGACCTTTTCCATTTGCAAGAAAAGCGACCGCATTTTGGCTTAGATAAGCCGGATTAAACATTTGCCATTTTGTACCCACAGTCGTTATGCTCATTAGCAAAATAGCAACGACTACAGTAATACTTGCCGAAGCGGCCCCACTGTTAAAACTTGCGCTACATAAAATAAGTAGACCAACTAAAAACACAAACCAAATGATATAAATCAAAAAGGCTACAACAACACGTTCCCATTCCATTTCTCCAAACAGCGCAACCGTGTAATAAACGGAAAAAAGATAGCCAATTAAGAGCACACAAAAAGCCGTTACGCCTTCACTGATCCATTTCGCATTTAAATAGCTTGAAATTCGTAGCGGTTTTGTCATCATGAAAGCAAGCATGCCGCTTGTGCGGTCCGATGAAACACATCCCATCGCAGCAACAGCAAAAATAATAACACCGATTTGATCAAATTGTGAAGCTAGAGTCTGCCCTAGAATGGTTCCTGACGTTTGTTCCCCCATCATTTGTAACAATGCATCCGGATTCTCAATTCCACCTACAGCTTTTAAGATTTCCGGTAAAAATTTCACCATGAGGGGTTGCGTTAAACCTAGAATCGCAAAGACGACCGGAAGCCAAATCCATTTCAAATTGCGCTTTTTCTCAAGCCACTCTTTTGCCAACAAGGCTTTCATTCGCTCACCTTCTTCATGAAAATTTGTTCTAGACTTTCGCGGATATTTTCAAAACGTTGAATATCGAGCCCTGCTTTTCCTGCCTCTATAAACAGCCATTCTCCGTCCTCGCGCCGATTTTTCGCTTCAAAGCGACAAACTGTTCCAATGCGTTCTGCCCGAATCCAGCGATCACTTTTTCTAATCGCTTCAAACCACGACTCCGGATCGCGAGCAAACTCCACTTCAAAAACAGACGTACTTGCCTCCCTTTTAATTTCAGAAAGCGGCTTATCAAGCACAATTTCACCCCGACGCATCATCGCAATACGATCACAAATTTCCTCGGCATCTTGCAAAATATGCGTTGAAAACAAAATCGTCGTTTCCTTTTTCAGCGCTTCAATCAGCGTAATCACTTCCCGCCTGCCAATCGGATCAAGTGCAGAAACCGGTTCATCAAGAACCAGCAGTTTAGGCTTATGCAAAATTGCTTGGGCGATACCTAGCCGTTGCCGCATCCCCCCTGAAAAGCCACTTACCTTTTTCTTGCCTTCCTCGGCTAACCCAACTTGCCGGAGCACCTCATCAATGCGCGCTTCAAGCTCCCTTCCGCTCATTTTAGATAATCTTCCCATAAACCGAAGTGTCTCGACCGCCGTCATAAAACCATAAAAAGCAGGATATTGCGGTAAAAATCCTATTTTTTCACGAGCTCCGCTAATTTGCTCCCCATCCAGTAAAATCGTTCCTTGATCCGGCTTTAAAATTTGCACTAGCATATTAATAAGCGTTGTTTTCCCCGCACCATTCGGACCAATTAACGCCAGACATTCCCCATCTTGAACCGAAAAAGACACTTCCTTGACAGCTTTTTTTACTTTCAAATTGTTTTGATAATTGATTGATTTTAAGTGTCGTCATTGTTCTTTCCTTCCAAAAATAAAGTAAGCAATCGCACCAAATGAACTTATTACAAGAATCACAACAAGCCAAACAACCGGATTTTTCCTCACCTGCCAGTGTCGAATAAGATCAACAAGCGCCGTAACGAGCAAAATCAAATATAAAATAAAAATAGGTAATAATAACGTTAAATCAATGCCTGCAATTTCCAACCACGTTTCCTCCTCAACATCCTGTTATATATATTGTATAACAGAAGGCGTCTAGTGGTCAACTACCGATTAAAAAAGCGCGCGACGAAGTGTCGCACGCTTTTCTTTAATTTCCGCCGAGCCAGCCGCCAATCTCGTCTGTTACTTTGCCGCCAAATTCTTTGACTTTGCCAGCACCTTTTTTGATCGCGTCGCCTGCTTCACCCGCTTTTTCTTTCACCGAGTTCCAGAAATCATTATTTTCTTCTTCTTTTTTCGCTTCATCCGCTTTTTTCTTCTGCGTAATTTGAGCGGCACTCTTCGTTGCGAAGTCTTCAGGTTTCAAGTATCTGAGACCACTCTTCATGACATAATGTGCTAAGTTTGCTACACCGCTCGAGCTATTCGTTTTTAGATAATGACTTTCATCCGTTTTGTCATATCCCATCCAGACAGCCCCGACAAGGTTTGGCGTATAACCCACAAACCACTGATCTTTAGTGCCGCTCTTATCATCAAACGGAACTTGCGTTGAACCAGTTTTTCCGGCCATTTCATAACCAGCTACAGCTGCATTTTGTCCCGTTCCATTATTCACAACATCAAGCAACATCGAAGTCATTTCATCTGAAACATCTTCCGAAATAATTCGTTTCGTCTCTGGTTCGTGTTCATAAATCGTATTCCCAGATGGATCGACAATCTTACTAATAACGTAGCCTTCAGTTGGTTTTACGCCTTTATTTGCAAAAGTTGCATAAGCTGCGGCCATTTCAACTGGCGTCGCTCCCTTACTCAACCCACCAAGTGCGAGTCCAAGCGTATCATCACTTTCTTCAAGCGGAATTCCAAATCGCTCAACAGACTTCATGCCACGCTTGATACCAATTTCATTCAAGGTCCAAACAGCTGGCGCATTAATCGATTGCGCTACCGCTTCGTACATTGGAACCTCCCCTTGATACGTTCCACTTACGTTTGTTGGCGTATAATTGCCTTTGTAAGTTTTCTTTTCATCTTTTAGCATAGTGTCGACATTCCAGCCTTTTTCAAGCGCCGGCACGTAAGCTGCGAGAGGTTTCATCGTTGAACCTGGTTGTGCGCGCATTTGCGTTGCCCGGTTAAAGCCACGGAAAGTATGCTCCCCACGGCCTCCAATCAAGGCTCTAATCCCCCCGGTTGCTGGATCCATTAAGACCGCACCAGACTGAACCAGCGTTCCATCACTGGTACCTTGTGGGAAATAATAGTTATTATCATAAATACTCTCTAATGAAGTTTGATAATTTTGATCAAGCTGCGTATAAATCTTATATCCTTTACGCATGATTTCGTCTTGTGAAACGTCTGCTTTATTTACGGCTTCATTGATAACCGCGTCCACATACCACGGATACTTATTAGCCAGTGGATCAGACGCTTTATTATTTAGCGCCACCTTCGTATTTCGATAGGTATTATATTCGCTCTTGCTAATTTTTTTATTTTCGAGCATCGTTTTTAAAACGACGTTGCGTCGCTCCGTTGCTCGTTCCAAATGTTTATACGGGTCATAGGCACTAGGCGCTTGTAACAACCCCGCAATCATCGCCGCTTCAGGAACTGTAAGCTCAGAAGCACTTTTTCCAAAATATTTTTTCGAAGCATTTTCAATGCCCCATTCACCATTTCCAAAGTAAGAACGATTTAAGTACATCTCTAAAATTTCATCTTTTGAATACGTCCGTTCAATTTCACGCGCCATAAACAATTCTTTAGCTTTTCGCGTGAATGTTTGCTCCTGACTAAGCAAGGCATTTTTCGCAAGTTGCTGCGTGATCGTACTACCACCACCAGTAATTCCACCGGTTTTAACCAAACCAAACGCTGACCGGAAAATCCCCTTTAAGTCAAACCCATTATGCTGATAAAATTTTCGGTCCTCGACTGAGACAACCGCATTTTGCGCGTTTTTAGATATCTTATCGATTTTAACAAAAGTCGCATCCGTTGACGAAAGCTCGCCTGCTTTATCGCCATCTTTGTCATAGACAATCGTAGCCGTTTCTAATCCTTTTTTGAGCGCATCGATATCTGCAGATTTGGCCACAACCGTTAAATAAATAATAAACCCAAGTATCGCAAGTAGTACAAATAAAATAATCCATTTAATAATATGTTTATTCTTCATAAAACGGCGCAATTTATTCCAAAAAATTCCAAGCCATTTCCAGATAAAGCTGAAAAATTGTTTGATTGATTTTAAAATCAGCTGTTTAAAATTTTCCAAACTTATCTCCTAACTTTCCTTTAAATTTAGTTCACCGTTGATAAATTGCACACTGAACTACGACTATTTTACGCTAAATGAGGAATTTTTTCTACCGCCCTAAGCCTTATTTTTTTCTCTTCCCATTTGCCTATGCCAAAATAGCTGAAAATAAAAAAAGATGTTTCCCAAAAAACGAAACTGGGTAGACAACAAGTATGGACAGAAGGACTTTTTAGAAAGATCTTCAGAAAGACAACACGGAAAGGAATTAAAAATGCCAAAAAAAATTGATTTATTTCTTGTCACAATCGCATATTCGCAGCTTGATCGCGGAAGCGTGGGCGAAGAAACTCAAACTTTCTGATGTGACCTTCATCAGCGGTTCTTGGCTCAAGGCTCGCAAAACACATTTCGTGTCTGAGGCGCTTCAAGAGTTTGCAATCGATACTCCGAGTAGTTTGTCTTATGTCCCTAGTCAAAAACTTCTAGAAAAGGCCGACTTAATTGTCACGATTTATGATTCGACTTATGAAATCGCGCCGCACTATCCAGAAACACTCCAGAAAAAAAATCGTCTACTGGGATATCAAAGATCCAGAGCATGCCAAAAGCACACAATCAAAGTGGGCCATATATCAGGAAATTTGCGAGCAAATCGCCGTTCTTGTCATGAGTTTAAAGAAACAGTTTATTGAAATTTAACTTTGTCTCTCCGAAATCTTTCGGAGAGATTTTTGTAATGGAGGGCGTTTAAATTGGATGGCTATCAAGATATAAAAAAAGGAGAAAAAGCAGCCTTACTGAGTATTTTAGCTTATCTTTTTCTTGCTGTCGTCAAAGTTATTGTCGGTTTACTTGGACATTCTGACGCACTGTTTGCCGACGGTTTGAATAACACAACCGATGTCATCGCTTCTGTCGCTTTACTAATCGGGCTCCGGATATCACGCATCCCACCTGATGCCGATCACGCTTACGGGCACCGTAGAACTGAAACGATTAGTTCACTCGTTGCATCTTTTATCATGCTACTCGTCGGTCTCGAAGTTATCTTTAGCTCGATATCCAACTTATTTAAAGGAAACTTTGCCGCACCAAATACCTTAACAGCCATTGTCGCTTTCTTCTCCGGCATTTTCATGTTTGGGATTTATCTTTATAATAACCGTCTTGCGAAAAAAATCGATAGCCAAGCAGTAAAAGCTGCCGCACTCGATAATCGCTCCGATGCATTAGTGAGCTTTGGTGCATTTATCGGCATTATTTTTGCCGTGCTTGGTTTCCCTTGGGTGGATGCTGTAACTGCGCTACTTGTTGGTATTTTGATCGGTTATACCGCCGTAAAAATTTTCTTTGATGCCGCACATAGCTTAACAGATGGATTTGATGTCTCTAAACTTGAAATCATCCACAACCTTGTTCACGACGTGCCAGAAGTGAAAGAAATAAAGGATATCAAAGCTCGCTTTAATGGAAACCGGATCTGGATTGACTTGACAGTATCCGTTGATCCAAATTTAAATGTCATACGTAGTCATGAAATTACTGAACAAATCGAACAAGCAATTCGTTCAAAATTTCCAACCGCTTATACACTCGTTCACATTGAACCTTTTTTTGAAAAGTAGAATATTATTGTGTTCTTTTTCATTCTCCATTATAATTTAGATAACTTTACCAATTCGGAGAAGGAGGGGATTTTCGAATGGGGCAGTGCAACTAATTTCAAATTTAATTCATTATCCATCCAGTAGGCGCTTCGCTTTGAGAATTTTCTCCTCTAAGCCAGACAGCCTACTCCTTTCTAAAAATCAAGATTACCTAGGAGGTGGCAGTCATTTATAGAGTTATTCTGTAAATGACCTACGATTGATACTTACCATTAAATTTTTAATCATCGCACTTTTGATCGGTGTTTCGGCCTTTTTTGTTGCGACCGAATTCGCGATTGTCAAAATGCGACCAAGTCGACTCGATCAGTTGATATCAGAAGGAAGTAAGCGAGCAAAACTGGCTCGTTATATCTATAACCATCTGAATGCTTACTTATCAGCTTGTCAGCTTGGGATTACGATCAGTTCACTAGGATTAGGTTGGCTCGGGGAATCGACCGTTGAAGCCGCGCTACATCCGCTTTTTGAACTCTTACATGTACCAAATTCGATTGTAACCTTGCTTTCTTTTGTGATTGCTTTCATTCTCATCACATTCTTGCATGTTGTTGTTGGAGAACTGGTTCCAAAGACACTTGCAATTGATAAAACAGAAGCTGTCGCGCTGACCGTTGCAAGACCGCTTCATTATTTCTATAAAATCATGTTTCCATTCATTTGGTTGTTGAATGAGTCTTCCGTCCTTATTTCGAAGGCATTTGGACTAGAACCCGCGAATGAACATGAAGTGGCGCACACAGAAGAAGAATTGCGCATTATCGTTGGAGAAAGCTACAAAAGCGGTGAGATTAACCAATCTGAATTCCGCTACGTTAATAAAATTTTTGATTTTGACGAACGAATGGCAAAAGAAGTGATGATTCCACGAACGGAAATTGTCACAATCGATGCTGGATCGAATATTTCTGATCTATCTGATATTATGAAAACCGAGCGTTATACTCGTTATCCCGTTATTGATGGCGATAAAGACCACATTATCGGGGTATTAAACCTAAAAGAAATTTTATCTGCCTACGTAGAACATGGTTCTGATAAAAAATTCAATATTGATCCTTATGTCAAACCCATTATTCGGGTTATTGAAACCATTCCGATCAAAGAACTTTTATTCCGAATGCAAAAAGAGCGTTCGCATATCGCGATCTTGCTTGATGAATATGGCGGCACATCTGGACTTGTCACAGTCGAAGATATCATCGAGGAAATCGTTGGGGACATTCGAGACGAATTTGATGCAGATGAGATTCCTGAAATTCGCCGAATCAAAGATGGGCATTATATTGTAGATGCCAAACTCTTGATTGATGAAGTGAATAATATTCTTGGGACAGATATTGAGGAAGAAGAAGTTGATACGATTGGCGGCTGGTTCCTGACACAAAACTACGAAGTCGAAGTCGGCGATGAAATTGAATATGGCGGCTATATCTTCCGCGTTAAAGAAGCAGAACCGCATCACATTGAATACCTTGAAATCATCAAAATAGCAAAACCTGAATCCGAACAAAATGATGATGAAGATGACGATTAAAAAGCAAAAAGCTGGAGCTTTGCAGAAAGTTCCAGCTTTTTGCTGCCAAGGAGGCTTATAATTATGCTAAAAATTGAAATTCTCCCTGAATGGGAAAGCCAAACTTTAACGGAGCTCTTTCGGGATACATTCCATTTAGGAAAAAAGTCGCGGCACGAACTCCGGATGTCACAAGACTTCACACTGGACGGTTCGAATAAACCCAACTGGGAAAGCGAGCTTTCTGCCGGACAAATTTTAACAGTCCCCCTTCAAAAAGAAAATGCCGCAAAAATTGAGTCAGGCTCACTCGACATTTCATACGAAGACGATTTTATTCTCGTTTTAAATAAACCTGCAGGCGTTAAGACACACCCAAATAGCCCTGATGAAACCGGGACACTCGCGAATTTTGCCGCAGCGTATTTAAAGCACGATCCCACTTCTTCCCCGTTTGCCGTTCATAGACTTGACCAAGAAACTTCGGGTTTGGTTTTATTCGCTAAGAATCCCTTGAGCCTCGCTGCTTTTTCTTGGCAACTTGAAAACCGCAACATCCATAGAATTTATCTAGCACTAGTTAGCGGCAAAACACCAGAAACCCTTACCATCAAAGAACGAATTGGAACTGACCGGCATCATCCAAACAAAATGTGCATCAGCCCTACCGGAAAAAATGCAATCACGCATATGGAATGGCTTGAAACCTATCCAAATGCTACAAGCCTTGTCAGGTTAAAGCTTGAAACCGGACGCACTCACCAAATCCGTGTCCATCTGGCAAGTATTCATCACCCGATCATCGGTGACAAGCTCTATGGTGGTGCAAAACTTGCAAAACGAACCTTATTACACGCAGAACAACTTGAATTTTTCCATCCATTTTTAAATCAAACCTTATCGGTCAAAGCTCGTCCACCTAAGGACTTTATCATTGATTAAAAAACACCTCAAAACTAAGTAAGCCAAAGTTTTGAGGTGTTTATTTAACGATTGTCGCGTGCATTTTGAAGCTGCTCTTCTTCACGCTTCATGCTTTCAAGAAAGTAAGCTAAATCATCTGGATCAGGTCCCACATATTTTCCGGTTTCTAGTTTACTAATCTTATACAAATCTTCCCTATCTAGCTCAAAATAGGATAACTTCGCATTTTCTTTAATCCGCGATGAAGCAATCGATTTTGGAATAATAATCGTGTCTCGTAATAAATGCCATTGTAAAATAACTTGGTCAACTTGCGCCCCGTGTTTTTTCGCAATATCTTGAATCACTGGGTTTTGCATAAGCGTACCCTTTGCAAGAGGCGACCAAGCCGCATGAGCAATCCCATGTTTTTTCAAGAACGTTCGTAGTTCATTTTGAGGGAGAAGTGGATGCGTTTCTACTTGGTCAAGTACAGGTAATTCATTCGCAACGGCAAGCAAATCCTCTAGATGATGTTCCTTAAAGTTCGCGACACCAATTGCTTTCACCGCTCCCTCAGCGTAAAGTCGCTCCATCGCACGCCAAGTGTCTCGATACTTTCCTGCGAGTGGCCAGTGAATTAAGTACAAATCGAGTTCGTTTAAGTTTAAATTCTTAAGCGTCCGCTCAAAGGCAAATAGTGTTTCATCGTAGCCCTGGTCACCGTTCCAAATTTTTGAACTGATGAAAAGTTCCTCTCGCAAAACCCCTCCTGCGCGAATCGCTTCACCAACTTCACGTTCATTATTATAAACAGCTGCCGTATCAAATAAGCGATATCCTGCATTAATCGCCTCTACAACCGCTTGTGTGATATATTTTTCTTCACTCATTTGAAAAATTCCAAGCCCAATGTAAGGAATTTTACTTCCATTTTGTAGCTGGTATTTATCTTGCACGGTTTTCACCATCTGAAAGCCTCCTTCAAACCCGCTTCCTTGTTTAGAAAGTTCTATTCTCAGTATACCGAATTTCCGCTTTCCTTCCTAATAATAAGTTAATTTTTCATGACAAAAAAAAACGCATGTTGCGCTAACAATCCCATTTGTAAACGATTGCAGTCTTTCTCCGCCTTATTTTAACCCAAAAAAAGTTTCCTATTTCAGTGCTCGATATGTTAGTATTATCATGTGGTAAATTTCAAGTTGATACGTTTTAATTTTTTGTAAGCATATTGTTAAGAAAAACCTTTTAAACACAAGGAATTCATTTGCAAAAATTACTTACTTAAAGGATCGGGGGAATTTAAGAAAATGGCTTTTAAAAATAAGAAAGACCGCTTTGCATCTTTACTACATGACATTGCTGTGAATCTTCACGAGGGAGCTGACTTTTTTGCTACCTACAACATTGATTCACTTGGGGACTTACATACTTTTTCAGATAAAATGAAAGAATATGAAACGACCGGTGATACAATGGTTCACAAAATGATCATGGAATTAAACGATGCCTTCATTACACCTATCGAGCGTGAAGATATGCTTGAGCTTACAAACCGTTTAGATGATGTAATGGACGGTCTTGAACAAACTGCTTTTTCACTTGAAATCTGTCAGATTACTCATTATGACGAATACATGTTGAAATTTATTAAAGCGATCCAAGAAAGCACTGTTGAGATCGAAAAAGCAGTTGATCTTGTTTTCAATAAGAAACTGAAAGATGTGCGTAAGTTAGCCATAAAAATCAAAGATTATGAATCGCAATGCGATGAAGTTTACCGCGAATCACTTATTAAATTATTCCAAGAAGAAACAGATGCGATTAAAATTATTCGCAAAAAACAAGTTTATGAAGATCTAGAAGAAGTTGCAGACAACTGTCAAAGTGTTGCTAATACACTTGAGTCAATTGTCATGAAGAACGCATAAGGAGCCGATCATGGAAGGATTATTTCTTATTACAGTGGTCATTGTACTTGCTGCACTCACGTTTGATTTGATCAACGGATTTCACGATACAGCAAATGCGATCGCTACAAGTGTTTCCACAAAAGCCCTTAAGCCTAGGCACGCTATTTTACTAGCAGCAGTTATGAACTTTATTGGTGCGATTTCTTTTACTGGTGTAGCAAAAACCATAACAAAAGATATTGTCGATCCGTTCAGCATCCCACATGGTGAAATTGTTATTTTAGCTGCACTTCTTGCTGCGATATTTTGGAATCTACTTACTTGGTATTTCGGAATTCCAAGTAGTTCTTCGCATGCGCTAATTGGTTCAATCGCCGGAGCTGCCATTGCTTCTGCTGGGTTTGCATCAATTGAATACGGAGGATTTGTAACCATCATTATCGGTTTAATCGCTTCTCCGTTTCTTGCATTTGCTGCGGGTTATACCATCTATACGCTGTTTAAAGTCTTCTTAAAGAACTTGAACTTATCGACAACAAACCGTAATTTCAGGTTCCTTCAAGTTGCAACAGCTGCGCTTCAATCTTATACACACGGTACAAATGATGCGCAAAAATCGATGGGGATCATTACGATGGCTTTAATTGCAAACGGCTTCCAGTCGGGTGATGATGTTCAGCTTTGGGTACAAGTTTCCTGTGCGCTCGCAATGGCAATTGGAACGAGTATCGGTGGTTGGAAAATCATTAAGACAGTCGGTGGCAAAATTATGAAAATCAAACCGGTTAATGGGGTTGCAGCAGACCTTGGTTCTGTTATTGTCATTTTCGGTGCTACTTTTATTCATCTACCTGTTAGTACGACACACGTGATCAGTTCTTCTATTCTCGGAGTTGGAACGGCTCACCGTATCAAAGGGGTCAAATGGGATACAGCACAACGAATGATTATTACGTGGATCATTACACTGCCAATTTCAGCTGCAGTTGCCGCTCTCATGTTCTTCATCTTAAATCTGTTCTTATAAAATAAATCAGACTCTCAAGTCATGACCAATGCGGTTGTGACTTTTTTTATTCGATTTGCGCCGTTTCACCCACGAAAAAGCGGGAATAAAAGCAAAAAAGGAGTAAAAAACATGCGCTATTATTTTAAAAAACCAGCAGCACTCGTAAATAAACAGCCCGTTAACGTACACAAAGAAAACGGGGAAACTATCGGTATAATCATGAAATCACCAGCCAAAATTTCTTTTTTTTCGTGATGCTAGTCTTTTTTCAACTGAACCTCGTGAAAAACAAGAGCTTGCGGCTTTAACATTTGAAATTGCTTGGCGCGAAGGCGATGATGCAGCCGTTGTCTTTCATGACCTAGAGAACGACAAACAACTTGCCTTCTATGAAGACGAAACCTCTAGAAACTTTCTTCATCTATTCACAACTGAATCAGAATTCCCCATTGAAATTATCCAAAAAAATACAATTGATCGCATAACTATACTTTTCCATGGACAAGAAAGTGCTTTTATCATTATCCAAAATCAGCAAGTTCTCTTACAGCTCATTGATGAAAATACAAATGTTCCTGACAGTTTTTTCTTTCTGAGTTATTTCATTGTTATTTTAAGCAAAATCGGTTTGTAAATACATCATTTATGCAACGAAAACGGCAATTCCTTCCTTTAAATAAAACTTTTCTAAATCCGCTATTGAATATTTAATCAATTTAATGTATTATTATTACATACTAAACTTACCAAAAAGAGAAGGAGTTGCAGATATGCTTACTGTTAAACACTCAAAAAAACTAGCCATCATCAGTTTTATCGTCATATTTATCTTTTCGCTTTGCATGCCGTTTCTTTCTGCCAAAGCGGCAAGCGACGACTCACTGCAACAAATTAAAGATAAAAAACAATTAGTGGTTGGTTTGTCGGCGGATTATCCGCCTTACGAATTTCATCAAACGGTAAAAGGAAAAGATGAAATTGTCGGCTTTGATATCAGTATCGCTCAAAAAATCGCAGATGATATGGGTGTCAAACTGAGCATCAAAGAAATGGGTTTCGACAGCCTGCTTGGTGCTTTAAAAACCGGTAAAATCGATTTAATCATCTCAGGCATGTCCCCCACACCCGAACGACTAAAAGAAGTTGACTTTTCTGACCCCTATATGGCAGTCGAACAAGAAATAGTCATCCGAAAAACGGATAAAGACAAACTAAAATCCACCAACGACTTCAGCGGGACAAAAGTTGGCGCACAAAAACAAACAACTCAAGAAGAACTAGCTCAAAAAGAATTGACCGGGTCAACCGTCACTTCACTTCAAAAAGTACCTGACTTAATTTTAAACTTAAAAAACAATAAGATTGATGCTGTCGTTCTTGAAGGACCCGTTGCCGAAGCATATGCTAGCCAAGATGACACACTCACCATTTCTGATGCAAAGTTCATCAATGGTGGAAAAGAAACTTCCGTTGCCATGGAAAAAGGAGCAACGACTTTAAAAGATCAAGTGAACCATTCCATCAAAGAAATCAAAGATAAAAAACTGCTGAAAGATTACCAAAAAGAAGCCAACGAATTGATGTTCCAAAAAAGTAATTTCTTCAGTCAGTATGGAAGCTATTTCTTAAAAGGGACACTATATACGATCGTTTTAGCAGCCATCGGCGTTTTCTGCGGCGCTATTTTTGGAGCTCTTCTAGCGCTTATGAAACTTGCCAAAACCAGATGGCTCCGCTGGCCTGCGACGTGGTATATCGAATTCGTTCGCGGCACGCCGCTTCTTGTTCAAATTTTCATCGTCTTTTTTGGAACACAAGTTTTTGGGTTAAATCTTTCAGCCTTCATCTCAGGCTGTATCGCCCTCTCGCTTAACAGTGCTGCTTATGTTGCTGAAATTATCCGTGCGGGAATCACCGCTGTTAACAAAGGCCAAACAGAAGCTGCACGTTCACTCGGCATGACGCAAAATCAAGCTATGCGTTTCATCATTTTGCCGCAAGCGATTAAAAATATTTTGCCTGCTTTAGGTAACGAATTTGTCACAGTCATCAAAGAATCTTCCATCGTTTCAGTTATCGGTGTGGGCGAACTTATGTTTATGACTGGCGTTGTACAAGGCACAAGTTTCAAACCATTTGTTCCACTAATCATCACTTCACTCATTTACTTTGTCCTTACATTCAGTCTCTCCAGACTTTTGGGCATTGCAGAAAGGAGATTCAAAACTAGTGATTAATGTTCTAAACCTACACAAACACTATGGAAAAAACGAGATTTTAAAAGGAATTGATTTAGAGATTGATGCTGGAGAAGTTGTTGTTGTAATTGGTCCTTCTGGTAGCGGGAAAAGCACCTTGCTTCGTTGCCTCAATTTACTCGAGAAACCTTCAGAGGGACACGTGATTTTTGAAGACAATGATTTACTTGCTAAAGGCACAAATATCAACCAACTCCGTCAACGTATGGGCATGGTTTTTCAAGCTTTTAACCTTTTCCCGCATAAAACTGTGCTCCAAAATTTGACGCTTGCACCAACAAAAGTAAAAGGCGAAAGCGAAAAAGATGCAAACAAGAAAGCAATGGAGTTGCTTAAAAAAGTAGGTCTTGCTGAAAAGGCCGCAAGTTACCCTGCCAATTTGTCGGGCGGCCAACAGCAGCGTGTCGCCATTGCACGTGCGCTCGCTATGAACCCAGATGTTATGCTGTTTGATGAACCCACATCGGCACTTGACCCAGAAATGGTTGGCGAAGTGTTAAATGTTATGAAAGAACTTGCAAAAGAAGGCATGACAATGGTTGTTGTCACACATGAAATGGGCTTTGCTCGTGAAGTAGCAGATCGTGTTGTTTTCATGGATGCAGGCATCATCCAAGAGCAAGGAACGCCTGATGAAGTGTTTGGCAATCCGAAAAACGAACGTACGAAAGATTTTTTAGGGAAAGTACTCTCTTAATTTATGTTAAAATAAAAAGAAAAAGGAATGCAGCTTGCGTTCTTTTTTCTTTATGAGGAGGAACTCGGATGGACAAAAACAACATGGCAAAGAAATTTCAAGAAACGCCTGTGAACATTTTAGCGGATATCGGTACTCTGGCCAAAAAGACATCTAACATTCTAGATTTATCGATCGGCGATCCCGATTTAATCACGGATGAAGCCATCATTAATGCAGCTTTTGCGGACGTTTCACGCGGCGCGACAAAGTATACAGAGTCCGGCGGTGACATCGAATTGATCCGGGCCATCCAAGCGTTTTTCAAAAGAACATACAAGCTTGAGTTTGCTGAAAATCAAATCCGGGCAACCGTAGGCGCGCTTCACGGCATGTATTTAGCCCTCCAGGTTCTTCTTGATCCAGGCGATGAGGTCATTATTCACGAGCCTTATTTTTCGCCTTATAAAGACCAAGTTTTAAATTCTGGTGGTAGTCCCGTATTTATCCCAACCTATGAAAAAGATAATTTCATGATTAATACGGACATTTTAGAAGCTGCCATTACAGACCGGACAAAGGCGCTCATTTTAAATTCACCAAACAACCCAACAGGAGCTGTATTTTCAAAAGAAACACTTGAAAAGATTGCAGAACTTGCGAAAAAGCACAATTTCTACATTCTTTCCGATGAAGTTTATGATGGCTTTTGTTTCTATGAAGACTTCATACCGATGGCTTCCCTTGCGCCGGAACACACGATTACTTTCGGCAGCATGTCTAAAAATTTCGCGATGACTGGATGGCGACTCGGATACATGATTTCCCCGTCCTATATCAATGAAGCCGCTAAGCTTCTTAATGAAGGCATCACCTATTCTGCGCCAACGCCTTCACAGCGGGCCGCAATTTACGCCCTTAATCACGCAGAAACGCTTATTCCGAAAGTAGCTAATACTTTTAAAGAGCGACTCGAATACGTCCAAAAACGCGTAGCGAAAATTCCTTATCTGTCGCTTCATCCAGTAAAAGGTTCGATTTATGCTTTTTTAAACATCAGCCGAACTGGGATGGATTCAGTTGCTTTTAGCGAATATCTTTTGCAAGAAACACAAGTCCTCATAATCCCTGGACGCGCTTTTGGAGATAGCGGTGACAATTATGTTCGCCTCGCCGCCACCCAGGATCTTAACGTCTTAAAAGAAGCGTTTGACCGCATGGAACGCTTGACATTCAATTAACAAAAAGTGTTTGGGACATAAAACAAAAAAGAACAGAATCGTCAAACATACCATTTTCACAAATGGCTTCATTGAACGATTTCTGTTCTTTTCCTTTTAGCTAGTTGGCCTCATGTTTTCATTTTGTCTAAGCCTCTTTAAAAATGATAAACATATTTTGTATATTGATGTTCCTTGTTTTGCATCACTGTCATCCATACCTTCGTAAGATCCGTAACATCTCGTAATGGCGTCTCAAAAATAATTTGGCAAGGGATCGCTTTTCCAAGTTTAAAAACCGCAGAATGCCCATCTTCATTCAAAATATCTAGAGCTTGCCCCGAACTTGCTTTTTCTGACGAAAGAAAAATTTCTCCCAGCAATTGACTTCTTATATTTTGATGCTTTTTGTTTTCGATCAAAACAGAAACAATCAGATTCGACCAAGCCAGTTCTCCAGCTTTCTTTTGCTTCTCCTCTTTCACACCAACCACTTTTAGCTTGTAATCAGCCGTTTCTACCCACCTATCTTTCACAAGCTTCTTCTCACTCATCGTAAAATCACGAAATGGTTGGTTTGCATGTTGATATCCCAAAATAAGTAAAACTCCTAGCACTAGAACTACAGGTATCGCTACCAATAATTTGATTTTGCTCATTTTTATACCTCGTCTTGTTTGTTTACCAGTTTTCCATTTTTTATTTCAATCACTTCATCACAAATATCCTCCAAAAAGAACCGATCATGACTTGTTAAAATTAATGTCGCCCCACCTCCCCTTGCTTCTAGTAATAAGTGTTTTAGATTTTCAACACTCTCTTCATCTAATCCATTTGAAGGCTCGTCTAGAATAAGTAATTCTGGATTTCCTATCAAAGCTTGAGCAAGTCCCACTTTTTGCTTCATCCCAAGTGAAAACCGCTTCACACGCCTTTTATCTTTCGGGTCAAGCCCGACTTTTATTAGCAGTGCGCTAAGCTCCTTATCCGTTATCTGTTCCTCTTTTAGTGCCGCAATCAATTGAAGATTTTTATAGGCGTTGAATTCAAAAACAAGTGAAGGGTTTTCTAGCAATAGTCCTGTAGAAACAGGAAAGCGTTTTTCAGCCAAAATTGGCTCACCGCAAACTTCTACTTTCCCATCGCTTAACCGAATCAATCCTAGAATGGCCCGTAAAAGCATTGTTTTCCCCGAACCATTTGTCCCTCTTAATCCGTATATCGCTCCTTTTTGCAAGGTTAATGTGATCCCTTCTAGTACCGTTTGTCCTCTTATTTTTTTTTGTCACATTAAACAACTTAATATAATCCATGTTTTCCTACTTTCTCAAGATGTCTTTTTGCCTGTAGATAAAAATAGCAAGATAAGTAAGTAATAAAAATACAAAGAGTGCCATAAACAGCATTTTAATACGTGTTAGTTCCGTATAATCTATCCATCGACTACTGAACGTAGCATTAACAATAGAGTAAAACAGATAAAATCTTGTGGACAAAATCAGAATGATACATGTGAGTAAAAGCGCTGAAATAGTGTTAAAAACAAGCTGGAAAACGACTCCTAAAACATTACATAGTAAGAGCGCAAGCAACAAGAAAGCAAGTTCTTCCAATTGATTTAAGCTATACTGCCTAGTTTTAAAAAAGTGAAAACACGACATTTAAACTAACAAATACAAGCCAATATATCCCTGCAAAACTCATAACAGTAAGTAACCTACTGATGATGATTATTCGGCGATTCATCCCGTTTGCAATAAACACGGCTTTATCTTGCTGTTCTTCTCGACCAAGATAATTATAAAGATGGAAAAACTGGATAAAATAAAAAGCAAAACCAGAGGATGGGAAATTGATAAAAGTTATTATCTAAATCTACTTTTGAAGGACCGCTTAACCATTTGTCCAGTAGATTTTCATTCTCACCTGCGCCAGTAGCCTGCAGAAACATAAGCATAAGCAACAAAATGAATGAGCATACAATTTTCCATCTCTCCCGTAAAAAATAAACACTTATTTCTTGCTTATAAAGTTTGAAAATCATTTTTTCACATCTTTCTTATAAAAAATCACCAAAATACAAGCAAGAAGCAGACACACTTTCCCAATGATTTCAAGTTGTTCCGTTAATTGAATGGTGAGATCAAAATTCGTGATTTTCGCAAATGTTATTTTCCAAAAAAAAGCTTGAACCAAGTTTTCCTGATATAAAAAGAGCATCACAAACGAGTATTGAATAAGTGAGTATCAAGGCCATTCCCTTGTTTTTAATTAGGATAAGGAAAAATAAATAAAGAAGTGCTAACAGTAAAAAAGGCTTCAAGCCAAATTAAAGCATATGAACCGCCCACTACCAGTAAATCAAGCCCTTGTAAATGGAGAAGTATATATAGATAAAATGTATATTGCAAAATGCACGGTAGTAAAATGACTACGAATGCTATGACAAATTTGATAAAATGAAAAGTTAAATAAAGTTGCCTTTTCCTGTAAATAGCCATTTCTAGAACACTCACATCAGGCAAAATGGCTAGAAAGATGAGTAAACAAGGAATAAAAACAAACAGGATGCTGGCTAAAGGATTTAAGGCTATTAAAACTTGCACATCCATAAGAGCAGCACTCGACTCTGCCTGCAAAAAGGTGAAAATGAAATAAAGAGTGGTGAGACCACCAAAAACCAAATAAATTCCGTAAAAACGAGACAAGCGGATTCTTGCAAATTTCAAGCTCTCAAAATGCTTCATTATTTTTAACTCCACGAACGTATAGAAATAGTGTGACCAAAAAAAGGATTCCCCCATAAAGAACGATCGCTAAAAAGCTTTTATCATACGTTGTGATCGCTTCTGGCAAAAAGCCAAAAGGAGATAGAGCCATATTTTTCATGACAAATGAGTTCGCCGCAATACTTAAAAGTTGTAAGCAAAAAGGAAGCAGTAAAATCACCATTTTATTTTTTATATAAAAGGAAGCTGCAAGCGCAAAAGTCACAAATAGTCCTGCAAATACAAAGCTAATGGCAATATTGAAAAGAGCATATACAAGAGGATGTGCATAAAATAAATGGGGAAATAAATCACCACTTCCTTCATAAATTCCAAGGTTCACATTGATAAGCGGATCTGGTTTTAAGTTTGGAAGTAATAAAAAACAACCAATCAAATCTATAATCAGTGGGAGTGCAACAACAACTGCACCCGTTAAAAAAGTTTTCAAGAACAGCATCGAAAAGTATTTTTTTCGCGAGGAAGTCAGTAATACATAGCAAATCAAATGGTTTCTTTTATCTTCTAAAAAAATAGTCGAGGCAGAAAGCGAAGCGATAATCGGCAAAAGTAGATAAAAAAGGAGCATTAAAAGCGCTTGTACCTGAAAAGTCCATTGAAAGCCAGGCAGTATATGGAGTAAAAGTGACATGTTTTTTAACAGACAATCCGTAAACTTTTAAAAGGTGAGCACTAACAATTGCTAAACCTATCAAAAGGGCGAACAGTCGCTGATTTGTCTGTAATCTCAGCTTTAAAAAATGGGTCATCGATATTGTTTTCCTCGTTTCTTGGTGTGTTAAATGGACATTATTAAAACAAATGATGAGTGCTTAGTAGCTTATCATCGTCTTGAATCTGGACTCCATACCCCCCACATAGCAAAAGATTCAAATCTCGCAGATTCAACTCTTACTTTTATTGGATAATAGTTATTCCATTCAAGCGCCTTATTGTATAAATGTAGTGATTTCCCAATCGTTGTTTATAAACATGTCCATCTGATACGTCTTTCCCATCGCCAAGTGCAGCCCAAAATTTAGCATAGGTATTCAAACTACTCCCTGTGACTTTATTGTAATAGGCACTGGTGTTAAACTTCATTCTTGCTGGAGAATGGTCATAAGGACTCCAAAATCTGTACTCATTATGCCATCTTGTATCTGCTGTATTTCCTTTAGCAAAAGCAGTTATCGAGCCACTAATAACTAATAATAAAAGACCTAGCATAACTAATAATCTAATTTTTTTTCATGTTGCTTCATCTCCTCCTGATGGTATTATTGTTATGTATTATCTAGATTAAGCTCTCACAATTGTTTTGAATTATACATGCCCTCATTCAATAAAGCAATACCTTCCTTTAGTTGAAAATGGCTTTATAACACCATTTAAAAGCACATAAAATTAGATTTTTTTTTTTGCGTATTTCTCATCCAAAGGTATAAAAAAAGCTCTAAAAATTAGTGTTTAATTTTTAGAGCGAAATTTTTATTTAATTGGCAAAAACTTCTTCCAAAGGAATGGAATCAAAATCTGGAAAAACTGGTACTCCTTCTGGAAATTGGATGTTCGCCGTCGCGGCATTTGGAACAGCCAAGACTTTCAATCCAGCTTTTTGCGCTGCGATGACGCCATTTAGTGAATCTTCTACGGCATAAATATGTTTACTGCCTAATTTTGCCGCTGCTTGAAGGTAAAGCGCTGGGTCTGGCTTTATTTGTTTCACATCATCAGCTGTTTGGATGGTTGTAAAATGTGAAAACAAATGAAATTTCTTCAAAATTGGTTCTACCCATTCTCGCCCAGAACTCGTGGCAAGGCCAATCTTAAAGCCATCTGAAACCGCATAATCAAAAACTCGCTCAAAACCTGGTCGAAGCTCTAACTGCAGAATCCCATTTGAAAGCTCCTCCGAAACATGTGACGTAAAAGCTTCCACATCAAACTGACCATTTGTAGCTTCCGTTAAATAATGATGCAGTGGCTCTTCTGTCGTTCCAATGATCTGCTCATATATCGCAGCTGGAACTTCAATTCCATATGTTTCTTTCACATATTTCATTGTCGCGTCATGCCATAAATTCTCCGTGTCAATCATCGTTCCGTCAAAATCAAAAATAATTGCCTTCAAATCGCACTTCCTCCTTTTCAGGTGAAATCATTTTTATTATAACATAGACCTAATTACTTTTCTTTCATTATAAAAACCCAAAAATCAGGGTTGCAATTTCCTCAAAAAACGAATATTATAATATAGTAATCATTAATTGTTCGTAAATGATATTAAAGGGAGTGTCCAAGTCTTATGTTTCGATTAAAAGAAAACGGAACGGATGTGAAAACAGAAATTGTTTCAGGCTTTACTACGTTCTTAACGATGGTTTACATTATTGTTGTAAACCCTGCTATCCTTTCTGCCGCAGGTGTTCCATTTAATACTGTCTTCATGGCAACTATCATCTCTGCCGTTGTAGGTACGCTATGGATGGCCCTTTTTGCCAACTATCCAATTGCCATCGCACCAGGTCTTGGTATGAATGCTTACTTCGTGACAGTCGTCACCACCCAAAAAATGGATTATTCTGTTGCTTTTGCTGCAGTTTTTGTGGCTGGTATCATTTTTCTTATCTTATCGCTAACACCTTTTCGCGAAAAAATCATTACGGCGATTCCACACAATTTAAAAGCTGGGATTACAGCCGGAATTGGTCTTTTTATCGCATTTTTAGGTTTTCGTATGACAGGAATCATCGTCAAAAACGATTCCAACTTAGTTGGACTAGGCAACCTACATTCGCCTGAAGCATTACTCGCTATAGTAGGACTTTTAATCACACTGATATTTCTTGCATTGAATGTCAAAGGCGCTTTATTTATCGGAATGATCGCTACAGGAATTATTTCTTTCTTCACAGGCGAACTTAAATTTACAGATGGCTTTGTCAAATTACCACCAATGCCAGAATTTGTTTTCACTAATCCGATTCATGCCTTTTCAGATGTCATCTCACATAGTTTGTACGCCGTCATTCTCTCGTTCCTGTTAATCACAATTTTTGATACCACAGGAACAATGATCGGGGTTGCTAAAAAAGCAGGCTTGATGAAAGGCGAATCGCTACCTAATGCCAAACAAGCATTGTTAGGGGATGCGATCGCAACAACTGTCGGTTCAGTTTTTGGTACAACACCAACAAGTGCATACGTTGAATCCTCAGCTGGTGTAGCTACTGGTGGGCGTACAGGACTTACGACACTTACAGTTTCCATTTTGTTTGTTGTCTCCGCTTTTTTTGCACCGCTTGTTGGCGCTGTTTCTGGTATTTCCGCTATTACTGCCCCAGCACTTATCATTGTTGGAAGCATGATGATTGGCGCTGTAAAAGAAATTGACTGGGACACATTAGATGAAGCTTTCCCAGCTTTCCTTGTCATCCTTGCGATGCCACTTACGTCAAGTATCGCGATTGGCCTTGCTTTCGGCTTTATCTCGTACCCAGTTCTTAAAGTCTTCACTGGTAAATGGCGTGAACTGAACTGGTTCCTCATTTTGATCGCTATTTTATTCTTTATTCTTGTGGCTTTCTTGCCCCATTAACCCTGAAGCGCCTGTAAAAGTTGCAGGCGCTTTTAGCTGGACAAAGCTGGGCACATTTGCTATAAAGAAAGTAATCTCTAGAAAAGGATGTCATCGCTTTGTACTTAAAATCATTTCTTGCAGGAATCGGTATAGCTGTGCTTACTTTCCTTGCAAGCTTCTTACTTCCCAATTATACGCTCGCTACGATGTTCTCCTTTGTAGCTATGCTGCTAATCTTTATTTCAATTGCTTGTTCTGCCTTCGTCTCACTTGGCGGACGTAGTAACCGTGAAGCACGCAGCAAACAGCTTCGCTGGAGCATCATGCTTTTCTTGGCGGCTGTTCCCAACTTTATTGGATTCATTGTTAGCTACTATCTCTAAACAAATAAAGCCATTCTATTTTCATCCTAATCGGAATGAAAGTAGAATGGCTTTTTCTTTTTTAATCAAAAGCAGCAATGAAAGCTTTTAAATAATCCGGTAAATCCGGCGGACGCCGACTCGAAACAATATGTCCATCTGTTACAACCGGCTTATCATGCCAAATTGCTCCCGCATTAGTTAAATCATCTTTAATGCCTGGCGTGCTCGTTACATTGACACCCTTTAAAATACCCGCAGATGCAAGAACCCAGCCCGCATGACAAATTTGTCCGATTGGTTTTTTCTGTTCATCAAAATAGCGAACAAAATCTAAAACTTCATCGAAACGACGTAGTTTATCTGGAGACCAGCCGCCCGGAACAATGATCGCATCGTATTCTTCTTTTTTAATATCTTGAAAAGCAAAATCTGATGTCGCAGGTACCCCGTATTTTCCGTGGAATACACGTCCTTTTTCTTCCCCTACAAGATCTACTGTTGCACCCGCTTCTCTAAGTCGCAAAACCGGATACCATAATTCTAGATCTTCGAAGTCATCGCTTATAAGAGCAATAATTTTTTTACCCGTTAAAGTCATTCTATCAGCCCCCTTCTCCTAGTTTTAGTATAACAGGAGCCAATCCTGAACAAAAATCATCTGTTTACAACAAAAAAAAATACGCTGGACAAAATGTCCAGCGTCGCCATCATGCTCGAGTGTCTATGCATAACGGGATGAGGCATAGACAGAGACTACATGGCAAATGAGATGAATGAAAACAAATAATGGTTCGGTGTTAAAACAGATGATTAACAAAATGTTAATCTATTGGAAGATGGATACACCGAAAGCCACTATAACCATGATAGGGTCTTATCCCCATGAAAATCAAAAAAAAATTTTTAACTTTCATCGGGATAAAACTCTATATATTCATTGTACTATTCTTCTTAAAAAAATCAAGTGTCTAATTTGTGGATTTTTTGTGACAATCCAAAAAACACTTCGAAAATAAAAGAATAATCGTACACCAGAACATTCTACCTAATTGTCTAATAAAAATCCAGTAAAAAGACTTGTCCACAATAAAAGGTCATCAATCAAAGATTTCGATGAACATCCAACTTAAAATCGCAACAACTGGAATCAGTACCCAAAACTGTCCGCCTAAAAAAGAACCTGTACGTTTTGGTTGATGTTTGAGATCATAAACTTGCTGTTTTAAATCAAGAACCTCTAACTCTAAGTCTTGCACTTTATCCTCTAATTCATAAAGACGTTCTTCCATTTTTGCTAACCTCCCTTTTCTATCTATTTTTATTATAGCTAAGCAACGTCTCGATAGAATCCTTCTTAAGGCTGATTTTCCACAAGCAAAAGCGGCATGTCTCCTGCAAGAGAGACATGCCGCTTTAGATTTATTTAACGAATTCCAAGTGCGATCTTCGCATAACGTGACATTCGTTCCTTTGTCCAAGGCGGATTCCAAACGATATCGACATGTGTATCTTTCACTTCTGGAATATCAGCGAGTGCCGCATGAACTTGATCTGTTAAAATACCGGCAAGTGGACATCCCATTGTTGTAAGAGTCATCGTAACCGTACACAGTCCGTCCTCATCCAAATCAACATCATAAACAAGACCGATATTCACAATATCTATTCCAAGTTCTGGGTCAATTACTTGCTCCAGTGCACCCATAATATTTTCTTTAAGTTCCTCATCCATGAAGAGCGAACCTCCTTTTGGCTGTTTGTAGAGACATTGTAACACAACTTCCAGTGATTTTCATCACTTATAAATTCTTTTGGAAAAACGCGGTGGTCCGATCGATACCATCAATCGACACCTTATGTTTAGCGTGTTCGTCAGTGACGAACTCCACATTCTCCGCACGATTTTCTAAAGTAAGCGTATCAACTAGTTTTTCACTATATTTAAAGGGCACAACATCATCCTTTTTGCCATGCCAGAGAAGCAGTGGCCGATTTCCCAAACGTTCCAAATGCTTGCTTAAATCATAAGGCTCAAGTTCGGCAATTCGCGCTTCGACGTCATAAGGAAATGTCATTCCCTCTGCTTCAGCTGCTGAAACGAGCTCCCTTGCAAACGCTTCGTAATAAGCACTTCCCATCAAACTAACGGCAACTTTCACAGCATCAAAACGAGCTAAAATCCCAAGCGTTGTAATAGCTCCCATCGAAACGCCAGCAACGCCAATTCGTTCTTCATCAACTAAGCTTTTAGCTACTAGTTCTTGACGCAAATCATTAAATTCTTCAATATTTGCTGTAACCGTATCCCAAAAATACATCGCTTGTTCGGAAGACGTAATAGTTCCCTTGCGCTCGCCGTGAAATTTTGCTTCTGGCAAAAAGACTCGGAATCCTCGTTCCGCTAAAAAATATCCGTAATGGAGATAAAGTTCCTTTTCTGATTGAAATCCGTGATAAAAAAAGACCGTCGGCAATTTTTCTCCTTGTAAATCGTGCCTCACAACATGAAGTAGTGGAATATTTTTGACTTGCTCATTCGTTACTTGAATCACTCTTACAGCCTCATTTCTATACATTTTTGCGAATTCACTGTAAAACCTCGCCCATTTACAAAGCACCTTTTACAGTCTATCATAGAGATACCTCCATTTTAGCACGAAGAAACAAAGCGTCGCTAATAAATGAATTCATAAATAAAGGAGTCAATGATGGATAAAAAATTAATTGTATTGGACCTTGATGGAACAACTTTAAAAGAAGATCAGACCATTTCAGCGCGTACTAAAAGCGCTTTAACCAGAGCACGTGAAAAAGGGCACGAGGTGATGATTGCAACCGGACGACCGTTTCGTCTAAGTAGCCAGTATTATCGCGAATTAGACTTAAAATCACCCATTGTTAATTTCAACGGAGCTATTTTGCATCATCCACTTGATGCTTCGTATACAGGAAGCTATCACCAAGCTATCGACCTTGCTATAGTCCACGAACTGCTTGATTATACAAAACAATTCCCACTTTCAAACATAGCCGCAGAAGTGGAAGATAGCGTTTTTCTAGCTCGTGGCGACGACAGCGTACCCGAAAATTTTAAAACAGGAACCGGCGAGGTTTTCATTGGTAATTTAAGAACCCAAATTACGGCGAACCCTACATCCGTGCTTTTCTTTGGACAAACTGAACAGCTAAACACAATCAGCCGCCATCTGGACGATGCTTTATCGCATGTTATTTCCTATCACACATGGGGAGCTAGCTGGCCAGCAGTAGAAGTAGTAAAGCACGGTGTCCATAAGGCGATCGGCGTTGATAAAGCCGCTAAAACACTCGGTTTTGAAACTAAAAATGTGATTGCTTTTGGCGATGAAGCAAACGATCTTGAAATGCTAGACTATGCCGGTGTTGGGGTCGCAATGGGAAATGCTGTAGACGCGGCCAAAAACGCAGCCAATACCGTGACAAAATCCAATGAAGAAGATGGAATTGCTATTTATCTAGAAGAAAACTTATTATAAAAAAAACTGTTGGAGCGTTATAGAGCTCCAACAGTTTTTAAAATAGCGGTGATCCGCCTGATAAATAAAAGCCAAGCGAAATTGTGATAATCACAGCGACCACAAACAAGACTAAGAAAAGTCCAGTTGGTCGTTTTTTCTTTCGAAAACTAAGTAGCATTTCGATTACCCCAATTGTTATAACACCCATCAAAATCTTGAAGATGGAAACAAGCCAGCTTGTTTCCAAGCTATACTGAATCATCATGATTCCACTCAAAATCAGCACGATATAAAATACTCGGTCAATCATCGCAAAAATTGTAAAACTCTTCTCGGATTTTGGATAGCAGATCCAAGCAGCAATCGTCAAAATAATGATGGCAACCCAAGAAATCAAATGAAGATATTCCCACATAAATTTGTCCCTCTTTCTATCACTTTAACTTCAATAGCATTATCATATCACGTAGCGAAATGGAACTCAAAGTTCAAGTAGATCCTGGCTATCAAAGAAATATAGATATGCTCCCGTAACAGGCTTCTCAAGAATCGACTCTAACGCCTGCCGGTACAATTTTAGTTGTACCTCATAGCGTTTTTTCATCTCCATCATGGCACTTTCCCGGCTTGAATACTTCTCACGAATTCGGTCTGTTTTATAATCCACGAGTATCACATGGTCAGCATAAACGAGAATCAAATCCACAACCCCTTGAACAAGAACTGGGCTATCAGTTTTTGCTCCTGGATTAATTTCACGAGCTGGAATTTGATAAACAAATGGGACTTCTCGTTTAATTTGGCTGGTGGGATCAAATAAAGCTTGTCCTAGTTTCGTATCAAAAAACGCCTGAATTTGTTCAACTTGAATCGCTTGTTTCTCGATTTCCGTCAGTTTCTCTTCATCAACCATCTTCGCTAAGAGCTGTATTAAACTTTCCTTTGTCGGCGGTGCATCAAGTGGAATAGCTTGCATTACAGTGTGCATCGCTGTCCCGATTTCTGTACTCGTCAGCTTTTTTTCTGCTTGCAAAAATTTAGGACGTTCAAGAGACGCTCCCTTCAAAGTTTGAACAAACCGGTCATCGCTGAAGCTATCTTGAATTTGAAATTGCCGTTTCAGCTCCGTTACCGATTGCTTCGAATAAATCCCAGTTTCTGTTTCATGCGGGTAAACAAACTTGAGAATCTTTGCAATTTCTGCTGTATCTTTCCCAATCGGAACCGCTTGAAAGCCCTGCACTTCCTTCATAAAATTATCGGACTCTGCTTTTTCTGTAGCAGGCATCACCATTTCTTGCGTCAAAACAGCCACCTTGAGTTTCATAGCGGTCGGAAGAGACGAAACGGTCTCTGAGCCGCTTGAAACAGTTTGCCGTAAAAAATCAGGATGTCGTACAAACGCGCATCCAACCCAGTCGAGATATGTCGAAGCACTCAAACGCGTACTTGCAGGAAGAAGCGTTTCCTCTGTATCTTTCACTGCAAGAAAGTGCGCCAATGTCTCTTCCCACTTCGGAACAGTCCCTACTAAAATGAGTTTTTCTTCCGCACGTGTTAAAGCCACATAGAGAACTCGCATTTCTTCTGCCAACATCTCACGAGTCTTTTTTGCCTTCACAGCACGCTGCATAATTGTTGGATAAGTAATTCGCTTTTCAGTGTTCGTATAGCTCGCCGCAAAGCCAAAATCTTTATCCAGCAACGTTTTTGCAGTAATATCGCGGCGATTAAATTTGCGATTCAGTCCTGTCAAAATGACAACTGGAAATTCCAAACCTTTACTAGCGTGAATTGTCATCATCCGAACAACATCTTCTTTTTCGCCAAGTGTTTTGGCTGTTCCTAGATCTTCACCGCGAAGCTCTAGCCGCTCAATGAAACGGATAAAGCGGAAAAGTCCACGAAAAGCTGTTTTTTCATACTGCCCAGCTCGTTCGTAAAGGGCCCGCAAATTAGCTTGTCGCGTTTTGCCACCCGACAGCCCACCTACGAATTCATAAAACTGTGTATCTTCATAAATTTGGCTGATAAGCGCGGTCAAGCTTTCACGAATTGACAAGTCGCGCCATTTTTTCAGCATCGTCAAAAACTCGCTCAGTTTTTCTGATAGGGCATCTCCATTTTCTTGCACATATTCTTGTAACCCCGCAAAGAAGTAGCCTTGTTTTTTCTGCAAACGAATTTGAGCAAGTTCTTCTTCTGTAAGTCCAAAAATAGGCGAGCGCAAAACAGATGCAAGCGGAATATCTTGGTACGGGTTATCGACAAGCTTAAGCAGTGAAATCATGATAGCCACTTCGATCGCTTCAAAATATCCGGTTTGACTGCTTACATAAAAAGGAATATCCCGTTCCCGCATAGCTTCTTCCATATCGGTTGCACTTGTCATCGAACGCGATAAAATGACGATATCCCGATATTCAACCGGACGAAATTGTCTTGAACTTTTATCAAATATTTGAAAACGCGATTGAACGAGTTCTTCAACACGGCAAGCAATGGCGCGTGCTTCTAATTGATCTTTTTTCATTTCATCAGCTGCACTGACTTGCTCACTTTTCTCTTCCTGATCACGATCCACAATTAAGAGTTCTGTTTCCATGCCATCAGCTGCTTCATAGTTTGCTCCAAGATAAAGCTCAGCATCCGCATCATAATCAATTTCCCCCGACGTTTCGATCCATAATCTGTCTAAAAATAAAATTAGTGGCCTCTAAAACCTCTGCTCGACTGCGAAAATTTTTCGATAAGTCGATCTTCATGCCTCCATTTGCGCCTGATTTCGAATAGCGTCGATATTTCTCCATAAACAACGTTGGTTCCGCCAGCCTGAAACGGTAAATGGACTGTTTAACATCACCAACCATGAATAAATCGCCAGAAGCCTCATCTGGAATCGTCACTAACGAAATAATCATTTCTTGGACAAGGTTTGTATCTTGATATTCATCGACTAGCACTTCTTGGAATCGCTTCGTAAGTTCGCGTGCGACGATGGATTTTGACCCATCTTGTTCCTGTAAAATGTCCAAAGCCAAGTGTTCCAGATCACTGAAATCCAGTACGCCTTTTTGCTCCTTCGCTATAAAGAATTCAGTCGAAAATCGTTTTACAAGTTTAGCAAGTGTTTTCACATCGCCCTGCATGCTAGCAAGATCTTTCAAATATTCTTTTTCTTTACGCTTAAACAAGCTTTCAGCAATGCCTTGAACGGCCTTTTTAGCTGTATCTCGAGCTTTTTTGGCTCGCTCAATTAACGCTTGATCCAGTTCCTCTTTATTTTTAAGCGTTGCGATTCGTTTAAAAGAGACCGCTTGAAAGGCTTCTCCTAACTCATCAAACGTCGCCTGTTGCATTATCTCTTGTAAGCCTTCCACTTGTCTAAGATCATCTTGAAATGTTTCTAAATAGCCTGCTGGACCTCCTGGGGCTTCACTGAGATGCTTAGCAAGTTCTAGTTGATCTTTGGCTTTTTCAATTTCCGCTTGAATCGTCTCAATAATCACTGGATAGTAAGGCAAATCGCTAATTTGCTTGCCTTCTGTTTCCTGATAAAACGAAACCATCTCATCTAACCACTTAGCTGGATCAGGATTTGCTGCTGAGAAATCATAGAGTTTCGAAATGAGATCAGCTAAATTTTGATCCGAACGATCATCTGTTACCGTGTCTGCTAAATGGAAAAATGCTTCGTTCCCTTCTTCGGCAAACTCACGCTCTAAAAACGCATCCAAAACTTCATCTCGCAAAAGCATGCTTTCCACTTGATCCATCAAGCGAAAATCAGGATCGACTTCTGTACGATAATAGTATTTTCGAATCAAATCTAAACAAAAAGCATGCAACGTAGAAATAGTGGCCGTGTTAAGCAGTGCAATTTGTTTTTTCAAATGAAGTGAATCCGGATTCTTCTCAAGTTCCGCCTCAAGAGCTTGCCCAATCCGATGCTTCATTTCAGCCGCCGCTGCATTTGTAAAGGTAACTACTAAAAGCTCATCCACATTACAAGGAGTTGTCTCATCAAGTAAGCGGCTAATAATTCGGTTAACAAGTACAGCCGTTTTCCCAGACCCTGCTGCCGCTGCAACTAAAATATTTTCTCCACCTGCATGGATAGCTTGCCACTGCTCATCCGTCCAAGTTGCGTTTTCTGGTTTTTCAGGAATTGGTCTCATCCGTTTCACCTCCCTCTTCTTTCATTTTTTCTAGAATCGTCTTAGAATCTTCATTTTTCAAATAGCGATATTTTTCGCTTTCCGCGCCTGGGTCAAACTGGCAAACTGATTGGAAAGGACAAAACTGGCAAGGTGTCCGGTCTTGCATATTATAAGGATTAATCGCCACTTCACCATCTAAAATTTTATTCCCAGCTTCTTGATATTTGTGACGAACAAAATGACGCATTTCATCAAATTCTGCTTTACTTGCCGTTTTTGAACGGGCGCTTAAAGAGCCATCTTTCTTAATTTCTGCTGGAATAATAAGCGAAGAACCACCGTTTTCTAATTCTTCGTCCATGAGCGTAATCGTGACGGGGTCTCGTAAGACAAGCCCCTTCATCTTGTAGCTTTTCTTCACTTCTTTTAAGAGTTCAGCCTCATCAAGCGGCGTATCAGCTGAAATCAACTTATTGTGCATATGGAAATAGAGAACGCCTGCAGGTTCCGCTTGTTTTCCGATAAATTCAGCCGCATTACTTACCACCACATCTAAATACGTGAGCATTTGTAGTGCAATCCCGTAATAAATCTCCGGTAGCTTTAGGTCATGTGCGCTTGATTTATAGTCGATAATGCGAAGAAAACTCCGTCCCTCTTTTTCCGCTTCATCTACACGGTCGATTCGACCTTGTAGCAGCAGCTCGTGTCCACCTTTAAGTGGAATTTTCATCGCTGGGATTTGACTGCTCCTGCCAAAATCCACCTCTAAACCAACTGGCCGAAAAGCACTCACTTTCGCTTGTTCGTTCAAAACCACTGCCGCACGAGCAATGATATGGAAAAGTTTATATTTAATATAAGCCATTCGCTTTGAGCTTAAGAGGATTTCATGTTGTAATTTTGGCGCTAAATAATCCATTGCTTGTTCAGAAAGCGCGAGGCATTCTTCTTCAGTTAAATTGCCCCACTCAGTCCCGCGCCTTTTAAGTTCAGCTGAAATCCATTCCATCGCACCGTGAAAAATTTCTCCCATATCTACTGCTTCCAGTTGATAAGTCGCCCGTTCTTCGAGTCTCAAGCCGTAACGAGCAAAATGTTGGAACTCACAACTGAAAAATTTTTCCATCCGTGAAACACTAGCATGAATTTCTTTGCCGAATAACCCAGAAGCGGTTTCTTCTGCAAGAACGCCGGTATTGTTTTGATAGGTTAAACTGCTTAAAATCCGCCTTGCTCCCTTATCATTTTGAGTGACAAAATAATTATACACTTGCCACCAGAGCGGCATAATCGGATATCCACGTTTATACATACCAAGAACCGATGTAAGAAGTCCAAGCGTTTCTTCTCGCGTTTCAACATACGTTTTTTGTTCTTCTTCTGAAAGCAGACTTGGATCCGTTAAATAGACTTCCTCCGTAAGCTCACTAAAAATCGCCTTTATTTTGCGAATATAGTTCGAAGGAGCAAGCAACTTTCCTTCTTCATCCGCTGCCGGATAGCTTAAATAAAGCGCATCTTTTGCAGAAGTAAAGACGCGGTACGCAATAAATTCCTCATGGAGCAGCGCACGATGATTCGATG
Organism: Listeria aquatica FSL S10-1188; assembly: GCF_000525795.1. Classification (GTDB taxonomy): domain Bacteria; phylum Bacillota; class Bacilli; order Lactobacillales; family Listeriaceae; genus Listeria; species Listeria aquatica. The sequence continues at coordinate 111,115 of NZ_AOCG01000003.1, forward strand.
GCTTAAGCGAAATTCCCTGTTCTTGCAAAATCGCTCGATCTTCTTCTGATAAAATCCCTTTGTCACTTACTCGACGCGGTAAAACACCATCATTCAGACCCACAGCAAATACAACTTTTGCTTCCAGTAAACGCGCGTGTTCCATATCTGTCACTATCAACTGATCAAGCGCAGGAGGAAGGAGCGAAAATTCCAAAGCTTCTAGTCCTGTTTGAATCACTTCTAAGAAATCCTCACGTGTTAGTTCTTCTTCGCCGAGCACTTCTACAAACTCATCCAAAAGAGAAATGACCGCCTTCCAAGCTTGGCCATGTTCACGTGCAAGTTCAATAAACCCTTCTCTTTCAGCTCGTGCACGCCAAAGCTCCATCCGTTCAGCTGCCTGTACATACTCCAAATAAGCAAACAGACCTGCTGCAAACGACTTTCCTGTTGCTTTAGGCGCTACTTGTTCTTCTAAAAACAGTAATGGTTCTGTAATCAAATTCCGAACTTCATTGATACGCTCTTCCATCTTGAGCTCTGCATCCGTTTGAACGCCAATGTTTGTGGCTAACCCACGTATTTTACGATAGTGCCATTTTTCACTGGCAAGAAAACGCTGCCTATTGTAGATTCCGTTTTCTAAGAGATAATTCTCAAATTGATCCACTTTGAAACGAAGAGCTTCTTGATTTTCTTCGGGCGGAAAAAGCATTTCCGTTCGCACAGCTTGAAAAAGCGGTTCGTATTGCCAATTTTGCGAAATAGCTTCCAAACTTGATCGAATAAATTCGATAAGAGGATGCCTTGCCATGCCACGTTTTTTATCCCAAAAATAAGGAATAGCATCTCGCGTCATTACAGAATGCACAATTTCTTCATAATCCGCCATATTGCGAATTAAAATAGCCATGTCAGAATAGCGATATCCGTTTGTTCGAACGAGTTTAGCCACTTCACGAGCCACGCCTTCAATCTCAGAACGGCGATTATTAGCTTGATGTAAGTTTACACCATCTGGAGACCCTTCAAATGTCTCAAACGTATTTCCACTCCACGCTTTTTCTAAACGAAGCAATCCTTCCTTAGCAGAACGCTTAAAGCCAGTCAGGAAAATGGCCGGTTCGATGCCAATGCCTGCCACTTCGGCAATTTGAGAAACAGTATGGTAGGATTCCGAATTAAAATCAAACATACTAAATAAGTTATCTCCCCCACTTAGTGAAGCCTGATCTAGTGATAAGGCGATTTTCACATGATTAGCCTGTTTAAGTAGTGCCTCAACCACTGAAAGTTCTTGTTTTGAAAAGCTATCAAAACCATCTAAGTAGATAGAAGCATTTTGAATATACGAGCTATAAGGCATTTTATCAATTAAGAGCTTGAGATAATCTTCGCTTTCTAAAAATTTCCCGTATAGCTTTTCTTGATATTTTTCGAACAGCAAAGAAACATCCAACATTTTTTCTTTCGTTGTTGGATTTTCAATTTCCGTTTTAAAAGCCTCTTGTTCAACTTCATATTGTTTAAATTCCTTGAACAGTTCCGTCAATTCTTTATAAAAACCGTGTTTTTTAGCCGATTTATGGAAGACATGCAACTTGTCTGCTTCTTCTTTCACAACTTCGCGGAGCAGCATCTCTGTGCCTGTTCTTGTTAGAAAAGTTCTCCCAAGGCCGCCTGTTTCAGATAAAACTCGCCAAGCAACTCGATTAAAACTATAAACTTGGATGTTCATAAAACCTTTAGCTTTTGTTTCGTTAAAAAGAAAGCGTTCCATTTGGTACGTCATTTGATCAGGCACAATTAAAATCTGTTGCTCATTCGGATGTTGTTCTCCATTTTTTTTTCATTTCTTGAATAAGCTTGGTTGTCTTTCCCGACCCTGCTTTGCCGAGTATAAATTGAAGCGTCATCTCATCACCACCGAACATATGTTTTTATTTCTTATTGTAACGGATTTCCTGACTTCCGTAAAGTTACTAAAATTGAATTTTCATGACGCAAAAAAACTAAGATAGCCTACACTATCTTAGTTTTTCACAAAACTCATTTAAATTCCAGCATTTCCTTCTTTAATTTTAGCAATTTATTAGTAAGCTCTCCAAAACGTTCTGCATCTCCGTCATCAAGCGCCTGATCTATTTCAAGTCTTAGCTGTTCTTCTTTCCGTTTTTCTAGGAGCATTGTCATGTAGCATTCAATAAAAACGTTTGTCAGTTCTTTCTCGCCCTTTAATAGACCGACTTGATTCATTAATGAATTTGAAAAATCACGCATTTCCACGACTAATCACTCCTTTTCGGGATTTTCATGGCCAAGTTCGCTTGAAAAATGCTTAAATCGGCTTCAAAAATCATCAAAAGCTTCAAAAATTCAACTTTTCTAAATTCTACTGACGCAAGAAAACTTGTATGCTATAATAGCCAACAAATAACTAGCTGACATAAACAGATGGCTAGAAGTTTCTTATTCCAAACTTCTTTTCATAAATATTAAAGACAATCTTAGAAGGAGATGCTTGAAATGAAGAAAATGCAAGATCAGCAAATTTACGAGGTGAATCCTCATACGATGATTATTTTGCCCTATAAAGCAGGTGGGTCGCTTTACTCAGAGGTAATGGAACTTGGTTCTCACTCTATATCAAAGTTTACCCCCTTTGAATTAATTAAAACTAGTTGCAAATATTTTGGTGCCAATTATGACGGACGCAAAGAAGGGACAAAGCACCTGATAGGAATTACTCACAAGCCACCTATCATTATTGACCCCATTTCGTTTACGTATGCTTTTCCAACTACTTCACCGCAAAACCCCCACTGCGTCTGGATATTCCCACAACATATTAAAGATTACCACGCTGCCGATAATAACCAAACTTTCATTCGCTTTGCTAATTTAGAAACGATCGTTTTAGATATTTCGATTTCTTCCTTTAATAATCAAATTGCTCGCACTTCTATGTTACACATGAAATTTTCTCAAAAAATGCGAAAGATCGAAAATCAAATTCCTCAAAACTCTATGTTTTTTCCGCCTTCCAACTATGTAGCAGAAAGTTTCTTTGGATACAGGTCTGCACTACCAAATAATACCCAACCAACCGATCACTCTGAAAAATAGAAAAATGAGTTTTCCTAAGATACTAGGAAAACTCATTTGCTTTGTTTTAAAATCACATCTGAAATTTCTTTTATTAATTTTAAATCTTTTTCTGAAAAGGAATATGGCAATTCGAGATACCACTTTTCAAGCTCTGGATTGCCGATAAGCGGAAAGGCATTAACTGAGTTTTTTTCCCGCAGTGCAGCCACGTCATCAAGTAAAAAATCTGTTGTCGTGCCGAGCGTTTCAGCTAAAAGAGCCAACATGAAAATAGGTGGTTTATGTGTCCCATTTTCATACTTGCTAATTGTGGACGGCGTTACGCCAATTTTTTTCGCTAATTCTTTTTGAGTTAACCGATTTTTCTTACGCAAATTTATTAATTTTTCGCCGAAATTCAAAACGCTCACCTCTCCTCCTTTCTATTATAGCAATCCTTTGCGTAGATTTCGACTCCGCATTTCTAATTTTTTAAAATTTACTTTACAAATTTTAAAAAAAAGGCTTATATTAACTTTATCAAACGGGAGGTGACGAGCTTTATGACAGCTCTTACTAAAACGTTCCAGGCAAAGCCTTTTTTAGCGGCGATACTTTGTTTGGAATGGTTAATGTCTAAAATCGCCAAGTAAAATGGTTTTGCCGATTTATTATTTGATTAAATAATAAAGGAGCGAGCCAAATGAAATATCAATCTGTTGAAGATGTGCTTCCTGAGTCTCTTATTGAGGAAATTCAAAAATATGCTTCTGGGACAACTCTTTACATCCCCGCTAGAAAAAAAACGTGCTTGGGGTGCAAATTCGGGAATCAGATCGAAACTAAAAAAACGAAATGAAGCCATTAAACTAGCTTTCGAAGAAGGAACTACTATGAAAGAGCTAGCTGAAAACTATTTTTTATCGGAAAATACGATTAGGAATATTATCTATCAAAAGACCTGTTGAATTCAGCAGGTCTTTCTTTAAAACTCTTATGAATTGTTTTCAGTACTGTACAACTGTACTTTTCTTCCTTTAAAATAAGTTATGGAGGTGTTGAACTGTGGAAGCTTTTATTCCCAATCATCTTTTTAATGCCATTATGCGTCATGCCAAGCAAGTTTGGGATGCAGAACGAAGTGTAAATGACTTACAAATCAAAAAGGAATTTGCTTTTTATTCACTAAGTAAAGCGGAAAGTCTTTTCGAACAATTAAATCAAGAACAAGCGGCTCTTTTAAAACCACTTACCGAAATTAAAAATGAACAAGATTTCGAAAAATTTCAAGAATCGCTTACTCCCTATATTTATCCATTTCCTTCAATCAGTGAAGCGCAACTCAAAAAGATGTTTAAAAAAAACAAAAAAAACTGCATCCCCCAGAGCTTACAGACGAAAAACGTAAACAACTCACTTATCTAAGCTGGCTTGATGCGGGTTCTATGAAAAAATTTATGGTTTATGAGTATGAAGGTAAACTTACTGCTTTAAAAGGGAGTTTTTTGCCTAGTCAAAAAAAAGATATTTGCCATTTCTGCAATCAAGTGACAGACGTTGGTTTATTTACAGTTGATGTAACGATAAATTCAAAAGCAAATACCTATAAAGCGCTCAGCAATTATATCTGTCAAGATGCAGAAAGTTGTAATGCTCATCTGACAAATACTGAAAAACTGGATTATTTTGTAGCATATAGTCAATCTGCTAAAAAATAAAATTGGGCACTGTAAAAGTCACCTCATCGCTATGGATGAGGTGACTTTTTTAATTCGATAAGCTATCTGCATAAAAATACATGCCTTTTCAGGAGATAGCTATTAAAGTTATTGCTATACTTTTTTTATCATTTCCCTCACATTTATAATTATCATTTTAAATGTTTAAATACATACAAGTGGTTTGACTTTCAAAATGCTATAGATTATCATTTTAAATGTATTATATTTCACAAAAAGAGGGATGATATGAACTTTGTTGATGACCATAGCGCTGTAGTGAAAATGCAAGAATTACTCACCTATCTCTACACTTCTTCTGATCTTGCAACTCGTTATATCCAAGAGATTTCCTTTAGAAAAAACGACATCATTGTTCAACCTAATGATTCTCCTAATTGTTTTTATTTAATTCGTTCAGGAGTCGCGTTTGTCGAGGCTCCAACTGAAAACAACGAACGTGAAGTTCTTTACTTTTTAACTTCAAATCAACTTTATTCGCCTGAAAGCTTATATAATAACTTCAAGGAATCTCTGAGTTTATTTCCACGCCAACTTCGAGCAGGTTCTAATTTATCCGCTTATAAAATTGATTGCGACTTTATGATGGACCATCTCTATGCACAGCCTAAGCATTTAAATTTTCTTTTTTTTGACCGTATTACGTGAACTTAGTTCGGCTCAGCTTATTTTCCATATTCATAAATTTCCCACAGAGGAAAGAATTGATTGCATGCTTCGAGTTATTGCAAGTGCTTCTGGTGAACACGAAGGAGAGAGTGTCTTGCTACCTTCTGCAATTAATCAATCCGTGCTCGCTTCTTTGTGCGGCTTATCGCAGAGCGCAATTTCGATACACTTGAAAAAGCTTGTCAAAGAGGGATTACTTGCTTCCACGCACACGCCTTTACGTATTTTGGAGCCTAATTTTCTCGCTCATTCATAAAAAGAGGAGGCTAAATTGGCGTCCTCTTTTTTATTAAAAATGATCATAAAATCGTGGTGAACTTTTCGGAATGATTTGTTCTAATAAATCAATTGTTGCCTCACTTGCCGTTATTTTTTGATAAGCATTTAATATTTGAGGTCGTGTAGCACCTAAGAGCATTTGACTCAAAGTACCAATCTCGATTTCAAGCAAGTTCTCTTGTGCCTCACCATTCTCTAGTTCTTTTAAGGTTCCAGCTTCAATCTTATAGACACCGTTATTAAACGGAGCTACTTCATCATGAACTTGAATGTATAGGACTTCTTCATGTTTTTTAAATGGGTAACGTGCCAAAAATTCTTTTACATCCACAATCCGCACCATGAAAGAAAGCTCTTCTTCTATTTTAAGGGCGGTAGGGTTCGTTAAGCCTAGCGCAAATTCTTGGATGTCTCCTGCATTTTCTAGTTCGACTACATCAAACATGGAGTCATGACTTGAAATAAATGCCCACAATTCGTTTTCGGCTTCACTGGTCAATGCGATAAATTCTCGGATAATCATTTTCATTCCTTCAAATGCAAATGATAGATAACCTTTGGCTTCGCCATTTTCGTCAAAATAGATGGCCATTTCTTTTGTAAATTCACGACGAACTAGTCGATCCCACCAGGCATCGTCCCGAACAAGCATGCCTTGGTGGTTTAGGGTATATTCGTGATAGATTTCTTTTATAAAGGCAAACTCTGGGCTTGAGTGATTGATACGCTTAATTTGACCAATTCCTGCTGATTTTCTAGTAAACTGATTCAGTTCTAAATGAAGTTGGGTCGAATGAAAGCCAAGTTCATAGCCGAATTTACGATAGAATCTCACATCAAATGGATGAAGATAAGAAATGAGTTGTCCTTTTTCCTTCATCATTTCAATAGATTTTGTCATAAGTTGTCTAATTAGACCCCCGCGACGGTGCTCTGGATAGGTTGCGACATAGGCAATACCTCCCATTTTATAGCGTTCACCAAATAGAGTGACCGCAAGTGGATACGTCACAACTTGGGCTGCTAATTCATCGTTTTCAAATGCACCTAAACGATTCCCATGATCCATCCAGTAGAAAAAATCTTCTTCTCCACCTCCCGATGAGTTTCTGAATGCATAATCCCGCAATTTCTTCATTTGATGAATTTCTTCCTTTTGTATTTCTCTGATTTTCAAATCAATCAACTCCTATCTTTTTTATTTTAGCATTTTTAAGTGAGGAATGCCGCTTCTCTTACCTTCTTCCTACTAACTTTTTGTAAGCTTTTTTTTCTTGCTAATGTTAACGCATTCAGCTACACTAGTAAATGGAATTTATTTTTAGGAGGAAAAACAAATATGTCAAATGTACTATTTATCAAGGCCAATGGTCGTCCGGCTGAAAGCTCTGTCAGCGTCACATTATATGAAAATTTCTTGGAAAGTTATAAAACTAGTCACCCTAATGATCAAGTAACAGAGGTGAATTTATTTGAAGTTGATTTGCCTTATTATGACGGTGTAATGATGAATGGACTACATAAAGAAGTGGCTGGTGAACCTCTTTCATCAGAAGAAAAGCGACTTGCTGATATTGCAAATGGCTACTTAAACCAGTTTCTTCAAGCAGATAAGGTGGTTATGGCTTTTCCACTTTGGAACTTCAGTATACCTGCCCAGTTCTTAACTTACCTCTTTTACTTAAATCAAGCGGGCAAAACTTTTAAGTATACGCCGGAAGGACCTGTTGGCCTTGTTGGTGATAAAAAAATTGCGCTTTTAAACGCACGAGGCGGCATCTATTCAGGTGGTCCTTTGGAAAGTTATGAAATGTCCTTGAACTATGTCAAAAATGTCTTAAATCACTTTGGCGTTACCAATATCGAAACAGTGGTTGTTGAAGGACACAACGCTGCACCTGACCGGGCAGAAGCTATTATTGAATCAGGTCGTAAAGAAGCTTCTTTACTCGCTGAAAAATTTTAAAAAAAAGGAAACTAGCCAGAGAGGCTAGTTCCTTTTTTCTATCTGCTTTTCATAAGTAACTGAATTGCTTCTTCAATGTACGACTCCGTATCCTCTGTCCTGTCTTGTTGGGCTTTTTCTACGCAAGCCGCTAAGTTTTGTGCAACAACAAGTCCGATTACACGATCTATGCTTGTTCGAACAGCTGAGAGTTGCGTTACTATTTCGCGACAATCTTTTTTTTTCTTCCATCATTTTTAGAATCCCACGAATCTGCCCTTCTGACCGTTTTAACCGATTTTTCATTTTGGCATCATAAATTAATTCACCAGACTGCCCTGCCATGCACCCATCCCTCCCATCACATTCGTTACCCGATAACCTTTACCACTTAAAAAAAATCGAAGCTTGTTCTGATCGTCCACCAGCATAACAAATAATCGCATAATCAATTTTTGGATCAAGTTCTATAAAACGTTCTCCTAGTTCATGAATTGGAATATTTCGTGCTGCCGGAATGTGTCCTTTCTTGAAGTCTTCTGCGTCACGTACATCAATAATTTGATAGTTCGCCGTATTTTGACGGAGTTCAGCCGCTGTTGTTGATAAATACATTTTATTCCACCTCTCCTGGTAAAATAGTTTGATACAAACTAAATCCACCATCTAAATTTTTCACTTGATAACCAGCATTTTTCAAAATACGCTCAGCTAAATAGCCTCGTAATCCCACTTGGCAGGTAACAATAATTGGAATTTCTTTTTTAAGTTCGGAAATTCGATTGCGCAACTCATCAAGTGGGATATGAATGGAATCTTTGATTTTACCATTTTCAAGTTCAACTTGATTCCGAACATCCAGCAAGATTGCTCCGTTCGCTTTTTCTTCATTTAATTGATGCCACTGGATACTTTCAGATAAACCCTCAAGCAGGTTCAATCCAACATAGCCAGCCATATTGACTGGATCTTTTGCTGAACCAAATGGCGGCGCATAAGTAAGTTCAAGTTCCGGGAGCTCTGCAACTGACATACCTGCTTTGATTGCAGTCGCTAGGATATCAATCCGTTTATCAACGCCGTTTTCACCAATTGCTTGCGCCCCAAGAATTCGACCGTCTTCATTTGCAAATAACACTTTCAAAAAAAGTGGTGTATTTCCCGGGAAATAGCTAGCATGGCTTTTCCCTTGGATATGCAGTGCCGTATAGGAGATTCCCGCCTCCTGAAGTGCCTTTTCATTTAGTCCTGTCGCTGCCGCTACAAGCGCAAATACCCGAACAATTGCCGTTCCAAGGAAGCCTTTATTTGGTCGAGCCTTTCCAAAAATAATATCTGCAACCATTCGGCCTTGTCGATTTGCTGGAGAGGCAAGCGAAACCAGTGTATCTTGCTGATTCACTTCTTGCTTAACTACAATCGCATCCCCAATTGCATAAACATCTGCCGCACTTGTTTCATAGTTCTCATCTACAATAATGCCGCCACGAAGCCCTGTTTTGATACCTGCCGTTTGTGCAAGGTTTGACTCAGGAGTAACACCAACTGAAAAAATAGTTAAATCGCTAACAAGTATTTCCCCGTCCTCGAGTTCAATCCGCTTACCTTCCTCATGAAATGCCGTTACGCTTTTTCCAAGCTGAAGTTTAACTTTGTTTTTTTCAAACTCTTGTTCAATTCGAACGGCCATTTCCTCATCTAGAGGGGGCAAGATATGAGAGGATTTTTCAACGATGGTTACTTGCATGCCTCGCTTCGCAAGACTTTCTGCCATTTCTATTCCAATGAACCCAGCACCAATCACAACAGCCTTTTGAGGATTTTTTTTCTTGGATAAAATGCTCGATCGCATCAACATCTGGAACCGACCTCACTGTAAATAAGTTTTCCGCAGCCTCCAATCCTGAAATGCTTGGTCTTATCGGCTTTGCTCCTGGAGATAAAATTAGTTTGTCATATTCCTTTTCAAATGTCTTATTTTGATTTTTAACTAGAATATGCTTTTGCTCTGGTCGTATCTCTAGAACTTCATGAAACGGCTTCACATCAATCCGAAATCGCGATTGTAAACTTTCTGGGGTTTGAATAAGTAAATCTTCACGTTCGCTAATTTCCCCTGAAATGTAATAAGGGAGTCCACAATTTGCAAAAGAAACATAAGGTCCTTTTTCCAGCACAATAATCTCTGCTTCTTCATTTAACCTTCTTAAACGTGTCGCCGCAGACATGCCACCTGCTACGCCTCCAATAATTACGATTTTCATTTTGCTCCTCCTTTAATCGCTCCCTGCCACTGGCTCATACCACCACGAACATTTATTACCTCATAACCTTTTTTCAAAAGAATTTTCGCAGCCCGTTTACTTCTCATTCCGGTTGCGCAAATGAGATAAATTTTTCCTTGCGGCTCATAACTAGCAATTTTAACAAGAGGAATATTTTTAGCCCTCGGAATGTGCCCTGCTTGAAATTCATGATTCTCTCTAACATCAACAATAATAGGTCCTTTCAGTTCTGCAAGTTCAGTGACATGAATGGATGGTATTTTTTGAAACATCGGATTCACCCCTTCGCCACTTATTATACCCCATGGGGTATAATAAGTAAATAGACTAATTAAAAAAGCAGATAGGAAATCACGAATGATTTTCTATCTGCTTTTACTTAGACGGCTTGAGCGCCTGTAAATTGACTATTATAAAGATCGGCGTAAAAGCCATTTTCAGCTAATAGTTCTTGGTGAGTACCCTGTTCAATAACATCGCCATGATTCATAACGAGTATCAAATCAGCATCGCGAATCGTTGACAGCCGGTGGGCAATCACAAAACTTGTCCGCCCTTCCATCAAGTTCCCCATTGCAAGTTGAATGTTTAGTTCCGTACGCGTATCTACACTTGATGTCGCTTCATCCAAAATGAGGATCGATGGATCTGATAAAATTGCTCTCGCAATCGTCAAGAGTTGTTTTTGTCCTTGCGAAATATTCGAACCTTCTTCATTTAGCATCGTGTCATAGCCATCTGGCAAGCGGCGAATAAAGTCATCCGCATAAGCAGCTTTTGCAGCTTGAACGACTTCTTCTTTTGTTGCCCCGTCACGACCATAAGCAATGTTTTCAGCAATCGTACCATTAAAGAGCCAAGTATCTTGTAAGACCATGCCAAATTTCGAGCGAACATCTTCTTTCGTCATATCGCGCGTATCCACACCTTCGATACGAATCGCGCCCCCGTTCACATCATAAAAGCGCATCAGTAAGTTGATAATCGTCGTCTTCCCAGCACCTGTTGGCCCGACAATCGCTACCATCTGACCTTCATTCACTTTAATGTTCAAATCATTCATCAGTGGTTTATCTGGTGTATAGCCAAATTCTACGTGGTCAAACACAATGCTATTCTTTTCTGATTCGACAACTGGAATTTGTTCTGGGATAGTATCTGTTTCTTCTGGTTCATCCATAATTTCAAATACCCGTTCTGCTGAAGCGATGGTCGACTGAATGACATTCGCGATATTCGCAACGCTCGAAATGGGTTGTGAGAACAATTGAACGTATTGTGTAAAGGCTTGGATATCCCCAACTTGAAGCGTTCCGTTTGTGACAAAAATCCCGCCCCCAACGCAGACAGCTACATAACCAAGATTTCCAACAAATTGCATCATCGGCATCATGATTCCCGAAATGAATTGCGCTTTTTTAGCAGCCTTGTAGTAATCATCGTTGACCGTTTCAAATGTACCTAGCGTGGCTTTTTCTTGCCCAAATGCTTTAACAATCGTTTGCCCGCCGTAAGTTTCTTCTACCGTGTCATTTAAAATTCCAAGATTTCGTTGTTGAGCGGCAAAGAATGCTTGTGACTTACCAGCGATAATTGCAACAATGATAATGCTTAGGGGTACTGTTGCGACAACAATCAACGTCATTTGCCAGCTAATCGTGAGCATCATAATGAGCACACCGACAAGTTGGACAACTGCCGTAATCGCTTGTGTAAGCGACTGTTGCAAAGTATTAGCGATATTATCCATATCGTTTACAGCTCGACTTAAAATATCGCCATTTGAACGTGTATCATAGTAACGTAGCGGCAAACGTGCCATTTTTTCTTTTAAATCTTTCCGCATATCGTAAACCGTTCGCTGGGCTACGCTTGACATGACAAATTGTTGAATAAAGTTGAAAATCGAGCTTCCTAGATAAAGCAGGAAAACCACAAACAAAATATCAAAAATCTTGTCGTCATTAATTCCAGCTGGACTCATAACACCTTTAAAAATCTCTGTTGTTGCCTTCCCGAGTTCTCGTGGACTAAAAATATTAAAAATCGTTGAGAGAATCGCAAAAAGGAAAACTACTGAAATAGCAATCGTTCTTGGCTTCATATAACCAAGTAGACGCGATAAAGTTTTACCAAAGTTTTTCGGTTTTGAAGTCATTCCTATGCCTCCACCATGACCGTGTCCTGGACTCATGCTATCTCCTCCTCTGAAAGTTGCGAACGCATAATTTCTTGATAAATCTCGTTCGATTCTTTAAGTTCTTCGTGTGTACCGATGCCCGCTATTTTACCTTCATTTAGTACGATGATTTGATCGGCATCGACTACCGAGGTAATTCGCTGCGCCACAATCAATGTCACAGCATCTTCTGTTTCAGATTTTAATCGTTTGCGCAGTTTGGCATCTGTTTTAAAATCGAGCGCTGAAAAACTGTCATCAAAAATATAAATATCCGGTTTACGAATAAGCGCCCGCGCAATCGCCAGTCGTTGTTTTTGCCCGCCAGAAAAATTATTCCCGCCTTGCTCAACGCGTGCTTGAAGCCCTTTCGAGCCACGTTCGACAAAGTTTTTAGCTTGGGCAATTTCAAGTGCTTCCCAAATTTCTTCTTCTGTCGCATTTTCTTTCCCATATCGCATATTGGATTCAATATCCCCAGTAAATAAAACAGCTTTTTGTGGCACTAAACCAATTTTTTCTCGTAAAACAGCTTGGCTCATTTCACGCACATCCACACCATCCACTTTGACACTGCCCGTTTCGACATCATAAAACCGCGGAATCATGTTGATTAGCGTAGATTTTCCTGAACCAGTACTTCCGATGATTGCAACCGTTTCCCCCGGCTTTCGCCTTAAAAGAAATGTTTTCAATAACCGGTTTTTCAGCTCCCTCATAGCGGAAAGTTGCTTGATTAAATTCCAGACGAGTTGGTTTTTCACCGTTTTTAGGGGAGGCAGGATCGACGATCTCAGCTTGCATTTCGAGCACCTCGTTAATCCTTTCAGCTGAAGCCCCTGCACGTGGAATGAAAATAAACACGGCTGAAAGCATCATGAAACTCATCATAATTTGCATCGCATATTGAATGAACGCCATTAAGTCCCCAACCATCATACTGCCCTCGCTGATAAAATGCGAGCCAATCCAAATGACTGCGATACTCGTTAAATTCATGATTAACATCATGATTGGACTCATAAGCGCAAGTAACCTGTTAACACCAATCGCTGTGACCGCATAATCATTGTTCGCTTCTTCAAATTTCGTAAGCTCATCCTCGTTGCGGTTAAACGCACGAATAACACGAATCCCCGTAAGACCTTCCCGAATCACTCGATTTAGTTTATCCATTTTCTTTTGCAATTTTTTAAACATCGGCATGGCTTTCCCGCCAAGTCCAATTACAAGTAAAAGAAGCACTGGCAAGACGACAACGAAAATCAGTGACAGTTTGGCATCATGACTCACCGCCATAATGATCCCACCAATCAGCATGATCGGTGCCATCACCATCATCCGTAACATCATATAGAGTACATTTTGAATTTGAACTACATCATTTGTTGTTCTCGTAATAAGTGAAGCCGTTCCAACCTTATTAAATTCCTGCAAAGAAAAGTTTTCAACTTTATTAAAAATTTTATCCCGTAACTCACGCCCAAATCCCATCGAAGTTCTCGAAGCGATGTAAACGATGATCACAGAAAGCAGTACCGCTCCCGCTGAAATAAGCAGCATGAACGAACCCGTTTTCCAAATATAGCTCTTATCGCCTTGCACTATGCCTTTATCAATAATATTGGACATCAAAGTAGGCAAATAAAGCTGCCCTAAGACCTGAATAAAAGTAAGTAGTAGTACGACCGTAATCCCAAGCCAGTAGGATTTCAGGCGTTTCAATAAACGTATCACTTAGGCATGCCGCCTCCTTCTTCATGATTTGCTTTGCTGTTCAGATAATCCGTCAACTTGCTCAAAAGTCGGATTAAAGTTCGCATATCCTCTTCGCCCAGATAACTCTTCATGTCGATAAAACTTTCATGAAAGTAATGAATGATCTGATCCGTCAATTTTTTCCCTTTTTCCGTAAAATTCAGATAAGCCGCGCGCTTGTCTTCCGGATTTTGAATGCGCGTTATAAGGCCTTTTCCTTCGAGGGCATTAATTTGCTGCGTCACACTCGGTCGAGAAACACCCAGCCGCTTACCAATTTCGCTTACGCTCACGCCAAGTTCCGAGTCGCTAATTCGTATTCCCCGAAACAAAGTAAACATGAAGCGAATTTCTGCCTTCGTAAAACCATCGATGTGGAAGTTCATCATCTCTGCTCGCTTAAAGTTCATAAACGCCCGAATGACCGAATATCCCAATTCCCGCTCTTCTGATTGCATCTAACTGACCCTCCTTTTAATTAGTTTGCTTAACTAATTATATGGATTTTGAATAAAAAGTCAAGAGAAAAATTATCATTTTGATAACTTTTTCTAAATCGCTCTATACTTTCAAACTCATTTCCCTTATAATAATTCTTTATTACTGAAAATATCTATTAAGGGAGGATACTTATGGGGGAAGGGATCCATAAACACATGGGGCTTTATGCACTAGCTTGGCCTATTTTTTTAGAACAATTTTTACGAATTATGATTAACTATGTCGATGTGTTCATGCTTGGTCATTATTCGGACGAAGCCGTCGCTGCGACAGGTGTAGCCAATCAAATCCTTGTGATTTCTGTCATCATGTATGGCTTCATTAGCGTTGGCGTTCAAATTTTAGTAGCCCAAATGCTTGGAGCAAGAAAGCATGATATGATCGAAAAAATCATCACAAACGGACTCATCGTTGCCTTTTTCATTGGCATCGCGATGAGCATTGTTTTTATCTTTCTAAGCGATACCTTCTTGCGGTGGCTTGGTTTAAGCGAAGAACTCATTCAAGTCGGCTCTCCATTTCTTGAAATCATCGGCGGAAGCTCGATCATCATTGCCATCCATTCTTCCATCTTACCGATTTTGCGAGTTCATGGATACGTACGCCAAGCTATGCTTGTTCCCATCACGATCAGCATTATCAACGTGGTTGGGAACTATCTCTTCCTCTATGGTTCACTGAGCTTCCTTGATTTAGGGGTCGCCGGAGTTGGAATAGCAACAATGATTGCCAACTTTGTCGGTATGGTCCTTGCTATTTGGATGCTAAAAAAACATATCGGTTACCTCTTTACGTTCAAAAAAATAAAGCTTTGTTCCAAGAAATTGTTGTTCGCCATCTTAAAACTAGGGCTCCCGTCTGCTGGAGAAAACATGTCTTATGCTGGTTCACAACTTGTTGTTACAGCGATCATTGCCTTACTTGGAACAGAAGCGCTCACGACAAAAGTTTACGCATCGAGCGTTAGCCAGTTTGTAGCTTTGTTTGCCATCGCGATTGGTCAAGCCTCTCAAATCATCATCGGACGTGCCGTTGGTGCAAAAGAACTTGACCGAGCTTACGAGCAAGGCTTGCGGAGCTGGAAAATCGGACTTGGAATTGCACTTGTCGTAAGCATCTTACTTTATGTATTCGCAGAACCAGTGATGAGTCTTTTCACAAGCAACGCGATTGTCATTCATATGGTCAAACAACTCTTCTTGCTTTCCATCGGACTGGAATTGTTCCGTGCAACCAATATTATTTTAATCAGCAGTTTAAATGCAACTGGAGACGTGCGCTTTCCATTTATTGTTGGGCTCATCGTCATGTGGATTGTCAGCTTGCCGTTTTCTTACTTACTCGGCATCACAGCCGGGCTTGGCCTTGTTGGCGTTTGGCTTGCTTACCTCATCGACGAAGGAATTCGCTCCGCTTTAATGTTCAAGAGGTGGCGTAGTAAAGTTTGGACACTCAAATCTGTTCTCTAATCTTACAAAACTGTCATCCGAATCTGACAAATTGTCACTTCATTCGAATGAACCAAAATCATCCTTCCTTTATAATGAAATTACGATAAAGGAAAGGATGATTTTTATGAACAGCCATAAAGTTGCGAAATCGCTCAGTTATTTCAGTATACTTTTTGCGCCGATTGTAGTCCCACTTTTCATCTGGGTATTCGCAGACGATAAGGAAGTTCAGCATCACGCCAAAACGGCGCTTGCCACACACGTGCTTCCTGCCATCAGTTTATTTTTATCTTTCGCGATTTTTTCACTCGTGCAAATTAGTACAGATAGCGCAAATACAGCTGGATTCATTGCCTTTACAGCCGTTGTTTCCTTCATCATTGTTTCGATTTTGCTTTTCTTTTTCAACATCATTCGCGGCGTTAAAATGCTCGTACACGATGAAACAGAAGGCTACTATATAACCGAATAAAGATTAAAAAGAGTCGAAACAGCAAATTCGGCTCTTTTTTGATATACTAAAACTGGAACAAGAACAGGGAGTGTGACATACATGCGCTTTATTTTCGCTTATTTAACCGTATTTATCCTAGGCATTTTTTCTTGCATTGGTGTAGAAGCGATCCTTTTTGGAAAGCTAAACGCGGAGCTCATCTTCGCAGCCATCCTGATTGCGGCACCGCTCATCCTCGTTGGCGCAACGATCGCGGAAATCTATTACGGATTCAGTAAAAATGCGACTTGGCTACGCTTTGCCTTCTTTGGCTTTCTTTATGGACTTTTTGCCGTCATCATCATTACTGGTGTCATGCAAGTAGCATCGATGCTTGTCGTCACCTTAATCTCCATCTTAAGCGGCATCATCGCAGCCATATTAGCCCTCATTTTCTTTACCTTCCGAGGCGGCAAAAAAAGTAGCGGCAAAGCTGTGAAATCAAATGATTAATGAAAAACGGAATTTAAAACTAAAAGTTTTAGCTTTAAAATTCCGTTTTTTCTATGTTTGTATTTTATAGTCTATAGATACTATAATGATGCCAAATCATCTGTCTTCTAAACATCTAAAAATATTTTTCTTGATTAATAACAAAGGAGGGCAAGCCAATACGGGCTTGCCCTCCTCTTTTTCACTTATTCAATCCCAAGACCTGCTTTCATTTTCTTAAGAGTTACTTCATTCGACCAATCTGGCCGGTCTGGATAGGCAAACACGGCATTTGTCGCGATGCCATCAAAATTCATCTTGCGCAGTTCCGCAAACAGTGTGTCAAAGTCCACTTCGCCTTCCCCGATATTGAGATGTTGGTGAATTGTGACATCAGCATCTGGCGGATTGATAATGTAACGCAGTCCAAAAGCTGCTTTATGATTGAGCGTATCCGCAAAAAGCACATGAGCAAGTAAATCTCCTGCTTCTTCAAAGTGTTTCGCAACATCCCCGACCCCGTCATCATAATAAAAAGCATGAGCCGTTGAATAGACATATTTGATCCAATCTTTATCCAGCGCCCGAATCATTCGAATCGCTTCCGTATTCGTTTCGATGAAATCATTCGGATGGGCTTGCAAGTTAAGCTTGATCCCTTCTCTTTCAAATAGCGGTATCAACTCTTCCATAGAACGAAGAAAAGCCGCTTCACTTTCTACAGGCATTCGTTTATTCCCACTGAACTCCGTATTCATTAAATCAACACCTAGTTCGGAAGTGATTTCGATGGAACGCTTCCAGTTGCGAACAGCGGCTTTTCGTTCTTCCTCATTTGGTGAAGACCATTGTTGGACAGGAAGGACCGATGAGATTTTAACACCTGCATCCTTTGTGTAGCGCTTTAAATCCGTAATCAGCTGCTTATCCACTTTGGGATATTCATAAAACCAAATAAAATCTTTTCGTGGTGAAAGTTCCAAGTACTCATAGCCAAGCCTTGCTACATGGTCAACCGTGTCTCGCAGATTCGTATTATCCCTGTAATGGGACGGATCATAAGCAAGTTTCATATGTATTCCCCCTATTTACAATCAGTTGAAAACCTTAGTCACAGATAATTAGTCAAAACTTGATTGCTCAATGTCCATTCTGTGTTTTTTCACTCTACCCTCTTCTTGCGACCATTTCGCTTACTCGATTCACTGAACCAAATTCGCGCATTTTTTCTTCCACGACTTCTTCTATGGCAACAAGACTTGGTAGTGTAAGCGCACGCGGCTCAAAAACTTCTGGATTTTCCGTGAGCGTTTCTGTCATTTTCTTTCGCCAAGCTAGATTACACTCCGTATTGATATTAATTTTAGCATGCCCAAGTGCGATCGCTTTTTGAATTTGCTGTGATGGAATACCTGATGCCCCGTGCAATACAAGAGGAACGCCTGTCGCTTTACTGATCACTTCCATTTCAGTAAAGCCAAGCTTCGGTTCGCCTTGATATTCTCCGTGCACAGAACCAAGTGCTGCAGCTAGCGCATCCACCTTTGTGCAAGAAACAAGTTCCACACACTCATTCAAGTCAGCATATTTAATCCCACCAACGAGCCCGTCTTCCATTCCACCGACAGAACCGACTTCCGCTTCGACAGACACCCATTTCGAATGTGCATAATCTGCTACCTTTTTCGTATTTTGGATGTTTTCTTTTATTTGAAGATGCGAACCGTCATACATGACGGAACTGAAACCCGCATCAATGGCCGCAAAACAGCGTTCGACACTTTGCCCGTGATCCAAATGCAACACAACCGGAACAGTAATCTTCATTTCCCGCATCAACTCGTGAACCATCCCCGCAATCGTCTTAAATCCACCAAGATAATCAACTAACCGGTCCGAGGCAGCAACAATAACCGGGGAATTCAAGCGCTCTGCTGTCCGCAGAATCGCTTGAATCCAAATCAGGCCATTGATATTAAATTGTCCCACAGCATAGCCGTTTTCTTTCGCATCCTTCAAACAATGATTCAATGAAACAAATGCCATCCGGGTTCCCCCTTTTCCTTAATAGCGCTTCGCTTTTTTCAATTTTTCTGCACGTTCTGTTGAAGCTTCTAAGACTTGCTCCTTCGTTGAAACTTCCGATACACCAACATTCCAAAATCCTAAATAGCCATCTGACATAGTTTTCGGTAGAACTTTCATTTCAATAAGTGTAGTTCGGTCTTGTTTTTTCGCATCTAAAAGAGCCGCTTCCAGTTCTTTTTTCGTATTCGCGCGATAAACGACAGCCCCATAACCTTCAGCAATTTTCGCATAATCAACATTCATCACGTTTTGATCCTTGTCACGGAACTCACAGTAAAAGCTGTCACTTCCATTTTCCATCTGCAAGTTGTTGATGCAACCAAATCCGGAATTATCAAACAACATGATATTTAATTTATAACCCGTTTGAAGAGAAGTCAGCAGTTCAGAATGAAGCATCACAAAGCTTCCGTCCCCAACTAGCGCATAGACTTCTTGATCTGGGCAAGCTATTTTGGCTCCTAACGCCCCATTAATTTCATAACCCATACAAGAGAATCCATATTCCAAATGATAAGTTTCAGGAACGCTCGGGTTCCAAAGTCGCTGCATATCTCCTGGAAGTGATCCTGCTGATGTTAAAGCAATACTATCTTCTGCAATCGTATCATTAATCGTAATGAGTGCTTCTGTTTGAGTAAATTCCGTTTGAAGCGCGTCTGCATATTCATTAAGCGTTTCTTGCGTAAATTGATCTTTAATTTCTGGATCAAAACTTGCTCGATCGAACTTAATATTCGCAAGCCGTTCTCGCTCTGCCTCCCATTCCGCTTTAAGTTTACCGATTTCATCCCCATAACTCGTCTTATACTCCTGAAGAAGCGGTATCCATTTAAGAAGCGTTGTTTTCGCGTCTGCCACCACCTGAAACGCATCAAATTTATACGTTTGTGGCCGGTTCACGTTGATATTCAAAAATTTCGTTTTGTCATAATTAAACGCCGTTTTCGAGCTCGTCGTAAAATCGGTATAGCGCGTTCCAATGCCAATCACAAGATCAGCATCACGAATCGCTTTATTGGCAGCAAGCGTTCCTAAAATCCCCGTCCCTCCGAGGTTATTCACGAAGGTATACTCAACAGTCGATTTCCCAGCATGTGTTTCAACAAGTGGAATATTACAAGTTTCCGAAAGCTCGATTAGCTCACGACGTGCGCCAGAATAGCGCGCCCCTCCGCCTACAATGATAACTGGACGTTTGCTTTCTTTAATCATGCTCACAGCGCCCGTCACTTCACGTTCAGTCGGAATCATTCGGTTGATGTAATGCACTCTTTTCTCGAAAAATTCAGCGGGATAATCGTATGCTTCACCTTCTGTATCCTGTGCGATACAAACAGTCGCAGGTCCTGCCGTTGCTGGATTTGTCATCACTTCAAAAGCTCGGAGCAAAGCACTCATTAGTTGTTCTGGGCGTTCAACTCGGTCCCAGTAGCGGGAAACCGCTCGCAGTGCATCATTCGTTGTAATCGAAATGCTCGATTCTTGCTCAAGTTGTTGTAAAACTGGGTCTGGTTGGCGTGTTGCAAAGGTATCAGCTGGGAGAAAAAGTACCGGAATATTGTTCGCAAGTGCCGTCCCCGCCGCTGCTGTAAAGTTTGCTGAACCTGGTCCCGCAGAAGCTGTACAAGCAAAAATCTTGCGACGGTTTTTTTTGTTTTGCAAAGCCGATCGCCGCATGTGCCATTCCCTGTTCATTTTTGCCTTGGAATACTTTCAGGTGTCCACGATCTTCTGATAGCGCTTGACCGATTCCAAGCACATTTCCGTGCCCAAAAACAGTGAAGATTCCTTCTACAAAAGGTGTTTCTTCGCCATCAAATTCAATATATTGCGCATTTAAGAATTTTACTAACGCTTGCGCTGTTGTGAGTCGAATTGTTTCGTATGCCACTTCCGTTCCCTCCATCTCTCTTGTTACTTAGCGCCAATTAAGGCTTCAATTTCCGAAGCTTGCGGCATTGCATCAGACGAGCTGTGCTTACTGACGACAATAGATGCAGATGCACTTCCATATTTGAGAGCGGTTTCAATATCTTTTTCTTGGAAGAGCGCGTACAAGAATGCGGAGGCATAGGAGTCACCCGCCCCGAATGTCTTGAGCACTTTCGTTTTGTAAATGCCAGCTTGGTAAATTTGTCCGTTTTTTGTATAAGCGTTTGACCCTTCCGAGCCATGCTTGATAACTACAAGGCTTGCATGATGTTTGAAAAGGCTTTCCACAGTTTGCTCATTATCACCTTTTTTCCCTTCCATCATATCATATTCATCACGCGTCCCAATAACAATATCTGCTTGCTCTGCAACAAGCGAATAATAAACTGCTGTTTCTTCTTCCGAATGCCACGTATACGGCCTGTAATCCAGTTCAAATGCGACAAAGACACCATTTTCACGAGCAAGCTGAACGGCTTTGATTGCCGCTTCTCGGGATGGGCTTTGCGCAAGAGCAGTCCCTGAAATCAGTAGCAATTTAGCTTGTTTGATATAAGAAGCAGAGATTTCACTCGGTTCCAAATAAAGATCTGCCACATTTTCGCGGTACATCAAGATGCTGCATTCATCTGGGCTTTTAATTTCTGTAAAAGCAAGCCCGACTTTGCGGCCTTCCGTATCTCTCACCATTCCGCTTGTATCAATTCCTAAGTTTTCCATATAACTTTTGATAAAATTCCCATGTTGGTCCTCTGGAATCTTTCCTATAAAACCCGCTTTCAAGCCAAGTTTAGAAACCCCAATTGCAATATTTGCGGGCGAGCCGCCAACATATTTTGAAAAGGTCATCGTTTCTTCCATCGGGCGGTTATATTCGACAGCATTCAAATCAATACAAGCTCGCCCAAGCGCGATAATATCAAATTTAGCTTCTTTATTTTTATTTAAGTTCATCATTTCCATCCACTACTCCCTTTCTAAAATCCATTCATGATCTGGATCGTTATGGAATTTCCAAATTTTCGTCGGTCCAGCCATCACATTTAGATAGTATGACGTGTAGCCATCTGGAACGCCAACTGGATGGTAACCTTTTGGTACAAGGACCACATCACGATTTTCAATCGCCATTGTTTCATCAAGTGTACGATCATCAGTATACACACGTTGGAACAAGAAGCCTTGTCCCGGATCAATTTCATGATAATAACTTTCTTCAAGCAAGGATTCATTTGGCAAATTATCCACGTCGTGCTTATGTGGCGGATAGCTCGAGAAATTGCCACCATCCGTATATACTTCAACTACAAGAAGGCTATCCGCAAGTTTACTATCATCAGGCAAGATGTTGTGCACATGTCGCTTATTTTGATACTTGCCTCTGTCTTCAGTCGTGTTATCCTCGGCTTTAATCAGCGTGACATCAAGCGGCTTGTCCGCTTTCGCATAACAAAGTGCTACACGCGAATCCCCCGTTTCCCCTTTAATCGTGAAACTTTCGCCAGTTCCGATATACACGCTATCAGTCGGAATTTTGTCAAAAACACTCGCACGCGTTCCAATGTTTTCAAAGGTTTTACCGCCTGCAGAAACAGAGATTTTTCCTGCTAGAGCAACGGCGCAGCATTCCACACCGCTCAAACTTTCTTCGTAAATCGCGCCTTGTTTTAAATCAATCATTTTAAACCCAACATACTCTAATCCTGAATTTGCTTCGTTAATATCTTGAACGAGCGTGACACCTGCAGCGATTTTCGTATTTTGCGGTTTTCTTTGTAATTTACTCATCTTTACTCCTCCTCTTTCTAGTCACGAAAAGCTTTTTGCGAATAACGAGCCGTTACCACTTTTTTGCGTGTATAGAAATCGACGCTATCTTTACCATTGGCGTGTAGCGTACCATAAAATGAAGATTTCCATCCAGAGAATGGGAAGAAAGCCATCGGAGCAGGAACTCCTAGGTTGATTCCTAGCATTCCCGCATCAATATTTTCTCGGAAGTAACGAATTGCATCTGCACTGTTTGTAAAGAGACAAGCCCCATTTGCAAATTCGGATTGATTAGCTATCCCCACTGCATCTTGCAAGTTTTTCGCGCGCATAACCGAAAGTACAGGCGCAAAAATCTCATCTTTCCAAATAGTCATATCCGTTGTAACTTCTTCAAAAATGGTTGGGCCAACGAAGAAACCATTATTTGGTAGTTCTTTTCGTCCATCAAGAGTTAGCTTCGCACCTTCTTCAAGCCCTTTTTCAATATACGAAAGCGTCCGTGCTTTGTTTTCCTCGCGAATAACCGGTCCAAGGAAAACCCCATCATCGAGGCCATTTCCCATTTTCACATTTTCTGCTGCTTCTTTAAGCGCTGCGACAAAACGGTCATAAATGCCATCTTCTACCGTAACAACCGCACAAGCCATACATCTTTCCCCCGCTGATCCAAATGCTGCCGCGATCACATTCGTAACCGTTTCTTTTAAATCGGCATCATTTAAAACAATAGTGTGGTTTTTCGCGCCCGTTAAAGCTTGAACGCGTTTTAAGTTTGCACTACCTGTTTTATAAACGTATTCCCCAACAGGTTTTGAGCCAACGAATGAAACCGCTTTGATAATCGGGTTTTCTAAAATTCCATTTACAACATCGTGGGCCCCGTAAACCAGATTTAAAACGCCGCCCGGAAGGCCTGCTTTTTCAAAAAGCTCAACCAGTTTTTCCATTAATAAAGGCGTTTTTTCTGATGGTTTCAAAATAAACGTGTTTCCAACAGAAATCGCCATCGGGAACATCCAACAAGGAACCATCATCGGAAAGTTAAATGGAGCAATCCCGCCGACCACTCCGATTGGATAGCGATAATTCGTTGCTTCAACATCTGTTGCAATCGAAGAAAGAGAGTCTCCCATCATAAGCGACGGCGAACCTGCCGCAAACTCAACATTTTCAATACCACGCCCTACTTCGCCAAGCGCTTCAGAAAGGTTTTTCCCATTTTCAATCGTAATCAGTTCTGCTAGTTCCTTTTTATGCTCAATCAACAACTGTTGGAAAGCAAATAAAATCCGTGCTCGCCTCGGAACAGCCACTTTACTCCAACTTTCAAAAGCCTTTTCAGCAATTTTAGCTGCTTCATCCAATTCGCTTCTTGTTGAAATCGGAACACGACAGATGATTTCTCCAGTCGCTGGATTGTAAACGTCTTCAAAATTTTCCGTCTTACTTTCGCGCCACTCGCCACCTATGTAGTTTTTAAGCTTCCGAATTTCCGTCATGATCATTCTCCTCTACACTCACAAACATGACCACGTTTTGGACAAGTTTGTTATTTTTTGATTATATTATATATAATAGTTGATAACATTATTTTCGTCAAGGAAAACATCTAAAAAAATGTACATTTTTAACCAAAAAAGAGTAAGTGTTGATTATTTTTTGATAATATGATATAAATAGAACATGTAACATTACCAATATAAATAAAGGTGGCCTACCCATGAAAGTTAAACGAATTCAAGCAATCGAAGATTACATCCATGCTCAGGGAACTGTGAGCCTTGACGATTTGTGTGAGCATTTTAACGTTTCGAAAAACACGATCCGTCGTGATATCAATAAAATTGTAGAGACGAACCGAATTAAGAAAGTCTATGGTGGCGTTGTTTCTGTCTTATCAAATGAAAACGAACTTCTTCCATTTGAAAATCGGGATATCACGAATCACCTTGAAAAAGAAGCGATCGGTTCACTTGGCTCTCATTTAATCGAAAATGATGATTTAATTTTTATTGATTCTGGAACGACGACTCGTTATCTCGTTCAACACATCCCTGCTGCTAAAAATGTAACCATCATCACAAATAATTTAGATGTTATTAACTTAGCAAGCAAAATGGACAATGTTAAAATCATCGTAATCGGTACAACGCTGAAACATCGAACAAAATCCTTTGTTGGCGTTGAAAACTGGTCATTTTTTGATAAATATAACGTCACAAAGGCCTTTATGGCTGCCACCGCTTTTTCCTATGAGCGCGGTGTGATGAACTCTGATAATCTCGAATATGAAATCAAAAAACGAATGATGACTAAAGCGAGCAAGAAAATCCTGATGGTTGATGATAGCAAAGCCGGGAAATCCGCTTTACTAACTTATGGAGCGCTTTCTGATTTCGATTATTTAGTAACTTCTAACACACTACCGGATACCTATCAAGATTACTGCCAGAAACACGATGTTGAAATCATTACGCCCACGGAATAAGGAGGGAATTTAAATGCCTTTATTGAATATCGATATGCTTCGCGGGAAAACGCCCACGGAAAACAAGAAAGTTTTAGATGCCATCCACACGGCGGTTGTAGAAGCTTTTGAAGTGCCAGAACGCGATCGCTATCAAATTTTGAATTTACATGACCCGTCTGAGATGATTCTGCTTGATACCGGACTTGGCTTTGACCGTTCAGACAACCAACTGGTTATTCGAGTGACAAGCAAAAAACGTTCAGAAAAGCAAAAACAACTTTTTTACAAACGAGTCACAGAACGCCTTTTAGATGAATGCCAAATCGAACCTCGCGATGTGATGATTTCCATTGTTGAAAATGGCGATGCAGATTGGTCATTCGGATACGGCGAAGCTCAATTTTTGACTGGAAAACTTTAAATCAGAACGATAACGACCTCACATTTTTCTTTTGAAGCAAAAAGAAAAAATGTGAGGTCTTTTTAGATTTCTTAAGCGAAACCTCTCTTCCTTCTGTCTACCTCCATTTTCTTCTACTAGCGAAATGCTCTTTTCAAGAAGGTGTATTTTTCTACACTAAACCAGTTTAATTTTGGAGAATTCGACTATAGTAAAAAGAAAGCGCTTTCTATATAATAAAGATGTAATGTTAAAGCTTTAACAATTTAACTAATCTATCTTTTCTATCCGGCCGTTTGAAAAGGTATAGGAGGAAAACAAAAAATGAGAAGCAAATTTCGAGGAAGAGATTATTTAGGTTTAAAAGACTTTACGAAAGAAGAAATGACAGAACTAATTGATTTAACTCAGGACTTAAAGCGTAAATGGGTAATGGGCGAACCACATGCTACTTGCGAGATCGTTCTTTTGGGATGATTTTTGAAAAGAAAAGTACTCGGACCAGAAATTCTTTCCACGCAGCAGCAACAGCTTTAGGAGCACAATCTTTTTACTTACGTCCCGATGAACTACAACTTAGCCGCGGGGAACCGATTCGCGATACTGCTAGAATTATCGATCGCTATTTCGACGGTCTGTACATTCGAACATTTGGGCAAGAAATTGTAGAAGAGTTTGCACAATATATGAAAAATCCAGTTATCAACGCCTTAACTGCTCTTGAACACCCTTGTCAGGGATTAACTGACTTAGTGACAATCAAAGAGAAAAAAGGGGACTTTAAAGGATTGAAAGTTTGCTATGCAGGGGACGTTTACAATGTTTGTCATTCTCTCATGATCGGTTCAGCCATGTTTGGAATGGACATTTACGTGGCAGCGCCTAAAGGTTATAATCCAGATCCTGAAATTCTTCGTATCGCAAATGAGCATGCTGCTGTTTCCGGTTCGAAGGTAGTTATTACGCAGGACTTTGATGAAGCTTTGAAAGATGCAGACGTAGTTTATGGCAACACTTGGCATAGTATGGGAGAAAATGAAGAACAAAAAAGAAAAAACGAATCAAAGAATTTATGCCTTACCAAATTAATCAACAAGCTATGGAAAAAGCTCGTAAAGATGCTATCTTCATGCACTGCTTGCCTGGATATCGCGGAGAAGATATGACGAATGAAGTCATTGAAGGATCACAATCTGTCGTCTGGGATCAAGGCGAAAACCGTATGCACACTGTAAAAGCAGTACTGGTTGCAACAACTATTAAATAAAGACACACATTAAAGGCGAGGTTGAGACAAAAATTGGTAAACATTTAGTAGTTCATGCCTTAAAGTCTTTTAAAAACAAATGGGTCAGGAAACTTGAGGATTTTAAAAAAGTCATTTTTATTTTTCCTGACCTACTAATTTTGTCATGGCTTCCCTTCACTTGGAGGTCGAATATGGACACAAAACAATTAAAAAGTGGTGAAACATCAGGAAGAACATTGTCAAAATCTATTAGTATCTGGGGCTATCTAGGAATGGGAATTGGTGCCGTTTTCGGTTCATCTTGGTTACTTATGACCGGAATTTGGCTAGATGCTGCGGGAGGTCCGGTTAATTCGTTAATCGCTTTTATAGCCTGTTTCTTAGTAGAACTTCCACTAGTTTTGGCCTACTATGAAGCAGTTCCAATGATCCCTCTTGCTGGCGGTGAGCTTTCCTATGCCTATCTGGGCTTTGGAAACTTCATTGGTATGATCGTCGGTTGGTTTGGCGTTTTAGTGAATATCATTCTCTGTGCATGGGAAGTTCTAGCTATTACACGGATGCTTTCCTATATGATTCCAGCGATCGATAAGGCTCCCGCTTTATATACGATCGGAGGCGCAGCTGTCACACTTCCGGCCATTCTCTTAGGACTCGTTGTGATTATTGGTATCGGTTTTTTGCAATACAGAGGAACAAAACTATCTTCTAAATTCTCAGCGATCAACACCTCTATCATCATTATCCTTGCTTTAATTTGCGTTGTGATTGGAGCCATAAATTTTGACCCAGCAAATCTGGAACCCTTGCAAATAAAAGGAACTTTAGATGGCTCGCTTAGTCTTTTGGCTATGCTTCCATTTTCTATTGCGGGATGGGAAACGATCTCGAAAGGCGCCCAAGAAGCATCCTCTGGGGTTTCTGTGAAAAAAATAGGATTATCTGTCGTCATTTCGGTCGGGGTTGCCATTACGATGTATATTCTAACACTGATTGTGCCTACTGGTTTAATGCCTTGGCAAGAAATGTCCGGCGTCACAGCACCTTTCGCAACCGCAATGACAAGAATCGGTTTTCCTTTTCTAGGAACATTACTTCTTTTTGCTGCTTGTCTTGGTGTCATCGGTGTTTATAACTCCGTCTTTTTCGGCGCAACTCGTTTGCTTTATTCTTTGGGTGAATACGGCTTGATCCCTAAAAAATTCACGAAACTTCATCGTAAATATAAAACGCCAACAACAGCTATTTTCTTTGTTTCGGCAATCGCCGTTATCGTTTTGTTCGTAGGGCAATCTCTTTTCATTCCACTAGTAAATGTGGCCGCAGTTTCTTACATTATCCTTTGGGGTTCCACACTATTTTCAGTGATTCGACTTAGAAGTAAATATCCAGATCTACCTCGATCAGTGAAAATGCCTGGTGGAAAACCCATGATGATTTACGGAAGTATTGTGTCGATTGCTTTACTTCTCACCATGCTTATCCCTATTAGTCCAGCAGCACTAAACTGGCCATCAGAATATATTTTATTAATCGTACTTTTAGGACTTGGAATTGTACTTTACTTTTTCCGAGATAAGAGTATGAGTGAAACTGAGCGTTCGGAACTCATTTTAGGAAGTTTACACGGAAAAAAAGAGGATTAAAAATAGTGTATTTTCGAATAGGAAGGGAGAAAAAAAATCATGTCAAAAAAAAATCTGGAACAACAGTGCTACTACTCCTTTAAAAAAAAAGTCATTTTATGTCCCCCCACATACCATGAATTTCAACCCATCAACGTTATTACAGAAAAATGGCTAGAAGAAGGCTTTAAGTCAGACCACTCAAAAGCAATGGAAGAACATGCTGAATTAGTAAAGGCCTATGAAGATAATGGTGTAGAAGTCATATTGATGGAGCCCGATCCCAAATTAGCTTATCAAGTTTATGCCAGAGATTTCGGAGCAAGCATTGCTGAAGGTGTGATTATGGGGGCCTTTAGAGAACCCGTTCGTACTGGTGAATCTGCTGTTTATGAAGCGAAGCTAAAAGAACTCGGTGTCCCTGTCGTGGCTAGAACCACTTCTGGCGCTTTTGAAGGCGGAGATTTTTGGTTCCTCGATGAATATACCATTGCACATGGAGTCATCGCCCGCACTGACTGGGATGGGTATAACAATGTCGCTAGACAAATGCGAGAACTAGGCTACACCATGGTAGGCGTAGAATGTGAACGAGAAAATCTCCATCTAGATATGTGTTTCAATATTGTCGGCGAAAAAATTGCTGTCGTTTGTAAAGAAGCCTTACCAAAATGGTTTATTCGGATGCTAGAAAAGCGAGGATTCACATTGATTAACGTCCCTCAAGAAGGAGTCTTCAAGCATCACTGTAACCTGCAAAATATTGGAAACAACAAAGTCATTTCTTTTAAAAAACAACGTAGAAGTCAATCGCCAAATGAAAGAGCTAGGTCTTGAAGTGATTGAAATCAATCTCGAAGAAATACTAAAAGGTGGTGGCGGTCCGCACTGTATGACATTCCCGCTTGAAAGAGGTTAATTCTTTTTTTTACAAGAAACTAGTTAGGTGCCGTAAACTGTCACTAGTCACTTACTACTACCTAGTCACCCTTTACTAATATTTGTCTCTTTGGCTCACTAAAACTAAATCATCAACAATGAAAAGCACCCTTTTTAAGTTCATAAGGGATATTTAGTGAAAAAGCTGAAACATCTCTGTTTCAGCTTTTTCACTACACAGAAATGGAGTGGAATATTATGATGGAAAAACGACTCGTTATTGCACTAGGCGGAAACGCTATTTTATCAGATGATCCAAGTGCAAAAGCGCAACAATTTGCGATTAATAAAACAGCGAAGTATTTAACGGACTTTATTAAAGAAGGTTATCAGTTGATAGTTTCTCACGGTAATGGGCCTCAAGTTGGTAACCTTTTGCTTCAACAGGCTGCAGCTGTAAGTGAAAAAAATCCGGCAATGCCGCTAGATACTTGTGTGGCCATGACAGAAGGAAGCATTGGCTATTGGTTACAAAATGCTTTACAGAATCAATTGAAAAAACAAGGCGTGAAAAAAGAAGTGATATCCGTTGTGACTCAAGTAATCGTTAGCGAACAAGACCCCGCTTTTCAAAAGCCAACCAAACCGGTAGGACCATTTTTATCAAAAGAAGAAGCGAAAATTGAGATGGAGAATACATCTGCTACCTTTGTTGAAGATGCAGGACGCGGTTGGCGAAAAGTGGTCCCTTCCCCGAAGCCTCAAGGTATTGAAGAAGCCGGTGCGATAAAAAAAAATGATTGAAGAAAATATTGTCACCATTTGTGCAGGCGGTGGTGGCGTCTCAGTTATAGAAACAAATCAAGGCTTACAGGGCGTGGAGGCTGTAATTGACAAAGACTTTGCTTCTGAGAAATTAGCAGAACTTGTTGATGCCGATTTATTCATTATTCTAACAGGGGTTGATTATGTTTATGTCAATTTCAATCAGCCTAATCAAAAAGAATTGCATCAAGTTTCGACTGCTGAATTAAAACAGTACGTTCTCGAAAATCAATTTGCTCCCGGTAGCATGTTGCCTAAAATAGAAGCAGCCATCGCATTTGTTGAACAAAGGCCGCAAGCTAAAGCTGTAATTACTTCACTTGAAAATTTGAACCAGTTATTAAAAGGAAATTCTGGTACAATTATTTATAAGGAGTAGACTAATTCCGTTCCCTGTACATGTGAATTCCAAAACTTTTTTAAAGGTTCGTGCCAGTTGCTTATTGAGTCTAAAGCTTACAAATCGATTCCCGGTGATCAACATTAGCAGAAAACTTCCATTAAACATAGAATTCCCTGGTTTTAAAAAAACTTCAACTTAAAATAAGCCAATTATCCGGGGGTGAGCGAATGTTTCCCAAATTAAAAGAACTTTTATCTTTGGTCGAGTTGTCAAAAATGAAAGTGCTTGCAGGTCATCAAGGGCTCTTACACGAAGTGAAATCTGTGACCATCATGGACAACCCCGACATCATCTATTGGATGGAAGAAAACGAGTTGCTTTTAACAAATGGCTTTTTTTTTAAAAGATTACACCGCTACTCAAATGATTCAATTTATTGATGAACTAGTTAAAAAAAAAGAGTGCTGCCCTTTTTATCAAGTTTAAGCGTTTTATTGTTGCATTTCCGAAAGAAGTGCTTGATTATGCAGAATCAATTGGTTTTCCAATTATTGAGGTTCCCATTGAACTAAGCTGGACAGACGTTTCTGAACCTGTGAATCGTTATCTAAATGAAAAGCAATTTTATTTCTTGCACCAAGCGATGAACTTACGAAATGATATGCTGAAGCTCCTTCTTTCTGGTGGTACACTAGATGAACTTTGTGATTTAACTGCTAAAAGTTTAGATAAGGAACTTGCGATTTATGATTTAAAGATGAAACAAATCGGGACTTCAAAAAACTTTAATCACACACTCTTCTCTACCGCTCATAGAACTAAGAAAACTTTACACCGGTATACCCTTCCACTGGATGAGTTAATCAAATATGAACATTATTCGATCGCGACACCAAAGAAAGTTTTTTTCCTGCTTCCCATCCATTATGAAAAAGATGTATGGGGCTACATTATTTTAGAAACTTCTCTTTCTAAACCACTCATTTACGCTGATCTTTCAAAAACAGAGCAAATGGCTGCACTCGCTGTCGTTGAATTATCAAAAATCAATGAACTAAAAAAGATCGAAAAAAAAGTACTACACAGAGTTCATTACTCATCTCGTAATGGGAGAAATTAAAACCACCGAAGAAATTTTTCAAAGGGGCAAGCAATTAGGACGAACTATGTATGAAAAATATATTGTCTGTTTGTTAGAGCATTCAAAAAAGCATCAACTTGAAGAAATAGTCGATTCGTTGCGCCTTACTTTTACACCAAAAACCCTTGTTAAAGAGTGTTTGTATTTAGAAAAAGATGACCATTATCTACTTCTTTTCCCAGTAATAGAAGAAGCAACTGCGAGTTATTCTAAATTGTATGATAGGCTTAGTAAACAAGGGATTCTGAGCATTAGTAAAGAACATTCGATACTAGAAATTCCAAGCGCTTATAAAGAGGCCAAATTCGCTTATTCCTGCCAAGAATTAATGCAGAACAACCAGATCTTTTTTGAGAAAACAGGAATCTTACAATTGTTTTTTACTTCTGAAAACGAACTGGCTTACTCATTCATTCGTTCTTATTATGATGATTTGATTCAGCCATTAGTCGACTATGATGATTTAAAAAAAACAGAATTAGTCAAAACTCTGCAGATGTACATTAATCATGATTTGAATATCTATCATACCGCGCAACATCTATATATTCACGAAAATACGTTAAGATCGAGAATCCGCAGAATTGAATCCATCACTTCAAGAGATTTACAAAAAATGCATGATTTATTTCAAGTTATGTTAGGACTCTATCTGCATAAGTTCTATTCTCGAAACCCAAGTTAAGTTTTTATCAGCAAATAAACAGCATGGCTACTTACGAGCATGCTGTTTATTTTTCAATCCAAATTACGATTCCTATTTCATATGAGTGAAACGACCGCTCTTTGCTCGCCAAAAACAGCTTACAAGAACCTCTATCCAAAGCACAAAAACACCTTGCAAATAGTTAGAAACGCCCTCTTAAAAAGCGTTAAGACTGTTTACAAGGTGTTTTAAAATGTATTTCTAGCTTGATTAATTGATTTCCAAGTTGACCGCTACTTTTTCACCAGTTTCGAGTGATTTTCGAGCTGCTTCTGCAATTCGAATCGCCATAATGCCATCTTTAAAACTGCACTTAGTCGGCTGATCTTGTCTAATACTATCGAAAAAAGCCACTTCTTCATTGAAAAAAGCATCTTCATATCTTTCTAAGAAGAAATATTTAGGTGTCCCAGCTTCAACGGATTGTGCCGTATAACGATTCACATGGTAATCGGGTTGGTTTAAGGACTGCAACATACCTTTTTCTCCAAAAACTTCAATTCGCTGATCGTAACCGTAAACTGCTTTACGACTATTATCTATTACCCCCATTGCTCCGCTTTTAAATTTGAGCGAAACAATTGCCGTATCAACATCTCCAGCGGCACCAATTTCTGGATCCACTAAACTGTTTCCATACGTGAAGACTTCTTCCACTTCATCGTCCATCATAAAGCGTGCCATATCGAAATCATGAATCATCATATCCATAAAGATGCCACCTGAACGCTTCACATAATCAATATTTGGCGGTTCAGGATCTCTTGATGTAATCTTCAAAATGTGACGCTCACCAATAGCTTGACTAGCTGCTTCAAGTTTCACTTTTTCGTGACTTTTATCGAACCTGCGATTGAAACCCGTTTGGAATTTTACGTTGTTAGCTAAAACGGCATGATAAGCATCTAAAATAGAACCCTCATCTGTCCCTACTGGCTTTTCGCAAAAAATATGTTTCCCTGCATTTGCCGCTTGGATCGTCAAATCTGTATGCGTATCCGTCGGTGTACAAATAAACACCGCATCAATTTCTGGATCGTTAAAAATATCGGTCACGTTTTTCGTAATCTTTTCAACACCAAAACGCTCTTTCCAAGAATCTTCGGCAAAAATATCACAAATCGTTTTCACCTTTATTTCTTTCATTTGTTTTAAATTGCCTAGATGAACTTGCGCAACACGTCCAGCTCCAATCATACCCACGTTTAAGATTTTCAATTTGACCGCTCCTTTATTTTTCAGTACTTGCTTCTTTTTTAATCTGTTTTTCCATTTCCTGTTCAAGAATGCCTTCTTCTTCTTTCATGGTAGATTCAAATTGATCTTCAAATTTAAAGTCCAGTTCAATTTCTTCAAGCGTCTTTCCTCTTGTTTCTGGTGCATATTTGAAAGTGAAAATGTAAGAAAGAATATTAAAGACCGTAAAGATTAAGAATGTATTAGGTAGCCCCACGCCCGCAAGTAAAATCGGGAAGATAAGCGCTACGGCAAAGTTTGCCATCCAAAGGAAAAAGGTTGAAATCCCCATTCCTAGTCCGCGAACTTTTTGTGGGAAAATTTCAGAAAGCAAAAGCCATGTGATCGGCCCGATGCATCCTTGGAAAAATCCGATGAATAACACCGTTAATGTGATA
Source organism: Listeria aquatica FSL S10-1188 (assembly GCF_000525795.1). Classification (GTDB taxonomy): domain Bacteria; phylum Bacillota; class Bacilli; order Lactobacillales; family Listeriaceae; genus Listeria; species Listeria aquatica. Next base: position 144,983 of record NZ_AOCG01000003.1, read on the forward strand.
ACCATGTATGGCAAGAAAGCTGCATTTGGAAAAGCGAATAAGGCAATAGTAATCAGTGCCATACAGAGCGTCGTACAGGTGATTCCTGTCAAGATGAGTTTTCGGCGATCGACGCGGTGCATCAAACTGATACCGATGACAACGGCGAGCACGGATACAAGACCATTCGCAACGTTTGCAATGAGAGCCGCACTAGATGCGAAACCGGAACGCTGTAAAATCGTTGTCCCGTAATACATCATGATGTTGATACCGATAAGTTGTTGCGTCACCCCAAGACCGATTCCGATGAAAATCAGGCGTCTAATCCAAGGTTTCTTTAAGTCAGCGAAAGTAGCCTTTGGCGCTTCTTTTTCGCGTTTTAACGAAATATCAATGACATTCAGTTCTTCTTTTGCCCCTTCTTTAGAACGTACTTTTGCAAGAGAGTCGAGTGCTTTTTCTTTTGTTTTGTTGAGATACAACCAGCGCGGTGATTCTGGGACACGCATGATGCCAAAGAAAAGAACAAGTGCTGGAATGAGAGCTACGGCTAACATATAACGCCAAATGTGTGTGCTATCAATAAAAACCGTTCCTAGTACAGCATTGATTAAAAAGGCAATAAATTGTCCAGAAACAATCATCAATTCATTTTGTGTCACAATTCGGCCACGCATCTCTGCAGGCGAAATTTCAGCTAGGAAAGTGGGAACGATAACAGATGCCCCGCCAACTGCAAGCCCTAAGAATAACCGAGCCGCAATCATAAGTGGGATATTTGGCGCAACTGCACAAAATACGGAACCAAGTACAAATATAATAGATAAGTAAAAAATCACTCGTTTCCTGCCGAAACTATCGGAAAGTTTACCACCGATTAAAGCACCAAATGCGGCACCAAATGTGACTGCCCCTGTTACGAGTCCCTCTGTTACAGGAGTTAATCCGAGTTCACTCGGGAGTCGCATAAAGTCTAGCGCACCGTTCATAACACCTGTGTTATAACCAAATAATAATCCCCCAAAAGTTGAAATAAGTGCAAAAACGGCTAAATTTCTCTTTGATCGCTGATCTAAATTCATGCTTATTCATCCTCCAATGCCACAAGTTCGCCTGTTTCAAAGGATCTCGTACAGGCAAGGGCAATTTTTGTTGATTCTAATCCATCGTTAGCTGTTACATCCGGTTTATCCCCTTCGCGAATGCAGCGGGCAAATTCTGTAAGTTCATTAATAAAAGCTTGTTTAAAACGTTCTGGAAAGTGTTCCGAGCAAGGACGCCTCACTCCTTTGTCATCAAAAATTGTCACAAGATTTTTTTTCTGGCTCTTGAGCAACTCGAAGCATCCCTTTTGTTCCCATAATTTCTGTTTCAACGTGATAACCGTGATTTGCATTTCTGCCTGAGACGAGAATGGCCATTGCCTCATTTTTCAGTTTCATAAGTGCAGCGCCTGTTTCTGTATCACCATATTCCGCTAATTCCGGATAAGCAAAATTGTTCCCAATCGCCCACACTTGTTTCACTTCTTCACCAGTGAACCAGCGTACAAGGTCGATATCGTGAATCGCCATATCAATGAAAAGCCCACCGCTTGAACTGTTTTTAGCAAACTTAACGAAACTTTCTAGTCCAGAGCTTGGATCAATCCCGTAACAACGAACGAGCGTCACTTCACCAATTTCTCCGTTTGCTACCATTTCCTTGGCATAGCGGTAAGACTCATCAAAGCGGCGCATAAAACCTAGCATAAAGACTTGATTATGCCGAGCTTCAATCACCTTTTTCACCTGTTCAATTTCTGGAAGCGATACCCCTAGTGGCTTTTCACAAAAAACATGTTTCCCCGCTAGGAAAGCGTATTCAATTTGTTTGGTATGTAGGCTTGAGGGTGATACAATGATTACGGCATCAATTTCTGCCTCATCGATCATTTTTTCAAAACTCTCATAACCCTCATTAATTCCAAGTGATGCCTTAGCAAATTCAAGTTCTTCAGGAACAACACTGCAGGCTGCTACAAGTTCTAAGTCTTTAATATAATTTTGTACATTAGCTGCATGAACTTTTCCAAGACGACCTAATCCAACGATTCCTGCTTTTATTGGTTCCATTTTTCTCCTCCTTTTCTATGTAAGCGCATTCTTGATATTTCCAATTATAATAAATGTTGATTAATTTTTCAACAACTTTTGTTAATTTTTGATAAAAATGTCCAAAAATTGCTTGATTTAAGTTGTCAAGTTAGCTAAAATAAAGAAGAAATATTCTTAATCAGTCAACATTACCATGATATACCCAATAAAAGAACAGGAGTGAAGCAAAATGGCAGTTGAAGTAGCAAAAATTCACGTAGGAATTGCGCCAATTGGTTGGAGAAATGATGACATTCCAGAGATCGGAAAAGAGAATACATATAAACAAATCCTAAGCGATGCCGCTTTAGTTGGGTTTGAAGGAACTGAAGTGGGTGGCTGTTACCCGAGCGATCCAGATGAACTTAATAAAGAGCTGAGTTTACGCGATACGCGCATCATCGGACAATGGTTCAGCGGCTACATTATCCGTGATGGAATTGCGCAAGCGAAACAAGATTTTGAAAAACATTGCGCCTTTTTGAAAGCGGTTAACGCAGATGTCGCTGTTTATTCGGAACAAACTTATAGCATTCAAGGCACAGATAAATGCGTCTATACCGAAAAGCCTTCTTTCAGCAACGCTGAATGGGATGCACTTACTTCTGGCCTCAATGAACTTGGAGAAATCGCAAATCGTTACGACTTGAAACTCGTTTTCCACCATCACATGGGAACGGGCGTGCAAACAAAAGCTGAAGTAGATCGCTTAATGGCAGCAACAGACCCTAAGAAAGTGCACCTACTCTACGATACAGGGCATATTTTTGTTTCAGATGGAGACACGCAGGAAATTCTGCATAGCCACTTTGACCGGATCGCACACGTTCATTTTAAAGACGTTAGAGGCAAGAAACTGGAAGAATGCAAACAGACGAATAAGTCTTTCTTAGATTCATTTCTTCACGGGATGTTTACAGTGCCAGGGGACGGCGACATTTCCTACCAAGAAATTTATGATTATCTTATTCAAAATCATTATGAAGGTTGGATCGTCATCGAAGCTGAACAAGATCCAAAAATAGCAAACCCTCTTGAATATGCACGTTTAGGAAAAAATTTCATGGACTCACTTCGAAAATTTAAGTGATCATAAAAAGGGCAGCCCAGAAACTGGGTTGCCCTTTTTACTTGTTGTTTAATAATATTTCGCGATGACCACATCCGTTGTTGCTTTAGCTTTTTGGATAACAACTTCTGGGTCCATTTGATAATATTCTGGTCGGAATAACTCAACAGAAGCTACAAAGTCATAATTGAGTTCTTTCATTTTTGCCAGATGCGCCTTAAGATCAATAATTCCTTCCCCAGGGAAACAGCGATCGCTATCCCGCATTTGCCCGACTGGATAGTCATCGACATCATTAATATGGAAAATGAAGATTTTATCTGCCACTTCTTTCGTTACACTAGCAAGACTTGAATTCATTCCAGTAAATTGGAAGGTATCATACACAAGTCCCACATTATCACGGTCGATCGCCCGCACGATTTCGTAGGCTTGTTCGAAGGTATTCACTGTGTTTTCCGGGATACCAATAAATTCAATGGCAATTTTCACGCCATACGGCTTAGCCAGATCCGATAGCTCGGTCAATACTCGCACACAACTTTCATTCACTTCTGGAACGAGCGTTTTGCCTTTTTCAGTGTTGTCCAAATTAGATGGGACTGCACAAATATATTCGCATTCGATTGCGCGACAAATTTCCAAGTACTCCTTGAACTCTGCAACGATAGCCTTTTCGTCTTCTTTCGTACGATTATTGAAAAAGCAAAGTGCATTTAGCGACAAGGGCTTAATGTGATGGTCATCAAAGTACTGTTTTAAGTCCGCCAAACTATGGCGCGTCAAGTAATCCTTCAGTTGATCAATTGAACGAATTTCAATGTAGTCATACCCGTATTTCTCGCAATATTCGAGGTTTTCTTCAAGTGTGGCACTTTCAAACGTCGTTCCTTCGTTAAATCCTATTTTCATGCTCCATTCCTCCTTTTTAGATGCGGTAAAAGTCTGGGGTTTCTGGAAGATCAATTTTTTCCACTGCGCCACTTTGCTGCGCCTTCACACCAGCATCCGCCGTGACCGCCGCCACGTAACCATCCCAAGCTGTTGGATAAGAAGGTGATCCCGTTTGCTCAATCGCATTTATAAAAGCGTTGAATTCATTGTCATATGCGGCCATAAAGCGTTTTTTCCAGTCCATCAACAAGTTTTCACTTCGTTTTGCGTCTTTGCGAACGCCGAGGCTGCTTACTTCTGGCAAGGATAAGATGCCCTCTTCACCGACCACGCGACACTGAATATCATAAGCATAGCCACAGTTTACAAAGATTTCTGCATGAATCGAAATCCCGCTTTTTGTCACTAAATGAACAATTTGTGGATCCTTTAAATGCGTTAATTTATTTTTAGTTTGTTTCGGATAGAAAACTTGGATGCTTTCATAATCATCGTCCACAAGCCAGTGCAAGACATCGATTTCATGAATCAAAGTGTCAACAACTGCCATATCGGTTGTATAATTTTCATCAACTTGTGGATTAAAGTGCTGGCAAGAAAGCATCAGCGGCTCACCAATTTCTTTCGCATCAAGCGCTTGCTTCAACATCTCATAGCCCGCATCATAGCGACGCATAAAGCCCACTTGAAGCAGCCGCTTTCCTTGTTTCATTTCTGCATCAATAATTCGTTTACAACCTTCTGCCGTTGTTGCAAGTGGTTTTTCACAAAAAACATACTTTCCTGCTTCAATTGCTTTCAAAACCGTTTCCTCATGAGCAGGCCCCCAGCTTGAAACAATAATCGCATCCACATCGGCTGCAATAAGCTCAGCATCCGTTGCAAAAAAAGCGTGCATCCAGTTTAAAATCACGAATGATTTTCTCCGCATTTTCTTGATTGATGTCCGATAGCGCCACGATTTCCGCCCCTGAAATCCGCTTTGTAATTCGTTCAATGTGTTCTCTTCCAATTGCTCCAGTTCCTACTACACCCATTTTCAGTGTCATCTTCGTCATCTCCTTTTAATTGTCTGGATCAAATTTTTGTATCCGCTTTCATTGTAATGAAATTTTGATTTTCTGCCACGGCAAAAAAGTGCTATAAAATCATAAAATTTTGCTTTTTTATCAAATTTTGGTTATATTTAAAGCAAGAAAACCAAAACTTGATAGTCAAGATTCCCAAAGAGGTGATCACAATCAACCATTATATTCCAAAAATCGAACCGGGGATTCTAGCAAAACGAGGTCCCTTCTTTTACAAAACGACTGAACTAACCCGAAAACTTTATTTTCACGCGTACTGGAGCGGTGAATATCTCGTGGACGTCCAGTATAGCTTAACGCGCGACTATATGAACTCCTTCCTGATTTTCTTCGTCAAGTCCGGCGAGCTGCACTTCGACTATCGTGAACAAACCTTTACGGCACCTGCTGGAACGCTTGTACTACTTGACTGCAAAGAAAAAAATCATTACTTTGCTTCGCAAAACGCCCGGTTCCAGTTTATCCATTTTAACGGCCCTACAGCACAAAGTTTTTGTGACATTCTTTATGAGCAGCATGGCTCACTTTTTTCGCTTCCGCTAGAGCAGAATCCTCTTCCGCACATTCTTGACTTGATGGAATCTGGGGGTGAGCATGACTTTGAAATCGCAGCTTGCTTTCATGAGCTTTTGGGGCGCTTGTTTGAGAGTACCCGTTTGCCACTTGAAGCGCGCAGTGCCCCATCAGATAAGTATCCATCAGAAATCCAAGCGACCCTTACTCTCATTCACAATCACTATTCTGAAAAAATAACCATCCAAAGATTAAGTCGCGAAGCAAGCCTCAGCTCGTATCATTTTTCTAGACTTTTCAAAAAGCATACTGGGGAAAGTCCCCATCGATATTTGCTTACCCACAGGCTTAAACAAGCCAAGCGAATGCTCCTTGAAACCAACTTAACGGTCGAACAAATAAGCACACAATGCGGCTTTTCTTCAAGCACGCATTTTATCAAAGCTTTCGCCAGTGAAAATGCTGGCACAACGCCAGGCAAGTTCCGCAAAGTCCATTTTTGATGCCAAATAAGAAGCGCCGAGCAAATGTCTCGGCGCTTCTGTTTACGTTTTTTATTTACTTTATAAGCATGTTCCTGCATTGAGTGATTAATGGGGGATATCCAGATGTTTTACAAGACTATATCCATCAAATGTATCCATCTGATTGAAAAATGTTAGAATAACAGTTTTCTTAAATCATTTCTTTAACACAATATAAAAAAGCCCCCCTTGTCTTTGAGGCAAGGGGGCTCGCTTTTTAGTTATATTGCTAAAGCATTCAGAATAACATACCTCTAAAACGCGTTACTTATCCAATGCACCCCGTAATGTGTTTTGGAACCAGTCAGAATAACATACCTCTAAAACAGATGTCATCACTAACGCTGTCTGCGTCAAGTTTTGGAACCAGTCAGAATAACATACCTCTAAAACTCAGTATGCGGTGAAAACTAAAAGCGGTAGTTTTGGAACCAGTCAGAATAACATACCTCTAAAACAGTTTGCTTTGCCGATATTTGTATCCACAAGTTTTGGAACCAGTCAGAATAACATACCTCTAAAACCTCGGAAAGTTTTTCCAACATTTCGTAATCGCGATACTCGTCCATAGCAAGGACTTCAATCCTGATGGTTCCTTTTTCTTGCCCGACTCAATTTAGTCTCACTAACATCATAATATGTTACTACTCAAAATACAAGTTAATGCTTTACCAAAACTGCCTTTCCCGCACGGCCCCGCTTGGCACTTTCAGTCTATCACGATTCTTCTTCAACATTATGCGTTAAATGCATCCGAATCGTATCTAATTTATATCCATAAAAATCATCAACAAAGCGCTCTGTTTCAACAAACCCTCTTTGTAAGTAAAACTGATGCGCATAATCGTTTCCTTTTTCTACATTCACAAACATCGGGAGTGGTAAGTTAAACAAATGAATTGCTTCTTCTAAAACTTGCGTCCCGTAGCCTTTTTTCTTTTTTCGCTCGGAAGAATATAGAAAGCAGATAATTCACTTTTCCCCTTATCAAGTTCGATAAAATTAGCAAACCCAATAAGCTCGCCCTCTTTTTCTAGAACAACAAATGGGGTTGCGCTAATTCGATTTTCAAGCGTCGCCAGATTGTAAAATTTTTCTAAAAAACCGTCTTGCGTTTCTCTTGGAATAATCGTTTCGTACGTATCATGAAAGGATGAAGTTGCTACTTCGCGAATTTTTTCTGCATCTTTTGTTTCGGCTTTTCTAATATTTATGTCCATCATGAACCCCCCTGATTCAAAATTCTATTTTATTCAGCTCTTTACCCTTTTTTTACTTGAAAAAAAAACGTAATCAATGTTAACCTTTTTAATTATAAGTTTACATTAAGGAGTGCTTCCATTTGCGAAATGAAAAATTAAAGTTTTTAATCTTAGATGCGCTATTTGCGGTTATCATAGCGATTCTAGCCCAAGTTGCCATTCCGATCGGCCCAATCCCCTTCACAGGACAAACTTTTGCCGTCGGGCTTGCTGCTACCATTTTAGGGGCTCGCCACGCAACAATTTCTGTTTTTGTTTACATATTACTTGGCGCAATTGGTATTCCCGTCTTCCAAGGTATGACTGCTGGTCTTGGGATTATCGTCGGCATCACGGGTGGTTATATTATTGGTTTCCTAGCAAATACTTATTTAACAGGGCTCATTTTGGATAAAACGCGTTACACAACTAAAATGGCCATCATCGCCAATATTGTCGGAGCTATGTTTACCTTACTTTTCGGGATGTTGTGGCTCAAAATCAGCGCAGGTATGTCGTTTTCACAATCTTTCTACACTGGGTTTGTTCCTTTCCTCATTCCTGGTATTATCAAGGCCATTCTTGCCGGTGTTTTAGGAATCATGATACGAAACCGCTTAATCAAAAGTCATTTAATTCGCGAATAATCGCCCTAAACGTGCATTATTACACAATTCAAATAGTACCCAAATTGCTTTTTCTTGCTTATAATAAAAAAGTAAATATCGGAAAAAGGGGTACGAATTTATATGTCACTTGAAAAAGAACTGGAAGAAACAGACTTTGACTTGTTTACGCTGTTGCAGTCAAAACGAGAATCTGTTCTGCCGTATTCAAGAGTCCATTTCAAGCGGGGAGAAACCATTATTACAGAGGGAGAACAAAACCAGTATTTTTACATCATTTTAGATGGAGCCGTTTCAATGAACAAAGGCACTTGCAGAGAAGATATTATTTTATCCTTTCTTGGGAAGGGAGAACAATTAGGTTTTTTTCATCTGGTCGATGGCAGCCTTTCACCCGTCTCTTATGAAGCTGTTAGCGAAGTCAGTGTCTACCGTTTTGAAAGCAGTTACGTTCGTGAAAAACTGGCACAAGAAAAACCAGATTTTTTTTTACAGCTTGCAAACCAGGCAGCTTTCCCGGCATTTGAGCGCGAAGCCAAGGTTCACCTTCCGTCAGACGAAAAAATTTTAGCGGGGCTCATCATCATTGGGAAGAAATTCGGACGTCTTGAGGAAGATGATTCTTGTCTTATTCCTTATTTTTTCACGCAGAAAATTCTCGGAAATTACTTGAATTTAGCTCGTGCTTATGTGGCGACGAATTTACGAAAGCTTGAAGAAGAAGGAATCCTTGCTTTGTCGCCCAAACCATGGCGCATCTATCAATTTAAAAAGCACGAGGAACGCTTGAAACGCGAATACAATTTATTTTAAAACATCATGAAAAGCTTTTTTTCATGATGTTTTTCATTTAGGCGTATACTTCAATAGCTCCTTTTTAACAAGAATTGTTCAAAGGCAAAAGCATTATTGAGAAACCTAAAAATATGAATCACATAAAAGTCTCCCGTTGAACTCATTTGCCCATTAGTTTACATTTTCTGAAGTCTTTTTTCCCATCTTTGGCAAGTACTTACATTTTGCTTCTAGGAATTTTTAAGCCTATGATTTAAGGCGTTACACTTCATCACTTTGCTGTATCCCATTATTCACATAAGCATAAGCTCTATTAATAGACTTTTTTCGTGTAGATAAAGCTATTTTTGTTTTTAAAATATCTACTTATCTTTTGTTTAAACACGATTCTCAAAAGCTTTTTCCTGCTATGAGCTTTCATTAAGTTAATAAACTCGCTATCATTCCAATCCTCTTTCGATGCTATTATCACCAATTAATTCTCCTAATTGCTGCAAAAAATCATGATAGAAATCCTTCGTGAAGTGTACATAAAAGTTACCCCACGGATGTTCTTTTTCAAGTCTATACTTTTTTTTGTGTCATATCTAAAATTTGAACATTAAAATGTGTCTCTATATAGTCATTCATTTTATTCCAAATACAATTTAATCGCTCAATGTCTACTACTGGATACTTGCGTTTCTTCCTCCATTCGTTAAGCGAACTACCGTCTGTAAATAAATCTTCAAATTGCGCCTTTACTAAAATGATTCCGCAAGAAGGAACTTTGTCTTGCATAAACTGAAAAAATGCATCTAGATGCTGCACCCATGTATCAAAATAAAGAATCGAAATCTGCTTCTATTGTCCATACAGCTTCTCCCTTTACTGGAGATACATTTTTAAATTTAGGATTATACGTAAAAAAGCCATTATCCAGTCTTACAACTCCCAAATAAAGGTCAGCATAGGTATCGATAAGTAAGTACTCGGGCTGATTTGATTGAAGTAACTTGAAGAACTCTTTTGTATGCTCTGTGCGATAATGCCACTTTGTAAAAGCATTCATCTTGTTTGTCTCTTCATTCTCCATAAAAGGTAACTCAGGCGACATAAGACTCAAAAAACTACATTGATGCTGATGTAATATACATTCAAAAAAAATGTTTATACCCTGGATTAAAATTAGTATTGAAATTATCTCTAACTAAGCAGGAACCTACAATAGCGATTTTTTTAGGTGTAATTCCACTCATTCCCTTCCCTACTCTGTTAAGGCACTTATTTGCTCTACAATTTTATGTAAATTACTTGATGACAGCAAAAGCTCATTAATAGCTGTAATTTGTTCTACAATTGTATTCTTTGAAATATCCGCATGTTTATGAACGGATGAGTCAAATACATCATGAATTTCAACAGATTCAGATGGAATTTGCGAATATAAATTATAATTAAATGAAATTAGAGGATAGCCAAAAATGAGTCTTCTTCTAGTTGTTTCTTTATTCGCTAATTTTACTAAATCATTTAAAATGCTTCTTTTACGAAAATCACGTAGATAATGCAGATCATTTTCTCGGTTATATTGCTCAGTGCTGATAATCGGATCTACTGTAACAGAATTATAATCACCAAGTAGGCTATGATATAATGCGCCCGTTCCACCCTTTGATCCGCCATATAATACAACATCTTCTTTTACAATATGTTGAGAATCCATCACAAATCGAATGGCACTTTGAACATCTGACTCCATCTCCATATAATTAAAGGTATTGATATAATGGCTTCCGTAAGATAGATTTAAATCCATCAGTCGCATTATAACCGTGTTTTTCAGCAAATGTTTCTGCATGCTTGCAAACGAAGTCGTAAAACAACGATGAGCGATATTCGCACTATAATAATGCTCTTTTGGCGGCATTGGTGAAAAAATGACAACCAGACGTTTAGGAGCAAGCTTATTCTCTTTTTCAGCAGGTACACGTTCTAAAGAGTAAAATAAATCACCATGCTGGATTAAATCTTTCCGTTGCCAAATCGTATGCACATCTTTACGTCGAATAAAATAGGAAGATTGTCCAGAATGCATATATAAAATATAATCATGTGCCAAAATTGCTTTATACATTTCTAAAATGGGCTGTGTTTCTCGAGACAACTCTAAAATGTTCTTATTCGAAAAAGTTTTTACAACCAGTTTCTTTTTTTCATATTCACACTGAAAGTTATAAATATCTGTAAACTCCATGTCCTTATCTGCCACCATCCATTAGGCCCTCCCATTCAAAAATAATAACTTCATTAGTTTTTCATTTGTAAATACATTATCTAAATTAAGTAATTTTTTCTGTATTGCGCTACAATATTGAAATACATTGAGCTCCTCTTCAAGAATCGCTTCTACAAGGCTCTCCGTTGTATAGGATTTTCCTTCTAACAAGCAAGTTTTCTTCATATCAAAATACCATCCAATTTTTTTCTGATAGGTTTCTGAGTCCTCTTGTAAAATAATGATTTTCTTATTTAAATGTGCATAGTCAAAAATAGCAGAAGAATAATCAGAAATTAAGACGTCCACTAATAAAAATAACTCTTGAATATCTACAACTTCATTAAAAAAACAATGAATCCGTGGATCTAACGCTTTATAAAATCGGCGCAGTGATGTTTCTAAAGGGTGAAGCTTCACAATAATTTCATATTCTGATGGCAAAAGCTCAATCAATTTCTTCAAGTCAATTCCTGTAACTTCGTCCCGTTCTTGTTTACGCCATGTTGGACAAAATAAAATATACTTTTTTGTCCCATCGAACGGCCGATTAAAATATTTCAGGTGAATACGAGACTTTTCTCCTTGTTTGTTACTATTCTCGATCAAGTAGGCGTTCCTAGGTGCTCCCATCTCAAGTATTTTCAGCTTTGGATTTTCTTCTAATGCAAATGCCGAACGAAATAACTTTGTGTTAAAAGCGGATGATGTCAATAGATAATCCCATTTTTTCATTCTAGGCAAAAAAGCGTTCAATTCTTGCTGTCGTTGCTTCGTATTTTCTAAATCTGCAACCATTTTTTTCAAGGGTAAACCATGCCATGTCTGGATAACAACTTGATTAGGTGCTTTTCCAGCTTTATCAAGCGGATTCCCATTCACAATAATATACTTGCACATGCGAAAAGTCCGCTGATAGCTAGCACTTCCAAGTCGAAGTGCCTCAAAACCAAAATATCGAATTTCCATATCTACTAGTTGATTCACAGAGCTAACAAAAATTTTTGCATTGGGGATGTTTTTCTTAATCCAAAGTGCGATATACTTTGGATCTCCAGAAAATGACTTTCCATGAAAAGATTCGATAAAATACATATTTTCATGAACATTTATTGTTTGTTGTTTCCTTTCTTTCCACGCATTTATTCGCTCCACCAAAGTTCGCAACATTATTTTAGTTGGAGGGCTCGTCAAAAACCTTCCAATAATTGGCTTATCTTTAAAAAAAACTATACATCAGGTAAAGTTTGGGTAATTGTTCTACCGGATTTGTCAGCACTTCTTTCCAGATTTCCTCTATGTTTTTTTTTCAATGTAAATTTCTTATTTTTTTTTCATTCGTGACGTGCGATAACATTCCAGATAAAGAGGCACATAACTCTCAGATGCTGCAATAATCGGAAATGCTTGTCTATAATTAACTTCTTTTATAGATTTAAGAAAATTTAAAACACGTATCCCGTCTTTTTGTATATCTTTCGAAATCCATTGGATATTATTAGGGTTACCATAAACTTCCCGTAACACATTGTCTTCCCCTGGAAATAAGATCACTCGCTTCCCTTTAGCAAGCGCTTCTAGAATCGAATAACCAAATGTTTCGTAGCGTGAAGTCGAAAAGTAGATATAATCAATTGGAGTTCCCTGATTTAAAAAAAACATTCGCATGCAGTCCATAATAATTAATCAGGTTGCGATATAACATTTCAGAAGGGCCGTACCCCTCAATGTACATTTTGACATGAGGCGCCTGAAGATAATGGACAAGATAATCTAAGAGACGAATGGCATAAGATATATCCTTCACATCGTCCTCAAATCGAGAAAGCACATAAAGATTATTCGTTGATTTTTGCACATTTTCCTCAGGCAAGCTAACATGATAGGTACTAACATGATGAACGAGAATGGCATCATATCCATACCTTGCTTGAAACTCTCTTTTGATAGACTCTGTCGAAACACGCACATAGTCGAGCGCATATAAATCTTCAGCTAAATTTTCTGGCAACATCCCAAGTGGTGCATGTATTTCCCCAATCACCAGTGAATAAGGACAATAAAACTTGATGATTTGGGCTAGTGGAAAAAAGCTTTCTCGAGTGATGATATATAAATCAATTGAGTCATCTTTGCCTAAATCTAAAATTGGTCGAAATTCCACCTGTTCACTTAATGATTCCATATGTCGGAGACTCAGAATATCTGTTTGTGAAAAGGAGCGTGAATTGTAAATAACAACATCGATTCCTTCTCGATTAAATTCTTTAGTCAAATTTATATTGCTGCGACACGTTCCCCCTGGTGAAAAAATATTAAATCCAATAATTGCGACTTTCATCATGCTAACTCCCCAAACTCAAAAATCTCTCTCCAGCTTGGTCTCATCCACCAATTTTGGAAGAGGAATACCGTGGCATTAAGCTTGAACGCTTCCCGCAAGTTGCTGTTTGATATATGTGGTTGAGATATTTTTTGTGCGCATCAAATAACAAACCTCGCAGTAATCGCTCAAAAAATCAAATTGGCCTTCCCAATCATTCCCCATCACAAAAATATCAATCTGATTTGTCTGAATATCTGTTATTTTTTGGTCCCAATTTGTTTCAGGAATCACTAGATCCACATGTTTGATGGCCTCAAGTAAATACTTGCGCTGTTCATAGTTATGAAATGCTTGTTTCCCCTTTGATTGATTAAATTCATCCGTAGACAAAACAACCGTTAAATGATCCCCTAATTGTCGAGCATGTTCGAGCAAACGAATATGTCCCCAATGTAACAAATCAAATGTTCCATATGTAATCACTTTTTTCATAGAAATACCTCCCTATACTTTAATATTCTAAAAATGATCCTCCCCATTTTTATGAAAAAAATGTTTGCCCTAGTCATTATTTATCTAATGGACAACTCTATCTTAAAGTATATTACAGAAACGCAAAAAAGACTTTGAACATTTTGACATAAAATTATCCAAATTGGATTTTTTTGGGTAAATAATTCTTTTTTAGGACTAGATGACACACTTTCGCAAAAATTTTATAAAGTATTCTATTTACAAGATAAAATGTAGATTCCATTTAAAATCACTTCCTTCTTTTTTTCCTACAGAAAAACAGGCTATCCATTTTCGGCTGAATACCGAAGACAGATAGCCTATCTTAATCTTAACTTTCACAACTTATGATCACTTCATATTTTTTAGTACAGGCAGGTAATATGATGTGCATTAAATCGCGCTTCTGTTTCTTCATCTAATTTAAAATCAGTAATTAAATAATCAATATCGTGACATGCGAGACTTTGGTGCATAAATTTATGATTCATTTTTTCTTGTGTTGCAAGTAAGACGAGCAAGTTCGATTGTCTGCGATACGCCTGTTTGATGAGCGCCTCGCCTTCATGCGTTTCTGTCGCACCTTTATCATAATCAATCCCGCGGCAAGAAACAAAG
>NZ_AOCG01000004.1 GCF_000525795.1 Listeria aquatica FSL S10-1188
TTCAGGGGCAAGGAACAACCGTTACGAAGGATGAAGAAACAACGGTTGGAGGGAATACACAAGCACACACGGCGATTCAAGCAGAAGGCGAAGCGGTTTCCCAGATTGCGAATGCTTTAACGACGGCAAGTACGGACTTGCAAAGCGTCGCGGAGGCCTTTGCATCGAAAGATGCGGAGATAGGAGCCAGCCTTTCATCAATTGGAGGCCCAACACCATGAAGACGTGGACCGAGTGGCAGCAAGAAGAACGGCGTTTAATGGGGAAAGTGGACGAAAATCAACAAAAAAAGGCGTGCTGTTCAGCAACTTCAAGAGGCTTACGAGAACCATTTTCGACAAGGACTCCGATTTGTGGAAGAGGTGAGTTGGCAGTTTCGGAAAAATGATCGGGCTTTTTTGCGCGAACAAATGCAAGAACGGGTTTTCTCTCTTTCACGATCGACGCAAGAGCATTTTGAAGAGATGGAAGAAGCCTTACAACAAGAAAAAAGAAATTTGGAAGACCAAGCCAATGAAGTCGCCTATAGAAAAAGAAAAGCCAGCCTAGACGAACGGGAGGAGAAAGCATGAGCATTGATATGTATGTGTCAAAGTCGAAAGCCCAAGCGACCAGTACGAGTCAAGTTTGCCAGAAACACATAAAAGGGTACCAAGCGCTTCAAAAAGCAATTAGTCAGTTTACCTTAGAGCCTTTTTTTAAAAGGAAAGGCCTATGATTCGGCTAAAGCCTATTATAGTGCCGTCCTTTATCCTTTAGTTCAAGGAGGCATTTTATTAACAGAAGCGACAGAAGAAGCGGTCAAGAAATTTCCAGAGCGTTATCAAAGTGAAGTCGATAGTGGAGACTTAAAGGAATCTGAGCTGGAAGAACAAATACGGCAAGCAAACGAACTTATTAATCAAGCCAATGCGCTTCAAACAAAAATCACACAATCTCAATTATCCGAAACGAATCAGCGAACGCAACTCAATCTCAATCAAGCTTTGATCAATTCTTATCAAACCAATAAGGAAGAACTGGAAGACAAACTTAGAAAGTTACGGGCTTTCCATGCGAGTTCACCGAGTATTTTTTCAGAAATTGCGAGCTTGAAGCAGGCCATTGATCAAGGGATTGCGCAAACGAAGACAGCTTGGAACCCAACAACAGGGACATTTATGGTACCCAGTCAGGAAAAACTAGCGTGGGTAACTACGATTCGAAATTTTCAAAAGAAAAAAGAGGAACAAGAAGAGCCAGATACAACGGGACGAACCCATACACGAATAGATTTAGGAGATGGGACGTATGTTTGGGCGTGGTCAAAAGATGGCCGTACGCTTACACAGGAAGATATTCAATTCACCTTAAAGCATGATAAGTGGGCAGGAAAAGATGGTGGATTAGGGAAAATATTAGAGAAAGCGGAATCAATGAAAGAGAAAGCTAAAGATTTTGATCCTGTGAAAATGTTTAAAGAAATTGCCGATCTCTTTACACCAATTGGAGACGGTGCTAGAGTTGTTACTGGGAAAGACCCGATAACTGGAGGAAAGCTATCAGGTGGTGATCGACTACTTTCTTTATTATTTATCATTCCACTTGCTAAAGTAGGAAAGTATGGGGGCAAAGGGTTTAAATTTGTTTCTGAAGGCATGGAAGACCTCAATAAGATCAATAAAAAAGCAGACAAAGTGAAAGATGCAGAAAAGAGTGTCGAAAAAAACTAGTAAAGCTATATATTCAAAAAAAAATTAGTGACTTACCTAAAAATGTGGAAGATTCATATCGTAAATACGATAAAAATGGGTGGAAAGGAAATGTAGAAGGGCAAACTGCAGGAACGAAAGCGGGAAAAACCTATAGGAATGGTGACGAAAAGCTACCTAGCATAGATAAGAACGGAGAAAAAATAAAGTATAAAGAATTTGATGTTAATGATAAATTACCTGATAGTAACAGGGATTCAGAACGATTTGTCAAAGGTAGTGATGGTTCGATATATTACACAGATGATCACTATAAAAATTTTGTAAAAGTTAAGTAAGGAGGAAAAATAAAATGTTAAAGAACAAAATTTTCCATATAAGTAAATCTGGACTTTTAAAAAATAAAAGAAGAAAGAAAAAAAAAGCGCATGCTTTAATGTTACTATTGAGGGTGAAGATATTAAGACCAAAGAGGAATTTTTCTCAATTATGGCTGATAAATTTAAATTACCAGATAGTAACGGATGGGATTCATTCATAGATTGGATGACTGATTTGAGCTGGATCAATGAACAATGTATTTGCTTTATAATTGAAGATTATTCACAATTCTTAAAGGAAGATCCCCAATCAAAAGAGATGGTGACTGAAATTTTTGAAGAAGACATTTTGCCCTTTTGGGAAAACGAGGTAACTGAAGTTGTAGTGGATGGCAAACCTCGGAAATTTAATGTGTATTTAATTGATTAAAATAAAGCGTATCTTAATTTGGATGTAGGATAGAAGTTGAGACAGATTTTGAGAGAGGGGATAATTACTTGGAAGACTATATAGACGAAAGTACATTAAATAAAATAATTGAATCCATTAAAATTGATTATTTGTCTAAACCTAATCTACCAAAGTTAATCATAGGTTCAGGGTCATCAATAACATTTGACTATCCAAGTATGGATGATCTCGCAAACGAATTAAATAAAGAATTACGAAATGATGAAACATTTAAAAAAATATATCCTGAAATCAAAGAAAAAGGATTGGAACGTGGGCTAAGTTCATTAAAGAAAGAAGATATAATTTTAAAAGATATAAGAAAAAACATAGCTGGTACTATCCTAAGGCATGAAATAAAAAATGAACAAAAAAATTTATACTTCAAACTGCGGGCTTAAAAAATTAATTAGTTATTTGAGTAATTCTGTAGATGTTAACCGTCCTATTGTAGATATAATGACGCCTAATTATGATCGGGTAATAGAAATTCTGTGTGATTCACTAGAAATACAAGTCATAAATGGTTACTTGGGTGGAGCTGTTGGAGCCTTTAAGTCTGACTTATTAAAAAATCCTAGAGCATACTATAGGATGAAAAGACCGCCAAATAGATATATACGCCTATTCAAACCACATGGATCTATAAATTGGATACGGAGTAACGAACAAATTTTTCAGATTCATGACAATAAAAGGTTGCTAGAAGACATAGAGAACATAGAAATAATAGCTCCAGGTGGTGCTAAATATGAAGAGGGATTCAGTAATATTCAATATGTCAATCACAGAGATGGATTTACACAATCTTTAGAAGAGGAGCTAGATGCTTCATTATTATTCTTTGGATATGGATTTAATGATCCACATTTTGATGTTGTGACAAGTGATTATTTCGATAAAAAAAAACATTTTTAATTATCTCTAAGTCTGTAAAAGATGAGAAAATTCAACAGGCGCTTGATAATAGGAATATAACAGTGTTGTGTAGTGATGAAAATGGGAATAATATCATTATACATAATAGGGAAAGATATATTACGTATGAAAAATTGTGGAGCATTGAAACGTTTGCAGAAATTTTTTTTATAAAGGAGTTTTTTATGGATACTAAAAAAAAGTAACATCAATGAGTATATAAAGGTTAGTATCGGTACAGTTTATAACGTAGATACACGAAAAGTACTAGTACATATAGAAGACGAAAGCCAAATAAATAAATTAAAGATACATGATTTGGTTATTTTCGAAGGAGTAAATTTCAATCAAAAATTAATAGGAATGATAACAAAAATATCAAAAAAAGTCATTGAATTAGATGATGAAAGTGAAATGGATGAATTATCTAGCGAAAACATTGCATCAATAGTATTGGTCGGAACTTATAAAGTGGGAGTTGGAAAGAGTCAAAAAAAACAGCTTCACACGTTCTGTGGATACTTATCCAGAGATAAATAGCAGCGTTTATCTTGCTGAAAATGAAGCACTGTCTATTATAATGAATTCTCTCTCTGATTCCAAATCTAATGACAAGCCATTTAAAATAGGTTCATTTGCTAATAAGATGGATGTTGACGCAATATTGGACGGAAACAAATTTTTTTCAACGGCATGCAGCTATTGTGGGAAGTACTGGAAGTGGGAAGTCCTATACAACTGCTAGGATCCTAGAAAAAATAAATGAATTAAATTATTCAAATGTAATCGTTTTTGATTTGCATGGAGAATACAACGAATTGAGTTATGCAAAGCAAATTAAAATTGGTGGTGGCTGTAACCAGTTAAAAATGCCATTATGGTTTTTTAAATATGAAGAAATACATTCACTGTTTATTGAATCAGCATCTGGTACAAGTAGTAATCAAAGGGCGGTAGTAGTTGAACATATTTTAGAGAAGAAAAAAGAATATATAAAGGAAAACCTTGCAAATTTATTTAATAAGAATGTTGTAACTGCAGATACTCCTATTCCTTTTAGTGCTATAAATTTATTGAATTACTTGAAGGGAAAGGATGTTGAAATGATTGAAGGTGAGACAGCAAAAGGAAGACCAACAAGTAAGCAAGGGCATCATTATGGAAAACTAACAAACCTTATTAGTCGATTACAAACGAAAGTTGATGATAAAAAATATCATTTTGTTTTTAATGAAGAGGATACCTTAGATTTTAAGTATTTAAATAAATTTATTAGTACAATACTCAATTTTAAGGATGAAAGAATTAAAATTATTGATGTTTCTGAAGTTCCAGCTGATATACTACCTATAATTATAGGAGTGATTACTCGTATTATCTATGACATACAGTTTTGGACGACTCCTGATAAAGAAGAAAATCGGCATCCTGTATTATTTGTTTGTGATGAAGCACATATTTACATGCCTCATAATACAATAAATCTTCCTAGTGTTACGATTAAATCTTTAAATGTTTTTGAACGTATCGCAAAAGAAGGGAGAAAATATGGTGTAGGTTTATTGATGGTTTCTCAGCGCCCTTCTGAGCTTAATACGACTATAGTTTCTCAATGTAATAACCTTATAAGTCTTCGTATTTCAAATGATAGAGATAAAACAGCAGTTGCATCTTTATTAACCGATTCAATGGTGGGTTTAATAGAAAATCTTCCTAACTTAGAAATTGGACAATGTATGGTTATCGGAGATGCTATAATGTTACCGTCTAAAATTATCTTAGATGAGCCTTGGGAAAAACCAAAAAGTGCTACTATTCCTTTTTGGGATAAATGGAGCACTAAGGAAAATTCTAAGTTTGATATTGATGAGGCTTTGAACAATATGATCAAACAATACAGGAGTTCAAGAGATAACATAGATCAGGGAGTCTAGAATTTATAAATTCTAGACTTTTTAATAGTATTGAAAGAATTGAAATTTCAAGTGTCTTTTGAGATAGCTCACACAATTTATAATTATGGAATACCTCATTGACAAAAGAAACAAGAGAAAATTAAATTTAAGTCAATCGAACGGAAAACCTTGAGATGGGTTTTGCTGGTTTTCTTGCCTTTTTTATCCATATTTCTTTTTCTTCAAGAATCTCTTTAGCTTTTACGCTAAAATACTCTTCGTGCTATTTGAGATTCAAGTTTTCGTTTTTATTATCACTATTACTACTAGATGAAAAATCCAATAAACTTAAAAACTGAAATTGCAACAATTATAGCACTTTGTTTCATTTGTATGTGCTACGCTGTGGTGAAGCTCAATTAGCTTTATGCATGGAGAAGTATAAAAGAAAGCAACCGATTTTAAAACATAATAACCATGGGGAAGATGGTTAATTAGTATTTTGATCATACAAAATTAATAAAGAAAGAAGTCGTTTCTGATTGTGAACAAAGGATGCATTATAGATCTTTTTGCGAATAAAAGTACTAATTGTTCACAAAATGTCTACATACTTTGAGTAATAAGCATGCTAATATACAATTATATCAACTCAAAAAGGAGAGAATTTATGAAAAAGTGGACAGGTTGGTTAGTTGTGTTGGGAGTTTTGTTACTTGTAGGTTGTGGTCAAAACGATTCTGGAGGAACCAAGACTAATAAAGCTAAAAGTTCAAATGCTTCAGCTGAACTCAAAGTGAAAAAAGGGGAATATGCGGTTTTACCAAAAGTGTCAGAAGAAGGTCAAGATACTTTAGTGCTAAATGTTCAAGTGAAAAATAAAGGAAAGAAAAAAAATATATACCACGAGTGAAAATTTTTTCATTATATGAAAAAGGAAAGGACGAAAAAAATTAAGGCAGAAAATGTCTATAGTTCAGAACTAGATTTAAGTCCTTTTGATTATGGAACACTTAGCGCGGGCAAAAGTATGTCTGGAGATGTTATCTTTAATATTGATCCTAAGAAAGAGTATGAATTATCGTTTTCTACTATGACCTCTGATGGAGAAGATCAAGACGTACAAGTAGCTATTGATAAGGATAAGTTTAAAAAAGTCAAAAAGCGCTCTTAATGATGCTGAAAAAGCAGGACAGGCTTTTATCGATGTTCTATTTTTAGGAAAAGATAATGTGAATTATGATAAGTTTGTGGCTAATCAAAAGGGACAAACACAAGAAGAAATCAGTAAAATATACAAAGATGTAAATGAAGATGGCTTGTTTTATAACACTGATCTGAATGATGAAGGTTATAAAACAGCTTTGGATCTGTTTATTAAGGCACAAGGGAAACGTAGCAAGATTACTATCGAAACAGAAGAACAGGTTGGAGATAATGCGGAATTAGCAGTAGATATTGATGAGGGGCTAAAGAATGATGAACTTAGTGAACTGTTCAGGGAGTATTCTAAAGCATATTTAGAAAGTACAGATGATTATGATTCGGAAAAAGCTAATCAATATGCATTTTCTAAATTCAAAGACATCCTTAACCAAGTAGATTTGAAAAGTAGTCGAGCAGAGTTGAAGCTTAAATTAGTGAAAGAAGACGGAAAATGGAAAATAGATCCGAAAGAAGAGGAGAATGAGCAAACGATCAAAGCATTGCTTGGGAATTTTTACTAAGAAAGTATTTTGAGTTACAAAAAGAAGAAAAGGGTGCTAGCGCACTCTTTTCTTTTAAGGAGGCAATCTTTTGAAGAAAAAAGGGTATGTTATAGGAGGATTTTTATTAATTCTTTTTGTCGCACTTTTTTTTTATTATTGGTGGAGTGACTCATTCAAAAACAAATTTTTATAAAAAACTTGAAAACGCTTTGAATGAGAAAAATGCAACAAAATTACAGCCATTACTACTGGCAAAGGAAAGTACTCTTAAAATTGATAAACAAGGTACAAAAGCATTTATTACGTATATGAATCATAATCAGGCAGATAAAAAACAGTTCTTAGAACAAGTGAAAAAAAAGTAGTGAAAATGAGCAAAATGAAGATGCTGACTATCAGATAACAGAAAAAGGGAAATCATTTTTATTTTTCCCAAAATATGTTTTAACAGTAAAACCCATGTATTTTACAGTGACAACAGATGCCAAACAAGTCAGCCTAACTACTTTTGGCGAGACCATTTCATATAATAAAAAGAAAGACCTTTATGGCCCTTTAATGCCAGGAACTTATAATATCAAGGCTTCTGTTTCAGATACGATAGATGTTCCTATTGTGTCTTTGAATGAACAATCTATTTATCATGAGAATAAGAATTTAAATCTTAATGTAGATGATATAATGTCAAAAGATAAAAAGTTTCAAAAAGAGATTTCACAATTAGCTGATCAAAGCATGATAGAATATCAACAATTTTGGGGAACGGGAATGGACAGGAACAAACTGGTTCACTTTACGGATTCGTATAAGGGTAGTGATTCAGAAAGCATAAAAGAGTATATTTCTAAAATAAGAATACTCTATAAAGGAATTCAAGTGAATAAGGATAGTCTAGAGATAGATAAAAAGCTAGACGATTGGATTCTAACACTTGATGCCGATATTCAAATGGATGGGCAAATGGATACTATTGTTGAGGGGTATTCGCCTAAGTTACAATTTAATGGCGTTTGTAAAATAACGTTTAAGTATGACCAACAAAAGAAATCTTGGTTGATAAATGGTATTGAAAATTCATTTAGCGATGCAGGAGATTGGGATAATATCGAAAAAATTGAGCATAAAAATGCAAAGGCACTTGAATGGACAAATAAAAAGAGTGCTGAAAGTGAGCTGTAAGATAGGAGAAATTAAAATAAGTTTAGAAAAACTTTTATTGATTAAAAAGGAACTATAGTTTCTTTGTTATAAAAAGCGAGACTTATTTATCAACTAATGATTTCCCTGCACTGCGAAACAAATGAATATTAAGGTAAACACGAAGCCTTATCTACAGAGAAGGTAGAAGAAAAAATAAAAAAAGACCAAAAAGGACTTATTGCTTTTTGGTCTTTTTTATGGATTAGAAACTTAAGCTATCATCATTTGACATGTGCTGATACGATAGCAGGAACTTATTATATTCCCTAATTCCCATTCTAGTAATTGGAACAGTAACAGGATCAATAAGATACGATTTAGTTAATGGGATTTCGAGCGCACTTTACAAGTGGCTTGATCGTGGATAATGAATCTTAAAATAATTGTTGATTATTACAGTGTTTATTTTTTCGAGTAATAGTAGAATTATCAGTGCAAGTGAGATGTGGAATTAAATAGAAAAGTTGAAATTGGAGTGCTAGGAAAAGCCTTTTATATGACTTGTTTGTGAACTTTTGACATTTACTCAAAAGAATAAAAGTAAGCAAATTTAAAGGAAGGATTACAAAATCTAGAAAAAGGGGAAAGGCTCTATATGCGAGGGAATAAAAGGCCTTTCGCCACTAAAAAGCTTTTGCGCTAAACAAGGAAATAATTTTTCAAAAAAGATTACTCATCTTTTAGGCATAACTTGTTGACAAATAACGTCTACAGTTGTAGACTTTAATTATAGTTTACAAATGTAGACGATAGAGACGGACTCAATGACAATTACGCCAATTAAGGTTAGTGCTTCATAATGGGAAGTTATGCGTGTGATTTGATCGCAAGAAATGACAACTGTACAAGAGATAATAGATACTCTTGAACAAACGATATGGATGTAGTCGTCACCATAAATAAAACACAGGTTATTTTGTAGATTAGCGAAAAAAGCGAGTTTTGATGAATGATAAGTTGGCGGGTCAATCGTATCTCGGTAGATAGTAATCTTTTTACTAGTCTACTCTGAGCAAGAAAAAAACTTCTGAAACACTTATTGGACTGGGCACGACGGATTTTATAGTACAGCAATTTTTATTACATTCATTCAGTTTGGATCAGCAAAAAATGTAGGAGGAGTTTGTAATGAAACAAGAAATAGAAAAGGAAGAAACCATGGAAATGGATCATTCAGGGTACGATCAACACAAGATGAACCATTCTGGAAAGGGACATGGCGGCGATCAGCACGATATGGATAGTGGGGGAATGGATCATTCGATGCATATGGGGAATTTTAAACAAAAATTTTGGATTTCGCTTATTTTAGCTATCCCCATCATTGTTTTTTCACCAATGATGGGGATGCAGTTGCCTTTCCAATTCACTTTCCCGGGTTCTGATTGGGTGGTCTTGATTTTAGCAACGATACTTTTCGTTTATGGAGGGCAATCCTTCTTAAGTGGCGCTAAAATGGAACTGAAAATGAAAAGTCCAGCGATGATGACTTTGATCGCAATGGGGATCTCGGTTGCATATGTTTATAGTTTATACTCATTTATCGCCAACAAAGTAAATCCTAATGATCATGTGATGGACTTTTTCTGGGAGCTTGCAACATTGATTGTAATCATGCTTTTGGGTCACTGGGTAGAAATGAATGCCATTTCTAATGCTGGCAATGCTTTGAAAAAGCTAGCTGAATTATTACCGGATGAGGTTAATAAAATCGAAGCAGATGGTTCTACAAAGAAAGTGAAGTTGCAAGAAGTTCGTCATGGAGATATTTTACTCGTTCGTGCAGGAGATAAAATGCCAACAGATGGAGTAATTACGAATGGTTCGACTATCGTGGATGAATCGGCTGTGACTGGAGAATCGAAAGGCGTTCAGAAAAACGTCGGTGAAACGGTCATCGGGGGTTCTGTTAATGGCGACGGAACCATTCAGTTAAAAGTAACCGGAACGGGTGAAGATGGTTACTTGGCCAAGGTTATGACGATGGTTAAACAAGCTCAACAAGAAAAATCTAAATTAGAGTCGGTTTCTGATAAAGTAGCAAAGTGGCTGTTTTATGTGGCACTAGTCGCGGGTATTTTGGCTTTCGTTATTTGGCTCATTGCGGCGGATCTGCCACAAGCTTTGGACCGAATGGTAACGGTTTTTGTTATTGCTTGTCCTCACGCACTAGGACTGGCTATTCCGCTTGTTATTGCTCGCTCAACTTCCATTGCGGCTAAAAATGGCTTGCTCCTAAAAAGTCGCCAAGCTTTAGAGCAAGGAAATCAACTAGATTATGTTTTTCTTGATAAAACGGGGACTTTAACAGAAGGTAAATTCACAGTGACTGGTATCGAATCTTTGTCTGATATGAATAAAGAAGAAGCACTGAAATATATTGGTGCCTTAGAATCCCAAACCAACCATCCTTTAGCGGTTGGAGTGATGAATTATTTGAAAGCTGAACAAATTGAAGCTTATCAAGCTCAAGATGTTTCTACGCTGAAAGGTATTGGGGTAGAAGGTTTCATAGAAGGACGCCAAGTTATTTTAGCTAATCAAAAAGAAGTTGAACGGCGTCAGTTAAACTTTGACCGAGAAAAATTGAAAGAATACCAAGCACAAGGAAATACGATTTCGTTTCTATTGATTGATGACGAACTCATAGCGTTTTTTGCAATGGGTGACACTTTGAAAGATCAAGCTCAAAACTTTATTAAAAGCTTGCGTGATGTAGGCATCGAACCAGTGATGCTAACAGGAGATAATAAGAGTGCTGCGGAAGCGGTGGCTCATTATCTAGGTATTAAAGAGTTCTATAGTGAATTGTTGCCAGATGATAAGGAAAAAATTGTTAAACGTTATACAGATGAGGGCAAGAAAGTAATGATGGTTGGAGACGGAATCAATGACGCGCCAGCTTTAGCAAGAGCTTCTATCGGCATGGCTATTGGCGCAGGAACAGATATTGCTATTGATTCGGCTGAAGTCGTTTTAACAAATAGCAATTTGCAAGATATTTTGAAATTTGTTCGTTTAGCTAAACGAACACACAGTAAGATGATTCAAAACCTCTGGTGGGGAGCTGGTTATAATATTTTAGCTATTCCACTAGCAGTCGGCATCTTAGCGCCGATTGGCATTCTTTTGAGTCCAGCTGTTGGTGCGATTTTGATGTCGCTAAGTACGATTATCGTGGCAATAAATGCCATGACTTTAGACGCCTGAGTAATCAGGCGTCTTTGGTTTGTGCTAGCTTACTTCTTGGGTGTTTCTTTTTCAAACTTTCAAGATTAGTAAAAACGTGAAATTTTACGGAAAAATGACTATAATGAAAAAGGATTATAAAAACAAGCAAGAAAAACTTAAAAAGAAAAACTGATTGTAAGGAGAAGAGTCATGACAGATCTTACACAAGAAAACGGTCCATTAGATTATCTGAATGTCAAAGACTTTCAAAAACTGTCATAGCAAGAGAATCAGGATAATTGAACACCTCTTTTTATCATCGCATTTCAACAAAAATCAAATGAATGGCATTCACTTTGGCATTCAAAAAATTAGATTCTGTGGGGCATATAGGAAAGGATAGTCTAAACCTAATATTCTGACTGATTTAGAAATGTATGTATCTCTCATATAATTTCTACGCTAATTGTTTCTGAAGTGATATCTAGCATCTTAAATACTGAATAATTACTAAAAAAGCTTCCAATCTCCTTATTTTTGCTTTATCAACCAGTAGTTGTTTGATTAAAATAGATAGAAATAGTACTCTGATAGTGAAAAAAGAAAGGAAGGGATCAAAAATGCTATTACAAGATATTTTAAAAACTTTAAGAAATAGGAATGGTTTTACCCAAGAAAAGATCGCACAGAAACTATTTATTTCCACACAAGCTGTTTCCAAATGGGAAAATGGATCATCTGTTCCATCAATTGATAATTTGTTGGCTCTTTCAGATTTATATGGAATTTCATTAGACGAGCTAGTCCAAGGTAGCCCTTTTTTTCAAAAAAGCCTTACCTCGTTGGAAGTAAATACAATCTAAAAAAAGGATTTTTGTTTATAGTTACATGGCTATTTATTAGCCTTCTATTCACGGGCTTCGGTTATCAACCATTTTGGTTTGTTTTTACTTATTTTTATTATCGGTATACTCGTCGTATTTCCAACAACTTTTAATGATTATTGGATAATAGAAAATGATGGTATACGTATCAAAAATTTTTTCAAAAAAAGGATTTTCCTAAACTTTTACAATTATTAAGCAACAATCGAGCTACCGTAAAAATTGAGTATTCAGATATTATTTCAGCAAAAATTGTTTACAAAACTAAGCAAAGGTTCTCGCCTTTTGATTTTAGTTTTGATATGTTTTATTTACAAATCTGTAGTAAGGATAAAATTTATAATCTTAATTTTGATTCTTCAGTAAAAAATTTTTTTACCTCAGTTTGTAACATTTTTAAAAAGACGCGACATTAATGTAATCGATGATAACAATATAGTCGAATTATTAATTTCTGATAAATCATTATACGAACATTTCAATAAGAGTGAATGATCGTATTTTACACTTTAAAACCGTTTCAATTAATTTTTTATAATTAATTGAGACGGTCTTAAAGTTTTTTAAAAAAGTAACTGGAATAATTTATTATTTATTGTTTTATCGACATTTACTATTTTCTGTCCAAGTAGGGTCTCCACCAAACTGAGTAGTAGCATTACTTATTCCAATTATAGACCAGATAACTGTACTTACTACACTTGTTGATCTTGGTTCTATATTTGTTGCACTGGCATTTTGTTCTTGAGTGATATTTAAATCAAAATCTTTTAATTCTTCCAATTTGATCATCCTTTCACTATTATAATTAGCAAGCCTTTAATTCATACAATATATTCCATTTTATCACGGAACAAAAGCTGATCTTCAGATTGGTGATTATTTAAGTCCAGGATTTCACTCGAATTATCGACCGAGTGTCGTGATGGACCATATTTATTTTACGGCTCTAAAAGATGGAGCAGGTCTTGCTGCTGCTTTAGCACGTGGAGAAGGTGCGGAGCGTGTATACCAAGTTGAGCCAACCGGTGATTTTGAGGATGATCCAAATGTGACGGATAAAAAATTCCCTGGGAACCCAACAAGATCTTATCGTAGTGCATTTCCGCTAAAGATTGTTGCAGAAATCACTGATTACAAGCGACTTACAGATGAAGAGCGAGAAATGTGGAAAAAGAACTTAGAAGCTGGCACAAAGCGTGATGAGGATATTATCAACTAAATTTTAAGTTAGGCGTTTCAAGGCAGAAAGCGAGAGCTTTTTGTCTTGGAGCGCCTTGTTTTGTTAAAAAAAAAGAAAAATTAAGTTGCCAAGAAGGCTTTTGCCCGATAAAATGAAAAGGTATTCAAAGCAGAAAGAAGGGACACGAAGTTGATTATTTTCTATGTAATGGCTGGGGTTCTTGCGGGAATGATGCTCCCCGTACAAACCTCTGTGAACAATCGTTTAAAAGGTTACACGCAGTCGCCGTTTATTGCTTCTTTTATTTCATTTGCAGTTGGAAGTACGGTGCTTTTGCTACTTACACTGCTAACTTTTCACAATTTTGGGATC
Organism: Listeria aquatica FSL S10-1188; assembly: GCF_000525795.1. Classification (GTDB taxonomy): domain Bacteria; phylum Bacillota; class Bacilli; order Lactobacillales; family Listeriaceae; genus Listeria; species Listeria aquatica. The sequence goes on from NZ_AOCG01000004.1 coordinate 13,795, forward strand.
ATTCCTGAAGCGATTGCCGCTAATCCGTGGTGGATTTGGTTTGGTGGCGGGGCACTCGGAATTGTTTTTCTAACCAACAATATTTTACTTTTGCCGCGACTTGGTTCTGCGCTTACTGTGATGGTGACAGTTTGCGGGCAAATGGTAATGGCAATCTTGATCGACCAGTTTGGTTGGTTTAACTTGCCTGTGCACGAATTAAATCTAGAACGGCTGCTTGGAATGGCGCTGATGTTTTTTGGCGTTTTTCTCATGCAGCGCTTTTAAGGGAGGCGAAGCTAAGTGGAGAGACAAGCACCAAAAACGATGCTTCTTTTTATGTTGATGGGTTTTATTGCTGGAATGCTTTCGCCGATACAAACCTCGATTAACGGGAAACTACGGATGGCAGTTGGTTCGCCATTTCTTGCTTCTTTCATCTCATTTTTAGTGGGTACCATTTTGTTATTCCTTATTTGTTTGCTCATCGAAAAGCGCGTCACTTTCAAAGTGCGTGGTGTCGGGAAAATCCCTTTTTGGGTATTCACTGGAGGCATCATGGGTGTCGTTTTTGTTACATCGAATATTTTGCTTTTGCCACTTTTAGGCTCCGCGATGACGGTTGTTTTGGCCATTTGTGGGCAGATGGTGATCGCGCTGATTATTGATCACTTCGGCTTTTTTGGTGTGATTAAACATCCGATTAATCGCTACCGCATTATTGGGGTTTTGGCAATGATTGCGGGTATTCTTTTGATTCAAAACTTCTAAGCAGAAAAATTGTTTCTTTCCGTATTTTAAGTTATAAATGATTATATACTTACTTTAAATAAGTTATAACGGAGGAGAAATGATGAAAATTGAAGTTTGGTCGGATTTTGTATGTCCGTTTTGTTATATTGGCAAGAAAAATTTAGAAAAAGCGATTCAAAAAACAGGACGCGAAGATATTGATGTAGTGTTTCGTAGCTTTGAGCTTGATCCGGATGCTCCTGTTCAAACGGATCGATCCATCCATGAAGCAATTGCTGTTAAATACGGAAAGTCACTTGATGAAGCTAAACAAATGAATATGCAAATTGGAGAAATGGCTAAGGTGGCGGGTTTGAATTATGATTTTGATCAAATGAAACCTACGAATACTTTTCTTGTGCATCGCATTGCTCAATATGCGAGGACGGTTGGGAAAGAAAATGAGTTTGTCGAGCTTGGAATGGATGCTTACTTTACTAAGGGGGCCTTTTTAAATGACGAGGAGACTTTGGTAGAGCTTGCCGGTAAAGCAGGACTTGACGAAACGAAAGTACGGGAAATCATTCATTCGAAAGAACATCTCGCACAAGTCCGCGTCGATGAAACAGAGGCGGTTGAGTACGGTGTCACGGGCGTCCCATTTTTCTTGATTGATGAAAAATATGCAGTTTCTGGTGCGCAACCTGTTGAAAGTTTTGTAAGTGTGCTTGAGCGCGCGGGAGGAACAAAGGCGGAAATTAAAGAAACGCAAGGACCGGGCTGTAATGACGGAAGCTGTTCGATTTAACTATTTAGCTGACTTTTGATGAAGTCAGCTTTTTTTTATGACGTTTTAAGTGGGCTTTTTTTTAGGTATAGAATAATGAACGATAAATATGAACGAGTGGGGGAGATTGATATGGCTAGTTATAAACGAATTTTAGTGGCGATAGACGGATCTGAACAAGCGGAAAAAGCATTTGCTGATGCGCTGAAACTTGCAAAAGATACTGGGGCTTCTCTTGCGATGGCGGCAGTTATTGATACGCGTTCTTTTCCAAGTTTTACGGTAGAGGGAACAACTTGGGAAGAGGAACTTCGTGAGGAAATGGAGACGGTGCTTCGCGGCTTTCAAGAAAAAGCGGAAGCGGAAGGACTTCAATCTGTGGGTACTTTTCTTGAAAGAGGAAATCCAAAGAAAATGCTTGCAGAAGAAATTCCAGAGTTGTTTGGCGCGGACTTGCTCGTTTGTGGGGCAACTGGGCTGAATCGTGTAGAAAAAATGATGATGGGAAGCGTTTCTTCTTATTTGGTACAACATGCGAAATGCAGCGTCTTAATTGCACGCTAAGTGAATGTGGCGAGTCTTTATGGCTCGCCTTTTTGTATGAACGAAATTCACAAAGTTTTTTTTTGTGAAAAGTGGTCGGTTTTGGTGTACATAACATACGATGTCAGTTATAATGTTTTTAGAGAAAGCGCTTACTTCGAGTCTGTTCAACAGATTTTTATGAAGAGGAAGTGATGGCGACAGAAAAAAGATTGTGAGTTTTTTTTGAAGAGGAGGAATTAGGTTCACAATTTTACTTTGGTGACTGAGCGTTAGTCCAAAAGGAAAGAGGAGCGATCAATGTTTTCTGTAAAAGAAGCGGAGAGTCTTAGCCCGTTTGAGTTAGGGCTATTTTTAGAAAAAAAGTGCAAAGAAAGCCGTGAAAAATAGCGTGCCGCTCAATGCGGGAAGGGGAAACCCGAATTGGACAGCGGCCGCACCGCGTGAGGCATTTTTTTTTACTGGGGTTGTTTGCTGTTTCGGAAATGGAGCGGGTCCGACAAGGAGAACTTTCGGGGATGCCTGCTCGAATAGAAATGCTTGGTCGATTTGAGGTGTTTCTTGAGGCGCAAAGTGAAACACCGGGAAAGAATCTACTTACAGGAATTTGGAGAAAAGGGGAACAGATTCTCGGAGTAGATAAGCACGACTGGTTATTTGAATTTGTGGATGCTATTACGGGGGATAATTATCCAAATCCAGATCGGGTCTTAAATTATGTGGAAAAAGCGATTAAAGCGTATTTGAAAAAGGAGATTTTTGAAGGGCTTAAAAAGCCATTCGATATTTTTGCCGTTGAAGGGGGCACGGCAGGAATTTGTTACTTATTTGATTCTCTGGTCAATAATTTCTTGCTTCAACCAGGGGACAAAATTGCACTGATGATTCCAACTTTCACGCCGTATTTAGAAATACCACAGCTATCGCGCTACCGATTTGATGTGGTTCAAATTCGTTCGATGCCTGAACTAATCGATGATAGACTCACGTATCAATTCAGTTCGCGGGAAATTGAAAAATTACGAGACTCTTCGATTAAAGCTGTTTTTATGGTAAATCCAAGCAATCCGAGTTCTTCGGCGCTTAAGGAAGAAACGATTTCCAAGCTTGTGGACATTGTTGAAAACGATAATCCGGAATTGATGATTTTAACAGACGATGTTTACGGGACATTTGTTCCGAAATTTCAATCCGTTTTTAGTGTTTTGCCATTTAATACGGCTTGTATTTATTCATTTTCTAAATATTTTGGGGCGACAGGTTGGCGTCTTGGGACAATTGCATTAGCTGATGAAAACGTTTTTGATGCTAAATTAAGGAATTTGCCGCAAGCGTTTATTAGGGAGCTTGAAATAAGGTATGAAGTGATTACAAAAGAAACGACAAATTTTAAGTTTATCGATCGACTTGTCGCTGATAGCAGAGAAGTTGCGCTTAATCATGCAGCAGGTCTTTCAACGCCACAACAAGTTCAAATGGCTCTGTTTTCCCTTTTTTCTTTGTTGGATGAGGAAGAGTCTTATAAGAAAAAAGCGCAGTCCATTTGCCGTTACAGGCAGAAGTTGTTATATGAAGAACTAGATCTTGTGATGCCATTTGACCATTATGATTCGGCGTATTATTGTGAATTTGATTTACTTGAATGGATGAAAACACATTTTGGCGAGCAGTTTGGTTTAGATTTTCAAAGAGAAACGAGCATTACGAATTTTTTAATGCGTCTTGCATTGGAACATGGCTTAGTGCTACTAAAAGGGAGCGGCTTTGGGGGTAGCGAATGGTCGGTTCGAATCTCACTTGCTAATCTTGAAACAAACGATTATAAAGAAATCGGGCGGCGAATTAAAAAAAATGGTTTCCGATGAGTTTTTAAAATGGCAATTTGAACGTGGACAAGTGAAATAGGGAAAAACGGTTTCCATTTTTGGAAACCGTTTTTTAGCTTAAAAACAAATAACTTAAATATAAGATTTTTGGTGGAACGTTCACAAATTAGTCACAAATACACATAGAAAAATATGCTATATTATAATTGTAAGAAAACAATACATATATAGGAGATGAATTTCATGTCTGGACAAATTAGAATGACTCCCGCAGAGTTGCGCGACCGTGCGAAAACTTACGGAACAAGCGCACGCGACATCGAGCAAATGTTGCAACGCTTATCCCAATTGCAAGAACAACTTCGAAGCGAATGGGAAGGACAAGCCTTCGCACGCTTTGACGATCAGTTCAACCAGTTAAAACCTAAAGTAACAGAGTTTGCGAATTTGATGGATCAAATTGAGCAACAACTTCAAAAAACGGCAACAGCAGTGGAAGAGCAAGACCAACAATTGTCCCAAAACTTCGGATTTTAATTTTAAAAGGGTGCCTCTTATTGTATACTATAAGAGGCATTTCTTATATATAGAAAGAAAAGGGGCGTGGAGATGAAATATAAAAGAGTTGTATTTCTGGCTGTGTGTTTGACTTTATTGTTAGGAGGTTGTTCGACTATGAACGATTCAAAAGAGAAAGATAAGAAAGCTGATGACGGGACTACACCTGTAGCGGAGTATAAGGGACAAGGGTTTATTTTTGTCGATGGTGACAAGTCTAAACCAATAGTCGAAAAAAAAACGAAGCTGAAATTAAGAAACGTGCGATCGCGTACATGAAAAATAAGTATAAAACAGATGTAAAAGTTAATAATGTTGTACCTGCAAGAAGTGCCGCAGTTGTGATGGTAGAAGCAGAAAAGCCGATTCAGTTTCATACGTCTGTTATTGTGGGATTTGATATGCGCAAAAAAGAATTAGACCCGTCGCCCAATGTTTGGTCTGAGGAAGGGAATGTCGAAGGGGCAATCGTTAGCGGATTATATGCAAAAGCTTACAAACAAGAATTTGAAAAATTAAATTCAGTTTCAAAACAGTTAGCAAGTGAATATAGTTTTAATGGAATCAACCAGATTGCAATAGAAAAGACGCACGCCTCTGGTTATGAACAAAAATATTTCTTTGTTTCTGTATCCTCTTTGGATTTTCCTAAAGTTTATCAAGCATATATCGAAAATACAGCCATTGACCCTGCGACGCTTCAAAAACTTTTTACAGAGGTTGAGGATTTTAGAAATAAAATAGATATACCTTTGACTTACTTTAATAATAAAAAAGGACTTCCAGAACAAAACATAGTGGATGATATGGGGGAGGAATTGAAAAAAATTTCTGGTTTACCGAAAGGGACTTACTCAATATCGGTTTACAAAAATTTTATAGTCGACCGAGTAGGGCTTCCGAACGGTGATTCGACCGATTCAGAGGAAATCCAGAAATAAAGAGAAGGGAGATACAGCGATGTCTATTGACACAAAAAGAAGAACTTCGGACTTAGATATAATAGAAATGAGCGGGAAATGGGTGTACACTGACCCACCAGAGAAAAGAAAGCTAGATATAAATGGCACAGTGTATAAGGTTAAAGAAGGAAAATACAACACAAAATCTGGGCTGGATTATATGGTTGTAGAAAATACCAAAACCCACGAAGTGGGCATGATATTCCAAGGAACGCAAGGACAAAAAAATGGCGGTAAAGACATCGTTACAGACGCAACCTTGCCCGGAAATATCCCCGATGCACAATTGAAAGCGGCAGATAAAGCCTATAAAAAAATGAGTAAGAGATATAAAATTAGTTATGTCGGAGGCAACTCTCTAGGCGGAGGACTTGGCAACTATGTAGCATCTAACAATGATGTTCCGAGCGTCACATATAACCCCGCGATTTTGCCAGATTGTGAGTACTCTAATAAGAATCCCGACATAACAAACTACATGAGCGAATATGACCCGTTGACATTAGGGGAACGCAGTGCGGGTTATACGGAACGTTTACCTGGTAAAAATGTGATTCTTAAGAACAACATACCTTTATTTGCCACCATCGCTTCTAATCACACGGGATATGACGACCCTATTAAGATAGACGGCGAGGAAGTTCTAATCGATGCCGATGCCTATTTACCTGTAGGTGTCTGGAGTGGGGCAATCCTTACAGGTGGAAAAGGGCATAAAATAGATGTGAACCCTGAAAACATGAAAATCTTAGCAAATTCGATGGTTTCGCGAATGAAGGGGCAAATTACTACAGCACAATCACATGTTGATCATGCGGTGGACATCGTCGAACGCGAAGGCAACAAGCTAGACGACCGAACAACGAAATTAAAAGATGGTTTTGACGATTTAATAGGGCAGGGAGTCTTCGGAAAGGCGCTTACAACTATGAGTGGTTATGAATTTCTTAGGGATATAATCGAATCAGGCAATCCCGCCATTTCAAAAGCAACAGAAGCCATTAATAGAATAAAAAACTCTTCTGCGTTTTCCGACTTTCTTTTGAGCTTTTTGGGGAATTTTAACGGTATGGTGGGCGTTGGGATAAAGTTGCCAATTCTTATCATTGACACCGTTACACGATTAGATGACATTGTTACCCAAGTGAACGCCCTGAAAAAAGGAGCTATCCCGATGTTATTTCAGGGAATAGACAACGAATTTTTTAAATGATGGGATGGTGGCAGAACTCAAAGCCCATTATAAAATCATTGACGAAAATAAAGATGTTGTGACTAATCAAATTATTACTTTTGGTTCACAAGTCAAATATGTATCCGACGAGCTAGAGAAAGCGGATAAGCTGTTAACTGCTACTGAAAAAATTGAACGTGCATCAGCACCGCCCGCAACTTCTGATTTTTCGTTAAAAGAATCGAAAGCACTAAAAGACGGCATGGGTAAAAAGCAGAAATTACTGGACAACAACTTCAAACGATTCAGAGAAGCGACGCTTTCAAGTCTTGACCCTGTTATCGATAACTTTTCGAGCACGCTAAATCTACTAGACGAAACGGTGGACGACTTTATCCAAGGTCTGAAAAATGCGCGGGGAACTTTTGAACATATTGATATTCCCTTTACCAATTTAGATACCGCAATCCCGATTTTAATAACAGAGGCTATCAATTCGCTAAAACCTTATCAGACGGCCCTAGAATCTGTTAAAACGGCAGTCCGCTCTTTACGTGGTGGCGGATTGAATGACGTTCTAGAAGCATACCGCCCCTATATTGATACCGCATTATTTGAGGGAACGCAATTCCAAAATGTGATCGTGTTAAATAAAGCATCAGTCAATATTTATGAAAGTTCCAAAGCTGTTTTTAAAGATATTCAATATCAGTTGAGCGATAATAAAGCTGCGGCAGTGGAGGCATTGGACAAACAAGCGGACAAAGTTGTGAAGAACTTAGCGGCGCTGATTGGACAACTCAAGCGCGGTAGTATTGACGTGTAAGGGGTGGACACGATACAAAATGAGACAGAACAAAAGATGAAAAACGCCCCCAAAAAATAGTTTAGAATACGAAAAAGTTATACAAAAAATTAAAAAGTGAATCAGCTCGGGCAACATATGACACAAGAAGCGCTTGAGGAGAATAAAAAGATTTTAACCACTCTCGAAGAAGCTAAACAAGACATAGAGCAAGCAAAAATGGACATGTTGACGTTGGACGATGGCGACTCTTTCGAAAACCTGTTTGACTATTTCCATGAAGATGAAAAAATGGCGAGCTATTACTTAGAGGAGTGCATTCAAGACGCACGCGAAACTATAAAGGATTATGAAGAGACTTGGAAAAGGCAGAAGGCGAAAGAAGACGAATTGTTGGATTTGCTGGTTGACATGCTTGTAGAGGAAAAGGGTCACATCCAAAGAAAAAAACTAGAAAAGGCTGTGAACGAGTTTGAAACCATTTCATGCGTTAGCGATAAGTTAGCGCTTTTTTTTGTCTATATCCCTATTGAAGAAACAGAACGTTCATTCTTGTAATAGTTTTATTGCGATTGAAGGGATGATGTTATGGGGCAGATTGGTAGCAAAGCGATTTTTGATTTATGATGTGGTTTATTGTGAAATTGAAACGGCGACACAAGAGGACTTATAAGTAAATAAAAACAGGCTGCTTTTATGTTTATTCAGTATCCTGTGATTTTTATTCTTTCTGTGCCCCGAGGGTTTGCCCTCGCTCTGCCCTTGTTATTTGTTTTTAAATAAATAGTTACATAGTGTTATTATGCTGTAAATATTGATGTAATGTGTTTTTTGGTTTTGAATATTTTTAATAATAAAGCGGCTATTTTTTTATGGAAAAGTCAAATTTTTGAAGCTTTTTTTAGTAAGGCATGCTAAACTTAAAGTAGACAAAATGAAAATTAAAACTTGCCAAGTGAACCTTTGTAGATTTGAAAGCCACATCAAATGAATAGGGATGCTACTGGCATAAAAGAAATTTGTTATGACTGCTTGCCAAGCAAGTTGCATGTATAGTTTTTACGTGGAAAGGGGAAATGGATTAGGCATGGGTATACTTTTTTTTTAGCATCGGACTTCTGTTTGTTAGTTTAATTTCACTTGCAGCGCGTGCTGTTCTCGCGATTTGGATTTATAAGGACGCTGAGCGCCGGGGGATGAATCCCATTTTATGGTGTCTTTTGGTCATTTTTACAAGTGCAATCATTGTGCTACTTGTCTATCTATTTGCGAAAAAGCCGTCACTTGAACCTAAAAAGGGATTAGGGCTTCTTATTACGGGTTGCATTTTAACAGGATTGAGCTTTATTCTTAGCATTTTTATGCTTTTTGGTTTATTTGGATCCTTCCTTTATGAAATTCAACATAATCCAGATGTTTATGATAATAACTACGAACTTTATGATGATGGATTTGACGGTGACGACAGCGGATATGAATTTTAAACGAGTGCCCCTGCCTTAAAAAAGTAGGGGCTTTTGTTTTTTTGCGAAATTGGGTATAGAGTGTAAGAGAGAACTTTTGGGTGAGGAGAATGTCGGATGGATACGATCATTTTAATCACAATTTTAATTGTGATTGTTGGACTCGCGTTTGATTTTATCAATGGCTTTCATGATATTGCTAATGCAGTGGCTACTTGTATTTCAACACGAGCTCTAAAACCACGTGTAGCTATTATGATGGCTGCTGTGATGAACTTTTTAGGGGCCATTTCTTTTACGGGGGTTGCTGAAGGACTGACCAAAAATATTGTAGACCCTTTTTCTTTACATAATGGTGAATTTGTTGTTCTTTGCGGTTTAGTGGCCGCGGTTATCTGGAACTTACTTACTTGGGTCATTGGCATGCCAAGCAGCTCTTCACATGCTTTGATTGGATCCATTGCGGGTGCGGCGATTGCTTCTGCCGGATTTACTTCACTTAATTATGCTGGCTTTGGAACGATCATTATCGCATTGATTATCTCGCCTATTCTTGGATTTACTATCGGTTATCTCATTTACTCAGCCTTTAAATGGATTTTCCGAAATCGCAAGCGCGCTAAAACCAATCGTCATTTTAAGGTGGCGCAAATCTTTACAGCGGCCATTCAAGCTTATGCGCACGGAACAAATGATGCCCAAAAAACGATGGGGATGATCACTCTAGCCCTTGTTGCAAGTGGATTGCTAAAAGAAAGCGCGGGTGTCCCGTTCTGGGTACAATTCCTCTGTGCCGCTTCGATGGCGATCGGGTCTTCTGTTGGTGGATTTCGGATCATTAAGACCGTTGGAACAAAAATCATGCGGATTGAGCCAGTTACAGGAGTTGCGGCAGACGTAAGTTCCCTTTCTGTTATCATGACAGCAACGCTTACGCATCTTCCAGTCAGCACAACGCAAGTTATTGATAGCTCGATCATGGGCGTTGGAACGGCGAATCACAAGAAAGAAGTCAACTGGCGCACTGGGAAAAATATGCTTGTGACATGGATTATCACACTGCCGATTTCTGCAGGTTTAGCAGCTATTGTGTACTGGCTTGCGGCTGCGATCTTTTTGTGAAAATCGGTGGGAGTGGTTTTTCACATTTTGTGGGACTTAAAACTTACAAATGGGCGAGCAAAATTTGAAAAGCGCTCGTAAAACCGATATGATGAGTGTATGGATTAGAAAATGAAATGTTTTTTTGAAATGGAGGACGAAAGATTTGGAATTTCGAGTCAATCAAATTATCGTAGAACAATTTAATTTTGAAACGCTACAAACACAACCTGAAAATGCGGAAAATAGCATCCAAGTTCAACTCAATGAAGTGGAGCCTACAGGGGACGATAAGTCAATTTTAGATGATGGTAAAATCTTCAAGGTAGACATGCCGTTTTTACTTGTGCTAGACAGGTTTAAAGTTAGCGGTCATATCAGCCGAATCGTGCAAGTAGTTGACTTTTTCGGCGAAGCAGAAGAACTGGGTGCGGAGCGTGCAGAGGAAATGTCTAAGCCGCTCATTAGCTATATTAAGCGTTTGACTTATGAGGTGACTGAAATTGCTTTTGATGAGCCCGGCTATGAGCTCGATTTCGAAAGTCATTTATAGGCGGAAAAGTAGTGTTTTTTGTGATTGAATCTTGCTGGGTTTTTCGCTATGATGAGGAAAAGAGGAATGGAGGGACAAGTTATGACAAGAAACGATGAAGAACCGAAAATGTTCGACAAAGAAAAAGTCAAAGAAGTTTCTGAAAAGATAGAAGAAAAAGCAGGTGATGCAGCAGGAAAAGCGGGGGAAGTTCTCGGCGATACTGCGAAGCTTGCCTTCTATGGTTCACTTGAAGCAGCCAAAGTGATCGGAAAAACTGGCGGCGCCTTTTTTAAAGGCTTAAAACGCGGGTTTGATGGAGATCAAGATAAAGAATAAGATTTTGAGACATGCAAATGGAGTTCAAAACGCTCAGAGGGGTTGCTTTTTTTGTTAGAATATTTTTCGAGTTTGAATCCAGTCTTGCTCGCTTTGCTTGCCGGACTATTCACCTGGGGCTGCACAGCTGTAGGGGCAGCGCTTGTTTTCTTTTTTAAAGATTTAAATCAAAAATGGACCAATGTGATGCTCGGGTTTGCTGCAGGGGTTATGATTGCTGCAAGTTTTTGGTCGTTATTAAGTCCAGCAATTGAGCGAAGTGAAGGAATGGGTATCTTTTCATTTGTTCCTGCGCTTGTAGGGTTTACACTTGGCGGCGTATTTTTACGCCTCGTAGACAGGTTAATTCCCCATCTCCATCTCGGGTTTCCTGAAAAAGAAAAAGAAGGTCCAAAAACGAAACTACATAAAAGTATCCTACTGGTTCTTTCGATTACAATCCATAATATTCCAGAAGGAGCAGCTGTTGGGGTTGCATTCGGTGCAGTTCTTGTCGGAGATACGGAAACATTTGTGACGGCAGCTGTGCTTGCGCTTGGAATCGGAATCCAAAATTTTCCAGAAGGAGCCGCAGTATCGATCCCGCTTCGTGGGGAAGGACTTAGCCGGGCGAAAAGCTTTTGGTATGGACAGCTTTCGGCTATTGTTGAGCCGATTTTCGCAGTTATTGGCGCACTACTTGTCGTATTTGTAACGCCGATTTTACCTTATGCGCTGGCTTTTGCAGCAGGAGCAATGATTTTTGTTGTGATTGAGGAACTAATTCCTGAATCACAAGTTGAAGGTTCAACCGACCTCGCGACGGCCGCTACGATGGCTGGTTTTGCGGTCATGATGGTGCTCGATGTGGCACTTGGCTAAAATGCCGAATTTGAGAATAAAGTAAAACGCGAAAAAGACTCTTTTTCGCGTTTTTTTTTTATGGAAATAGGGTACCTGAAATGGCGCTTAATTTTGATTTGGATTCAATATTGTGAATGAATAAAAAGCTACAAATGAAATTCAGGAAAATGGCTGGAATTTTGTTTGAAAGTCTGTATAATATGGTACGGGATTAAGGGGAACCTATTGAGTTAAAGAGGTGTTATTATCCATGAATCATAAAATACTTTGGACTAGTCTTGTGGCGATTGTCGTTGTTATTGCTGCTGTTTTTGGATTTTTTGCTTATCAAAATCATGAACTTGGAAAAGCTCGTGATAAGGTGGCGAAGGATGTTGAACGTGGAATGGATCAAAAAAATGGTCGGGGAAATTTCCACAAAATTGAACAAAAAAACAAACAAAAATTCAGTTATTACGGCGTTTATTCCGGTCTTAAAAGATAAATCAGATAATAAAATTCTGAAACAAAAAAATTCTTGATGCAGCTAAAAAAGAGCAAAATGATCGGGATAATCTAGTATTTTTCACTTTTGATAAACAAAAAAAACGGAAACAGTGTGGAAGGCTATCGCTTGAAGAAAGTTAGATACGACCGAGTTAGGCATCACTATAAGCAAGCTTCAGAGAGGCAATTTGATCAGCAGCTTGTGGATGCGGATACTGGTAATGTGCTAACACTTGGCGAGGTGCTTAACTCGGATCCGGATGCACTTCTTGAGCTTAAGCTTGCCATGCAGAAGGCTGTGATGGCAGAGAAAAAATGGCCGATTGAGAAAATGGCGGCTCTCGGAAAAGCGAAATATCCGGATCGGCTTTCGGAAACGAGTATTAATCTCACGGATAAGACACTTACGGTACCGATTTCGATTCCAAATTATCCGGAAATGAAACATGTGGCTGTACCACTTTCGTATTTAGCTGGGCATATAAAACCGAAATATTTAGCTTCCGAAACGGCGAAGAAAAAACCACTGAGCCTCCAAATCGAGGGAAGAAAATTGCGCTAACGTTTGATGATGGACCAAGCAGGAAAGTCACACCGCGGGTTCTTGCTTTACTCAAAAAATATCATGCAAAAGCCACTTTTTTCGTATTGGGCTCTGAGGTGATGGAAAATCCGGGGCTTGTTAAGCAGGAGCTTTTGGAAGGACACGAGGTGGGCAATCATTCTTGGAGTCATCCGGCGCTTACGAAGCTTTCCAGTGCGGGTGTTTCGGAGCAAATTTTGAAGACGCAATTTGCGGTGTATGAACAAACGGGCTATTTTCCAGAGCTTGTAAGACCTCCTTACGGGGCGGTTCATCATGATACGGCGCTTGCGATCGGTCTTCCGCTTGCGCAGTGGACGGTTGATACGGAAGATTGGAAATATAAAAGCGGGCGACTTGTCACAAATAAAGTGCTGAAAAATGCGAGTGACGGGGGTATTATTTTGATGCACGATATTCATGAAACAACGGCGGATAGTCTTGAGGAAACGCTGAAACAATTGAAAAAGCAAGGTTATCAGTTTGTGACAGTGAGTGAACTTTTGAATCGAAAATTAGAAATTGGTCATGAATATTTTGATGCTACTCAGGAAAAGGCGGTATAAATAATTAGAAGCAGAAACTTTTTGAGGTTTCTGCTTTTTTTTTGCATGCGCTTGTGCTTGATACAATGCGAGATCATGGGAAGATTTTCAAGAAAAATGAAAATTGCTTTGACAGATAGAGTAATACATGTTAAACTTTTTTATGTTATCAACTCTATCTGATAGAGTAATGTGTGGCAGAGTAATTTGGGGAGGTGGTCAAAATCCGCAGCGATATCTTAAGAGGCCACGTGGATTCGATTATTTTGCGGATTCTTTCGGATGGTGATTCCTACGGATATGCGATTTCGAAGGAGATTAGCGATCGAACGAAGGAAAAATTTCAAATTAAAGAAGCGACGCTTTACGCAGTTTTTCAACGCCTTGAGAAAAAGGGATTGATAAAAAGCTACTACGGGGATCGTAGTCATGGCGGTAAACGCAAGTATTATTTACTAACGCGGCGAGGCGAGCTTTATTTGAATGAAATGATTGAGGAATGGCAAGAAATTAAAGAAGTAATTGACGTCTTTTTGGAGGAGAGGGAAAATTGAGAAGAATATATGAATTTGTAGAGAAGTTGTTTGATGATGTGCCAGAAACTGAGCGTTCTGAGCAAGTCAAAGAAGAAATCATGCAAGATATGGAAGAAAAAGTATACGATTTGATGCATGAAGGCAAGTCTCAAGAAGATGCAATCAACAAAGTGATTATCGAATTTGGTGATTTTGATGAAATTAAAGAAGAACTCAAAATTGGTGGTAGCAAAAAACTCGGTTTTGCCAAACTAAATTTAGGTTTTTCAATTTGGGGAGCTATCCTTATTATTGCCTTAATGGTATTCATTAATTTTTACTACACGCCAAAAATCATTTGGTTTGTTTATCCAACTTTTGTAGTGTTGTGGTGGCCGCTTTCCATGTTCTATTACTTACATCGCAAAAAAGAGGAGTTGAAATAAAATGGATAAAAGTACACGCGGGTTTCTTGCTTTCAGTTCGTTTCTGATCGCTCTGTTTTTAATGGCGCTTAATTTTCTTGTGTTTCCAGGTTCAGACTGGTCTTTTTATACGGCAATTTTGTTTTTAGCACCGGTACTTTTCTTTTTGCTAGACGGAAGCCGTCATTTTAAACTATTTTCGGTTGTAGGCAGTATCTTGGTTTTGATCGTACTTGCGGCGGCAAATCTAAGAGAAACACCGGACTATTTATGGGTCTTATTCGCAGTTCCAGCTGTTCTCGCTTGGCCGCTTGTGATTTTAATGGGGCAACGTGCGGCATCCCTTTTTCTATTCCACCCTTGCTAGTTTAGTGCTCGTTTTAAGTTATGTGTTACTGAACATTTACTTTGAGCCAGGCTTTCCTTTTAGTATTTTTACGACTTTTGCGATCATGTGGTGGCCACTTTCAGTGGGGATCGGTTACTTCCCACGCGTTTTTTTCAATCGTTGCTACCGCTTGGCTCATTTTGTTTTTCATTGTTGCGAATGCAGTCACAACAGATGCGATTTGGTGGATCTATCCAGCGTTTGCTAGCCTGTTTTGGCCGCTTTCAGTGTTGCTTGCGAGACATCTGTTGACTTATTCTATTATTTCAACGATTCTTATTAGTATCTTTTTCATTGTAGTTAATGTCATCACTTCGAAAGAAACGATTTGGGCGATTTATCCAATTTTTGCAGTGTTGTGGTGGCCGCTTTCGATTTACTTTTTTGTATATCGGCGCAGACAAACCAAACAAAAATTTATTTAGTTTTTTCATCGATCTTTCATAAACAGATGGTATAATAAAAAAATGAATCTGTTGAAAGTGAGAATTTTTGGATGTTAAAAACGAAGAAATTTTGGATTATAGCAAGCTTTATCTGCGTGTTGGTGATTATGGGGACACTCTTAAAATCTTCTTCACAGACGTATGATGAACAATCACTTGTACCTGTGATGGATAAAATATTAGCGAATAAACCGTTTGAAGGTTTACTTTCCCACGTTTCTTTTGTATATGCAAACGATGAAGTGAGCATCGCGCACTTGGGGTACAGTAAATTTTTAGAGTTTTTTATTCGAAAAGGCGCGCATTTTGTGACCTATTTCTTGATGGGAGCAAGTTTATTTGCAGGAATGTATTTATGGCGAAAGAAAAAGCTTTGGGCTTTTCTTGTGGCACTATTAGTTCCTTTGCTGTTCGCGGCAAGTGACGAGATCCATCAACATTTTACGGGCGGACGAACTCCGCTTGTTCAAGATGTTATTTTGGATTTTTGTGGAGCGACAGTGGGAGCACTTCTATGTTTTTGGATACTGCGACATTTTGAAAAACGTAAAACTAACCAGACAGCTTAGATAGGGATCTAAGCTGTTTTTTGGTGAATAAATTTGCAAGAAACGGGAGGAAGGCAAAATGAAAATTAGTTTACCTAAAAGTTGTGAAAATGCGCCAAGAAAGAAAATAGTAGCAGACTTTACGTTAGACTTACTAAAGCAAGAGCAAAAAAACGATCTCAGAGTATGCGGATTTAAACATAGTACTCCACTTTCTCCATGAAAAAAAAGATTATCAGTGGGTTACCTAACTTGCTTGAGAGTTTAAAAGAAGAAAGAGAAAATCAAATTCGTGAGGTAACGGTGGAGCACGTGATCACGCATGGAAATACAGCTGCAATTAATGGACAGATTTTCTTTGCGGAGGGTGGAAGGCTTGAGTTTTGTGATGTGTACCGATTTGCAAGCACTGTGAAAACGGCGAAAATAAAGGAAATAAAACGTTATTGGATTGAACAGAATTTTTAAAAGAATTCATCTTATTCTTGTTTAAAACCCTTAAAACAGGGAAGTAGAAGGGTGACTAAAAGAAAGAAGGTAATCACATGGAACAACAAGAAAGATTGCAGATTCTAAAGGACATCATAAACATTGATTCAACGAATGGAAACGAAGAAGCAGTGGCCAACTATTTAGGGGAGTTACTTTCAAGACACGGAATCGACTCGAAAAAAGTACAGTACGCGGAAAAGCGTGCGAGCTTAGTCAGTGAAATTGGCGATGGCGGGAGCCGTGTACTAGGACTTTCTGGACACATGGATGTTGTGGATGCGGGGGACCCTTCAAAATGGACTTATCCACCTTTTGAAGCGACGGAAAAAGATGGTAAACTCTATGGTCGGGGCTCAACGGACATGAAATCGGGACTTGCGGCGATGGTGATCGCGATGATCGAACTAAAAGATGAAAAAAAAGAACTTACCAGGAAAGGTAAAACTATTAGCCACTGTCGGAGAAGAAGTTGGAGAGCTAGGAGCAGAACAGCTTACATCGGAAGGTTATGCGGATGATCTGGATGCGCTCGTTATCGGGGAACCAAGCGGTCCACGGATTTGGTATGCCCACAAAGGCTCGATGAATTACACGGTGACTTCTTACGGCAAGAATGCCCATAGTTCAATGCCTGAATTTGGTATCAACGCCATTGACAATTTAGCATTGTTTTACAATGAAGTTGAGAAATTTGTGGCATCCGTTAAAGAAACAAACCCACTCCTTGGGAACTTCACGCACAATGCCACAGTCATTTCTGGCGGGAACCAAGTAAACAGTATCCCGGAATTAGCGAAGATGCAAGGAAATATTCGAACGATACCAGAAGTAGATAATGATGAAATTAAAAATGTATTTGCGAAAATTGTAAACAAGTTAAATGCAGAAAAAGATGTGAAATTGGAACTTGTTTGGGATTACGATAAGCTTCCTGTATTTAGTGATAAAGATTCAGATATTGCGAAAATTGGCCAAGATGCCTATAAAAAACAAACAGGTCAAAGCATTGATTTAGTTACGTCGCCAGGGACAACCGACGCTGCAGAATTCATCAAAGCGAAAAAAGAGTTCCCAGTGATCATCTTTGGTCCTGGCATCATTGAAACTGCTCATCAAATTGATGAACATGTTTCTATCGAAAATTACACGGATATGATTGAAGTTTATAAGGAAATGATTACCCAATTCCTAGCTGAGAAATAAAACGAAAGAAGCGTTCAAACATGAGTTTGAACGCTTCTTTTTTTTAAAAGGTTGCAATCACGTTTTTTAGTCGGTCAATGACAAGGCTGCTTCCACCACGGCCTTTCACATCTTCGACCATGCCAACAAGTAGCGCATCTGGATGGTCGGCATTAAAGGCATATAGAAAGCCATTTTCATCGCCATCTTCTCCTTGTTTTTGCTTCAATTCAGCGGTTCCTGTTTTTGCTGCGAGATTTTTTCCGCTGACAGCAAGACCATGTGCCGTTCCATTTGGATCAGAAACCGTTTTAACGAGCGCTTCTTTCACAATATCCGCTGATTCTTTTTTCACCGCTTGTTCAGGATTTTTGACTTGTTGTGAAACGGTGAGTTTAGGATAGACGGTTTTACCACCATTGGCAATGGCTGAATAGGCAGCGGCTTGTTCAATCGGACTCATCAAGAGCTGTCCCTGGCCGTAAGCCGTATCCGCCAAGAGGATTTCAGATTTAAGCCCATCATTCGAAATTTGGGCAGCCTTCATGTCAACCGGTAAGTGAGTATATTTTTCACCAAAATTGAATTTCTTGAGTTCCGTTTCAAATCGCCGAGCACCAATCTCCAGTCCTTCTTGTGCAAAATAAATGTTATCCGAGTAAACGAGCGCATCAACCATATTTACGCTTGATTTATCATGAACGCGCGTCACGGAATATTTGCCCCATGAAGCATCCTTTTGCCATTTTAAACCATCGATTTTTCGCACTTTATCCGGTTTAGTGACGCCAAGGTCAAGACCGATGGAGGCTGTAATGGTTTTGAAAGTTGATCCTGGTGCGTAGCGTGCTGAATAACGTGCTAAAAATGGCATCCGCTCATCTTCACTATAGGTTTTGTAATCTTCTGCCCGAATCCCTGCAGCCAGTTGATTTGCATCATAAGAAGGAGTGCTCACAAGAGCCAGCAGTTCCCCGTTTTGAGGATTAATCACTGAAGCGGCTCCTGTTTCTTTAGATAAGCCTGTATATATTTTTTGCTGTAAATTAGCGTCAATTGTGAGTTTAACAGTTTGTCCATCTTTGCGGGCCACTTTTTGCAAAGTGGTTTCATGTTTCGTGCGGTCATTTACAATTTTTATGATTCCACCGCTTTCCCCGCGTAAATCCTTATCATAGTAGCGCTCAAGTCCAGCTTTTCCAATCACATCACCCACTTTTAATTGGGGATTTTTTTTGATATCTTCAGCACTCACTTCGCCAATGTAACCGAGCAAATGAGCCGAAGCTTGATTTAACGGATACGTACGTAAAACCTTCTGAGCGTAAGCAATCCCGATTAAGTCAGATTTCACACCATCGAAAACGGTTTTTAGAGGGACAAAGCTATCTTCTTTGACCCATTTTTGCTTTAGAGCCTCGTTGATTTCTTTAGCTGGAATATCGATTTCTTTGCTGATTGCCTCGATGCGCTTGTTTTTTTCAGCACCGCTCGTAAGAAGCTCAGGTACGACCCCAACTTCATAGAAATCGCCCATTGTTGCTAGTTTTTTTCCGTTACGATCAACGATGTCTCCTCGCCTTGCTTCATCTGTTTCAAGGCGAACTTTGTCATCAGCAACCATGCCAGGGAAAATAAGAGCAGGTTTCCAATTGATTTTCCACTCATCATTGTCATTAGAAATCGTGGTTTTATATCGCTGCGTTTTTAGTTTCCCAAGGCTTGTTCGCATGGAAAGTTCGTAGCTGAGATTATAAATACGACTATTGGCACCGGGTTTGACTTTCAAATTTTTGACGGTAATATCTTGAACCCCGACACCGCCATAAACGGCTTGATATTTTTCTTGCAATTGCTTTTGGCTGAACTGAGACTCTTTTAGTGAATCCTTCGTGACATCTTCTGCAAGCTTATCATAGTGCCCTTTCTTTAAGTTTGTCGTAAACGATTCGGCTGTTCGCTCTGCCTTTTTATCTGCAGACTGGTTTAAGAAGATAAAGAAAAGTACAGCTACTACAATCAAAAGAATGATGATGACACCGAAAGCGATTTGCCAGCTTTTTCGTTTGTAAATTGGTTGTTTCACTTGATTTTCCTCCCTTTTTCTAAAAGCTAAATGGTTGGTCTGATTTATTTGGATAGTTCTTTCTTTACATTAATAATATAGCAGAATTCCGCACAGAATGATGTGTTTTTAAATTTCTTTAATAATTCTTATAAGTTTATTGTTCACCTTTTGATTTGTTTTAGTGTAAGATGTAAGGAGAAAATGCAAAGTTTTGTAAAAATGAGTCGAGGTGGAAAGTTATGGCACGTCATGCTGAGCGAAGAAAAGTGAGAAAAGGGCGGATTTTTGGTACGATTTTGGTCTTGCTGCTCCTTCTTGTAGTGGTGTTTGGCGTAATCGGATTTTTTCAATATCAATCTAGCTTGAAGACAGCAGAAAAGGCCAGTCAAATGAAGAGTTTTGAATTTAACGGGGCAAAAACAGAAGGAAATGATATTAATGTGTTATTCATTGGTAGTGACTCACGTGGCGCAGATCAAGGGCGCTCTGATTCACTTATGATTGCGCATTATGATAAAAAAAACGAAAAAGCCGAAACTGGTTTCATTGATGCGAGATACTTACGTGGATATTCCCGGACATGGGAAAAATAAAATTAATGCTGCTTACTCTTATGGTGGTCCAGAACTTGTTCGGCAGACAGTTGAGGAAAACTTTGGTGTGAAATGTAATTACTATGTGGTAACAAATTTTGATAGTTTCGCGAAAATCATTGATGTTCTTGCTCCAGATGGCATTGAAATTGATGCCGAGAAAGATATGTCGGAAAATATTGATGCGAATATCAAAGCCGGGAAGCAAAAAATGGATGGACACACGCTTTTACAATATGCTCGTTTCCGTCATGATGCAGAAGGTGATTTCGGGCGTGTTCGCAGGCAACAACAAGTGCTTAGTGCAGTGAAAGAACAAGCCATCACGGCGACTAGCATTTTTAAAATGCCAAGTGTGCTTGGGACGGTTCAAGGTTATACATCGACGGATCTTCCAACGTCACTTGTTTTAAAAACAGGAACAGATTTTGTATTAGGGCGTACAGATGACCTGAAGACACTCACGGTTCCAGTGAAAGGAACGTGGGAAAATCAACGAATTGCTGGGGCTGGATCGGTTCTGCGCATTAATATCAGTGCAAACCAAAAAGCTATCCAAGATTTTTTTGATGAATAAAAGAAATAAACCGCTTTTCTTGTTAGAGAAAGGCGGTTTATTTATTCCGTTAAAAATTTTTTTCTAAAAAACCTCTTGTTTAATTAAACGTTTAATGCTATTATTTTCTTTGAAGAATGCGCTTTCTTTTTAGTTATTAAATTAAACGTTTAACTGGAGGTAAGAAAATGCGAAGAATACCTTTGATCATTGACACAGATCCTGGAATTGACGATGCAGTTGCGATTTCTTTTGCCATGTTTCACCCTGAAATTGATTTGAGATTGATTACAACTGTTGCAGGAAATGTAAGCGTTGACAAAACGACAGATAATGCGCTGAAATTAGTAGAGTTTTTTGATGTCGATATTCCCGTTGCAAGGGGATGTTCTGAACCGCTTTTAAAACCGCTTGAAGACAGTAGTGAAATTCACGGGGAATCTGGTATGGGTGGTTTTCATTTTGAAAAACCAAGCCGAACGGTTCTTCCAGTTCATGCAGTAGAGGCTTTACGAGAAGAACTAGTTAAAAGTGAGGAGCCTGTCACATTAATGCCAATTGCCGCTTTAACAAATATTGCTTTGCTTTTTAAACTTTATCCAGAAACCAAGGAGAAAGTGAAAGAAATCGTGTTAATGGGTGGGAGCCTAAGTCGCGGGAACACAACAACGGCTGCGGAATTCAATATTTTCACAGACCCAGAAGCAGCTGCAATCATATTCGAGTCAGGTGTGAAACTAACGATGATCGGGCTCGATGTTACAAGTCGAGCAGTCTTGATGCAAAAAGAAGTCAAGCAGATTGAGACAATGAACCGAGCTGGTGAGATGTTTGCTGCACTTTTTTCACATTACCGCGGAGGCAGTATGAAAACTGGACTTAAAATGCACGATGTGTGCGCACTTGCTGCGATTGTGCAACCAGAGCTGTTCGATTTTGCAGATACACATGTTGAAATTGAAACAGGCAAAGGCCCAGCAAATGGCGCCACGGTAGCAGACTTGAAAATGAAATATCACACAGAGACTAATGCGACTGTTGCACTTGATGTGCATGTAGAAAAATTTAGAGAATGGTTTCTTGAAATGCTTGAACAAACAAAATAAAGGGGGCTTCTAGAAAGTGATTGAGATTATTCTTGCAGTCATTGTCATTGCGCTTGTTTTTTATTTGATCGTGAAAAACTATCAGCCGGCACTTGTACTTCTTTCAGCTGGACTCGTTCTATTTTTACTAGCTTTTATCCTTGGTAAACCGATTTTAGGGAGCGGGGACACGACAGGATTTGCCTTTTTAGATATTTTTAAACAGCTTGAGTTAACTTTCATCGACCAACTAAGTGTCGTTGGGATTACAATCATGACGCTGTTTGGATTTGCTTCTTACATGAACTATTTGGGAGCGAATGATGTTGCCGTTAGCATGATAACAAAACCACTTGGAAAAATTAAAGCGAAATACGTACTTGTTCCCATCGTCTTTATTATCGGAAACATCTTAAGTTTGTTTGTCCCAAGTGCTTCAAGTTTAGCCGTCATTTTGATGGCGATTCTTTACCCCGTTTTGAAAAAGGTAGGCTTAAGTGCTCTGACAGCCGGCGGGGTGATTGCAACAGTTGCGACGATCATGCCAACGCCGCTTGGGGCAGATAATGTCATTGCCGCTAAGACGCTTGGCTACAATTTGTTTGACTATGTTTTCTTAAATCATGCGATTATCTCTATTCCGACACTCGTTGTGATGGCAGTAGCCCATTATTTCTGGCAAAAATATATGGATAAACGTCAAGGCGAAAAAGCTTATGTGGATATTGATGAATCAAAAGTGGAGCAGGAAGAAAAAGAACTTCCACCCAAATATTATGCAATCTTGCCAATGTTGCCACTTCTTTTCATTGTCATTATTGAAATTTTCTTCCGTGATATTAAAGCGGATGTTGTCGTACTCACATTTATTTCGTTTTTCATTGCTTTAATTATTGAATTTATACGCAAAAGAAAGCTCAAAGATGTGCTCAATCAATCCTTTGAATTCTTTAAGGGAATGGGGCAAGGTTTCACGCAGGTTGTCGTACTTGTAGTTGGTGGTGTATTATTTGCTAAGGGAATGCAAACGATCGGCGTAATTGATATGCTGACACAATCTGTCCAACACGTGCAAAGTGCGGGAACAATCTTAACATTCATCTTTAGCGGTGCCACTTTCTTACTTGGTCTTGTAAGTGGGGGTGGGCTTGCGATGTTTTATGCAACGATTGAACTCATTCCGCATATTGCTGCAAGTGCGCACATTGATGGGATTTTACTTGCGCTACCAATGCAACTGATTGCGAACTTAGTCCGCTCGATTTCACCAGTAGCTGCAGTGATCATGGTGGTTGCAAGTGTGATGAAAGTCAACCCAATCGAAGTAGTAAAACGGACAAGTGTGCCAGTCATTATCGGCATTATTATGGTTATCGGACTTTCCCTTATTATCTTATAACGAAGGGAATAGAGGCGAATGAACAGAATCAAGCAAGAAAAAGGGTACGAGGATATCGCATATGATTGAGTTGATTTCTACAGTTGTCATTGTTGCGATGGTTTTTTACTTGATTGTGAAGAAATATCAGCCGGCACTTGTGCTACTTTTAGCCGGACTCATTTTGTTTTTCATTGCACTGTTACTTGGAAATCCGATTTTAGAACCAAAAGAAGCAACGGGTTTAGGCTTCTTAGATGTTTTTAAGCAACTTGAATTAACATTTGTTGATCAGCTTAGCGTGGTGGGCATCACGATTATGACTTTGTTTGGCTACGCGTCTTACATGAATCACTTAGGCGCAACCGATGTTGTAGTGGGAATTTTAACTAAGCCGCTTTCAAGAATCCGGGCCAAATATTTATTAATACCGATTGTATTTCTCGTTGGGAATTTGCTTTGCTTGTTTATTCCAAGTTCATCGAGTTTAGCTGTGATTTTGATGGCTGTCCTTTATCCTGTTCTAAGAAAAGTGGGATTAAGTCCGCTTACGATCGGCGGGGTGATTGCAACTGTTGCAACGGTCGTACCAACGCCGCTCGGAGCGGATAATGTGATTGCGTCAAAAACACTTGGAATTTCGCTTTTTGACTATGTTTTCCTTAATCACGCCCTTATTTCAATCCCAACAATCCTTGTGATGGCGGTTGCGCATTATTTCTGGCAACGCTATATGGATAAACGTCAGGCGGGAAAAGCGTTCCTAGTTCAGGAAGAAATACATAATCAGCAGGAAACGAAGAAAATACTTCCCCCTAAATATTATGGAATCTTGCCGTTACTTCCACTCATTTTTATTGTCATTGCTGGCTTGTTTTTCCGTGATATTAAAGTAGAAGTAGTGATTCTGACTTTCCTTTCCTTCTTCATTGTGCTTGTAATTGAAACCCTTCGAAAACGAAATTTAAAACAAGTTTTTGATGGCTCCTTTGAATTTTTCAAGGGAATGGGGCAAGGCTTTACACAAGTTGTGATTATTGTCATCGGGGGTGTCTTTTTCGCCAAAGGCTTGCAAGCACTAGGCGTAATTGAGATGTTGATGCACTCCGTTCAAAATGTTCACAGTGCGGGAACCATCTTAACGCTGTTTTTCAGCGGTATCACATTCCTGTTTGGCCTTGTAAGTGGTGGGGGAACGCCGCTTTTCTATGCTACCATTCCACTTATTCCAGATATCGCAGCAAGTGCACATGTTGATGCGATTCAACTAGCCTTGCCGATGCAACTTGTAGCACATTTGACACGCTCAATGTCGCCAGTTGCAGGAGTCATCATGATTGTAGCAGGCGTTATGCAAGTATCGCCCATTGAAATTGTCAAACGAACGAGCATCCCGATTTTAGCTGGGATAGTGACAGTCATTGTGTTATCATTAGTGATTTTGTAAGTGAGGAGATAAGAATGAATCAAATTTGTGTAGTAGGAAGCCTAAATGTCGATACAACGATGACCTTTAAAGCACTTCCTCAAGTTGGCGAGACAATTGCCGGAAAGACCATCAAACATTCTGCGGGTGGTAAAGGCTTCAATCAAGCAGTCACGGCGAGTCGACTTGGCAGTAAGGTAAGCTTTGTCGGGGCGATTGGACGTGATGAGCGTGGTGAATTTTTACAGGCGATTCTCACCGAAGAAGAAATTGACCAAGAAAAAATCGCTGTTATGGATGATGAAACAGGGCAGGCTTTTGTTGCCGTGGATGAAGCAGGGAAAAATATGATTTTGATGTATGGCGGTGCGAATGAAAAAGTGACGCGAGAACTCATTTACGCGGCGGAAGCGAAAATTGCTGCAAGTGACATTGTGATCTCGCAGTTTGAAATCCCGGAAGAAGCCGTGCTAGAAGCTTTTCGGATCGCGAAAAAAGAAAAGAAAACGACGATTTTAAACCCTGCTCCTGGAAAAACCTGCAGTGAGGACTTGCTCGCTTTAACCGACTACTTGATTCCAAATGAAACAGAGCTCGAACTTGTGACCGGTAAAACACTTCAAAATCAAACAGAACGGATTCAGGCAGCTAGAAAATTGCTTCAACTAGTTCAAAAAGCCGTCATCGTTACGCTTGGCGATGCAGGCTCGCTCTTAGTCTCGGTGGAAAGCGAAACGCTAGTTCCCGCTAAAAAAGTAAAAGCTGTGGATACAACGGCCGCAGGCGATAGCTTTATTGGCACTTTTGCACACTGCATTCAAACGCAGACAGCAGAAGAAGCGATTCAAAAAGCAACGGAAATCGCGGCGATGGTTGTAGCGCGCGAAGGAGCCTACACTTCGATTCCAACAAAGCAGGAGTTAAAAGAGCAATGATTCGCCGCATCGAACATCGAGAATTCCAGCAGGCGGAAAAGCTGCTTGTAGAGGTGAAGGGAAGCTTGAATGCGCACCAGTGGAACCGAGATTATCCTTCCAAGATGGTGCTTCAAAGCGACCTTGAAACTGGCAGTTTGTTCGGATGGTTTGAAGCTGAAAGGTTGTTCGCGATGGTAACGCTCACGAAACAGCAAACGGGTACTGTGAAGCAGTTTAACTGGCAAGAAGCAAAATCCCCCGTTTTCATCCAAAGAGTCATGACTTCGCCGCTAAAACGCGGGCAAGGGCTTGCGCTTAGGTTGCTAAAGTTTGCTGAGGACGAAGCAATGGCGGCTCAATGTGACGCACTTTGTAGTGTGACGGGTGTGAACAACCGGGCGATGCGACATCTGTTTGATAAACGAGGATTTAAAAAAAGTAGCGGCAGGCTCTGTTCCAGAACGCTATCCCTATCATGAATTTTTGGCTTTTCAAAAGGAAATTGGCGGCCCGTGTGGAATTTTGCTAGAATAGAAGAAGATAGGGAATCTACGGGGAGTGGATCGATTTGGCGAGTACGATAAAAGACGTGGCGAAAGAAGCCGGCGTTTCCATTGCGACTGTTTCAATGGTCATTAACAATAAGGCAGATCACATCACAATGAAAACGAAGAAAAAAGTTTTTGATGCGATTGCAAAACTAGATTATAAGCCGAATTTAACGGCAAGAAGTTTAGTTTCGGCAAAAAGTTTTACAGTAGGCTTGTTAGTTCCAGATATCACGAATCCATTTTTTGCAGAACTTGCGAAAGCATTTGAAAAAGAGTTGAGCAAAGAAGGCTATATGACGCTTTTGTGTAGCTCTTTTGAAGAAAGTGAGCGAGAAAAGCAGTACCTGAGCGAGCTCATTTCGCGTGGTGTCGATGGCGTAGTGATTTGCAGCTTGACGAGCATGGAAACACAAATTTTGGATGCGCTCAAACAAGCGAAAATTCCTTATTTGATTCTCGACAATCGTTATTCACTCGAGCAATTTTCCGTTCACGTGGATGATTATAAAGGCGGGGTCCTTGCGGCTAGCGAACTGCTTGCAAATGGTCACCGCACGACGGCCTTTATCGGTAGCAAAACCCCTTACGTCAATATCGCCAACCGTTTGCAAGGTTTTCAAAATGAAATCGAGCGCGCAGGCGGAGCCGTGTTGACGTTTAAAACCGATCTTACAAGAAGCGGCGGGGAAACGATTTCAGAAGAACTATTTTCGTCTGAGGCGACAGCCGTGTTTTGCAGTAACGATCTTATTGCCGTCGGCCTGTATGATGCCGCGAATAAGCGTAGCTTGGCTTTACCAGATGAACTTTCTGTCATTGGTTTTGATGATATTAGCTTCTCGGATATTGTTAAGCCACGCCTCACGACCATTAAACAGCCGGTTCAGTTGCTCGCAGAAAAAGCCGTTCAACATTTACTTTTGATGAAAAAAGATCCAGACTATCATTTTTATAAAGAACTTATTCCCGTTTCACTTGTGAAACGGGAAAGCGTCACAAAGCCAGCTCACGTGTGAACTGGCTTTTAACATGCAAAAGGTATGACAAATCTAAAGAAAAATAGTATGATAAAACATGTTTCGATTTCATGATTTTGAGGAATCTAGCAAAGGAGAGGGAGGATCGAGATGAAAAAATTTGTTCAGGAATTTAAAGAATTTGCTTTAAAAGGCAATGTGATTGATTTAGCCATCGGGGTTGTTATCGGGGCAGCATTTGGGAAAATCGTTTCCTCGCTAGTCGATAATATCATCATGCCGCTTGTTGGTATGGTTCTTGGTGGTCTTGATTTCACAGAGCTTTCCGTGAAAATTGGAGATGCGACACTCAAATACGGATTATTTATCCAATCGATTGTTGATTTCTTGATTGTAGCGCTTGCATTATTTGTTTTCATCAAAGTACTTTTAAGCTTATCACGACGCAGAAATGCCGAAGAGGAAGAAGCTGAGCCAGAAGTTACGCCATCTGAAGAGTACCTAAAAGAAATTCGCGATTTACTACAAGAAAAGAAAGAAAACTAAATTACATAGTTTTGGCTGAACCGTCTGTTTGGACGGTTTTTTTGTAGTAATTTTTACGACTATAGCTGTAGACTCCTCTCTTGCTTCTGATGGATGGAAAGAGCTCTTTTTTTCGTTATAGTAGAAAGACGGGAAACGAGTGAAAGGATGGTCGTTTTTGAATGAAAAAATTAATAGGCTGGATTTTAGGATTTGTTGTGATTGTGGGACTTGCTTTAGGAGGAGCGAAACTCATCACTGCCAATCAATCGGGGGAGATGGCAGGAATTATAGATCGTTTCAATCCAATCGTAAAGGAAGAAGCCGTTTATGTGAAAACTAGCAAACCTGTCAATGTAGATGAACACGGGAATGCAAATTATAAATTGACTGCTGTAAATCAAGAAGGAAAAACAAGAACGATTGAATTTATGGCGATGGGTGAACTCAAGCAGGACCGCTTTTTAAAACTGAGTTCAAAAGGAGCTTACGTGGAAACTTATGAAGAAGTACCGCGTGAAAAATTGCCAGATAAGGCGATGGAAAAGCTTTAATCAAGAAACAACAAAACGCGCAGAGAAAGCCGAGTTAGACGAAGCTTTCCCTGCGCGTTTTATGGGGAAATTGGCTTTTTTCACTTGTCGGCGGTATAATTTATTCAAATAAGTAACCATTATTAAACTAAAAGAAGGAAATCCTATGAAATTAACGGCTTCAGATTTTGATGCGCTTTATTTACCTGAAAAGCAGTTCCGTAAATTGAAAGAAATTTATACGGAAGAAGAAATAGATATTCTAAAAAAAAGAGCGGAAAAGGCTCTGGCAAGAATGGCGAGAACTTGTGCTGGCGATATACAAAGGATTACCGGCAAACTCCGAATTGGCGAAGCCTTATATTGAAAGTTGGACAAATGGCTGGCAAATGAAAGGGCACTTTTTTGCAACATTTCGTTTCATTAATTGGGAGCAAAATGCAACGTGCATCAGTTTGCTATGGAATGCGAAATATTTGAAAGTAGGACTTGAATGGCAAGCGTATAAGGCGAAAAGTTCACTACTTGATGTATCCTTACATAACCATTATTTGCTACCGCTACTTCCAGAAATAAAAAAGGCGAATCATTATAGCGTTTGGACGTCTGCAAAAGAAGAGTTTACACCGTTTTTACTGCTTTCGGATTTTCAGGCAGGTGTTAAAAAAGAAATTTTAAGTGAGCTTGATAACAAGAATGGGCTTGGGGTAGGAGTCATTTTTGAAAAACGCGATTTAATGAATCCAGTAGAAACTTTCTTACCTTTCATTTCTGAATTAGAATTCCTTTATTCAAAAATGAAGCATGCATTTGAGGGGTGATTTTTATGAATAATCAAGTTGCGGATATTAGCATTTTACTTTTAATTCTTTCTTTGGTGGGTGCGCTTTTCTCCCTCTCTTTTTTAAGTCAAACTTGGGGGATTGTTTTGTTGATTGTCGGGATTCTTGTATTTATCGCTTCAATTGTGAGTTTGATTTTCTATCAAAAGCAGGCGAAAAAAGCAGCAGCTAAGCTGACGTCGAAAGTAAATGCCAAGCTAAAGTGGTGGAAAACGGACACTCAAGAAGGGAAGACTCTTTTATTTGTGGTCATTCAGTTAGAGAAGAATGGAAATACGTATGAAAAATACTATACCGCTTCTAGTGGAACGGCTGGATTGGCAGAATTAACACTTTTTTTTGGAAAAACATCCATTTGACTCGGAAATAGAAATTGAGATAAATGATAAAAACTTGTCATCTATTCGGATTCCTGAATTAAATCTTGTCATGAGTGACTCAGGAAAAGAGCTAGTCAAACAGATGTATTCCAAATGGAAAACAAAAGAGAAATTTTAAATATTGGAATACTTTTGTAAATTAGAAAACAGGGCTTGCTAATACCTTATTAATCTATAAGTGAATTTGCTTACTACATATATACATGAAATAGGTTTCAATTGATTAAAGAAATTTTGCAAAACCGAAAATAATTATCTTTTCAAGCTTGGCTAGGATAAATTTGAATTTATTTTTAAGCAAGCGTGCTTTGATTAGGAGGCTAATCGAAACTGCTCTATCAGGGGTAATAAGTTAATGGAGCTTGATAAAATAGAACGTCAGATACTTCATGGGAAGTTAGTGTTTTTTTTGTAGAATAATATACAAATGTTTTGGAGCACTATATCTGTAGTGTTCTTTTTTAGGTTATGTTATAGTAAAATGGTTTCCAATTTATTGATGATAGGTAAGGGGAAATGGGTTTTATTTTTTTTCTTGTGTGGAAATGCAAGAAGCCTTTTATATGGGCTATAAACGGGTGTTTAAATAGAGAAAAATATATACGGGTAGGGCAGTTAAAAAGAACAAGCCGTAGCCATTTAATGAAAAGGGATAAAAGGGACGGGTCTAATAAAAAAATTTTCTAAACAAAGTTTAAGCAACATGTTCAAACTCTCACGGGCATCGGAGGAAAAACAATGATAAAAAAACATAAATGGCTTTTTATTGCCATTCTATTATTGATGATTTATGTGGCACCCTTATTTATATTGGGTGGAAATAGTCATGTGAGGATTCATGATAATCTAGATTCTAATGTTACTTGGTACAAAATGGTTTTAAATAGCGGAGAATACACTGCAAAAGTGGGTACAGCAACTATTGATCAAATAATGGGAGGAAGCGTTTCAAGGGACGTTTTCGATTCGGAATTTGTTGGTATTGATTGGCTCTATTTCTTTTTCAGTACACCCATTGCTTTTGCGATAAGTCAATTGATTACTCGTGTGTTTGCTTTTCTAGGACTATTCTTATGGGCAAGAGATTATTTAATAAAGGATAAAAAATATATTGCCCCTTTATATTTTGTATCCCTTGCTTTTGCACTAACCCCTTACTGGCCATCTGGAATGCTTAGTACATTAGGGATGCCTCTTGCTTTATGGGCATTTTTAAATATTAGAAATCACAAGCGAAGCATTTGGAATGTAGTGATTTTAACCTTACTTCCGTTTTATTCTAGTTTGATCTTAGGTTTTTGTTTCTTCTTAGTGATGGTTGGATTTATTTGGCTTTTTGACCTCTTTAAGAAAAAACAAGTGAATATCCGTTTTCTACTTAGCATCTTGTACATGGGAATCCTTTACATGGGTGTGAATTATCGTTTTATTTATATGCTATTTTTTAATCCTGAACCGGATTCAAGAAGTGACTTTGGACTCAACCATTTAAGTGTAGGCCGTTCGATCAAACTTAGCTTGAAGAACTTTGTGAATGGACATACACATGATCAATCACTTGCTGGTTTTGTTATTTTACCAACTATCCTTTTCGTTTTCATTCTTATTCTTCTTCGTAGAGAATGGAAAAAAGAAAAGCTATTTTTATGGATGTTCATTTTTACATTATTTTTATCTTTTTGGTATGGATTTTGGTGGTTCGACGGATGGAATCCCATTAAAGAGCATGTCCAAATAATCCGAACCTTTAACTTTTCGAGGTTTCACTTTTTACAGCCATTCTTGTTCTATGGCCTTTTTGCTCTAGCTGTTGTTTACTTATTAAAAATGGGTATTTGGTGGAAAAAACTTGCTTATGTTGTAATAGCGTTACAACTCCTTGTTGTTTTTTCTTATAACCCTGAGCTTTACTATCATTACCAAGTGGGTGCACCAAGTATTAATCAGTTTTATGCAACAGAACAATTTGAGGCGATTAAAAAGTACATTGGCAAACCTCAATCTAGTTATCGAGTGGGAAGCATTGGCTTACATCCATCTATTTCCCAAGAAAATGGTTTTTATACGGTTGATGGCTATGTTAATTCTTATCCACTGACCTACAAGCGAGAATTTCGGAAAATCATTGCTGGGGAGCTTGAGAAGAGTCATACGCTTGAAGACTATTATGATAATTGGGGAAATCGGTGTTATTTATTCTCGGCGGAACTTGGGAAAAATTATGCTTTTGGTAAAACCTCTAAAAAGCATATTGAGCACTTGGATTTCAATTTAAAAGCATTTCGATCGCTCGGAGGAGAGTACATATTATCAGCTGTACCTATTGATAATGCATCGGAACAAAACTTGAAATTTGAAAAAGCCTTCAATAATAAACAATCTTATTGGAAAATTTATCTCTACAAAGTAACTTCTTAAATAGTTATCTCAATGCTGATTATATCCATTCTTTCATTTTTAAGTAATCTTGTGGAACATGAAGTAAAAAGAACGAATTAAATTTAGCCTTTGTAATACCAAAAGTCTTTTGATATAATGTGACCTATCAAATACATTTCAAGGGTGTATGACTTACTCAAAATTGTCCAATTTAAAAAGTTATTGGAGCATATCAGTTTTACGGATCTTTGATAAGTCCATTAATTATCTTGCTTCTAGTAGTATCAGGAGTATTTTATGTGAGAATAAATAGAATTTATCAGATAAAAAGAGCATCTCTTATAGATGCTCTTTTTTATTTTATTAAGTAAAACGATTCTCCCGTTCCCCATATAAAAGAGTCCCAGACAAATGTGAGAATAATCGTGCTAATTCTGTGTCATATCCTCCATGGCTAAGTTCAAAAAACTGGAGATCAGACAGCAGAAACAGCTTACTGATTGGATTAGGCACAGCCTTCATTCTGTTAGGTGGGTATGTATTTTGCCGAACAAAAAAAAGAGAAAAAATGTGGAAGGACTAAATAACAAGCAATGTGAGATAGAAAGGGATAATCAGGTACGGAAATCCTTTTCGTATCTACAGATAATGCTTTTTATAAATGTTATACGAAAAATATATAAAACAAATGACGGGAGATTAAAAATGATAATTTCGAACCAAACAATTATTATTACAGGCGGAACTTCAGGCATTGGACTTGCTTTTGCAAAGAAGTTTCTTGAATTGGGAAATAGGGTTATTGTTATCGGTCGTAACCAAAATACAATTGATCAAGTTACTCTGGAGAATAAAGGTTTAATTGGACTCCAAGGAGATGTATCAAGTGCTGACTCCGTGAGGGAAATGGCCACATTTATTCAAAATCATTACCCTGAAGCGAGCATTCTATTTAACTCTGCGGGAATCATGCGGGCTTTTAACGTGCTTGATGAGCAGATGAGTCTTGAACAAGTGACGGCTGAGGTGACAACTAATCTAAATGGAACTATTTGGATGACAAAAGCTTTGTTACCACAACTTGTCAAACAGCAAGAAGCCATGATTGTGACAATTAGTTCTGGTCTTTCTTATATTTCTTCTCCCATCCATCCTGTTTACTCGGGCACAAAAGTAGCAGTGCATAGATATACAGATGCGCTTCGAATTCAACTGAATAGAACAGGGAAGAATATCCATGTTTTAGAGATTGTACCACCACTAGTAAATGAAACAAATCTTGAATCCAATGGGGATGGAGAAAGTGTAAGCACTAGGATACCTAATATGACACTAGATAAACTTGTAAATGAAGGAATTAAAGGGATAAAGAAAAATAAAAAACGTGTAGTTCCAGGATTTTCAAAATTTCTTCGTCTGGCTGGCAAGATATTCCCCGATTTTTTAGCAAATGTAATGGGTAAAAGTGGAGAATAAAGATAAAAATTTTTGATGTAGAAGAGTCTAGAATTTATAAATTCTAGACTCTTTTTGTGGTTACAAAAGAATACAGTTTTTCAAGCCTGAAAAAGCTTATTTTTGGTCTAGAACATAGGATATAAAGAAAAGTCTAAAATATAGACAAACATGGACAAATGAAGATTTGAAAATTAAATAATGTGTTAAATCAAGATGCTAGAGAAAATATTTTGTTGTGGAACAAAGTAAAAAATTTTTTTATGCTATACTTAATGTGAGAAATTTCTGTTCTTTAAACGGGAGGAAGGTTGGATACTTATTAAGTATCTTTAATTGGCAATATGATGAGGTGAAAAATCCTAACTATAAAGGAGACGATTTACTTGGAAGAAAAATTAATCTATAAAGATGGTGAAAATGAAATTAAATATTGTAAAGAGGGGGTGAAAATTAATGGTGTAGTGGTAGATAAAGAAAAAAACATCTAAGAGCGAGAATGCGAAAGATATAGCAGAGCGATATAGAAAATCATTTTTACATAAACATTTAAAAACGTCAGTATGAAAATACCATTATTTTAACAGGTGCAGGCAGTTCTTTTGGAATTGGTAAAGGCAATATTCAAGGAAAATTAATGACTGGGCTCTGGGAAAAAGTGCGCGATAAGCTTTCTTACGAAAAAATTAAACAGATTTGTGGGAAAATAAATTTTAAAGAAATAAAAGAGGCTGATACAAATATCGAAGACCTACTCACCCATGCTCAGTTGTACCAACATATACATGATGATGATGAAGTAAACCATTTTATACTAGAATTCAAGGAAATTGTAAAAGAAAACTGTACATTAGAATTGCCAGATGAAAATTTTCATCAGCTATTTTTGAAAAAATTAGTATCAAAAAAGATGAAATATACTCGGCCAAAAATATTCACATTAAATTATGATACTTTATTCGAACAAGCTGCTGAAAAGAATGGCTATATGGTCATTGATGGCTTTTCTTTTAACTACCCTAGAAAGTTCAAAGGAACAAATTTTGATTTAGATGTGGTAACGAGAATGACAAATCAAAATGTATTAGAGGATAATTTCGTTTACAATGTTGTTCATATTTATAAACCACATGGATCAATTGATTGGAAACAAGAAAATAAAGATGATGTGATTAAGAGTGATACAGGTGAATCCTTAATGATATATCCGAGCTCTAATAAGTATGAGAGCTCGTATCAACAACCTTTTTT
Source organism: Listeria aquatica FSL S10-1188 (assembly GCF_000525795.1). Taxonomy (GTDB): domain Bacteria; phylum Bacillota; class Bacilli; order Lactobacillales; family Listeriaceae; genus Listeria; species Listeria aquatica. The sequence goes on from NZ_AOCG01000004.1 coordinate 47,965, forward strand.
TGAGATGATGAGTCGCTTTCAACAAGAAACTAGAGCTAAAAATACTCTTCTAATAATTATTGGCTATAGTTTTGGGGATGAACATATTAATGCAATGATTTTTGAAGCCTTAAATGTCAATTCTAGTATCATGGTAATATTAGTTGCCCCTGATGCATGTGCAGAGAAGAAATATGAAACATTGCATACTAAAGTTACTCAAACTGGAAATGTAATATTAACGGAACAAAAATTTGAGGAATTTGTACATATGTATCCCGATTCTAAAATCTATGCTCAAAATGAAGAGGAGGCTTACAATGGTTACGAAGAAACCATTTGATCATAATTATTTTATAGGTTATGTTAGCCATGTAAGTCCTCAATGTGTAAAAGTTCATTTCCCATCATCCATTTTATTAAATAAAACGATTTTTTCTGGGGAAGAATTTAATGGGGGACTAGTAGGTAATTTTGTTACTATTGAAGCTGAAAATGATGGATTTATTGGTAAAATTTCTGAGATTAACTTGCCTGAGAAAGAGAGGCTAGCTTTATCAGAAAAGTCATTTCAAAATTCGGATTTTCATCCAACAGCAACAATTGAGGTGTTACTGTCATTTGATTATTTTGATGGAATAGCCAAACACACACTGAATGCCTTCCCAAATATAGGAGCAAAAGTATTTGTATGTCCAAGCGGTTTTATTGAAGAGTAGTATGATTAAAAATTTTGGAACAAAAAAATTGATAAATAAAGAAGTTCCCTATGTTGATTTAGGCTGTTTAACCTCAAATTTAGATACGAAAGTATGTGTAAGTCAACAAGCTCTTTTCAATCGACATTGTGCTATTGTTGGGACGACAGGTGGAGGGAAGAGCTATACGGTAGCACGACTCATTGAGAATATGGTGGCTAATCAGTCTAAAGCTATTTTGTTAGATCCTACGGGAGAATACTCAGTTATGGAAAAAGGTGTTCAATCAGTTACCATAGGGGAGGATAGTTATTTTCCATATCAAAAGCTAACAAGAGAGGATTTATTCTTTTTAGTGAAACCGTCTGAAGGTGTTCAGAAACCGAAATTGTTAGAAGCGATCCGTTCTTTAAAAGCTGTTAAAATTTATCAAAAAATGAAAAGCACAAGTGAAAAAAATGGAGTCCAAAATTTGTTAAAAGCGTTTGTAAATGAGGACGAGACTTTAGTTATTAAAGCGGGTAACAATATTGTTGAATATGAGCGATTTAGTACGAAATATTTTAGTGATATCGAATCTGATAATTTGGAGTTAAGTATAAAACATCTAGGGAAACAAGTAATTAATGAATGTATCTCTCCTCCAAAGAATTCGAAAACATTTGGTAGCCGTAATGAAAACGATGTTAATTTCTGTTATGGAATGGTAAATCGAATATATAATTTAATAAATACAAAAGTATATGATGATGCTTTTAATTTTAGGGACAAAAGACTAGATGATCAGAACTTAACGGCAATTATTGATCAATTTATTAAGGAAGATCAACAAGATAACTTTGTTTTGAGAATTGGATTTGAAAGTATAGGGTATGAATTCCAAGCACGTGAAATTTTAGCTAATGCAATTGGGCGATATCTTCTTAAATTAGCACGAGAAAAACAATTTAAAGAAAATCCATTAGTGTTTATATTAGATGAAGCGCATCAATTTCTAAATAAAATAGTTGTAGATGATTTCTTTCAATCCACGGCTCTTAGTTCCTTTGAGCAAATCTCTAAGGAGAGCAGAAAAAATGGTTTGTTTTTGTGCTTATCAACACAGATGCCAAGGGATATTCCCACAGGAACATTATCTCAGATGGGGACATTTATAGTGCATAGACTTATAAATTATAATGATAAAGAAGCAATCCGACAATCTTGTTCTTCTGCCAATTCGGATATATTATCCTATTTGCCTATACTTGGTGAGGGAGAAGCAATTTTAACAGGGGTAGATTTTTCAATGCCTTTGAGTATAAAAGTTTCAAAACCAAATGTTCCTCCAGATTCAAGTACACCTATGTTTAAAGTTCAAAAATAAAAAATGGGAGCAAGCTATTATTTAATAGCTTGCTTTTTAGTGCCAATAGAGTATACGCTATTGCCCCAGTCATCATTAGGCGTGTTCCGCCACTCCTATATGGGGCGTTTAACCTGGGCAAAAAGCAGAAGGGAAATAAGCAGAAAAAACCAGTATGGAAAAAGGGAGTCAACCATACTGGTAAAAAGGGATTGTGGAAAAGCATCCATAAAAAAGGGAGTAAAAATGGATGTTCTTCATTTGTTAAAATCAGTTTACCGTTTGAGATTTTAAAAAAAGTAGGAAATCGATAAAAAAACAATGAGAATTTTTTTTGGTTTTCGTGTCCAGAAAACGATGGGTTCATGAATAGTATTAAGACCACTTTTTGTCATTTTATTTTTAAATGGCACAAATTTTAAGAATTAAATGTCAAAAAAACTTTTCTCCAGAGCTAGTTAAATAAACGCTTCTATTTTCAGTATTTGAAACGATGAAATTTTCCCTCACACATAGGTTGAAGAATGCTTTACCCAAATTTCCTCCTAAATGAAATGTTCTTTCTGTCCAATCTAAACAAGGTTTAATGAAAATTCCAGGTTGTTTTTTAATTTTATTGATGTCAACACCAATAGATTCAAAGTAGATAGTCCCTATATTAGTTAACATCAGATAATCATCATCAAATTTTATATACTCATTTTGAAGCAAATAGTTGAAGAAAGAAACTCCTAGCTTGCCAGCTAAATGTCTATAGCAAGAGCGTCCGATTTTCAGCTTTTGATATTCACTATTTTCATTAAATGATTTGACTTTTTTTTATAGGACTTATATTCATAAGATGCTCTAATAAATTTGCAATTTCTTCCGAACATAACCGGTAGTAAACATTTCTACCCTGTTTATAAGAAGACACCCAATTTAATTCACACATAATTTTTAAATGATAAGTAGCCGTATGGCTTTTTATCTTCGCCTTTTTTGCTAACTCACTTACCGTATGAAATTTCCCGTCCATTAAAGTCGTTAGAATTTCTAATCGAGATTGATCTGCTAAAGCTTTAATTATTGCTTGTAAATCTGGATACCCATTCATATTTTTTTCACTCCTTATATATCGATAATCATCGAGGTGTATTTAAATTATACTATAGTTAGAGGTGAGGAAAATGTTTAAAAGAATAGAAAAGGAAAGTTTTTACTATGGATTTCCTGTAGTACTTATGACGACAAAAGATACCACAAGTGATAAAGATAATATTACTGTCATTAGTTCTACATGGACTTTAGGGAGAACGATTGTCGTAGGCTTAGGGTTAGCAAATAAAGGATTTTTAAATTTAATAGTTGGAAAGGAGGCAACATTTAATATAGCTGATGCAAATATTTGGGAAAAAATTGAGCAGATCGCGAAAACAACTGGAAATGAAAATATTCCTGACTACAAGAAAAAAGCGGGATATACCTACTGCCCAGATAAATTTAAATTAGGTGGACTTACAAAGACTCGTGGAATAGACATATCTTGTGTAAGAATTAAAGAATGTCCCATTCAAATCGAAACTATCATTACAGAAATAACCATTAGAGCAGATTTTGCAATTGTAGAATGTGAAATGAAAGGAATATTTGTAGACGAGAAAATATTACATGATGATTCTCATATAGACGTAAATAAGTGGTTTCCTTTGATTTATAAATTTAGAGAGTATTCATCGACCAACGGATCATTAGGGGTAAATTTTCGATTTCAAGAATACAAAAAATAAACTAAATTCGCGTGTCCAGAAAATGACCATTTACTGGACACGCCCGTTTTTCACTCATTTTTTTCAAAAAGGGGCGTGTTCAGTTTATACATCCATCGATTAATCTGAATTTTCTGGATATACTATCGATCGAGTTCTGAAAGGATATGCCTATATCACTGAATTAGATAGGGGCACAAACTAGTTCAAATAATTTCTTTAAAAGAATTGCATTCTCTTTTGTTAAGCATATTTGATTTTTGACTAAATAATTTGAAATAGCTAAAATTAATTCGTTTAAAGAAATTGCGTTTTTTTTGGTCTAATTCAATTTCGTCGCTCCATGCTATGAGAATTTTTTTTTAATCCAAAGGTATTCTCTTCAACTAAATTTTGAGCAAGTAAAGTGATTATTGGTGTTGCAGCCTTCAATTGTGCTTTTGTGTTATAATATGAAAGATCCATATACATACCTCCAAATAATTTATCTACCATTATTATAGAAAATATGTAGTTATAATTATATGGGTTTGTGAAAAAATAAACAACGGTATATTTTCATCGTGAAAGGATAATTAAATGGATGAACTGGACAAAAAAATCATACAGTTTCTAAGAGAAGACAGTCAACTAACAAATAAAGAAATCGGAAGTAAAATTCATTTAACTGGACAAGCAGTTGGCAAACGAATATTAAATTTAAAAGATGAAAAAGTCATAGAGAGCTACACGATAAAAGTTAATTATGCGAACAAACAATTTATTCGCGTGTTTATGGAAGGAAACTATTTCCAAAATATAGAACAAAAGATTATGGAATACACTGAAATCGATGAATTTTATAAAGTAAGCGGACATGCCTGTTATGTGGTCGTTGCGCATTTTGAGCAGCAACATTTAAATGATTTTATTGAGGCTATTTCAAAGTGGGCACGCTGCAGTGTAGATACCGTTGTAAAGGATAAATTTAAAATGCGATGATGTCAATATGTCCTTTTTGAAATGAGTCCTTGTAAATATAGTATATAAGAAAATCAAAGGAAGTGATGATTTGGAGTATAAAGAAATTTCAGATGAAAATTTAACAGGCTTTATCGAGGTACTGCAAAAAGACTTTGCTTTTTCAGAGCAAGACTTTTACTTACTATTTGATATGGGTACAGAAAGAATGAAAACATTATCTCCGGAAAGTGATGACTATGCTCTCCTGCATCGTAAACTGGCCTCACTCGTATTACCCTTTACAAGTGAAATATCAGCTGATGAGAGATTGGAGACACTGATTGATTATTTACATACTAGTTTGAAGATCCCGTATCCTATTATTGCCAGTTATGCATGTGTCGAAGAAATAGAGTTAAAAAAAATTTGTTAACGGTCAATTTGGAATTTTATTAGATAGTAAAAAGTTTGAGGCTTATACAAAGTTAAACACGCTGTATAACATTTTAATGGATCCTCATAATTTCTTTTTAGTAGGATGTAAATAAACGTAATCGCAGATTCAAAGAGCCACTCAATTTTGATTCGTAGATATAATTGGAGGATCCATGATGTAGTTACCCCATGGATCTTTTTTCATTGCCTATGAATTTCTCTAAAATAGTTGATGGAAAAAACATGCGATTCATTTCTAAGCTAAAATTTCACAAATTGGACACAGACAAAGCTGGAAAGTTGTGCTATATTTAAAATTGATAGAAAACAATACATAAATAGGAGATGAGATTCATGTCAGGACAAATCAGAATGACCCCAGCGGAATTACGCGACCGTGCGAAAACTTATGGCACAAGCGCACGGGATATCGAACAAATGCTACAACGCTTATCTCAAACTCAAGAACAACTTCGGAGCGAATGGGAAGGACAAGCTTTTGCAAAATTTGATGATCAGTTTAATCAATTGAAACCAAAAGTAACCGAATTTGCGAATTTGATGGACCAAATTGAACAACAACTTCAAAAAACAGCCAGTGCTGTGGAAGAACAAGATCAACAACTTTCTCAAAACTTCGGGTTTTAAGCTTAATACCGAATACGCTCCTTATGAGTTTCTCGTAAGAGGCGTTTTTTCTTAAAAAGGTGGGAAGGAGAGGCTAAAAATGAGTACAGTAGCCAGCGATTTAGGGCAAGCTTCCGAAAAAGCGACGGCCCTTCAGCAAGCAGTTTCTATGCTTCAGGGGCAAGGAACAACCGTTACGAAGGATGAAGAAACAACGGTTGGAGGGAATACACAAGCACACACGGCGATTCAAGCAGAAGGCGAAGCGGTTTCCCAGATTGCGAATGCTTTAACGACGGCAAGTACGGACTTGCAAAGCGTCGCGGAGGCCTTTGCATCGAAAGATGCGA
>NZ_AOCG01000005.1 GCF_000525795.1 Listeria aquatica FSL S10-1188
TAAGCGTGAAGCCCCCCCTCAAGATGAGATTTCCCATTTCTTTAAGAAAGTAAGATCCCTGAAAGATGATCAGGTAGATAGGTTTGGAGTGGAAGTATGGCGACATATGGAGCGGACAAATACTAATCGATCGAGGACTTAACCTTAAAAAGAACTTTCAGATTCTGGTTCACACGCTTTTCTTCTCTAGTTTTGAGAGAACGACGTTCTTTCATATTCCTTGTCTGGTGGCTATGGCGAGAAGGTCACACCCGTTCCCATCCCGAACACGGTAGTTAAGCTTCTCCGCGCCGATGGTAGTTGGGGGCTTCCCCCTGTGAGAGTAGGTCGCCGCCGGGCAAGATATTATTTTTCCACAGTAGCTCAGTGGTAGAGCAATCGGCTGTTAACCGATCGGTCGTAGGTTCGAGTCCTACCTGTGGAGCCATATCTTTCTTGGAGAGCTGTCCGAGAGGCCGAAGGAGCACGGTTGGAAACCGTGTAGGCGGGCAACCGTCTCAAGGGTTCGAATCCCTTGCTCTCCGTTTCCAAGATAGTGTTTATCAATTTTTGATATGGCCCGTTGGTCAAGCGGTTAAGACACCGCCCTTTCACGGCGGTAACACGGGTTCGAATCCCGTACGGGTCACTTTTTATTCTTTTTGGACAATTTATTTAGTTTACGGTAAAATATTATTTATGGAGGTTTAGCTCAGCTGGGAGAGCATCTGCCTTACAAGCAGAGGGTCAGCGGTTCGATCCCGTTAACCTCCACCATATTATTGTCGCGGGGTGGAGCAGTCTGGTAGCTCGTCGGGCTCATAACCCGAAGGTCGCAGGTTCAAATCCTGTCCCCGCAATTGTGGTTCCGTGGTGTAGGGGTTAACATGCCTGCCTGTCACGCAGGAGATCGCGGGTTCAAATCCCGTCGGAACCGCCATTTGGCTTGGTAGCTCAGTTGGTAGAGCACTTGATTGAAGCTCAAGGTGTCGGCAGTTCGATTCTGTCCCAAGCCATTTTTATTTATACGGAGGGATAGCGAAGTGGCTAAACGCGGCGGACTGTAAATCCGCTCCTTCGGGTTCAGTGGTTCGAATCCACTTCCCTCCACCATTTTTTATTCTAGGGGCATAGTTTAACGGTAGAACAGAGGTCTCCAAAACCTCCAGTGTGGGTTCGATTCCTACTGCCCCTGCCATGATAAATTTAATTGAATAGTGGCGGCTGTGGCGAAGTGGTTAACGCATCGGATTGTGGTTCCGACATTCGTGGGTTCGATTCCCATCAGCCGCCCCATTGTTAATTTTAATATTATTGGGCCATAGCCAAGCGGTAAGGCAATGGACTTTGACTCCATCATGCGTTGGTTCGAATCCAGCTGGCCCAGTCTTTAAAATTGCGGAAGTAGTTCAGTGGTAGAACATCACCTTGCCAAGGTGGGGGTCGCGGGTTCGAACCCCGTCTTCCGCTTTTTCTTTACTTAAAATTTATATGGCGCCATAGCCAAGTGGTAAGGCAGAGGTCTGCAAAACCTTCATCACCGGTTCAAATCCGGTTGGCGCCTCCATTTGCTTGATTTGAGTTAAGAAAAAGTTTATAATATTTGTGATATGCCGGCGTGGCGGAATTGGCAGACGCGCTGGACTCAAAATCCAGTGACCGCAAGGTCGTGCCGGTTCGACCCCGGCCGCCGGTATCGAAGTAACCCCAACACTTTAAGAGGTTTCTCTTTTTAAAGTATTGGGGCTTTTTATTGTTTATTTAAAAACTGACTACCATTTAGCTATAAAATCAGATAAAAGGGTAGCTGTTGTTTCTTTTTTTCAGCAGTTACATGTGTATAAATGTTTGCGATAGTATGAATGTCAGCATGATCTAATCGGGCGTGTACGTCTTTAAACGATGCTCCAGCCTCAAAAAAGTAAAGACGCACGCGTGTGTTTAAAGCTGTGAGTGCTTATTTTTCAGTTTGGAGTAACGACCAATAGATGGAGCGTAACCATGTTTTTATGCTGGTAGGATATATATAGCTTCCTTCTTTATTAAAAGAAAAAGGCTTGGTTGCTCGAAATTTTTGATTTAATATATTCACTTGTTCGATAAAATACATTTCCTGATCTTTTTTTCTTTTCTTTTACTCGACAGTGTAATTGATACTTCTGCATGATTCGCTGTCCTTTTTTTGTGATTAATCTTGTTTGTCCGATTTCTATTGATTTCTGCAATGATCTCTCGATAACCATAGATATACTATTTCCTAGCTGTCCATGAATCTAGTAGGTTTCTCCGTTTTGATACCATCGCCGCCAAGTTTTGACTTGACTCCCATTTTTGATATTGAATTCCAACATGATTTCTTGATTCGTTTTCCCCGCGGCTCTCATTTCCAGTACTTTTCTTTTTGTCTCCAAAGTACGCTACTCGTTTAATATTAAAAAACTCCATATTTATTCATTTTAATTGATTAATGAATTCAACAAGAGGTTTTTTATTTGAATCTTACTTTATGGGATCAGTGCCAAGGTCTCTCTTCGACTTTTTATTATTCAAGTAAATAAAAAATTACTAGGGATACTAGCTTAATGGTAAAAAAATTTATTCAGCACGCAGTGCCTTAAATGCTGCTTCATTAATAATATGCGGGAGGAAATTAATACCGGGAAGCATGTAAAAGTCGACAAGTGCTAGTTCTGATAAAGTCATTTCTTTTTGTAACGCAATAGCTGCAATATTAATTAGTTCATGGATTGCCCCATTGGCCATAATTTGGAACCCTAGCACTTTTTGATCATTTGGAGAATATAGCAACTTGAGTTGTACTTCTATTTTTGATAGTCCGTTATGGGTTTCTAGATTTTGCTGTTGTGCCAATAAAGCCAATGTTCAAATGGAACGATTTGCCTACTGTCCAACGGGTATTAGCAACTTTAAAGCAAAAAATCAATGGCAAGTCCGCAGCAGCAATCCACAATCGGGCAATATCATTTTCTTTGATTGGGATGGTGATAGTGTGAGTGATCACGTAGGAATTGTGGAGAAAGTAGAAAATGAAGTTGTTTACACAATTGAGGGAAATTCTGGAGATAGGATCGCCAGACGAATGTATAAAAAAGATAGTCCCTATATCATGGGGTATATCCCAATATAAAAATAAACAGAAGAAATTTATTTTTTTGATACTCTATATCCTTGCAATATTGTGAGGAAAATCTTGAAATATACTGTTAATGAGGTTATAATTAAGATGTTTGACAGAAAAATAATAGATAAAATTATGATTAAGGGATAAAAACACATTATGGTTGGTAGTCCATAAACATAACTTAAGTGTCAGTAACCTTCCCTCCTCGGGTTGTCCTTTTCCTTATTAGTTTATTTAGGGGAGGAATTTTAATGAAATTAACAGTTTATTTTGATGGAACTTATTGGTGTGGTTTGGTTGAATATGAAGGTTTATGTGGTGATTATAGAGCGACTAAGTACGTTTTTGGAACAGAGCCTAAAAACAGTGAAATAGAGGAATTTGTTCATTTAAAGCTTCAAGATGTTGTGGATAAGAATGACCAAAATTTGCTTCATAAAAATTCTACAGCAAACATTGAATATAAAGAAAAAAAGGGTTAATCCAAAGAAAATGCAACGTAAAATAAATAAAGAGAAGAATAAACCTGTGCTATCGACGAAAGCTCAATTATCTATGCAAGAATCGCGAGAACAATCCAAAATAATTAGAAAAAAAGCAAGCCAGACAAGATAAAGAACTTCAAAAAAAAGAAAAAAATTTGATTTGAAACAAGAAAAGAAAAAAGGAAAAGAAAAAGGGACACTAAACCTATATTATATAATAATTGTTTTAATAGTTGTATAATTTTTAGATGTGGGTGAAAACAGTTTTCAATAAATTAAAAAACGATAACTATCGGTAACTATGTTATTTATGGTTAGAAAGTTCCGGACTGTGGACAAATTATTGATTAATTTCGATAATTTGTCTTTTTGTCTTGGTAAAATAGTTTTAAAATATATAATAACTAATAGAGACAGATATCATGAATATAAAAGTACTCCTATTGACTGTGGAAGTTGCTCCTTAATTGCCAAGTGCAGTGAATCAAAAGAGAAAAAAGCTAATTCAGCGACATTTGCGGGAAGATGATAGGGAATGCTGTGAGTATATACGTCATTCCCTTGGAATAAAAGCAATATATAATAATCGTAAACAAACAGTTGAACAATTATTAGAAACGGCTAAAGAATTTCATGGGTGACATTACACTAATTTAAATTGGTAAAGAAAAAATGCACATAAAAATTTGGTTTACTTTTGCGTTCCTTAACATTAAAAAATTAGTTGAAAAACAAATCAACTATCCTCTAAGACTTTCTAAAAGATTAGAAAGTTCTTTTGCTTTTTTATGGAATCCTAAAAAATAAAAAATAATTAATAATATTGTATGATGATTTATATGATTCATTGTCATCAAAATTACTCTCCATTAGGGTAATACAATTTTTGAGAAATACAGAAAATGATTTTTCATAAAGTTGATGTGTGTCTATATGTAAAGTATTTTCCATTTTTTCGAAAAAATACTTTGCGCTTTTTAAATCATTTTTGTCAATAAATAAAATAATTATATTAAAGAAAAAAGAGAATGCTGATCTTTCATATATCCTTATTTCTGAAAAATCTATAAGATGGGAAATAACTTTTTCAGAATTTACAAATATATATGGTATTGGAAAAATCCACAAACAGTTTGTAAATATAGCAAGTTCAAAAATTCCCCATCTTTCGACTATATCCAAATGATTCATGAGTTTATTAATGTTATTCTTCTCATCTTTCAAAAATTCTTGATCATCTAAATTTTGCACTTTGATTAAACTTGATTTTATTTGTAGATAGCTCGCTAAATAAAAAAAAATCAGAAGTTTCGTCATATAGTCTTAATAGCCATGTTAGGTCTTTTTGTTTAATATATTGATTGCTATAAAAGTCTTTAATCATATGTTCACATATGAAGCGTTTTTGATCGTTAGTTTGTTTTAGTTGCAAGGTAAATTCTTCAATTGTTACATTCAATTTATCTATTATTTTTAAAAGTTTGGTAAAGGGGATATCTACAGTCAAATTTTCATAAGAGGCTAGCGTTTGTCGTGTACAAATTCCGGATGACAGTTTTTTCTTGAGTAAGTTTTCTTTCCTTTCTAATCTTATTCACTAACTCACCTGCAAGCATAAAATCCACTCCTTTTGTTTAAATATTTAACATTTAGACAATTATTTTTCTGATTTAAGTTATCTTTTAAATAGTTGAAGTAATGATTTTTTAAATATTCTGAATATTCAGGATGCGAAGCAGCTTAAGTCTATGCATTATTTATAATATTACGGAAGGAGGAAAAAGCATATGGTTCTAAATTTATTTTTAATTCCTTGGGAACTAATCCCTTGGGATTAGTTATTTAAAGTAAATTTTTTGAAAGCGTGAAAATTATTATTAATAGTAATCTAGTTAAAAAAATACCAAAAAGATTATGCGAAGAAAATATACTGATTGCAGATTATTTTATCACTCGGATTCCCAATTCAAATATCTATATTTCAAAAATTGTTGGTAGAATATATGTACTTAATTATATCAAAGAAGGGAAATTTTATCCATCACGTACTCCACTGTGCCAAATTAATTTATTGGGAATAGTTTATATTTTAATGATGGAAGAAGACGGTATTTTATTAAAAAAATATGTAAAGCAAGGGCAAATTATAGATTATAACTATCCACTGTTTCTAATACAAAAAACAAACCAACGAGGAGAGACATAATTAAGAGAGGTTATGTAAAATGAACGAAGTCGTTATTACAGGCATTGGTGTAATTAGTCCAGGAGGAAAAGATAAAAAAGAATTCTGGAGTAATACAGAAAAAGGCATTTCTTTTGTGGAGTTTGATGAAGAAATGGAAAAAATGAAGATATCTTCAAGCGTCAATTCAAAAATTCATGAAAATGTGGATACATTAATTGAAGGCTTTAAAGAAGTAAGAAATGAATCAAGATTCACAAAATTAGCTGTTTATGCAGCTGAACAAGCATTAAAGGACTCAAAAATTAATGATGGTAATACAGAGAGGAAAGATATAGGAATTATTAGTTGTTCAGCAATAGGAGGAACCCCAACTATACAAAAAATATATGAAGTATTAACTAATAAGGGAACAGAAAATTTGTCATACAAACCTGTAGGGAAAGAATTTTATAATGCAGGTATGTTCAATTTTCCAGGGGCTTACATGGCTCATAAATATAAAATGAAGAATATTTGCTATGCACTTTCTACGGGGTGTACGGCAGGCTTAGATGTTATAGGAGAAAGTTATAATCTCATAAAATCGGGTGTAGCTAAAGTAATTTTAACAGGTGGGGCTGAAGCACCTTTAACATCATTAACATACTCCACTTTAGATGTTATAAATGCGCTTTCTAAATGGAAAAATGACCCTTCAAAAGCTTCGCGCCCATTTGATATGAAGAGAGCAGGTTTTGTTATAGGAGAAAGCAGCGTATTTTTTGTTTTAGAAGAATTAAATCATGCAGTAAATAGAGGAGCGCATATTTATTGTAAGGTAGATTCATTTGCAAGTTATAATAATGCATACCACATGACTGATTTAAAAGAGTCTCTATATTTAGAAAAAGCAATGAGTCAAGCAATTAAACAATCAAAGAAAAATATTTCAGAATTTGGTTATATAAATGCTCATGGTAGTTCCACTAAACAAAATGATAAGTGCGAAACAGATGCTATTAAGTCAGCTTTTGGCAAGTATGCAAAAACAATACCTATTAGTTCCAGTAAATCTATGGTAGGACATCCTTTGTCTGTAGCTGGATTGGTTGGCACTTTAGCGAGTATAGGTGTGTTTGAATCTGGAATTTTGCCTCCTAACATTAACTACGAATACCCTGATCCTGAATGTGATTTATTTTATTTGCAAAAATGTAGAAAAGAAAATGTAAATACCGTCTTAACATCTGCTAGTGGTTTTGGTGGAATACATTCTGCATGTGTCTTAAGTAAATATAAAGGAGATTATTATGAGTAAAAAAATAGTAGTTACAGGCTTAGGAATAATCAACCCTTTAGGTAATACGATAGAAGAGTTTGAGTTTGGTATTTTAAAAGAAAAGTCTGCAATTTCAAAAATTACAAACTTTGATACTAGTAATTTCCCTTTTGAATTTGCTGGAGAAGTGAGAAATTTTAATACAACAAACTATATTAATCGGCGATTCATAAAAAAAAACAGATAAGTTTACGCAATTTGCATTAGCTGCAACATCTTGTGCAATTGAAGATTCGCATTTAAATCTTCAATTTTTAGAAACAGATAGAATTGGTATATATTTTGGAAATAATTCTGGAGGATGGAATATTTCAGAACGAGGTTTTGAAGAATTATATAAATTTGGACCTACTTTTGTAAATCCGTGGCAAGCAACGGCTTGGTTTCCAGCTGCTGCTCAGGGGTATATTTCAATAGCTAATTCAATTCATGGCACAAGTAAAAGTTACGTGGCTGACAAAGCCACTGGCGGTGTAGCTATGTTTTCAGCAATAAATTCAATTAAGAGAGGTGATAATGATATAGTAATTTGTGGAGGCACAGAAGCTCCGCTAACTCTTCTATCAGGTATTTGTCACTACGAAGCAGGGGAACTTTTAGATAAAAATGACGAAAAAGAAGGAATTCTTCCATTCTGTAGTAAATCTGACGGAACAATATTAGGAGAAGGAAGCTCAGTCTTAATACTTGAAGAATATGAACATGCACTTGATAGGAATGCTCCAATATATGCTGAAATAAAAAATATATCTACAAACTTTGGTGATGATTCTCTTGAATTAAATATGGAAAATTGCTTAGTACAATCAAAATTGGAGTATAAAGATATAGACCTATTATTACCCGAAGCAAATGGAATTGTTAAAAATGATAATGTTGAAAATCAAGCTATTTCAAATTTGAACTTAAAATACAATCATCAACCTAATTTAAAATTCCCTAAAAAATATTATGGACATCTATATGGAGCTCAAGCATCAACAGATGTTATTGCTGCAATATTATACTTAAAGAATGCAGATAAAAATAGCATAAAGACGAGAGCTTTAATTAATAATAGATCTAAAGAGGGAATTAACGTAAGCATTGCTATTGAGAAAATAGATTAAAAAGGAAGTTAAATAATGAATAAGGAAGAAATTATTGAATTTATCACGGATGAACTTTTAGATTTTGGTATTGAACCAGAAGAATTAAAAAAGGATGCTGATTTAATTAATGACTTAGGGTTGGATTCCACTGAAACAGTAGATTTATCTTTATCAATCAAAAAAAAGTACAATGTTTTGATCGAGTTTGGAGGAAGAGATAGTTTTAATTTATATGATCTTGTTACTGAGATTTATTCTAATGTGAAATAAATCTAAAAAGGCACTATGGAATCTGAAAAATTATTTTTCAGAAAATACAAAAATTAGGAGAATAGAAAATCATGAATGAACGTATAAAAAAAATATTATAATAGCGCTTACAATGAGAAGAAACCATCTCAACACGAATGGGTATCGGGAACAGCAAATCCTGAATTGGTAAATCTTGTTTTTAATGAAAAGATTCCTAATTCTTCAAAAATTTTAGAAATTGGATGTGGAATTGGTTCAGAATCAACTTTTTTAGCAGTGAGAGGTATGAATGTTACAGCAATGGATATTTCAGAATCAGCTATTCAAACAGCAACAAAAATAGCTGATTTATATGGAGTAAAAGTACATTGGAAAGTTGGAAATATTTTAACAGTTGACCTTTTAGAAAATCATTATGATGTTATCACTGATCAAGGATGTTTTCATCATTTATCAAATGATGAAAGAGAAATATATGTAAAACAAGTAAATAAGGCTTTAAAACCGGGAGGAATGTTGCTAATTAGGGGTTTTTCAGACAAAATGAAATATACTGCACCGCAGCCCCGATTGTTAACAAGTGACGATTTGATAAATACTTTCCATGATAAATTTGTATTAGAGAAATTAGAACGAGTTTTGTCTTTCTCTACTGAAACAAGACATAAACCTTTAGGTTGGTTTTCAATTTGGTATAAAAGAGAGTGATTGTAATGAATAATATAAAGGATTACATTTTTCAAAACGAAAAAGATAAAAATACTGATTCTAAAATAGCAATTATACAAGATCATCAAAGTATAACTTATAGTGAATTAGAGAACTTGATTGATAAATTTTCTCTAAAACTTATTTTGGATGGTGTTGAGAAAGGTAGTTTTATAGCATTATATATGACCGATTCAATTGATTTAATATCTTCTTTTTGGGGAGCAATACAGATTGGCGTGATTCCGGTACTAATAAATATTAAAACCTCGTTACCTATTTTAGAATATATATACAAAAATAGTAACTGTACTGCAATGTATCTAAATAAGACTATGAAAGATAAAGAAAGTGAGATTAACTTTACAAATAATATTTATTACTGGAGCGATTTTGAACAAAAACAAATATGTTGGCGAAAAGTAAAATTAATTGAAAATACAGAAACTCAACCCATATTTGTTCTCTATACTTCAGGAAGTACGGGTAAACCAAAAGGTGTGATCCATTCGCAAAAATCTATAAAAGCTATATGTGAAAATTACCAATACACAAATTGTAGATTTCAAAAAGAAGATACGATATTTTCAATGTCAAAAATACCGTTTGCTCTAGGGGTAGGAACAAGTTGTATTCTCTCACAGTATTGTAAAGCAACGCTCATTATATCTGAATTTGAGATTATTTCAAATATACAAAAATTGGCAAACAAAAATTCGCCTACTGTTTTAGTGGGCGTTCCGAGCATATATTCTTCCTTACTAGATTTATTTTCAAAAAATAACCTTTTGTTTGAATCACTTAGACTGTGTATTTGTTGTGGAGAACCGTTACCTCCAATAGTTTCTGAAAAATGGAAAGATAGATATGATGTACCTTTGTTTGAAGGAATGGGAACAAGCGAATTTTTATATATTTTTTTCCTTAACACCGATAAAACGGGTAAAAAGGTGGGGAGTGTGGGGATTCCTATATCAGGATATCAAACTTCTGTATTGGATGAACTGGAAAATCCTATTATTAATAGAATTGGAAATTTGTATATTGAGGGCTCATCCATAATGAAAGGATATATAGGTCAAACTCCTATTCAGGACAAAGGAATGTACACTGGAGATAAGTTTAAAATTGATTTAGATGGTTACTACTGGTATATGGGAAGAACAAATGATTTATTTAAAATTAATGGTGAGTGGTGTAAAGCTTCTGATATTGAATTCTTGATTTTGAATTATGAAGAGATTATTGAAGCAGCTGTTGATTTGCAATCAAACAACTCTTTGAACTATTTAGTTTATTACCTAGTGGTAAGTAATCCATTATCTTTTAATGTTACAAATTTCAAGAGATTTTTGCGAAAAAAAATTGAATGCTAGATTAAGACCACAAGAAATTGTTCTTGTAAATGAAATTCCTAAAGGAATAACTGGGAAGATCAATCGCTTAGAATTGAAGAAATTAGAACCAATTAAGACATTTACAAGTATATAGATTTATTAATAAAATAAGAAAGAGGAGGAGAAATCATGGAAAATAGACGTACGAAAAAAGATTATGGAGAGCTAGAGGTTCTTATTAGTCCGTCATTTCTTGAAAAATCAGAAGTTTTTGTTACTTTGTGTACAATTAATCCTAAAACTAAAGCTCCAGTGCATGTTCATGATTATAGCCAAGAACATATCTATATTATTGAAGGTGAAGGAGACTTGGTAATCGAAAATGAAATTCAAACTTTAACTAAAGGTGACATTGCAGCAGTGCCTATGGGAGTACCTCATACAATCAATAATGAGGGAGAAAAGCCTCTAAAAGCTCTTTTGGTTATGGCTCCTGTAGCACCGGAAGGACATCTAGGGCATAGAAATATTTAGAGGAGAAGGCATTAATGAAGATAATCGATTTGAGTTTGTTAGTAAACAATAATCCTTCGGAACCGTTAAAACTAAAAAAAAAGTAGAGTGACACATCAAAATGGTGCGAAACGAATTGCTAGTCGCACAGGATTACCACTTGATGTTTTTCCCAATCAAGAATATTTGTCTTTAGATACATTCGAGTTGTCTACGCATACTGGAACTCATATAGATGCTCCATTTCATTACGGAAGCAGATTTGATAAACAACTACAAAAAAAAAATTCATGAATTGCCTTTAGAATGGTTTTTTGGATGCGGGAAAGTGATTGATCTTTCGTTTATTTCTAAAGGAGAATTAATTGAAAAAGCTATAATTGAAAAGGCTGTTATATCTCAACAAATCGAAATAAACCCTATGGATATAGTTCTTATCTATACAGGAATGGATAAATATTGGGGAACAGAAGAATATTTTTCTAACTCTATTGGATTATCCAAAGAAGCGATACACTTTCTATTAGATTTTAATATAAAGGTAATAGGTATTGATTCCTATGGATTTGATAGATCTATTTCAAAAATGGTCAATGATTATAATGAAACAAAAAAAATTAGATGTTTTATGGCCTTCTCATTTTTATGGTAGAGAAAAAGAATACATTCAAATAGAACGACTCTGCAATTTAAGAGTTTTGTTAAATTTAAATCAGAATTTTAAGATTAGTTGTTTTCCAATAAATTTAGATGATGCAGATGCTTCTTGGGTTAGAGCTGTAGCTATTGTGGGATAATAAATGACTAAAATTGAGTTTGAGAGGGGGTTAGTATCGTGAAAGGGTATGTAGAAAATCAAATTACAATTTTGGGAGATTGTGAAAAAATATTTGAATATACTAATGATGTGTTAAACTGGTCGGAGTTATTTGATGAATATGAAACAGTAAAAGTTTTATTAAAAACTGAGAATGAAGTAACTTTTACTTTACGACACAAAAATGGAAATGAGTGGACTTCTAAACGAATAACAAATAGAAGTAAGATGAAAGTTAGAGGAAAACGAATGACTAGTATGTTCCCTTTTTCCAAAATGGATATTTATTGGTTTTATGAAAAACTACCTAGTGAAATAGGATGTACAATGTGTTGGATTCAAATTTTCAATCTGGATGAGTCTTTTGCTGAACATGAAGTTTATCGAATGGAAAGCTTTTTAAACAAAAATACTAGAAAAGAAATGAAACGAATAAAGAATATCTTAGAGGACAAGTGGAAAAATGATATTATCAGAAAGTGATTTAGATGTAGTTCTAATTGATAGTGTGTCACCAGTGTACATTTTTTTACATGGGCTAAACAATAACAAAGACTCTTGGAGTAATTGGAGAAAATACTTCAAGATTAAGCGAAAAAACTTTATCATATTTAATCGACCTGGGTATCAAAATTATGAAAAAGATAATTCAATGAAGTTTGATTTATCTTTTTATGTTTCGCTAATAGATTATTTAGTGAAGACTTATATAAAAAAAGATCAAAAAATTGTTCTTATAGGCCATTCTTTAGGAGGATTTATAGCAATCAACCAAGTCTTGAACAGTAGATATACTATCAATGGTCTAATTCTTTTAAATTCTTTTTATAGGTTTAGAACAGATAAACTAAATATTGATAGTAATCATGAACATTGGAGTATTGAATCTGATCTTAAATTAGTGAAGGACAATGATTTTACATCTTATTTAGGATTGATAAATACAAAGGTAATTATTATTCAAGGTAAAAATGATACTGTAGTTTCTGTTAGGGTTGGAAAAAAGATGCATGATAGTATAAATGGATCTAAATTGATAACTGTAGAAAATGCGAACCATAATTCTTTACTTGAATGCAGAAAAATGATTGTTGAACAAGCAAACTTAATTTTTAATACTATAAAATAAGTGGGGAATCTAAATATGAAGGTTAATTTTACATCAGAAGGAAATTTACCTATTTTGGGAATCTCAAAGATGAACTATTCGTATTTTGATAATAATATTGAAAGGTACTTGCGTTTTTTTTCAGTTGAAGAAAAAGAAGAAATAAACAAGATAAAAAAGAAAAAAAGAAACGTATACAAACAATAATTTCGCATCTAATGATTAAAAAGTATATTAGTCAAGAAGTTACAGATTTTTCTAGTTGGAATGAAGTTGTAATTTTAAAGAAAGAATCAGGCCAACCATATATTCTTGGAACTTCTTTATCAATTAGTATATCTCATTGTGACACTTATTGTTTTTTGGGGGAATAACAAAAAATTAATATAGTGATTGGTGTTGATTGTGAAAATATAATTTCTGATAGATTTATAAATCTTACTTCTGGTTTCATATTAAGTTGGAGTGTTAAAGAAGCGTTTTTAAAAAATGCTAGGAGTTGGGTTTAAATTTGGTATTGATTCTATAGAAATCGATTTTTCAAAGAAAAAGATTATATTGAATGAAAATTATAGACCATTATTTCACTATCAAAAAGTGTTTTTAGATACATTCATTGTAGACAATACTCTATTTAATATTTGCAGAGCATTAAAATAGAAAAACGAAATGGAGCTTTTATCATCCTCATTATTGTTTGAAATAGAAAAATTTTTGACCAAACACTTTCAATATCTATAAAAAAGATTTTGAGACTTATCTCAACGTTAAACTGTAGGCAAACTACTTTTCAGTGAATTTAGACTGAAAAATAGTTTGTCTTTTATTGTTTATAAAAAGGAAAAGGTTGATATGGAAGGGAAAATCTACACTTTGGAGTAAGCGCTTATGTTCTAGCTATCTTTAATTCTAAATTTTTTGTATTTCTGTGTCCTTTTTAATCCCAATTTTATTGTTAAAGAATGAAGGAGGAGAAACAATGGACCAATTTGATGAAAAGAGTGCAATCTATGAGCAGATGACCTTACTAATCGAAGAAAGGAGGAAAATCACTCAGTCCTATTTTGATCTAAAAGAGCGTTTAGAGAAATTGGATAGTCAGCCAAAGGAAATAAAATCATCGTTGATAATTCAAGACAACACCAAAAAGCTAAGTTCCGAAATAGAATATCAAAAATATATGGCTGAAAGAGGCCAAATGAAGAATGGAAGCATTTCTTATTCTGATATCAGTTTAAAAATAGCGTCTATATTAAAAGAAGCAGGACGTCCACTTTCTGGTAAAGAAATATTTACTTTGTTGAATGAAAAGCAGCCATCTAATCTTTCTTATGAAAATTTGACACATAATATTTTGCGGAGAATGAATGATGATTCCAAAGTAAATGTAGAGCGAGCGTATAGAGGTTATTGGCAATATAGATTACATTCATAAAATTATCTATTGGTATCTCTTCTTAAAAATTTTGGAAGAAGTGATAATAATGAATACTACAGATGATCGGATTAATGCTCAATTGACAAAATATTTTCAAACTGTCATCACTAATGCAGCAGCACAGTATTATAAAAAGAAATTCACATTAATCGAAAAGGAACTATCTGAAGAATCTCTTAATTTAGAAAATTCTTTGTTTGTAAACGAACTTACTATTGCCGATATCACTATCCTTGGAATCCCGTTAATCATTGAAAATAATGCCCTTTTACAAGCTATGGAAAAACTTTCTGAATCTGAACAATATTTTTTGATTGAAAAGTTTATATTTGATAAAACTGATCGAGAAATTGGCGAAGTATTAGGAATTTCCAGACAAGGTGTTACGAATTTGAAACATCGTTTATACAAAAGGCTTTATAGTCAATTATAAATTAAAAGATAGTTGTATTCACCTAATTCGTTCCCCTCCATCCTTTCTGCCGTAGTAGATGGTGATGTTAGAAGGGAGAAACGAAATGGAAAACCTAAAGGAAATATTTTTACTAGCAAAGTTAAATAACCAACAAGCAATCGAAAGACTAATAACTCGTTTTAGCCCATTGATGCATAAAATGGCATGGAAAACGGGAAATTATGATGAAGATTGTTTTCAAGAATGTGCTGTTGCATTTCTTATTTCAATCTCTAAATTTGAAATAAGAAAATAGTGATTAAGAGAGAGAAGTTACAAAAGCTTCTCTTTTTTTAATTTTTTTTGAGAAAATGTGTGTCTTTTTCCACGAGTTATTTATTGTTAATAGTGTAAGCAAATAAAAGCTCTTTGAAAATTGAATAGCCCATTTTTGAATTACGTTCCCTGTCATTCGAGCTAAGTGTAAACACGCCATAATCTAAAACGTAGCGATACATGTTTAACACTAAACTTGAAATAGGAATTCAAGTCGCCATGACAATGACAGTAAATAATGATACTTCCGTAAGGCTCGCCGTGAACTGGGGAGAGGTGAAATTCCTATGTGCTTTACCTAAAGCGATTTAAAAGTGGTTAAAAAATGAAATAGTTAACTAAGTAAAGTGAGTATGGATAGTTTAAAAATTAGAGGTGATAAATTTGGAACAGATCATTGAGTATCAGGCACATATCACATTGCCTGAAAATTTTGTTCTAATTCAAAAAGATGAATATAAAGCTTTAAAAGGATTAGGTTTTAAAGGAAACTGCGTTTCTGTAGAGGATTTTAGAAAGAAGCACACTTGCCTTAGTAGACCCATGTTTAATGAGCTAATTCTTTTAAATCCAAAATTCAAAAAGATGTTAGATATTAAAGAGAACCCTAATGGATGTGTTGCATATCCCAAAGGTGGTAGTTCAGGAAAATATTATATACTAGAAAGCAAATTATTAACGTTTATTGAAGAGAATTTTCCAGAAATTTTTACTTATGTTGGAAAAAATGAGGTATAATAATATTGACCATATATATAGCTGTTTAAACACTCATCTGGAAAGAGATGATGTTTGAATGGGTGTTAGCAAGCGTGGGACAAAATGGCGTGCCTTTATAAGTGTAAAAAGAGAAACTGGAGGATATGAAAATAAAGCATTAGGCAGCTTTTCAACTAAGTTTGAAGCCGTGAAAGCTGTAGAGTATGCACAATCAATTGCTTCAAAAGATGGACAAATGGCTTTTGAAGTCCCCTTTTATGAATACTTTGAATGGTTTTTTCAGAAATATAAAAAGGAATCTAGCTCAAGAAAGACTCAAGGACATTATCAAGATAGCAAGAGATACATTAAAAAACTATCTTGGAGAACTCTCACTATCTGATTTAACTAATGATAGGTATGTGGATTTATTAAATAGGTTCTCAAAAGATTATGCACCAGCTACACTTGAAAAATTCCATACTCATATGAGAGCATGTGTAAAACAAGCTTTTGCCCTAGGACATATCTCTGTTGAGTTCACTTCTGGAAGCTCTTTAAGGGGACTAGGGGATAAGACAAAGGAGAAACCAGTCTATCAAAAATATATTGATGATGCTCAGTATAAAAAGGTTGTGCAGTATGTAGTTCAACATAGAGATAAAGACTCCTCTATCTACTACGCAATAATTTTTGCTTTATTAACAGGATGCCGATTTTCTGAAATTGTTGGACTTACCATCGATGATCTGAATTTTGAGCAGGGTTTTATAGACATCAACAAGACCTATGACTACATTGAACCTCCTTCAAATTCGACTGATTGGCTTCCTTGTAAAAATGCCAATAGTTATCGAAAAGTAGAAATGTCACAGAATTTAGCCGAGCTTGTTAGAGAGTTATGGCAGTATCAATCAAAAAGATGCCAAGCTAGGAATATTCCAAATCCTCGTAAACAAGTTTTCTTTGATTGGCAAGAGGGGATATGTAATAACCGAAAAGCCAATATTGAGATTAAGAAAATTCTGGTTGAGTGTGGCATAACAGATAAGCCAAAATTTTCTATGCACTGTTGCCGACATACATTTGTTTCTTTCTTAATTTATCAAGGGTATGCTGTAGAAGAAGTGGCATTAATTGTTGGTGATATGCCAGAGGAAATTAGAAAAACATACTATCATGTTTTTCAAGAATACGATGCAAGAACTAGGTCTAAAACTCGAGGCTTAATGAACTCCCTTTTTTAAATCGTTATTTAATCATGAAAAAAGCGGGTGCGAAAATGGTGCGGGTAATTGAAATGTTTTTAAAGGTATTTTATGAAAACCGCTAAATAAAAGAGATTTGAAAACTATTTAATGGTATTTTTTATCATGTGGCTCTGGCCGCCGGTATCGTGATCCCCATTAATACTTATATAGTATTAATGGGGATTTTTTGATATGAATCATGGATTTAATTAACTTTGCCTTTACATTGTCTTAAAATAACACTTATCCAATAAATAATCTAAAAAATTTTAAGGGATGTTTGCTCGGTTTGTAGGCGGAGGGGTTTTAAAAGATTAAATCTTTTAAGGATGGTCACGTAAAAGGCTATCAACGAAATTTTGATAGTATTCACGATTATGCAAGGTATCGAAGGTGCATAAAATGGCTAACTCGCTATTGAATGAAATGGATGCGTTTCGAAAGGTGAATTTGGCGGTTTCATTGAAAACAAGAAGGCTATCTCCCTTTTTTAATACGAGCTCGTCACGGAGATACTCATTTTCTGGTTCAATTTGAATTTCAATTAGGTCGGAAATAGCATGGATTAACTGGAAAGAATAAGGCTCAATTAAGAAATTCTTTGTTTGGTTTTGATGGAGAATTTCGATTTTTGTCGCTAATCCATCACGGTAGATGAAATTGAAATCTTCACCGGAACCTAGGCTGGTCGTTTTGGCGCTACCGTCAAAGTGGTCAAGTTTGAATGGGGCCATTTTAACGATGCGCTCGGTCGAATTTTCTTGGTGGTATAAAGTGACATGGCCATGTAAGCTGATTAGGTCCCGTGTGTAACCGGGAAGGTCTGTGAAACGTGATTCTTTTTGATATAATTTAGTGCGCGAAATGCGCAAATCGAAGTCTTTGTTTTGGAATGAACGGTCATAAGGGAAAATTAGAATTTCAATGGAATCACCGCCGTTCCATTCGATCGTTTTATAGTCTTTTTGGTCAAGTATGATGTACAAAGCTTATTTCCCCCTAGTAATTGGTTATGTAATTAATCATACACAAAATGAGTCTTATTGACAACTTCACGAATATGTAAAGAATTTGTATTGACAAATGGTTCACAATCGGATATAGTTAGGGCGTAATGTAAGCGGTTTCTCAAAATGAAAAATATTCTTTATCTTGGTAAAGAATGAAAGGGTTTTAACTGTGAAACTTTTTTCGGTTTTTTTGGAATATATCGTTAGAAGTCAGTGTTTCCAATGGTTTAACCGATAAAAAGAAAGCGCTTAATTATAATGCCGCGGTTTCTTGTTCTATGAAAAGGAAAGGAGTGAAGTGGGAAGATAAAGGGAAGGCTTGGAATGGGAAAGCGGAGAAATGATTAGAAGGGAATGTATGTCAACATGATAAAGAATGATGCAATTGCAAAATCGATGACCATTAAGTTAGATGATATTTTGCCAGAAATGCCTTCTTTTACTGAAGGGATCAGGCGGGCACCTGATCGTGGATTTCGTCTTACAAAAGAACAAACAGAAATTGCGCTTAAAAATGCTTTACGTTACGTCCCTGAAAGATTTCATGAGCAAGTAATTCCTGAGTTTTTAGAAGAGCTGACAACGCGCGGACGAATTTATGCATATAGATGGCGTCCTGAAGGAAAGATTTATGGGAAATCAATTGATGACTATAAAGGGAACTGTACGGCGGCTAAAGCGATGCAAGTGATGATTGATAACAACCTTGATTTTGATGTTGCCCTTTATCCGTATGAACTCGTTACTTATGGTGAGACGGGGCAGGTTTGTCAGAACTGGCTACAATATCGTTTGATTAAGAAATATCTTGAAGTGATGACGGAAGAGCAAACGCTTGTCGTAGAATCTGGGCACCCAGTTGGGCTATTCAAGTCTAAAAAGGATTCCCCTCGTGTTATTATCACGAATGGCTTACTTGTTGGCGAATATGATAATTTGGATGACTGGGAAATTGCCGAGGAAATGGGGGTCACGAACTATGGGCAGATGACTGCCGGTGGTTGGATGTACATCGGACCGCAAGGAATCGTTCATGGCACCTTTAATACACTCTTAAATGCTGGACGCTTAAAACTAGGGATTCCAGATGATGGCGATCTGGCAGGGAAGTTGTTCGTTTCTTCTGGTCTTGGAGGTATGAGCGGTGCGCAAGGAAAGGCTGCTGAAATTGCGCATGCGGTAGCAATCGTTGCAGAGGTGGATCAGTCGCGGATTGATACGCGGCTTGAACAAGGCTGGATTTCGAAGCTAGCTCAAACGCCGGAAGAAGCGATAAAACTTGCGCAGGAATCTATGGCGAAAAAAGAAGCGATGTCGATTGCTTATCACGGCAATATTGTCGATTTGTTGGAATATATGGATGAACATAAAATACATGTGGATCTTTTGAGTGACCAAACGTCGTGTCACAATGCTTATAATGGCGGGTATTGTCCAGTTGGGATTTCTTTTGAAGAAAGAACTCGGCTTCTTAAAGAGGACCAACCTAAATTCCAAGAGTTGATCAACAAGACACTTGTGCGACACTTTAATGCGATTAAGCATTTGGTTGAACAAGGAACTTACTTCTTTGATTACGGGAATTCTTTCATGAAAGCTATTTTTGATGCAGGTGTGATGGAAATCTCGAAAAATGGACATGATGATAAAGATGGATTTATTTGGCCATCTTATGTAGAAGATATTATGGGACCGATGTTGTTCGATTACGGATATGGTCCATTCCGCTGGGTTTGTTTGAGCGGAAAACATGAAGATTTGGTAGCAACCGACCACGCGGCGATGGAAGCGATTGATCCAGAAAGACGCTATCAGGATCGGGATAATTATAATTGGATTCGTGATGCAGAGAAAAATCAACTGGTTGTCGGAACTGAAGCACGGATTCTTTATCAGGATGCACAAGGTCGGATTGATGTCGCGCTTAAATTTAACGAACTTGTTCGTGAAGGCAAGATTGGTCCTGTCATGATTGGCCGTGACCACCACGATGTTTCTGGAACGGATTCGCCATTCCGTGAAACTTCAAATATTCGTGATGGTAGTAATGTTACAGCGGATATGGCTGTCCAGTGCTACGCAGGGAATGCAGCGCGTGGAATGAGTTTGATTGCTCTTCATAACGGTGGCGGAACTGGGATTGGCAAATCGATAAATGGTGGTTTTGGTCTTGTTCTGGACGGCAGTGAGCTCGTGGATGAGATCATTCGCTCGGCAATTTCCTGGGATGTTATGGGCGGTGTTGCAAGACGAAATTGGGCTAGGAATGAACACTCGATGGAAACTTCGATTGCCTTTAATGAAGAAAAACAAGGAACGGATCACATTACGATTCCGTATTTGACGGATGATGAAGCGATTCGTGAGGCGGTTTCGAAATACGTAAAATGAAAGGCGGATACTGATGATTGCTGATAAGATCCTAACAAATTTAAATCAAATCTTTTGTCCGATTGACAAAGGAAGAGCTTTACGGGGAAGTGAAATGGGTGAAGCGAACATCATTCGACAAGGCTTTATCGCGATTCGTGAAGGAAAAATTTTGCGTGTAGCTGAAGGGGATCCGCCGGTTTCTCTCATAGGAGAACACACAAAAATAATTGACTGCAGTGGGAAAACGGCTTCTCCAGGATTAATCGATTCGCATACACACCTTGTGTACGGTGGAACGCGTGAAAATGAATTTGCCAAAAAATTGAACGGTGTTGCCTATTTGGATATTTTGAAAGAAGGCGGCGGGATTTTAAGCACGGTGAAGGCGACTCGAGCTGCTAGTTTTGCAGAGCTTTACGAGAAAACAGCTAAACTTCTTGAGCATATGCTTGTGCATGGTGTGACAACAGTTGAAGCAAAAAGTGGCTATGGTCTTGACTGGGAAACGGAAGAGAAACAAATGAAAGTTGCACATGAACTGGATCACCGTTTACCGGTTGATATCATTTCGACGTTCATGGCGGCACATGCGATTCCAGAAGAATATCGTGAAAATCCAGATGGGTTTATTGATTTGATCATCGAAGAAATGCTTCCCAAGGTAAAGGCAGATAATCTAGCGGAATTTTGTGATGTATTTTGTGAATCTGGTGTTTTCACTGCTGAACAATCAAGAAAACTACTGAGTGCAGCGAAAAAACAAGGCTTCAAGTTGCGGATTCATGCGGATGAAATTGAATCTATCGGTGGTGTGAGCGTTGCAGCAGAACTTGGTGCGACGAGTGCGGAACATTTGATGGTGATTACAGACGAGGATATTGACAAACTTAGCCAAGCAAATGTGATTGGAAATCTGCTTCCAGCAACAACGTTTAGTTTGATGGAAGACACCTATGCGCCTGCTCAGAAAATGTTAGATCATGATATGGCCATTACCCTTTCGACAGATAGCAATCCAGGTAGTTGTCCAACGGCAAACATGCAGTTCATCATGCAGCTTGGCTGTTTTGCTGATAAATTAACGCCAATTGAAGTTTTTAATGCGGTGACAATTAATGCGGCATATGTAGTGGATCGCGGTGATTCTATTGGAAGCTTAGATGAAGGGAAATTAGCAGATATTACGCTGTTTGACGCACCAAATATTGATTATCCTCTTTATTTCTTTGCGACAAACCTTGTAACAGATGTCTATAAAAAAGGTGAACTTGTAGTTAAGAATCGCCAAATGATTTAAAAAGGAGATAAAGAAACCATGGCAAAATTAGTTGAATGTATTCCGAATTTTAGTGAAGGTCAAAATCAAGAAGTGATCGATGGTTTAGTAAAAACAGCAACGGGTGTACCAGGTGTTTCCTTGCTTGACCATTCGTCAGATCCGAGTCATAACCGCAGTGTCTTTACACTAGTTGGAGATGAGGCGGGTATTCAAGAAGTGGCCTTCCAACTTGTGAAGTTCGCAAGTGAAAAAATTGATATGACAAAACAACATGGTGAACACCCACGTATGGGAGCAACAGACGTTGTGCCTTTTGTTCCTGTAAAAGATGTCACAATGGAAGAATGTATCGAAATTTCAAAAAAGGTGGCAGAACGAATCAATCGCGAGCTATCGATTCCGATTTTCCTTTACGAAGAATCCGCAGCGACACCGGATCGGAAAAACTTAGCGAAAGTTCGTAAAGGTCAATTCGAAGGTATGCCGGAAAAATTAAAGGAACCAGAATGGGCACCTGATTACGGGGAACGCAAAATCCACCCCACAGCCGGAATTACTGCTGTTGGAGCACGGATGCCGCTTGTAGCGTTTAACGTGAACTTAGATACGGATAATGTGGAAATCGCGAAGAAAATTGCCAAAGTAGTACGTGGTTCGAGTGGCGGATTTAAATACTGCAAAGGAATCGGGCTTTTACTTGAAGACCGCAACATTGCTCAAGTGTCTATGAACATGGTGAACTATGAAGGAACACCGCTTTATCGGACGTTTGAAACAATCCGCTTTGAAGCAAAACGCTATGGTGTAGGAATTATTGGTAGTGAAGTGATTGGTCTTACCCCTGCCAAAGCACTAATTGATTGTGCAGAATATTATTTGCAAATTGAAGACTTTGATGAGAAAAAACAAATTCTAGAAAATCATTTACTGGGTTAGGGGAGTGCGAGATGAAATTAGTTGATATGAAAATTACAGAATTCGTTGATGTACTTGGTTCAGATGCGCCAGCTCCAGGTGGTGGTTCAGCTTCAGCTCTTGCTGCGAGTGTGGGTTCAGCACTTACGATGATGGTTGCGCAACTAACAATTGGTAAAAAGAAATATGTTGAATATGATGAGTTGATGAAACAAGTATTAAAAGAAGCAACGGAAGTCAATCAAGCTTTGCTTGAAGCGATTGATAAGGATACGGAAGCATTTAATCAGGTTTCAGCTGTTTTTTCTATGCCAAAAGAAACTGATGAAGAAAAAGCAGCTCGAAAAGAAGCTATGCAAAAGGCGCTTAAGCTAGCTGCTGAAGCCCCATATGACATCATGACTTTAGCGAGTAAAGCTATTACGATTACGGGAAGAGCGGTTGGCAAGTCCAATGTTAATGCTGCTAGTGATTTGGGTGTTGCGGCGCTTAATCTTAAATCAGGATTGCAAGGAGCTTGGTTAAATGTCTTAATCAACCTTTCAGGAATCAAAGATGAAGCTTTTGTTGCAAAATACAAAAAAGATGGAGAAGCATTACTACAAACAAGCTGTGATAGAGCCGATGAAATTTATCAAGCGATTTTAGAAATCGTATAAAAAAGGAGTTTTCAGCATGACACTTTCAGATATTGAAATTGCTCATAAAAGTGAAAAATTACCAATTGAAGATGTTGCAAAAGAAGTAGGAATTGAAAAGTCGGAGCTTGAACTTTACGGGAACTATAAAGCAAAGGTTGCTGTAGACGATTTAGAACAGGCCAAAGCAAAGCTCATTCTTGTTACGGCAATCACACCAACTCCAGCGGGAGAAGGGAAAACGACGACTTCTGTAGGTCTTAGCGATGGACTTCGGAAAATTGGAAAGAAAGCGATCAGCGCTTTGCGCGAACCTTCACTTGGACCAGTTTTTGGTGTGAAAGGTGGGGCGGCTGGTGGAGGATATGCACAGGTTGTACCGATGGAAGATATTAATCTACATTTTACAGGCGACTTTCATGCAATCGGTGCGGCTAATAATCTACTTGCGGCTTTAATTGATAACCACATTCAACAAGGAAACAAGCTTGGAATTGATAATCGCAGAATCACATGGAAGCGGGTCGTTGACATGAATGACCGTCAGCTTCGTCATATCGTTAATGGACTTGGTGGTAAAGCGCAAGGTGTGCCTCGGGAAGATGGATTTGATATTACAGTTGCATCCGAAGTGATGGCTATCCTTTGTCTTGCGAATGATATTCATGACTTAAAAGAAAAAATTAAAAACGGATTATTATCGGCTATACACGTGATAATGATCCAATCACAGCAGGTGATCTAAAAGCAGATGGAGCTATGGCGGCGCTACTGAAAGATGCGATTAAGCCGAACCTTGTTCAAACGTTAGAGCATACGCCAGCCTTTATTCATGGGGGGCCATTTGCGAATATTGCTCACGGTTGTAATAGTGTACTTGCTACGAAAACAGCGATGAAATATGCGGATTATGTAGTTACAGAAGCTGGGTTTGGTGCGGATCTCGGTGCCGAAAAGTTCATTGACATTAAATGTCGGAAGTCTGGCTTAAGACCAGATGCGGCGGTTCTTGTAGCAACGGTGCGTGCGCTTAAGATGCACGGCGGCGTGGAGAAAAAAGATTTGGGTGCAGAAAACGTGGATGCAGTTGTAAAAGGCATGCCAAACTTGGAAAAACATCTTGAAAACATTCAGAATGTTTACGGGCTTCCTGCTGTTGTTGCGATTAACAAGTTTCCTACGGATACGGATGCGGAACTGAAAGCAGTTGAGGATGCTTGTCAAAAATATGGTGCAAATGTTGTTCTTTCTGATGTTTGGGCAAATGGTGGTAATGGTGGAGTCGAACTTGCAAAAGAAGTCGTTCGTCTTGCTGAACAACCTAATCATTTCCAGTTTGTTTATGATGATGAGGATTCACTTGAAGAAAAATTGGAAAAAATCGTAACCAAAGTTTATGGCGGAAAAGGAATCGAATTAACGCCAGCTGCTCGTAAAGAATTGAAGCACATCGAAGAAATGGGCTATGGACACTTACCAATTTGTATGGCAAAAACACAATATTCATTCTCAGATGATGCGAAGAAGATTGGGCGTCCTGAGGGCTTTACGATCACGATTAAAGAAGTTAAAATCTCTGCAGGTGCTGGCTTTGTTGTAGCTCTTACAGGAGCGATTATGACAATGCCTGGACTTCCGAAAGTGCCTGCTGCTGAAAATATTCAAGTAGATGATAACGGCGTGATTTCTGGTTTGTTCTAAGTAGAAATGAAGAAGGAGGAGGGGAAGTCATGAATAGAATTATAAGGCGAAAATCAGAGTATAAGAAGAGCATTTGGCCTGGCGGAACGACAACGGAACTTTTGATTTGGCCGGAAAAAGCGCTGTATGAAGAACGTAATTTTATATACCGGATTTCAACGGCGACTGTAAATTTGCCAACTTCGACTTTCACCTCCTTGTCTTCTTATTGGCGAGAACTGATGATTCTAGATGGCGAGATTGAACTGTTTCACGAAAGCGCTTCAAGAAGGCGAGAAGTAAAACTTTCTGCTTTTGAACAAGACAGCTTTAGCGGAGCAGAGACTACGACAAGTTACGGGCAATGTACAGATTTCAATTTAATTTATACACCTACCTATACCGGATCATTATCTTTGATAAAACCGGAAGAAAAATATGAAATAGAAAAAGGGGCCGATTATTTTTATTATTCTTTGGTCGAAGAGATGCAGATTCGTTTTTCAGACGGTCAAACAGCCGTACTAGGGAAAGGGGACAGTCTATTTCTTCAAGCTGTTGACCAAATGACGATACAGCCGGTTGCAAATACATATTCTTCTTCTGACATTATTGCGATCGAAGCAAAAATCAGCAATATAAAAAGATGATACGAAAACGTGTATAGTCATGCCCGTCATAGTGAGAGGGGACAGAAAATGGCTACACAAACGTCAAATGAAAAGTCAAAATTCAGTTTGAGTGGAGCGACATTGTATGGAATCAATGCCGTGATTGGTTCAGGAATCTTCTTATTACCCAGAACTATTTATGAAGGACTTGGACCAGCATCTTTAATTGCAATGTTAGTAGATGTATTGTTGGTATTACTTTTAGCACTTTGCTTTGCCGAAGTCGCAGGCTATTTTGATAAAAATGGCGGTGCTTTTCAGTATTCAAAAGCGGCTTTTGGAGATTTTGTCGGATTTAATGTCGGCGTGCTTGGTTGGGCGGTTACCGTTATTGCATGGGGGGCTATGGCAGCCGGCTTTGCACGTTTGTTTGTTGCACTAGTACCATCATTTAAGCCTTTTGAAATGTGGATTGCTGTGATATTGATTATTTTACTTTCAGTTATTAACAGCTTTGGTGTGAAGACATCTAAGATTTTTACGATTACGATTACCATTGCAAAATTAATTCCAATTGTGGCCTTTGTTGTGATTGCTATTTTCTTTATTAAAGGCGGAATTAATGCTGGCAACTTTACACCATTTGTTCAACTTGAACCGGGAAAAAATTTCCTACAAGGAATGAGCTCGTCGGCACTAGTGGTTTTCTATGCTTTCATTGGTTTTGAAGCATTACCTGTTGTTGCTGGCGAAATGCGAAATCCCAAAAAGAATGTTCCAAAAGCGATTATTATGTCGATCATCATCGTGTCTTTGCTATATTTCTTGATTATTGCTGGAACAATTGCCCAACTAGGAAATGGAATTTTGAGTACGGATACACCCGTGCAAGATGCGTTTACTAAAATAATTGGACCAGTTGGAGGATTTATCATTACGATTGGTGCTTTGATTTCAGTAGGTGGTTTAAATACAGGGGATTCGATGATGATTCCTCGATATGCGTGTTCAATTGCTGAAGATGGCCTTTTACCAAAAGCTTTTGCAAAAAAAAAATAAGCATGAAGCACCGATTTTTTCGATTGTCGTTTCTGGTATTTTAGCCGTACTTTTAGTGATGAGTGGTTCGTTTGAACAATTGGCTCAATTGAGTGTGTTGATGAGATTTATTCAATATATTCCAACGGCTCTTTCTGTTATTGCACTGCGCAAAAAAGGGCTCGAAGATCCAGGATTTAAAATGCGTTTCGGACCTTTTATCGCAGTTTTAAGTGTTATCGTGAGTCTTTGGATTATGTCATCTTCAAGCTTGATCAATATTATCTTTACAATGGGAGCTATTTGCATCACGAGCATTCTTTACTTTGTGATGTACGGGAAAAAAAGGACGTCAAGGCGAAAAAAATGGAAGACTAGCAAATTAAAAACATGAAGAGGTGTGGAAAATGACGAAAGAAGTAATTTTAACAGGAAACGATTTAACGCTAGATGATGTTATAGGTGTGGCACGAGAAGGTTGGTCAGTAAAAATTTCAGCAGAAGCTATCGAAGCTGTAAAAAAAATCGCGTGAGATCATTGGTGATATTATTGCTAATAACCGCGTGACTTACGGGGTAACGACTGGTTTTGGTTCTCTTGTAAGCGTTAGCATTTCGCCGGAAGATGCAAGTGAACTACAAGAAAATTTGATTAGAACGCATTCAAGCGGTTTTGGAGATCCGCTTTCACGTGAAGAAGTTCGGGCAACAATGCTAATTCGAATTAATTCACTTGTCAAAGGCTGTTCAGGAATCCGTCTTAGCACGGTAGAAACGCTCCTAGCAATGCTTAACAAAGATGTTGTACCGTTTATTCCAGAAAAAGGCTCACTTGGAGCTTCAGGGGATCTGGCGCCGCTTGCGCACATGGTTTTACCGATGCTTGGCCTTGGCCGTGCTTACTTTTCTGGCGAATTGCTTTCTGGGAAAGAAGCGATGCAGAAGGCAGGAATCGACACGATCCACTTAGCAGCTAAAGAAGGACTTGCGCTTATCAATGGCACAACCGTTTTGACTGCAGTTGGAGCGCTTGCTACTTATGATGCAGTCGAACTTGTTAAATTGTCGGATATTGCTGGGGCATTATCGCTTGAAGTTCATAATGGGATTGTCGATGTGTTTGACGAAGCTCTTCACCGGATTCGTCCACAATATGGCCAGCTGGCGACTGCACAAAATATGCGGAATTTAGTGGCAGGCAGTACTAAGGTGGTGCATGCTTCAACAGAACGAGTTCAAGACCCATATACGCTACGCTGCATCCCGCAAATTCACGGTGCAAACAAAGATAGCATTAGCTACGTGAAAGCAAAAGTAGAAATTGAAATTAATTCGGCAACGGATAATCCGATTGTAACAGAAAGTGGAAAAGTCATTTCAGGCGGAAACTTCCACGGAG
This sequence comes from Listeria aquatica FSL S10-1188, assembly GCF_000525795.1. GTDB lineage: Bacteria > Bacillota > Bacilli > Lactobacillales > Listeriaceae > Listeria > Listeria aquatica. The sequence goes on from NZ_AOCG01000005.1 coordinate 27,999, forward strand.
AACCTCTCGCTCAACCTTTTGATTTTCTAGGAATTGCGGCATCAGAAATCGGTAATGTTTCTGAGCGCCGGGTAGAACGCCTCGTCAATCACTCGTTAAGTGGACTTCCTTCGTTTCTTGTCAAACATCCAGGGCTTAACTCTGGCTTCATGATCACGCAATATGCGGCTGCTGCACTCGTTTCGGAGAACAAAGTACTTTCGCACCCAGCGAGTGTTGATTCGATTCCGTCATGTGAAAATCAGGAAGACTTTGTCAGCATGGGGACGATCGCTGCTAGAAAAGCACGTGATATTGTGAACAACTCTCGGCGTGTTGTTGCAACTGAAATTATGGCTGCTTGCCAAGCACTAGACTTTGATGAAAAACAAGCTGGGAAGCTCGGCAAGGGAACACAAGTAGCTTATGATACGTTCCGTAAGAGCTCAAGCTTTATTGAAAATGACCACGACATTGAAATTTATGACGAACTAGAAAAAGCAACTGAGGTTCTTACAAGTGGTCGTTTAGTAAAAGCAGTGGAAGAAGTTGTTTCGCTTGAGTTGCAAGTCAAATAAGTGATTTTTAAGAAGAAGCGCCGGGCGAAGAACCGACGCTTTTTTTTGGAGAGGAGAGAGGAGCAATATGCAGCCTATTTTATTAATTGATTTTGGCAGTACTTTTACAAAACTGGTTGCAGTGGATTTAAAACGTCCAGCTGTTCTTGCGGCGGCGCAAAGTGAAACAACGGTTCAAACGGATATTCGAGATGGATATTTGCGTGCGCTTCAAAAAATCGAACAGCAAATTGGGACGACTGATTTTGAGGAGCATTTGGCTTGCTCTTCTGCACGTGGCGGTTTCAAATTGATTGTCATTGGGCTTACAGAAAGTTTAACAACAGAAGCGGCGAAACGCGCGGTTTTAGGAGCTGGGGCGCGTATTTTAAAAGTTTACGCACCGCTTATCACGGATCAGGATTTGCAAGAAATGGCTGAGATTAACCCCGATGCTATTTTACTGGCTGGTGGAACGGACGGCGGGAATCAGTCCTATATTTTGCAAAATGCCAAAAAACTGATGAAACTTCGTCAAAATGCTGCAATTGTTGTGGCTGGAAATCAGCGAGCATATGTAGAAATTGAGCGGATTTTGAAAGATTCCTCTCATGAATATTATTTGACTGAAAATGTGATGCCTAAAGCTGGGGTTTTAGTGACGGAGCCAGTGCGTCAGGTATTACGTGATATTTTTATGAAAAAAATCGTGGAAGCAAAAGGATTCGAAGCCGTTTCTCTATACATAGGACGAATTGTTTTACCTACTCCAACGGCTGTTTTGAAAGCGGCAAGTCTGCTTGCTTATGGCACGAAACGGGAAGCGGGACTTGGCGAATTAGCGGTGGTGGATGTCGGCGGGGCGACGACCGATGTTCACTCGGTCAGTAGACAACAAGCGGTGAATGAACCGGATATTTTTTTAACAGGACTTGCTGAACCTGTTTTAAAGCGAACGGTAGAAGGGGATCTTGGGATGCGCTATTCGGCATACAGCTTGTACCAAGCGGTTGGGGAGTCTCAAATTGTGCATTACTTTACTGGATGCGCACCGGAAATTTGTGAAGGCTGTCTATTTCGGGAAGCGCACCCGGAATTTATTCCGCAAAGTGAGGAAGAGCGCCGTTTGGACGATGCCATTGCGAGCAGTGCGATTCAAAAAGCAGTAGAGCGTCACTCGGGTTTCTTGAAAAAAGTGGCTACACCCACTCGGTATGTGTATGAACAAACGGGGAAGGATTTGCGCTATTTGAAGGCTATTGTTGGAACTGGTGGAGCATTGATTCATAGTGGCTACCCGAAACGTGTTCTTCATGCAGCAACGGACAGGGCGAATTCTAGGCAGCTTTTACCGGAAGATCCAGCTCTTTTTTTGGATCAGGATTATGTGTTACAGATGATGGGACTTTTGTCAGAGCGCTATCCGGATGTGGCGTTAGGTCTTATGAAAAGGCACTTACGTGCGCTTTAGCGGTCATGGAAAGTGTGTTATACTGAAGGCGATGCTAATCAAAGGAGTTGAGGGCAGATGCTTGGACCAAATCCGGATGCGCTTTACCCGCATGAAGCTATTTCATCGCTTGTGTTTATTAAAAACTGTGTGAAAAATCCGAATATCATTGTAGGAAATTATTCTTATTATGATGACCCTGAAAATCCAGAGCGTTTCGAAGAGCATGTGGAGCATTTATATGATTTTCTTTCTGATAAGCTTATTATTGGGAAGTTTTGTGCGATTGCTAAGGGGATTCGTTTTATCATGAACGGGGCGAATCACCGGATGGATTCTGCAACGACGTACCCGTTTAATATTTTGGGGCATGGGTTAGAGAAGGCAACGCCTAGTTTGGTGGATCTTCCGTTTAAAGGTGACACGGTAATTGGAAATGATGTTTGGATTGGGCAAGAGGTCACGATTATGCCTGGGATTACAGTGGGGGATGGGGCTATTATTGCCGCAAATTCCGTTTTGACAAAGGATGTTTCGCCTTATACGATTGTTGGAGGAAATCCGGCTAGCCTAATTCGGGCTCGGTTTAGCGAGGAAATTATTGCTTATTTACTTGAACTCAAGTGGTGGGATTTCCCGCCTGAAAAAATTTGGCGTAACTTGGATGTGCTTTGTGACACGGATCTTACATTAGAGAAATTACAGCAAATGAAATGAAAGAAGGAATTTTTGGAGATGTTGATGCCTGATTTGATGGAACTACTTGAAAACATGCAGCCGGATCAAAAAATCAATTATGATCGCTTGTTGGAAAAAATGATTCTTACTTGGCAGGAAGAAGGGGTTCGCCCGAAAATTTTATTGCATAGTTGTTGTGCGCCTTGTAGTACGTATACTCTCGAATATTTAACGAAGTATGCAGATGTGACGCTTTATTTTGCCAATTCGAATATTCACCCGCGACTCGAATTTGAACGGCGCAAAGAGGTGCAAGCGGATTTTGTTGCGGCTTTTAATGAAAGAACGGGTCAACAAGTTGAGTTTATCGCGGAAGCTTACCAGCCGCAAGAATTTTTGTGTGTGGTAAAGGGGCTTGAAGAGGAGCCAGAAGGTGGTTTACGCTGTTCCGCTTGTTTTCAGATGCGACTGACCAAACAGCATTAAAAGCGAAGGAACTGGGCGCTGATTATTTCGGTAGCGCGCTCACGATCAGTCCGCACAAAAATAGTTCACTGATTAATTCGATCGGTGCGGAAGTGCAGCAGCTTTATGATATGCGCTATCTTCCAAGTGATTTTAAGAAAAAAGGTGGCTATAAACGGTCCGTTGAAATGTGTGAGGAATATGATATTTACAGACAATGTTACTGCGGGTGCATTTTTGCCGCGAAACAGCAGAACGTGGATTTAAAGCAAGTAAGTCAAGAAGCAAAGGCTTATCTGCAAGCAAAAAAAGAGACTTGAAGAAGTCTCTTTTTTTTGCGCTTTATTCGGCAGACAAGTCCACGTTGTGATAGACTTTTTGAACGTCTTCAAGATCTTCAAGGGCATCGATCATTTTTTCGAATTTAACCAAATCGTCTCCGTCAAGTGTGACTTCGTTTTGTGGAAGCATTTCAATTTCAGCAATGCTAAACTCGTCGATTCCTGCAGCCTTTAGGGCTTCTTGGACTTGATGAAAATCGCTTGGCTCGGCATAAATGATCGCTTGACCGTCTTCATCAAGAATATCGCGTACGTCTACGTCTGCTTCCATCAGGATTTCAAGCAGGTCATCCGCGCTTTTGTCTGCGACACCAAAAACGGCTGTGTTATCGAACATGTAAGAAACGGCTCCACTTACACCCATGTTTCCGCCATTTTTACTGTAAGCGGCACGTACATCAGAAGCTGTTCGGTTGACGTTGTTCGTTAAGGCATCAACAATCACCATAGAACCGTTTGGTCCGAAACCTTCATAACGGAGCTCGGAGTAGTTTTCATCGCCAGTTCCTTTTGCTTTTTCAATGGCGCGATCAATGATGTGCTTCGGTACGTTATAGGTTTTTGCTCGTTCAATAACGAAACGCAATTTCTGGTTTGCATGAGGATCTGGTTCGCCTTGCTTGGCTGCTACATAAATTTCAATCCCGAATTTTGCATAGATTCGGCTGTTATTTGTATCTTTTGACGCTTTTTTTTTCTTTAATATTTGCCCATTTACGGCCCATTAGGAACACTCTCTTTCTAATTTAACTTAAGACTCTTTGTTTATTATATCGGGTCTTCGTTGTTTTGTTAAGTAGCAGGATAAAAATTCCTGTGAAAAAATGTACAGATGGGCTATAATGGAGGTAATTCATGAATGGAGGAAGATGATAAATGTCAAACTTACCAAATTGTCCGGAATGTAAATCAACTTATACGTACGAGGATCGCGGGCTTTTGATTTGCCCTGAATGTGGCTTTGAATGGAGCCCTGGGGAAGAAGCGAGCGGGCAAGAAGAATTCGTTGTGCGTGATGCCAATGGGACAGTTCTTGTTGATGGGGATTCTGTAACGGTGATTAAGGATTTGAAAGTTAAGGGGAGTTCCTCAGCACTTAAAATCGGCACGAAAGTGAAAAATATCCGTCTTGTAGAAGGCGATCATAATATTGATTGTAAAATTGATGGCTTCGGTGCAATGAAATTGAAGTCAGAATTTGTTAAGAAAAATGGCTGATAATGATTGTGCTTTTATTAAGAAGCAAAAAAAAACAAGCTTTCGAAAACTGATGTTGCGTTTTCGAAAGCTTGTTTTTATTTGTGTTCTTTACTTTTCTTGCGAAGTGCTTTGGCTTCTTTACGCCACCAGAGCGCTTTTTTGGGATTGTTTACCATTTTTTTAGCTTCTGCTTTTGTCTCTACGGCTGGAAGTGAACCGCGAAGTGATTTACCAGATGTTTGCTTAAACATAAGGGTAAACACAATCATGCCGATCACACCAACGATCACAAGATAGAAGGATGGCATTAAATTGTTGCCGGTTTTGTCTATCAAGAAAGAGGCGATCATCGGTGTTGTTCCGCCAAATATTGATACGGATACGTTAAAGGAAACAGATAATGCCCGGTAACGTACGTCGGTGAAAAATAAGGTTGGTAACATAGATGGGACGGTTCCTTCAAAGCAAGATAAACAAAGTGCTAGGAGAAGAAGTCCTAGGAAAACGGTCAGGATGTTATCATCACGTAGTAGCAAGAAGGCTGGGATGGCAAAGAGAATTAAGCCAACAAGGCCAATTTGTGTGATGATTTTATTGCCGAATTTGTCACTCAAATGCCCCATTAAAATGACGGTTGGAATCATAAACAGCATAACGACTAAAATGAGTAAGAGCGACTTCGAGTTTTCGTAACCGAGAACAGCGTTTAGATGCGATGGCATATAAGATAAGAGCATGTAGCTTGTGATGTTGAAAAAGGCAACGATGACGATACATAAGAACAATTCTTTTTTGAAATATAAAAAGATGTCTTTAAAGGTTGGTTGTTTTTCCGTTTCACCTTGGTCTTGCTCGGATTCTTGAATTTCTTGGAAAGCTTGGGTTTCATCTAAACTGGTTCGTAAGTAAAATCCGATGAGACCAAGTGGTGCGGCAACGAAGAAAGGAATTCTCCATCCCCAATCTACCATTCCCTGATCCCCTAAGATAAAGGTTAGAAGTGTAACAAGTCCGCTTCCGGCGATGTAACCGGATAGGGTTCCGACTTCCAGTCCACTTCCTAGAATGCCTCGCTTTTTGTCAGGCGAGGATTCTGCTATGTATGTCATGGCTCCTGAGTATTCGCCGCCGGTTGAAAAACCTTGGACAAGTCGCGCAGCAAGTAGCAGGAACGAGGCGGTTAAGCCAATAGACTGATAACTTGGGATAAGGCCGATACAAAGTGTTGAAAAGGCCATCATTAAGATCGTAATGGTCAACACGCGTTTCCTGCCTAAGCGGTCTCCAAGTGCTCCGAAAACGAAGCCGCCGATTGGTCGCATGATAAAGGCGATCGCGAATGTGGCGAAGGTGTAAACGAGTTGCATAGTCCCTTCCATTTCTGGGAAGAAAACTTTCCCAATTGTAACAGCGAGGTAGGAATAAATTCCAAAATCAAACCATTCCATCGCGTTTCCGAGTCCAGTTGCGAAAACGGCTTTTCGTGCTTGGCTTGTGTCGATAATCGTCATATCATTAGGTAGTAATTTTCTTTTTTTTGGTTGTATTCATTCATATTGCTCCCTTTGTATAGTTCTTTTGCTTCATTTTACCACAAATGTGAATTTGTAAACGCACTTTTTGGTTTTTAGTCAGAAGAAAGTTGATCAAGCAAAACGATTGTTCATCGTTTCGATTTGGGAGTATACTTAAATTGTAAGCGCAAATATTTTAACTGAAGGAGAGAATGGTCATGAGATTAAAAGGCAAAGTAGCGATTATTACAGGTGGTGCAAGTGGGATTGGTAAAGCAACGGTTGAGCGTTTTGTTCGCGAAGGGGCGAAAGTTGTGATTGCTGATTTCTCTGATAAAGGGGAAGAACTTGCACAAGAATTGCGTGATACTGGTTATGAAGCGATTTTTGTAAAAACGGATGTAACGAGTGAAGAAGATATTAAGCAAATGATTGAAAAAACGGTTGAATCATTTGGTAAACTGGATATTATGTTCGCCAACGCAGGGATTGCAAACGATGCGGATATTGATAAGCTTCCGTATGAAAAGTGGAAAAAAACGATTGATATTAACTTAAATGGTGTATTTTTATCGGATAAATACGCAATTGAACAAATGATAAAACAAGGTCATGGCGGTGCGATCGTGAATGCTGGTTCGATTCATAGTCTTGCAGGAAAACGTGGCGTAACGGCTTATGCTTCTGCAAAAGGTGGCGTTAAATTGCTAACGCAAACACTTGGCGCTACGTATGCGGAACATGGTATTCGGGTGAATGCAGTTGGACCGGGTTATATTGATACCCCGCTAATTGAAGAGGCTCAAGGAAAAGCACGTGAAGAATTGGTTTCACTTCATCCGATGGGCCGGTTAGGAAAACCAGAAGAAGTAGCAAATTGTGTTGTCTTTTTAGCAAGTGACGAAGCTTCCTTTGTTTCAGGAACGATTCTTGTTGTAGACGGAGCTTATACAGCTGTTTAATAAGGAAACAAAATAAGACTTTGAGTGTCGTGACAAGACGCTCGAAGTCTTATTTTTTTATATGTTCGATGATAAAATAAAAGGTCGCCTCGGTTTGTCTGGAATCTCCGCTTGTGACAAACTGGGCGGAGATCCAGATAAATAAAACTAGAAAGAGTGTAAGTACAATTCCGTGGATGATTTTTTTTCATTTGTTTCACCTCATGTGAAGGCTTCGGGTCTAACGTTCTCTGAAGCTTAATTTAAATGGCGTATTTTCTTTGTAGGCTTGAAAGTTGTAGCCATTTTTTTTGAGCGCATGGATGATCGCGGGAAGTGCTTCTAATGTGTTTTTTCGTTCATGCATCAAGATAACAAGGGGTTCTTTTTGTTTGGCTAGGGTGTTTGCTTGGGTTAAGACGGTTTCTACTACGCGAGTGGAACTTGTTTTGTAACGCCAATCGTTGCTGTCAATATTCCAGTCAAGCAGTGTGAAGCCCTTGTCTTTTGTTTCTTGATGAAGTGACGTGCTTAAATAAGTACTCCCGTAAGGGGCGCGAATTAAATTGCTTGTTACGCCTAGTTTTTCGCGTCCGGTTTTGCGGGCTTGCTCCATTTCGGCAAGGAATGTCGGATTGTTTTTACGGTAAAGCAAGCCAGCATCGTGTGTCATGCTATGCCAGCCAATGTTTGATCCAGATGCGAGCAGGGCTTTGGCGGTTTCTGGTTGGATGCGATTTAAGTTTTCGCCGATGAAAAAGAAGGTTGCAGGGACTTTTTCTTGTTGCAATAGGTGATTAAATCGGCTTAAAAATGGCGAAGGGCCGTCGTCAAAGGTTAGGAAAACGGTTTTATCCGTAACGGGTCTTGGTTTTGTTGGCTGGGATATTTTTTTAGGCGGCTTTTTGGCGCTCACTTTTTTTACGAGGGCTTTCTTGCTGACGACTTTTTCTTGCTTGGCTGGTTGCTTGGCAGTGCTCTCGGTGTTTAAAGTTCCCCAGAGTAACAAGCAAGCGGAGCTAAGTCCGAGCAAAATCAGGCAAGCAAGAACGGCAGGTTTCAGCCACAGCTTTTTTTTGTGTTCTTTTTTTTGCGCATTTTGGTTCTCCTTTTATTTGAGATAACTTGGTTTTTTTAGGTCATTTTGAAGCAGCGATGTTGGAATCACGAACGAAACGGTTCCCATGTAACCAGGTGCTACTTCGTAATCATTGAAGGAAAAGACAAGCTCGTTTTTGGCGTTGATGTAAAATCGTTTGGCTAGATTTTTTTCGCTGAGTGCGGCTTTAAGCTCGTTTTCGTCCCAATAAATTTTGTTGGGGTCTGCTTCGGTTTGTTTTTTCATTTGCTCTTGAATATTAGCTTGGATAAGCGAAATGTAGTGATCGTTTTTGAAAAGATCCGCAAGTTTGATGCGCTGCATTTTTTTTCTTGTCCATCACGAGATAAGTGTGCTCGGTGTAGCTACTCGCACGGGTTTCTTGGACAGTAAACTGAAGGACGAGTAGTTTTTTTTGTGTTGGTCATTTCTTTGTAATCGCTAGAAACGTAAAAATGTTCACCGTGATTTTGGCTAGCAAGCTGATATTCTTTATAAAGGGCTTCGCCCGTTTTATCGTAAGCATCGTTGAGTTTTTTCTCGAGTTCGGGATTTTTAAGACCACTTAGTTTGGGTGTTTTAATGTGTGCTTCTGTTGCTTTGTTTTTTTCTTGATAATTTTTGCCTGTAATGACGGTGATGATGTTTTTTAGAATGGGAACGTCGCTCATCGCGCGTGCAAGGGATTCATTTGTTGTAACAACAGTTAGAAAAATAGCCAGTAAGATGGGAACAGCAGCAATGAGACTCAAGCGCACGGGGTGGCGTTTCTTTTTGGGTTTCGCTGCGCTCAAGTTTTGGATCATTTGATCAAGCTCTTTATCTGGGATGGGGACTTGTCGATAAGCTTGTTTGAGTTGTTTTAGATCTTTATTCATGGACATTTTCATCCTCCTCGTCTAAATCAAGACGCAATAGCTGGAGTGCTTTATAAAGTCGCGTTTTGGTCGTACTGAGATTTTTACTAATAATATAAGAAATTTCTTGGATAGAAAGATCTTCGAAATAACGTAGAATGATGACGGTTTTATATTTCACGGGCAATCGTTCGAGTGCATGTTTTAAATCGAGATTTTCATATTGATCACTTGCGCCAGGCTGCAGGCTAGCCAAAACTTCGTGATCCATTAATGTGATTTTTTTTATTTTTTTCTCAAGAAATCGAGCGCAGTTCGCACGACGATTTTGTAAAACCAGCCCTTCATGTTTTCTTTCTTTTGAATGGTTGGGAGTTTTAACAAGGCTTTTTGGATAGATTCTTGAATAATATCAAGCGCGTCCGCTTGTGATTTAGTGTAGCTATAGGCCACACGATAAAAATCATCTTTATATTCAGTTACACATTCCAAAAAGCGCTCCTGTAAATTTTTATTCATACCGGTAGAAGCCTCCTAAAAATATCTCCACTTATTAGACGTATCAGAAAAGGAAAAAGTTTGTTTTTTTAAAGGTTTTTTTAGTTGTATGTTTATTTTTTGCACATAAAATTCCAAGTTAAACCTGATGGGAAATGTTGCTTTACAAGCTAAGTGGAAAGGGCTAGAATAAAAATACGAACGATTGTTCTTGGAGGAGTTGCCTTATGAATAAGGTTGTGTTAAAACAGAAATTGAGTATACTTCCAGAGTCGCCAGGGTGCTACATTTACAAAGATGCGGCGGGCGAGATTTTATATATTGGGAAATCCAAAAATTTAAAAAAAACGAGTGAAATCTTATTTTACGAAGACGCAAACTGGAAAAACAGCGCGTCTAGTTCATTATATTGAGGATTTAGAGTTGATTCTGACTGATTCAGAAAAAGAAGCGCTTCTACTTGAGATGTCGCTTATCATGAAGTATCAACCTCCTTATAATATCCTTTTAAAAGACGAAGTGCACTATTCTTATATAAAAATTACAAACGAAAAGAACCCAAGACTTGTAGTGACGCGCGAAATCAAAAAAGATGGGACTGCGTATTTCGGCCCGTACACTAGTAAATATTCGGCGGAAAAAACGAAGGAATTGCTTCAAAAAATTTATCCACTTTGTCATTGTAGTGGTAAAAAAGGGCGTCCTTGTTTTTACTATCACTTAGGGATGTGTATTGGTCCATGTGCGCGTGAAGTTTCCCAGCAAGAATATCAAGCGCAAATCAAACGGATTAAACACTTTTTTCATGCTGGACATTCAGCAGTTCGACGCGTGCTTGAAGAGCGGCGCGATTTAGCAGCCAGTGAGTGGCAATTTGAGCGGGCGCAGGAAGTTCAAGAATGGATTGAGGCACTTGAGCAAGTGACGGAAAAGCAAAAAGTGGTAATCAAAGACCGAGAAGACCGAGATGTCATTGATTTTGTCCATGATGCAGGTGTACTTTCGATTCAAATCTTTTTTGTGCGAAATGGTGCGATCGTTGGCAGGTCTGCTCAAATTCTGGAACAAGTGGAGGAAATGGATGGAGTGGTTGAGGCTTATGTTCAGTCATTTTATGAGCATCCAAATCATCTTTTGCCAAAAGAACTGCTTGTTAGCGCGGAGATCGATGCGAGAAAATTAGCAGAAGAATTAGGGGTTAAAGTGAAAACGCCAAAACGAGGCGAGAAAAGAGCAGTGCTTCAATTGGTACAGGAAAATGCTTGCAGCGCACTTCGCGCGCATTTTAAGATGCTCGATTATGAGTATGAAGAAGGAAATCCAAAGGGTGAGTTAGCTGAAAAAAAAGTAGCGTAGGTTTTGTATTACCATGAGGCAGCATTGAAGGCTGGGGATGGTGAAGGGGGATGTAAGAGATGGATGAATGGACATCAGGAAAGATCTTACAAATGAAATTTGGGGAATTTAAAGTTTTGAGGATAGAAAATCAAGAGTATGAGGGAATGGTTATTGAAATAGAGAAGAAAGGGATGAAAATAAGAAGTAGATTAGCTAAACAAACGCCTAAAAAAGATGGTTACTTTGTAGCATTTTGGGAAAAAAGTAATTCTCACGAAAATCAGGCTTTTTCTTATGAAGAAGAAACCATGTTGGCTATTGTGGTTAGAGATGGAGAGCGCGAAGGTATATTTATTTTTCCTAAGACTGTACTAATGGATAAAGGAATAGCTCGCTCTAAGGAACAAAAAGGAAAGATGGCGATGCGTGTTTATCCAGAATGGTGTCAAAATTTGAATAAAACTGCTCAAAAAACACAAAAATGGCAGAAGAATTATTTTTATAGGGTGGCGAGGAAATAAAAAGGAAGGTCTAGAACTTATGAGTTCTAGACTTGTTTCATATAGCGAAAGAAATAGATCTTTCATGTAGTCTTTAGGAACATATTGGTTTTTAAGTAAAATATTAAAAGTTAGACTAGAACAATTTAATCTAGTCTAACTTGAATCGAGTGAGAGTTTACTCTATATAAAAAGTAGCTCCTTATATTGTTTACTGATTTTCTTGCTCTTTATCCACCATTTAAATAAGGTTGCTTATTTATCAAAAAAGGCATTATTCTTTTTTTTAAAATGAGTTTTTTAAATCCTAGAGATGTGTTTTAGTTCATATTAATACTTTTAAGCCTAAACTGTCACAAATTAGACACAGACAACCAAAGAACATTGTGTTATTGTATACTTGTGGAAAATTAAAACAAAAGGAGATGGTGTAGAATGTCTGGACAAATCAGAATGACCCCAGCGGAATTACGTGACCGTGCGAAAACTTACGGCACAAGCGCACGGGATATTGAACAAATGCTACAACGCTTATCTCAAACCCAAGAACAACTTCGGAGCGAATGGGAAGGACAAGCTTTTGCACGCTTTGACGACCAATTCAATCAATTGAAACCGAAGGTAACGGAATTTGCGAACTTGATGGACCAAATTGAACAACAACTTCAAAAAACAGCCAGTGCTGTGGAAGAACAAGATCAACAACTTTCTCAAAACTTCGGGTTTTAAGCCTAATACCGAATACGCCCCTTATGAGTTTCTCGTAAGAGGCGTTTTTTCTTAAAAAAGTGGGAAGGAGAGGCTAAAAATGAGTACAGTAGCCAGCGATTTAGGGCAAGCTTCCGAAAAAGCGACGGCCCTTAAGCAAGCAGTTTCTATGCTTCAGGGGCAAGGAACAACCGTTACGAAGGATGAAGAAACAACGGTTGGAGGGAATACACAAGCACACACGGCGATTCAAGCAGAAGGCGAAGCGGTTTCCCAGATTGCGAATGCTTTAACGACGGCAAGTACGGACTTGCAAAGCGTCGCGGAGGCCTTTGCATCGAAAGATG
>NZ_AOCG01000006.1 GCF_000525795.1 Listeria aquatica FSL S10-1188
CCATCTGAACTTTAATGAGCTGTAGTATTCGCTTCGCATCTTCTTTTAGTAACTCCACCGCCTGATTCCGATGATCCGTTTGATCCATCACAGATGACCCCCTGTCGTACGCGATAAACGCTTAATCTACTCTTTCTATACCTAAAAGTATAGCATAAAAAAAAACAGTCTGCAAATGCTTTCTATTCATAAAATCATCCTTTTCCTTGATTTTCAAAACATGTTATAATAAAAACATCGAGGTGATAAGAATGAAAGCAACTTGTATTTTATGTGGAACTGTCAATGAACTAGATGATCGCGATTTCAAAACAAAGCGATTGAGAAATAAACCCATTCGGTTATATCTATGTCCTGAGTGCGATCACCGTATTGCCATAAAAACAATGGAGCGCATTAATTCTGGAAAATTCCGATTCAATAAATCATTTACCAAACCCTTCAGCCAGTTAAAACGTGAAGTTGAAGCTAGGGAAAAAGAAAACGCAGAATAAAAAAAGCTTGGAACGAAGTGATGAATTACAAGAATAATTATTTCTTGTAAATTCCTTCGATTCCAAGCTTTTTATTATTGGACTTTAAAAGTTGCAATTTCATCGTCGCCTTTTACAGCTTTGTTATCCATTTTGCTCGGATTTGGAACTGCTAGACGAGGATTGGATTTCAAGTCTTCAAATTTAGCATCATCTAAAATATAAGTGACAAAACCTTCAGCCGTTTTCCCTGGAGCAAATACGTAAGGATCGCTTGTGCTACCTTTAATTTTGTATTTAGCAGGTACAAAGTTATCTAAGCTTCCTCCTGTAACAGAAGAATTCCCAGCTAAACTGATTTGTTCAGGCTTATATGTCAAATTCTCATTTATTTGGTTAAAGATGGAAAAATCAATCGTCACTACATAACCGCCATTTTGAATCGAACTTTCTGGGGAATACTGGTCGATTTTCTTCGTTGGTTTTTCTACTTTTTCCACCTTATATTGATTCACACGAATTGTCAGCGAACCAAAATCTTTGATAAAAGTTGGTGAATAACTGCCATAAACTGTTGTCACCTTACCTCCTGTGATTGGTTCAACATTCGATACCATAAAAGCACTTTTTGAAATCTGAGGAGCTGCGATCGTTTGTTTGACTGGAGTTTGTTTACTGCTCTTAGATTCATTTGTATTTGTTGATGGTTCCGATTTATTCGTATCCTCTTTCGTTGTTGCATCTTTACTCTCGGACGAAGAATCATTAGCTTTTTCCTCATTAGATTTAGCTGTACTTGACTCTTTCTCGTCACTTTTTTCCTTTGGTTTCTTATCCTTTTTCTCAGCTTTTTGTTCCTGCTTGCTCTCTTCTTTTTTCTCTTTGTCAGCAGATTTATCGGAACCACAAGCTACAACAAAAAGGGCTACCATCAAAATCATCATGGCACTTAACCACTTTTTCATCGTACACACTCCTTCCTGATACTTTTACTATAACAGAAATCTCCCAACATTACAATTATGTTACAAACATTTCTTTTAAAAAAACAAGCCTAAAAAAAATCCCCCTTTTTCGGTTACTCCTTATCAACTTATTTTTTTATACATTCAATATACCAAAAACCAGATTTTGATACAAATAAAGACGATACAGCACAAAGGCTATATCGTCTTTATCAATCATTCTGCGCTTTTTTTACGTTTTGCTGCTTTTTCACGTTCATTCTTGTTCAAAATCTTTTTACGTAGGCGAACATTTTCAGGCGTTATTTCACAATACTCGTCATCATTCAAGAATTCAAGCGATTCTTCAAGGGACAAATGGCGTGGGCGCTTGATCACATTCGTTTGATCTTTCGTCGCCGAACGAACATTGGTCATTTGTTTCGCTTTTGTAATGTTAACCGCGATATCATTTTCACGGCTATTTTCACCAACGATCATACCTTCATAGATTTCTGTTCCCGGCTCTACAAAAATTGTTCCACGGTCTTCGACTTGCATGATTCCGTAAGTGGTTGTCTTTCCAGTTTCCATTGAAACAAGAGCTCCATTACGGCGTCCACCAACGCGCCCTGTTTGCATTGGTTCATAATCAAGGAACGTATGGTTAATGATTCCGTATCCACGTGTCATGGATAGGAAATCCGTCGTATAACCAATCAGTCCACGTGCAGGCACTTTAAATTGGAGACGCACTTGCCCATTTCCATCATTGATCATGTTTTGCATTTCACCTTTACGTTGACTGATAGATTCAATGACAGCTCCCATAAATTCTTCTGGTGTATCAATTTGCACATCTTCAACGGGCTCTGATTTCACACCATCAATTTCACGAATGATCACTTCTGGTTTTGAAACTTGAAGTTCATACCCTTCACGACGCATCGTTTCAATTAAAATCGACAAATGTAACTCACCGCGTCCAGAAACTGTCCAAGCATCTGGAGAATTCGTTGGTTCCACACGTAGCGATACATCCGTTTGAAGCTCAGCCATCAAACGTTCTTCAATTTTACGACTTGTCACGTGCTTCCCTTCACGTCCAGCAAACGGACTGTTATTCGTTACAAATGTCATTTGTAGCGTTGGTTCATCAATCCGGAGTACTGGGAGTTTATCTTGATGTTCAAACGGCGTTACCGTTTCACCAACGAAGATGTCTTCCATTCCAGAAAGAGCCACCAAATCGCCTGCTTTTGCTTCTTCAATTTCAACTCGTTTCAAGCCGAAGAAACCAAACATTTTCGTTACCCGGAATTGTTTGACCGAGCCATCTAATTTCATAAGTGCAACCGTTTGTCCTACATGCATTGTTCCGCGGAAAATACGGCCAATTCCGATACGACCCACATAATCATTATAATCAAGAAGTGATACTTGGAATTGTAACGGCTCATCGCTATTATCAACTGGCGCTGGAATATGTTCAATGATCGTATCCAGTAAAGGCTTCATGGTAGCTTCTTGATTTGCTGGATCAGAATCCATGCTTGAAGTTCCATTAATTGCAGAAGCATAAATCACCGGGAATTCAAGCTGGTCATCATTAGCTCCAAGCTCAATGAAAAGTTCCAATACTTCATCGACAACTTCCTCTGGACGAGCAAAATCACGGTCAATTTTATTCACAACAACAATAGGTGTTAAGTTTTGCTCTAGCGCTTTTTTTAGTACAAAACGCGTTTGCGGCATTGTTCCTTCATAAGCATCTACGACAAGCAAAACCCCCATCAACCATTTTCATGATTCGTTCTACTTCTCCACCAAAGTCGGCGTGTCCAGGTGTATCCATGATATTTACACGTACACCTTCATAATCAATTGCTGTATTTTTCGCTAAAATTGTGATGCCGCGTTCTCTTTCAAGGTCATTACTGTCCATCGCACGCTCATCCACATGTTCATTGGAACGGAATGTTCCAGACTGTTTCAACAATTCATCCACAAGCGTTGTTTTACCATGGTCAACGTGCGCAATGATTGCAATATTACGAATATCTTCTCTTAATTTCACTTTCTAGTTTCCTCCTAAAAATAGGCTTTCAGTCGTTTTCAAACGAAAAGCTGATCCTAAAACTTCTATTGTCAAGATCAAAACTGCATTAGAGCCTAAATAAAGAGGAAAATAACGATTATTTTCCTCTTGCAGCCGATCGATCCGTTAAATTCAACTCACCTATTATAACACAACTTGATGAAAGAAAACACACATTTGTTTTCAGAAAAGCAATTTTTTCATTTCTTTAGATATAAATTTTGAAGTTCTTGGTACACCTTTGGAAGGGCAACAACTGAAGTTCCTTTTTCAAGCATATCAATTTCTTCTCCAGAAAGCCTTGAAACGATACATCCAAGTTCTTCAGCAATGATTTTTGAAGCTGCAACATCCCATGGCGCGAGATTCGCTGCAAGATAAGCACCGGCGCGCTCTGTCGCAACTGCCATAAATTCAAGTGACGCAGCTCCGTAAAGACGTAAACCGCGAGAAACTCGGATTGCCTCTTTTAATTTTGGATAGAGGTTCACCGCGCTTAAGTTTGCAATAAGAAGGCTATCTGCCACACCACGCCTATCGCTTACTTTTCGGATTTCACGTCCATTTAAGGTCGCTCCCTTTCCTTTTTCTCCCACATACAAATCATCTTTTTCAACGTCATAAACAATCCCGTATTCGCCAATTCCATCCATATATAAAGCTATAGAAATCGCAAAATCGCGCTTTTGTTCCACAAAATTGAGCGTTCCATCGATTGGGTCAATAATCCAAACGGCACCTTCAAGTGACTCTACTTTATGTTCAGCGTTTTCCTCGCCAAAGATCCGGTGTGACGGGAAATATTGCTTCAAATAACGTGTAAAAAGCGCTTCTATATATTGATCGACCTCTGTCACCAAATCATTCCGACTAGATTTCGTTTCGATCCATAGCTCTTTTTCAAACGAAGCTTCTATATATTGTTTAGCCTCCATGAGAAAAACTTTCATCATTTCTTTTGCCTCTTCCACTATTTCTTGCTTATTCACATGATCCCGCTCCTTCAATTTGTTATCCTCATTTTAGCACAGCACATCTCTACTTGTGAAGAAAGCCAGTTGCTTTGCCTTGCCAGTTGTTCTTTTATATAATGAAAGGGTGAGCACGATTTCAAACTGGGAGGAATTAAAAATGACCGAAGCTTTTTCAAAAAAGGATTTTAAAGCGATGAAACAACCTGGGCTTGACGCACGGATGGAGGCCATTCAAACAGAAATCCAGCCAAAATTTCAACAACTCGGAGAAACACTTACTTCATTTCTTAGCCTAGAGCTTGGAACCGAGATGTTTCTACATATCGCAAAACACGCACGCCGCTCTGTAAATCCACCAGAAAGCACTTGGCTTGCCATCGCTAATGATAAGCGCGGCTACAAAAAACACCCTCACTTTCAGGTGGGACTATTCGAGGATCATGTTTTTGTCTGGCTCGCTTTTATTTATGAAAACAAAGAACGTCAAAAAATTGCAGAACGTTTTTTAAAGCAAGAAAAATTGTTCAAAAAGCTATCAGCAAACAACTATAGCCTTTCAAAAGATCACACCATCCCTGATTATTTTCCACTTCAAGAAAAATCACTCGAAGACACGCTTGTCCGATTTCGTGATGTAAAAAAAGGAGAATTTCTTGTTGGTAAAGTTTACCAAGAAAACGACCCCATTTTGCAATCCCTCGACAGCTTTTTACTGGAAGTAGAAACCATTTTTGATCATCTTTTACCGCTCTACCGACTTGCCATAAAATAACCATGTACAAATAGGCTTAAAGCCGTTATAATGGTAGAGTTGAATACGAAAGGGAGTGAATAATCTAATGGAAAAAATGAACCGAAAACCGAGTGAACCAGATCCGCATCGAAGTTTAAAGAAGCTGGTCCATTTTGCCTTAGGTTATCTCCGAGGTGCGATGTACCTGCTTAAATGAAAAGATTGAGGAGGTTTTAGCGATGCACCAAATTTTCAAATCAAATGCGGACGGGAAACTTGAAGAGCTAGAAATGCCTGAACGCAATGCTTGGGTGAATATTGTAGCCCCAACATCAGAAGAAATTAATCAAGTTGCAGAAGAATATCAAATTCCACTCGAATTCTTGGAAGACTCACTCGATAAAGATGAAAGCGCCCGGATTGAACGGATGATGACACGGATTCTGTTTTAATCATTTGTGACTTTCCAGTTGCGGATGAAGATGATATCCATTATGCTTCGTTTGAAACGGTTCCGATGGGAATTATTTTGACAAAAGATTATTTTATTACCATTTGTACAATTGATAGTTCCATCATCCAGTCTTTTGTTAAACGCCGAATCAAGGGCTTTTATACGCACATGAAAACACGTTTTGCTTTGCAGATTTTGTATTTAATTTCAACGCAATTCTTGCGTCACTTGAAACGCTTGAATCGTCAAACGGATGAAATTGAAAAAGAACTGCACGAATCCATGAAAAATAAACAACTTTACGACCTCATGGGGATCGAGAAAAGTCTAGTTTATTTTGTCACTGCCTTAAAGTCAAACAAGCTTGTGCTTGATAAAATGATGCGTCAAAACATTGTCAAAATGTACGAAGAAGATCAGGACTTGCTGGAAGATGTAATCATCGAAAATCGACAAGGAATTGAAATGGCAGAAGTTCATTCCAATATCTTAAGCGGAATGATGGATGCTTACGCTTCGATTATTTCTAACAACATGAATATTGTGATGAAGTTCTTAACTTCTTTCACCATTATTTTAACGATTCCTACGATGGTCTTTAGCTTTTACGGGATGAACGTAGATTTACCGTTTATGCACATGCCTCTTGCTTGGGTTTTAACTCTCGGCATTTCTTTCGGTATCGCCGGTACGCTTGCCTTCGTTTTTTGGCGCCGCAAGTTCTTTTAAAAGCCAAATAAAAAAAAGCTGTATGCACGATTTTTACGCGCACACAGCTTTTTTTTATTTACCAAATTCTTCATTAAGAAGTGCAGTGAGTTCATCTGGTGTGATATGTTCATCAAAAATATGCTCACCTACAACAACAGTTGGCACAAGCGTCACATTTGCACGTCCTGCTTCTTCAATAATGGTTTTTGTTGCTTCTTGGTTGTTTTGTTCGCTCAGGCCTAGTTTTGTTTCCATATATTGCGCAACTTCATCCAGTGACAAGCTTCCCCACTCTTCTTGTGTTTCGAAAATCTTATCTATCGCTTGTAGCGATTCAAACGGCGCATCATAATTTAAATAGCGATGGGTTACATTACCACGTTGTAAGGATTCTTTTTCTTTATCAAACGGTTTGATGATCAGCTCTATTTTGCCTTCTTCGATAAACCTCGACAAGACATCTCGTGATTCCTCATGCCATTTTTTGCAATACGGGCAACGCAAATTAATAAAGGACATGACTTTCACTTTGGCATTCTCACTTCTTGTAAGATGAATGCCTACTTCTGGTTTTACTTCCGCCGCTTTAATTTGACTGATATCCATTTCAAATTCCTCCTCTTTTTATTAAGGTCGCATCTTGATTGTACTAGTCGTTGTATTTTTTACGAGTTTCATAACTTGATAAGGCGAATAGCCGCTTACCGCTTCAAATTCTTTTCCAAGCTGTTTTTCTTCTCCAATGGAAGGCACAACTTGCTTATAATCACGATAGCGTTTTTTTTAGTTCCTGTACGTCAATCCCTGACTCATATGCTTTTTCAATCGACTCAAAATATCGAATTACAGTAACAATTTCTTCTTTCGACCAGTCCATATTTAATGGATAGCTATAATTCATTTTTTTTCATTCCTCTCGGAAGACTTCTAAAATCCGAAAGCAGTCTTTTTAAAACGAGCTTCTCCCCTCATTTTCTGGAGGGAATCTTGCTGTTTCTAGCTTTCATTCCTTAGATCTATTTTAGCATGTTCCTATTTTCGTTTTCAAAAAATGCGCTTCACGCCATAAAAAAACTTCAGTTTTCTTGTAACTGAAGTCCCCCTTGTTATTAATAGCTGTGCGCTTCTGCATGTCGTTCCATATAATCGATCCTCGCAAAATGGAGACCGATAAAAAACAAAACGGGCATGAGATATTGTAAAACGAAAACGATACTGTAACGCAAGAAAACACTAGCAATTGGAAGTGCGATGACGGGATTAGTAAATGGTGTCATGATAATGCGAACTACTGCACGCCAACCATCTGTCGCATGCATTTCATGAATAAAACCGACACCAAAATTGATCAGTGTGAGCACGAATAAACCGCCTGTTAAGATCATCAAGATGACAAATAAAAAAACGCGGAATATGAAATTGTCTCTCCATTTTTTAACACCTGGATTCTTATTGGATTTTATGAAATAAGTGCTTCTCCTTCGCACTCTCATTCTAGCAAAAAAATACGCTGTTTACAAACATGTAAACAGCGTATTTGACTTTAAATGTGAATTGGGCGACCAAGAGCTAACTCGGCTGCTTCCATTGTTAGTTCACCAAGCGATGGATGCGCGTGGATCGTAAGTGCGATATCCTCTGCTGTAACGCCTGTTTCAATGGCAAGTCCAATTTCAGAAATGATATCGGATGCGTTGATTCCGGCTACTTGAGCGCCAAGAACAAGTCCATCTTCTTTACGCGTAACAAGACGAACAAAACCTTCTGGAGCATCAAGTGACAAGGCACGTCCATTTCCACCAAGTGGGAATTTCGATGCTTTTACGTCGATACCTTTTTCTTTCGCTTTCTTTTTCAGTCATACCAACAGATGCAAGTTCTGGATCACTAAATACGACAGCTGGAAGTACAGTATAATCGTTTTCCACTTTTTCACCAGCAATTGCTTCTGCAGCAACTTTTGCTTCATAACTTGCTTTATGTGCAAGTGGAACACCAGGAACGATATCGCCAATCGCAAATACATTTGGAATATTTGTCCGACCTTGTTTGTCCACTTCAATTAAACCGCGTTCTGAAACTTTCACACCAAGTTGTTCCAGCCCAATTTCATCTGTATTCGGACGACGACCAACAGTGACAAGCACGTAATCAGCATCAATTGTGTGTGTTTCACCGTTCGCTTCATAGGTTACTTTCACGCCATCTTCTGTTTCTTCTGCAGATTTAGCAAGTGCTTTTGTAACGATTTCAACGTTTTTGTTCTTCAAGCTACGTTTTACAAGTGAAACCATGTCTTTTTCATACGTTGGCAGAATTTCTGGGCCACCTTCTAAAATAGTTAGTTCTGTACCAAGATTTGCAAAAGCTCCGCCAAGTTCAGTTCCAATATATCCGCCACCAATAACGACTAGTTTTTTAGGAACTTCTTGAAGTGCCAGTGCGCCAGTTGAATTCAAGACACGTTTACCATATTTAAAACCTGGAATTTCAATTGGACGAGATCCCGTAGCAATAATGACATTATTAAAGGTATACGTTTGTGCAGAGTCTTCATGAATAACACGAAGTGAATGTTCATCCACAAAGAACGCTTCCCCGCTCACCATTTCCACTTTATTCTTTTTAAGAAGACCTTTAACACCTGTTGTTAATTTGTTAACAACGCCGCCTTTCCACTCTTGTGCTTTTGTGAAATCAAGGTCTACTTCTTTTGCTTTCACACCCATGTGTTCGGAAAAACGAGCTTCTTCAAAGCGATGACCGATTGTGATCAATGCTTTTGAAGGAATACAGCCAACGTTTAAACATACGCCGCCGTAATATTCTTTTTCAATAATC
The DNA here is from genome assembly GCF_000525795.1 of Listeria aquatica FSL S10-1188. GTDB lineage: Bacteria > Bacillota > Bacilli > Lactobacillales > Listeriaceae > Listeria > Listeria aquatica. Next base: position 9,229 of record NZ_AOCG01000006.1, read on the forward strand.
GTTACTTTTTGTCCAAGTTGTGCAGCACGAATTGCAGCTACATAACCACCAGGGCCAGCACCGATAACTATTGTATCTCTTTCTTCTGGAAAATCTCCTACAACCATTATTTTACGCCTCCATTAGTAATAATTCTGGGTCGTTCAGTAAACGTTTGATATTGTTCATCGCTTTTTGAGCTGTTGCACCGTCAACAACACGGTGGTCAAAGCTTAGAGAAAGTGCTAAGACTGGTGCTGCTACAATTTCGCCATCTTGAACAATCGCTTTTTCAGCAATACGTCCTACTCCTAAGATCGCCACTTCTGGATAGTTGATAACTGGTGTGAACCATTGTCCACCGGCAGAACCAATGTTCGAAATCGTTGCTGAACCATGTTTCATTTCATCAGCAGTAAGTTTTCCGTCGCGTGCTTTTCCAGCTAATTCGTTGATTTCATCAGAAATAGTGAACACTGATTTCATGTCTGCATGTTTTACAACCGGTACATATAAACCGTGATCCGTATCAGCTGCAATTCCGATGTTGTAATAATGTTTATAGATCAATTCTTCAGTTGCATCATCCATCGTTGTATTAAGCACTGGGAACTCTTTCAAAGTTGCTACAAGCGCTTTTACAATATATGGCAAGAAAGTAAGTTTAATGCCTTTTTCAAGCGCCACTTCTTTGAAACGTTTTCTGTGCGCCATAAGGGCTGAAACTTCAATTTCATCCATTAACGTAACGTGCGGTGCTGTATGTTTCGAATTTGTCATTGCTTTTGCAATCGCACGACGAGTCGGTGTAAGTTTTTCACGTGTTTCTGGGAATTCCTCACCTGCAGCAGGAACTGGTTTTTTCGCTGCTTGTGGAGTTGCTTCTGCTTTTGTTGGTTCACTTGCAGAAGTGGCCGCTTGTGCCGGTTGTTCTCCGTTTAGATAAGCATCTACGTCCGCTTTTAAGATACGGTTATTTTTACCAGAACCCGCAACTTCGCGAATATTTACGCCTTTTTCACGTGCATATTTGCGAACAGATGGCATTGCAATCACAAGTCCATTTGGATCTTTTTGAACGGACGGAACACCGTTTCCACCAGTAGCTGGAGTAGCCGCAATATTTGCAACTTCGGGTGCCGCCGCTTTTTCTTCTGCAGCTGCAGGGGCCGCACTACTACTTTCAGCACCTTCAAAGTCCCCTAGAAAAGTGACAAGAACTTGTCCAACAGTCGCGACTGTTCCTTCGTCAACTAAAATATCTTTAACCGTTCCATCAACTGGAGATGTGATTTCTTCAACCGATTTATCGTTTTGCACTTCAAAAATGGCTTGATCTTCTTCAACTTGATCGCCAGGTTTTACAAACCATTTAACGATTTCGCCTTCATGAATCCCTTCACCGATATCTGGAAGTTTAAATTCAAAGATTCCTTTACCGCCACCACTAGCAGCTTCTGTTTTTGCTTCGGCAGGTGCTGCTTGTTCTTCAGCGTCATTCTCGTGACCTTCTACTCCATCAAAAGTGACAAGAACTTGTCCAACAGTCGCGACTTCTCCTTCAGCTACTTTAATTTCTTTAATCGTACCTGAAACAGGCGAAGTGATTTCTTCGACCGATTTATCATTTTGCACTTCGAATAAAGACTCGTCTTCTTCGATTTTATCGCCCGGTTTTACAAACCATTTAACGATTTCGCCTTCGTGGATACCTTCACCAATATCCGGTAATTTAAATGAATATGCCATTCTAATTAAGCCTCCTGTTTTAGTCGTTTATCCAAAAGTCAAAAGGCTTTAAAAAAGCCTTTTGACCAATTCTTTCAATTAAAATGCTAGAACTTCTTTCACTCGTTCAATGATATCGTTATGGTTTGGAAGCCAAACAGTTTCTGCTTGCGAGAACGGGAAAATGCTATCAGGAGCATTTACACGCATAACAGGTGCTTCAAGAGAAAGAATAGCGCGATCATTGATTTCAGCAATCACATTAGCAGCCACTCCACCTTGTTTTTGAGCTTCTTGAACCATGACCACACGATTTGTTTTCTTAACAGAAGCAATAATGGTATCTGTATCTAATGGGCTAATTGTACGAAGATCAATCACTTCAGCAGAAATCCCTTCTTTTTCAAGTGCTTCAGCTGCTTTGATCGATTCTTGAACCATTGCACCGTAAGAAATAATCGTCACATCTGTTCCCTCACGGCGAACAGCAGCTTTTCCGATTTCAACTGTGTATTCACCTTCTGGAACTTCTTCACGGAAAGAACGATAAAGTTTCATGTGTTCAAGGAACACGACTGGATCGTTGTCACGAATTGCCGAAATGAGTAATCCTTTTGCATCGTAAGGAGTTGATGGGATGATCACTTTAAGACCAGGTGATTGCGCCATCAAACCTTCTAAATTGTCAGCGTGAAGTTCAGGCGTATGAACACCACCACCAAATGGTGCACGAATTGTAATCGGTGCATTTCGAGTTCCACCAGTACGGTAGCGAAGACGAGCCATTTGACCAGCTACGGAATCCATTACTTCAAAAACGAAGCCAAAGAACTGAATTTCAGGTACAGGACGGAAGCCTTCAAGAGCAAGACCAATTGCTAAACCGCCAATTCCTGATTCAGCAAGCGGTGTATCAAAAACACGATCTTCACCGAATTCATCTTGCAACCCTTCAGTTGCACGGAATACCCCACCGTTTTTACCTACGTCCTCTCCAAAAACCAAGACGTTTTCATCGTTTTTAAGTTCAACTGCAAGCGCATCTGTAATCGCTTGAATCATTGTTTTTTGCGCCATGATTATTTCGACTCCTTCGCTTCATAAATTGCCAATTGTTCTTTTACGTTGGCTGTTGGAACTTCATACATATTTTTAAGCAGATCCGTTACTTTTTGTTTTGGTATCGCGTCTGCTTCTTTAATGGCTTGTTTGATTTCTTCTTTCGCACGATCAATCACTTCGTTTTCTTTTTCTTCATTCCATAAGCCTTTTCCTTCAAGGAAAGCACGGAAACGAACGATTGGATCTTTAAGTTCCCATTCACCGTCAAGTTCCTTCGTACGGTAACGAGTTGGATCATCTCCAGAAAGTGTATGTGGACCATAACGGTAAGTCATTGTTTCAATTAAAGTAGGGCCCTCTCCACTCACACCCCGTTCACGAGCGAACTTAGTTGCCGCATAAACTGCAAGTGGATCCATTCCATCTACTTGAATACCCACAATTCCTGTTGCAGCAGCTTTTTGAGCAAGCGTTGGAGCAGCTGTTTGTTTTTCACGAGGTGTTGAAATCGCAAATTGGTTATTTTGGACAACAAAAATGGCAGGAGCATGGAAAGCACCAGCAAAGTTCATACCTTCATAGAAATCCCCTTGTGATGAGCCGCCATCACCTGTATAAGTGATTGCCACCGCATCTTTTTTATGTTTTTTAAGTCCAAGTGCCACACCTGCTGTTTGTACAATTTGTGCCCCAATAATAATTTGAGGAGGAAGTACATGCAGATTTTCTGGTAATTGGTTACCAACAAAGTGTCCACGAGAGAACAAGAATGCTTTTGTTAGTGGTAAACCGTGCCAAATCATTTGTGGTACATCACGGTAGCCGGGAAGAATATAATCTTCTTTTTGAAGCGCATATTGGCTTGCGAGTTGAGAAGCTTCTTGTCCAGCTGTTGGTGCATAAAATCCTAAACGGCCTTGACGATTTAACGAGATCGATCTTTGATCAAGAACACGAGTCCAAACCATACGTGTCATCAGTTCAACCAGTTGTTCATCAGTCAAATCTGGCATTAAATCAGGATTCACCACTTCTCCTTTTTCATTTAGAATTTGAACCATTTCAAATTGCTTGGAAATCGCATCGAATTGCTTTTTCACATCAACTATTGCCTTCTTCGTTTTAGAAGCCATTACGTACATCGTCCTTTCGTTAGAAAAATTCGTAATCGAAAAAATGAATGCGCCATCATTCACATTCCCGAAACACTCTTTTGCAAAACCTGATTATGCACTACAAAGATTGAGAATCCATAATAATATAGAAGAAATTTTCCTGATTGCATCCACTTTGCGGCTAAACCTGAGGAATCCTCCTTCTATCGCACTGATTTATCGGGCTACAGTTAATTATGAGTTGGGGTCTTTTCATATTGAATTGAATAGTGTTCATTCACAAACTGAGCAAACCTCTCTTTTCAAAAGAAAAAATTAACTGTTTTATTTTCCATTCCAAACCTTAGTAACACACTAACCTTCTCTTTTAATTTACACTAGTATTCAATTGAAGTCAATATAATGAATCCGCTTTTTTTATCGCTTACAATCGCTGTATCACTTAGATTATTCGTTTTTCATCTTCTGTACTAAAATCCTGACACACCAAATCCACCTGTTATATAATATTGAAATCCTCATGTTATTACACCCCTTTATGAAAAAATCAAAGGAAAATAATATAGTTTGTGAAATCACAAACTAATTAGATTTAATCAAAACAATGAAAACGAATATAAAAGTTTAAATCCTCCCAATCGTTCGGATTTAATCTAAAAAAAAAAAGAAACTGTTCCAGCGCAAAGCAATTCATTCCTTTTTTTTTAAAACTTTTGTTACAATAGGAAGAGAACAAAAACAGGAGAGGCGAAAAAAATGATTTTAATGAAAGATATTGTCCGGGAAGGTCATCCTGCACTTCGAGAAGTAGCTAAAGAAGTGACTTTTCCTTTAACGGAAGAAGAAAAACAATTAGGGCGAGACATGCTTACTTTTTTTAAAAAAACAGTCAAGACGAAGAGATTGCTGAAAAGTATGGTCTTCGTGGAGGCGTTGGCTTAGCTGCTCCCCAACTTGCTGTAACGAAACGAATCATTGCTGTTCATGTTCATGATGATAAAGAAAAACTTTATAGTTATGTCCTTTATAATCCTAAAATTAAAAGTTATTCTGTACAGGAAGCTTGCCTTGCTGGCGGAGAAGGTTGCTTATCGGTTGATCGAGAGGTGCCGGGTTATGTTGTTCGAAATGAACGCATCACAGTTGAAGCTTTTGATGAGGACGGAAACCCTATTAAGCTCCGGTTACGAGAATACCCAGCGATTGTTGTTCAACACGAAATTGATCATTTGAATGGCATCATGTTTTACGATCACATCAACAAGAACAATCCTTCCTATCTGCCACCAGATGTCGATGTATTAGGTTAACTTATCCACAGGATGCCCCTTTTAAAACGAAAGTGGGCATCTTTTTTGAGTAAAGGAGGATCAAAATGGATCGCTACGATCGCCAAATGCGTGTCCGTCAAATCGGCACGGATGGTCAAAAGAAAATTATGCAAACTACCCTTTTAATTGTCGGGGTTGGGGCGCTTGGAAGTTACGCGGCAGAACTTGCCACTCGAATGGGATTTAAAAAACTCATTTTGATTGACCGTGACTTCGTTGAGTGGAGTAATTTGCAGCGGCAAACGCTTTTTACAGAACAAGATGTTCGCGATAAACTTCCAAAAGCTTATGCTGCTAAAAAGCATCTTGAAGCCATCAATCAACATGTTCAAATCGAGAGTGTGATTGACGATGCTAATGCTGAAACCCTTTCTGAGTATGCTTCCGAAGTGGATGCAGTCCTCGATTGTACCGACAACTTTACAACGAGGCGCTTTTTAAATAGCTTTTGCCACACACATGATTTGCCGTGGATCTACACTTCTTGTGCAGGAACATACGCCAGTTTATTTCCAGTTCGAAGCCAAAACTCTGCTTGTCTAACTTGTTTAATTGGCGAAACACCGCAAACGAACGAAACGAGTTGTGAATTAGTTGGCGTTCATGCACCGCTTGTTCCAATTACTGCTGGATTTCAAGTCTCATTGCTCACTCGACTACTTTTGGATGAGCACTTTGAATATAACGTTTTCTATCAACTAGATAATTGGACGATGACCTTTCAGCCACTAAAAGTTGCCAAAAGGTCGGATTGCCCTTCCTGCAGTTCAAAAGTCGCTCCTGAAATAAATTTTTCGGAAAAGCCAATCGCGCTTTGTGGGAAAGATACCGTTCAGTTTCGACTTCCTGATCGTAAGCGTGCTGAATTTATACAAATTATAAATCGACTTCAAGCCGAGAAAATCGAATTCAGTCAAAATCCATTTATCCTCACTTTCGAGTTTCTTGCTTATACGTTTTCTGTCTTTAAAAATGGTCGAGTGCTCATCCATGGAACGAGTGACTTGACTGATGCTAAAAAAGCTTACCACCATTTTTTTAATTGAGGAGGAGTTGTTTTTTGCACGATTCTAATGTTTTACAGGTAGACTGCGCGATACTCACAATCAGCGATACCCGAACACTTGAAACCGATGCTAGCGGAATGATGATTAAAGAATTACTGGAAGCAAGTGGGCATCCTGTTTTAGAGCGTGTCCTTGTCCCTGATGATGCTGATGAAATCCGCCTAGCTCTCAAGCGACTAGAAGAAAAACAAATTTCTTGCTTAATCTCAACGGGGGGAACAGGAATTTCGAAACGGGATGTAACTTTTGAAGCCCTATTCCAACAAATTGAGCAAGAGGTTCCTGGGTTTGGGGAGTTGTTTCGAATGATCAGCTATCAAGAAATCGGATCAAAGGCAATGGCATCTCGGGCTTTTGCCGGATTCACCAAACGGGATAGTTTATTCTTCGCTTTGCCAGGTTCAAAAAACGCTGTCCAAACAGGCATGCAAAATTTGATTTTACCTGAGCTACCTCATTTAATTGCCGAGCGAAGAAAACAACTATAAAAAACGCTTCAGAAAAATTTCTGAAGCGTTTTTTTTAGGCTCAAACAATATTGGTTACGCCGCCATCCAAAACGAATTCAGCGCCCGTTGAAAAGGCAGAATCATCAGAAGCCAAAAAGAGAACCATCTTCGCTACCTCTTCTGGTTTCCCCATCCGTCCAAGTGGATAACTCTTATCGAGTTCGCGTTTTGTTAAATTGAGTGTTTCAGAAGCGTAGTTAGCCATTTGTGTTGTGATGTATCCAGGATGAATCGAATTAATCCGGATCCCCTTTGCCGCATATTCTGCTGCTGCATCTTTCGTCATCAAACGAACGGCTCCTTTACTAGCTCCGTACATAAGATGTCCTGGGCTTCCCTTGAGGCCTGCAATGGACGAAGCATTAATCACGGAGCCTGAACCTGTTTTTTCAATTTCTGGAAGAACGTGTTTTAATCCCAAAAAGACACCCGTGACATTAATTCCCATCATTCGGTTCCAGTCTTCCATTGTAATTTCTGGAATAGGCTTAATCACGTAGATGCCAGCATTATTAAATAGAATATCGATTCGTCCAAAAGTCTCTTTCGTTTTCTTGACAACTGTTTCCCAGTCAGCTTCTTGGCTTACATCTTGCTTAACAAAAAGGACTTCTTGGCTTACATCTTGCTTAACAAAAAGGACTTCTTGGCTTACCTTTTTTAGTTCGCTTAAAGCTTCTTCCCCAGCTGTTTGATTTACATCTGTGAAGACAACACGTGCCCCTTCTTTCAAAAAAAGTAATGCGGTTTGAAAACCTATTCCAGCCGCTCCCCCTGTAATGATTGCAACTTTGTCTTGTAATTTCATGAATTATCTCTCCTTCGTCATTTTTGAAAGCGCTTTACATTTTAAGTTTACGCCGCTCAAATAAGCTTGTCAAAGGATTGAGATCCACTATTTACTTCACCTAATATAAAGAGAGAAGCCTGTTCCCCCTAGAACAAGCTTCTCTCTTTTGTTATTAACCACCTATTTGACTCATACGCCGCCAAGTCGGTTTATGTGAGGTGTTTTCATCTTGCAACTTTAGCGCCATTTCATGGTTCTCTGGTTTATTATCAATAGATTGTTTCACTAAACGAATCAATTCTTCTGGATCATTTTGGATAAAGGGACGGATATTTAACTCCTCATCCCAGTAAAGACAAGCTTTGATGTATCCATCCGCTGTTAGTCTTAAACGATTACAATTATCACAAAAATGCGAGCTTACAGGGTGAATCAAACCAAAGGAACCTTTAGCGCCTTTTAAGCGATAATTTTCAGATGGTCCATTGCCCGTTACGGTATCGATTGGCTCATATTCAAGACCTTGTTCCTTGCATTTTTCAAAAATCGTTTCAAGGGATAAATATTTTTCCTTCCAACTGTTTCCAGCATGACCAATTGGCATGTATTCAATAAAACGAATATTGATTTCTTTATCCTTCGTAAAATCAAGAAAATCCAAAATTTCATCGTCATTTTGACCCTTTATTAAAACAACATTGAGTTTAATTGGGAAGAGTCCAACCTCTTCTGCTTTTTTCAGACCATCGATCACTTTTTGAAGCCTACCGCCACGAGTGATTTCACGGAAACGATCTTCATGAAGTGAATCAAGACTAACATTAATTCGCGTCAATCCAGCTTCTTTTAAAGCCTCTGCTTTTTTTGGCTAAGTACATGGCGTTTGTCGTAACAGCTATGTCTTCAATTTCTGGAATCGCAGAAATCCCCCGAATGATTTCTACAATATCCGTTCGAAGTAGCGGCTCACCACCAGTTATTCGCACTTTTTTTTATTCCAAATTGCACCATGATTTTCATAAAATCAATGATTTCATCTTTTTGGAGCACTTCTTCATGAGGCAAAAATTTCAGCCCTTCTTCTGGCATGCAATAGACGCACCGCAAGTTACAACGGTCTGTAACGGAAATTCGAATATAATCATGGACGCGTCCAAAACGGTCTGTTAACAATTCCATTTTACAACCTCCTGCTATTTTGACGAATAATCGCCACTTTTTCCTCCAGATTTCTTGAGCAGACGTGCTTCTTTTAGTTCCATCCCCCGGTCCATTGCTTTACACATATCATAAACCGTAAGCCCAGCTACAGTCGCTGCTGTGAGTGCCTCCATCTCCACACCTGTTTTTCCAACTGTGACAACCGTTGCCGTTATCTGGAGAGTATCTTTCCCATTGTCTTGAAACGACAAATCTGCTTTTGTCGTCATCAGTGGATGACACATCGGAATCAGTTCACTTGTTTTTTTGGCAGCCATAATTCCGGCTACTTGCGCAACAGCAAGGACATCACCTTTTTTAATTTGTCCAGCTTTGATGCGCGTAAGTGTTTCTTCTTGCATCCAAACTTTCACTTCTGCAACCGCAACGCGACGTGTTTCTTCTTTTTCCGTAACGTCAACCATCTGAGCGCGGTTTTCTGCATTAAAATGTGTCAGTTGATCCATTCCCATTTTCACTTCCTCATCCGCCGCTTACAGGTGGAATCACGGCAATTTCTTCAATCGTCTCTGGAAGATGATCTTCATCCTGTTTAAATTCCATGTTAACAGCAAGCATACAATTCGGCAAATCTAACGCAATTTCAGGAAATTCACTACTGATTAAATCACGTAAATCTCCGACGACTTTGCAGCCCACTGGGTTAATTTGGCTCTCTTCTCCCACCTTTAAAGCCAGATGAGCAAAAAACTTAATTTTCATGATTGCTTGAACCTCCCCATCTGATTTTATCTGTGTCAAACTCTTCTTTCCAAATCGGCACTCTTTTTTTCAACTCTTCAATGATCATGCGGGAAGCTTCATAACTTTCCGCTCGGTGTGCCGTAGCAACTCCAATAAAAACCGCAATATCCGAAAGTTCTAGTTCTCCTAAACGATGTACGACAACAACGCTTGCATCATACTCTTTCTCTACAGCAGTCGCAAGTCGATCCATTTCTTTTAAGGCCATTTCTTTATAAGAAGTATAACGGATTTTCTCGGTATGTATTTCACCAGTCCATTCGCGAATCGTTCCTGTAAATGTATTGATTGCTCCATATTTCGGATCAATTAGTTTGGCAAACAACGGCTCAATCTCAATTTTTTCCTCTGTAAGCGCTACGTATTTCATATTAAAAACTCCTCTATCAGTGATTCAGCCAGTTGTTCACATTTTTCATCTTCTGCTATAAACTGGATGTGTTCGTTAGCAAGCGGGCAAAAGGAAGCAAAGGCAAGTACTTCGGTTAAACTTGTCTTAAGCTCCACATATTCCTCTAAACTCTTCACAAACACAACCTTAGGAAACGAGGCATCTTTGAATCCCTCGATGACCACCAAATCGGTTTTTGGTAAGCGCTCTAAGGCTTGCTTTAAAGAAAGACTTATATGGCTTAGAAGTGCAAACTGCCGGTTCGAAGTAAGTGCCACATGATCTGCTCCGTTTTCGCGAAAACTAAAACTATCCGTTCCTGGATGGTCCATATCAAAGTTATGCGCATCATGCTTTAAAGCAGCGACCGTAAAACCTTTCTCTTTCGCTTGTTGAATGAGTTGATTCATAAATGTCGTTTTCCCACTCTTTTTATACCCTACAACTTGGAGGATAGCAGCCATACTCGAACCTCTTCTCCTATTGCTTTTCCGACTTTACCACGTGGAATCATTATAAGACAATTCGCAAATGGAAGATTCCCAAGTGCGCTCGACATATCGCTTCCTATAGGCTCTACCTGGTACTTTCCTTCCGAAAAATTAGCTTTCCCGCGCAAAAAGCGATCATAACCATTATTTTTCAAATAATCCCGAGCCATCACACCCCTTACTTCAACAATACTCGAAGCCTCTCCAGAAAACTTTCGAATAACTGGCTCCGCAAATAAGTGAAAGCCTGTGAAGCAAGCGCCAGGGTTTCCTGACAGCGCAATAAGTAGCGTATCTTCAAATATCATGGCCGTTGTCGGACTTCCCGGCCGCATTTGAATTTTATTAAAAAGTAACTGGGCTTCGTGTTTAGCAATTTCAGCCATAAAATCAAAATCGCCAACAGAAACGCCACCTGTCGTTAAAATCAAGTCTACTTTTCCAGCAATTTCTCGCAAACGAGTCAATGTCACCTCATAATCATCCGAAAGCGCCTCATGATAGACCACTTCAGCTCCGTATTCTTCCGCAAGAGAAACGAGAAGTGGCTCATTGCTATTATAAATTTTACCATCAGGCAGTTTTTCCCCTGCCGCAACCAGTTCAGAACCTGTCGAAAGAATTGCCACTTTAGGTTTTGACCAAACCTTCACTTCTGTTATCCCAAAAGAAGCAAGCAAACTAAGCGAACCCGCATTTAATTGGTGTCCCTTTTCGAGCAGTAAATCACCCTTTTGAAACTCTGTGCCTATTTCTGTGATGTTACTGCTTGGTTGTGTATTAATTAAGCGAATTTCATTACTCTTTTCAGTTGTTTGTGATTGTTCCAGCATAATAATTTTGTCTGCACCTTCAGGAACTTTTGCTCCCGTCATAATTCGCACAGCTTCGCCTGGATTCAGGCGTTTGTTATAAGTAGCCCCGCACGGGATTTCAGCCACAACATCAAGTGTGATCGGGAAATCATGATCGTCTTCTGCACATATTGCGAAGCCATCATAGCCAGAACGACGAAAATAAGGCGACGGAAAAGGTGCATAAATGGACTCAGCCAAAACCCTCCCTCTTGCAAGAAACAGCCCAGCTGAAACAGGCTTCAACTGCTCCACGTGCTCCGTAACAATTTGTCTTGCCTCGCTAAAAGGAATCGTTGTTCTTCTTTCTATCATATTTACCTATCCCCTTTTCACAATCTCTAACCGTTTTTTTCATTACTATAATACCGTAATTCAAGAAAAATGAACAGCAAATCTCTTTTTTTCTTAATTCTTGTTTGACAGTTCTCGCTTTATGGCGCCATAATAAAAGAAAAACTATTTTATGCTAACTTGGAGGATTTCTATGTTTACACCTGTCTGGCATTCGATCTTTATCGCACTTTTATCAACGGTCATTGCTTTTCTTGCGATGTTACCGCTCAGTTACTTTTTTGCAAAGCGCAATTCAAAATGGCAACTTCCTATTGAAACGCTCATTTTACTGCCGCTTGTTTTACCGCCAACTGTTGTTGGTTTACTTCTTCTAAGTCTTTTCGGAAAAAATAACGGGTTTGGAGCTTTTTTATATGATACTTTCCACTTTAGTTTTATTTTTTCTTTAGCTGGGGCGATTGTTGCAACAACGATTATTATCTTACCCATTATGTATCAGGGATTGAAAGCCGCATTTCTTTCAATTGATCATGAACTCGTTTGGGCAGCTGAAACGCTTTCTGCTACTTCTGGTCAGATTTTCCGAAAAGTCATCTTGCCCAATTGTTGGCAACCGATTCTAGCTGGTATTTTGCTTAGTTTTTGCCGAGCGATGGGCGAATTTGGGGCGACGCTTATGGTAGCAGGCTACATTGAAGGAAAAACCGATACCATCGCTTCAAGCATTTATTTCATGGTTCAACAAGGTGATTTACGTACCGCCTTCTATTTAGGATTATTTAACTTACTCATTGGCGTTGCGGCTCTTTTTATTATTCATATCCTCACTATTCGCCAAAGTCAGCTCATGAGGGGGATGTAGGATGAATTTAAAGCTTGCCTTCTCTAAACAAATGCCGTTTCATGATTTAAAAGTGGACTATGAGTTTAATGCACAAATCACAGCTATTATGGGAGCAAGTGGTGTTGGTAAATCTACTTTATTTCAATGTATCAGTGGATTAAAGCCGATCGACCAAGGGAAAATCGAGTTTGGAGAGCTTTTATTTGAAGATACTTCAATTGCTCTACGTCTCCCTGCTTCTGAACGTAAGATTGGTTATTTATTCCAAAACTTGGCGCTTTTTCCTAACTTGAATGTCTTTGAAAATATTGCTTTTGGTTTAAAAGTAAATAAAACAACACGAAAAAACAAGGAAGCGATTGAAAGACAAGTTCGTTATATAAGTGATTATTTACAAATTTCCCATCTCCTCTATTCGTCTGTACAAAAACTCTCTGGTGGTGAGAAGCAACGAGTCGCTATGGCACGAGCAATGATCGTAAATCCAAGGCTACTACTACTAGATGAACCCTTTAATGGACTTGATGAAGAAACCCGCTTTATCTGTATGGATCTCGTTCGAGAAATGGCCCGTGATTTTGACATTCCAGTTATTTTTGTCACGCATTATCGCTCAGAAGCGCAAATGCTCACAGATGAAATTCTTCGTTTAAAGGGTGGTCAACTTGAAAAAGACTGATTCATTGAAAGCAATTGTCCTTGCTGGTGGAAAATCAAGTCGTTTTGGTAGTGACAAAGCTTTTTATAGACCCGAAGGGAGCTCGCTTTGTTTCGTCGAGCAAACTATTCAAAAGCTTGAAAAGTTCACTCGTGAGATCTTTATTTCAGTCAATCAAGCTCAAATTCAGCCAATGCAAAGGCTTTTTCATTCCAAAAAGCACATCCAGCTGGTTCCTGACTTAAGTGAAGTTACGGAATATGGACCACTGGGGGGACTTTATAGTGTCAGCCAAAAAGACTCGTTTGATACGGGGCAAAGTTATTTAATTCTTCCAGTTGATTTACCGCGCCTCACTGATGACGAACTTCGCATGCTTGTACAAGCTACTAATGTTTACGCGGCTACGCCTCTTAAAAAACACTTTTTAGTTGCACATCTTCCCTTTTTCAAAACGGAAATTGAAGAGGCGATCGCATCTCGGGAACACCGAGTCAAAAGTTTGCTCGACTTGCTTACTAGCGAGCCGCTGATGTTTCCTTCTTGGGCTGAGCCTCACTTTTTTAATCAAAATACAAAATAAGAGCATCTGCTAGATTTAGCAGATGCTCATTTTTAGTTTTGCGGTTTGTTTTTCCATTTTAACCAACCGTATGAATCTACGATCTGAAGAAAACGAACCAAGCGCGCAAGGCTCATTCCATCATCATTTCCAAAAGCTTCATTAAAATCCACTTCTAACTCGGCCACATTTTTAATGCCATCAAGACGTTTTAAAATAAACGCTCCTTCAACATCTAAATTAATTTTTCGGAAAGCTGGCTGTTTAAAAAAACGAATCGCGATTTTTTCAATTGGATTTTTTCGTTCAATCACAAGAAAGCTCGCTTTCCCCTCATCTATGACCTGTAGTTTTTCTTTCAACACAGGAATCTGATCAATCAAGTTGACTTTTTTTTCTCGCCACACTTTTTCACCTCTTAGTTTGTTTTCTTACGAGGAACTGTCGCGATATAAAGCAGTGCACAGATGATGATAAAGACAATGAATGGCAGCCACTGGTTCTCAATTAGAACATTCGCTGGAATAATGTTTAAGTTGAGCGAAATGATAAAGGCAATCACAACGCCAAGAAGAGATTCCCCAGCAATCAACCCAGAAGCAAATAACGTTCCACGTTCAATCCGTGTATTGCCTTCTTCTTTTTCTTTCTTACGCTTAATAACACCGTTAACAATCATGCGGACAAATCCACCGAACATAACTGTCGCGCTGATGTTAAGCGGCAAGTAAAGACCAACGGCAAATACAAGCGAATTAAGTCCCATAAATTCAACGACAACGGCAATGGATACACCAATGAAGATCAAATCCCACGGCAAGTTTCCATTTAAAATTCCTTCCGCAAGAATCTTCATTAACATCGCTTTAGGAGCTGGAAGTTCTGCTGAACCCATTCCATAAGCGTTATCAAGTAGCGTCAAGATATACCCCATCACAAGACCACTTGCTAAAACACCAATCATCATGGCAACTTGCTGCTTCCACGGGGTACCTCCAACAAGATAACCTGTTTTAAGGTCTTGTGAAATGTCTCCTGCAACCGCAAGCGCCGAACATACAATGGCAGCGACGGTTAATGTCAACAAGATTCCTTCATTACCGTGATATCCAAATGCCTTATACACAAGCGCTACAATAAGAAGCGTTGCGATGGTCATTCCGGATACAGGTGAGGATGAACTTCCGACAATCCCAACAATTCGGGATGCTACGGTTACAAATAAGAATCCAAAAATTCCGATTGCAAGTGCACCAATAATTCCAACATTTGTAAATGGATCAAATGCAATAATAAGCAAAATGGCAGCTGTACAAATTAAAACCCATTTCATCGGAATATCGCGGTCAGTCCGTTCTAATTCCATTAAATGATGTTTTTTATGCTTACTCATGCTTTGCACTGTACTACGAAGTGTTTGGAAAATCGCTGGTAAAGTCTTAATAAGTGTAATCAAACCACCGGCCGCAACAGCTCCAGCACCGATATAGCGTATGTAATTATCCCAGATCGCTGCTACGTCTAAACTACGCAAAGCTTCTGTTGCCGGGAAAATCACTTGAGCGCTTTCTCCACCAAAAAAGGCAATAGTTGGAACAAGTACAAGTGAAGCCATCAAACCACCGGCAACCATTTGTCCAGCAATTTTAGGGCCAATAATAAAGCCGACGCCTACAAGTGCAGGATAAATTTGTGTTCCTACGAAAGCATTTTGAAATTTAAAAACACCCACCTGAACTTCACTTTTAAACAATTTAAAACCATCTGTTAATACCTTAACAAGTCCTCCTGCTACAAAACCAAGTGCGACAAGCTTAGCTTGTGAACCACCCGTTTCGCCGGATTTAAGTACTTCCGCGCAGGCAGTCCCTTCTGGATATGGCAATGTTTCATGTTCATTGACAATCAGCATCCGACGAAGCGGCACCATCATGAACACACCCAAGAATCCCCCAGTTAGCACGATGAAAATCAACATGATTTGATTGATTTCAACACCGAGTAAGAATAAGGCAGGAATTGTAAATACAGCTCCAGCACCTAATGCTTCCCCGGCTGTCGTCATCGTCTGTACGATATTGTTTTCAAGTATTGAATCACGTTTAAAAATACCTCTTAGAATCCCCATTGAAATAACGGCTGCTGGAACAGACGCCGAAACCGTTAAACCAACTTTCAACCCGAGATAAGCATTAGCCGCACCGAAAAGAATCGCTAAAATAACCCCTAATACAATCGAAAAACCTGTGATTTCTGGAAGGGATTTTGATGCCGGTACATAAGGAACAAATGGTTTGTTTCCTTTTTGCTCACTCATTTAAACACCCCTTTTTCATTAATGAACTTTTTTTTATTAATTACTTGCTTTACAGCACAAAAGCAACTGTTAATATCTTACACTCCCACGGGCGATTTGACAAACCTTTTTCTAGAAATCATACAAAAAATGACAATTGACCCCACAAAGGAAAAGTTATTTTTCCACAATACAGGACTTTTAAATTATAAAAATTGCTTTCGTTTCAAACAATCAGAATAATCTCACAACAACCCTATTTGCTTCAAACCATTTAATATCCCATCATCAGATACAGATGTCGTCACATAATCAGCAACAGCTTTGACTTCTGGTCGTCCATTTCCCATTGCAACACCACAACCTACTTCTTGTAACATCTCAATGTCATTTAGACCATCGCCGAATGCATAAGTATCTTCCATTGAAAAGCCTAATTTCTTGATCATATTACGAATTCCGCGAGCTTTAGAGCCGTCACTTGGACAAACATCAACAGAAACATCATGCCAGCGCATAAAGCGATACTGCGGGAAGTTTTCACTATAAAACGAATCAAACTCTTCTTCACAAAAGAGCAAGCACTGATAGATATTTCGCCCCTTATAGTAGTTAGCATCCACTTTCGGATATTCCCGTTTTAGTGATTTCATTCCCTTAGAAACTCCAGGATGATTCGGCAAATTAACACGCATCGTATCACTTGCCGAGAAAACAATAGGATGATCGTTTTCTGTTGCTACTGTGATTAGGCGTTCAAGTGATTCTTGCGGAAGTGGATTTTTCAATAAGACTTCTCCTTCAAAAATCACATACTGACCGTTATAGCAAACAAGCGAATCGATATTCAGTTCCCTTCTAACATCGTCCAACATAAAAGGGGCTCTCCCCGTTGCAATCGCTACATAGATCCCTTTTTCCTTCAGTGCTCTCACAGCAGTTTTTGTGGAAGCTGGAATTTCCTTGTTGTCATCAAAAAGCGTCCCATCCACATCAAAAAAGACAATTTTACTCATAATCTACTCCTTCACCCAATCAATTTATCCGCTACCAGTATATCAAAAATCAACCCAAAATGGTTGTAAAATCATGAAAAAGAACTTTTTTTCAAAAAATAAAAAGCACTTTCCTGTAGCATTTATACATTTTTATGGTATATTAGAAAGCAAGGATATAGTTCGGATAAAGTAAGAAACCTACAACGAAACGGAAAAAATAAGATTTTAATGCAGTTTGCTCTTCAAAGAATTTGTGAAAATTCATGACGAGCTGCTTTGCGATTAAAGTCTTGCAAAAGAAAAACGCGACACAAGTTTGAAAACTCGAGAACTGTGATTGTTTTCGTTTTGCCTTTTTTCAGTTTTTCTGATGCTGTATAACTAAATATATCCGCCAAAAATCGACTTAAAAGTTCGGATCAAGACTAGATTTCCTGACTTTTGAATATTTACTATTAAAGGAGAGAATAAAATGATTTTTAAAGTATTTTATCAAGAAACAAGCACCGAAACACCGGTGCGTGAAAAAACACGTTCACTTTATATCGAAGCAAATGATGAAGTTGAAGTGCGCCAAAATTTAAAAACTGAGCCTTTCCACATCGAACATATTGATGCGCTTAGTGAAAAGCACCTTGCTTATGAAGAAAGGCAACCAGACTTTAAGCTCTGGAAGAAATAAGCTCTATGAAATTTGTTAAAAACAATGAAACAGCTGTTTTCGCTTTGGGTGGACTTGGCGAAATCGGTAAAAATACGTATGGCGTACAATTTCAAGATGAAATCATTTTAATTGATGCTGGAATTAAATTCCCGGAAGATGAGCTCCTCGGAATTGATTATGTTATTCCAGATTATAATTATCTCGTTAAAAACAAAGAAAAAATAAAGGGTTTATTTATTACCCATGGTCACGAAGATCATATTGGTGGAGTTCCTTACCTTCTTCGTGAAATCAATATTCCAATTTATGCTGGAAAGCTTGCAAGTGCACTTATCCGCAATAAATTAGAAGAACACGGCTTACTACGTCAAACTAAAATCTATGAGTTTGAAGAAGATGACGTCTTTAAGTTCCGTAAAACGAGTGTATCTTTCTTTAGAACAACGCATAGTATCCCTGATACTTATGGAGTTGTCGTTAAGACTCCTTCTGGAAATATTGTTCATACTGGTGATTTTAAGTTCGATTTTACACCAGTCGGCGAACCTGCAAACTTAACTAAAATGGCAGAGATCGGAAAAGAAGGAGTGCTTTGCTTATTATCCGATAGTACAAATGCCGAAGTTCCAAATTTCACAATGAGTGAACGCGTTGTTGGTGAAAGCATCAAAAACATCTTTCGGGATGTTCCTGGACGAATTATTTTCGCTACATTCGCTTCTAATATCTACCGACTTCAACAAGTGGTTGAATCCTCTATTGAAACTGGACGTAAGATTGCGGTATTTGGTAGAAGCATGGAATCTGCTATTACCATTGGTCAAGAGCTTGGCTATATTAAAGCGCCTAAAAATACATTTGTTGAAGCTAATCAAATCAATCGTATCCCAGCAAACGAACTCACTATTCTTTGTACAGGAAGCCAAGGGGAACCGATGGCCGCATTATCTCGAATCGCAAATGGTACGCACAGACAAATCCAGATTCAACCTGGTGACACCGTTGTCTTTTCCTCGTCCCCTATTCCAGGAAACACGATTAGTGTGAATAGAACGATCAATTTACTGTATCAAGCTGGTGCAGAAGTGATTCATGGCAAAGTCAACAATATTCATACTTCTGGACATGGTGGTCAACAAGAACAAAAACTTATGCTTCGTTTGATGAAGCCAAAATTCTTCATGCCCATCCACGGGGAATACCGGATGCAAAAAATTCATGCTGAACTGGCTGAAGAATGTGATGTTCCAATAGAAAATAGCTTTATATGTGGAAACGGAGATGTGCTTGCATTAACAAGTGAGTCTGCACATGTAGCTGGTAAAATCCAAGCTGCGAGCATCTATATTGATGGTAGTGGTATTGGCGATATTGGAAATATTGTCTTGCGTGATCGTCGTATTCTTTCAGAAGAAGGACTCGTTACTGTTGTTGTTTCCGTCGATATGGATAAAGCAAAAGTGATGGCTGGCCCTGACATCATCTCACGTGGGTTTATCTACATGCGTGAATCCGGGAATTTGATTGGCGAAGCGCAAAACTTACTAAAACGTCAGTTAGAAAAACTGATGAAGAGTAAGAATCCACAACGTTCGGAAATAAAAAATGAAATCACTGATACGCTTCAACCATTTTTATATGAAAAAACGAAGCGTCGTCCAATGATTTTACCAATTATTATGGAAGTATAAAAAGCTTGATGTCAGTTTAACTGCTGACATCAAGCTTTTTTTATTTATTCTTCATTACTCGCCATTCTCCAGTGAAAAATAAATGAAAGTACAAAAAGCACGAGAACCATCGTTATCTAGAAATCAAGACTCTGAAGTGAAAAGCCAAAAAAATCTGCCATCTTCAAGTAAAAATAACGGATTAGCCTACTCAAAAGTATTTTCATTTTTCACCAAACTATATAGTGACAGTAAAAAATTATCCACTTGCATTCAAATTTAATCAGCGCTAATTAATTGGCTTTCTACGAAAAAATGCCCAAACAAAAAAAGCCGACCAACTAAGTTGATTCGACTTATCATAAAACTCTCATTGAATTTTTTCTTGTAATCGTTCAATATCATCATCGGAGCCAATAACAATCAAAATATCTCCATCCTGCAAAATTGCTGTCGCCTCAGGAGTAATGATCATTTCTTGATCACGCTTAATGCCCACAATGTTTACGCCATAGGCATTTCGAAAATCAAGTTCTTGCAAACTTTTGTCAAAAAAGCGTGGATCGGAAACCGAAATTTCAACTAAGCTATATTCATCCGACAACTCCAAATAGTCTAGCATGTTCTTTGAGACAATATAATGGGCAATTCTTCGTCCCATATCTCGTTCTGGATGGACCACTCGGTCTGCACCAATTTTATCGAGCAACTTTGCATGCTTATCATTCGTTGCTTTTGCTGTAACGAGTTTTACACCCATTTCTTTTAGAATTAAAGTCGTTAAAATACTCGACTGAATATCTTCACCAATCGCAACGATCACATGTTCGAAATTCCGAATTCCTAGCTGACGTAATGCATTTTCATCTGTTGAATTCGCAATAACTGCGTGGGTAGCAACTGACATATACTCATTGACACGTTCTTCATCAGAATCGATCGCGAGCACTTCCATCCCCTGCTCAACAAGTGAACGGCAAATGCTTCCGCCAAACCGTCCTAAGCCAATAACCGCAAATCCTTCCTTCATACGAATTCTCTCCTCTCTTACTCATCTTCCTTCACTAGATTATGTTTAAACGCATAAATTGCCGCCTGGGTACGGTCTTGTACATCTAGTTTAGAGAGAATATTACTCACATGTGTTTTCACTGTTTTTAGCGTGATAAACAACTCATCGGCAATTTCTTGATTGGATTTTCCTTCCGCAATTAAAAGTAAAATTTCTTGTTCGCGGTTAGTCAGGTCATCATGCAAGTTTTTTTTCTGGTTTTGCTGTTAAGCGTTGCATCATCTTGCCTGTTACTTCCGGTTCAAACACTGAATCCCCGCCGTATGTAGCACGAATTGCATCAGCAATTTCTCCTGCCGTTGATGTTTTTAACATGTAACTGCTTGCCCCTGCTTCAAGTGCAGGGTATACTTTTTCATCATCAATAAAACTTGTGACAATGATGATTTTTGCTTCTTTCCAGTTTTGAAGGATTTCTTTGGTGGCTTCAATTCCATCCATTTCATCCATGACAAGATCCATCAATATAATATCTGGACGTAACTCAAGAGCCATTTCTACACCTTCACGTCCGTTTTCTGCTTCACCAACAACTTCCATATCATCTTGAACGGATAAATAAGCGGATACCCCGATCCGTACCATCTCATGATCATCTACAAGTAATACCTTTATCATTCTTCGTCCACTTCCTTCTCAGCCACTAAAGGGATTTTAATTTCAACACTTGTTCCTTTATTTGGAAAACTGATAATTTTAATCGTTCCACCGAACTCCTGCACCCGTTCACGCATGTTTTGTAGACCATATGAGCCTTGTGGAACAGCATTCATATCAAATCCGACTCCATCATCAACGACTTTCAAAACCGCCATATTATCAATTTCTACAAAGCGAACTTCTAGAAGCTTTGCCTTTGAATGCCGAAGAGTGTTGGACAACAGTTCCTGTACAATTCGAAATAGATGGTCTTCAATACCTTTTTGGAGCTGAAGATTCTCAATTTGCCACTCCACTTTAATAGGGAGTTTAGTTGTCAATTCTTTAAGAAGTTGCTCCATCCCTTTCTTAAGCGATTTTCCTTCTAGTTGAGTTGGACGCAAGTGCAAGAGGAGCGCGCGCATTTCTGACTGGGACTCATTTACGATCGATTCTACCATTCGAAGTTGCTTTTTCAAAACGGGGGAATCATCTTTTGCGACTTGCTCGTTTAAAGCCGATAAAAGCATCATTGCGGCAAACAATTGCTGACTAACAGAATCATGCAGTTCACGTGCAATCCTGTGCCGTTCCTCCGAAAGAATCGCTTCTTTTGTTTCACCACTAATTTCAGCCTTTTCATTGGCAATTTTTTGTGTCAGTAAAGTCTGCGATTTCATTTTATCACGTAATCGATCAATTTGCTTGTAGACTTGCGCCACTTCTACTAAATTTTCTTCCTCTTGAAATTTTTTCTCAAGATCCCCTTGCTCTAGCAAGCGAATCTCAAAATCAATTCCTTCAAACTTTTGTTTGATTAAATAGCCTGAAACAGCTCCAACCATTAACCCCGCCAAAATAGAAGTAAGAGGTACAAAAATCACAAAGGGCAAATACAAGATTTTGACTCCAATTAAAAATTCATACCACGTTAAACCACTGACAAAAAAATAAATTAAACTGCCAACCATTGAAGTGATAAAAATTAGTGTCGAGCAAAGAATCATCTGCGTGCGTGTATAGGTCATAGACGAATCACCTCTAAATCACCGAGCACAACAGAAGTCACGATCTTCACTTTACGCGCAGCTGTCTCGTAGTTGTCTGAATAAAGTTTGATTGAATCATTTTGAACGGATGTTGTTTTTTTTATCGTACTGTAATTTTCCAAAAATTGCAGAGTGCTCTAGACAAATTCCTAGGTCAAACGGAACAAGCAAGCGAATTTTCCCTGAAATGCTACGAATCATGATGACACTTTCACCGGTTGGTAAAACCGTATTGCCTAGGTCAATGATTGTATCTCCAATTCCAGTTTGAATGTTAATGTCTTCCCACTCGTAAACCACATCAAGTACACGCTGGTTTCCAAACCACTGATTTTTAATGAAATGATTAACACGATCTATTTTTCCTGGTTCTTTTGTTTCTACCATTAAAAGTTCAGGTGCACGTTTACGGTTGATATAATGAAAAATCGCAAAAATGCCGAAAATAACAATTCCGATTTTAAAAAGATGTCGTTAAAAGCACAGCCAGTAAAATGAAAACAGCGGCTAAAAATAAACGATTGCGCTGCTTTTTCTTAGAAATCCCAGCTTTTCTTGATGTGTATAAAAAAATAATTCCAAGCGCAAAAACAACAAGAAGCTGCCATCTAAACAGCATTTCAAGTCCAATACCAAGCGCCACAATTACAATAAACAAAAAAAAGAACAGAGCTCTCGATTTTTTTCATAGCGACACCTCCTTTTTTTCACATTGAACCTTTTTCTATTATAAAAAGAAGTCGAATAAGGGGCAAACCGCTACAGGTGTACCCCTCACTAAGACTTTAGTCTGAATCTTCTTCCGTTAATTTTGTAATAAGGCCCGCTTGTTGCGTTACTTTTCCTGCTTTCATAAGCGTCCCAAGTGCACGTTTAAATTGTGCCTTACTGATCCCAAATTTCCCGCGAATAGCATCTGGATTAGACTTGTCGCCAAAGCCCATTTCTCCCCCCACGCTTCGCAGATAGGTCAAAATCATTTCCGCATCATCGCTAAGGACTTCATGAACGCGCCCACGAAGAGAAAGATTAAGTGATCCGTCTGGTTTAACGGCGATCACTCGCGCTTTCAAATATTCGCCAAGTCGTGGTTCAGAAGTTCGCTCACTTTCATGAATAAAGCCAATATAGCCATTATCCGTATAAACAAACGAACCGACTTTTAATAACTTATATACCGTCCCAGAGACATTTTGATTAAACATTTCTTGTTTAGCAGCATGAGCAATCGTTTTATATTCTGTCTCAGACCCGAGAACACCCCAAATTCGCTCCTTATCATCCACGCGCAAAGCAAGCATTAAACGATCTCCTTTTTTCGGCCAAAGATGCGATAGTGCAGGCATATCATCCATAGAGATCACAATGTCTTTTTCAATTCCAATATCCATAAAGATGCCTAGATCTTTTCGAACTTCCGTTACCGTCCCAAAACCGTAGTGACCTACTTGTACCTTTGGAATCGTCGTTGTTGCCGTTAGTTCGTGATCGTAGTCGACATAAAGAAAAACTAAAATTTCTTCGCCAGGAGTTAAGTCAAGTCGGCTCGTATTTCCTTTTTTCATCCGAACAGTTGCTCCATCTTTTTCAAGCAAGAAGCCATCTTCCATGATTTCTTTCACGCTCATGGTCACGCTTTTTCCAATTAGATTATTCACGAATCTGGTCCACCTCGTTTTTTCTTCTTTGCTTCATTATACCTTATCCCTTACTTGATGGCTACACGTGTTTCAGTTGTTAATTATCGCTTGGATGCGCTCAATTCGTTCAGGATCTAGCGAATTAGCAAAGCTTCCAGAAATTCTTGCTCCGCCACCTACGTGATAAGCGTCATTTGAAAGAGCGAGATGTAGCTCACGAATATTTTGATCGGTCACACCACTGCCTACTAAAATTGACAACGCATCAGGATCTTCGCGACTTTCTGTTATCCATTTTTGAAGTAGCGGAATCGAATCCATAGCGCTTTTTGTGCCGCCTGAAGTCAAAACCTGGTCAATCTTCTTGCCATAAGTTTTCAAGGTATCATATGCTTTTTCTATGTCGTTTGTCGCTTCAATCGCGCGGTGAAATGTAAATCGCAAATTTCCTTTCCATTCAAGCACTTTTTCAAGTAGTGCTGTATCAATCTCCCCGGAAGCTGTCACTGCTCCAAACACAATGCCTGATGCTCCTAGCTCCTTTACAACCTCTATATCTGTTTGGATCGCTCGCTGGTCGCTTTCACTATATACAAAAGAATGACTATGTGGGCGTATCATGACCATCGTCTGTAAGCTTGTCGCTCCGACAATTTCTTTTAACACCCCGTAGCTCGGGGTAAGTCCCCCTTCACTGATAGCCGAAACAACTTCCAGCCGGTTTGCTCCATATATTTCAGCTAACTTGGCATCTTCTGCATTTTCCACAATCACTTCTAACATTTCGCTTCACTCCAATCTTTTTTATTATCTAGAAAAACGAAACAAATTTCAAGTTTCAATCGTAAAAAAACGACAAACGAAATGTCCGAGTTACACGGCGCATTTCGCTTGTCGCTTGTATTTTTATTATTTACCCGTAATATCTCGCATCTTATCTGCCACAAACTCAACGTCTGCTCCAACAATAATCTGCACATTTTCTTTATTAATTTTCACAACCCCACGTGCTCCTGATTTTTTCAGTGCCGCTTCGTTCATCAAATCCGCATCTTTTACTTGTAAGCGAAGACGTGTGGTGCAGTTATCCACTTTCACAAGGTTGTCTTCTCCGCCAAGTCCACCAAGGTATCCTCGCGCCATTTGTTCGTACTTATCTACTTTCCCATTTGGAAGGTCTGCTTCTGTTGCGCCAAGTGATGCTGCGGATTCTTGCACTTCTGCATTTGGCATTTCCATCGCGAGGCTTTCTTCTGTTTCATCTTCACGTCCTGGTGTTTTTAAGTTGAACTTTTTGATGATGAAATAGAAGAGAACAAAATAAATAACTGCGAATACGAGTCCGATCGGAATTAGCTGCCATGCATTATGTCCTTTCGTAAAGTTAAGGACAAAGTCGATCGCCCCAGCGCTAAAGGTAAAGCCAAGTTTAATGCCCAGTAAATTCGTCACAAACATCGATACACCCATTAAAATTGCGTGGATCGCGTATAGGAATGGTGCAATAAACATGAATGTAAATTCGATCGGTTCTGTAATCCCTGTTAGGAAAGCTGTAACAGCAAGCGATAACATCATTCCGCCAACTTCAGCACGATTTTTCTTTTTCGCTGCTAGGTACATCGCAAAGGCAGCCCCAGGAAGACCAAACATCATGACTGGGAAGAAACCAACTTGGAATGTCCCTGCTGTTGGGTCGCCTGCGAAGAAGCGGTTAATGTCACCATGAACCATCTGTCCGGCAGCATCCACAAAGTCCCCATACCCAAACCACAAATACGTATTTAGTACGTGGTGAAGGCCTGTTGGAATGAGTGCACGGTTTAAAATTCCATAGATTGCTGAACCGAATGCTCCTGCACTTGTAATCCAGCCATTAAGTGCGTCTAAGCCGTTTTGAATTGTTGGCCAAGCAGCTCCAAAGATAACAACGAGAAGTAAAGTTAATACGGCATTAATAATAATGGCTACATGTTTGCCATCTAAAAATTCTTGGTTTCCAAAGATTTTTTTTGTCATACATATAATTATAAAGAATCGGCGCTGTTAAACCTGCGATAAAACCTGCAAAAACACCCATGTTAATACTTGAATTTACGCCGATAACTCCAAAGTTTAAAATGAAAAAGACAATCGCACCATTTAGTCCTGCTGCTCCACTATTGTCTTTTGAAAGTCCAATTGAAATCCCGATTGCAAATAATAATGATAAGAATGTAAATAGTGCTGCCCCACCTGAGTGAATAAATGGTACATTGAAAACATCATCAGCCCCAAGGCGGTTTAAAAGTCCCGCTGCCGGAAGTACGGCAATTGGAAGCATAAGGGCTTTCCCAATTTTTTGTAATCCACCTAACATGTTATTTCCTCCATTTCTCTTTTCAATTCCTTAGAAAATTGCCGCTACAAAAGCCCCTATAAACAAGGCTACAACAGATGTGACGATCGGAACAAAACGACGACCACCAAAGAACGCCAACCACTCTGGAAGACGAATGTTGTAGAATTTGTTATAAAGTACTCCCGCTGCAATCCCCATGTAAATTCCACTTAAAAAGTTGAAATTAGCGGAGAATTCTGTAGGTGTAAAGACTCCGTTTTTCGGAAAATTCAGAGAAACAATAACAGCCGCGTAAACGAGCCAGCCAACTGCTCCTGCAAGAGCAGATGCTCCACTATGATCTTTTGCAATTCCAATCGCGATTCCCATCGATACAATCAGCGGGAACATAAGAATGAGTCCTTGATAAATTGAATCAATGGCTTTCATGCCTGTTGCTGCATACGCAAGCCAGAAAACCCCAATGATTACAAGCGCAATGATCGGATAAACCGCACCGATTGCAAATCGTTTTAATACGTCCATAATCTTAAAATGCCTCCTAAAAATTTATTTTTCCCAAAAGCTCCTCAATCTTTCCACATGAAGGGCAATATATCCTAATTCTGCTTCTGGAAGTAGCAACTTGTAATTTTCTTTGAGCAAATCTGCCACTTTCTTCGCAGTATTAAAACTAAATTCAAATTTTTTCTTGATCATTGTAAGCATTTCGTCATCCATCGTGTGAAGTTCTTTTTTCTCCACTCGATTGAGTACAAAACGCAGATGAGTAATAAGACGCTCGTAAGCAATATCCTGACCTGAAAGTGTGATCCGAAGACTTGATGTAATCACTTCAATCATGCTCGAAATGATGGATGCTTGTCTAACACTTTCATGAATATCTCCAGCACCGATTTTAGCTGTATGAATGTGAAGCGCAATGTAGGCTGCTTCATCAATAGGCATATCGAGTCCAAAACGTTCTTTGATATGATTAATCGCCCAAAGACCGATTTTAAATTCTGGTTCGTAAAGAACTTTAATTTCATTCAAGAGACGATTTTGAAGAATAATTCCTTCTTTTAATCGTTCAATCGAGAAAGCCAGATGGTCTGTTAGCGAAATATGAATATGTTCACTAAGCTTGAAGGGAAGCGTAACCTCTGCATAGGAAATGATTTCTTCGGATACCGCAAAATATTCTTCATTGATGCGCTTCAATAGTTCTTGAAAATGTTCAGATTCATCTTGCATCACGAACATTTTTTCAATTTTATTGGTAGCAACAACATCGTTTCTTTTTTTTGTTAAAGGCAATACCCGCACCAATGGCAATTTTTTCTTCGTTGCCATCTTTTAGCACGACTGCATTGTTATTTAAGATCCGAATGATTTTCATCTAGCTTCCCTCTTTTGCTTTCAAGTGAATGTATACGATTTCTTATTTTATTTAAGTGTTGTAACGAAGACTTCCGTTTCGCCAGCAACTGTTTCTGTTACTTTTTTCCAATCAAAATCAAACTTTCCTTCTGGGCTGTTTGTCACAACCATTGGAACAATTGTGCTTGTTGCGTTTTCTTCAATATAAGCGAGATCAGCTTTAATAAGTGGTTCGCCTTTTTTCACTTTTTCCCCCATTTTAGTAAGTACTTCGAAACCTTCTCCTTTTAAGGCTACGGTCTCAAGACCAATGTGGACAAGAATTTCTTCTCCTAAAGCTGTGCGGATCCCAAAAGCATGTTTTGTTTCAGCGAGTTGAATGATTTCACCATCAACAGGCGCTACAATTGTTCCGTCAGTTGGCTTAATGGCAATGCCTTCACCCATCATTTTCCCGCTAAAAACAGGATCTGGAACTTCTTCAAGTGGCACAAAATTTCCTGTTGCATGCGCGTAGATGCTTTCATCTTTTTTCTTTTTTTGAACATTTTTTTTAAACATACGTATTCCTCCTCAAAAGCTACTTCACACAAGTGAGACAAAAAATAAAAAAAAGACACGGAAAGTCTAGAATGGGACACAGTTGTCTCTTCAAACCTTCCATGCCTGTTCGTAACAGTAACATGAAAACGATATTATTAATTGCAACGCCTATTTTACCTTTTTTTGTTAGAAAAAGCAAGTATTTTTCGCAAGAAACGGAGAAAACTGCTTTTTAAACTTCGTTCTCATCTTCATTTCGGTTGTCTCACTAGAAAGCCTTTGTTAAAATGAGAAGGGACATTTCATTGAAAGAAAGGTTGGATGAAATGGAAAAAGAAACAACAAAGGATGTGGCTGAAAGCGTGAACTACTTTACCAAATGGTTTAAATCCATTGATTGGGATGCCGTGATTTCAAAAGTCATCAGTGTTGGTCTTGAGATTCTCGTTTTAATCATCCTTTACTTTATTTTAAAATACGCGGGCTCTAAGATCATCAAAAGTTTTTTCAAAAAGTACCGGCGCAATCCAGCTGTTTCAAACAACCGCGCGGATACGCTCGAAGGCTTGATTTTAAACTTTTATGGGTATGTGTTGTTCTTCGTATTTGCGATTTTAATTTTGCAAAACTTTATTAATGTAACAGCTATAATTGCTGGAGCTGGAGTAGCGAGTTTAGCGATTGCTTTTGGTGCCCAAGGGCTTGTAAGTGACGTTGTGACAGGCTTTTTCATCTTGCTAGAGCGTCAGCTTGATGTCGGAGATAGTATCACCCTTGATACCGTCAATGGATATGTGGAAAACTTAGGTCTACGTACTACTCAAGTTCGTGACTTTGATGGAACACTTCACTTTATCCCAAACCGTCAGATCATGATTGTAAGCAATCATTCTCGCGGCAATATGCGTGTGCTTGTTGATGTTGCGATTAGTCCAAAAGCGGACACAGAAAAAGCGATTCAAATCATCGAACAAATTTGTGAAGAAGAAAAGAGTAGCAACAAAAACATTGTTGAAACACCTGCTGTGCTCGGAGTTGAAAGCTCAGACGGAACCAACCAAGTAATTCGCATTGTAGGTACGGCCGTAAATGGGGAACAATTTGGTGTTCAGCGCGATTTACTGAAAAAAATTCGCGAAGCCTTGCTAAAAGCTGGAATCGATTTACCGATCGCAACCCCCGTTGTTAAAACAGCACAAACTTAAAAAAGTCTGTTTTCCAAAATGAATTTGGAAAACAGGTTTTTTTATGGAGTACGTCCTTTTAGTTTGGCAAGTGAATCTGTTACTTTTAACGTTGCGCGGACAGCTTTACGGTTTAGCGTGCCCTTGTAGTGTTTGATTTCTGCCTGTTGTTTCTCAAGCCGAGTATTTGCTTGCGTAAGTTTTTGTTCGGATTCATTTAGCTTTGTTTCTAGGCTTTGTTTAGCTTTTTGTTCGTTTGTTAACTGATTTTTAGTTTGGTTTAATTGGGCCGTCAATTGTTTAATTTGATAATCGCGTCTGTGATTTTCATAATCCACTTTGACTTGGTGTCTTTCTTTTAACAACCTAGATGCAGTTTGAATCCGCTCATAGAGGGGTACTCCCGTTAGCACCGTAATCGGCTCGGCGCTTTCTGGAAAGGTAAGTGCCGCAATCTCAATATCAAGGGGCGCTTCTTTTCGGTCTCTATTTTCCGTATAGATATGCGGGACTTGATTGGCATCTAAAAAGTCAATAAAGCGATCAAAATTTTGCTTTTGAACTTTTTCAGCTGACTTTAAATCCACTTGTCCAAGTAATTCCTCTAGATTTTGAATTTCCGATAGTTTTTCTGCCGTTACGTGAGGCAAGTTATGATAAGCCGCTAGTTCGCGCATTCTGGCATCTTGAACAAAAGATACATTCGGTGTTCCAACGATTGTCGGGATAACATTCCCATGTAATCGTGGCCCGATGCTAAATGATGCTTGGCGCATAAAGTCATACCAACTAGGCATACTAGTAAAATATTTTACGCGGCCTTCTTTATAATAGCAATCAAGGATGGAAACGGGGTAGCTTTGCCGATCACTGGAAATATCTGGACCACCTGCATACATCAAGTGGAACTCATCCAAATGTTGCGGGATGAAGTAGTAATTCGGATGCTTCTGGATCACCTCGTTTAAAAATTGCAAAGAAGCTTCACTTGATACGGGAGAAGCATTGATCGCAATTAAGGAGTCTCTTTGCAAGTTTAAATCGCGAATTTTAAGTTCAGATCCGAAGGTATAAAGTGATGGACAGCCAATCACTTCATAGTCTTCTTGTTCTTTAAATCCAAGCTGCTTTAAATAGTCAGCAGTGATCTGGCCTCGCAAGCCTAATTTGGCTGATTTTTCTAGCACAGCTTTAACGAATTCTTTTACGTCTTCATCAAACGAAAAGCCTTGTTCAAGTTGCGGTTCATACGCTGCCCGGAGACCGACGCCCGTTACGATAACCGGGATGTTTAATTGTTTAATGAGTGCTGTATAGTTGCGCAGTTGCGGCCTAAAATCTTCGCGAAAAGCATCTGCTAGTGGAATGATATAGGCATCATATTCTTCATTATATCGTGCTGCTCGGCTTGGGTCTGTTGAAAGTCCATCTGGAACAAGTTCTGTTTCTTCTTGCCAAAGTGTTCTGTAAATACTATACTGATAAGCTAAATTTCCATTATTAAAACCGGTTCGGTCTCTTAAATACATATCTTCTGCAGTATAAACATCTGTTGGCCGCATTCCCGAACGAATCAAAATTTTTTTTCATAAATTTGTCACGTCCCTAAGCATTCATTAAGTTCCATTTTTGCAAAATAAAAAAAGTATCACTAGCATTATATCAAAAAACTAGCAATACTTTTAGTTATTTCATGAAATTTATTTCCCGAATGCAGTCGGATCTTTTTTCCATTCTCGTAAGGTACTCATATCCGCTTCTGTGACATAACCTTCTTCACATGCCACTTCAATGAGTGTTTCGTAATCCGTTAACGTCTCAAGCTTTACGCCTGCTTGCGCAAAACGAGTTTCCCCTTCTTCTAATCCATATGTGAAGATCGCAGCAATACCAAGCACTTCACAGCCGGCTTCTTTCAGTGCATCCACTGCTTTTAAAGAACTACCACCCGTCGAAATTAAATCTTCAATAACGACCACTTTTTGTCCTTTTTGGACTGGACCTTCGATTTGGTTCCCTTTTCCATGTTTTTTAGCTTCACCGCGAACATAGACCATTGGTAAGTCGAGTAAGTCACTTACCCACGCGGCATGTGGGATTCCTGCTGTCGCCGTTCCAGCTATAACCTCACAGCCTGGGAATTCCTGTTTGATTTTTTTGGCTAAGTTAAGCGCAATAAATTTGCGGATGTCCGGAAACCCTAGTGTTAGACGGTTATCACAATAAATCGGTGACCGAATTCCTGAAGCCCATGTAAACGGATCGTTCGGTTGCAAAAATACGGCTTTAATTTTAAGTAATTGTTCGGCAGTTTGTTTCGCTATCAAATTTCCCACTCCTTTAATACACGCTCGTAAGCGACTTTTGGATTTTCTGCTCGTGTAATCGGGCGACCTACAACGATCGCACTCGCTTGACGCTTTCTTGCTTCTTTCGGAGTCACTACACGCTTTTGATCATCTTTCGAATCAGTGTCTAGTCGAATACCCGGAGTTACGCATAAGAAAGCTTCATTCGTATGCTTCTTAATGCTCTTCGCTTCAAAAGAAGAGCAAACCACCCCATCAAGTCCTGCTTCTTCTGCAAGTTTGCTATAGTGTAGAACTGAGTCTTCGAGTGAGACGGAAATAAGTTGTTCTTGCTGCATTTCCGCTTCACTTGTACTCGTTAATTGCGTCACGGCAATAAGCTTCGGACGTGTCTTTCCTTTAGGTGTTCCTTCATTTAATCCATTTAGAGCCTCCACCATCATTTGCTTGCCCCCTGCCGCGTGTACATTTACGAGGTCAACGCCAAGTTTAGCAAGCGAACGCATCGCACTTTTAACGGTATTTGGAATATCGTGAAGTTTCAAATCGAGAAAGATAAAATGTCCCGCTTCTTTTAATTTCAAAACAAATTCAGGTCCTTCTGAAAAAAACAGCTCCATGCCGATTTTAAGGGCAAGCGGTTCATTTTCAAAAAGGTTTAAAAAAGCCTCTGCTTCTTGAGCATTTCTGAAGTCCAAAGCTATAATTGGCTGGTTTTTCATGCTTTATTTCGCTCCTTTTTCAGGTCCGTTAATTTGTCAATGCCCAGTTCATCCATCCGCTTGGGTAAAGCTTCAATTAGTTTTGGACAGATGAGGGGATCCGTAAAATTAAGTGTGCCAACTGCAACAGCATCTGCACCGGCCATCAAAAATTCTAATACATCATCGACCGTCTGCACCCCACCCATACCGATAATTGGTAAAGCAGAAGCATTCCGCACCTCATGAACCATTCGAATGGCAACGGGCTTGATTGCAGGTCCTGAAAGGCCTCCTGTTTGGTTGGCAATAATTGGTTTTCGTGTTTTCAAATCAATTCGCATTCCAAGTAATGTATTGATCATCGTAAACCCGTCAGCGCCCGCAGCTTCTATGGCCTGTGCAATCGCAACAATATCTGTGACATTAGGACTTAATTTCACATAAAC
Source organism: Listeria aquatica FSL S10-1188 (assembly GCF_000525795.1). GTDB lineage: Bacteria > Bacillota > Bacilli > Lactobacillales > Listeriaceae > Listeria > Listeria aquatica. The sequence continues at coordinate 41,789 of NZ_AOCG01000006.1, forward strand.
AGGAACTTTCGCAACGGCTTTCACTGCCTTCGTTAAACGGTAGGCCACATCAGGATCAGTCCCAAAAGTGATGCCTCCTTCTTTTACGTTCGGACAAGAAATATTAAGTTCAATCGCTTTCACAACAGGACTGTCCCCGATTCGCGCGCAAACGGTGACATAATCTTCTTCCGTTTTTCCAGCAACATTTGCGATGATGGGTGTTTCAAATTTTTCAAGAAACGGGAGTTCTACCTCCATAATGCGGTCGAGTCCAGGATTTTGCAACCCGATAGCATTTAGCATTCCACTGGGTGTTTCTGCAATTCTAGGCGTTGGATTGCCAAGGCGTGGCTCAGGCGTACAAGCCTTGACCATGATCGCGCCAAGCTTATTTAAATTAAATTGTTCCGCGTACTCGCGACCAAATCCAAAACAGCCAGATGCCGGCATAATCGGATTTTTAAGATGGAGACCAGGAAGTTCTACTTGTAATCGGTTCATAATTTCACCTCGTCTGCCCGGAAAACTGGGCCATCTGTACAAATTTTGAACTGTTGTTTTGTTTCATCTTCAGCTTGGCACACACAAGCATAGCAGGCACCAATCCCACATGCCATCCGCTCCTCAAGCGAAAGGAAAGTTTGTGACTCTTGGAATGCGGCTTTTACAGCTTTAAGCATGGCAAGCGGTCCACAACTATACACCCGCGCTGGCTGTGTTGTGAGTTTTTCTGTAACATCTGTCACAAACCCTTTTGTCCCATACGAACCATCTACTGTGCTGATATAAACATCTCCAAGCGCTTGCATCCTTTTTTCAAGAAAAATGTCTTTTTCTGATTCAAACCCATTGATGAAAATCGGTTTTGCTCCAAGTTGTGCTAGTTCTCTTCCCAGCTGATAAAGCGGTGGAACACCAATTCCTCCTCCGATGAGAAACACTTCTTTACCTGCAAGTGATTCAAGTGGGAAACCATGCCCAAGTGGCCCCATCACATCGGCAAATTCTCCTGCTTGAAGCTCGGACATAGCTTTTGTGCCATCTCCGAGCGCTCGATAAATCAGCGTACAAACTCCTTCTTCCTTTTCATAAGAAGCAATGCTTATCGGACGACGTAAAAGCAAATCGCTTCGGTTTGAGCGCACCATCAAGAATTGACCTGGCGCCATTTCTGCTACGCAATCGCCCATTAGAACAAGTTCAAACACTTGATCGGCAATTTCTTTTTGACTGATGACACGCATTTTTTCTAGCTTCATTTCAAAACCACCGTTTCCTGCTTATTTTAAACAGATTCTATTGCTTCAATCTCAAAGGAGCGCGACTCTAAAACTCGTAAGATCGCTTCGGCAGTATCAAGGGAGGTACAAACTGCCACTCCATTTTCCACCGATTCCCGCCGAATTTGGAAGCCATCGCGTTCCTTTCGTTTCCCGCTTGTCATTGTATTAACTACAAGCGTGATCTGTCCGTTACGAATATAGTCAATCAAAGTTTCGTGATTTTCTCCGATTTTTTTCACTGCTTGGACAGGAATTTCTGCATCTTCAAGAGATTTTGCTGTTCCAGACGTTGCCATGATCGTAAAGCCGATTTTGTTGAACCGTTCTGCGAGTTTGATTGCTTCTTCTTTATCACGGTCAGCCACAGTTAGAAGAACTGTTCCGTAGTCCGGCATTTTAGTCCCGCTTGCGACAAAACCTTTATAGAGCGCTTTTTCAAGCGTTGCATCTTTCCCCATAACTTCTCCTGTTGACTTCATTTCTGGGCCGAGCGAGGTATCGACGCTGCGCAGTTTCGCAAATGAGAAGACCGGCACTTTAACGAAAATCTCGGATTTTTCTTTGGCCAAACCGGCTTCGTATCCAAGCTCTTGAAGTGTCTTGCCGAGGATCACTTTAGTGGCCACATTTGCCATTGGGATGTCCGTGATTTTGCTTAAGAATGGTGCTGTCCGGCTAGAACGCGGATTCACTTCGATCACAAAGACTTCTTCGCCACTAATGATGTATTGAATGTTAAGCATTCCTATGATGCCTAGCCCTTTGGCAAGCTTTGTCGTGTAATCGGTGATGGTTTCCTTGACTGCTGCGCTTAAGCTTTGCGCGGGATAAACCGCAATCGAATCTCCTGAATGGACACCTGCACGTTCAATGTGTTCCATGATGCCTGGGATGAGTACATGATCGCCGTCACAAATGGCATCTACTTCGACTTCTTGACCTTGAAGATAGCGGTCAACAAGAACGGGATGCTTCGGATTGACTTTCACAGCATGATCCATATAGTAGCGCAGGGCTTCTTCTGATTCGACGATTTCCATGGCGCGACCACCGAGTACGTAAGATGGGCGCACAAGGACAGGATAGCCAATTTCTGTGGCTACTTGGATAGCGCCGTCTACTGATGTTGCGGTTTTTCCGGCTGGTTGTGGGATATTCAGTTCATACAAGGCTTTTTCAAATTCATCTCGGTTTTCCGCGCGGTCAATGTCTCTAAGGCTGGTTCCAAGGATTTTCACTCCGCGCGCTTCTAGGCCTTCAGCGAGGTTGATTGCAGTTTGCCCGCCAAATTGCACGATGACGCCACGTGGCTGTTCAAGTTCAATCACATGCATCACATCTTCTAGTGTGAGCGGCTCGAAATAAAGTTTGTCGGAAATCGAGAAATCCGTTGAAACCGTTTCTGGATTGTTATTAATGATGATGGCTTCATAACCGGCCTGCTTAATCGCCCACACGGAATGAACGGTCGCATAGTCGAATTCGACGCCTTGTCCGATCCGAATGGGGCCAGAGCCAAGCACGATAACACTTTCTTTTTCTGAGCGCAGCGATTCATTTTCTTCTTCATAGCTGCTGTAGAAGTAAGGCGTTGTGGATTCAAACTCGGCGGCGCAAGTATCCACCATTTTGAAAACCGGCCAAATTCCTAGCTGTTTGCGTTTTTGATAGATCTCGTCTTCCGTTTCTCCTAACAGACGAGCAAGAAAGGCGTCGGAAAAGCCGAGGCGCTTCGCTTCATAAAGTGTGCTCGCCTCACCATTTTGTTCTTCGAGCAATCTTTCTGTCTTAATGATTTTTTCAAAGCTGTGCAAGAAAAATAAATCAATTTTCGTTTTATCGTGCAAGCTTGTGACACTTTCTCCTTTCCGGAGAGCCGCTGCAAGGAAAAACAAGCGGTCATCCTCAGGAAAGCGAATCTTACGGTCACGCACTTCATCTGTTGCCTGTTCTGCTTCTTCAAGGTACAAGTGGTCACAGCCGATTTCAAGTGAGCGAACTGCTTTTAAGAGCGCCTCTTCCCAGTTTCGTCCAATCGCCATGACTTCGCCTGTCGCTTTCATTTGCGTTCCAAGGCGACGATCTCCGGATTCAAATTTATCAAATGGGAAGCGAGGAATTTTCGCCACCACATAGTCTAGTGTTGGTTCAAAATGAGCGTAAGTTGTCCCTGTTACCGGGTTTTTGATTTCATCCAGTGTAAGCCCCACCGCAATTTTAGCCGCTAGTTTTGCAATCGGATAACCTGTTGCTTTTGAAGCAAGGGCCGAGCTTCTGCTAACTCGCGGATTCACTTCGATCACATAATACTCATAGCTGTTTGGATCAAGGGCAAGTTGGACGTTACAACCTCCTTCAATTTCAAGCGCGCGAATGATTCGAAGCGAGACATCACGCAACATTTGATATTCTCGGTCTGAAAGGGTTTGACTAGGTGCAACGACAATGGAATCGCCTGTATGTACACCGACTGGGTCGATATTTTCCATGTTGCAGACGACCATCACATTATCATTTGCATCGCGCATCACTTCATATTCGATTTCTTTAAAACCCGCTATACTCCGTTCGAGTAGACACTGTGTCACGGGGCTAAGTTTCAAGCCACTTGCAACAATTTCTTCGAGTTCTGTATCGTTATGGCAAATCCCGCCGCCAGACCCGCCAAGTGTATAAGCAGGGCGAACAATGACAGGGTAGCCGATTTCCGAAACAAACTGATGTGCTTCTTCAAGGGAATGAATGATTTCACTTTCTGGGACGGGTTCCCCGAGCTCATTCATTAAGTTCCGAAATTCTTCGCGATCTTCCGCTTTTTGGATCGCTCTTAAATCTGTTCCAAGGACTTCGACATTCATTTCTTCTAAAATGCCAGCTCGAGCTAGTTCCATCGCCATATTAAGCCCTGTCTGTCCACCTAGTGTGGGTAAAATGGCTGAAGGTCGCTCTTTTCGAATGATTCGAGAGACAAAGTCTAGTGTGATCGGTTCGATATAAACCTTATCTGCCATTTCAGCATCCGTCATAATCGTCGCTGGATTAGAGTTGACAAGAACGACCCGGTATCCTTCTTCTTTTAAACTTAGGCACGCTTGTGTTCCTGCATAGTCAAACTCAGCAGCTTGTCCAATGACAATTGGTCCCGATCCGATAACAAGAATTGTTTCAATATCTGTTCTTTTAGGCATGATCCACCCGTCCTTCCCGTTCTAAATCCATCATTTCCATAAATTGATCAAATAAATAATTCACATCGCCTGGTCCCGGATTCGCTTCTGGATGGTACTGCACGGTATAAGCTGGGTATTCAGCATGTGCTAGTCCTTCGATTGTGCCGTCATTTAATTCCACGTGAGTCACAACAAGATCGCTATTTTGAACCGAGTCTTGCTCCACTGAATAGCCGTGATTTTGTGCAGTGAAGTCCACGCGACCGCTTGCGAGTTCTTTAACTGGATGGTTAGCACCGCGGTGCCCGAATTTCATTTTGAATGTATCTGCTCCGTTTGCAAGTGCGAATAGTTGGTGCCCGAGGCAAATGCCAAAGAGCGGAACAATTCCTTGAATGCCTTTTACCATTTCGATAGCTTCTGGCACATCTTTTGGATCCCCGGGCCCGTTTGAAAGCATGACACCATCTGGATGAAGATTCAAGATTTCAGCAGCGCTCGTGTTATACGGCACAACGGTGACATGGCAATTGCGCTTGTTGAGTTCTTTTAAGATGGAACCTTTGACACCAAAATCAACAAGGACAACGCGTTTTCCTTCGCCTGGGCTGATAAATGGCTTGGAAGATGAGACTTCAGCAACTTGACTTGTACTTAATCGAACCGATCGTAAATGATGGAGCAACTTTTCTTTATCCGTCTCATTTTCGTAAGGAGCAAGAAGTCCTTTAAGGGTTCCTTCTTGTCGAATCATTTTTGTTAATTTGCGAGTATCGATACCAGCAATACCCGGAACATCTTTTTCTTTTAGGAATTCATCGAGTGTCATTTGTTCTCGCCAATTGGACGGGTTCCTAGCAGCTTCTCGAACGATTACTCCTTTTACAACGGGTTGAATGGATTCAAAATCGTCGCGGTTAATTCCATAATTTCCAACAAGCGGATACGTAAAAGTAATCATCTGTCCGTAATACGATGGATCTGTGATCGTTTCCTGATAGCCTGTCATCCCTGTATTAAAAACGACTTCCCCGACTGTCTCTTTGTCCGCTCCGATTGCGTCGCCTATGAAGTGTGTCCCGTCTTCTAGTAGTAAAATTCTTTTTTTCATTTTACTTCCCCCTTATAAACGACTTTTCCTTCAAATAACGTGAGTACTGGATAGCCTACGCATTTAACGCCAGTAAAGGGCGTATTTTTTCCTTTTGATGCAAATTGATTAGGATCAATGGCTTGCTCTTTTTCAAGGTCAAGTACTGTTAAGTCAGCCGCTTCGCCTAATTTTAATTCGCCAAATGGCAACTTGAAAGCTTTAGCCGGTTTAATTGTCATCCAGTCCACAAGCTGTTTTAGCGTCCACTTTCCTGTTTTCACAAAGTGCGTATATAAAAGCGGAAAAGCTGTTTCTAATCCGACAATTCCAAACGACGCTTCTTGCATAGGAACGTCCTTTTCTGCGGTTGCATGAGGAGCATGATCAGTGGCGATGAAATCAATGGTTCCATCTTCTAGTCCCTCAATCAAAGCGTCTTGATCGATTTTGCTTCGCAGTGGTGGGTTCATTTTCCAGTTTCCAATATTTCCCGGAATATCTTCTTCATTTAAAAGTAAATGATGCGGTGAAACTTCAGCCGTCACACGAATTCCTGCTCGCTTAGCATCTCGGACGACGCGAACGGATTCTTTTGTGGAGATGTGACAAACGTGATAGTGACAGTTAGCTGCTTCTGCTAAAAGCACATCGCGCGCAATTTGGACGGATTCCGCAATGTTTGGAATCCCCTTAAGGCCTTCACTCTTAGCAAAGGAGCCGTCATGAACCACGCCACCATAGACGAGCGAATTATCTTCGCAGTGCGCAACAACAGCCATATCTAGTTTAGAAGCTTCAAGCATTGCTTCATACATTGTTCCAGCTAACTGCACCCCAACGCCATCATCTGTAAATGCAAATGCGCCTGCTTCTTTTAAGCCACGAAAATCAACTAATTCTTCCGTTCCCAGTGCCTTTGTAATGGAGGCATATGGAAGGACTCGCACCTTGGCGGTTTCCTTAATTCGGTCTACAAGTTTTGTCATGATTTCAGGGGAATCAGGAACTGGCTTCGTATTGGGCATTGCGCAAATTGTTGTGTAGCCCCCTCTTGCAGCGGCGTTTGTTCCCGTTTCAATCGTTTCTTTGTGTTCACCGCCTGGTTCGCGTAAATGAACATGTACATCAATAAATCCGGGGGTGACAAGCTTCCGAGCAGCATCAAAAGATTCTGCCTCAGGCTTATCGATATGAGAGGCGATTTTGATGATTTTCCCATCTTCCACTAAAATGTCTTGCTGAATTTGTTCCCCTGTTTCGCTTAAAATGTGTCCATTTTTAATTAAATACATGTTTTTCCGCTCCTTTACGCTTTCCGTTTAATATGGTTTCTAGAATGGCCATCCTTACAAAAACGCCATTTGTCATTTGCTCTACAATCCGAGATTGCTTGGATTCAACGAGCGAGTCCGCAATTTCTACGTCTCGATTTACTGGGCTAGGGTGCATAATAATAGCCTCTTGTTTCAGCATTTGGGCGCGCTTTTCAGTTAAACCGAAGCGTTCATGATAGTCTTCCTTTTGAAACCCTATCGCTCCATTTTGGTGCCGCTCATGTTGCACTCGAAGTAGCATCATGACATCTACTTGTTGCGCTGCTTCGTCCATTGTCAAGTAGGTTCCATAAGCTAGCGATTCTTCATCAAACCATTCTTTTGGTCCTGCAAAATAAATTTCTGCGCCGAGTCGTTTGAGCACTCGCATATTAGAGTTGGCTACGCGGCTATGTAAGATGTCACCGGCGATGGCTACTTTCAAGCCTGCAAAGCTTCCAAATTGTTCTTTAATAGTAAACAAGTCTAGCAAACACTGACTGGGATGTTCCCCGCAACCGTCTCCGCCACTAATAATTGCAATGTCAAGATCGTTAAGTTCGTCGTAGAATTTTTCATCGGGATGCCTCACAACGGCAGCTTCAACGCCAAGCGCTTGCATGGTGAGGAGGGTATCGTAAAGGGTCTCGCCTTTTGTCACACTTGATTCACTCGCCTCAAAACTCAGCACTTCAAATCCTAATTTCCGCTCGGCTACTTCGAAACTATAGTGTGTTCTTGTGCTTGGTTCAAAAAACATATTGACGATAAAATGACCGGCGTCAATCGTTGCTTTTTCTCCGTTTTTAAAGGCTGCGGCACGTGTAAGAAGGTTTTCAATGTCTCCAAGTGATAGTTCTTCCATTGATACTAAACGTTTCATTTTGCATCCCAACTTTCTACAGATTTAATTCAGTTAGTAAAACGCCTCTTTTAGAGGGTCTAAAAGAGGCCTTATGAACTCATTTTGCGTTCTTTTTCTCAGGAATAATTAAGTTGAGAATAATACCAACAACAGCGGCCATCGCCATTCCAGTGATTTTCACTGAATTGATTTGGACGAAAAAGCCACCGATTCCGATTACAAGAACGACGGATGTAATAATTAAGTTCCGGTTAATATTTAAATCAATTTTGTTATCGATCATCATTCGCAGTCCACTTGAAGCGATAACGCCGAAAAGTAGGAAGGAAATTCCACCAAGCACCGCTTGTGGGACGGAAGTGATAATTGCATTGATGTAGCCGATAAAGCCAAACAAAATCGCGAATACCGCAGCACCGCCGATCACAAATACGCTGTAGACACGTGTGATCGCAAGTACACCAATATTTTCCCCATATGTCGTAACTGGCGGACCTCCGACAAGCGACGCGATGATCGATGCAGTTCCATCACCCAGCAAGGAACGATGTAAGCCTGGATCTTTAAAGAAGTTACGATTCGTAATTTTATTTAAAACAAGTTGGTGCCCCATGTGCTCAGCCATCGTAACAAAAGCAAGTGGCGCCATACTGATAATCACGGTCAAGGTTACGACCGGATCAGCATCCAAAAATGGAATCGTGAAATCTGGAATTTGGAAGAGGCTGGCTTGTTTAACGAGTGTGAAATCAACGAGTCCAAACGGAATGCTCGCGATGTAGCCCACAAAGAAACCAAACAAAATGGGAACGAGCCCAAGGAATCCCTTAAAGAACATCATAGCAATAATTGCTCCAGCAAGCGTAATTAACGCGACAGCAACAGAACGGAAGCTATAGTCCGCAATGTCAGCGCTTGTTCCCATTGCCATGTTTGCGGCACTTGGTGCAAGGCTAAGACCGATAACCATAATGACAGGTCCAACAACAACTGGTGGTAAGACTTTTTGAATCCAGTCTACGCCGGCATAATAAACAATCAACGAGATAATAGCGTAAACTACCCCTACAGAGAACGTTCCGACCATGACGGATCCGGGGGAATGTTCTTCCATAATGAACATGCTAAGCGGCTGTATGAAGGCAAACGATGAGCCTAAATAAGCTGGAATCTTGCCGCGTGTGATAAGCAGGTAAGCGAGGGTCCCAAGTCCACTTGAAACAAGTGCCACCCCTGGGCTCATCCCGGTTACGCTTGGAACAAAAATCGTTGAGCCAAACATTGTGAAAAGATGTTGAATGCTTAAAATAATCCACCGGTGCCACGCCGGCTTTTCATGAATATCAAGTACTGGTTTTGAAGCTGTGTTTTGCTGTTCTGTCATTATAAATTCTCCCTTCTACAAAAAAACTCTTCGCAATAAGTTGCGAAGAGTTTATAAATCCCCCAAAGGAAAGCTAGCTACGCTTTCTTTAGAAAATGGATACACTCTTCGCTGCCTCTCTGGACTGCAATTAAAAAGTGGTGTATGCGATTTTTAAGGTTTTAAGATAAAGACAGCATCTTCTGCGCCGTCAACTTCTTCCAAGTGGACTTCGATGCGTTCCCCTTTGGAAGTAGGGACGTTCTTCCCGACGAAATCTGCTCGGATGGGTAATTCCCGGTGCCCACGATCTGCAAGCACAGCCAAGCTGATTTGATCCGGTCTGCCAATATCCATCAGTGCATCCATTGCGGCACGCACTGTTCTCCCCGTGTAAAGTACATCATCAACCAGCACAACTCGTTTTCCTTCCAGCGAGAAAGGAATCTCTGAACCATTTACAGAGGGTTCTTTGGTGGTTTCGTTTTTGAAGCTAAGATCGTCCCTGTAAAGTGCGATATCAACACTTCCAATCGGTACGTCTGTTCCTTCAATTGAATCAATCCGATCTTTAATTCGTTTCGCTAGGTAAATCCCGCGTGTCTTAATCCCGATGATCGCTAAATTCTCAGTGCCTTTGTTTCGCTCAAGAATTTCATAGCTCACTCGAGTAAGCGCCCGCGTAATTGCTGCTCCGTCCATCACAACAACTTGATTTGTCATAAGGAACCTCCTCTTTGATACAAAAAAAACCTTTGCCAAAGCGGCAAAGGGTATAGACGTACCTCACGAATTAAAATGGAGAACCTTCTCCAAAATGAGCGTTAACCTTTTCAGCCTCTCTGGACTACATTTAAAGGATCTTTTCAATTGATACAAGCTTACCTGAAAATAAAGCTGTTGTCAATCATTTTTAGGCATTTTTTTCTTGCCTTGTTTTTAGATTCCAAACAAAGGCATCTAGTTCAGATGGGTTTTTAATTATTATAAAACTATTTGCATGCTCTTCTAGCAGTTGTAAAAACTTCGACCGGTTCGCTTCAAATTCACTTGTCCAGTGGCACATAGCTCGAAGCATTTTTAGGCTAGGGGTATAACGACTTTTTTCAAGTTTGCATTTTTGTTTGAAGTACCGCATGAAGATACGTTTTCTTCTTAGCGCAAGCGGTGGGTCCAAAAAGACTATCTCATCCGCTAAGGTAAATAAATCGTGGTAAGATTCCCGGTAAGTCCCTTCCACAATCCAGTTTCCTGCCTTATCCATTTCTTTAATTTGTTGCCACTGCTAGTCTTTGGAGCGCTTAGCACTTTTTTTCGCTTGTTCCGTGCACAAAAACATCCAGTTCATGATATGGAATGCCAAGCTCTTTTTGTAACTCTTTTGCGAGTGTCGTTTTTCCGCTCGCAACTGAACCTATAATCCAAATTTTCATAGCGACCCTCTTTTCTTTCATTGCTAAATATGTAGCACTGTGGTATTATCCTCTATATTGTTTGAGAAAAGGAGGAATGGCTGATGTCGAAATCAAAAGCCAAAAAAAAAGCGTGAAAAGCGTGTTCGTGAAGGCTTGCTTAATCCCGAAATCAAGCGCAGCCCTTACGCGGCACTTGATCTTAGAACGCGTGCGACGAAAACGAAAAAAGATGCTTTGTACCAAGTGAAACATAAAAACCATTCTTTTAATGAGGAAAAGAATGGTTTTTTATTTGGCTCTTTTTTACTCTTCACGTAGCTTTTCTAATGTTTCTTCAAAGATTTTCGGCAGTGGGGCTTTAAAATGCAAAGCCTCCCCTGTTCTCGGATGAAGGAATCCAAGTTCGCTTGCGTGCAGAAACTGCCCGTTTCCTGCTAGCGTATTTTTGGGCCCATATTTTGGATCGCCTGCAAGCGGGTGACCAATGTATTTCATGTGGACCCGGATTTGGTGCGTCCGTCCAGTGTCGAGCTCGCACTTCACAAGGGTATAATCCCCGAAACGTTCAAGCACTTCGAAATGGGTGCGCGCTTCTTTCCCATCCGCCACTACAGCCATTTTCTTGCGGTCTTCTTTTGCTCGACCAATCGGCGCTTCAATCGTTCCTTTTTGATGTTTGATATCACCATGAACAAGTGCGAGATAAATGCGGTCACTCGTTTTGGCTTTTAACTGTTCAGAAAGCGACTCATGGGCGATGTCATTTTTAGCGACCATCAGTAAGCCTGATGTATCTTTGTCGATCCGGTGCACAATGCCAGGCCGAACGACACCATTAATCCCTGAAAGATCCGTACAATGGTAAAGTAGCGCATTAACAAGCGTTCCTGTGCTATGACCGGCTGATGGATGGACCACCATGCCCTGCGGCTTATTGACCACTAAGACATCTGCATCTTCATAATAAATATCCAGTGGAATGTTTTCTGGAGTAACAGAAAGCTCTTCAGGTTCTTCCATTTCATAGCTCAGCTCATCGCCAGCTTTCACCTTATAATTCGCTTTTGTTTTTTCACCATTAACAAGAACCGCTTGTTTTTTTATGAGCACTTGAACAAGCGAACGGCTCTCGCCTGTCAAAGTCGAAAGTGCCTTATCCAAACGTTCCCCGTTTAAATTTTCTTCAACTTGCACGATTTTTTTAGTCATTCGATTACCCTTTCGTTTTCCGATCGTCTAAAACAATGTAAATCAGCATCAGAACAACACCTATAGAAAGTGAGGCATCCGCTAAATTAAAAATTGGGAAATGATAGTTTCCCCAAACCGTTGAAACAAAATCCACCACTTCTTTGTGAAGAATCCGGTCGATAAAATTGCCAAGCGCTCCTCCTAAAATAAGCGCCAAACTAATGGAAAAAAGTGGTTTTCCTTTGGCATATTTCGCCATAATATAAATAATAGCCACACAGACCACAACGGTAATGATATAAAAGAGCCACATTTTACCTTCTAAAATGCTCCACGCAGCACCGTTATTCCGGTAACTCAGCCAATATAAAAAACCCGGGATCACCGTGATTTTTTCTCCAATTTCCATCTGCGAAATCACAATCCACTTCGTCGCTTGATCCAAAATAAGAATAAGAAGTGTGATCAAATAATAATACATAAGTGTGTCCCTCTTTTCAAAAGAAAGACTGCTCCGCTTGATTCGGGCAGCCTTTCAAGTAGTGTTATATCCATTGTATGATAAACTGCAGTAAAAATAAAGCTGCAATCACATACAAGATGCGTGATACTTTTTCTTTTCGTTTTACAAACGCATTTAAAATGGGATAAGCGACAAATCCTGCCGCGATTCCATCTGCAATGCTATACGTAAACGGTATGAAAACAATGATCAAAAGCGAGGCAAAAATATCAGCTTCGTTTTCGAATTTCATTTCGCGCACTTCTTGCACCATCGACATCCCGATCACAATCAAAATTGGTGCAACCGCACTTCCAGGGATGACCGCTAGAAATGGCATCAAGAAAAAGGCGGATAAAAAGAGCAGTCCTGCTGTAATAGAAGCTAGGCCCGTTTTAGCACCGCTCGCAGACATCGAACCACTTTCAAGCGCCGAAACCGTTGGACTTGTCCCAAATATCCCGGAAAGAAATACCATGACGGAACTTGTTTGCAGCACTTTTCCTAATCGCTTTTCGTGCCCAAGCTGGCGAGTTTGACCAAATGTTAATCCAACCGTTTCAAACACAACGACCATCGTGAGTGAAAACACACCGCTCCAAAATGCAACATCTGTCACTCCGCTAAAATCCATTTGCATGAAAACCTTTTTTAACGGCTCAAAACTGAGCGAAGCAGCACCAGTGAATGAACCATTTACGCCAAATAAATAGCCAATCCCAGTTCCTAGAAGTAAACTAATTAAAAAGGCACCGGGAATCTTGCGGATAATAAGAATCATCGTCACAAGAAGCGTTAACAAAGTTGCAAGGACGAACTTGTCATTTAATGCCCCGAGTTCTAAAATAGCGTGTGAGCCTCGAACGATAACTTTTCCTTTTTCCAGTCCAAGAAAAATCAAAAAAAAGACCGAGCCCTACTGTAATAGCTTGCTTTAAAATGAGCGGAATGGCCTCATTCAAAAGCTGTGCAAGTGGCGTAAAGGTGAGTATCATGAAAAGCACGCCTGATACGCATACAACAGCCAGGGCTTGTTCAAATGAAAGACCTGCGCCTTGAACAAGACTATACGTAAAAAGCGCATTGATTCCCATACCTGGCATTAAGATGAGCGGCAAATTAGCCCAAAAACCCATTAAGATACAGCCAATCGCAGAAATCAAAATCGTAGCAAGTGCAACACCTTCTTGACTCATTCCTGCTTCCGCTAAAATAGAACTATTAACTGCGATGATGTAAACAACAGTAAAAAAAGCCAATAACGCCTGCTAAAAGCTCTTGTTTGATCGAAGTTTTTTCCTCTCTTAACTGAAAAATCCGATCGAGTTGTTTCTTCATAAATAACCTCTATATAAAATTGTCCCTCTCCCAGCCCACAAGGATACGCCTTGTCACGGCTTCCCATTATAGCAGAAAAATAGTTAAAAGTAAATTCTCCTAAAGGCGTCATTCTGTGCTATAATTCTTGCGTTAGGGAGGGAAATTCATGCAGCAGGCAAGTAGTTATTTCGAAAAATGGAAACAATTTTTCATCATCTTTTTTCCAATTGTCATCACACAATTAGCTCTTTTTTCAATGACTTTCTTTGATACAACAATGAGTGGGCATTATTCAAGCACAGCGCTTGCTGGAGTTGCGATCGGAAGCTCACTTTGGTCCCCTGTTAACGCGAGTTTGACCGGGTTTCTTATGGCTATTACTCCAATCGTTTCACAACTTATCGGCGCTAAACAAGACAAAAAAAGTAAAAGCCACCGTTCATAATGGTATTTATGTGGCATTGATTATTGCTTTTATCCTCATCCTTATAAATCTTTTTCTAGTTCCGATTCTTTTGACACACATGCACTTGAATGACACTGTTACATCGACGGCAAGGCATTTTCTGACAGGAATTTCTATTGGACTTCCAGCTTTTTTCCTGTCGGCTGTGTTGCGTTCTTTTATTGATTCACTAGGCTTAACGCGAGTCAGTATGGTGATTACACTTGCAACCGTCCCCGTTAATATCTTACTTAATTACCTTCTCATTTTTGGAAACTTTGGCTTCCCTGAACTTGGAGGTGCTGGAAGCGGCTATGCAACAGGAATTACCTATTGGCTTGTTTTGCTCGTTTCCATTTTGCTGATTGAGACACACCGTAAAATTCGGCACTTTCAAATTTTCAGTAAACCATCCGTACCTTCCTTCCAAAAAATCAAGGAAATCCTTAAAATCGGCATTCCAAATGGTCTAACGATTTTATTCGAGACGGGTATATTCTCCGCAGTCACCATCTTAATGAGTCGTTTTGGCACAGATATTTCGCTGCTCATCAGTCAGCAAACAGTGTTAGTACATTGCTTTACGCCTTCCCCCCTCAGCATCGCAAGTTCACTTACGATTCTTGTTGGTTTTGAAACCGGTGCAAAGCGGATTGATGGCGCTAAAGCTTACCGCCATATAGGAATGATCACAGCCATTTTTATAGGAACGCTAAACGGTACTCTCCTTTTCTTTTTCCGGGATCAAGTAGCAGGCTTCTACTCCAGTGATGGAAACTTAATTCCTTTGATCACACACTTTTTACTATATGCTATTTTATTCCAGTTTGCTGATGCTCTCCTCTCACCAGTACTTGGAGCGCTTCGTGGCTATAAAGATGTCGCCATCACTTCAGTTGTTGCTTTCATCTCTTACTGGATTGTTGGTCTTCCTGTTGGGATTTTCTTATCCTATAGCTCACTTGGCGCTTATGGCTTTTGGATCGGACTCAGTACAGGACTTTTCACTGCTGCTTTTATTCTTTCGATTCGTGTTCGCTATACCGAAAAGAATTATACATTTTGAAAAGCTCAGCATTCTTTCATTCTAAAAAGACCTCGAAAAAAGTGTTTTCGAGGTCTTTTATCTTAAAACACACAAAATAGGTTTCAATGAAATGAAGTTTTTCATTTAACCATTTTTTGCACATCTAAAACCTAAATTGTTACTTGCGGACATTCCGGAATTGCCATTACGAGCCGCGATTCGATATCGCTTACAGTAAGATTGGTGGCATAAAAAGGATCCACCTCGAATCGCATACATTTGATCATCTTTTCTTTGAAAATTTTTCCAAAAGCGATTTGCTGAATAATGATTAAATTCGTTCAAACTGATTCTAGCAGGATTTAAGCACCATTCCCAAACATTTCCGATCATTTGATAGCAACCATACAAATTCGGCTCATACGTTTGAACAGGAGCAGTATCCATATAACCATCCAACCCCTCATTTTCAAGCGGAAAATCTCCTTGCCAAATGTTACAGTGATATGTCCCATTTTGTAAAAAATCTTCTCCCCAAGGATAACGTTCTCTATCCGTACCACCTTTTGCTGCAACTTCCCATTCCGCTTCTGTAGGAAGTCTCTTTCCGGCCCAATTACTGAATGCAATGGCATCATTTCTAGAAACCTGTACTACTGGATGATCCATTTTTTCCCTAATCGAGGAATTCGGTCCTGCTGGGTGTTTCCAGTTTGCGCCAGCTACCTCAAACCACCAACTTAATTGATTTATTTTTTTACTGATTTGTTTTGTTTCTTCGTCTAAAAAGTAATGAAATACAAATGAGGAACCAAATTTTTCTGCATCTGTCACATAGTTTGTATCCTGAACAAATTCTTGAAATTCTTGATTAGTGACTGTGGTTGCATCTATATAAAAGGCAGGCAATTCAACTGTTATTTGAGGACCTTCTTGATCAAATTCAAAACCTTCTTTAGCATCTGTTCCAATTTTATAACTTCCCTTTGCTATAGAAATCAAGCCATCACTTCCTTATTTTAATAATAGCCAACCATTATAGATATTGATCAACAAAACAACTAGAATAACACTTTGAAAAACAATTGTTACTTTATCTGGAGAGAGAATATTGCTGATTTTTGCCCCTAATAATCCGCCAAGAAAAGCAGCTGGGATAACAAAAAACAACATGGATAAATCATACATTAAAAAACCTGTGGTGGTAGCAATCGTTGTGAGTTTTGCAAATTGCGAAAAAAGAATGGTACAGATCGAGTAAACTGCAGCTTCTTTAATGGGCATTGCAAACATTAACATGAGAAGGGAAACATTGATTGGACCCCCACCAATTCCTAGTAAACTAGCTAAAAAGCCAAGTATGATCCCACAGAAAATATACCACCCCAAATGGTGCAAATGGAAACTTTTCCATTCATATCTTGAATACAGAAATGCAAAAACCAGCGTGATAATCGTCAATATAATTTGAACGAGCTGAACTGAACCCCCTTTCCCAAAGTAACCTAAAAGATAATCAAATAAAACATTCCCTAGAATGCCACCAACAATAGCACCACCAGACACGCTTAGTACACGAACCATATTCAAATGAATACCGCCACTTTTTATTTGACGAAAAGTAGAAACAATAGCCATCGTAAAAACTGCTGTGGAAGAATAAAAAGATATGGCAGCAACCGAATGCCTACCAATCAAATCTAAAATAGGTTTAATGATGACGCCTCCACCCATTCCAGAAATGGCTCCCACCATGTTAGCGAAAATGATGACGAAGAAATATAAAATCCCAGTCATATTTTCACCTGTGTTAAGCATTTCAAGATTTCATCTATTTGTGGAATAAAAACTTCGAGCAGGGATTGATAGCCACACATGTTTTCTTCCTCATTCACATACATGCAATCCTTCATTCTTTTGCATCCCCCAAGACACATTTGTTCGAAAGGACATTTGCTACAAAAACTTGGTCGCTTTTTTCTTTCGCAAATAAATGGACTAGTTATCCCACGATTAAATAGTTGCCGAATAGATAGCTCCTGAATAAACCCCAGTCGGTAAGTATCTAACACATAAAAATCACAAGGATAAACACTTCCATCTGCTTCTATCACATACTGCATTTGACATTCTCCTAGTATTCCACATGCAGTAATTTCTCCATCTACCAATAGATGAATAAGGTCATCGAACAGTTTTATGCTTCGATATGTTCCTTCATGCAATTCAATGAACCATTGTTCTAAAATGGACAGATAGAAATTTTTAAATCCTTCTGGAGACAAGGCATATTTCGTTGGTGATTTTAAAGAAAGATCTGGCAAACAAGGGATAAACTGAATAAAACCAATATTCTTCTGTTGGATAAACGAATAGATTTGCTCAGGCTGACTAGCCAATTCACTAGTTAATACACAAAGTATGTTATAGTCAATTTGATATTCTTCAAACAAGTTCTTTACTTCCATTACTTTAGAAAAAGTACCTTTTTCTTTCGGATCCACTCGATTTTTATCATGCAGTTCCTTTGTACCGTCTAAAGAAAGCCCCACTAAAAATTGGTTTTTTTTTAAGAAAATCACACCACGTTCTATCAATCAGCAATCCATTCGTTTGTATGGCATAACAAACTTTCACTTTCTTCATTTGCTCGTTCACTGCTCTAACAATGAACTCAAAATAGGAAAGTCCTGCAAGCGTTGGTTCACCGCCTTGAAAATTAAGTGTCAAATGATCTCCCTCTTCTAAATCTATAAAAATATTCGCAATCATTTTTTCTGCAGTTTCAAGAGACATTTTACCATAAGACTTGACCTCTCGAAGTGAGCTAACATCTGTATAAAAACAATATTTACACCGAATATTACATAAAGAAGAGGCCGGCTTAATTAAAACTGAAACATGCTTCATAGTTACTTCCTCAATTCTGCTTTCATTTCCTGTAAATTTATAAATAATTTTCCAGTCCGAGACGAACAAATTCGCTTTTCGGTGCTTCAATTTTTTTCATAACTTCAAAAAGTTTTTGAATCATTTTTTCTTCAATTTCCGGATTATCCAGCGGCTCTTCTTGTGCTTTATCTTTTTCAAGATCAAACAATAAGTGTCCAGTGGAATAAGAATCAATAAACGTTGAAACTTCAAGTTCTGCATAGGGGTATTGATTCGTAAATCGATTACCTTCTTTTAAGCGCATCTGATCAAGAATTTCTTTTTTTATAAAACCCCTCATTTGAGCAAAATTTAGCGTTTGAATGGTGACAGGTCCATTGGAAGGATGCACAGATGCGCGCATATAAACATAACGACCATCAAAGATATTAACATGCCCTCCATTTGTTCCAAAAATGATCTCTCTATGGTTTTCATGTACGGAAGGCTCTTTTTTCAGTGCCCCAATTATCGATTTTCCATCCATATCCAACTGATTGTCTATCTCAAAAAAATCAAGCAATGTTGCAGGTAAATCAATGGTTTGACTAAGCATTGTCGAGCGCTTCCCTTTTTCCAAATCCGGGTGGCTTAAAAAGAAAGGAAGGTGAATAATTTCTTCGTACATTGGCGCTATATTTTTTCCAAGCCAATTATGCTCCCCAAGCAAGAAACCATGATCCGTATTAATTATGATAAGTGTATCTTCCCACATATTCTGTTGGTCAAAAAATTGAAGTAGTTTCCCTAAGTTTTGGTCACACAAGGAGATTAAAGCTGCATATTCATTTCGAAGTTCCAAAAGCGCCTCAGCACTTATAGAATCATCTGTACGACCATATCTAGGCCAAAAAAATGGATTTTTCCCTGGATTGTTTTCGTAAAGCTTTCGAAACTCATCTGGAACATAAAAAGGCTCATGCGGATCGAAGCATTCAATTTGTAAAAACCAATTATCTTCTTCTTGATAAGTTTTTAAAAATTCAATTCCTGCTTCCACTGTTTTAACACTTGACATTTCTTCCACATTTCTCTGCCTTGTTCGATTCGCATAATGTTGTTCAGCAGAAATCCCAGTTTTGTTTAAAGGATTCGTATTCTCTTCTTGTCGATTCTTTCTCGGTACCCACCGATCTCCTTCCTGTCCCCTGAACCCTTCCCACGTAGAATAGCGATTATGATAGGTGGCGCCACCGTCTTCAAAATAATGAGAGTGATCTGTTACAAGATGACAATAAACTCCATTCTTCTGTAAAACTTCAAAAACTGAGTGATCAAAGGGTTCTAGTTGGCCCCACATCCGGTGCATAAAATTATAACGCCCCGTGTGCAATTCCCTTCTAGCAGGCATACACGGCATACTTCCTCCATAAAAGTTATCAAATGTAATCGTTTTTTCTCTTAACTTGTCAAAGTTTGGGGCTTTTACCCAATCATTTCCGTAATTTGGAAGAAAGTCTCGCGTAAGTGTGTCAAACATAACCATGACAGCTCGCATTTCATTTCCTTCTTTCTAATTTTATTTCACAATACTTAAAACAACATTTGGATTTAAATCAGGTTCATGGCTTTCTTGACTCGAAATCACATCCAGATATTGATCGCTGTTTGTAATGATAACTGGAGTTTCTACTGAATAACCTTCTTCAACTAATTTGTTCAGATCAAATTCAATCAGCAAATCCCCTTTTTTCACTTGAT
Organism: Listeria aquatica FSL S10-1188; assembly: GCF_000525795.1. Taxonomy (GTDB): domain Bacteria; phylum Bacillota; class Bacilli; order Lactobacillales; family Listeriaceae; genus Listeria; species Listeria aquatica. Next base: position 61,390 of record NZ_AOCG01000006.1, read on the forward strand.
CTCCTTGTTTCACTTTAGCGTCAAAATAACGACCTCCAAGATTTACTGTATCCATGCCAATATGAATCAGTATTTCAACACCGTTCTCTAGCTTTAGACCGATAGCATGTTTTGTTGGAAAAAGTGTTTCAACCGTTCCATCTGCCACTGCATATACTTTTCCTTCAGTTGGTCTAACTGCTATCCCTTTCCCTAATAACCCTTCTGAAAAAGCTGGATCTTTAATGGAAGAGAGTGGAAGAATTTCTCCTTGAATGGGAGATTCAAGATGCAACGTTTCCAATAACTCTTTTGGTTCCAACTCTTCCTCATTTTGTTCCTGTGACTCCTCTTTTTCAGCTGCTATATCCGCGGTTGGATCATATCCTAACTTTGTCATAGTCAAAACAAAACTAATGATAAAGGCAACCAAAATAGCTAATAAGGCTCCAAAAAAGGCGCTATTCATGCCAGTATCAGGATTTATATAATTGGGAATCCCAAATATTCCCATGCCACCAATAATATAGTTTTTCGTACCAAAAAATCCCATAATAGCCCCACCTACAGCAGAAGCCACAAGTGTAACGATAAACGGTTTCTTCCTTGGTAAAGTCACACCATAAAGTGAAGGTTCAGACACCCCAAATAAACTCGAGATAAATGCTGGGATACCAATAGCGCGTACAGATTTATTTTTCGAACGAATAACAATCGAAAGCACCGCAGCCGCTGTTGCAAAAGGAGTAGCCATTCCAAGTACCATAACTGGATCATATCCTAATACGGAAATATTATTAATGGCAATTGGTATAACTCCCCAGTGCAAACCAAACATAACGAGTACTTGCCAGAGTCCTCCAACAAAAAGACCCGCAATGATCGGATTAAAATTATAAATTCCTAGAGCCGCAGCACCTAATAAATTACCAATCCAAGTTGCAATAGGACCAATAATCAAGTAAGTAAGGGGAACCATAAGAATGACTGTCAAAAAGGGAACTAAGAAACTTTTAACAACACTAGGCGTTATTTTTTTAAGGAATCTTTCTACTTTAGCAGCAAAATAGGTTGAAATTACAATAGGAATAACACTAGAACTATAACTCATTAAAATCACTGGAATCCCTAAAAAAGTAATGTAGATTGGAGCCTCGAAAATAGTTCCTTGGAAAAGAGTGTATAGCGGTTCTTTTCCTGCTGTAAATGTTGCAAGTGCTGGATATACGAGTGCTGCACCAATTGCCATTCCAAGAAAAGGAGTTAAACCAAATTTCTTTGCTGCTGTGTAACCCAAGAAAATGGGGAAAAAGTAGAAAAAGCAATCCCCAGCAGCTTGTAAAATTTGAAACGTTCCTGAATCCTTCGTAAATAGACCTAAAGATACAAATAGTACATTTAGCCCTTTAATCATCCCTGTTGCCGCAAGTAAACCCAAAACAGGAGTAAATATGCTTGAAATCATATCAATAAAACGATTAAACAAACCTTTTTTCTCTGATTCTCCCTCTGAAGACGAACTTTCATCGCTAAGTCCTGCATACTCCATAAATTCTTGATAAACTTCAGGAACGTGGTTTCCAATGACAACCTGATATTGTCCTCCACTTTGGATAACTGTAACGACTCCTTTAATGGCCTTAATTTTATCAGTCTGTGCTTTATTTTCATCTTTCAATTTAAAACGAAGCCTTGTTACACAGTGCGTTAAACTGGCTATATTTTCTTTTCCACCAATTTCAACTAACAATTTACTCACGAGTTCTTTATACTTCAACATTCTCATCCTTTCTCATTTTCTTCAACAAAAAAAGACAATACCAATAGAAGCCAATAACCTAGCCTCTAATTAGTATTGCCTGCATCACCAGTAACACCTAATTAATTCTCTATTAATTTTTGAATATGGAGCGTTAAATAAAGTAATTCATTGTCATACAGTGTTATTTTTAAATAGTTTTCTATTAATTTTGCGGTTTCATAGGCGGCAGGATACTTTTCAACCACATGTACGAGCAACGGATTTCCAGCATCTTTTTCCATAGAATCGACTCGTTTAAAAAAGAAACGGAGATGAGTAACAAAGCGATCGAAAGCAATACTATTCTCATCAATCTCTGTTTTATTGTGAATCCGGATGATCGTAACGATGTCCCTAATTTTCTCCGTCAACTTCTGAATATCTTCAACCTGCTCACCACTTTTAATGATCTGCGCATTAATAAAGTGAAGAGCAATATTTCCTGCTTCATATTCTTCGGGCTGTATATGAATCTTGTCTTTAATTAAAGACAAGGCATAGTTTCCAACCGCATATTCCACCGGATAAAATTTTTTTATTTCCCATGTTAGTTGATTTGGAATTTGTAAGCCTTCTTTCATGAGCGCTACCAAATTACTAATATGGTCTGTTAGTGAAATATAAATCGTATCACTTAATTCGTACTTGATTTTGCTCTTAGCAAAACGAATAATGTCATCTGCGATCGAAGCATATTCAACTGATATATTTTGGAGCAGTTCCGAAAAGCGATGCATAGATCGCGCTTCATCTAAAACAAAAGTTCTTTCAATTTTGGTCGAGTCCGCTTCGTCACCGGGCCTTTTTTTTAAAGCCTAATCCTGTTCCGATCCAAATGAAGTCTTTTCCTTCCTTTGCAACCAAAACTGCATTATTATTTAAAATTTTTTTTTATTCGCAATTATACCTCCTCTCCCTCCAAAAAAAGCTATACCCCAATAAGCCCATCTTCTTGTTTAAGAAAATGATAACTTATTAAGGTATAGCCTGATAAATTCAAATTCAGTAACTACCCTGTAACACAAATTAAGTATAGCACATGGTCGATTTTTTGTAAACGCTTAATTTAAAAAAATCATTATCCCTATTTGTTACTATCCCTTATTATTTACGAACAGCTGTATGGATAAAAAACAACTTCTTTTAGCATCTCTAAAAAAGATGTCTCCTTTTGATTAGCGTTCACCTTCATTTTTGAAAGGCGTTCTCTATCGACTATAAAAGACTATTGAATAAAAACATGAAATAAAAATTGGTTTGTCTTGTGCTATTTCTTTCTGAGCAAAATAGTAAAAGTGATAAGTCCAATTTTACTGCTTATTGTGGTTTTGAAGAAGATTTTGTTTTATAGCTTTCGAAAATCACTCCTATTATTGCCGTCAATAACCTCCATTCGCTCCATATAACTAGAGTATTCTTTGGAGCAGAGCCAAATCCAGCATAAAAATAGGACCCAAAAAGTGTACTTTTTGGATCCTGCTTAATTTCTTTATTTCACTAACGCTTTGGCAGCATTTAGTTGTGGATCATTTTCTTTCAGTTGCTTGCGAATCTGTTCAATCAACTTATCTGTTGTTTTTCCAGTCATGACACCTGTTGGCTCAAGTCCATTATCACTTTGAAAGCGCTCGACGGCATAAGCTGTTTCGCTATCATAAAGCCCATCTACTTTTCCGACATTATAATCTAACGCCTTAAGCAGTTTTTCGACCACTTTTACTTGGTCACCGAAGTCGCCTTCCTTCATTTTTTTGCTACTTGAAGGTACTGTTAGCGTGGCATATTCAGGCATGCTAATCACTTTGTTCGGTGTAAGACCTTTCTTGTTAATCCAAGTTCCATCTGGTGTAAGCCATTTGGCTACCGTAAGTTTGAGCGTTGATCCATCATCTAAAGTTTGTGCCGTTTGCACAGTTCCTTTACCAAATGATTTCGTTCCAACAAGTTTGACGCTTCCTGATTCACTAGCAGCCGCAGCTAAAATTTCCGATGCACTCGCACTGCCATCATCAATTAACATCGTCGTTGGGACTTTCACTTTATAATCATCATTTACAGAACTATCTGCTGTAGCCGCTGATTTTTCTCCATTCCGGTCTTCCTCTTGTACAATCACTTTCCCATCAGGAACAAACATATTTGAAATCGCAATGGCTTGATCGAGTAACCCTCCAGGATTCCCGCGCAAATCAACAACGAGACCTTTCATGCCTTCCTTATCCAACTCTTTCAAAGCTTTCAGGAATTCTTCCCCAGTATTTTCCGAGAAGGTACTAATCGTGACATGCGCAATCTTATCGCTGCCCATTTCTTTGTAGACCGTTTCAACCGGAATTTCATCACGTGTTAATTTAAATTCCATCGGTTTCTCTACGCCATCTCGTTCGATCGTAAGTGAAACCGTTGTTCCTTTTTTGCCGCGGATTTTTTTTAATAGCCTGATTCGTTGTCTGACCTTTAATTGACTTTCCATCCACTTCCGTAATTCGGTCACGCGGTTTAATCCCGGCTTTTTCAGCTGGTGAATTTTTAATTGGCGAAACGACAATAATATGACCCTCTTCTTCGCCGATTTCAGCTCCGATTCCTTCAAAGCTAGAACTAATCGTATCATCAAACTCTTCCGATTCTTTCTTCGTCATAAAAGTAGAATAGGGATCATCAAGAGACGCAATCATGCCGCTAATTGCTCCCTCAGTAAGCTCAGCCGAGTCCGTTTTTTTTATAATAATTTTTCTTAATCGTATCGTAGGCATTATAGAGTTTCGTAAATTCCTTCCGTTCAGGAATTGAAACCTTCACTTGTTTATCATCGCCGAGTGACATCACAATCGTTGTGACAAGAGCCGTGACAAAAACAAATCCAAAAAGAAGCATAATAAACGGAAATAAACGCATTCGGACGTATTTGCTAGTTACTTGTTTCTTGCCCGTTTCTTCTTTTTCTTTATCTTGTTGCTCCTCACCATTTTGTGGGTTTTGATCCATCCACATTCACCACTTTCTATCTAGGTCCAAAAATCTTTTAAAATCACTTTAACTCTATTATTTTAACAGTTTTTCAAGCTAAATGATATCCTTTTTCATGAGAATTCAATGAGAATCTCAAAGCAGGAGTAACCTTAACCTTTCGTAATCTGCCTGACAAGCCCCATTAATGCCTCAACACTTGCTTGATCTCCCTTTTCTCCCGCAGCTTCAAAATTTCGCATTTCCTCTTCTAAAATAGCGAGCCCCACTTTCTTAAGGGCTTCCCTCGTTGCAGCGAGCTGCGTTAAAATCTCCTTCGCCGAACGCTCCGTTTCAACCATCTGTTCGAGGCCACGAACTTGCCCTTCCGCTCGTCTTAAGCGATTAACGAGCGCCTGTTTTTCATTTGCTTCCATCTTTTCAACTCCTCGCAAGAACCCGCAGATTCACTAAAAAACTGTCTTTTCTAAAGAAAAGACAGTCCTAGTTACGCTTGTTCAGCTTTTTTAAGCTTATCATCTAAAAGCTTCACATGTTCAAAAAATTCTTCTAACGTCCAGTTGTTTTTATAAATAATCGCAGCCACATCTTTACCCACATAGCGGAAATGCCAAGCTTCGTATTCATACTTTGTAACCTTCTCTTTTCCCGCAGGATAACGCAAGATAAAGCCGTACTTATGCGCATTTTCTTTCGCCCAGGTTCCTTCAGCCGTTTCACCAAATGCCGCTGAAAGTTCTAAGCCCGCACTTTTAGCTGACATATCCATCGCAAGCCCCGTTTGGTGTTCACTTGTACCGGGAACAGCAACCGCCTCGCCTGCTTTTGCTTCGCCTTTCGCTTTCACTTCGGCTTGATAAACCTCTTCTTGGCGACTATAAGAGCGATAACCAGAGACCGCATAAAGCTCATATCCCGCAGCTTTTGCTCCCTTAAACATCTCTTCAAGAGCAGTTCCAGCAACTTTTCTCATTTTCGCTTTTTCAATATCTGCATTTCCGAAAGAAAATTCGACATTGGGACGAACGAGATCGCTCGGAATATAAGTCGATTGCATCAAGTAATCTTTATTCGCTAAAATCAGTAGATTCGCTTCATTTTCAATGTACTCTGTCCCATTTCGTTCCACAAGCTTATTTTGTTTCGCGATAAACGGATAAAGCGGATCCTTTTTCAGTTTAGCCACTTCAGCAGATTCTGATTTTTGCGTGACCTTAGCTGAATCATTCGAATTGGCTTGACTGTTTCCGTCATCTTGTACCGTTTGCACCACTGAAAGCGCAAGCGCAAACGCAATTGAAATCATCGTATTCATTTAAAATATCATGCCTTTCCATTTTGAAAACTTATAAAGCCGCTTCAAGCGCCACTTCAATCATATCACCAAAAGTGGTTTGGCGCTCAAGTGCCGTTGTTTCTTCCCCCGTTAAAATGTGGTCACTCACTGTAAGAATTGCAAGCGCATTCCGGCCATACTTCTGAGCAAGCGTGTAAAGTGCAGCTGCTTCCATTTCAACGCCAAGTACGCCATAATCGGCCAGCTGTTTTTTATCCAGTTCATCATTATAAAAACGATCCGAAGAAAAAACATTCCCCACTTTGAGCGAAAGCCCCTTTCGAATTCCTGCATCATATGCTTTTTTAAGCAAATCAAAATTTGCCACCGGGGCAAAATCAACACCTGGAAAGGTATTTTGATTAATCCTTGAATCTGTTGAAGCCGCTTGGGCAATGACAACATCGCGAACTTTCACATCTTTTTGCAAAGCGCCCATCGTCCCAACACGAATTAAATTTTTCACATCATAGCTTTGAATCAGTTCATTCACATAAATCGAAATGGAAGGAATCCCCATCCCAGTTCCCATGACAGACACTCGTTTTCCTTTATAAGTTCCCGTATAACCGAGCATCCCTCGAACTTCATTAAACAAAATAGGTTCGCTAAAAAAAAGTTTCTGCAATATATTTAGCCCGAAGCGGATCTCCTGGAAGTAAAATAGTTTCCGCAATTTCTCCTTGTTCCGCTGCAATATGTACACTCATGAATCAAAAATCCTCCTTTATCTTAACGATTTTTTTCCTCGCTCAGTAAATACTCATCATATAACTCATCAAATAGCGTCATGCCGTTCAAATAAGGCGCATTTAATTCCAAATAGTCGCTTAGCACGTGATAGCTCTTGGCTTGTTTTGGAAAGCTGTGATCTTTATAAGCTGCATTGGCAAAGGCCGTTTTAGGATCACGTTTTTCCGGATCACGATAAGTCATTAAAAAATGATAAAAAGTCCGTCCCATAAGTCTCCTCCAACTTGTTTTTCATGTTCTTACTATAGAGGATTTTTTGAAAAACGTAAAGTTTGATTTTATAACGCGTTTAAAATTTCTTCACAGAGTTCATGAGTTAAAAGCGCATCTTGTTCCGCAATCGGTAGCTTCTGATGGTTTTTGACAGCTCCTAAAAACGCCTCGACAATTGGAATAAAGCCCCGCTTATAAAGCGTCTTTTCCCAATCTGGAAACCGCTCAAAGCGCTTCGTAATTCCAGTTCCAATTTCAAGTTCCTGCAAATTAGATACCGTGTATTTCCCATCACTTGTCAGCACTTCCACTTTTTCTTCACTTACGCCACTATTTCGATTCATAATCGCTGTTGCCACTTTTCCGTTCCCGCTACACTGAACAGTTAAACTTTCTAACAGTCCACTTCGGAAAACAGGATAAGCTTGGAAGGCCTCTACCTTGCCTCCTAATAAAAAGCGTACTGTATCCACCACATGAATAAAGTCATCATAAATAAAAGTACGTGCTTCTCCAGTGCTATCCGCCCTATTTTTCTGCATCACAATCATATTCGCATGGTCAAGCTGCTTCAACTCTTGATAGAATGGTGCAAAACGCCGGTTAAAGCCTGTCATTAAAGGAACCCCTAAACGCTCTGCAAGTGCTGTAAGTTCACGAGTTTCTTCAATTTGATCCGAAATCGGCTTATCGACATAAACAGCGATCCCCGCTTCAATAAACGGCCTTACAATCTCAGCATGAGTTTGTGTCGAACTATGTACAAAAGCAGCTTCAACACCTGCTTCAATTACGGAGGCAATCGAAGTATGAGCTTCTTTAAATCGGTATTTATTTTTTAAATGTTCCAGCTTTTCCGGATTCCTTGTATAAAGATGCACTTCAATTTCTTCCATTTCTGCAAAAACTGGTAAGTAAGCTTTTTGCGCAATCCCACCCAGTCCAACAATAGCTACTTTCATGTTAAGCTTCCTCCTTTAAAAAAGGCTCTTCGGAAACCATCCAAAGAGCCTATCCATTTTTATGAAAAGAGTACGCGATATTTGCCGTATCCTTCTGTTTCAAGATCTTCTACGGGAATAAATCGAAGTGCCGCTGAATTGATGCAATAACGTAGCCCACCTTTATCACTTGGACCATCTGGAAAGACATGTCCAAGATGTGAATCTGCATTTTTCGAACGGACTTCCGTTCGTCTCATGCCGTGGCTATCATCAAATTTCTCAAGCACTTCAGCCTCATCAATAGGCTTTGTAAAACTTGGCCAACCACACCCCGCATCATATTGATCCGTCGAAGAAAAAAGTGGTTTCCCGGAAACAACATCAACATAAATGCCTGGTTTGACATTATCAAAATACTTATTTTGAAAAGGCGTTTCTGTCGCATTTTCTTGTGTCACTTTGTATTCCAAATCTGAAAGTTCTTGTAAACGTTCTGCTTTTGTTTTTTGATCCATTGTCCTCATCCTTCCCAGTGATTTTGGATAAATTGATCTCTTCCAGAACCGCGACGGTAGCCTTCATAGTGCATCTTTTCTTTTTTATAAAAATCTTGGTGATAATCTTCTGCTGGATAAAAAGTGCTCGCAGGAACCACTTCCGTCACGATGGGTTTTTTAAAACGACCACTTGCGTCCAAATCTTTGACCGCTTGTTCAGCAATTTTTTTTTTGTTCTTCATTATGATAGAAAATCGCCGGACGATAAGAACTGCCGCGATCTACAAACTGTCCATCTGGATCAGTTGGATCCGTTTGTTGGAAATAAACTTGAACTAATTTTTCATAAGGAAACACGTCTGGATCAAATGTGATTTCCACCGCTTCCGCATGCCCTGTATTTCCACGACAAACTTCCTCATAAGTTGGATTTTCTGTTGTTCCACCTGTATAGCCGGAAACAACTTTCAAAATGCCGGGTTGAGTGTCAAATGGCTTGACCATACACCAAAAACAGCCTCCCGCAAAAGTTGCTTTTTCTAATTTTTTATCAGTCATATGCGTCACCCCTGTCTCCGTTTAATTAACGGGTACTAAAAGTGTAAACGAAATGTCATCTTTCTTCAAATCAAGTGCATCGACACGAACTTTCGTATCACCTTTCAGCTTCAATTTATTTAAATCCAGATAGATTTTTTGCTGTTTTGGAATGACCGTAACCCAATTTGGAAACTTATAGGTTTTATTGACGAAACTCATGACATAGGAGACAGGAAGCGGCAATGCGCCAACTGCCATATCTTTTAGTTTCAATACGACATCGCCATTTTTCTTAACTGAAGGAGAAAAAATCAACTTCATCTCAATCGGCTCATCAAAAATTTTGGCTTCTGCTTTAAAAATAACATTATTTGCGACATAAACATCATAACCGATATCTTCATCATCGCTAAAGTCGTCAATATATGTCTGAATGAGTTTGTTTAAATCTGCTTTTGAAGTACTCGTCGAAAACTCGACATTTTTATGATTGCTTTTTATCGCGGGAGTCGGTTCTTCTGTTGGATTGAGAACAAAAATAGATAAATAAATCCAACCAAAAAAACCTGCGATGATTAAGAACAGCGCTAAACAAACCCATTTCCAAAAATTGATTTTCCGTTTTAATTCTTGTTTTTCACTGCTTCTTGTTTGCTTTTCCGCCAAACGAATTCACCTTACTCTTTCTTTTTAGGAATCTTTCCCGCTTTCAGCTCTTTTATAATGGTGCTATCAAGCTTGTGAGCGATTTTTTCATACCCAGTATGATTCGGATGGAAATAATCGTCCGAAAGTAGAGGATTGGGTTTATCACGATTTTTTTTTATCGCGATTTTCAATCAACTGAGCAATCGGAACAAAGTAAGCATTTTTTTGTTGCTTGATGAACGCTTGTGAATTAGAATTCCAATTTGTAATGACTTCATCAAACTGTTTGATTTGACTAAAATAAGTGGTATAAGGATTGTAAACTCCCACAAGAAAAATCGGGGCATTCGGGTTATTTTCCCGAATGAGCGAGAAAACTTCCGTCAAGTTTTTTTGAAAATTCTCCTCTGCTTTAGTAAAGTCAGAAACTTTTACATCAAGCAATTTTGATTGGAGAACTTTCATCACATCATTTCCACCAATGGTCATTGTAATTACGTTTGCTTGTTGAACTGCTTTTTGAAAGTCGGGTTCCGTTTTTAGCCGTTTCAAAAGCTGATCGCTTCTGTTTCCCGATACGCCATAATTGCTCGTTTTGACACTTCTTACCTCTTTATGTTTAGCGAGTGATTTATCAAGAATGCCGACATAACCGCCAGCTTTTTTCTCATCGCCATCGCCTTCTGTTAGCGAATCCCCCATTGCAACTAGGGAAATCGGCGTCTTTTCTTCTTCCTTTTTTTGGTCAAGGTACTCTTTTAGCCAGAAGCCTCCAAAAATGATAGCTAGAAGAATAAGAACAGCCACGAGTAAAACTAGTAATTTTTTTTTTCGTCATCGCTTTATATCCTCACTTTATTCCGTGTAGTACATGACTGCAAAAGCGCCATTCCCAGCATGTGTTGCCACAACTGGATCAGCATCAAAAATGGGGATCGAAGAAATTCCAAGCAGTTTTTTAGCAGCAGTTTGAAATGCTTCTGCCATTTGTAAACCATTCGCATGCTCAATATCTAGCGCGACTATTTTTCTTTTTTCAGCCCCAACAAGTTCTAACAAGTAGTTCAAAATTTTCTTGTTACTCCTTACTTTCGCCGTTTCTTCCAGTTGTCCTTCTTTTAATTCCGCAATCAATTTAATATTTAACAGACTGCCTAGAAGCCCTTGTACACGCCCAACACGACCGCCTTTAATCAAGTTTTCAAGTGTGACAACCACGATGTATAACTTCGTTTTCGAGCGGATTTTTTCCATCCGTTCTTTGATTTCAGCCATTGTATGATTTCCAGACTGTGCCATTTTTGCCGCTTCAAGTACTTGAAAGGCTTGACCACGCGCGATAAAATTCGTATCGACAACTTCCACTTCTCCCGTAGTCATAAGAGCCGCTTGACTTGCCGTATTTACAGTTCCACTCAATTTTTCAGTTAGATGAATAGAAAGAACTTCATAACCTTCAGCTAGATATTTTTCATACAACTCAACAAACTTTCCAAGTGGTGGCTGTGAAGATTTGGGCAATTGTTTAGACTCGCGCATGAGTTCCATAAAAGATTCCGGTGTTAGTTCGTTTAAAGGATCATATGTCTTTCCGTCCACTTCTACAGAAAGCGGAAGTACTTCAATTTCATACTTCTCAGCTTCTTCTTTTGAAAGGCAGGCTGTTGAATCCGTAATAATTTTAATTTTTTTTAGTCATTTGGTCACATCCAATTTATTTGATACCCTCTATTATAACAGTTTCGCCACTAGAAAGATAAGAAAATTCTTTCCTTTCTTTTCCTTTTAGCGTATCATGAGAGTAACTTTAACGAATCAGGTGATAAAATGAATCCAAGTGTTTACCGCTTCAAAGAAGAACTTGCTAATTCGATTACGCACGGAATTGGCTTTTTGCTCAGTATCCCCGCGTTTATCTTTTTAATTCTTTACAGCGTCTCTAAAAATGATCCTTTATACTTAACAAGCTTTTTAATTTATGGCATCTCGCTCATGTTACTTTATTTATGTTCGACACTTCTCCACAGCTTTAAGCCTTCAAAAGTACGCCGCTTTTTTAACATCCTTGATCATGCCTCCATTTATTTACTAATCGCTGGCTCTTACACTCCTTTCGCGCTTATCACTTTGAAAGGCACACTCGGTTGGACGCTTTTCGGTGTCATATGGGGACTTGCGATTTTAGGCATCCTTTACAAGATCTTTTTTCTAGAAAAATGGCGGATTTTATCTACTATCGTCTATGTCATCATGGGCTGGTTAGTACTCCTTGGCATTAAGCCGCTCTATGCAGGACTCAGTCCATCTGGATTTTTCCTTCTCCTTACAGGAGGAATCATGTTTACAGTCGGCGCTTTGCTTTATAGTTTTCCAAAAATCCCCTATATGCATGCGATTTGGCACTTGTTTGTCATCATGGGAACCACTTTCATGTACTTCTGCATTTTATTTTATGTCTAGCGAAAACCAGGATACTTTCCTGGTTTTTTTGTATAGACCAATTATAATTTATTCTTTAATCCTCTTAAATCCTCCTACTAGATCACTTTTAATAGTATGACACATTTAATGCTTGATTTTAATTATGTCATACTATATAATTTCCGTGTAACCTATTTACAAGAAGGAAGTGATTCTTATTCAACTTTCAGAACGTCAACATGCGATTATGGCGTTTGTAAAAAAGAATGAGCCTGCCACTGGTGACCAAATTGCACGTTTTTTAAAATTAACTCGTGCAACGATTCGCTCCGATCTTGCCGTTTTAACAATGACGGGAATCTTGGATGCGCGTCCTAAAGTAGGCTACTTTTATTCCGGACTAGAAAAAAACCCCGGTTTATTCGAAGACATTCGCAATTTAAAAGTCAGTGAAGTGATGACACATCCCATTCTTGTTCCGAAAGAAATGAGCGTCTATGATGCCATTGTTCAGCTTTTTCTAGAAGATTCTGGTAGCCTCTATGTGGCTGAAGAGGCACGTCTCATCGGGCTTGTTAGCCGTAAAGATTTGTTAAAAAGTACGATTGCTGGTTCCAATACAAAAGAAACGCCGATTGTAACAATTATGACGCGGATGCCTAACTTATTGACAATCAAAAAGACGGATCCCGTATTAGATGCTGCACTTTCTATCGTGTCGCATCAAGTGGATTCGCTTCCTGTTGTTGAAGCAGAAGATCAGATTATCGGTAAGCTTTCTAAATCGAGTATTGTAGAACTTTTTGTGACAACTTTGAAAGAAGAAAATTAGCAGGAGGGGAATTATGAAGCAACCTGTCGTTATTTATGTAATTTCGGATGCGATTGGAGAAACGGCTCAACATACTATTCGAGCCGTTACCGCCCAGTTTGATTTTGATGAACAACCGGATATCCGGCGGCATGCCTTTATTCGTGATGAAGCGGCCCTACTTGAAACATTGGAGGAAGCAAAGGTGGCAGATGGAATTGTCGTCCAGACACTGGTTAGTTCTAAGCTTGCTCGCTACGCCAAATCTTATTGTGAACAAGAAAAAATAGCCAATATTGATTTACTTACCCATCTTACAAAAGCAATTGAAGGAAAAACAGGGCTCCATTCAAAAGAAGATCCGGGAAATATGCGTCGTCTTGACAGCGCTTACTTCGACCGGATTGCCGCAATTGAATTTGCTGTGAAATATGATGACTGCAAAGACCCACGTGGTTTGCTTGAAGCGGACATCGTTCTTGTCGGGGTTTCAAGGACTAGCAAGACCCCTCTTAGTAGTTACTTAGCGAACCAAAATTTTAAAGTGGCAAATGTCCCTCTTGTCCCAGAAATCCCCTTGCCTGAAGAACTTTTTAAAATTCCTGCAAACAGGATTATCGGGCTTACAACAACTCCAGAAAAGCTTGGGCGGATTCGCCGGGTTCGTCTCCGGTCGATGGGTCTTGATGAAATGAGCAATTATTCAAGCGACAGACGAATCCTTGAAGAGTTGGAATTTGGTTATGAAACCTTTAAAAAGCTGAAATGTCGAGTTATTCACGTGGAAGATAAGGCGATTGAAGAAACTGCTGCTCTTGTGCAAGAAATGATTGAAGAGAAATAAAAAATCTATTTGTTGAGGTGAAGACAGTGAGGAAATTTGTTTATCAGTTTAATGAAGGTTCAAAAGACATGAAAGTACTTTTAGGTGGAAAAGGAGCTAATCTTGCTGAAATGACCAAGATTGGTTTACCGGTACCACCAGGATTCACGATTGGAACTGATGCCTGCAAAGATTACAACGATAATGAACAAACGTTATCGGAAGAAATTTTTGATGAAGTCCTCGCTCATTTAAAACTACTTGAAGAAAAAACGGGTAAGCAATTTGGTTCAAATGAAAACCCACTTCTGGTTTCTGTCCGCTCGGGGGCGCCTGTTTCCATGCCTGGAATGATGGACACGATTTTAAATCTTGGTTTAAATGATAAGGCGGTCCAAGGGATGATTCATCAAACGAAAGATCCCCGTTCATCGCTTGACTCATACCGCCGTTTCATCCAAATGTTTGGAGATGTTGTAAGAGGTATTCCTTCTTACAAATTTGAAGAAGCCCTTTCACTGATCAAAAAACAAAAGGGTTACGCACAAGACACAGAATTAACACCGGATGATCTTGAAAAACTTATTACCACTTACCAAGGACTCTATCTCGAAAATGGATCCGAGCCTTTCCCGCAAGACCCGCTTACGCAACTTAGGCTCGCGGTGCAATCGGTTTTTGATTCCTGGATGAACCCGCGTGCTGTCGTTTACCGTCGGCTCAATGATATTGATCCTAATTTTGGAACCGCTGTCAATATTCAAGCGATGGTTTTTGGCAATACCGGAAATAAAAGTGGCACAGGGATTCTTTTCACACGGAACCCGTCCACTGGTGAAAAATCGGTCTTCGGCGAATTTCTGATCAACGCCCAAGGTGAGGATGTCGTTGCGGGGATTAGAACACCAGAGGATATTTCTAAACTTGAAAGTCACATGCCGGATGCTTATCATGAGCTTTTGGAAACCTGTGAGCTTCTTGAAAATCATTACTTAGACATGCAAGATATTGAATTTACCATCGAAAAAGAAAAGCTCTTTGTCTTGCAAACACGAAATGGGAAACGGACGGCTCAGGCTTCGGTACAAGTCGCAGTAGACCTTGTGCATGAAGGAAAGATCAGTCGTAGCGAAGCGATTGAGCGCATTGATACCAAACAAATTGATCAACTGCTCCACCCCACTTTCGAGAAAAAAGCACTTGAAAAAGGAGAAGTTATCGCAACGGGGCTTCCTGCAAGTCCTGGAGCGGCATTCGGGAAAATCTACTTTGATGCGAGTGAAGCTGTGGCAGCGGCCGATTTGGGTCAAAAGGTGATTCTCGTCCGGAATGAAACCTCTCCTGAGGACATCGAGGGTATGGCAAAAAGCGAAGCCATTCTGACAGCACATGGTGGCATGACGTCCCACGCGGCTGTTGTCGCTCGTGGAATGGGAAAATGTTGTGTCGCCGGCTGTTCGGAAATCGACATTAATGAAAAAAGAAAAAACGCATTCTAACAAGTTCAGGGGTCACACTGCATGAAGGCGATGCGATTTCACTGGATGGCTCAACTGGAATGGTTTACTTGGGTGAAATTCTTTTGACAGAAGCGGAAATTGGTGGTCATTTCGATGAGCTCATGGAATGGGTAAACGAAGTGAAGCAGCTTGATATTCGCGTCAATGCAGACACTCCGAATGATTTACTGACTGCGATCCATTTTGGAGCGGAAGGCATTGGTCTTTGCCGCACGGAGCACATGTTTTTCCATGAAGAACGAATCGCTTATGTGCGCCAAATGATTGTTGCAGAAAGTTTGGAAGAAAGGAAGCGTGCACTCACTCACTTGAAGGAAATGCAGAAGGACGACTTTACACAACTTTTCCGTATCGCAGAAGGAAGACCGGTTAATATTCGGCTCCTTGATCCACCTCTCCATGAGTTTTTGCCAAAAGCAGAAAAAGATTTGGAAAGGCTTGCACAAGATACAGGAAAAACACTTGCAGAAGTTAAAAAACGAGTTAACGAACTAGCAGAATCAAATCCAATGCTTGGTCACCGTGGCTGTCGCCTTGCTGTAACTTATCCAGAAATTTATAAGATGCAAGCAGAAGCGATTATGGAAAGTGCCGTTCAGATTCATGATGAAGGTCAAAAAGTCTTTCCTGAAATTATGATTCCTCTTGTTTCTTCTAAAGAGGAACTGGCTTTTGTGAAGCAGGAAATTAAAAATTCTGTTCAAGCTATTTTTGATCGCGAACGAGTGCTTCTTCCGTATGATATTGGAACGATGATTGAGATCCCACGGGCTTGTGTAACGGCAGATGAAATTGCGAAAGAGGCTCAGTTCTTTAGTTTTGGAACGAATGATTTGACTCAGCTTACTTACGGCTTCTCGCGTGATGATGCTGGCAAATTTTTACCGAGCTACGGGGAGCGTGGTATTTTGGAAACAGATCCTTTCCAAACGCTTGATACAGCTGGCGTGGGGGCATTAGTCGAAATGGCAGTTTCTCGTGGGCGAATGACCAATCCTAATATGAAAATGGGGGTTTGCGGCGAACACGGCGGGGATCCTCGCTCGATTCACTTCTTCCATAAACTTGGATTGAAGTATGTTTCTTGCTCGCCGTTCCGTGTTCCTATTGCGCGTCTTGCAGCGGCGCAAGTCGTTTTAAAAGAACAAGCACAACTACAAAAAGCGTAAACACTAAAAAAAAACACGTTCATGCGCATTTAAGCGCGTGAACGTGTTTTTGCTTTTTCTAGCGTTTGCATCGTTTGTGTTTCTACTTGGCACGCAATATTTTGTTCAGTAAAAAGTGTAAGCAGAGCTTCTTCTAAGTGGGGTTCTTGTGTATTTCTGGTTAGGTTGATTCTTAGTTCACCATTAAAACTGCAGATCCCCATGTTATAAGGTGTCTTAGAGCGCGGGCTTAAAATAAAATCAAAGTGTTCAATATAACGCGCCATTTCCTCTGGCACTTTGATTACACCCAAATTAGAAAGCGTCAGGCAAGTGGTTTTTTCGCTTATAGAAAAAAAAGAATTTCATCAAATGATGTTTTATAAACAAGGGAGTGCGTTTGATGATTGGATTTTGTTCTAATCGAACATTTTGACTGATTCTTGCGCGCAGTTGTTTTTCTGATAAAGCTTCATTTAATTGCTGCCTAATAGTGTGCGCGATACTTACAAAATGGAGCCCCTCTTTTTGGGGATCGATTTCTGGTTTGGCATAGAGAACAAAGTTGCGTAAGGTTTGGCTTGGAAAGAAGTTGCGTAAGTTGATCGGTAAGAAAAGTTTAATGAGGCGATCTCTTTGTTTTTTGTCTGCCTTTTGATTGATAAGGATTGCTTCAGCCACGAAAGCCGCGATTAAAACGGTCAAGCTCACCCCCAGTTTCTTGCCTAATGGTTTCAGTTCTTCGACTGGTACTTTTATGGTTGTAAGATGTAAGGTTTCTCCTGCTGCTTCACGAAATTGATAGACTTTTTTTACTTTTTTTCTTTTGCCAGATTTTGAGGCTTGGCATCTGCTATTTCAAGGTATTCATCTGTTAGTTCTGCTTCACGCGGTGTTTCTTTTCGGTCAAGAATCCCGTCAACTAGCGGAATGACTGCCTCATCTTTCCGTGTAAAATATTCTGCGAGAAGCGTTTTTAAGAAAAGTTCTCCACCTCGCCCATCTGTTAAAGCGTGAAAAATTTCGACGTGAATCGCTTTTGAGGCATACAACACGCGAAAAGCACATTGTTCGAGCTCCTGATTAGACATGTAGCCTAACAGCACATTTTGTTCTGGTAAAACTTGTGGGGCTCTTTTAACAGCTGACTGGTAATACCAAAAAGCGCCTTTATGAATCCGAGCCGCAATTGACGGAAAACGTTTGACGGTAACATTTAGTGCTTGTTGTAAAATTTTCGGATCTACTGGATCTTTTAAGGAAACGGATAAGCGAAACAAATTGATCCACTTTTTATTTTTGGAAGCTAGGTGAATAATAGATGTATTATCCAGTTTCATATCGCCTTTCGTCTGTTCATATTTAGATTGCAACGACTGGGTCACCCTTCCTGCATGTTTTTAAAGCGTTTCATTAAATTTAATTTCATAGCAAAATGCTAGTTTACGATAATAGTCTCTTTCAACAAAATCCGTTGGTTTGATTTTAGCAGCTGAGTCCCTGAAGTATTCAAGCTCTGCGAATTGTAAGATTTTATAAACAAATTGTGAGCAAAACATGATATTCGGCCGAAGTGATACTTTCGTAACTAGGCCTACAAGGTTATAGGCACTTCCTTTTTCATTGATTTCTCTAACTTTATCTATAATAAGTCGCTTTTTTTTCTTTAGGTGCTTGGAGCTCGTAAACGATGACAGAAGCATCACTTTTTTTTATTGAACGAAGTGATCTTTTCTTGGTTGAGCCCTGGCAGTGTGATATTTTCCCCACCGTTATAACTGATGATTGTCTTCAAATCTCGGTCAAAACTTAAGGAAACGTGATTATAAGCTTTATTCGTAAACAGTGAAATCACTTCACTTGCCGGACTTCCCGTACTGGAAATCACAATATAGAGATGCTCATCTTTTAAGGATTTTTCGCACTCTTCAAAATAAGCTTCTGTTAAAGTGTTTTTGTTTAAGTATTTTGTATAACTATGTCTTGGAATATCTTTTAATATCTCATTCAAATTATCTCTAGATAATGAGTTTTTACTTTTTTTGCCATTTTGTTTTGTAACCGGCTCCGATCAAATACACTTCTCTTAACATTTCAAAACTGATAGAAGTCGCTTCTTTGATAGAAAACTCACGTTGAAGTGTATACAGGTAATGAAAATAGCCGATCAAAAATGGAACAAAAATCATCAGTATAGCTGCTACCTTTTTTATGGTAAAGACCATCCAGCTATCTCCACCTGAAAATAAATATAACGCAGTCAGTACTTGTTGTAAGGCTAAGATAATTAAATAAAGAAACGACAAAGCCAGTTTCGTCCGGACTTTACTTTTTGAAAACCAAAGATAAGCGAGTAGAATAGCAGCTGCGATTGAATAGATCACAGCAAAAGGTGCGAGACTCCGTGTAGTGACTAAAGAAAATAAAACACAAAAAAAAGCAAATACGGCATCCAGCGAATATAGATTTTTTTTTACGTGCAACTTGTTGCTCCCCTTCCCCCATGAAAAGTTAGTTCAATGGCCTAATTCCATTAATAAAACTAAGCTTGATAACTTACTATACCATGAAAAATTGATTTTTATCGCTTTTTTCAACATTTTGTCAAATTTTATCGATTTACTTGCTTACAGTAACATTTAGGTTCTCTTTTTTCCCCTCTTTTTTCAAAATCAAAAGATTGACTTTTTGTCTGAAGCCCTGTATTCTTATATCTGATAATTCTTATCGGATTAATAAGTTTAAAAGGGGGAGTCAGATTGAACACTGCTTTTGTCATACTTAATTTAGTTGTTGCACTTTTTATCATCGGTCTTTTTATCTGGATGCAAAAACGACACGTTTCCTTCTCAAAACGTGTCCTTCTTGCTCTTGCAGTTGGGATTGTAGCTGGCTTTATTTTACAATGGATTTACGGCATGGGAAGTAGTGTCACGAAAGAGACGACGGACTGGCTTGGAATTGTTGGCGGTGGTTACGTTAAACTTTTACAAATGATTGCTATTCCATTAATTTTCATTTCGATTATCGCAGCCTTTACACGATTAGAATTAAAAACCAATATTGCGAAAATCGGGATTTGGATCATCGGCACACTTCTTGTTACGGCAGCGATTGCTGCTGTTATCGGAATCATCGCAGCACTTTTATTCCACTTAAATGCCGATCATATTTCGCAAGGTTCTGTTGAGCTTTCTCGTGCCAAAGAACTTCAAGGTAGTTTAAAAGAAATGGGGGATGCGACACTACCAAGCCGAATTCTGGAATTATTTCCTGCAAATCCATTTCTCGATCTTACCGGAGCAAGAGCCACTTCAACCATTGCTGTTGTTATCTTCTCTGTTATTATCGGCATTGCTTTTCTCGGCGTACAGCGGAAACAACCTAAGGAAGCGGCCCTTTTCGCACGTGGTGTTGATACGATTTATGCGATCGTGCTGAGAATCGTTCGGTTAATTCTTCGCCTCACACCTTATGGGGTTTTTGCGATTATGACAAATACAGTTGCGACAAGTGATGCGACAGCTATTTTAAAACTAGGGAATTTTGTCTTAGCCTCTTACGCAGCACTGATCGTTATGTTCATCATTCATCTTTTAATTGTTTCCTTTACAGGAATTAGCCCACTTACTTATGTGAAAAAGACACTACCTGTGCTTACCTTTGCTTTCACATCAAGAACGAGTGCTGGAGCGCTTCCGATGAATATTGAAGCTCAAAGAAGCCTTGGTGTTCCAAATGGAATCGCTAATTTCGCCGCTTCATTTGGTCTATCAATTGGTCAAAACGGATGCGCAGGGATTTATCCTGCTATGCTTGCCATCATGATCGCACCAACTGTTGGCATTGATCCAACGTCCATTAGCTTTATTTTAACCGTAGTTGCTGTTGTCGCGATTAGCTCATTTGGCGTAGCTGGAGTTGGGGGCGGTGCAACATTTGCTGCAATCATTGTTCTTTCGACGCTAAACCTTCCTGTTGGATTAGCAGGTGTCTTAATTTCGATTGAACCACTAATCGACATGGGGCGTACTGCTCTTAATGTCAGTGACAGCATGGTATCAGGAATCGTTACTAGTAAAGCAACGAAAAATCTTGAAAAAGAACCTGAGGCGAAAAGAAAATTACCGCCTAACGAAAAAGAGAAAGTGTCGGAATGACACTTTCTCTTTTTGCATGGTTTGAAATTCAATATAAAAGTCCCGTTTGATCTCTAAAAAATAGCGCAAATCATTCATAAACTGAAATAAAACAGCCCGATTTTCAAATTCTTCGCGGGAAACGGGAAGTTCACTTTTGCGAAAATCGTGAACCATCTTGTTTACCCCGATTACGAGCTCCTCAGCTGGATTATCTTCACTTAATTCAAGCGCCGTTTTCTCCGTTAACCGTGATAAAATCCGACTGGGTTCGCTAACCCCTTGAAAGGCTGCAGAATGTCGTTTCATTTGTGTTAACACACGGAACTGAACAAGACGCATATCCACATACTTTAGAAAATAAGGTGAACTTTTCAAAAAGGAGTTTTCCATATTGCGGAGAGCATTTGCCTCAAGATTTTGAAGTAATTGCTTCAGTTCATCAAATCGGTGGTCAAATTCCAAGTATGGCTCTTCCCCGCGGAGCCGCTGTGCCATTGAAAACAAAATTTGACGCATAAGTAGCTCCACTTTTTTCTGATCCGCTCGAATGCCTTGATCTAGTTTCGGCATATATAAGTTAAGTAAAATCGCAATTCCTGCCCCCACAATCATGAGTGCCATTTCGTTTACAAACCAGTGCAAAGCAAGGGATTTCTCAACTAGAATATGTGTCACAAGAACGGAACTCACAACAATCCCATCTGTTACTTTCAGTCGTACAGCAAGCGGAATGAAAAGAAGTAAGTATAAGCCAAAGCTAATGGCATTGTAGCCAAAAAATCAAGAATAATACGGCAGAAATGGACAGCGCTAACACAGTTGAATAGACACGCTGAATCGCTAGCAAGAGTGAGCTTTTTTTTGGTATTTTGTATACTTAAAACGGTAATAACCCCTGCCGAAACCGCGTAATCCAATTTTAGGAATTCGGCTATGAAGATGGCAAGTGTAGCTCCAAACGCAGTTTTAAGCGTCCGCATCCCTAGTTTCATAGTTTTCTCTCTCCTTTTCCACATGAAAAATCTTGAAGACTAGGCTTCAAGATCGATAGCTCATTTATTCATCACGGGCTTCTGATAGTCGCTTTTTGATGAAAAGTGCGAGAAGCACGGCTACGCTAATTCCGATCACCCAATAAATGACTGTGCTAAAAGAATCTATTGCTGCTGCTGCTTTTCCAAACGACTCGCCAAGGAAAGCTCCTAGGCTAATTAAAATCGTGTTCCAGATTAAGCTCCCAAGCGTTGTTAACACAATGAAACTACGAAAAGGCATACGCGCCATTCCAGCTGGAATTGAAATCAAACTCCGAATGAGTGGAATCATTCGACAGAAAAATACAGCTCGCCCTCCGTAGCGTGCAAAAAAAGCATCGGCTTTATCAATATCAGATTCTTTTAAACGTAAGATTTTCCCATATTTCGTAACGATACGTTTGATGCGCTCTTTTCCAAAATAAAGTGAAATCGAATATAATAATACCGCTCCAAGCACGGAACCAAAAGTGGCAGAAACAATCACAAGAAAAATATTCATTTGTGTAATCGTCGTCATAAAGCCGCCAAATGTTAAAATCAGTTCAGAAGGAATCGGTGGAAATAAATTTTCAATCGTAATTAAAATAAAAACTCCGAAATAGCCAAGTTCATTCATAACATTCGTAATCCAAGCTTCCATAGATTCACTCCTTAAAAAAATCAAGTACTTACTTTATTTTTATCATACCGTAAATGGACCTCGTCCGCAAGTTTTAACTAGAAAAAATTTCTCGCTCTAGCACATGGCAGAGCGAGAAAGGATCTATCCTAAAATGGAAGCACGAGTTGCGGGTATTCGGCAAAAAAAAGTTTTTAGTTTTGCTTCTAAAAGTTCTAACGTTCCTTCTTCATCTAGTTCAATGTTAAGTGGCATAACGGGTTCGTGCAAGCTCATTCGTAGTAGCAACCAACCCGAACCAAACTCATTGGAAAGATCAACTCGGACTCCTTCATGATTTGCAGGCACTAACTCAAAACCAGCTGTTTGTTGAACAAATCGCTGGAAAGAAGCGAGCACGTCAGCCCCGTATGCTTTGAAATGATGGGCCTTTATTTGAATTCGAAATTCATGACTTTCAGCAGGTACGACCAAATTTTTCGTCAAATCACTTAAATCTTGGTTTTGCTGCTTCAACTGCGCATATTTCACAAGAATTTTGGCGACAAGATAGGCGCCGTCATCCAAAAAGTAATTTTCTTTTAAAGCAGCATGCCCACTTACCTCGATCGCTAATTCTGATTCTTCCCCTGTTTCATTCAACCGAATCGCTTCATTGATTACATTCCGGTAACCCCGTTTAAAGCGATGTTGTTTCCCGCCGAGTTCACGAATAAAAGTTTCCAAGTGACTCGAAGTTGTCGAGTCCGTTACAATGGTTGATTCTGGATGTGATTCTAAAACGATAGCAGAAATGACAGCAATTAAAGCATTCCGGTTCAGGCTTTCCCCCAATTTATCTACAATTGCCGCCCGGTCCACATCTGTATCAAAAATAATGCCAAGGTCTGCCTTACTTTCAAGGACAGCCGTACGCAGACTTGCCATCGCTTCATCATTATCCGGATTCGGAATATGGTTTGGAAAATGTCCATCCGGATCAAGAAACTGGCTGCCCGTCGTATCTGCACCCAGCGGCTCGAGTACTTTGCCCGCAAAGAATCCCCCAGCGCCATTTCCAGCATCCACAACAATTCGACTTCCAGCAAGCGGTTCCTCCCCGTTTCCTGCTTGATTTCGAATTTTTGTTACTAAATCCGCAGCATATGTATCCATCAAATCGATTTTCCGCACGGACCCAGACTGAGTTTGCGAGATCTCTCCTTCACCATTTTCGAGAATAAACTGGATATCTTCTTTTTCAGCACCGCCCGCTTTCGTAAATAGCTTGATGCCGTTGTAAAAATAAGGCAAGTGACTCGCTGTAATCATAATCCCAGCGTCTGCTTGAAAGCTCGCATATTGAGTTGCCATAAATAGTGCAGGTGTTGTTGCAAGTTCCGCATCTAAAATATCGACGCCACCTGCTTTTAAAACCGACACCAGTTTAGCCTTGATTCGCTCAGCAGAAAGCCTACTATCATGTCCGATAGCGACCACTATTTTTTCTTTTGGAGTTTTTTTCTTTTGCAAGAACACTAAGATGCCACGTGCAATCTTACCAATCGCCTCATCAGTTAGTGTCAGTTGATGCTCCTCTGTTTCTAGACCAATCCCACGAATATCCGATCCATTTTGCAAAGCTGAAAGTTCTTCTTTCATCCAAACCGCTCCTTTTTTAGTTTGTTAAGCCTCTGCTTTTTTCTTTCCAACAATGATCCGGTGATCTAAGGTTATTTGATCCGAACCATTTTCTAAAAAGGCTTCTTTTTTCTCGACAGGAATTTGAAAGCCAAGTGGCGTCATCGCAAGTAAATCCATTTGTTCATCTTTTTGTAACGTTTTCTGTTTCGTTATTCGTTTTTCATAGACGACATCAAAATGCTCATAAAAACGGTTAGCAACAGCTTCATTCGAATAAGTTTGCCGTTCGTCTTGATAGAAAAACCGCCGCAGTTCCTGTAAATAATCCGCTTCTGGAATGACTTTGATTAAAAGTCCCTCCCTAGATAACAAGCGACTAAATTCATCATAGCTAGCTGGTGAAAGCATGTTTAAAATTACATCTACTCGGCCTGTTTGAAGCGGACAATTCGCAAGATCCGCCACTCCCCAAGTAATTCCCGAAAAATCACGTGCCGCTTGGCGAATCCCTTCTTTCGCAAGATCAAATCCAAAAGCCAAACTCACCTTTTTCCCCAGTTGCTCTGTTAAATAGGACAGGTGGCTCCCTTCTCCAGAACCTGCATCGAAAAGGACGAGCTCTTTTTTTTTCAAGAGCTTCAACCTGAGCTAAAACGGCTTCCATTGTTTCCTGAAAAAAGCCCGTCATAATGAAGCGTTTTCGTGCTTCAAAAAGAAGCTGATCGTATTTTGTTGGCTTTGCGGCATGACGGAGTAAAAACAAATAACCCGGTTTCGCCAAGTCAAAGCTGTGATTTTGACTGCAAACTAGACTTCGTGGTGCTCTGAACGTTACACCACTTGTACAAATAGGACAGCGCAGTAGAGCCGCTGATGTTTCAAGCAGCTCACTACTTTGTTCAAGCTTCGATTTCATGTTAAATGGCTCCCTCAGTTTTCCACTCGTTCATACGTATAAAAAGTAAACGGATAGCGATTTTTTTCATCTTCTTGTCCCTCAATTCGACTCACTTCCTGAAACTTCGACCAGTCAAGTTCTGGAAAAGCTGTATCCGCCTCAAAACTAGCTCCGATTTTTGTCACTAAAAGGCGGGATGCTTGGTCGCGAAATAGTCGGTAGATTTCTGCGCCACCACAAATAAAAACCTCTTCCGTTTCTGCAAGCTTCAAGACCTCTTTTTTATCATGGATTACTTCTGCATCAGGAAGACTTAAATTCTGATCACGCGAAAGCACGATATTACGGCGGTTAGGAAGCGCCCGTCCAAAAGATTCATACGTTTTTCGACCAATAACAATCGTATGCCCGGTTGTTTGTTTTTTGAAATAAGCAAGGTCCGCAGGTAAGTGCCATGGCATCGTATTATCTTTTCCGATGTTGCCTTGTTCATCTTGTGCCCAAATAAATGTAAGCATTTGTTTCCTCCTCCTTAAACTGAAATCGGTGCTTTAATGCCTGGATGTGGGTCATAACCTTCTAACGAAATATCCGCTACATCAAAGTCAAAAATCGAAGCAGGTTTCTCTGATAAAACGAGTTTTGGTAACGGACGAGGCTCGCGAGAAAGTTGAGTACGCACTTGGTCAAAGTGGTTGTTATAAAGATGAGCATCCCCCATCGTATGCACAAATTCACCAACCTCAAGTCCCGTTTCACGAGCAATGAGGTGCGTCAAAAGCGCGTAGCTTGCAATGTTAAACGGCACGCCAAGGAATATATCCGCACTCCGCTGATAAAGCTGACAAGAAAGCTTTCCATCCGCCACAAAAAATTGGAATAGCGTGTGGCAAGGCGGCAAGGCCATCGATGGCACATCTTCTGGATTCCAAGCCGAAACGATTAATCTTCGGGAATTGGGATTTGTCTTAATCATTTCAATCACATTAGCAAGCTGATCAATCGTTTCTCCAGTTGACGTTTTCCATTCACGCCATTGTTTCCCGTAGATGTTTCCAAGCTCGCCGTATTTTGCGGCAAAAGCTTCATCTGCAAGAATCTTCGCTTTAAAAGTTTCCATTTCTGCTTGATACACTTCGTTAAATGCTGGATCACGATTCGCACGCAATCCAAAGTCAGTCATATCCGGACCTTGATAATCAGGCGACTTCACGTAACGCTCAAACGCCCATTCGTTCCAAATATTATTATTATGTTCAAGCAAGTAACGAATATTGGTATCGCCATGTAAAAACCATAACAATTCGCTCACGACTAACCGAAAAGCCACTCGTTTAGTCGTTAAAATTGGAAACCCTTCTGCTAAATCAAAGCGCATTTGATAACCAAAAGCACTCCTAGTTCCAGTCCCTGTGCGGTCCCCTTTTTCCGTTCCATTTTCCATTACGAATCTAGCCAAATCGAGATATTGCTTCATCCCTCAACACTCCTTAATCTACAAATTGCGCCAAGTATTCCCAGCGTTCCATAAGTTCTGCAAGTCTAGCTTCTTTCTTCGTGATTTCCGCGCTGATTTCAGCTGCTTTTCCAAAGTCAGCTCCTGTTTGTTCCAGTTTTTCTTGGAGCGCTTGAACAAGTTCCTCCTGCTGAGTGATCGCTTCTTCGATCCCTTCCCACTCTAGCTTTTCTTTATACGTCAGCTTCACTTTTTCCTTTGTTTCCTGCTTTTGAACAGGTGCTATTTCTTTTTTTTGTCGTGAGCTTCGAACGCTCTTCTTGTTCACTTAAAAATGTGCTGTAATCCCCAAAATAAGTCTCAATGATGCCATTTCCTTTAAAAATCAATAATTTTCGAGCCATTTTATCAAGAAAATAGCGGTCATGGCTAACGGTTATCACCGTCCCATTGAAGCTTTCCAAATAATCCTCAAGCACCGTTAACGTCTCCGTATCAAGATCATTAGTTGGCTCATCAAGTAAAAGCACATTCGGTCGGGTCATTAAAATTTTAAGTAAAAACAGTCTTCGCTTCTCACCGCCCGATAAGGCGCTAATTTTCTTGCCGTGTGTCTCTGGTTTAAAAAGAAAGCGTTCAAGCATCGCACTTACGCTGAGTTTTTCGCCAGCAGCTGTTTCCACTTCACTACCAATTTCCTGCAAATACGTAATGATCCTCGCGTCATCATCAAGCTTTAAATTATGCTGTGTGTAGTAGCCAATCCGAACGGTTTGTCCGACTGTAACCGTTCCACTATCCGGCTTCAATTCTCCTGCAAACAAGTTTAATAACGTCGATTTACCTGTTCCATTTTGTCCAGTAATCCCGATTCGCTCACCAGGCTGAACAATCAATTGAAAATCGTGCAAGATCACCTTATCCGAAAAAGACTTGTTCACATGCTCTAAAATAAAAACATCTTTTCCAAGTCGGCTTGTATTAAAATCAAGCTCGAGCGTATCCGTATCCCTCTTTGTTTCCACGGTTTCTCTAAGCTCTTCAAAACGGTCTTTACGAGCTTTTTGCTTAGTTGAACGTGCCTTTGCCCCGCGCCTCATCCAAGCAAGCTCTCGCCTATAAAGGTTTTGATTTTTTTCCACTTCGCGAGCCGCATTTTCAAGTCGAATTGCTTTCGCTTCCATAAAGCTTTCATAGTTTCCAGCATAGCGATATAAATGACCATTATCAAGCTCAACAATATGATTTGTCACTTGATCAAGAAAATAGCGATCATGGGTGACTAGCAAAATCGCTCCCTTAAAGCGATTGAGATAATTCTCAAGCCAGCGAATTGACTGATAATCAAGATGGTTCGTTGGCTCATCTAAAATGAGTAAATCCGGAGTTTCAATCAATACTTGCGCCAACCCAACACGTTTTTTTTTGCCCTCCAGAAAGCTCCTTAATCATCTGTCCAAGATCTTTTAACACCTAGCTTTTCAAGAATCGTTTTCGCTTCCGTATTCATATCCCAAGCATGGAAAGCATCCATTTCCGCTTGTGCCGCTTGAAGTTTTTCATGCCAAAATGGATTTTCTGGGTCGCGCTCTAGCTCAAGAAGAACCGCTTCATAATGCCTATTTGCCTGTAAATTACGCGATTCCCCTTGGAAAACGGCTTCTAAAACCGTTGAATCATCGGGTAGCACCGGATCTTGCTTCAAAAATCCAATGGAATAATCCTTTGGTACAATTCGTTCACCTGAATCGCTTGACTCCTCTCCAGAAATCACCTTTAAAAAAGTCGACTTGCCAGTACCATTAATACCAATCAAGCCGATTCGTTCACCTTCTGTAATCGTCAAATCCACATTTTGAAACAGCATTTTTTTCGCCGTACGTTTTTGTTATCTGCATCAATTGCAATTGTTTCATTCGCTTATCATCCTTATCTTTAATCTCTTCCATTTTAGCTGAATTATCAAGTTATCGCAATTCCCAATTCTTAATTTGGCGAATCCTTTTTTAGGCAAAATAAAAAACCAAGCAAGGGCTTCTTTCCCCTTGCCTGGTTTCATTATATTTTAGAACAATCCTTGCGCATTACCAAATTCATCAACGTCCATATTAAGTGCCGCTGGTTTTTTTCGGAAGCCCAGGCATGGTCATTACATCACCTGTCAGCGCCACGATAAAGCCTGCGCCTAGTTTTGGAATAAATTCACGAATATGGACCGTGAAATCAGTTGGTCGTCCTAGTTTAGATGGATCATCTGAAAGCGAATATTGTGTTTTCGCCATACAAATCGGATAGCGATCCCAGCCATATTTCTTGAACTCCACAATTTGTTTTTGCGCTTTCGGCGATAGTTCAACGCCGCTTCCACCATAAATTTCCGTAACGATCGTTTCTAGTTTTTCTTCAATCGAGCTTGCATCGTCATAAAGTCGTTTGTAAGAAGCGCCACCTGTTTCCACCTCTTGACTAACTTTTCCTGCAAGATCGAGTCCACCTTCGCCGCCCTTTTCCCAAACCTCTGTAAGCGAGAACGGGATGTTTGCCTCATCGCACAGCGTTTCAAGTGCCTTCACTTCTGCCTCAGTATCCGTAATAAATTTGTTAATCGCTACAACAAACGGGATGCCAAATTTTTGCACGGATTCTGTATGTTTCTTAAGGTTCGCAAAGCCTGCTTTAAGCGCTTCAACATTTTCACCACTAAGTTCTGTTTTCGCTACACCGCCATGCATCTTAAGTGCACGAATCGTTGCGACAATAACAACGCAATCAGGCGCTTTTCCAAGTGCTGGAACTTTAATATCAAGGAACTTTTCGGCACCAAGATCTGCACCGAATCCAGCCTCAGTAACCACGTAGTCTCCCAGTTTTAGCGCTGTGCTCGTTGCTTGAATGCTGTTACACCCATGTGCAATGTTCGCGAATGGTCCCCCGTGAACAAGTGCAGGTGTATGCTCAAGTGTTTGAACTAAGTTAGGTTTAAGAGCATCTTTTAAAAGTAAAGTAAGCGCGCCTTCATACCCTAGCTCGCCCACTGTGATCGGTTCGCGTGCATAATTATAGCCAACCACAATTTCACTCAAGCGGTGCTTCAAGTCTTCTAGATCTGTCGCTAAGCAGATAATTGCCATGATTTCAGAAGCAACTGTGATATCAAAACCATCTTCACGCGGAATTCCTTGGATCGGTCCGCCAAGACCAACCACAACTTTTCGAAGTGCACGATCATTTAAATCCACAACGCGTTTCCATACAATTCGGCGTTGATCAATTTTCAAGTCATTGCCTTGTTGCATGTGATTGTCGATAAACGCTGAAAGAGCATTGTTAGCCGTCGTAATCGCATGGAAATCTCCTGTAAAATGCAAATTGATATCTTCCATCGGAACAACTTGGGCATAACCGCCTCCTGTTGCTCCTCCTTTAATTCCCATTGTTGGACCAAGCGAAGGTTCCCGTAATGCAATCACTGTTTTTTTGCCAAGTCGTTTCAAAGCATCGCCAAGACCTACTGTAACAGTTGATTTTCCTTCCCCTGCCGGAGTTGGGTTGATAGCGGTTACAAGTATGAGTTTTCCGTTTTCACGGTCCTTTAAAGAATGAATCGTTTCATAAGTAAGTTTTGCTTTTTTCTTACCATAGAGTTCAAGCGTGTCTTCACTCAAACCAATACTTTCTGCAACTTGTGTAATCGGATCTACTTCTGCAGCGAGTGCAATCTCGATGTCAGATTTTACTTCTTTCGCCATTCTTATTCCCCTCCATATGTAGCTTCAATTTGATATAGTACAAGCCTGCAAAATGTAAACACTTTCTTTTTTACGCACCGAAAAAATCGGCCAACAGGAAACCTGCTGTACGTAAAGATTGCGCTTTGTTTGGCTTACTTTGCAAAGCTGTGTCCCCTAAATTTTAAACGTCATCGTCTTCTTTATCTTCACTTTGACTCTTGTGAAGTTCTTCCAGACAATCTGGATGCTCTTTGAAAAACTGAAGCAAATCTCCTATCCGGTCAATTGAATTCCAGCTAAGGTGATGCTCAATTCCTTCAACATCTTCATAAACATGTTCTTCTCGCACTCCAATTGTTCTTAAGAACTCTTCCAAAAGAGCATGACGCTCTAGCAGGCGTTTCCCCGCTTTATTGCCCTTCGGCGTTAAAACAAGACCGCGGTATTTTTCATAAACGAGGTATTCGTCTTTGTCTAGTTTTTGAACCATTTTTGTGACGGAAGAGGGGTGAACGAAAAGTTCATCTGCAATATCTGATACCCTTGCGTAACCTTTGTTCAAAATAAGAGAATAAATCTTCTCTATGTAGTCTTCCATACTTGGTGTTGGCATAGCACTTACCCTCCAACCTTATTTCTTTCACATTCAAATTGTACTATATTCAAGAGCTTTTCACAAAGCTTTTACACTTCAACTTCCCTTTCTAACATTCATGACTAGGAAAAAATCCTGTTTCTTCAATCATTGTATCCAGAAATTTAGTTCTTTTTTACCTGTCGGGCTTGATAAACTTGTAAAAAGCCAAAAAAGAAAAACCTTTACAAGTCGGAACATTATATAATTTTCTCGCAATTCACTTGACTTATTTGGGTATATTGTTATATATTAGTACTATCGTATAAGACATTCTTGTATGACAGAAAGGCCTTTAATAAGGGGTCGGGATTTAGGAGGATTCATTTCAATGCAAAATGGGAAAGTAAAATGGTTCAATAACGAAAAAGGGTACGGTTTTATCGAAACTGACGGCGGCGAGGATATCTTCGTACACTTCACGGCTATCCAAGGCGAAGGTTACAAAACACTTGAAGAAGGCCAAGAAGTTTCTTTTGAAGTTGTTGAAGGAAATCGTGGACCACAGGCTGCTAACGTCGAAAAACTGTAAGAAAACTGCATTTAAATGTCGAGCTGGCTATTTGCCAGCTTTTTTATTTGTGCTATGCTATATGCTAGTAAAAAAAGTTATGGGAGGAGACATATGGATGTTTTTGTAGACGGTGCTAGTTCAGGAAATCCAGGGTTAAGCGGGGCTGGCATCGTACTTGTTGCAGATAATCTTCATGAGCAAAAAGCCATTTTTTTGGGTACGGTGACAAATCACGAAGCAGAATTTTTAGCGGTCAAGCGGGGTCTTGAACTGGCTTTAACATTCAAGCCTACACTTGTCCGGCTCTATTCAGATTCAAAAATTGTCGTATCAAGCATTGAAAAGCAATATGCGAAAAATTCCCTTTTCAGGCCCCATCTCGATGAAATTTTAAAACTATCCGAGCAAATCCCGTTATTTTTTATCAATTATCGTCATGTTAGCCAAAATAAGAAGGCAGATGAACTGGCGAGACAAGCCATTCAAAATGCTAAAAAAGGAAAAACGCCGAAGTAGCGAGCTCACATTCGGCGTTTTTTCTAGAAAAAATCTCTTTCCAATGTTCGAAGTCCATAAGCGTGAATAATATCTCCAGCAATACTCGCTGCGTCACGGTAAAGCATCCGGTCATAATCAAGCTCAAGCGGCACATCGGTGTGAATGCGCGCAAGCTTTCGGCTAAGCGCGAGCATCTCTTGATCTTCCAAAATCTTTTTTTTGTTGCCCCGGTTTTAGCATTTCAATATTTGCAAGCACACCTTCAATCGATTCAAATTCCTGAATAAGCTTTAAAGCTGTTTTCTCACCGATCCCTCGCACACCAGGGTATCCATCCGACGTGTCTCCCATCAGTGCTTTCACATCAATAAATTGTCGTGGCGTAACACCCATTTCCGCAAAAAAAGTTGCCTCGTCATAGCGTTTGTAATTGCCATATCCTTTTTGCATGATCCAAACATCATTTTGAACATCAATCAGCTGTAGTAAATCCTTATCACCACTTAAAACCGTTGTGCTTAAGTCTGGTGTTAGTTTGGATGTAATCGTTCCAATGCAATCATCTGCTTCGAAACCAGCCACGCCGAGATTCATAAAACCAAATGCATCCGCTACCTCTTTTGCTAAATCAAATTGCGGAATCATTTCTTCAGGTGGTGCTTTTCTTCCTGCCTTATAGCCATCAAACAATTCATTGCGAAACGTTTTACTTCCCATATCCCAGCAGATCACCGTGTGCGTGGGGTTGTTTTGTCTTACCGCCGCAAAAATGTGGCGCATCATACCCTGCACACCATTTGTTGGCATTCCCTTCTCATTGTACATAAACTGGTTCGTGACAGCGGTCGCGTAAAAAGCACGAAATAGCAAAGCCATGCCGTCGATCACAAGCAGATTTGGTTGTTTATTTTCCATGAACGTTTCCCCTTTGCTTCCATTTCTTTAATTTCATTTTAACATAAAAATAAATGGTTCTCCTTCAAATTCTCTTTCTTCTATCTAGAAACAGCCTTTTTGGCTCCAATAAAAATCCCACTCCCTTAAATTAGGAGCAGGATTTTAAAAGTTGTTTTATTTTACCAGCTTGCTTTTTTGACGCCGGGGATTTGTCCTTTATGGGCAAGTTCTCGGAAGCGAATCCGACTCATGCCAAATTTGCGCATGTAAGCATGCGGACGGCCTGTTAACTCACAGCGGTTATGCAGTCTTGTCGGGGAAGAGTCCCGTGGCAAGCGACGAAGTTCATCGTAACGCCCTGCTGCTTTTAATTCGCGGCGAAGTTCACTGTAATGCTCGACCATCGCTTTTTGCTTTTCGTATTTCGCTACTTTGGATTTTTTAGCCATATCAATCTCCTTTCTTCATTTTAAATAAATCGAAATGATTACGTTTTACATTTTACGCTTTTTGTCGTATTTGTCAAGTTCTCTGTTTGTAAAACAAACGCCTTTTCTCATATGCTATGCTTATTTCAATAATCCAATATTTGCGTCTCTTCAAATATCTGCTTTACATAATCATTCTGCTTAATCTCCATAAACATATCATTTTGCTTTCTTCCAAACCAATTTAGAATCATTGACATCAGCCGTTATTGTTAGTAAACCATCCTTAAATTCAGCAAATCTTTTTTGAGTTTCTCCTAACCAAGTTGGGTTCATACTCACTGACATTGTATGCAGAACTGTCACGGTATTGGTTTTTTCGTCAAAATCCGTAATTTTATAAGCACCAGCATACGCTAAATACCCATGAGCAGCCTCCGCCATTTCTTTTTCAGTTCCAGTATGCAAATCACCACTTTTATAAGACGGTCTCCCTTGTTTCATCATTTGTGCGGAGACATAACCATCTGGCGTATACATCAAAAATCCCGTTGGATGTTCACCTAGTGGATTACTTTTTTCTCCATTTACTTGATACTCATAGTCAACAAGTTCCCAAGTTCCTATCAAATACTCTGTTAATTTCATTTTAAGTCCCCCTGAATTTTTCGTTTATCCCATTGCTTTTTGCTAAGAACTATTTCATCATATGAGACACATTCATGGCGTATCTAGAGAAAGACTCGCTTGTTACGCTAGATCTTGTGCAACTAACTTTGACTAGTGATTGTTCATCACCTTTCCATCCTTCTTAGCTTCATATTAGTAGAAAGTCATGACACTTTGCTTCTCCGAGCCTTTTTCCAAAATAATGGTCTTGTATCCATTATAACATCTTTGAATTTTTAATGAAAATTTATTAAGTGAGCAGAAATGTACAAAAAAATAAAAAAAGTGAATTAGGAAACTAGAAAATCAAAATATTTATTTGGATAGATCTCATCCTTTAAAGAGTAATGCCACCATTCTTGTTTCAATGATTCAAATCCAAATTTATCCATTAAAATAGGCGTATCACTAATTTTTCTAATTTCTCGTAGTAATTCATGACCGGTCATTCCTGGCAACATGATATCCAAAATGACCAGTTGATAACTATTTTCATAAAATAATTCAAAGCCTTCTATATCCATTATCACAAGTATCATATCACCATTTATTACTTCATTTCTGGTGTACATCCATCTGTTCTCGAAAAAATATCTAAATCTTACAGAACTTGGTTTTTTAATGTGTATCGAATAAATATCATATTGAAATGATGGTTGAATTTTCCATCACTGACCAAATTCCTATGAATTTACTTTCGAAATAGCCTTCATTGATAATGGATAAATTCCCCTAAAAAGAAATCTATCTGAAATGATGGTCTTTTTTCTATACAGTTCTTCCCAAAAAGAGTCTTTCGTCAGACAGAAAAAAAGACTGTAAACAAAGTTTCTTACTACTTCGTTTACAGTCTGTGACTCCTAATTTAATCATTTACAGATGACTCGTGTCCACTTAAGAGAGTATGTGTCATTTATTTACTTTCACTTTGGAGTTCTGTTTGCTCCACTTCTTTGGGTTTACGGTGCGGAATCATATTGAAAATAATATTTAATAAAATAGCTGTAAAACTGCCCGCTACAATCCCGTTGCTCGTAAAGAGTTGAACAAACGATGGGAAGTTTTGGAATAAATCAGGGACAACTGTGACGCCAAGTCCCACCCCAACTGAGCAAGCGATAATCAGCAAGTTTTCTTGTGAGGTGAAATTCACTTTACCAAGCATTTTAATCCCTTGTGCCACAACCATACCAAACATGGCCACCATTGCGCCACCTAGAACAGGCGTTGGAATAATCGTTGTAATTGCTCCAATTTTAGGAACTAGTCCTAAAACAATCAGAAATCCAGCTGTCACATAAATCACTTTTCTCGTTTTAATGCCTGAAAGTTGTACCAATCCGACATTTTGCGAGTAGCCAGTATAAGGGAACGTATTAAAAATCCCTCCTAGAATAATCGCAAGTCCTTCAGCCCGGTAGCCTCTTGCCAAATCTTTTTTACTGAGCGAGCGACCTACAATATCAGATAAGGCAAAATAAACGCCCGTTGATTCGACCATGCTAACAAGTGAAATCAAAATCATCGTAATAATAGCTGGCCATTCAAAAGAAGGTGCTCCAAAATAAAAAGGTTGCGGTAAATGGAACCAGTCTGCTTGTGAAACAGGGGCAAAATTAATGCCTCGTAAAATGATCGCGACAATAGATCCTCCGATTAAGCCAATCAAAACGGCAATGGCTTTTGAAAAGCCGCGACCGAACCTGTACACTAAAATGATCAAAAAAAGCGTAAAAAAGCCAAGGCCAATATTATAAAAGGAGCCGAAATCTTTTGCTCCTTCACCACCAGCTAGATTATTGATGGCAACGGGAATGAGTGTAAGACCGATAACCGTTACAACTGAACCCGTCACAACCGGCGGGAAAAATTTAACCACTTTTGAAAAAAATGGTGCGATCAAAAGAACAAAAAAGTCCCGATGCGATAATCGAACCGTAGATGGCACCAATCCCCATATCTTGCCCAATTAAAATAATTGGAGCAATGGCTTGTACCGCACAACCCAGCACAACCGGAAGACCGATTCCGAAAAAGCGATTCATCGACAGTTGAAGTAGCGTTGCGATCCCGCACATAAAAATATCGATCGAAACGAGATACGTCATTTGTTCCCCGTTAAACCCTAACGCACCGCCAATTAAAAGTGGTACAATAACAGCCCCTGCATACATGGCAAGAACATGCTGAAAGCCTAAAGCAGCCAGTCTTCCCTTACTAAGCATTCCTAATCCTCCCTAACAAATTGAATAGTCTCATTTTCAAGCGAAGCAATCCGTGCAAGTGAGTAAACTTCTACTCCTGTTTCTTGAAGTAATTTTCTTCCTTGTTGAAACGACTTTTCAATCACAATGCCAATTCCAGCAACTGCAGCATTTGCCTCTCGAGCAATCTCTAACAGCCCGAGTGCGGCTTGACCATTTGCCAGAAAATCATCAATGATTAAAATCGTATCTTCCGAGGTTAAAAATGACTTGGAAATCGAAATATCACTAGTTTCTTGCTTCGTATAGGAATACACACTTGCTGAATAAAGATTGTCTTTTAGCGTGACAGACTTTTTCTTTCGAGCAAAAACGACCGGGACACCGAGTGCGAGCCCTGCGAAAACAGCTGGAGCGATCCCTGAGGATTCAATCGTAACAATTTTTGTAATTCCCTCTTGAGCAAAATGTTCGGCAAATTCTTTTCCTAACTTTTGCATTAACGCTGGGTCGATCTGATGATTTAAAAATGCATCCACTTTTAGCACATTTCCGGGAAGAACCGTCCCCTTTTTTTTGTATCGCCTCTTCTAGTAATTTCACACTCCATGCTCCTTTCCAAATAAAAAAACTTATCCCTAAACAGCTTGAGGGATAAGTCAAATAAACTAGCATCGCCAGTTCAGTGCAAATCACTCATAGTCCGGTCATTTACGGTGCCCGGGTAGAAACTTATTGTCCATATCACAAAGATTATATAAGTGCGTATTTTTATTCACTTGAAGTCTTTTCATTATAACGCCGTAAAGCGACGCGGGTCAACCTCTTTTTTAGTTTTTCAACTTGTAAACGAATTCATAGCGCTTGTTTAAAAGTGTAATCAAATAATCTGGGTTCAAGCCTTCTCCCGTTGTATCTTTCAAAATTTCGAGCGGCTTTTTAAGTTTGCCATATTGATGAATGTGCGCTGTTAGCCACTCCTGAATCTCTGAATAGTCTTCGCTTGCAACAATCGCTTCCACGTCTTTCAAGTCCTTTTGCATCGCATCAAAAAACTGTGCCGCATACATCAAGCCAAGGGCGTAAGATGGGAAGTACCCAAAGTCCCCGCCAGCCCAGTGAATATCTTGCAAAACGCCTTCACTACTTTTTTCTGGTCGAATCCCCAAATAAGCCTCATATTTATCATTCCAAGCGGCTTCAAGATCCTTCACTTCAAGTTCTCCATTTATGAGCGCTTTTTCAAGTTCATAACGAATCATAATGTGAAGAGGATACGTTAAAATATCCGCTTCAATTCGGACAAGTGAACTTTCCGAAATATTTAATGCCCGATAAAATGTTTCTAGTGGGACTTTACCAAATGCAGGTTCTTGCTTGACTAAATCTGGATAGTTGCTCTTCCAAAACGCAAAGCTCGACCCCAAAATAATTTCATAGAAGAGCGACTGCGATTCGTGGATGCCCATCGAAGCTCCCTCTTTCAGCGGCGTTCCAATGAGATTTCTCCCGATATTTTGCTCATAAATCGCATGTCCACCTTCATGGATGATTCCAAAAACTGCCATTTTAAAATTGGCTTCATCATAGCGCGTTGTGATCCGTACGTCGCCAAGATTGAGCCCGATTGCAAACGGATGGACCGTTGTATCAAGTCTTCCTGCTTCAAAGTCAAAACCCATTTTGGCTAGAATCGCTTCGCTGAATGCCCGTTGCTTTTCTTCACTCATCGGAACAGCTAGCCCACTCGCATCCGGAAGAGTACCTTCCTTAGCCATTTTGTCACGTAGTTCCATGATCGCAATCCGAAGTTTTCCGAAGACTTCATCCAGGATTTCAACCGTCATTCCAGGTTCATATTGATCAAGCAAAGTGTCATACTTGTTATCCTTGTAGCCCCAATATTCCACAAATTTCCGCTTAAACGCAACAATCTCCGTTAAATACGGTTCAAATTTAGCAAAGTTATCTTCCCCTCTTGCCTCCGCCCAGACATTTTCGGCATCTGCGACAAGCTTCGAATACGCCTGAAACTCTTCTTGTGGGATTTTCTTGTTCAGCTCATATACGCGACTCGATTCTTCAAGGGATTTTCTCGTCACTTCATCAAGTTCATCTTTATGTGGGGCAAGCGCTGCAATAAAAGCCGCCATTTCTTCTGAAACTTCCATCTCGAAGATTTGCCCAGCGAGAACGCCAATCACCTCAGAACGACCTTCTGCACCTTTTTTAGGAATCTTTGTGCGAATATCCCAGTAAACCAAATTAAGGGCTTCCGAAAGCGCCGACTTTTTCTTCAAAAAAGCTAAAAAATCACGTTCCAACTCTGCTACTGTTTCCATTTTTGTCACTCCTTCACGCGTGGTTTTCGTGGTCCCCAGTACTGATACAGATCGGTTCGAAGGTACCCATTATAAAGCTTGCGTTTCTTCGTTGCCTTCTTCCCGTAAACCTCTTCAAAAGCCTCATAACTCGTGATAACATAAATCGACCAAGTTGGGAGTTTCGCGTATGTCTCGCCCATTTCGCGGTAAAGCTCGCGGATGCTCGCTTCGTCTTCAAGTCGCTCCCCGTAAGGAGGATTTGCAACCACAACCCCGTATTCCTTTTCCGTCGTAAAATCACTCACTTGCATTTGTTTAAAAGAGATCAAATCCCCTAGGCCCGCTTCGCTGGCGTTTTGTTTGGCGCGCTCCACCATTTTGTGATCAATATCTGCCCCAAGAATATCCAGAGGCTGGTCATAGTTCGCCAAGCTTTCGGCTTCTTCCCGAGCCTCCTTAAAAATCTTCTCAGGCATCCAGTCCCACTTTTCAGACGCAAAGCTACGATTGAACCCTGGCGCGATATTTTGACCAATCAGAGCCGCTTCAATTGGAATCGTTCCCGATCCACAAACCGGATCATAAAACGGCCGATCTGGATGCCAGCTCGTAAGTAAGACAAGTGCAGCGGCCATTGTTTCTTTAAGCGGTGCATCCCCTTGTGTTGTTCGGTAGCCACGTTTATGGAGCCCTTCTCCACTTGTATCAATTGTGATCGTTACTGTATCTTTTAAAAGAGCCACTTCAATTTTAAATAGAGCTCCGGTTTCAAGTAGTCGACCACTTCTACGATACTTTTCTTGCAACCGGCTTACAATCGCCTTTTTTGTGATTGCTTGACAATCCGGCACGCTAAATAAAGTGGATTTAACAGATTTCCCAGAAACAGGAAAAACCGCATCTAATGGTAAAAAAATTCTCCCAAGGCAAAGCTTTTGTTTTTTCAAATAATTCATCAAAAGTAGTAGCTTTAAATTCGCCTACTACAATCTTCACACGGTCTGCAGTTCGGAGCCAAAGATTCGAGCGTGCGATCGCCAGTTTATCTCCTTTAAAGAACACCTTTCCATTTTCGACTTGCGGCGTGTAGCCAAGCCGTTTTATTTCTTTACCAACAATCGCTTCAAGACCTGATGCCGCAGTTGCTAAGAGTTGAAATTCCGACACGTCCGTTCCTCCTTTTTTTATCAAGAAAAAAGCTGTTTCAAAAAAAGTGAATGCGTTTTTCGCGCCGTGGCTTTCGCCGTTTTGCCACTCCTTTGAAACAGCTTCATTTTAAAATTTATCCTGCCATTAACGTTCTATAAGCCATGTTCTGTCCTCTGCGGATCTGCAGGCCAACCGCAAAGGGATAATCATCTATCTGCACCGGCAAAATTGCCGTGCCTCTTCCCTTGTTCAAATTCCTTGGGAAAAGTGCCCCTACCATAGTTTGAGTTTCTCGCTCGTGGGGTTTACCTCGTTCCACTTCTTTTATTTCTAAAAGAACTTCGTCACTGTGGCACTTTCAAGGATATAAGGCCATATCCGAAGACTTAGGCCATTCACCTGCCGTCAAACCGCATCCGCGGAATGCCCTGGCTTATTGTTTCACCAGGCACGATCACTACGAGCATCTCAGC
This sequence comes from Listeria aquatica FSL S10-1188, assembly GCF_000525795.1. Taxonomy (GTDB): domain Bacteria; phylum Bacillota; class Bacilli; order Lactobacillales; family Listeriaceae; genus Listeria; species Listeria aquatica. The sequence goes on from NZ_AOCG01000006.1 coordinate 101,090, forward strand.
TCGTGCGAGCATGGACTTTCCTCTGCTAATAAAGCAGCGATTATCCGAACGTTAACAGAAAAGAGCGCCAGGCCAAGAAGCTTGACGCCCTTTAAGATACTATCACAATTACTCCTTATCGTCCAGCTTATTTCCAAAAACATGTTTTTCTAAATTACTCAACCGTTTTAAAATATCAAAATTTGTTGTTCCAGCCGGCTGAACTGGAGTTTCATAAGTACTGCTTGGTGCAGCGGCAGGTTCACGTCTTGCAGAACCACCAGCATCTAGTTCTTGAACCAAGCGAATGTTTTCAGCTTGTAAAGCTTCAATTTCTTGTGTAAAAGTTCCGTAATCCTTGATGACTAAATCGAGAAACTCATCGACATCCTCAGGACTATAGCCACGGAGACCTGTTTTAAATTCTTTTTCTAAAATTTCCTTCGCCGTTAAGTTATATTCAAATTGCTCTTGAGCCATAATACTCCACCTCTATCTTTTCTTTACGTCATATATGGATAATATACTCTTATTTTTCCAAATCTAAACACATTTGTCAATGTAAACCCTCTTTTTTTTAAAAAAACCTTTAGAAATCAGTTTCAGTTTCGTAAACCATTTCTTGTAGCTCATAAAAGTCAATTAATTCAAGCTGATAATTGTCCGATTTCGCTTCTTGCAACGCGCGTTCGTAAAAAAAGCGTGGTGAACCTTCCTTCTCAAGGTCATAAAGTAAAAGCGCCCCGTCCGTGTGGTCAATTAAAAATCGGTCTCGTAGTTCAAACTGCCCCGGGTTTTCATAAGGGCGTTCTGTGATATAAGCGTGATAATCGGCGCCGCTCATGACTTCTTCTTGCCAAAGCTGATTCGCTTCATTCCAATTTTCGGCTTGCCCTGTGAATGGTTCAAGAATTGCTAATTTAATAGGAAAAGATTTTTCTTTAAGAGCCAAAACCACTTCCCCTGCCCAAAGCTCTGTTCCCAGCTGTCCAGAGATAATCACCCATTCGAGCCCATCTTCCAGATACATCGCTAATTTCTTTTCCAGTGCTAACCGAATATACTTACTTTCCGGGGCATCACGTTTAAAAATACCCAGTTCAAAGTTTTTATAGCCTGTTAAAACAACTGATTTCAATCTGCTTCCTCCAAACTGCGGTAAACGCGTTCGAGTGTGTATTTAGAAGATTCGTAGTGATCGTGGAAATGCTTATAAAAGGATTTGCCATTAAAAGCATTTACCGCTGTCATTTGAATATTGTCACAGCACTGTCTAAGCTGCATTTCTGTTAAATAGTGTGGGTGCACTTCATTTACCCAGGGAATCGCTTCTTGTAAAAAGGTATCTGCGAGTTCTTTTGCGTCATCTACAAAAGGCTTCATATCTTGATAAAAGTCAAATTCTGCTTGATTTTCACGATTTGCTAGATACTTCTGCCAATTTTTTTTCATTTTGTTCTTGCAACCGTTCCGTTTTTTGTTTTAATTCTTTCATTTCTCTGCGTTCCTTTCATACCTTCTTTTGTTAGCATATCATACTGCCCCAAAAAAACGATAAGAACATGCTTGTTTTAAAGCCACCAAAAAACAGGCCGAAAGTTTCTCCAAAAACGAATCCTTATGAAAATTTTTCTCAACGAGTTAATCGTTCATGGTTCCCCCCCCTCTAACACCGCAAAACGAGCTTTTAGGAGGATGATTGTCTCCATTTTTTCAGATGGTTGATTTTGTTCCTTAAAAGTGGGAGGCTCTAGCTTTTTAAAGATAGAAGCTAGAAAGTAAAGCTTTTTTCTAATCTATCTTGCAAAAGCCACCACACGTGTATAATATTGCACTTTCTGTTTGAAATGGTATAATGAAGAATGGTTCAAAACGAATCGCTATGAAAAAGAGGTGATAGTATGGCAATTGGCTATCCGAATGGTTAAAAAATCCAAAAAAGAGTGGCAAAAACCGCAAAGTACCAAGAAACAAATCGAATTTGGTAACCGAGGAATGTCGCTAGAGGATGATTTAAACGATACCAATACCTATTATCTAGCACAAGAACGGGCTGTCATTCATAAAAAGCCAACTCCGGTTCAAATTGTTCAAGTGGACTATCCAAAACGGAGTAGTGCTATGATCAAAGAGGCTTATTTTAAGCGGCCTTCAACAACAGACTATAATGGCGTCTATAATGGAAAGTACTTGGATTTTGAAGCGAAGGAAACTAAAAACAAAACCGCTTTTCCACTAAGTAATTTCCATCCCCATCAAATTGAACACATGACACAAGTGACTAAACAAGAAGGCATTGCCTTTGTTATTACTTCGTTCAGCGGACTTGGGGAAGTTTATCTCACGATGTTCGATGCTTTTTTCCCCTTCTGGGAGCGCATGCTTCAAGGCGGACGAAAATCCATTACACTAGATGAGATTAGACAACATTCTGACCAAATTCCTTATGGTCTAAATCCTCGATTAGACTTTTTGTCTATTATTGACCAAAAGTGCTTTTAATCGAATTTTTAAAGGAGAGAATTTTTAATGGCAGACAAACTGCAAACACGAGCGGAATTTCGTAGCCAGAAATCTGGAGTTCCCCCTAAAAAACCGAAAAAAGTAACTGGAAAAAAAATACTTAAATTTGTTTTCTTTGCGGCTCTTTTTTTGTGCTTTTTTTTGGAATCGCCATAGGAGCAACCGTCTTTTATAGTTACGCAAAAGATGCGCCTGAACTTTCAGATTCTAAATTGCGTGACCCGCTTTCTTCTAAATTACTCGATAAAGACGGGAAGGTTTTTGCGGAAGTTGGAACAGAACGCCGCGATTATATTGAATATAAAGATATTCCAAAATCTCTTCAAGATGCCATTCTTTCGACAGAGGACACACGGTTTTATGAACATGATGGCCTTGATCCGATTCGACTTGGCGGAGCTGTCATTGCTAACGTTAAAGAAGGCTTTGGAGCTGAGGGAGCAAGTACGTTATCTCAGCAAATTATCAAGATGTCTTACCTTGACTACACGAATAAAACACTTGGACGGAAAGCCCAAGAGGCTTATCTCGCCCTTAAACTTGAAGAAAAATATAGCAAACAAGATATCATCGAAATTTATGTCAACAAAGTTTACATGTCTGACCGAGTTCACGGAATGGAAACGGCTGCGGAACATTATTTTGGCAAAAAATTAGATAAATTAAATCTTGCAGAAACAGCACTCATCGCTGGTATGCCACAAAGTCCAAACAATTATAACCCATACGACCATCCAGAAGCAGCTAAAAAACGGCGTGATATCGTCCTTTCTAATATGTACAAAAATGGAAAAATCACAAAATCAGAAATGGACCAAGCAAAAACGGTTCAAGTTGCAACTGGACTTCGCTCGGAAGCTGATCGTAAAGACAAAACTTATAAATACGATGCTTACGTCACACAAGTTCTAAGCGAAATTCCAAAAGAATATGATGTTTATAAAGATGGGCTCACCATTTATACTTCGCTTGATCAAGATGCTCAAAAGTATACGGAAGAAATGCTTAATTCAAATGATGTTGTTCAATTTTCTGATGACAAAATGCAAGCCGGGATTGTTCTTCAAAACACCAAAAACGGTCGCATTGAAGCGATCGGTGGCTCGCGTAATCAAAAAGAAAATGTGACGCGTGGCTATAACTATGCCACACAGCTTAAACGTCAAGTTGGTTCCACCATGAAGCCGATCGCAGATTATGGTCCAGCAATTGAATACCTCAACTGGTCGACCGCTAAAGTGCTTAAAGATGCACCTTACAGCTATTCTTCTGGAAATGAAATCAACAACTGGGATTTAAGCTATAAAGGTTCTCTTACCGTTCGCGAAGCGCTTTATATGTCGCGAAACATTCCAGCACTAAAAGCTTTACAAACGGTTGGACTCAACAAAGCAAAAACTTTTACAGATAAACTCGGGTTTAACTACAAAGAGTTTTATGAGTCTTACGCAATCGGTGCGAACGAATCGAATCCTGTTCAATTAGCTGGCGCTTATGCGGCTTTCGGGAATCAAGGGGTTTATAATAAGCCTCATGCTATCAAAAAAATCGTCCTTTCAGATGGCGACACAACGATGGATATGGAGCCTAAAAGCGAAACAGCAATGAAAGAGTCTACTGCTTATATGATTTCTGATATGCTAAAAGATGTTCTTTCGAGAGGAACTGGGACGAGTGCTGCTGTTCCAGGCGTTCCTGCAGCTGGGAAAACAGGGACAACAAACTTTGACGAAGAAGCCCAAAATAAATATAGCTATCCAAAAGGAGCTGCTCGAGATGCTTGGTTTGCAGGTTATACAACCGACTATTCGATCGCTGTTTGGACCGGCTATGACAACCTTAAAAACTATCTCTCTTCAAATGAACAGAAAATTTCACAGCGCATGTTTAGCAAATTAATGGCGCACGTATCAGAAGGAAAAAACACCTCTGACTTTAAGAAACCTAGTAGTGTTGTTTCTGTTCCGATCTTAAAAGGATCGAACCCGCCAACTGTTGCGGCATCTGGTACACCAAGCTCCGCTATTACAAACGAACTCTTCGTTAAAGGAACGGTCCCAAGCAGAACAGGTAGCGCAGCAGGTAGTTCAAACAGTAGTGATAGCGATGATGAAGATGACAATTCAAAAGAAGAACTTGATAAACAAAAAGAAGAAGAAGAACAAAAACGTCTAGAAGAACAGAAGAAAAAAGAGGAAGAAGAACGTAAAAAACAAGAAGAGGAAAAAGCGAACGTACTTACAGCACCTGCTGGTTTAAATGCAAGCTATAACGCTGCAACTAAACAAATTACAGCAAGTTGGAGTCCTGTAAATGGAGCCGCTTCTTATCAAGTCACCGTAAACGGTCAAACTTCAAGTGTTTCTTCAACTTCCATTAATATTTCAGGTGGAACTCCTGGATCTGTCACAACGATTTCTGTTGTCGCAGTGAAAGATGGGAAAACAAGTCCGGCAGCTTCTACAAGCGTCACGATTCCAAAAGAAGAGACTGGCGGAAATGAAAATGGAAACTCAGATAATAATGATGGAAATGATCAAAACCCACCAAATCAAGATAATAACAACCAAGCCACACGGGAAACCGGAAGCTGAACAAAAAAAGCTCCTCAGTTGAGGAGCTTTTTTTTGTTCAGCAGATTAGCCTTGTTTAGCGATTAACTTTCGTTGTTCAAGCATTAATTCATTTAATCCGCGAAAGCCAAGGAAGGTATTCCCGCGTTCTAAGCAATACGTAAGTCTGTCGTAGCAATTTAGGGGCTTTAATTCTAACTCGGATACCGCTTGCTCTAACTGGTCCAGCTTGACAGGCCGCCCGTTGCTCCAAAATAAAACAGATAAAAAAAAGGCCTTGTGCATCACGAACAATTGCCGGATCAGGCTTTTCATGAGCTCTAAGAACCGCATCTAGGTTTTCTAATAAAGCCGTCATTTGTTTTCCAAGTTTGCGACAAGCTTTCGCCCGGTCAAATTCCCAAGGTCTCACTCCCCCATTTTCTTGATAAAAAAGTTGCTCTTGCCAAAACGGTACTCCACTCACAAAAATCGAATCCACATCGAGTGAGTCGCTTTCAATGAGTGGTGCTGGAAAGGCCTCGTGAACGAGCTCTTTAGCATATTCAAGCTTAACCATCAAATCCTCTCGCTTTCGCTTGTTTTTTTCCTTCCCGGCAAATCGAAAGTAATGGACAAGTTGGGCATTCCGGTTTTCTTGCTTTGCAGTGATAGCGCCCAAAGAAAATCAAATCATGGTGCGCTTGCGACCACATTTCTGTGGGTAACTTTCGTTTGAGTGTCTCTTCTACTTCTTGAACAGAATCCTTCCATCTGCATATTGCAAGTCGCTTTGTCACACGTTCCACATGCGTATCAACTGCAATCGCAGGAATTCCAAATCCCACTGATAAAACAACGTTCGCAGTCTTTCGACCAACTCCAGGCAGGCTTTCAAGGGCTTCATGTGTATCGGGCACTTCACCATTAAACGCTTCAATTAAACGACATGACAACCCTTGTATGTTCTTTGCTTTATTGCGATATAAACCAATCGAGCGAATGTCGCTTTCCAATTCTTCAAGCGGAACAGCGAGATAATCTTCAGGTGTCTGATATTTTTCAAAAAGTGAAGCTGTTACTTTATTGACAAGCGCATCCGTACACTGCGCTGAAAGCACTACAGCAATCAAAAGTTCAAACGTATTTTTATGGACTAGTTCACAGTGAGCATTCGGAAACATTTTTTCCATCTCTTGAATGCAAAAAATGGTTTGTTTTTTATTCAGCATCTTTGTTTGTCACCCTTTTCTGTTTTCCAGCCAATCGTAAAGCGGTATGGAATTTTTACTTTTTTTTGATTTCGTTTGGCGTACTTGAAAAGCCAGTACGACCATGTTGATGAAATTCTTCTGCCGCTCGTTGTGCCTCTTCCACCGTTTTGACACCTTTATCTTTCCAATTTAGTAAAATTCGATCAATATATCGGAAATTCTTTTTTTGAGCAATCACGGCTTCTTTTAATGCTTCACGAACAAGAGCCGGCGCAAACCGATCTTGATCTAGCCAACCAGAAATCATTTCAGCTTCAATCGGTGACAGCGGACGACCAAATTCTGACTCAAATAAGCGGTACACGTGAATTTCATTTTCTTCATCTTGTTGCACTTGCGTGCGCAATTCTTCGTTTTCTAAATACGCTTCCAGTTTATGATAAAGCGGTGCCAATGAATAGCGCTCCGTTAGCACGCCACTTGCTTGATCTTGTTCAATCATAAGAATTCCCTTATGAAAAAGCGTCTCTACAAGACGCATCACGTTTTCTTTTCCAAGTGTCATTCGCTCCGCTAATTCTTCCATGGAAGGGAAGGGATTTCCAGCCGTGCGAAACGATTCAATCTGCAAGATAAGCACTAGTTCTGTTTCATTCATTTGAAGCGCTGCATAATGGCGCATAACAACTTGTGGAAGGGAGACAACGCCTTCTATGATCCAGTCTCTCGTTAAATTTTGATCCATCCTAAACACCTCATCCAAATTATAGCATAGACCCGAATAATAAGAAAATCTAGTTCAAAACGATTTTTCGGGTAAGAAAAAAAAACGAAAAGCAAGGCGATTCACAGCACTTGCTTTTCGAAATTAATTTTTCTTTTTAAGGATAAAGACGATTCAGTAAACGTGGGAATGGAATGGTTTCACGAACATGTTCCGCTCCTGTAAGCCATGCGACTGTTCTCTCAAGGCCAAGGCCAAAGCCAGAATGAGGAACCGATCCGTAACGGGCAAGATCAATATACCAGCTGTAGGCTTCCTCATCTAGGCCAAACTCCCGGATGCGCTCCAGAAGAACCTCTAAGTCATGAATCCGTTCGGAGCCGCCAATAATTTCACCATAACCTTCAGGCGCAATCAAATCCGCACAAAGTACCACATCTGGGTTTTCCGGATCTTCTGGCATATAAAATGGTTTGATTCCCTTCGGATAATGCGTAATGAAAACCGGTTTGTCAAAGCTATCTGCGATGGCTGTTTCATGTGGCGCGCCAAAGTCTTCGCCCCATTCAATATCATCAAAGCCCTTTTTCTTTTAATAACTCAACCGCATCTGTATAAGTAATTCGAGGGAATGGTGCTGTCATTTTTTCAAGAACCGTTGTATCTCGTCCAAGGCGTTCAAGTTCAAGCGCACAATGATCGAGTACAGATTTTACTAGAAAAGCCACATAATTCTCTTGTACTTCTAGACTGTCTTTTAGTTCGTAGAAGGCCATTTCTGGTTCGATCATCCAGAATTCAATCAAATGACGGCGTGTTTTCGATTTTTCAGCACGGAATGTAGGCCCGAATGAAAAAACTTTTCCAAATGCCATCGCTGCAGCTTCCATATAAAGTTGACCACTTTGCGAGAGATAAGCATCTTCATCAAAATATTTCGTATGGAAGAGTTCTGTCGTTCCTTCCGGTGCACTTCCCGTAAGAATTGGTGGGTCAATTTTGATAAAGCCTTCACGGTTAAAAAACTCATATGTCGCACGAATAATTTCGTTTCGCACTTTCATAATGGCATGTTGACGGTTCGAACGCAACCAGAGGTGACGATGATCCATTAAAAATTCTGTTCCATGTTCTTTTGGTGTGATTGGGTAGTCATGCGCTTCAGCAATAACTTCAATCCCCTTTACAGCCATTTCATATCCAAATGGAGAACGAGTGTCTTCTTGGATCGTTCCTGTTACATAAAAGCTTGTTTCTTGGGTCATGCTTTTCGCAAGTTGGAAAATTTCTTCTTCTACTTCCGCTTTTACGACTACCCCTTGCATGAAAGCTGTGCCATCACGCATTTGCAAGAAAGCAATTTTACCGCTCGACCGCTTATTAGAAAGCCAAACGCCAATTGTAACTTCTTGATTGACATAATCTTTTGCTTGATTAATTGTTATTTTCACTATTTACACTCCCTATTTCATCATAAAATCTTGAATTCGGTTTAATGCCGTTTGGAAAAGGTCAGGATCAGTTGCATAAGACAACCGAATATAATCTGGCATCCCAAACCCAGATCCAGGAATAACCGCAACAAGCGCTTGGTTCAACAAGGCCTCGGCAAAAGCATCCACTGAATGGAATCCCTTTTGTTTCGCTGCTTCTTTTGCTTCTATGAAAAAGTAAAAAGCACCGTCTGGCTTTTTCGGTTTAAAGCCAGGGATCTTTTCAAGTTGCGGGTAAAAGCGTTCCATACGCTCTTCAAATGCCTGATACATTTTTTCAGGCACTTCTTGACTGCCAGTATAAGCCTCAAGCGCAGCATATTGCGCACTCACACTTGGATTACTCGTCATGTGATCTGCTAGTTTCCCCATTGCCGCTATAACTGGACGCGGACCAGCTGCATAACCGATTCGCCAACCCGTCATGGCATAGGCTTTCGAAACACCGTTTACAACAATCGTTCGCTCGTAAAATTCCGGGCCAAAACTTGCCACAGAAACAAGATCACTTTTATCCCCATAATATAGTTTTTCATAAATCTCATCGGAAATCATATAAAGATCGTGCTGAACCGCCAGTTCGCCGAGGGCTTTTAACTCATCACTTGAATAACTCATCCCGGTTGGATTGTTGGGAGAGTTTAACACAATGGCTTTCGTCTTCGCAGTGATAGCTTTTTCAAAATCAGCTGGAAGAATTTTAAAATCTTGATCAAAACCCGTTTCCACAAAAACAGGAACGCCTCCGGCAAGTTTGACTTGTTCTGGATAGGTTACCCAATACGGAACCGGAATAATCACTTCATCGCCTGGATTGATAATCGCTTGAAACGCAGAATAAAGGACATGCTTCGCTCCTGTCCCTACAAAAATTTGTTCCTCCGAGTAATCAAGTGACTGATCTCGCTTTAATTTTTCAGAAATCGCGTCTTTTAATTCTTTAATACCACTTGAAGGTGTATATTTCGTATGGCCTTCTTCCATGGAGCGATAAGCTGCTTGAATGATATTCTCTGGAGTATTAAAATCTGGCTCTCCTGCTCCAAGCCCAATTACATCAATGCCCTCTTGCTTCATTTTTTTGGCTTTTGCCGTAATAAAAAGCGTAGGGGAAGGGGCAACTTGTTCTACACGGTTTGACAAAGGCTGTTTCATCTTTCTCTCCTCCAATTCGAACTCTTCTTGCGTTTATAAGTTTTCAATTTGTCGTAGCCACTTTCCTTCGCTAAACGACATGTCATAATAACCTAATTGATCGTCTTTATCCAAATAGCTTACTTCCCATAATGGGACGCCGTCTTCCATTCCAAGTGTCACGTTCAGAATCTTGGCTGGCTTTTTCTTTGCCTCAACAATTTCCCGCGCTTTCTGTGCTGAAATACCATCTGAAGCATATTTCACTAAGATTTCCCCAGATTTCTTTTTGGGAACCCAGACGATAATTTTTTTCCCGGCTTTATTTTCTCCTGTTAAAACATAGTAGGTCTCTTTCGTTCCATTATAAAGATAGAACTGATCTTGTTTCTTTAAATCTACACTTCCTTTAATTCGTGAAAGTGCCGCTGCTTCTGTTTTTTTAATCGGTTTTTCGGAATAATTTAAAAACCAAATTCCCACTAGAAAAACGACGACGACAACCGCAAGCGGAATCAGAATTATAGGTAGAATTCTACGTTTTCTCCTTGTTCGCAACATATTCCTCTCATTTCTTTCTTCAAATTGCCGAACATTCGGCAGAAGAATGCTAAACATGTTCTTATTATAGCAATTCAAACCTCATTTTTGAAGTGTTACTCCTCTTCTTCCTCAAAAAAGTTCGTCATTTCTTCAAGCAAAACCGATTTATCCCCTTTGACTTCTGTCACATCGGGAATAGAATTTAAAAAAACTTTGACCGAAAGTCGTCGTATCCACACGATTATCAAAGATCACGACAATACCACGGTCCGTTTCTCGTCGGATCAAACGACCAAACCCTTGTTTAAACCGAAGCACAGCTTGTGGAAGCGAAAAGGTTTGAAAAGCATTTTCCCCACGTTTTTTATGCAAATCAATTTGTGCTTTCGTATAAGGATCATCAAGAGGTGCAAAAGGAAGGCGAACAATAACAAGACAACTAAGGGCTTCGCCCGGGATGTCAATCCCTTCCCAGAAACTCGTGGTTCCAAGAAGAACTGCCCTATCAAACTGCCGAAACTGTTTCGTTAAACGATTGACACTGCCACTTGAAAGGCCTTGTCCTAGTATCATAAATTCTTCCAGTTCTTGACGCTCTTTCAAGTAGCTATACACAAGCCGAAGCATTTCATGAGATGTAAAGAGCACAAGCATCTTTCCTTTTGTAATTAACAGCATTTCGCTCAAATAATCCGCCAGTATTTGCGTATATTTGGCAACTGGTGTGCCTTTAATTTGTGGCATATCATTTGGCATTAAAATGCGCGCTTGCTCTGCGTAATTGAACGGCGAAGGAATTTGTGCTTCAATAAGGTCCGTTGTATTAAGTCCTAGTTCTTTTTTTTATATAAGTGAACTTGCCATTTACAGAAAGCGTGGCCGACGTTAAAATGACACTTTCCTTTTTGGAGAAGAAAGCCTCTTTTAGTGCCTCTTCAGGAGTCATGTAAGAACCAATGATCCGTAAACTCGAAACGTGATGGTTTTTATCTGATTCAAGCGTAATCGTCATAACTTCTTCGCTGTTTACTTCAAGCCTTCTAAATTCATCACTCATCGCTTTCCAGTCAAGCAAAAAGGAGTACACTTCTTCCACAAAAGCAGTTTCTGCTTCTTTAAGTGGTGCCTCAGCTCGCCCTTTTTCAAGTAAATTACTTAAGTTTCTTTCCACTTCATGGAAAAGCACGGCAACATTATCTGCTGCATAACGTAGCGTTTCCGTAAAGTGAACGACTTCTGTATTTTCAATCAGTACAAGTTTTGTATCTGCTTTTTTCGTATTCACTAGAAGAGCATGTAGTTCTGTAAAAAAGTCTTCAATGGCTTCGTTTAATTTCACCTGTGCAATATTTAAATCAAATAAACTCTCTTCGCCCGGAAACACAAAAGCAAGCCGGCTAAGGAGGGAATATTTTTCAAGCGATCCTAATTGATTTAGAAAATATTTAACTTTACGGTAAGACAAAATAAAGCTTTTTTTCTCGCGCGCACTTTCAGCAAAATGATGTGCCTCATCAATGACAGCAACAGAATACTCCGGCAAAATTTTTCTTGCTTGGAAATGGTCAGCTAAAAGAAGAGCATGATTCACGATTAAAAGATCAGCCTGTTGCGCTTTTTTAACGCTGAATTTATAAAAATCATATTGAATCCACGGGTCATCGCTTTCATTTAAGTACCAGCCCGTGTGTTTCAGCCGATTCCAAAACAGCGCGCCTCCACTTGACAAGTTGACTTCATCAATATCGCCCGTTTCTGTTTCTGAAAGCCATACTAAAAGCTTCATTTTCGTCACCACAACATCATATTGCGGATCAGATTCATTTAATAGCTGCTCAAACTTAAATAAATTAAGATAATGCTCTCGCCCTTTCAAAATCTCTGCACGAACGCCCATCCCCGCAAGACTTCTCGCAAGCGGAACATCTTTTTCAAAAAGCTGCGTCTGTAACGCATTTGTATATGTACTGATTAAAACGGGTTGCTCCCTTTCTTTTGCCACATATAGTGCTGGAAAAAAATAGCCAAGCGACTTTCCGATCCCAGTTCCCGCCTCAATCAACGCATGTTTTTTCTCTTGCATGGCACGATACACTAAATTCATCATTTCAAACTGACCGTTTCTTGCATAAAGCGGCGTTCCCGCTTGTTTTAAGAGGGCTTCCTTTTCTTTCACTTCCTGCGGGAAAGTTCGACGAGTATCGGCTTTTTGCGCTTGAACTTTCGGTAACTGCTTTTTGCGCAGGACAAGGCCACGGTAAATAAAAAGATGATCTGGCATCTCCTCGTGCTGCTTCCCTTTCTTCATCTCGGTCTCAAATAAAAGTGTTGGCAAATGATTTTTTAATGGGCTAGCAATCGCTGTTAATTTTTCAACCAGTGGGAGTGGGAGCGCTTCAAGCTTTGTTAGTAGCTGAATAAGCAAAAGTGCGGTTACTTCTGCATCGCTATCAGCTTGGTGAGGATTTTCATGTGCGAGTCCAAATTCATCTCCAAGATCCTGCAACTTATAGCTATCTATTTCTGGATAAAGAATCCGCGCTAATTCAACCGTATCTAGTAGTGGGATTTTGGGCGGCGTCATTCCGATTCTGAACATCTCTTTTTGTAAAAAAGTCCAATCAAATGAGACATTATGCGCGACAAAAATAGTGCCTTCTAGTAGCGCATAAATGGTTTCTGCAACATCTTCAAAAAGAGGAGCATCTAAAACGTCCTTCGAATCAATCCCTGTGAGTTCTTTAATAAACGGCGGAATCGGCTTTTCTGGATTGATAAAAGTTGAAAAGCGCTGAACAATTTTCCCATCTTCTACCATGACGGCTGCGAACTGAATGATTCGGTCTTCTTTTGAGGCTTGATTCCCAGTCGTCTCGAGATCCACAACCACATATTTTTTCAATCTGCTTTTCATTTTCTTCACCTTCCTAAAATCCGATCCGCCGCACTAATTATTCGAGTGTTGTTTCCGGCAACTCCTGATAGAGCCTTTCAGTAATTTGATTTTGTTCATTTAACACAATCACCTTTGGAACCAGTTTCTTAGCTTCCAGAGTTTCCATCTGCGCATAGCCCATAATGATGATCGTATCCCCTGGAGCAACTAATCTCGCCGCAGCTCCATTCACACAAATCACGCCACTTCCATATGCCCCTTCAATAACATAGGTTTCAAATCGGGCTCCATTATGGTTATCGACAATTTGAACCCGCTCATTTGGCAAAAGCCCTGTTGCTTCCAGTAAAGCAGCATCGATCGTAATACTGCCTACATAATTCAAATTGGCTTCCGTTATCGTCGCGCGGTGAATTTTCGCATGCATCATTGTTCGTAGCATTCGGCTTCACCTCCGCTTGGCAGAACAATTTCGTTATCGATCAAACGGGCCTTTTTATACTTGACAGCAGCAGCAAGAACCATTGGCTTCGTAAAATCCGTAACAGGTTTAAAATCTGGATAACTATAAAGCGCTAAATAGTCGAGTTTCAAAGTCACGTCTTGAAGGACTTCCTGAACCGCTCCTAAAATTTCTTGCTCACTTTGACATCCGCTTAAAATGCGATCCTTTCCGGCTAAAAGAGCACGGTGAATCACAGGAGCTTCATTTCGCTCTTCTTCAAGCAAGTTAACATTTCGGCTACTTTTTGCAAGACCATCGGCTTCGCGCACAGTTTCAACAGTACGAATGTCTACCGGTAAAAAATAATCCGAAACGAAATTTTGAACGATCGCAACTTGTTGGGCATCTTTTTGTCCAAAATAAGCGCGATCCGGTTGAACAAGCATAAATAATTTTAAAAGTACCGTCAAGACCCCATCAAAGTGACCTGGGCGTGCTTTCCCGTCCAAAACATCAACTGCTAGAACGGCTTTCACTTGCGCGCTCACTTTTCGCGGGTAAATTTCCTCAACCGACGGAATAAACAAAAGATCGACTTTCGCATTTTCGCTTAACTCGATGTCTTTTGTTTCATCGCGCGGATAAGCATCCAAATCCTCATTTGGGCCAAACTGCGTGGGATTTACGAACACGCTTGCCACAACAAAATCATTTTCCAAGCGAGCTTTTTTCATCAAAGCAAGGTGCCCCTCATGTAAACTTCCCATTGTGGGGACAAAGCCAATACTTTTATTTGTTTGACTTGAAAGGATTTTCTTTAATTCGAGCTTCGAACGAACAACCTGCATCATGCTTTTTCTCCCCCGTAAAGACCACGAAGCTCTTCTTCTTTCATCGTAAACGAATGCACATCCTCGGGGAATTTTTTCGCTCTTACATCAGCAACATACGCTTTAAGCGCTGGCTCAATCAGTTGATCGACTTCTGCGTAAGCTTTCACGAACTTCGCCCGCCGTGAGATCCCGTATCCGACAATGTCATGATAGACAAGGACTTGTCCATCCGTTTCGGCACCAGCACCGATACCTATCGTTGGAATCGAAAGTGCCTCAGTCACTTTTTCAGCGAGCTGCTTTGGAATGGCTTCAAGAACCAGTGCAATTGCCCCCGCCGCTTCCACTTCTTTTGCTTGTTGAAGTAAAGCATTCGCCTCATCCATTGATTTCGCACGCACTTTATAACTCCCTGTAAGCCCGACGCTTTGTGGGGTAAGACCTAAGTGCGCGACAACCGGTGCTCCCGCTTCTGTTAGCGACCTGATTTTTCCAACAACACTCCCCGCACCTTCAAGCTTAATCGCATCGGCGCCGCCTTCTTGAATCAGTAAACGTGCATGTTGAAGTGTTTCACTTGTTGAACCGTGATAACTCATAAAAGGCATATCCGTCACGACAAACGTATGAGGAGCTCCACGTTTTACAGCTTTTGTATGGTGGATCATATCAGAAAGTGTAACTGGAACGGTTGATTCATAGCCAAGCACCACCATTCCAAGTGAGTCTCCGACGAGAATAAGATCCATTCCAGCTCTTTCTGCATTTTTCGCTGATGGATAGTCGTACGCTGTCATCATCACAATTTTTTCCGAACGCGACTTCATTTCAAAAAAATCAATCGGTTTCTTCATTTTTTCATCCTTTCGTCCATGTTCATATCACGAATCACGGCAAAAATTAGTTTTTTGAAGACAGGGCCGTATCGTTTCCTCTAGGAATACAATCATTCGCCTAGCTTCATCTGCTATCTTATCACATTTTTAAAATCCCTTAAAGTTTAGCGCCAAAAGAAAAAGCACCAGCCAAAAGACCGGTGCTACTTTGTTTCCTTAGATGGAAAAGGAATAATTTGACGGTTACTCTCCGCATTTTTTTTCTTTCTTATCTTCCTCTTCTCTTTCTGCTTGTTTAAGCAAATCAAAACTTAACTCATCAATCAAGCTTTCACTTTGTCTTACGATTTCCCAAAAAGTTCTAGCTTCGCTCGGATTTTCCTCAAAAATATCTTCAAGCGTTTTTCT
The DNA here is from genome assembly GCF_000525795.1 of Listeria aquatica FSL S10-1188. Classification (GTDB taxonomy): domain Bacteria; phylum Bacillota; class Bacilli; order Lactobacillales; family Listeriaceae; genus Listeria; species Listeria aquatica. The sequence goes on from NZ_AOCG01000006.1 coordinate 116,670, forward strand.
CGCAAGCGTCATGCGTTCTTCCTTTCGCATGTAGGGCTGCTCCATTTCACTCATCCCCTCAAAATAAAATCCTCACCCTTATTTTAGCACTTCTTAAGCGTATAAAATGTGACGAAAAATCGAATTTTATTTGGGAAAAACGATAATTTTTCAAAAAAAATATCGCTTTTTTATGATAAATTTTTTCTAAGCCAGTCGGTCAGTTCTTTTTTTGAATCATTTCCGTGAAAAATCGCTTGAACTTTTCCATTTTTAAAAGCAATTAACGTCGGAACCGAATCAATTTTAACTTTTTTTTAAAGCGCTGATCATTGCCTTACGATCTTTCTCACCCGCTTGATCCGTGTTGTAATAGTCAAGCTTGCCCCAGTCATTTTCTTTTAAGACCTGTTGCAAAATAGGTTGAAAAGCCTGACAGTCTGGGCAAGTTGGTCGCCCTACATAAACTACTTGGGTTCGTTTGTCAATCTCAATCTGTGCGAATTTTTCCGTTCCGATTGGATTTAAAAATGACTTGCCAGCTTTTTCCGTTTGCTGCGCCTTCTCACTCGACTGTTTATCAGAATCAGAAAACGATCCACAAGCACTAAGTAACAATAATGCCATAATGGAAATCAGCAGTAAATGGATAGATTTTCGCATACCAAACCTCCTCACCTAGATTATACCGGAAATGGCGCTAAATGAAAAAACGAAAAAAGGCGGTTTCTAGCCCACCTTTTTTTGAAATTTACGTCTTTAAGCCTTTGTTTCCAGTGAAAAAGCGTTTTTCAGCTCTTAATTTTCAAATTCAATATCCGCCGAATAAACGGAATGTTGCTTTCCTTCATCATCGCGCACAAATAGCACACCAGTATCTGAAATCCCCTCAGCTCTACCCGTGATCGTTCCCTTAAGCGTCCTTACCTGAATGCGTTCTGAAAAAGGAATGGCTTGTTCTTCCCAAAGTAATTTGATCGGAGCAAATCCTTGTTCGAGATAAAGTTTATAATACTTTTCGAGTTGTTTAAAAAATTTCTTGCACAATTTCTGTTCGCGAAAACACTTTTCCCGCTTCCATGCGCAAGGAAGTTGCTTTTTGCTTGAGTTCATCAGGAAAAGAGGCTTGATTCACATTCATCCCAATTCCAATGATGACCGCATGAATCGTTTCCGCTTCTGCTTGCATTTCCGTTAACACACCGCAAATCTTTCGTTTTCCGATGTAAATATCATTCGGCCACTTAATTCTCGCTTCAAGTCCCGTAAGCTTTTGAACCGTTTCAGCAACTGCAAGCGAAGCAATAAAAGTAAGCTGCGGCACTTCCGTAATAGGGATGTCTGGCTTTAAAATGATACTTGTGAAAATCCCTTCCCCGCGGCTTGATAGCCAGTCACGCCTAAGTCGTCCCTTTCCAGCATTTTGAAAATCAGCGACGATTGCCGTCCCCTCAGGTGCACCACAATTCACCTTTTCATGCGCTATCAGTTGCGTAGAGGCTACTTCCTCATAAAAATATAACGTGCGTCCGGTAAATTCCGTTTCTAACCCCAAAAGTAAACTATCTTTCGAGAAAAGCGTGCCAAATTTTGCTAAACGGTAGCCTTTGTTTCTGACCGCCTCAATTTGAAAGCCCTCTTTCCGAAGATTTTCCATGTGTTTCCAAATCGCAGCCCGCGAAATCCCTAGTTGTTCCGCAATTTCTTGTCCGGATACAAATTGATCCACGTGCTTTGAAAAAAGCGCTAAAAGTTTATCCCGATTTTGATTAGTCATCCAAAAGCCACCTCCTGATTGCTTCTTCTTCGTTTGGAAGTTCACCTAAAACAATTTTCTCCTCAATTTCTGTGAGCAGCTCCCTAAGCCAGGGACCCCCAGCTTTTTCATAAAAAGCCATTAAAAATCGTCCATCTATCACGATTTCTGATGAAGCATGAATCGGAAGCGCCTCATAGCTGACAAGAATACTCCCGACATCATTTGCTTCACCGATTAAGGCTTTCCCAGCTTCCACAAGACGAATCCCCTCCGCGCCTGCTTGATAAAGTGAATACTTGGTCCACGGTTTCCCAGTTTGTATCCAGGTATAAGCCTGTTCGGTTCGTTTAACTTGCTGATTAGAAAGCTTCCAAGCTCGTAAAAAAGCACGAACAGAATCAGGTTGCCGCGCGAGAACAAGACTAAGCCATACTAAATCTTCACTTGGTATTTCAGAAAACCGAAAATGTGCTAGTCGTTCGAGTGCTGCTTTTTGTCCAAGAAGCCCTGGCAGATAACGTTCCATCCCGATTTCAGTAATCAATTCAAAAGCTTTTATACGTCCTTTTCCTTGTACAAGTTTGACCCACTCAACTCGAATTCGCTCAACAGCTGTATGCGCAAGTAAATCCACTTCTTCATTCAAAGCTTGTCTCGTTTTTTCTTCCAGAGTAAATTCAAGCTGACTTAAAAAGCGAACGGCTCGCATAATCCGTAAGGCATCTTCTCTGAAGCGGTGTTTGGCTTCCCCAACCGCTTTAATTTCACGTCGCCAAATAGCTGTTTCTCCCAAAAATGGGTCGTGTAACTTTCCTGTTTTATCCATCGCAATGGCATTCATGGTGAAATCACGCCGCAGTAAATCTTCTTCAAGCGAGCGAACGAAATGCACTTCACTTGGCCTTCTGAAATCCACGTATTTCCCCTCTGTTCGAAAAGTTGTGACTTCATAGAGCTCCCCCTCCTGCCTCACGGTGACGGTCCCATGCTGAATCCCTGTATCATAGGTTTTACGAAACAGTTGCTTCACTTCGCTAGGAAAAGCGCTCGTCGCAATGTCAACATCATTCACATCGCGCTTAAGCAAATAGTCGCGCACAGCTCCGCCAACAAAATAAGCTTCATAACCAGCCTGTTCTAAAGTTTCGAGTACGGGAAGCGCTTGTTCAAAAATGAGATCCATTTTTTTCTCCTATTCTAAAAAGATTCCTTACAAAATATTTTCTAGTCCATAAATCAGGGTTTTCAGTTCCGCTGTTTTACGAATAGCAAGCGTTACGCCTGACATGAAAGAAACGCGATCATAGGAATCGTGGCGAATAGTTAAGCCTTGGCCGGCCGCACCAAATACTACCTCTTGATGGGCGATTAAGCCCGGCAAACGTACGCTATGAATGCGCATGCCTTCGTAATCAGCACCGCGTGCACCCGGAAGTGTTTCTTTTTCATCTGGATGCCCTTGCTTGATTTTCTCACGCGTTTTTGAAATCATTTCTGCTGTTTTTACTGCCGTTCCGCTTGGTGCATCTAACTTCCGGTCATGGTGTAGTTCGATGATTTCAACATTGGGAAAGTAGGCCGCGACTTTTTCAGCAAATTGCATCATTAAAACGGCACCGACAGCAAAATTCGGTGCAATTAAACTTCCGGTTTGTTTTGCTTCTGCAAGGTGTGTAAGCTCCTCAATTTGTTCCGTCGTAAATCCAGTCGTTCCAACGATTGCTCGAGCGCCATGTTCGATAATCTTTTTGGTGTTTTGATAAGCAGACGCTGGAGTTGTAAAATCAACAACAGCTTCCGGATGAGCCTCGCTTAGCAGTTGACCCAGATCCCCGTAAACCGGAACATTTTCTGCATGAAACTCTGGCAATTCTGCAATGTTTTTTTCAGTTGGTTCGTGGTCCAGTACAGCAACAAGCTCCATATCTTTTTCTGCCAGAACTGTTCGTACGACTTCACTCCCCATTCTTCCTTTAAAACCAGATACTGCTACTTTAATCATTTTGATTGTCCTCCTTTTTGGTCCAGCGATCCTTGTCGCGTGTCTTAAATTTACGCATCACCCGGTCGTGTGCTTCTTCCATATCAATATGTAAAGAATTAGCCATACAAGTTAAAACGAACAAACAATCTCCGAGTTCTTCTTCAAGCGATTTCTCTCCTTCAGAAGTCTTCTTAGTTTTTTCACCATAATAATGATTGATTTCGCGTGCAAGTTCACCTGTTTCTTCTGTAACTCGTGCCATCATCGCAAGCGGTGAAAAATAGCCTTCTTTAAATTGACCGATAAACTGGTCAACTTCTTTTTGCATTTCCTGAATCGTCTTCGCCACGTAAAATCCCCCTTAATTTATGATACACTAAAAAAGTAAACACTTAATAATATCCTTCTTCTTATTATACCGAATGTAGATAAATGACGTCTATCAAAGACCGAGAAAGGAGTAAATTCATGCTTAAAACCATTCGCCTGAAAAACATTCTTTTTATCATGCTCGGGACAGCAATTTATGCTTTTGGCTTAGTTAATTTTAACATTCAAAACGGACTGGGTGAAGGTGGTCTCACAGGGATCACACTTATTTTGCTACATTTCTTGCACATTGACCCTGCCTACTCCAATATTCTTCTAAATGCTCCCCTATTTTTGATTGGTTGGCGGGTACTTGGAAGCCGTGCATTTATGTATACCGGAATTGGCACACTTAGTCTATCGTTATTTTTATGGATTTTCCAGCGGATTCCTTTTACGCTTGATCTCCATTCTGATTTACTTCTCGTCACGCTCTTTGCTGGTGGGTTCACAGGGATTGGACTTGGAATTGTCTTTCGTTACGGGGGCACAACAGGTGGCAGCGATATCATTGCAAAACTCTTAAACTATAAAAAAGGGATCAGCATGGGACGGACTCTTTTTCTCTTCGATGCGCTAGTTCTCACCGCATCCATTTCCTACTTGGACATTCGACAAGTGATGTACACGCTTGTTGCCGTATTTATCGGCGCTCGTGTCATTGACTTCGTTCAAGAAGGAGCTTACGCCGCAAGAGGAGCTACGATCATCTCGCAAAAGAACGAGAAAATCGCCGATCGCGTCATGCAAACGATGAACCGTGGCGTCACAATTCTTGAAGGAAGAGGAGGCTTTTCAAAACTCGATCAAGACGTTCTTTATATCGTCGTCGCCAAAAATGAAATCATTCAATTAAAACAAATTATCGACTCCATCGATCCACACGCTTTCGTTTCTGTTAGCACTGTTCATGACGTGATGGGTGAAGGCTTTACACTGGATGAAAATAAAAATCCGCTCGATTAACGTTTTTGGATATATTTTTTCGGATCAAACGGCGCAAGGTTGAAAGAAATCGGTTCATTTGCCGCAAGCCCCGCTAACAGTTTCCCGACAAAAGGACCGGTTGTTAGCCCAGAAGCTCCCAACCCATTAGCAAGAAAAACTTGATTAGGGAGCCATTCTCCGATAAACGGAGTAAAATCCGAAGTGTATGGCCGAGTGCCTACAGAAAGTGTCATTTCACTTTTTTCTTCGTCAAGCTGAATAAACGGCGCAAGCTCAGTTAAAATCTCCTCCTGCGCATCCTTTGTTGGGGTGAGATCAAACTGGGCTTCTTTTTCATGTGTCGCACCAAGAAGCAAGTTGCCTCCATCAAACGGTACAATCGATTTCGATGCCGGCGGTAATATCACTGGCCAGTCCCCCATCTCTAAATGTTCAAAGTGAAGCGAAAGAAGTTGCCCTTTTTGAGCGAGCAAATCCGCCGAATAGCCTGCCTCATTTAAAAGCGGATTTAGCCACGCGCCAGTAGCTAGAAGTAACCGGTCATATGTCATTTTGCCCCCGTCAACAGTCAACCGCATTTTCTGATTCAAGCTTGCATCCCCGTGTATCACTTGTGCCCCGTAAAGACTGGCCCCTTCAAGCAAAGCATCCCGAACAAGCGCCCCTTTACTTCTTCCCCCGCCACTTAGGGAAACGGCCCCATAATCGTTTCGTGCAAGTGGAAAGCGTTTTTTCACTTCTTCTGGTGTCAACTTTTCAATCGTTCCCATCTCAGGCGCTTCTTCCTTACGCTCTTTTGCAAGCTCATAAAGCGCATCTAGGGTTTCCCCTTCTTTCCGCAGACAAAGCGCCCCAACTTGTTTGTATCCAGAAGAAAGCCCTAGATCTGCAAGTTCACGATCTAGTTCAGGATAAAAACGCGCACTAGCTTTGGCCAGTTCATACCAAACTTTATTTCGCCGCTTGGAGACCCACGGACAAATAATTCCTGCTGCATGTTCCGTTGCCTGGCCCGCATCTTTTCGGTCAACGATTGTGACAGCATGTCCATTTCTTGCCAGGTGGTAAGCTGCACTTGCCCCGACAATTCCAGAACCTATAACTACAAATTTCATCTTAAATACTCCTTTACATAAGAACCAATCGCTTCAAAATCTGCTTGAATCAACGGTAAGAGTTTTCGATTATAAAAAATGCTCGCCGGATGAAAAGTGGGAATGATCGTGTAATATGCTGCTGTTTTTTCAAACCGATCTTCATCAATAGAAGCTAGTTTTTGAACTTGTTTTGTTAACACCTGACCATGTAAAGAAGAGACCCCATATTCTTTTCCAAGTAAACGCCTTAATCCAATATTTCCAAGCGTCACAATCAACTTCGGCTGCAACGTTTGAATTTCAAAATCAAGAATGGGAGCCTGCGCATAGATTTCTTTTTGAGTTGGCGTACGATTATAGCGCCTCTCGATCATTTCTCCTGTTTTACGATCTTTTTTTTTCGCCATAACGATAAGGCCTACTTCTTACAGCACTCGTTATATATACATCATTTCTTGTGAGCGCAGCAATGTCCATAAAGCGCATCAGCTCATCACCTGCTCGCCCGCTAAAAGGAATCAAATTATGAACTTCTGTTTCTCCAGGTGCTTCCCCGACAAACATGATTTTAGCTGACTTTTCTCCTTGTCCAGGGACAAAGCCTTCCAGCCGAAACGCTTCACTTCGCTTTTTAACAAGCGTAACCAGTTTTTCCGGTGTTATAAGTCGCTCTGCTTTTCTTTCTGTCACTTCTATTCTCACCTTTTTCTATTATTGACATTCCTCTACTGATTTGTGATAATGAGGTTGATTTGTTTAGTAAATTACAATTAATGAAATAAACGGCAAGAACCATCCCGTTTCATTGTACCGTAAAATTCAAATAAAGAAAAAAAGGAAGCATTAGTCATGTGGGAGATTATCGAGTCAATTTGATCCAGTTTGGCTATTTTTTTATACGGTCTATTAATCCTAAAAAGCACCTCACAGTACGCTATTTATCGGGCTTTATCTCAACCTGTCAAATTGGTGAAGATAGATGCGGCTCTGCTACGAGACATTGAACACAAGAAGGAAAAGCTGCAGGTTCTAGCTCATTTATTTCTTTTTTTGGAACGAAATAATCGAGAGCTCATCGTTACAGGAGTTGAAAGGCCTGAACAACTACACTTTTTGAAAAACCCTGACGTGCGTTATGCGCAAGGATATTATTTTATCAGCTCACGAAATGAACAAGAAAATGGAGGCTAATTAATGTTTGAACAAACGACTACTTTACTACACAATTTAGTAAGCGAAAAAACGGTTCCGGGTGTGAGTTTTGCTATTTTGACGCCCACTGAAACTAGGACGTCCGTTTTCGGCGATAAAGCTTGGCTCCCAGAAAAAACTCCTCTTCTTGCTACATCCTCAAATCTCTACGATCTTGCTTCTTTGACAAAGGTTCTTGCAACGACGATTCGACTCGTTCAACTGCACGAAAAAGCACTATTTGACTGGAACGATGCCGTTATCAATTATTTGCCAGACTTTAAGTATGAAGCCATTACGATTTTAGATCTTGTCACACACGCATCGGGGTTACCCAAAAGTCTACCTGGCTTTGTTATAGAAGAGCCTGACGATGTTCGGGCATATGTCTACTCGGCTAAACAAGTAAAGCCAGCAAAAACCTTTGTGGAATACTCCGATCTTAACTTTTTACTTCTGGGCTATTTGATTGAAGCACTTGTGCCAGAAAATTTTGAATCTCAAATTGAAAAAAACATCTTATCGCCTCTTGGTGCTCGTCAAACCAGTTTTTATTCAGCAGATCCAAAAAAAGCAGTTCCAACAGAGCTAACAGATAAACGGGGCTTAGTCACAGGAATTGTTCATGATCATAAAGCGTTTATTGCTCACGGAAATACTGGACACGCGGGGCTATTTGCGCCCCTAGAAGATCTGCTTTTATTTGCAAATGCATTCCTTTTTGATGGCGGAGCACCACTTTTTTCGAAGCAAAGTTTAGCCTCTATCCAAAAAAACTATACGCCTCAACTAAATCGTGATCGGGGCATTGGTTTTGATTTACGGAAAATTCGAGATCACTTTGCCCTTTACCATACAGGGTTTACAGGAACTTTTCTTGTACTCGATCCCGTGACACAGCACGGGCTAGTTGTTCTTTCCAATCGGATTCATCCGACAAGAAATAATCCACTATTCCTTGAAAAACGTGAAGAAATTGTGGATGCTTTTTTAGCAGAAATTAAATAGTGTTCATCAAAATTTATTAGATCCTTTACGAACACCTTGAGATTCTAGTATTTTTCAGAAAAAGAACAGAAATGATTGGATGGCCATTAAAAAACGGTTATGTCCTTTGATTTCTGTTCTTTTTTAAACTATACTTATTCCCTTATACACGAAACAAAAGACCTTTCCTGCTTCATGATTGATCAATTCTTTCAAATAGAGAAGCAACATTTTACTTTTGGCTTACTCGAATAAACAGCTTTTCATACGCGTTTTCTCACGCTTCTATTTTCACTTAAAATGAATTTTAAGATGAATTTAATGATTGTATAAGCAAGATTTTAAAAATACTGTCAATAATTAGTCTACAGGAAAAAAAATTTTGCCAGTTTAATTTAATGGGAAAATGGTATTGTATAGAAAGATATCTCAACCTAAGGGTGATAAAAATATGAATAACTTTTTAATTGATTTTTTCATCAACAAAAGCAATCATCGAAAAGTTCGGTTATTAAAAGAACTAACTTCCGAACCTAAAGATATCGAAACTTTTGCTGACAAATTGGCCGTTTCAAAAGAAACCATCAGAAAGGATTTTTCTTATTTCGCAGACATACAGCCGGGTGCAATCACAAAAACGTCTAGGTTAAACAAAATTTTCTACAAGTGTTCTCCCCAACAAAAATATCAACTGATGTTTAAAATCATCCAAGAAGAACCCAGTTTTTTTATTTTCAAACATCTTTTCAGCCATGATAAACTTGATGTTTCAAAAATTTTAACCACATTCTTCTTCTCTGAATCCACATATGCTAGGTATTTAAAGGCTTTAAATCATTTGCTCACAAGCTACTCTGTCAAACTAAAAAACAATCCACTTGTCCTTACAGGTAGCGAGCTAAATATTCGTAACTTTTACAATAAATTACTTTATTTCAGCCGAGAATATCCCATCTTCGTAAATGATTTATTTTTTTATGATGACTTTGTCACTTCATTAAAAGAACAATTCCCTTCTTATATCGCTTCCTATGATACCAACAAAATTCTATATCGCTTCAAAGTATCTGTAAAACGACTTTCACTTGGACACACTATTCAGCTAAGCGATAAACAAAGAGACAGTATCGTTCGCTGTGATGACTACGAACTGTTCAAAAAACAAATCGCTCGATTAACAAAACGCTATTTTCATTTACACGAGCTTTCGGAAGATGAGTTCGTTTTTTTCACCGTTATGTTAAAGGAAGGGCATGTTTACTGTAAAGATAATCTTCATTTTCAGCTTAAGCGACAAAAACATTATCTTTTTAATAACACACATAAAGCCCTCTGTCGTCAATTTTTAAATATCCAAGATGATACACTTTTAGATGTTCTTAGTTGCTATCTAAATGACGTCTATATTTTAAATGATTTTGCTCAAACAGGGATCATTGATGAGCTCTTTTCTTATAATCAGCCTATTTTTTATGAAGAAAAACTTTATAAACAGTGTCTTTCTTTGGCAGAGGTTTACACAGATTCTGATGAAAAAAGACCAGTTATTGCCTATACACTTTGCCAGATTATCATGGCAAACCAAATAGAACCGATCGAACAAATTACAATTTACCTTTTTCTAGATGAAGAAAAAAAATAGAACGCTTTACATCGAAGCAATGCTTATCAATTTATTTTCTAGTAAAATCAAGATCGTCAATCTCACAAGCTGTGACTCTAATTTTCAAACGAGACTGACTGCTTTTCAATACTTGATTACTAACCACTACGACTTTCAAGAAAATGCCCATACATTTTATATCGGGACACCTTGTGAAATTTCGGAAATCGAAAATATTATTCACGGAATTCTTAAATCTTTTGTTCTAGTCTATGAGTAAATATTCTTAATTTTTTCTTTTTCGCATAAAACACCAAAATCCACCTCATAAAACAATAAATATAGCTTTTATAACACTAAAAAAACTTTATAATAGTATAGGATTCTCTATATCCATTAAGTTTAAGGAGGAAGGATTTTTGAAAAAAGCTTTAGCTGAATTTATCGGTACTTTTACACTTGTTCTTTTTGGTACCGGAACTGCTGTCCTTGGGGGCGGCATAGAAGGCATAGGTACACCGGGTATCGCACTGGCATTTGGGCTCTCTATCGTTGCCATGGCTTACAGCATTGGAACAATTTCAGGTTGCCATATCAACCCTGCTGTTTCCATCGCCATGTTTATCAATAAACGTATGCCTTTAAAAGAACTTTGCATTTATCTTGTCGCACAAATTTTAGGAGGCATTGTCGCAACGCTCACTCTTCGAACCTTTTTACTTGCCTCTTCTCTTTCAACAGACAATCTAGGCCAAAATGGTTTTGGGGCTCTCTCTGCATCAGGAGCGTTTTTAGTTGAAATGATTTTAACCTTTATCTTTGTTTTAGTGGTCATGACAACAACAGGAAAACAAGGAAATGCTGCTTTTGCGGGGCTTGCTATTGGGCTTACTTTAACACTTGTGCATTTACTAGGGATTCCTTTGACTGGAACTTCCGTTAACCCTGCTAGAAGTATCGCCCCTGCTTTATTTACCGGACAAGCCGCACTCTCAGAGCTTTGGCTTTTCATTCTAGCTCCTATTGTTGGAGGCGTTTTGGCTGCACTTGTTAGTAAATTTGTATTAAGCAGTGAAAAATAAAATTTAAGCGAAAATGAAAAGAACAGAAACTAAGATGTTCCATTTTAAAAATGGACTTTATACCTTAGTTTCTGTTCTTTTATATCTCTTTTTAATCCACTTGATCCACAAAAAAAGCGGCATTTTCTCCTGCAGTGTGACCCGTTACAAGCGCACAGGTAATATTGTACCCGCCTGTATAGCCATTGATATCTAAAATTTCACCGCAAAAAAAACAATCCGAGCATGAGTTTAGATTGCATCTCCCGAGGATCAATTTCTTTGATCGAGACCCCTCCGCCCGTTACAAAAGCTTTGTCAAAACTTAATGTGCCATTTACAGTAAAGAGAAAGTTTTTAAGTGACAAAACAAATTGATCTAGTTTCTTCGGGCTGACTTGTCGATATGAATTTTCTAAGTCTAAATCTGCTTTTTCTAGTAAAAAGTGTAGTAATTTTTCTTGTGTCAATGGGGCAAGCGCATTTTTCAGAGCTTTTTTGGGACTAGCCTCAAGCAACGCAAAAATACGTTTTTTCAAAGCCTCAGAGGATTCATCAGGAAATAAATCAAGCTTCATGGTGACGTTTTCTTGTTTTTTTTAGTTCTTTTCCGACGAACATACTACAACGCAGTACAGCAGGACCGGAAATTCCAAAGTGAGTAAAAATCATATCCATTTGGTGGGTAATGATCGCCTTTCCTTTTGAATTGAGCACAGAAAGCGCTACGTCGCGAAGGGAAATACCTTGCAAACGCTTTTCTTGAATGAATTTTTCACGTGATGTTAGCGGAACTTCCGTTGGATAAAGTTCTGTAATCGTGTGCCCAGCTGCTTTTGCCCAAGCATATCCGTCTCCAGTTGAGCCTGTGCGCGGAACGGATTTTCCGCCGACTGCGACAATGACACTTTTCGCTGTGATTTTTTGTCCGTCCAAAAGAACAACCCCGGTAACTTGTCCGCTTTCATAGCATAGATGTTTCACAGCAGTTTTCATATATACTTTCACACCTAGTTTTTCCATACGCTGAACCATTGCCTCTGCCACAGAACGAGCGCTGTTCGATACAGGAAACATACGTCCATGATCTTCTTCTTTCAGTTGTACTCCGAGCTTTTCAAAAAAAAGTGATAATATCTTCGTTATCAAACTGATGAAAGGCACTGTATAAAAAACGACCGTTTCCAGGAATGTGCTGGATAATCTCATCGACCGGTCTGCGATTTGTGACGTTACAACGCCCGCCACCTGATAAAATCAGCTTTCTTCCCAATTTAGGTCCTTTTTCAATCAGTAAAACTTGTTTATTTTGTTCGGCAGCTGAAATCGCCGCCATTAATCCAGACGGTCCGCCGCCAATAACAATAACATCAAAATCCATTCGATTACTCCTTCATTTAAACAAATTCACGAAAAAACCTGAGAGAGTTCTCAGGTTTTGACTAGTTTCGGTTCATATTCGTGAAGATAAGCAACAAACGTAAAAGTTCAAGTACAGCAACGGCCATTGCAGCAACATATGTCATTGCAGCAGCGCTAAGTACTTTTCTTGCTTGCGGCACTTCTTGTTGAATTAAAAAGCCACCATCTTCAAGTTGAACAAGTGCTCGCTTACTTGCATCAAATTCGACTGGAAGGGTTACAAGTTGGAATAAGACACCAACTGCCATTAACACAATCCCAACGAGCATTAAGCTTGGCATAGTTGCAATCATTCCAATGATTAAAAACACCCACGAAATGTTGGAACTAAACGAAGTAATCGGCACAAGAGCTGAACGAAAACGCATAAATGCATAGTCTTCTTTATCTTGAATCGCATGCCCTACTTCATGTGCTGCTACTGCTGCTGCAGCAATTGACGCTTCATGGTAATTGGATTCTGATAAGAAAACGGCTTTTTTTCTAGGATCATAGTGGTCACTTAAAACACCACTTGTCGCTTGAACAGGAACATTTGATAAGCCATTCCGATCAAGAATCATGCGCGCAACTTCCGCACCCGTCAGTCCGCTTCTTACGCCGACTTTGGAATACTGCGAATAAGTTGTCTTAACGCGAAACTGCGCCCAAAGCGGAATCGCGGCTACAATAACAAAGTATAAAATATATGCACCAAAGGACATTCTATCAACTTCCTCCTCAAATTATTTTCCTAACAATGATTAGTTTTAATTATAAAGGAACTTCTAAAAAGTCTCAATGGGGAAAGCCTAAAATGAGAAAAATCTTATTTTCTATCTACTAAATCAACTATTTAATAGAGTTCTAATTTAAATCGGTCTTTTCGAACGGCTTTTTGATAAACGAAGAATAAAACAAGTACCGAAAGCCAAAAAGTTGCGTAGCCAACATAAGGCAAGTAGCGTTCAAGTCCCATATAAATCGGCATTTGCCCAAATAAATAATCAATCACATCATTATGTAAAATCCAAACCGCCGCAATCATAAAGTGACTTATTCGAAAACGATAAAACGGCGCATAAAGTATACCTTCGAGAGCCATAAGACCATGACTAAGAAGTAACATCACACTTGTAAGTAAAAGCATTTTCTGGTCAAGCATTAAGAAAATATTCATTCCAACTGCCCAAATCCCATATTTTACAAGACAAACAAACGCTAACGCTTCCATAAGCGGCCAGTGTTTTTTCCCTAAAAAAGCAATCAAAACAAACGCAAAAAACAAAATAGCCGTTGGACTGTCTGGCACAAAAAGCCAAAACTGAACTTTCGTCAACTGCAATTGCGGCAAATACCAGATATACCCGTAAATGGCTCCTAGCAAATTCACTACCAAAAGCAGTCGCAAGAAAGAACGATTTGCAAGTAATTGATACACATTCTTCCCCCCCAAAACATTTTTAAGCTGGAAGCAAAGTATTCTGCGTCCAGCTTAAAGTGAATCATTAGATTGTTTTTTCTCGAAGTACTGCAGACAATTTTAAAAAAGGTCTCTTTATCACGATGATCAAGCGCCCGGTCAATTTCACGCTTTAACGCCTCTTCTTCAAAGCGGTTCATCATCTGATTTAAAAATTTTTCAGCTAAAAGCTTTTCCTCTTCACCAATTTTAAGCTCTTGCGCCGGATTTTCTTCCCGTACAAGTGCATATTCAGGTGAGCTTAACGCTTCTTTAAAATGTAGCATAATATAGAGATTTTCATCCCAATTTAAACGAATATCGTGAAAAGCTTTTTCTGGATCTGATGTTGTTAAGTTTCCTTTAAAAAATCGGAATGGTTCGTTATCGACTCCGTGTGCGGAAAGAACAAGTCCTCGGTTTTTGCCGTCAAGATCATCTACAAAGTGCACATACTTCATGATTTGATCATGTCCAGCAATATAATTAAGAACCCACATCGCTTCCCGCATCTTCATTTGATGCGTATTTAACAGCCAACGAATAAAGTCTTTTTTTTCATCCACAGAAATGGGTGCTTTCATAACAATCACTCCTTCCGAATTTTTCATCAAAAATCAAGTAAACTTCGGATTTCCTCGTCCTCTGGCTCAAAAGTAAGATAATCACTTAAAATCGTCGTGGCTAGTGCATCTCCTTCTTCGCGTAAAAATAATCCATATTCACGTAAAAACGTGGGGTTATTTTTAAAGTGAGGATAGGCTTTCTCAAAATTTTCTTTTGCCTTATTATATTGTTCTGTCTCTTGATATGCAACACTTAAGTCCCAGAAAATTTGAGGTTCTGTGATTAGTTCCTCACTAAGCCCTTCAAAAATTTCAACTAAACCATCATAATCCGCCTTATCAAGCAACAACTTATTCAACTCAAGCATCGCATCAATGTACTCAGGATCAAGCACGAGCGCTTGTCTGAAAAAGTTTTCTGCTTCTTCTAAGCGACCAAGCGACAGGGCGAGCTGTCCTGCTTCAAAAAAGAGTTCTTTATTGAATTCATCTTGCTTAAGTCCCTCTTCAAGAATCTCAAGAGCTTGTTCCTTCTGCCCATTTTCTTCATAACTTTTGGCAAGATAAGGATAAAGCGTGGTATAGCTTGGATCGTGTTCTTTTAAATGCTCAAACGAATGAATTGCCGTCGCGTATTCCTTAGCTTGAAAAGCTGTTAACCCTAATCCAAATAATGTATCAAGGGATTCATTTTCTTCGAGCGCTTTTTCATAAAAAGGAATGGCTTCTTCAAATGCACCACTTGCACTGAGTGCTTCTGCCATTCGTACATAAACAGAAATCGTTTCATCTTGGAGCGCTGTAATCCCAGCATCAAGCACCGACTGGTAACTTTGTACAGCAGAGGCAAAACGCGCTTGTGATAAATAAAATTCTCCAAGCGCAAAATCAATAATCGGTTCGCCTGGCGCAAGGCTTTTCGCTTGTTGTAATTTTTGTTCTGTCACTTCAAACAGCCCCTGCATTTGATACAAATCTGCTGCAACAAGCAAACTCTCAAGATAAGCATCATCATCAGGCTTAATTTGTTCTAACCGTTCAGCCGCTTCATCTAACTGATCTTTTTCAATAGATACCTCAGCTAATCTAACGTATAGCTCTCCTTCATTTGGAAAAGCGGCAAGTAAAAGTTCGTAAAGGTCTTCCGTTTCATCCAAAAATCCTAAACTGAACAGCTGTTCCGCTAAAAAGAACTGTTCTTCCGGAGAATCCCCCGCAACCACAGCATCAAAATATTTTTTTGCTTCGTCCATGTTTTCATGTTCGAGTGCACTTAGCATTTTTTCCGCGTTTTTCAAAATGACACCCCTCACTCATCACATAATAACCAACATTATAACAAAAAGAGTAGGAGAATCAAAGCAATTGAGCTAAGCGTATCAATCTATCAACGACTCAATCACATCAAAAAAGTCAGGATAAGAAACCGCAACCGCTTCGGCTTTTTCAAGTTCCACTTCCCCCTCTTTTACAAGTAAAGCCGCGATTTGTAGCATCATTCCAATACGATGATCTCCGTAGCTCGTCACTTTTGCACCATGTAGTGCCGTTTTCCCGCGAATGATTAAACCATCTTCAGTCGGCGTAATGTCTGCCCCCATTTTCTTCAATTCATTTGCAACCGCATCAATCCGGTTCGTTTCTTTAACTTTAAGTTCTTCTGCATCACGAATCACTGTTTCACCCTCTGCTTGTGTCGCAAGAAGTGCGATAATAGGAAGCTCATCGATTAAACGAGGAATGAGTGAACCTTCAATAGTTGTTCCACGCAAATTTGAGGTTGCCACTTGGATAGTCCCCGAAAAGGTTGAAGCTTCTTTTGTAAGATTTCCGCCCATCGCTTCCACTACATCAAGAATTCCTGTCCGAGTTGGGTTAAGTCCAACATTCGTTAACCGAATCAAAGAGTCTGGCACAAGTAGACCAAGCGCGATGAAAAAAGCGGCTGAAGAAATATCTCCAGGCACACGCACTTCCTGAGCTGTAAAACTTTGATTGCCAGATAATTTCACAGTGAGTCCCTCTTCTTCAATTTCGCCACCAAACAAACGAATCATTTCTTCTGTATGATTTCGTGTTTTTTCTTTTTCATGAATCACCGTTTCGCCCTCTGCTTGAAGAGCAGCAAATAAAATGGCACTCTTCACCTGAGCACTTGCAACAGGCATCTCATAGTGAATTCCTGAAAGTTGATTTCCTCCACGTAACTGAACTGGCGCAAAACCTGCATCATTTTTTGTTTCAATGCGCGCACCCATTTTTTCAAGAGGTATCCCCACACGATTCATTGGTCTTTTTCGAATCGACTCGTCCCCTGTTAAAACCGCATCAAACTGAGCACCAGCTAAAATCCCCATCATCAGTCGAATCGTCGTTCCCGAATTTCCAACATAAAGTTCTGACTCTGGCTTTTTTAATCCCTGAAAGCCAGAGACGCCGTGAACAACGACTTCCGAATCTGAGCGTTCAATCTTAACACCCAGCTTACGAAACACTTCAATCGTACTTAAACAATCCTCAGCTTCCAGAAAATGATGAATCCGCGTTGTTCCTTTTGCAAGCGCACCAAACATGATGCTGCGATGTGAAATCGACTTGTCACCAGGAACTTCAATTGTCCCTTTCAAGTTCGTTTGATTCGTTATTAGTTTCATAGCGATATCTCCTTATTCCTCGTAATAGCATAAAAAGTCGCTTTGCTCCTCAATGCAGGCCTTCGCACGACTTCGATCTTCTTCTGTTTGAAAAGTAATTTGCAAAATCCCAAAAATATCTTCACGTGTTTCAAGAATTTTCAAGTTAGTTAAGCTAATTTCCCACTTCGCTAAATAACCTGTAACTTCCGAAACAATCCCTGGATAGTCCGGCACGTCAACAAACAAGTCATAAAAAGCAGGAATCGCTCCTTTATGAACAGGGAGTGTATCACGAAATTCTTTCGCTTCATCAAAAAATTGATAAATCGCTTGCCTATCTCCTGTCCGAAGCATTTGAAGTGCTTCTTCCATCGCGAGCTTCCAGCTTTTTAGTTGTCCCATCAAAACGTTTTGATTGCTAAGCGAAATATCCGTCCACATTCGTGGATCAGAAGAAGCAATACGGGTAATATCTCGAAATCCCCCCGCTGCAAGTTGAAATGCGCTTGGATGCAGATGCGTAAACCCTTCCGTTTGCCGAACTAAAGCAGCGGCAATAATGTGCGGCAAGTGGCTCAGCATTCCCGTAATTTCATCATGTTCAGCAGGCGATAGCCGCAAAAACTTCGCACTAGTTCCAGAAAGCCACGCTCTTAACTCCGATACACGTTTTTCGTCTTCTCCTTCAAAAGGAGTGAGCAAGTAATAAGCATTTTCAAATAATAGCCGCTTAGCCGCTGTGACCCCACTTTTATGTGAACCTGCCATCGGATGTCCACCTATAAACGTAATTCCCCGCTCCTTAAGCTTCTCCGCACACGACATAATCCCCGCTTTCGTACTTCCCGTATCCGTCACAATAAGTGTATCTTTTAGCTTCAGTTTAGGTAAGTGACGTAAAAGCGCCTCCGTCTCCTTAACAGGACAGCAAAAAATTAGCAAGTCTGCACGCTTGGCATCTATTAAGAGACTCTCGCCAATTTCATCAATCACCCCGAGTTCAAGCCCAGTTTCAAGCGTTCTCATCGAAACATCCAGACCAATAATATGCGCCTCTTGATGCTGCTCTCGTATTGCAAGTGCGATAGAACCGCCAATTAGCCCAAGTCCAACGATCACCACATTTCCCTTCAAAAAAAACGCCTCCTTAGCGTAAAAATGCCTCAAGCAAACGAATCACTTCCGCATTGTCCTCCGCGCGACCAATTGTGATCCGCACCGCATTTGAAAAACCAAGCGACTCCCCAGAGCGCGTGATATAGCCATTTTTCTCCAAATAGCGAAACACACGTTGACCCGGGTACTGGAACTCAAGCAAAACAAAATTTCCGCAAGAAGGATAAAGTTTGACTTCTTCGTATTGTTTGGCGAACGCCTCATATTGTGCGATACCTAATCTGTTTTCTTTGCGGCATTTTGCGATAAAATCTTGATCCAAAAGAGCTTCAAGCGCAAGCGCTTGCCCGATTGTTGTCGTATTAAAAGGCGAACGAATGACATTCAGTTTATCCACAACTTCTGGATGAGCCATCCCATAGCCCACTCGCGCACTCGCAAGCCCGTAAATTTTACTAAAAGTCCTTGTGATCACTAAATTGGGATACGTACGAATCCACTTTTCATGTGCATCCGGAACGGGCTCAACATACTCGATATAAGCTTCATCCAAGACGACAAGCGTCTCTTTTGGAACCTGCTTGAGGAAAGTTTCCACCACATTCAAATCTAAAAAGTTCCCCGTCGGATTATTCGGATTGCAAATCCAAACTATCGCCGTATCTTCATCAACCTGCGCTAACATCGCATCGAGGTCATGATCCCCATTATTAAGCAGCGGGACTTCTCGCAACTCCGCCCCACAGATTTTTGCATGATGCGCATACTGAACAAAAGTCGGCGTTGCCATCACCGTATTCACATCTGGACGAAGAAGTGCTCGTGCCAAAAGCCCAATCAGTTCATCAACGCCTGCCGTGAAAATGAGTTCTGCTTCATCTAGCTGATAAAATGCAGCAACCTCCTTTCGAAGTGCAGCCGCATGCCCATCCGGATAAAGCTCTGTAAAGGATTCATAGCTCAAGACACGTAAAGCTTCACGAACCGCTTCTGCAGCGCCAAAAGGGTTTTCATTCGAAGATAGCTTCACAATTCGCTCAAGACCAAGTTCCGCTTTCACCTGTTCCTCACGCTTTCCTGGTTTATAAGACCCAAGTCCGGCAAGTGTTTCATTCCATTTCATCAAGCCTCATCTCGCTTTCTTGCAAGATCTGGTCTAAGCTTCGCTGCATCATTCAAGTAAACATGTTTCACATCCGCAAGCTGCCGCTCTATCTGAGCATGCACCATAAGTCGAATGCACTTTGCCGGCGCACCTGGAACATCCGTTTCGACCATCCCCATCACAGGAAGTAACTGAAATCCTTCACACTCTCTGATCGCTCGAGCTGGAAAAGCCGCATTAAGGTCAGGCGTTGCCGTAATGATCACCGATACCAATCGTTCTGGATCCGTCAGCTCATTTTCCCGCAAAATTTGTCGAAATAATTCATCAGTCGCCGCATAAATCTCCTCCGCTTGATTTTCTTTCACCGTTGTAGCTCCACGAATCGCTCGCATCACGCGTCTCCTCCTTCTTTAAACTGAATAAATGTTTCTTCAAGCACATCCCGATCAACCGTTTGTAAAGTTAAGCTCCCAATATCTTGCAAGAGCACAAACGTAATCTCACCGAAAGTCGTTTTCTTATCGTGCAACATATTGTGATAGATGGCCTCAAACGCCACATCTTGAGGCAGTTTCGTCGCATAACCGAGTGACACAAGCCAGCTTTCGAATGGCGCGAGCTCAAACTGAAGCCCCAAAAGCTTCTTACTCAATCGAAGCGCATACAACATGCCATAAATAATCGCTTCCCCGTGCAAAAATCGTTCAAAATTCCCAAATGCCTCAAGCGCATGCCCGAATGTATGGCCAAAATTAAGAAACGCTCGCACTCCTTGTTCCGTCTCATCCTGTTTTACAATTTCCGCCTTCACAGAGATCCCTTTTTCAAGAAACAAAGGCAAAGACTTGCCGTATAAGTCCGTCTCCGAAACAAAATGCTCCTTAAGCGAATTTAAAAACCCTTGCTCACTAATCAGCGCGTGCTTAATGAGCTCAGCAAAACCAGAGCGCATCTCTCGAACCGGAAGTGTCTGAAGTAAGTTCGTATCGTAAACCACCGCTTCTGGTTGATAAAAATTTCCAACTAAATTCTTTCCAAGCGGGTGGTTGATCGCCACCTTGCCGCCAACAGCGCTATCATGCGCCAGTACCGTTGTTGGAAACTGATAAAATGGAATGCCGCGCATATAAGTAGCCGCAATCATCCCGCCAAGGTCACCGATAACGCCGCCGCCAAAAGCAATGAGTGCCGATTTACGATCTAGACTAGCTTCAATCGCTTTCGTAATCCCCGCTTCATAAACCGAAAACGTCTTCGCCGCTTCCCCGTTTGGCGTCACAAACCAAGAAACCTGTTCAACTTCACTTAAAAAAGTTTCCATCTCTTCACGGTGCAAGCTCGCAACATGCTCATCTGTCACCACTAAAAGTTTTGAATACCGTTTCCATTCTTTCGCAAAAGAACCTTTAAGCGCTGAAAAAAGAGCCTCGCCAATATAAACCGGATATGTTTTACTAGCCGTTTCAATTTTCATTTCACGCATACTTAAAACTCCCTCATTCGTTTCCGGTCCGCGTCCACTTGCTCTTTTAAGACATCCAAACGATCACTTTGATATTTTTCAAGAAGCGCCGTTGCGACTTCCCATGCAACCACATTTTCAGCGACAACGCTCGCCGCAGGAACTGCCGAACTATCTGACCGCTCTACACTGGCCGTAAAAGCTTCCTTCGAATCAATATCCACGCTTTGAAGCGGCTTATAAAGTGTTGGAATCGGCTTCATCACACCACGAACAACAATCGGCATCCCATTTGTCATGCCGCCTTCAAAGCCGCCCAAGTGATTCGTCCGTCTCGTATAGCCGTCTTCTTCCGAATATAAAATCTCATCCATCACTTCGCTTCCATATTTCCGTGCCGCCTCAAAACCAACCCCAAATTCGGCACCTTTAAACGCATTAATACTCACGATCGCTCGCGCAATTTTCGCATCCAATTTTTTATCCCATTGCACATAGCTTCCAAGCCCCGCTGGCACCCCGCCAACAACGACTTCCACTACACCGCCGATTGTATCTCCTTTTTTCTTCGTATCATCAATCTTATCCATCATGGCTTGTTCCTGACTTTTATCAAGCGAACGCACAGGGGACTCATTAGCAATTTGTTCAATCTCAGTAACCGTGTAATCCCGATCAATTTGTGCTCGCACACCACCAATTTCAAGCACATGTCCGGCAACTTTGATGTCAAGTTCCGCGAGCAGTTTTTTTGGCGATTGCTCCAGCCGCCACTCGGACAGTCGTTTCCCTTGCGCTCGAACGCTCTAGTACGTTCCGCAAATCACGGTGCCCGTACTTCATACCGCCAACAAGATCTGCATGTCCCGGTCTTGGTCTAGAAACCCGTCTTGATGCTTCGTTTTTTTTCTGGAACTGGCTCTGCACTCATAACCGTTTCCCAATGTTTGAAATCTTTATTTTCAACAAAAAGAGCAAGCGGCGATCCAAGTGTTTTTCCGTGCCTAACACCCGCCGTTAACTGTGCTTGGTCCTTTTCGATTTTCATTCGCGCCCCGCGACCATATCCGCCTTGACGACGTTTTAATTCCACATTAATATCACTTGCAAGAAGCGGCATGCCCGCTGGTAGTCCTTCAATAATTAATGACAATCCTGGTCCATGTGATTCCCCAGCCGTTAAGTATCTCATTTTTTTCGACTCCTTTTCTCCGTTTTAGCGCTTTAAAGTATATATGTATAATCTTATCATATGCCTCATTATGAGACAACCTTTGTGATATAAAAAAACTGCCTTCTAGAGCAGAAGACAGCTTAAATCCAATTCCAATCGGCTCTTTTAGCCGAAGTTAGTTCTTCTGGTTTAAAAAACAACCCAATTTCGCGTTTAGCAGAAGCCTCACTATCGGAGCCATGAATCACATTGCGATTCATATGGACAGCAAAATCAGCGCGGATTGTTCCCGGGGTAGCTTCAAGCGGATTCGTTTCTCCCATCATTTTCCGAGCCACAGAAATCGCTTCATCGCCTTCAAGAACCATCGCAAAAATAGGACCAGACGTAATAAAACTAACCAAGTCATCGAAAAACGGTTTCCCGACGTGTTCCTGATAATGCGCTTTGGCAAGCGCCTCATCCATTTGAAGCAACTTGGCAGAAACTAAATTCAAGCCCTTGTCTTCAAACCTAGTAATGATTTTTCCAATGAGACCTCTTGCTACCCCATCAGGTTTTACCATGACATAAGTTCTCTCCATTGCATTTCCTCCTCAGTAGTCTCGTTTGTCGAGCATTTTGATAATTTGTCTGAGTGGTTTTACTTCTTTTCGATTACCGAATTCATCCAAAATCCTCGCTGCTTTATTTAAGTAATCCGTCGCGACTTGTTCCGATTTTTCAATCGCGCCGCTACTACGGATGGCTTCCACCAAATGTTCGATTTCTTCCTTCGAAGTGGTTTCAGTCACACGTTCAATCCGTTTACAAAGTAGTGGGTCTTGCATAGCAAAAAAACACTGGTAAAGTGACATTCCCTTGACTCAAGTCTTCTCCAGCAGGCTTGCCGAGCTTCTTTTCATCTTGAGAAAAATCCAAAACATCATCTGTAATTTGAAAAGCCATCCCGACATAGTAACCAAACAAATAGAGCTTATCGTCAAGTTTTTCTGGCAAGTCAGCAATAATGCCACCGAGTCCACAACTTGCCGCAATCAACAATGCCGTTTTTCGCTTAATGCGACGTAAATATGAGCGAACGCTTTGTTCAAAATTATATTTATCTTTAATTTGCTCAATTTCACCAACTGCTAGTTCAACAGTCACTTGCGAAAGAAGCAAGTGTGCTTTTTCAATTTTTTACTCGCGTCATATATTCAAGTGACTTCGCAAACAAAAAATCCCCAGTATACATCGCAATATGATTTCCCCACATAGACTTAATCGTAGGACGCCCTCGCCTAAGCGAAGCATCATCCACAACATCATCATGTACAATAGACGCCATGTGAATAAGTTCAATTGAAGTCGCAGCGCTCCTACTAAGTACGGGCTCATACTTTTCGCCAAGTCTTGCAGTTAAGCAAACAAACATGGGACGAATTCGTTTCCCCCCCGCCGTTAATAGATGGAGTGCCGCTTCAGAAATCGTTTCTGCATCTGCATCTGAAACCGCCAATTTGAGTTCATTTTCTACTTCATCAATATCCTTTTGGATAGAAGGATATAAAAAATTAAATTTCATCTTCTTGCCACCTTTTTATAGCCGAAATGCGTCGCGCTCGCCCCACCACTGTGAGAGATATAGCGCACATATGAAAAACCTGCTTGATAAAACAAATCGGAAAGAGCTCTCATGCCTGGGAAATGACGTGTCGATTCCTGCAACCAGCTATATTCATCATAACTCTTTGCAAAAATCTTCCCAAAAAGCGGCATAATATAGCGGAAATATGTATTAAAAAACGGGCGCCAAACTGGGATATTCGGTTGGCTCGTATCAAGACAAACCGCCTGACCACCTGGTTTTAAGACCCGATACATTTCTTTTAATACGGCTAAATAATCTGGGACATTACGCAATCCAAAACCAATTGTGACATAATCAAAAGAATTGTCCGCAAAAGGTAACTCCATCGCGTTCCCTTGCATCAGTTCAATATTTTGAAGACCAGATTTTGCTACTTTGGCTTCACCAACTTGCAGCATATTTGAGCTGAAATCGAGCCCTGTAACAACTCCTGATGGACCAACTTCTTCAGCTGACAAAATCGTCCAATCGGCTGTTCCACAACAAACGTCAAGAACAGACGCTCCTTTTTTCATACGCATTAATTCTATCGTTTCATTTCGCCAGTGCACATGAAGTTTAAAACTGATCACGCTATTCATGCGGTCGTAATCAGACGAGATTTTTTTCAAAAACATGATGTACTTTTTCTTCTTTTTCAGTCGTCATTTATTTTATCCCCTTTCTAAAGTCAGCGCTGTAGCATTTCTTGCAAACGCATATCAAGCGCCGAAGACAAGGGTTCACAAGTTTTCCTAAGTTCTGTGATTTCCTGCTTAAATCTCAAAATTAGTTGTTCAAGCCACTCTTCAAAAGAAGCGGCCGCATCACGAGCAAAAAAGCCATGTTCGTAAGCTCGTTTTAAAGTGGATGAATGATACAGCTCATAAAAGGTCCGTTCATCAAACAGTTTTTTTTAAAGCAAGCACGTGCTCAGCAAGCAAGATAAAAGCATCTGTTTTTCCGAAATAACGAGCAAACTCCGAAAAAATGGCTGCTGATGCCGCCCTAAACTCAGACGCATATTGTTCATCAGAAGAAACGTGAAGTTGATAAATATTCGTTTTTGCTGTATTCATCTTTTGAACACCACGTTGCAACGCCCGGAGTAAATCAATCATACCAAGTTCAGCCATTGTCCGGTAATAAAGCGCGCTATAATAATCACCGGCAAGAACCGTTAGTTCTCTTTCTTTGAGCGTTAATTTATGAGCATCGCCTTTTTCATCAATCCCCTCATGTGTATCATGAGCCAAAATGACATAAAGCGTAGCTGTTATCACTCGGTACTTATCCGTTTCCGCAAGTTCCGAGCTTCGAAGTGATTCATGCAGCCAGAGCATTTGATCTTGATCCATTTTTGGACCATCGAAATTCTCCTTTAAAAACTCATAAGCTGTTCGATCATGAACCAATCTTTCCACTTCCTTCAGTTGTGTGAGGCTCCCTTGATAAGTCATAATAACTTCCCCTTCAAAAACAATAATCCATAAGAATTATTATAGCATAAATCCACTTCAAAACGATAATAGTTATGTTTTTTACGAATGCTTGATTAACGAAAGAACCTCACTACGAAGCTTGTCATCTGTGCGGAATGCACCACGTACAGCACTTGTCACCGTTTTCGCTCCTGGCTTATTGACACCACGAATCGTCATGCACATATGTTCTGCTTCTAAAATCACCATAACACCAAGTGGATTCAATTTTTCCATCATAATTTCTGCTACGGTTTTCGTAATTCGTTCTTGTAGTTGCGGGCGCTTACTCACATCATCAACAACACGAGCTAGCTTGCTTAGACCTGCAACTCGACCATTTTGGGGAAGATAAGCAACGTGAGCTACGCCAAAAAACGGAACCAAGTGATGTTCACATACAGAAGAAAAGCGGATATCTTTGACAAGGACTAGTTCATCATGCTGCTCTTCAAAAACTTTATTAAAATGAACAGACGGATCTTTATGAAGGCCTGCGAAAATTTCTTCATACATTCTTGCAACCCGCATTGGTGTTTCAATTAATCCTTCTCTTTCTGGATTTTCTCCAACAGCTTCAAGTATCATTCTAACGGCATCTGCAATTTTTTTCTTTATCCATTTCAGTCATTCTCCTAACCCTTTTTTGCTTTATTTCTCTGTTTATCTTATCATAACTCCCCTCATTAGGTAAACGGTTTCTATCCCACTATACTGGGAGATAAAAATTAAAAGAATCCCGTCTATCAATGACGAGATTCTGAGTCTATTTCATTCCTTTTCTTTTTTATAAATGGAAGCATCATAAAGAGCATTCCACTCATTAAAAAAAGATTCTATCGAAAAACGATTTTCCACCGTAAGCCTCGCCTGTTTAGAAAGCGAAATTCTCAACTCGCGCTCATTTAAAAACAAATTCAAATAAATTTGAATTTGCTGCAGATCTCCCGGTGTTACTAAAAAACCATTTTCACCATCTTTAATTGCGTCCGGTATTCCTCCAATAGCCGTTGCAAGATTCGGAATCCCTCGTGCCATCGTCTCAAGAATAGACATCGGCAAGCCTTCATTATAAGAGATTAACAAGTGCAACACTGCACCTGAGAGCACTTCATCACGTTTTGAAGCATCTAACCAGCCAGGAAGTGTCACATTTTGAATGTTTTTTCGCTTTATTTCTTTTGTAAGTCGTTCGATTTCCCCATCTCCATATAAAACAAATTGGTAATCTGGAAAAAGTGGGGCAATTTTTAGCACATCATAGCTTCCTTTTCGCTCTCCTTGACGCCCTAGCATAATAATTTTTTTTGGCATCTGAATCGTAGTTTGCTTCTTTTGGAACTTCTACTGCATTAGGAATCACAGAAATGGGGGTTTTCGTAAGTCCTCTGTAAAAGCTCGCCCAACTTTCACTTAAAACAACAATGTGATCAGCACGATTTAATACGTCTCGAATCCGTTTTTTTAAGAATCGTGGACTTTTTTCGTAGAACAAATCAAATTGTGAGGCGTGCATATGGAAAATATAATGCGTATACCTAGGAACTAAGTAGCTAAGCAAAGCTTTCCGATAAAAACTTCCTTTTTGTGCTACGTGAAAGTGAACGATATCAATTTTTTCTTGCCGAATTTTCTTGCGGATCACAAATAAAGCCCGAATTCCAGCAAAATATCTATGTTTTTCCTGCCAAGTTTCCAAGTAAACTATTTTATTACTGCGGTAATATTTCCGGAAGTTGGCAATAACTGTCGCGATACCACCTTTAGCTTTAAAACTAGGTCCAACCATCAATATATTCATCTTTTGCCTCCTTTCTTTCTATAAGAACCCATAAATTCCCGGTACTTTTTAATGAGTGCCATCAGCGTTTCGTTGTATAACCAAGAAATCACTAAGAGCACCAAAAGACCAAAACCAAAAAGACCACATCGACTGTTTGCAAAAAGTTGTATAAAGCGCATATGAGACTAAAAATAAAGTTCCCACATAAAATCGCTTCAATTTATAATCAACCTGAAATAAACGAGTGGAAAAATAAGTTCTCATCGTGAAAAAAGCGATATAAGAAATCCCAGTAGAAATCGCAGCCCCTGCAGCCCCAATTAGTGGAACAAGCAAGATATTTCCAAGTACATTAATAAAAAAGACACAGCAAGCGATTAGAAGATGCCACTTTGTTTTTTTTATAAAAGTTAATTCCAACCACGGTCACTTCTGAAATGGTATACATCACAGGGATAAATACTAAAAAAGGCATGATCGAAGCAGCATCCCGGTATTCTGAACCTAAAAGATAAACAATAACATCTTTAAAAAGTAAAACGCCCGTTGCAATAACAAACATTACAAAAATAACCGTTTGAGCCATTTTTTGGAAAAACACAGCATTATCAGGGTTTTCTTTGAATTTTTCATAACTAAGTGGTGTCCAAAAAGCCGTAAAATTGATCTGTAACATATTAAGAACGGCAATAATTTTAAATGCTGCATAATATAACCCTAATTCGCTATAGTTCGACCACTCTTTAATGGCTAGTCGGTCCACAGATTGAAAAGCTAATGTCATTAGGAGCGTGACCATAAGTGGCATGCCATAACGTAATCTTTCGCTCGTGCCACTTTTTAAGGGAGCAACTTGGTCACCAAAAAAGCGCCAAAATTTATACTCTACACTAATAGCAATCACGGTAACTAAAATCATGAATGAAATATGTGCGTAAATAATAACTTCATAGTGATTACCCATTAAATACGCGAAAAAAAAGAATACCCAGAAATTCAAGTGATTTATTTAAGACTTGAATCAACGAGAAAATTTTTCCCTTTTGTTGCATGCGGATAACAAGCGATGCAAATGTGCTCACAATACGCAAAAAAACATAAAGCAGCAGTAAAAAAACGAGCCACAAACTGACTTTTGAAAATATGAATGCGGAAAAAGTTTGATAAAAAACTAAAATTAAAAAGAGCTGCTAATCCAAAAGTCGCAAGTGAGATTCTTAAACTGCCGCGCAACAAAAACTTACGATTCGACGTCTCTTCTTCATAAAAAAAGCGAATAAAACTTTGATCCGATCCGAGGAGTGTGATCGCTGCCAAAACATCCACAACGAGCAAAAAAATGGAGGCTTGTCCAAATTGATCAGGTGAAAGGAGCCGTGTTGTAATCGGCGTGCTCACAAAACCGATCAACATGGCAATCCAGCTTCCAATCGAAATTGATAAAAACTTATTTAAAATATTGCTTGTTTGACTCACGAAAATTTCCGCCTCCTACTTAGCACCCGTCACTTTTTTTGCATAAACTGCTGCATTTGTTCTACAAAAGCTAAAAATGTTACAACTTGATCTTTTTCCTGTGCCGTCCCATTTTCAAAAAGAAACATACAATCCTGCTTTAGCTGCTTATCTTTTAGCACCTCTAACCCTCGCTCAAAACGCTCTTCATAGAAAGCTTGTAGCTCTGGATTCTGTTTATACCAGTAGTCCACCGGATTCATATGCTTCTTTGTGTTTAATCGCAGCCCAAGCTTTTTCTTAAGAAACTTCCCTACCGCTTTCGGAAAGCTTGTCCACGGAATAGGAACCCCCTTCACAGTCCAGACTTTGCGATTGATCTTTCCTTGCACCTTTTCATAGACAAAATTAGCTGCCCTCGGATAATAGCGATTGATCCACTTCAAATAAAGCGCATGACCACTACGATATTCAAACGGAAGCGACAAACAAAAATCTAAAAACTCGACATCAAGAAACGGAGAAATGGTTTCTGTAAATTGATACATCGGTTTTAAGCCAATATTTATCCCTGTAAATCCACGATTGTAAAACTTAAACAATTCTTGATCCGATAAGTTAACTGCTTGCTCTTCTGTGTAGCAAACCCGGTCGAGCAGCTTCGTCGAAACAGCCCCATCTCCTCGCTTAAAGCCTTGCTGCTTCCCATCATCATAATAAGTCCCGATGATGACATCCCCAAGCTGACCAGTATGAACTAACCCAAACCTATCCAAGTTGACATTTTTCAATAGACTAAGTGTATGCGAAACCGTTGAGCTTTGAGCTCTTGCTCCCGATATCCTGACAGCTTCATCAAAATACTTGTATAAATATAGTCCGTTATCCAAACTTTTAAACAGCCACTCATGATGCAACTTATCCGCGATTTTATTCGCCACAGTTTCATCCAGATAATTCGACTGGGAAAACGTGTAATTTAACATATCCGTATAGCCCATTTCGTGTGCTACCCAAGTTGTCATTCGTGAATCGAGTCCGCCACTTAGTGCCACTAAATGTTTATAGCCATACTCCAAATCCTTTTCAAAAGAAAGGCGTACAGCACTTCGAAACAATGTATCCAATTTTTCAAGTGCTTTGTCTTCTTCAATCGGCTGCACTTTAGTTTGAATCTCATAATAACTTTTCTGCATCAACCCCCTAGAGGAAAACACTAAAAAGCTTCCTGGCGTAAGGCGCTTCACCTCATCGAACAAAGTTTCATTACAAAGCGTGTGCCCATGCGTCATTAAACTATAACTAGCATTTTTATTAAGTCTAAATGTCTTACCGGAATGAACATGAACGAGTTTTATTAGCAGATCAAAGTCTATTGCAAAATAAAGTGTATTCGTTTCTTGATCCATATAGTAAAAAACTTCTTTATCGCCCATATGATTTGTATAGATCGCAATTCTTGCGGTTTCTTTTTCGAGTACTACTCCTGCAAAACTGCCTCGTAAGTTTTTAAAGAAAGGAGCAGCGGCCGTTTGTTTCATTTTCTGAAGTAACGAAACCATCTCTGTTTCAGCATTCAACCTGTAATGTTTCATCAGTTTCTGCTTATTTAAGACAACGCCATCAAGAATAAAAAAGTGTTCTGCATCCTCAGAAAACGTTTTGTCATAAATAAATTTTTTTGTAGCATGTCGAAAAAAGCGACCATAAAGTCCTGCAACCTGAATTGCTGCCTCTTCATCTATAAATCCTGATTCGTGTGTGACAAAATCGCTCCATTTTAGTTTTTTTTTCAAGTACATCAGGCCTGTCTGAAACAAAGCCATAAAATCCAGGCATAGCATCTTTCTTCCCTTCTATCAAAATCAATCATTTTTAAGTCTTGCGCGTGATAAGAACAGCTCCACAAATGAGCCCTAAAAAAAGTTGAGGACAACGCTGAAAATAATACATGTCCCGCAAAAAAGCCGTAAAAAATAACGACAATCAGAATAAAGCTATAAACAGAACGTCCTTCTTTTTCTAGTGCAAGCTTCAAAAAATACCCTAGTAAAACGAGCAAGAGAATCATTCCAATCAATCCAAAACCGAAAAAAGCATCAAAAAAGTCCATTTCAATTAAGCCCATGCGACCAAATTGTTCTAGCCGGTACTGAAAGCCTTGTCCACCAAAAAAAGTGAAATAAAAATGAGGATCGCTCAAAAAAGCAGTCATTCCACCATCCAGAAAAGTGCTACGTGAGCTAGACAAAAGTCGAACTAAGTCACCATCATAAAGATGATAAAAGTAACTTAGCCGTTCGAAAGTTCCGCTTAGCATTGAAACGATATCTCGTGCACCTTTTATAGCGCCCCAGAGTAAAATCCCTAAACAAATGATCCAGATTGTTAAACGATGAAGGAACGACCTGTACAACGAGCCAAATAAAACAGTGACAAGAAGTATCAAACTGACAAAAGCGCCGTAAAGAATTCCCGTTTTCATTCCAATTAAAATCAAGCAAAAGAAATTCCCCGCATAAAGCAGAAGGCTTAAAATTAAACCCATGCGCCATTTTCCTTGTAATTTTTTATGTAGTTCCCAGCCGGATAATGTAATTAAAATAATGAACGCACAAGAAAGATCATTCTGCGCGTAGAAAAAACCCTTATAACCGGCCTCAGAAGCTGCATAAGTATAGGTTCCAACACCCAATAAATAAGGAATAATGAGACCTGCTGTAAAAAACAAATTAATCACTGTAAACATTCGATTCAGCCACAAAATCTGAAAAGTCTCTCTCCGTTGATACATATAATACGGAATCAGTGCCCATAAAAAGTACTTCACCAAAACTCCTAAATCGCTAGTTACATGAGAAATCGGGTTCTCTAGGACAATACTTTGAAGAAGAAAAAGCAAGAAGCTTCCTAAGATGAACAAGAAAGTGAGGAAGGTATAGCGGCTCTTAGGCATTACTTTGCTAAAAATGGCAAAAAGCAAAAAAGAAAAAAGAACGCAAAGCGATACAAAATACCAATTGGAAAAGTCTCACCTGTCGTCAAAAAAAAAGCCATTTACACTATCAATCAAAGGAAAAACAGCAACCAGCGCCAAAAACAAATAGATATTCCAAGGTATACGTTGCAATTGTCTATTTTCCACGCCGTTTCTCCTTCCATACCAGCTTTAAAAAAAGTCAGATTTCCTAGCAAATAGCGCCGAAACATTCGTCGTGGCTCTTGAAGAAAGCGATAAAACCATTCCAAGCCGATCTTTTGCATCCAACTAGGTGCACGCTTTGTTTTACCAGCAATGATATCAAAGCTCCCACCAACGCCCATAGAGAAAGGAACATTCATAATCTCTTTATATCTGTGAATCCAAAATTCTTTTTTAGGACTCGAAAAGGCAACAAACAAGATATCCGCATGGCTGTCCCGGATTTCTTCTGCAATTGAAAGAGAATCCTCTTCTTCAAAATAACCATTCCGGTAGCCCGCAATCTTTAATGCTGGAAAGGTTTCCTGATGAATCTGTATCACCTTTTCTACCACTTCCTCTTCCGCACCAAAGTAGTAAACTCGGTAACCTTTTTTTGCCGCTATTTTTACAAGATTCGAAAATAAATCAATCCCTGTCACTCTTTCTTGAACTGGAAAACCAAGAAAGCGACCAGCCCAAACAATTGACTGCCCGTCTACATTAATCAGCGAACAGCTATTCACAATTTCTTGCAATTCCTTGTTTTTAGCTATTAAATTAACTTTGCTTGCATTCACAACCACATGTTGTTCTGGATGACGTGCCAAGATAATTTGCTCTACTCGCGCAAGTGTTTCTTCCATCGTGAGAAGGTCTAGCTGTATTCCAAGTAAAGAAACCCGTTTATTTTGTTCAGATGCCACGTTTCAGTAAGCCCCTTTCGGAGCAAGCACAACTAAAATAGTCCGAGCAAGAATTTTTAAATCATTCAAAAAAGACATATGCTGAATATAGGTAAGATCTAGTTCAACCATTTCAGCAAACCCAATTTGATTTCGCCCACTAACCTGCCACAGTCCTGTACATCCTGGTGTAACTGTCAGACGCATCTTGTCATAGGCCGAATACATCTCAACTTCTCGTGGAAGCGGTGGACGCGGACCCACTAATGACATTTCTCCTCGGATAACATTCCATAGTTGCGGAAATTCATCAATACTTGTTTTTCTTAAAAAACGTCCAATCGGTGTCACCCGCGGATCTCTTTTCATCTTAAACATTGCGCCTTTTATTTCATTTAGTTCTAAATATTTCGCAAGTTCTGTTTCTGCATTGGGTCGCATTGTTCTAAATTTATACATCTGAAAATTCGAACCGTTTCGCCCAACTCGGACTTGTTTAAAAATTATCGGTGCTTTTAGGTCTGTCATCTTAATTACTAACGCTACTAAAATAAACAGCGGAAAAAGAAACAGTAGCGCTAGAAGTGCAAAAACAAAATCCCCCAGTCTTTTAAAGCGCAAATAAAGGCTTCTTTCTTCTGCTATTTGGAAAATCACTTTATTGTTTTCCATTGTTCTCACCCTTTTTAGTAATAGTAATAGTTTTTATTCAAGTCTTTTGTGCCATTTAAAATAGCACCTAATAAATTCACTCTAGTAAATTTCAACTTATCAAGAGCTTTTTTTGGCTTCTTCTTTGAGTGTTTTATGATAGCGAATTACGAGAATAGCTCCATCGATCTCATCAGCCAAGACTAACGCATCAGGAACAATCGTAACGGGTGGTGTATCTATGATAATAAAATCGAACTTGGTTCTTAGTTCAGCCAAAATTTTTTTTCATCCGAGTAGAAGCCAGTAAATCGGTTGGATTCGGCGGAATAATGCCACTTGTCATAATAGAAAGATTGTTAACCGACGTTTTTTGGAGCACCTCTTCAAGTTCTAGGTCTCCTGTAATCAAATTCGAAAGACCGTTATACATATTTTTCGAAAAAATTTTGTGAATCGTTGGTTTTCGCAAATCCGTATCAATTAACAGCGTCTTTTTCCCAGATTGCGCGGTGACAACGGCAATGTTAGAAGCAATTGTTGATTTTCCTGTTCCGCTTTCCGATGATGTGACCATCACAACATTATTTTCTTTATCAATACTAGTGAAATCGATTCCAGTTCGAATCATTCGAAATTGCTCATAAAGCGGTGAATATGAATCAATCTGTGTGAGAAGTGTTTTCGTTCCCATATTTTTGGCCTCGCTTTCTACCTCTTTCCGCACTGTGTTTCACTGCTCGGTCATTAAATTCGCTTACTACCCCTAACACATGGATTCCAAGTAAACTTTCAATTTCCTCAGGGTCTGTAAATTTGCGGTTAAAAAACAGCTTCATAAACATAATCAAAAAATCCACAACTATCCCGCATAGCAGTGTTAAAATAAGTAATAAAGCTTTATTCGGCTTTATCGGTTGATCGCTACTTGTTTCATCCGCTTGCGACAAAATGGTGACATTATTGACATTCATAATTTTTGGTATTTCTTTTTGAAAAGTTTGAGCAGTTAAGTTTACTATTTCTGCTGCCTTTGCTGCATTTTTATTTTGAACATTAATTTCAATCACCTGCGAATTATCTTTACTCGTAACCGTCGTCGCTTCCATCAAAGCTTCACTAGAATAAGTTCCATCTAGTTTTTCTTCAACTTCGCTTAAAATTCGTGGACTTAAAATGATATTGCTGTACGTATTCACAAGTTGTAAATCGGCTTGAACAGATTGCACTTCAAGATTCGCGTTTTTCGAATTATCATTTTGACTAATTAAAATCTGTGCGCTTTTTTGATAAACTGGAACAGCTACAAATTGCAAATAAGAAAACATTCCTGCAACCAGTACTACAATGACGCCAATAAGAAGCCATTTTTCGCGTTTCATCAGTTGTATAATTTTACTTAAATTAATTATTTCATTCATTGGATTCTCCCAAAATAATGATTTAAACACTCAATTTTTCTTGCTTAATCCTTGAAATGTCGCCTAACGAATAATAGTGAACGCTCGAATTTGAATGTTCATAAACTTGCTTCGTATCTAACAAATAGCGTTGTTTCATGTGTGAAAAATCCGCTTCTGTTATTTGTTTAAATTCCGCGTGATCCGTTAAAATTAAAACTAAATCACTATTCCTAAGTGCATCAGATTTATTTTGCGTCAGCTGGTCTATTTGAACGTGTGGATCATAAACGCTAATTTCGTAATTTGTTGTTTCCTTTAAAAGTCGTAAAACCTCAATTGCTGGGCTTTCCCGTATGTCATCAATATTTCCTTTGTATGCCAAGCCAAAAATCGTTATTTTTTTCCCACAAATGTTATCCATAAGTTGTTTAGTTTTCTGCACAATAAATGTTGGCATGTTACTATTGATAGCTCTTGCCGTTTGAATTAACTCCGTATTTTCTGGTGAAGCAGCCACAACAAAATACGGATCAACAGCAAGACAGTGCCCTCCAACTCCCGGACCCGGTTGGTGAATATGCACACGCGGATGTTTGTTTGCCATCTCAATGACCTTTAGCACATCAATCTCAAGATCATCTCCAACCTTGACAAGTTCATTAGCGATCGCAATATTAATATCACGGTACGTATTTTCCATCAGCTTAGATAATTCCGCCTCAGAAGCTCCCGCCAAAATAAGTTCACCTTCGACAAACTTGCCATAAATTTCTTTTCCTTTTTCCGCGCAACGCTTTGTCACACCACCAATGATTCGATTATTTCTTCTTAGTTCCCACAAAATCTTTCCAGGAAGTACCCGCTCTGGGCAATGCACTAAATAAATATCTTCCCCCACCACAAAACCATAGCTTTCGATCATAGGCTGGATGCGGTTTACTGTTGTTTTAGGAGGGATAGTAGATTCAATAATTACGGTATTTCCTTTTTGTAAAAACGGTAGGATGGACTGAACAGCTTGATCTACATACTGAAAATCACAACTATGATACTTGTCATTTTGATTAGGTGTTGGAACAGAAATAATAAAAACATCTGCTTGTTCTGGAGTAGTGGAAGCTCTGAATGTTCCGTCCGCTAAAACTTCTGCTAACAGTTCCGCAACTCCTGGCTCCTCAAGATGTACAATCCCTTGATTGAGCTGCGACACAATTTCAGATGAAATGTCTACTCCAACGACTTCTTCGCCGCTTTTAGCAAAACTAAGTGCTGTTGGAAGTCCAATATACCCAAGCCCAATCGTCATTAACTTACTCATTTTCGTTGACGCTCCATTCCGCAAGTTCCTTCCCATTCGGTTTGTAAACTAACTTATCTGGTGCCTTATTTGTAGCAAAAGAGACCTTGCCTGATAGCTTTTCACCAGACTTTAGTTCATTTCCAAACGTTGCAAGTGAATCATCTAGCTTCACTTCTTTTTTATCCTTTGTCTTTAGTACGAAATCAATTGACCCTAGTCCTTTCTTTACGGAAGAAGCATTTTCTCCTTCAATCGTGAAAGTATATAGATTTTCTTTTTTCTTGCCTTCTACTTTTTCATTTTCTTCTTGTTTTTTAATCGTTATTTTCAGTCCATCAACGACTTGACTTTTATTTGCTAGATTTTTTTTCACTTGTTTTCTCTGTTTGATTTTTTTTGTTCTTTTTCAGCTGCATTATTCCCGGAGCAAGCTCCCAACAAGACAAGTAAAACAAGTGAAATGCTCATTACTAATTTTTTCATACTACACCTCAACTAGATAATTAGTTACCCACTAGAAAACGAGTGTTTTCTAGTGGGTAATATTTTTTAATTAATTACAGCCACACTTTTTTGATCGAGCAAAGTGGTCAGTTCATTGTAAGCTGAGATTGTGACTACATCTCCAGCTTTGATTTTATTTGCACCAACATAGTACGAAAATCTGCCATTTTCAAAACTTCCGCCCCATGCTTGTTGAACGCCGTTTATAGACACGCGCGCCATTGTAATATCCCCTGTGTAAGCACCAGTGATTGTCACATTTCCAACAGAGTAAGAGTCAGGTGAAATCGTTCCTTGAGAGGTAGAACTTTTGACTGTTACGGTTTTATTGCCATCTAACAAACGATCATTTTTATCGTAAGCAGAAATTGTGACTACATCTCCTGCTTTAATTTTGTCAGCTCCAACGTAATACGAGAAGCTCCCATTCGAAAATGTTCCACCCCACGCTTGTGCTTTACCATTAATTGAGATGCGAGCCTTTGCCACATCACCAGTATAGGTACCATTAATTTCTAGATCACCAACAGTAAACGCGTTTGGTGAAACTGTCCCTTGGGTCGTAGCAGAACCACTAACCGTCACAGTTTTTTGATCCAATTGTTTGTCATTTTTATCATAAGCGGTTAGTACAACTGTATCTCCTGCTTTAATAGCACCAGAACCTACATAATAAGAGAAACTTCCTCCACTAAATGAGCCACCCCATGACACGACTTTTCCATTTACTGTTAGACGAGCTTTTGCAACATCACCAGTATAGCTTCCTGTAATGTTTGAATCATTGACTGCATAAGTTTTTGGTGAAATAGAACCTTGAGTAGCCCCACCATTTACAGTCACGGTTTTTTGATCCAATTGTTTGTCGTTTTTATCATAAGCGGTTAGCACAACTGTGTCTCCTGCTTTAATAGCGCCTGTACCTGTGTAGTATGAAAAGCTTCCATTAGCGAAGGTTCCACCCCACGATACAACTTTTCCATTCACCGTTAGGCGAGCTCTTGCAACATCACCAGTATAGCTTCCTGTGATCGTTGAATTCCCAACAGTATAGCTATTCGGAGTGATTGTTCCGGCTGTTACAGCTCCATTCACTTTAACTGGTACTTTTTCCGTTAGACTTGTTTGTCCATCTTTTGTATAGCCCTCAATTGTGACAATATCTCCGGCTTTGATGACACTTGGATTGACATAGTAAGAGAATCCGCCATTCGCAAAAGAACCACCTTGGGACTGAAGAACCCCATTCACATAAAGTTTGGCAAACGCAACATCACCAGTATATGTTCCTGTGATAGTTGAACTTCCAACCGTATATGCAGCTGGAGTAATCGTTCCTTGTTGATTCCCAATTTTAACTGGTTTATCGTCTAACACTTTACCGTATGCGCTATATCCAATTAAACGAACATCGTCAGTAGCACTTGTGATCTTATCTTCTGCATAATAGGAGAAGCTTCCATCAGCACGAACATCAACTTGAGGATATTTTTTCCCATTCACAACAAGCGCAACAGTTTTTACATCTCCTGTATAAGACCCTGTTACATTTTCTTGTCCTAATTGATAAGCCTTAGGAGTAACTGTTCCTTTAATGTTTTCATCAGAAACAGTAACTTTACGTTCTACCTTTGTTTCATTCCGGTCGCTATCTGTCACCGTATAAGTTACAGTATATACACCCGGTTTATTGATATTAACATCTGAATTCACCACAATTTTGTTTGTAAGGTCCCCATCTTCTTTATCTGTTGCCTTAACTCCCGCAAGTGGGTCGAATGCTTCATTCACTTGGACAAGGGTGTCGCTAACGCCTGTAAGTGTCGGAAGACCACCAGTCCCAACAATGGCTTGCTTTTCAGCAGTATAGGCCTCTGCACCACGGTCACCAATTTGGATACTGATAAATCCATTGCTGTTCTCTCCGACTTTAACATGATAACCATTCCCAGTTTGTGAATCTGGAATAGGTACTTTTAAGTCGTTGTAAAGCGATTTATAATCCAAGTTCATTTGGTAACTAACCGTTGATTGAGCTGGAATTGTGAGCGATTGATCAGCTTTCATACTCAAAATACCGGAGTCTTTATCATAAGTAAGGTTTTCTTTGCTAAATGAAATTGAACCTCCAAAAATGCCGAGACTTGTAATCTTCCCTGTTTGGTTAAGCGCATCAAAAAGTGTCCCTTTTTCATATGCAGCTTCAATCAAAGCACGAAATTCAACAGGAATTTCTGTTGTCATATAAACATCCTCAGCTAGACCTGCTCCCCAAGCATTGATCCAAAAATCCAATCGCAAATTACCACCAACTTGCGTATCAAGATTAAGTGGAGTCACAGCCGCAGTTTCAAGCGTTGCATTTGTCCACAATGCTAATGCACGTGGTGTAGGTTTTTGAGTAGTCTCTGATCCATTCGTTTCCGCAGCATTAGCCTGGAACGGAGCCCCCACTAAAAATTGGCTGGCTACTGTTGCAACAGCGACCGCTGTCACTACTCCTTTTTTTTAAATTCTTACTTGATTTTTTTGTTCATGTCCGAATTCTCCTTTTCTTTTGAAATAGCTACAGTAAAGTAATCACAAATATTCCCTAAATAGCACGGCATCCCCCCTTAAATGGCCCACTTAGGTTTGTTTAATCATTATGCAAAATTTATTTGAAATTTTTATTCAATCTTTCTAAACTCATCTTGCAATTGTCCATGGTTTAATTGGATATGCCCTTCAGCATCAAATTTGACAATTTTACTCCTAAAAAGCTCTTTCATAGTTTTTTTGGAAAAAAAGTCCGGTCAACATTGCTATACTCGAGTAAAAATTTATTTTCAATTCCAGCAGGCAAACGTTGCCACTCCCCCATACCTATTCCAATATTTTCACTCAATTCCATTAACGAAGAAATAATCTTTTTTCGTCTCCCTGAATAAGACAAACTAATAAGTCTTTTCATTAATTTTTCTTCCTGTATATTCGTGTAATTAATTAAAAATTCGGAAAAAGATGGTCTTATTGATAGATAATTGAAGAAATATTCTTCTTCAATAAATGCTATGCTACTCCCCTTTTGAACTTTAGCACACATTTGATTGGATGAATTACTATCCTCTAACCCTAAAATAGAATTTTCCACCAAGACATCTACTAAAAACTCACTGTTATCTTGCACTGCTTTTAAATAAATAAAGCACAACCCCTCAATTAAAAATGCCAGATAACCTTGTGACCGCAAATCCAATAACTCATCCTTGTCGTATCTTTTATAAACGACCTGAAAACGACTGACTTTATTCTCATCCAGTTCTTTAATCATCCCTTGTATAGAAACTCTTTGAGTCATCACCATTTCCTCATCTCCTTTTCTATGCACATTTATTCTAATAACAATCCACATGTAAATCTGCAACTATTATTGCAAAAAAGCCGACATTTTTTGAACAATTTGTGTCGAAAATTGTACATTACCATTCAAAAAATATAAAAATTTGTTATAAAAATCTATAAAAATTAACTTTTCACCAACTTTTTTCGATAACTCCTCATTAACAATCCAAACGAAATCCTCCTTTTTCCATAAAAAACTTAAATCCATCTAAAAAGATTCGTGTCAATCCTCTAGATGCATTTAAGCTCTTTTCTCCAAATTTTATTGTATCTTATGTAAAAATAACTATAAACTGTCTATATGTTATTTTTTTTTGCTTATTAAAACTGCTTTTTGTCCAAATTATGACTTTTTTTTGCACAAAAAAAAGCCCTTTAAGAGGTAACATTTGTTTCCTCTTAAAGAACTTTCTTAAAAACAACTTTATTTATCATCGTTGTCGTTATTGATATTTTTCAGTTTATCACCAATTAAATCACCCATTTGGAAACCTGTGTTTTCTTCTGGAAGTTCATAATCATTTTCTTCTTGTGGTTCTTCTTGAAGTGCTTTGATGCTTAGCGATAGACGTTTTTCGTCTTCGTTCACATCTAATACTTTCACTTCTACTTCTTGACCTTCTTCAAGAACTTCACCTGGTGTTCCGATATGCTTATGCGCAATTTGCGAAATATGAACTAACCCCTCTACGCCAGGGAACACTTCAACAAACGCTCCAAATGAAACAAGGCGCATCACTTTACCTTTTAACACAGCACCAACAGGAGCTTTTTCAGCAATGTTATCCCATGGTCCTGGTTGTGTTTCTTTAATTGAAAGTGAAATCCGTTCGTTTTCTGGATCTACTCCAATAACTTTCACTTTTACTTTTTCGCCTTCTGTTAAGACATCGCTAGGAGTTCCAATGTGCTCATAAGAAATTTGGGAAATATGAACTAACCCGTCTACACCACCAAGGTCAACAAATGCACCAAAGCTTGCAAGTCGCTCAACTGTTCCTTCTAGAACGTCTCCTTCTTTAATTGTAGCAAGAAGTTCTTTTTTTCTTTTTCTTCTTTTTCAGCTTCAGCCACAGCTCGGTGACTCAAGATCACACGATTTTTTTTCTGGTTCAAATTCAACAACTTTAAATGCCAAAGTTTTTCCTTTATAATCAAAAAAATCTTCCACAAAGTGATCTTCTACAAGCGAAGCTGGTACAAAAGCTCGAACTCCGAGATCAACTACAAGACCACCTTTGACAACATCACTCACAATAGCATCAAAAACTTCGCCCGATTCAAATTTTTCTTTGATTTCATCAGAAGCTTTCAGCGCATCTACTTTGCGTTTAGAAAGAACAAGAACATCTTCTTCTACTTTTGTAACAACAAGATCAAGAGTATCTCCGACATTTACTACGTCAGAAGCTTTTTCTACATGTACATTG
The DNA here is from genome assembly GCF_000525795.1 of Listeria aquatica FSL S10-1188. Lineage (GTDB taxonomy): Bacteria > Bacillota > Bacilli > Lactobacillales > Listeriaceae > Listeria > Listeria aquatica. Next base: position 157,443 of record NZ_AOCG01000006.1, read on the forward strand.
GATAGTTCGCTAATCGGCACAACCCCGTCCAATTTGCTGTCAGGAATTCCGACATATACTTGTTTATCTTCCACGCTTGTAACTGTGCCGGTGACTTTGTCCCCTTCTTCAAAATTTCTAACTTCCACATCGTTTAATTCATCAGACATGCGTAGCCCTCCTTAATTCGTTTCTCGAATTAGGACTTTCTGTAACCGCAAAAGAAGTACAGCTTCTAACAATCTTCATGACAAGGCACGTAGCAAATTCGTCATTACGGGAGTCCACCTACTCACTAAAAGGTATTCGTCAGATTGATTTTTTGCAAGAAAATCCTAAAAGATTTGATCTCTATATTAGAAAAAATCTCTCTTCTAACATCCTACAAAACAAGAGATTTGTCAAGTTTTTTTGCCAAATGAAATAGGCTTGTAAATTAGTTTACAAGCCCTTTTCCCGCTGTTCAATTGTTTGATTTGCCAAATCAAGAATCTTAGTAGCTACTTCTTGAATAGACATACTCGTTGTATCCACAGTAATGGCATCGTCTGCTTTTTTTTAGTGGCGAATGTTTTCGTGTGTAGTCAAGATGATCACGATCTTCGATTTCTTTTTGAAGCTGCTCAAAGTCCACATCGTAGCCTTTTGCTTTATTTTCCTTATAGCGTCGTTCTGCGCGTTCCTTAACACTCGCGAGCAAGAAAATTTTCAGTTCAGCATTCGGAAGAACCGCTGTTCCAATATCTCGCCCGTCCATAACAACACCCCCAGCACTAGCGAAGGCTTGTTGCTTTTTCTGCAAGGCTTCGCGAACAAGTAGATGAGCAGAAACAACTGAAACATGATTGGTAATTTCATCTGTTCGAATAACATTTGTGACGTTTTCGTCATCAATGAACACTTGTTGAATATCCCCCGGCTCAAAACGAATGGTTTTCTTTTGCAACAACTTCATAATGCCTGCTTCATCCTCGTAAGAAACGCCAGCCTGGAAAGCTAAATACGTAGCTGCCCGGTACATAGCGCCCGTATCAATATAAATAAATTGAAGTTTACTTGCTACAATTTTAGCTACCGTACTTTTTCCAGCTGCTGCAGGGCCATCAATCGCAATACATATTTTTTTTCGTCATTTCAAATTTAATTCCCTTCTGTTCAATAAAAATTGGCTTGCGTCGCACCTTTTTCTGAAGCTAGAAGCACCATTAAACGCATGCGCGCTTTTTTACTGTCATAATCTTTTCCCAGAATAACACCTTGATTAAAAAGATCAAACGTACTACCCAAATAATCATAAGTTGTGTACACATTTCCTTCTTCAGCACTTGTTGTAATAACCACAGGAATTTGTTTTTGAAGCGCGCGTAAAATCCCCGGCATCATTTTGGGAGCTACTTGTCCGCGCCCAACTCCTTCAAGTACGATACCATCCACACCTTTTTCAACTAGAGCATCAATCATGAAGCTATCCGCGTCTAAATAACATTTCACGATTGCGACATCTGGAAGGGGTCGTTTAAGTTCGAAACAATCATGCATGACTGGTTTCTGATAAATAAAAACTTGGTCATTATCAATGATTCCAAGATAACCAAAGCCAAAAGCACTAAATCCTTGGATATTGGATGCATGGACTTTTTTTACATAGCGTGCTGCAAAAATACGCTCATTAAACACAACAACCGTTCCAGCCCCTCTTAGAAGCGATTCAGACGCAGTATGTATCGCATGACGAATATTGATAAAAGCATCCGTCCCCATTTCTTCAGGAGCTCTCTGTGAACCCGTCACAACAACAGGACGTTCATCTCGAATCGTCAAATCCAAAAAATAAGAAGTTTCTTCGAGTGAATCCGTACCATGGGTGACAACAATTCCGGCATATGATGAATCTGTAAAAATCTCTTCGATGGTTTTCTGAAGATCCACTAAGTGCTCTCTTGAAATATGCATGGATGGAAGCTGGAAAGTCGAAAAAATATCTACTTCAATTTCATTAGGAAGTCCGCAAATCTGAACAAGCTCTTCGCCAGTTAATTCACCAGAAGCAAGCTTTCCAGAAGTCGTTTTTCGACTTGCGATCGTTCCACCAGTTGTGACGAGTGCTACTTTTGGCATTTCATCTCCCCTTTTCCACAAAAAGAACGAGCTTTTTCGGAAATCTCTCCCCGCCTTCCGCTCATTCTTTTCTTACTTATTTAGGAATTTTAATTACAGTTCCAACCGGTACACTATCCGAAGAAAGTCCGTTTGCTTGCTTAATTTTTTGAACACCTTGTGTAGCATTCGAAGCGCCATATGCGTTAACCGCGATCCTGTAAAGCGTTTCTCCTGCTTGAACCGTATGGCTCGATGCCTGCGCTGCTTCCGCTTGTTTTTTCGCTTCTTCAGCTGCTTTTCTTTCTTGCTCCGCTTTTAGTGCGTTTTGACGTTCTTGTTCAGCACGTTCTGCAGCTGCTTGCTTGTCAGCCGCCGCTTTTTCTGCTGCAGCCTTTTCCGCTGCAGCTTGTTGCGCTGCTTGATCTTGCTTCGCTTTCTCATCCGCTTCAGCTTTTTCTTTCGCAGCCTTTTCCTTTTCTTCTTTTTCCTTCGTCGCTTTTTCCTTTGCAGCCTTTTCTTTAGCCGCTTTTTTCTTTTTGCTGCTTTTTCCTTCGCTTCTTGTTTTGCTTTCGTATTGTTATCAACAGAAACGCTACTTTCTTCTTTCACAGCATTGTCAGGTTGTCCCGAATTTTGAACGGCTACAAATACGATAACCACAACAATTGGAATGAGTAGAAAGAAAATAATTAAGACGTTTAGAAGTGGATAACGAAAAATTCCTGTTTTCTTTGCTTTTCTACTATCAGACCGCGAAAGCATCGGCGGTTCATCATTAAACTCATCCTCCGAGTTATTATAAAAATCATGATCATAATCATCAGACGGCGTATATTCTTTTTCATCATTGCGCCTTTTCCTTGCCATGCATAAATCCTCCTTAAAACAAAACTCTTTCCTCATTCTGGATTTTAAATAAAATTTGACATATCTCTGTAACAATTATAACCGCAAACCCGATCTCGAACAACAATTAGGATAAGAAATATTGAAAAAAAACTCATTCTAAAAGTAAATAATGCAATTTTTCCCGAAAAGAACTGCTTGAAACCGCGTTATGATCTTCCTCCTGCCGTAAAAAAGGTTCAAGCGATGCTGCATCATTATCACAACAGCCTTCACCACCCGTTTCACTAAAATCCGTTTCTCCAAAATAACGCATTAAGTATGCCCGACGACAATCTTCCGTTTGAATAAAACCTAACAGTGCCTGTAAATTTTCTTGCTTGACTAAACGCCTTTTTTCTATTCTTTCCCTAATTTCCACTTCTGAAAGCCCAGAACGTAAAAAATAATTCAAAAATCGCTTTTCTGCTTCCGTCAAAGTTTCTTTAAGTTCATCTGGAATATGCAGTAAATTCGGATCTGGCAAATCCCGGTCAGCAAGTTGACGCCGCAAAACTTCATCCCCATTTGCATAGAGTAGTATCGCAACACTAGCTTGCCCGTCGCGGCCAGAACGACCAATCTCCTGCATATAAGCTTCGAGATCAGCAGGCAAATGATAGTGAATCACAAAACGAATATTCGCCTTATCAATCCCCATCCCAAACGCACTTGTTGCACAAATCAAGTCAATCTGCCCAGAAACAAACTGCTCTTGAATCAAAATTCGGTCAAGCGGTTCCATATCCCCATGGTAAAAAGCCGCGCGCCGCCCTCTATCGCGCCGCAACCTATGAGCTGTCTCCTCCGCAAGCCGTTTGCTTGAAAAATAAATAATCCCAGGTGTTCCAAGCTTATCCACAAGCTTCAGCAAAGCTTCTTCTTTCTCGTGCTTCGACGTGAATTTTTCCACTCGAAAACTAATATTAGGGCGATTAACAGAGTAAACAATTTCCTTAATGCCCATAAGCCCAAGCTGCTCTAAAATATCCTCTCGAACCCGCTTCGTCGCCGTCGCAGTTAGCACCATTGTTGTCGGATTCCCTGCCATTTCCCGAAACTCCCCAAGAAACAGATAATCCGGTCGAAAATCATGCCCCCACTGTGAAATACAATGTGCCTCATCGATCACGAAAAGACCAATTTTTTCCCGCAAGAAAGTCGCCCGAACCCCTTCACTTGCGAGCATTTCAGGTGAGAGGAAAACGAATTTGTAAGCTGAAAGATGATTTAAAATCTCATTTTTTTCAGTAGCCGCTAAAAAACTATTAAGCGCAACCGCCCGTTTTTCCCCGTAAGCGCGCATACGCTCCACTTGATCCTGCATTAAGCTAAGTAGCGGCGAAACAATCACAACAAGCCCATCTAACAAGTATCCCGAAAGCTGGTAGCAAACCGTTTTTCCCATCCCAGTTGGAAGCATCGCAAAAACATCTTCACCTGCCAAAACAGTTTCTATCACTTCCCTTTGCCCTATTCGAAAAGTATCAAAGCCTAAATAGCGTTTTAATTCCTGTTCTAAATTCATGCCTTCCCTCCTGCAACCACCGCTAGTCGAATTTGATAATAATCAAGTTCAGGAAATGCTGTTTTAATTTCCTTCAAACTCAAAAAATCCCTTGCCTGAATTTCATCAACGATCATTTCTTCTGGCATTCGTGGCACCACTTGACTTGGAAAAGTCGCTTTAATTTCCACAAAGTGATCTTCAATCGTACTTGTCCGCAAGTTTCGCATCTGCACGATTTCATCAAAATCATAGCCTTTCTTTAAATAGCCATACGTTTTCTTCCCCGATAACGTCAAAAGAGCCTCACGACGTGGCATCAAAAGTCGCAGTAGTGGATAATGATCCTTTTCGAGAAAAAGTCGGTGCAAGCCATATAAAGATTCGAAATATACGTCCTCTGTTAAAAGCGAATGCGCATCCGCAATTTGTTCAAGCGTTTCGCCGACTATTTCTCCACCTGTAAACTGATCTGTATAAAATTCCGGTTTTGAAATATAAGGTTTTGACAGCCAAGCTTCCAGTTCCAAAAACAAACGCTCATTTAAATCCGCTGCCTTTGAAAAATTAACTAGCCACTTTTTAATCCAAAACTGGGCTTTTTTATCTCGCACAACTGGCATATAGTGCTTCTTTTTATGATGCTTATTGCTCACCACTTGGATAGCAAGCAATAGATTTTGGAAAAATAAAAGCGGTCGTTCCTGTAGCCAAAAGCCGTTCCAACCCTCCAGCTCAAAAAAAGGCGTTGCAACCGACTTTTGCACAGACCATTCCTTTGTTTCCGTCTCAATATCAAGAATGCCAGCATGTCTTAGCTTCTTTAGTCGAGCCGTCAAAACCTCTTCTGTTAAAAAAGGAGAAAGCCCAAACAACGAATTGATTTTAGCTAAATGCACATCAGTAACCGCTTGACCGGTTCGCCGTCCCGTCATAACCGCATACAAAAAAGGTGTTTTTCTAGGACGCTTAAAAGCCGTTAGCAGCGCCACGATATATTGATCTAAAAGTTCCACACGATTCACCTCAAGTCTTACTCCATCATACCATAGAAACACGCGTTCTACATCTCTTTTTAAAGCATTGCGTAAAATTCAAGAAACATGCTATACTTTGCATGTAATTCACGACGAAAGGATCGATTGATTTGGCCAAATATACAATCGTTGATCAAGATACCTGCATCGCTTGTGGGGCCTGTGCACTGCATGCCCCAAATCTATACGACTACAATACAGAAGGCGTTGCTTATACCCTTTTAGATAACAATACAGGAAATATGCCCATCCCAGAATCAGAAGAAGACAATGCGCTAGAAGCAGAATTCAATTGTCCTTCCCTTTCCATAAAAATAGCGGATCACCCTTTTAAAGGTGATCCGCATGATTAATTTTTAAGCACGGCGTTCCATTTCACGGTGCTTTTTTTTGATATTTTTGTTGCTCTTTTTTTGAACGATTTTTAGCAATAAAGTTTTTCATTGGTGCATAAAGTAGCATAAAGCCTGCGCTTACAATCACACCTTTTAATAAATTAAACGGAATAACCGCAGCAAAAACTAGAGCCGAAACATCCGTATTCGCCGGCAACCCACCAAGTTTCACATAAAAAGGTAGCAATACAAAGTAATTAAACACAGCCATTGCAAACGTCATGAGTAGCGTCCCAAGTGAAGCTGAAATGATGATTCCTCTTGAACCACGAATATAGCGAAATAGATAATATATCGGAAGTGTAAAACAAATTCCCGAAAGAAAATTTGCCATTTCCCCAACCGGAATCCCAACTGGACTTCCCGAGATAATAAAATACAAGACACATTTTAATGCTTCAATCAAGAAAATAGCGAGTGGTCCGAACATCAATCCACCAATCAAAACTGGAATCTCACTGAAATCTAGTTTTAGAAACGGTGCAGTCGGCAAAATAGGAAATTGTAGCTGCATAATAATAAATGCCACTGTTCCAAATACCGCAATACTTACAAAAGTCTTCAACGAATAGTTTTTCAAGTTTAACTCTCCTTTTGGTTCATCTAAAAAGAAAGTCAGACAAGCTTTTCATTAGCATTAGCCACTTCCATAAAAAAAACTCTCTAACCAAAAAAGATTAGAGAGATTTTAAGTCAACAAATAAGCTGTCTACATAGACAGAAATTGAATCACTAAAGAAGACAAGCCAAAGAAAGCCGTCTACATCCTCTCCCATCCAGACTATACTGTCGGTCCTGGAATTTCACCAGCGTCAACCGCTAAAAAAGCAGATCGTGGACTTTAACCACCGGTCGGGAATTACACCCTGCCCCGAAGATGAACAATATGAATTTTATGTGTGTCAAGTTACACAAAACATGAACACATTATTTATTGTACCACGAAAGTTAAATTTGGCAACCCCTTTTCTTACCAAGGGATATCCGTCTTGAGTGCATTTGCAAGACTCCGACTAGCTTTTAGCCTTTCCTTCCGCGCTGCAGCACGCGCCTTTGCCCCACTATGAATCATTTGTTCTTCTTCACTTTCTGGAACGACTTCAGGCACTTCAACAGGCTTCCCGTCATCTCCAATCGCCACAAAAGTCAAAAAAGATGTAGCTGCAAGATAACGTTCACCCGTCATCAAATTCTCAGAAATCACCTTCACAAAAATCTCCATAGAGGTTCTACCTACTGATGCCACATAAGATTCCAAACAAACGGAATGGTCATTTTTAATCGGCTTCAAAAAGTCAACCGAATCCGTCGATGCTGTAACAATCCCAACACGACAATGTCTTGAAGCACTGATTGATGCAGTGTCATCAATATAAGTCATCAATTTTCCACCAAAAAGTGTATTATGATTATTTGTATCTTGCGGGAACACTCGGCTTGTCTTAATCACCAAAGATTCCTTACAAGTTTTTTGTTTACGTTCTGTCAATTTAATTCCCCCTCTATTCATTTAACGGCAGACTTATAATAAACGATGAACCTTTACCTACCGTACTTTCCACCGTAATTTGCCCATTATGCGCATTCACGATATTCTTTACAATCGCAAGCCCAATCCCTGTTCCTGCCTTCCCTCTTGTTCGTGCTTTGTCCGCTTTATAAAAGCGTTCAAACAAATATGGAATATCCGCTTCTGCAATCCCCGTTCCATTATCACTAACTGAAATAAGCAACTGCTCATTCGCATAATCTACGTGCTCGTGTACTGTAACCTTACCCACTTCTCCATCGTTTCCAGTATGCTGAATCGCATTCATGATTAAATTGATCAAAACCTGTTCCAAACGATCTCGGTCAAAAGCGTAGCGTATCTCTGGATCATCAGCTTCCAGTTTCAATTCCACATTATTTTCCTTCGAAAGCACATCAAAGTTGGAAAGAATTTTCTTCAAGAACGGAACCAGTTCCGTTTCGCGCTTATCAAGTTGAGTAAATCCAGCTTCCATCCGTGAAAGATCAAGCATTTCATTGACTAAACGCCCGATCCGTAGTGACTCTTCATTAATAATTTGTGCAAATTCTCTGACCTCATCTTCTGTTTGTGCCACCCCATCAATAATCGCTTCACTATAACCTTGAAGCATGGAAATAGGGGTTCTTAACTCATGGGAGATATTGCTGACAAAATCACTTTTTTGTTTTTTTCAAGTCGTTTCTCTTCGGTCATGTCCCGAATAACCGTGACAATGCTGCGCACATTATCCCCGCTATAGAGCAGTGTCATAATTGCGACAAAGGTTTGATCTCCAAAGGAAATCTCACCCACTGTTTCTGTGCGCTTGCTCAAAATTTCATCAAGCATTTGATTTAGTTTCTCGGGCACTAACACCTTTTCTTCGTTTTCTTGCGAGAAAAACCAACTATGTAAAAATTCTTCTGCTGGTGGATTACTCAAAATAATTGTTTTATCAATATTAAACTTGATAACACCATCTGCCATGCCGACAAGAATATTAGAGAGCTGCTCTTTTTCCTGCCTGAGCGCACTCATATTATATTTTAGTTGCTTTGCCATATCGTTAAACGCAAGCCCAAGATCACCAATTTCATCATGTGTATAGCTCGGAACCCTGTTATCAAAATTGCCGCGCGAAACTGCAACCGCAATTTTTTTCATTTCACGAAGTGGGAACGCCATGCGTGAAGAAAAAATAAACGATAGTAAAGAAGTGATTAAAATTGCACCAATTCCTGCAAGAATGAGAGTCCGTGTTGCTTTTTTTGTGACATTTAAAATTTCATGAAATGACTTGTATAAATAAACGACACCCGTTTCACCATTGTCTAACTGAAACGTTTTTGCGTAAAGTTCGATGGACATATTCTCCGGATTTTCTTCAAAATCATATTTCATTAACAGATCTGGAGACGATTCAAGCGCTTCATTCAGTTTTTTATTTTGTGTTAAACGATCAATAGAGCTTTTTGAGATTGAATCCTTCGATTCTTTCGTGAAAACACTCGTGCCGTCTTGAGCAATGATAACTCCCACCGAATCATCTAACATATCCAGTGACTTGCTCGCTTGACTGCCAGATTTTATGACTGCATCATCTTCTTGCATTACTTTGATGATTTTATTAGACGTATCTTTCATTTCATTTTCAATTTCATTTAAATTGTTTTTTTCATAGATCACCGCGACAAGGAAGCCGCAAATGACTAGCACACCAATGAGGAGCAGGATCGTTGTGCTCCAAATTTTTCCCACTATGCTATTCCAAAACTTCAACTCATTTACGCCTCCCTTGGCCATTTAAAAATGAACAGGCGCGTTGTAGAAATTGACAAATTGCAATCTTTACATAACCTGCTCATCTCTATTCGGATTTATTCTTCCGGAATTTCAAATTTATAACCTAAACCCCAAACCGTTACGATCATTTTGGCTGCATCTTCTGAGATATCAAGTAACTTTTCTCTTAACCGCTTGACGTGTGTATCGATCGTGCGCAAATCACCAAAAAATTCATAACGCCATACTTCTTTTAGGAGAGATTCACGGTCAAAAACCTTGTCCGGCGACTTCGCCAAATAATAAAGCAAATCATATTCTTTAGGTGTCAAGTTTACTTCAATGCCATCAACAATAACACGGTGAGCTTCATTGTCAATGCTTAAATGTGGAAAATTAATAATATCTCCGGGAACAGATGCAACAACACTAGTGTCGTTCCTCTTTGCCCGTCTAAGTACAGCCTTCACGCGAAGTACCACTTCACGCGGACTAAATGGTTTTACAATGTAATCATCGGCCCCTACTTCAAAGCCTTGCACGCGGTTTGCTTCTTCTCCTTTAGCTGTTAACATGACTACAGGTGTGGATTTGTATTCCCGTAATTCTCTACAAACCTCAATCCCATCTTTGCCAGGCATCATCAAATCAAGAAGTATTACTTCATAGTCGTTGTTGAGTGCCATCTGTAGCGCCTCATCCCCGTCACTTGCTTCGTCGATGCGGAAATTTTCTCGCTCCAAATACATTTTTAAAAGGCGGCGAATTCTATCTTCATCATCAACAACAAGCACTTTTATTTGATCACTCATAAGTACTCATCCCCCAAGTTCTCTTTTTCATTTCATCAGGCAGGGTAAGTTCAACTTCCTTCATCAGAAAAAAGTGCCTTTCTTCCCTTACATCTTCAAAAGTACCCACATACTTTTTTAAGAATATCCATGATTAACAAAACATCTACATTTTGAATTATACATGTTTTTATACAAACAATCTATTTAGAAACTTTACCACTTCCCTGAAAGTTTATTCAGCCTTGTGGTTTCTGACCAAATTTGGCAAGTGATTTTAGTTGTTTGACTTCGTGATGGCTTAGTTCACGGCTCTCTCCAGCATTCAAGTGACGTAAATCAAGAAATCCATAGGCTTCACGTGTTAGTTTTTGCACAGGATGCCCAATAGCTTCGAACATTTTACGCACTTGTCGGTTCCTGCCTTCATGAATCGTAATTTCGATAATAGCTTTTTGTTTAGCTTTATCAAATGACAGCTGGCGCACTTTGGCTTTAGCCGTTTTCTTGCCTTCAATCACGATCCCACGTGCAAGTTGTTGCAGTTTTTTCTTTTTTCAGGAATTCCTTTTACACGAGCAACATAGCGTTTTTCAACATTATACTTTGGATGCATTAGTAAATTAGCAAATTCTCCATCGTTTGTCATAAGTAACAATCCTGATGTTTCATAATCAAGTCTTCCCACAGGATAAAGTCGCTCAGGAATGTCATCAAAATAATCGGTTACAACACTTCTTCCTTTATCATCGGTTACAGCTGAAACAACGCCTCGTGGTTTATAGAGCAAAAAGTAGCGTTTCTCTTCTTTTGTTAATTCAATGCCTTCCACTTCTACCCGGTCAGAATCACTTACCTTTACGCCGAGTTCTGTAACTAGTTTCCCGTTTACTTTCACTTTTCCGTCTTGAATCATTTGCTCCGCTTTCCGTCTCGAAGCCACACCAGCATTTGCAATGACCTTTTGGAGTCTTTCCATTATTCTTTTTCCTCCTTTTGACTAAACCGGTCAAAGAACAAGTCTAGCTCATCTTGTCCTGTATCTTCGCTTTGCTCTGCAAGCTTCGGCAAGTCTTCTAAGCTTTTCAATCCAAATGCATCTAAAAATTCATTCGTTGTGATATATAGTTTCGCGCGCCCTGCACCTTCAGCACGGCCCTTATCTGCAACAAGTCCGCGCGCTACAAGCGTACGAATCGGGCCATCTGTTTGTACACCCCGGACTTCATCTACTTCCATCCGCGTAATCGGCTGTTTATATGCAATAATAGCAAGCGTCTCTAGTGAAGCTTGTGAAAGTGATGTAGCATGCGGAGCCTCAACCAGTTTTTTCAAGTAAGGCGCGTAGTCCTTTTTCGTTGCCAGTTGAAAAGCACCAGCAAGTTCAAGTAGAACAAGACCACTAGCAGGACTTTCCTCGTATCTTTCGCTAAGTGTTTCTAGTAGATTGAGGGCCTCAATGTAAGTCACTTCCATAACTTCCGTAAGTTGTTTCGTGGATAACCCTTCATCACCTGCTGCAAAAAGCAAGCTTTCAAGAATCCCTAATTGTTCTTCTTTATTCACCTTGATTATCTCTACCTTTCACATACAAATCGGAAAAACTCGACTCTTGCTCCACTAAAACCAGTTCACGCTTCATGAGTTCAAGTAAAGCTAGAAATGTCACAACCAGTTCTTCACGCGTTTGCTCTTCAAATAAATCTTCAAATTTAATTTTGCCAGAAACGGCCTGAAGTTGTTTCATCACATCATCCATCCGCGTGTCAATAGAAATTTCTTGCGTCGTGATGCGTGTATGAAGCGGCTTACTAAGCTTTTGTCTACGAAGTAACTTATTAAACGCACCCAGCATATCATTGATGGATACATCTAAATCGAAAGCTTTTGTTTCAACTTCATATTCTGATAGATCCATTGGCGCTTTGCTAAAATAAAACCCGCGCTCATTTTCCTTATCCTTAAGTTCGCGCGCCGCTTCTTTATAACGCTTGTATTCCATAAGGCGTTCAACCAGCTCATCACGCGGGTCAAGTTCTGGGTCAAATTCGTCAAAGTCCTCCTCAAGTTCTTGCTTAGGGAGGAGCATTTTACTTTTAATTGCAAGGAGCGTAGCAGCCATCACCAAGTATTCGCTTGCGACATCTAACTCCAGAATTTGCATCGTATGAATGTATTCCATGTACTGCTCTGTAATCTCTGCGACCGGAATATCATAAATATCCACTTCAAGCTTGCCGATTAAGTGCAGCAACAAATCAAGCGGTCCTTCAAAAGCATCTACCTTCAATTTCATTTCCATCTTTATCTATCCACCTTAGTAAAGCGGCAAATCGTTTCGCACCAAATCTTCATAAGACTCTCTTCGAACGACAAGCCGACTAACGCCATCTTCCACAAACACAACGGGCGGTCTCGGAATGCGATTATAATTATTAGCCATTGAATAGCCGTAAGCTCCTGTACAAAATACAGCGAGCACATCTCCTGCATTTGATTTTGGAAGCGGTAAATCCCAGATCAACATATCTCCCGATTCACAACATTTCCCAGCAATCGCAACCGTTTCTTCTGTTTCTTGAAGCGGTGCCTCAGCAAGAACCGCCTCATAGTGCGCTTCATAAAGTGCAGGGCGAATATTATCGCTCATGCCGCCATCAACAGCTAAGTAGCTTCGAATCCCCGGCACTTCTTTACGTGAGCCTACCTTGTAAAGAGTGGTTCCCGCCTCCCCGACGAGAGATCTTCCCGGCTCAATCCAAATTTCTGGTACAGCAAGTCCGTTTGCTAGTGCCATTTTTTTAACTTCCTTCACGATTTCACGCACGTAAACTTCCGGTTCAAGCGGTTCATCTTCTTCCGTATAACGAACACCGAAACCACCGCCAAGATTGAGTACTTTTGAGTCAAAGTTCAATTTCTTATGCCATACTACAAGTTGTTCCATGATTCGGTGTGCCGCCATGATAAAACCCGTTGTCTCAAAAATTTGTGATCCGATATGACAATGGAGACCGGTACAGTCAAACACATGTGCATTTGCAAGTACTTCTTCAATCGCGCGCTCTGCTTGTCCGTTTGTCAAACCAAAGCCAAACTTCGAATCATCTTGCCCTGTTAAAATGTAGTCGTGCGTATGAGCTTCAATTCCTGGTGTGACCCGAATCAACACTTGTATTTTTTGTTTTTTCGCTCTTCAAGCAATCCCTTTAAAAGTTCGATTTCATAAAAATTATCAATCACAATGCAGCCAATTTGGTAATCAAGCGCCATTTCTATTTCATGAAGCGTTTTATTGTTGCCGTGAAAATGAATTCGTTCTGCCGGAAATCCCGCTTGAATCGCCGTGTAAAGCTCTCCACCAGAAACAACATCTAGCGAAAGACCTTCTTCTGCCATAAGCTCGTACATCGCAACAGAAGAAAAAGCTTTACTCGCATAAGCGACTTGCGCTTGCACATTTAATTCTGCAAACGTTTGTTTAAACCCACGTGCTCGTTCCCGGATTAACGCAACATCGTACACGTAAAGCGGGGTGCCATACCTTTTGGCAAGCTCTAGCGTGTCCACCCCTCCGATTTCGAGATGTCCGGCTTCATTTACATCCATCGTTCCAAACCTTTCAAAAGTCAAACCTGTCCCCGCCTTTCGTCTTTAAAATTCATATTTGCGTTAAAGTTCCTTCTTATAGTAGCACAAACCGTCTACCTGAAACAATAACAATCTTTAGAAAAGAATAAATCCAATTTCTCTCCTTTCAAGAAACCAATACTTTCCCCTCAAGACTTTTTCGTTTTAAAAAAAACTCACCCCGTGTTTCTTGCAGAAAAAAACCGTTTCCCCTGACACAAACAGAAAAAACGGCTTTTTTAGCTACATATCTTTTAAAATCGCGCGAACATAAGTGAGGAACGTTTGTTGCACACGATCTGTTGTTTCAATAACCTCACTATGCGAAAGCGGCTGATCTAAAATCCCAGCAGCCATGTTCGTAATGCACGAAATTCCAAGCACCTTAAGCCCAGCATGATTCGCAACAATCACCTCAGGTACTGTTGACATCCCAACAGCATCCGCCCCAAGCGTCCGGATCATTCGAATCTCGGCTGGCGTTTCATACGTCGGTCCACTGAATCCAGCATAGACACCTTCACGTATTTCAATTCCTAAGTCTTGGGCAATGAGACGCGCCGCCTCACGTAGCTCAAGTGAATACGCTTCAGACATATCCGGAAAGCGCGGACCAAAATGGTCATTATTTTTTCCAATCAACGGATTTGTTCCAATAAAATTGATGTGGTCTGAAATCAGCATCAAATCGCCTGCTTGATAAAGCTCATTCACACCGCCTGCCGCATTCGTGACAATCAAATGCGTCACGCCAAGTTCCTTCATCACACGAACTGGAAAAGTAACTTCTTCCATGCTATATCCTTCATAAAAATGAAATCTACCCTGCATGGCTACGACTTCTTTTTGCTCGAGCTCACCAAATACAAATTGACCTGCATGTCCAGAAACAGTTGAAACTGGGAAATGTGGGATCTCCTCATAAGAAAGCTTTGTTGGATTTTTAATTTCATCCCCTAAAACCCCGAGACCTGAACCCAGAATCAAACCAATTTTTGGCTCTCCTGAATAATGTGATCGAATTTTGCCAACCGCTTCATTTAATTTATCCATACTCATCTCACTTCAAACTCCCATCTTTTTTAATTCAATTCCTTTATTTGTCATGCACGCGGATGATACTTTTTGTAAACATCTTTAAGTCGCGCTTTTGTTACATGTGTATAAATTTGCGTGGTAGAAATATCTGCATGACCGAGAAGCTCCTGCACAGACCTCAAATCCGCCCCGTTTTCAAGGAGATGCGTTGCAAAAGAGTGACGTAACGTATGCGGTGTAATCGGTTTATCAATGCCAGCTTTTAACGCCATTTGTTTAAGATTTTTCCAAAACCCTTGGCGTGTCATTCCCATGCCATGATGATTTAAAAACACAAAATCATTGCGTGATTTCGAGCGATAAAGCTTTGGCCTCCCTGACTCAAGATAGCTTTCAACGGCTTTTGTAGCCGTTCCTCCAAGCGGAATAATTCGCTCTTTATTCCCCTTACCAATCGTCTGAATAAAACCCATATGTAAATGAAGATCATCCAGTTTTAAATGAATCAGTTCAGAAACACGTAACCCTGTCGCATAAAGCACCTCAAGCATGGCTTGATCCCGAAGGCCAAACACAGTCTTTGTGTCAGGTGTCTCAAGCAGCTTCTCAACGTCCTGATAATTTAGCACCTTGGGAAGCCCTTGACGTTGTTTGGGCGTTTCAATCTGAATCATCGGATCATGCGGCACCTTCCCATCATGAAGCAAAAAATGAAAGAACGAGCGAAGAGAAGCAATATAGCGTGCGACCGTCCGAGGCGATTTCCCTCTTTCACGAGCAAAATTCATGAATGAAACAATTTCTCTTCGTGACACAAGATCAGGCCGTTCGATTCCTTCTTCTTCCTTTAAATAGACGGCAAAAAAATGCAAATCACGCGCATAAGCTTTTCGTGTGTTTTCTGATAACCCGCGTTCGACCGTTAAAAAATGTAAAAAATCTTCAATCCATTCGTCCATAGTCTCGCCTCCCGCTTTTCCATTTTATCACGAAACGAAACAGGAATGAACTTTAAACCTAAGAAATCCCACAAGAAAAAGCGCCTCATGTTCTGTTCCGCCTAAACGTTTTCCTTGCTCGATTAAATAGCAAAACGAGCATCAGCGGAAGCCGATGCTCGTTCAGTTCTTTTTCTTTCCATTTGCGCGACACTTCGAACAAACGCCTTGAAAAGTTAACCTGTGATCCTTCACAAGAAAATGCCATTTCGCTTCCACCACTTTTTCTACCTCTTCAAGTAAATCTTCTTGAATTTCTTCGACAGAACCACATTCTAGGCAAACTAAGTGGTGATGAAAATGCTTAGCCCCTTCTTTGCGTAAATCAAAACGTGAAACCCCATCTCCAAAATTAATTTTATCAACCACGCGCAGTTCAGTTAAAAGTTCAAGAGTCCGGTAAACCGTTGCAAGTCCAGTATCAGGAGCGATTTCTTTCACTCGCATAAATACCTCTTCCGCACTCAAATGCTCTTTTTCATCTTCTAAAAGAACGCGCACAGTCGCCTCACGTTGTGGGGTTAACTTGTAACTTGCATCATGCAGTTGCGCTTTAATTCGGTTAATCCGTCCTTCCATCACCAGAACCTCCCTCAAACTTCATTTTTTCATTCTCAATTGACTTTTTTATATTAAAATAATTCTAATTAAAAAACAAGACTAAATTTTGATTTTCCGCTTTAAAATTCTTGATTTACGTTCTGCTATCTATGTTTAAAAAGATACCATATATTCTCATTTCTGTCCACAGTGATTATCAATTAATTAAAAAACAACTTCTTTTTAGAATAACTATCATCTATCACTTTACTAGAATTGCTTGAAACTTATCCACAAAACTTTTATACTTAAAACATTGAGAATGATTATCACTTTTTATAAAGGTGGAATATAAATGGAAGAATTTTACACGGAGAACTTACAAATCGCTTACGATAAGCGAATTATTGTAGAATCGCTTAATATAGAAATTCCTAAAGGACAAATCACTGCACTGGTTGGTGCTAACGGTTCTGGAAAGTCCACCATCTTAAAAACCATGGCTCGCTTAATTAAACCTAACAAAGGAGCTGTATTTTTAGATGGGAAAAAAATTCATCAAGAACCAACAAAACAAATCGCGAAAGAATTAGCTATCCTTCCACAAAACCCTTCTGCACCAGATGGCTTAACGATCGAAGAATTAATTCTTTACGGACGAAGCCCGCATCAAACTGGGTTCAAGTCTCGCTCAAAAGCGGATAACGAAATGATTCACTGGGCTCTTAAAATGACAAATTTGCTTGATTTAAAGGAACGTCCGCTTGATCAATTATCTGGTGGTCAAAGACAACGCGCTTGGATCGCCATGGCTCTTGCACAAGACACAGAAATTGTTTTTTTGGATGAACCGACAACTTTTCTTGATATGACACATCAACTTGATGTTATGAATATTTTAAAAGAGCTTAATCAAGTTGAGCAAAAAACAATCGTCATGGTCGTGCACGATTTGAATCACGCCTCTCGTTATGCCACACATATGATTGCGATCAAAGATGGACAAGTAGCTGCAAGCGGTGCCCCCGTTGACGTTATGACTGAGGAAACACTCGAAGCCGTCTTCAATGTAAAAGCAGATATCGTTCTTGATCCAAGAACTGATGTACCCATCTGCATTCCATATGAAACGTGTAGCGGATGTGAAATTAAAGATGTTGTAAGGGAGCTTGAACCAGATGTCCTCACTATTTGATGTTACAATTATTGGCGCTGGCCCCGTTGGCCTTTACACAGCTTTTTACAGCGGATTGCGCGCCCTAAAAACCAAAGTCATTGATGCTGAGCCAGATGTAGGAGGAAAAATCCGCTATTTCTATCCAGATAAAAACATCCACGATGTAGGTGGAATTGCGGAAATAACAGGAGCAGAACTTGTTCAAAATTTTAAGATGCAAGCAGAAACATTCGAACCTGAATTTGTACTTGGGAAACGAGTTACCTCCCTCATAAAGCAACAAGATGAAATCTTCCTTTTGAAAACAGAAGACGGGGAACTTCATTATTCCAAAACCGTAATCATCGCTTGTGGGAGTGGGACTTATGAAGTGAATCCACTGATAGCAGAAAATGCTGCTTTACATCACGCAAAAACGCACTACCACTTACGTGACCTCGAACAATTTCGCGGTAAAAAAGTAGTTGTTTCTGGCGGTGGCGATGCGGCGATCGATGCCGCCTTTACATTACTGCCTATTGCTAAAACTGTAGATTTAATTTATCGAGGTGAGAATTTTAAAGGTTATGAAAAACGAGCTAGCGATCTACTTACCTCTAAAATCCAAGTTCATCTACAACATGAAATCACGGCATTAAATGAAGGAAGCGAGCTTGAAACCGTCACAGTTTGCGCTAAAGCATCTGGCGAAGAGTCTACACTTTCCTGTGAAGCCTTATTTATCAGCCATGGAGTAGAAGTGGATTTTAGTTTCACAAAAAACTGGGGATTACACACCGCCGATTGGGGAATCCAAGTCAATCCCTTTATGCAAACCAATCTTCCGGGCGTCTATGCTTGTGGAGATGCAGCTGCCTATTCACGAAAAATCCGAATCATCTCAGCTGGATTGCATGAAGGAGCTATCGCCGTAAATAGCGCTAAACAATATCTTGATCCAGATGCTGCAAATGAAGCTATGGTCAGCACGCACCATGACCATTTCACAAACTAAACAAAAACAAGGCGCAAAACTTCACAGTTTTACGCCTTGTTTTTTTATTTTTTTCGTATCGATTAAATCTTTCAAAAGTTTCTTTTGTTCTTTTGTCAGAGTCTCTACATTAGCGATTGACTTTACCAAACCATCAAAATCATTTTTCTTTTTCCCGCGAAAATATTCACTAACGACACCAGAAAATGCCCCCAAAATAGAAATGCCGATCAGCATCATGAAACCAGCGATCAATCTCCCCAGCTGCGTATTCGGAATCACATCGCCATATCCGACTGTCGAAACCGTTTGAACACACCACCAAATCGCTTCACGGTAGGAAGTAAAACCAGGTTCAATGAGAAACATAATAAATGGCACCACTAAAATGGTGATCACAAGTCCAATCACAAGCCGATTTGAAAAATATTTGAGTAACATATTATAAATTTTCCATGAATGGCGTAATCCCTTTGAAAGATAACCAACATAGTGCAAAACAGAAATCAGTTTAAAAACCCGAAAATCGTGCAAAAACGGAATGACAGAAAGCGCCTCTAAAAAAATGCGTCCTAAGAAAAGTCTTTTTATTCTCCGCACGAATTAGCTGAACACCGTAGTCTAGTACAAAAATAAGCCAAATCAGCCACTGCACGATATTTGCCCAAGTTGACGAGTTATCTAGCAAAGAAAGCGATAAAATGATTAGACTTACAATAAATAATTGATAAATAAGATCCGCTTTTTTTTTGAAAAAAAATGTGCCATGCTTGACCTCCCCTCTTCCACAAATTTTCTTTTCATTTTAGCTAGCTAAATCTCATCAAGCTGCCTTTTTAGTTTTTCTAACTCCAAATACTGAATCGCATAAACGGTTTTAGCATCATGGATAACTTGTTGATCGATCAATTGCTTCGCCTCGTCTAGTGTCACTTCAAGTATGTTTACAAATTCATCTTCATCAAGCGGTCTATGATGCTGCAATTTTTTTAAGTCATGGGCTACATAAATATGTAATAGTTCATCCGAGAACCCTGGAGCTGTATAAAATGAAGTCAGGTAACTGAGTGTTCCTGCAACGCGTCCTGTTTCTTCTTCCAGTTCACGTGCTGCCGTTATTTTTTTTGTCTTCATTAGGTTCTATTTTTCCAGCCGGAATTTCAACAATTGCTTTCTCAAGTGGTTTGCGGTATTGTTCCACTAGAAGGAGCTTTCCAGAGTCACAAATCGGAAGTATCGCAACAGCACCTGGATGCTTCACGATCTCACGATTTCCAGTAGTTCCATCTGGAAGTTCAACGTCAGCTGTCACAAGTTTAACAACGCGTCCTTCAAACCATGTTTTTTCTCGCAAAGTCTTTTCTTCTAAATTGCGCATTAGGTCACCTTCTTTTTTTTCTATATTGTAACATACTTAAGCGGTCCGAGAAGAATTTACGTCGCGCGACTGATAACATGTTTCTAGCGAATATGATATGATAAATTTAAATCAAATATCCTTTCTAAAAAGCAAAAAAGGTTGAAATAAATCATACTGATTTTCTGTAAACATTTTAGAATGAGGAACCGAAGGAGAAGATAAACCATGACTCTATTTAAAAAAATAATGGCATTTACAGGTTCTGTGATCATTGTTTGTGTGCTATTCGGTATTCTTTCCGCGATTTTCACAAACCATTATTTGCTTATCATGCTCATCACGCTTGCTGTAGCTGGTATTTTGTTCTTCTTTTCATCAAAAGCCGGCGAAAAAGCTTGGCAGAAAAAACTGGATTAACAAACAAAGAGTATCGTTATATTCGTTCCAATTTAGAGGAAGCACGCGCTAAAATTTTACGCCTGCAAAAAATCATGAGTGCTCATAAAGCACTTTATTCCTTCCAAGAACGCAACAAAACATTACAATTAACAAAACGACTTTACCAAATCGTGAAAGAAGAGCCTAAGCGTTTTTACGAAGCAGAAGATTTCTTCTTCTCACACTTGGATTCGCTTGTTGAACTCACAGAGAAATATGCCTTTTTAGAAAGCCAGCCGGTTAAAGATAAAAAAATTTATCAAACCTTATCTGACACACGTTCACTTTTAAATGATTTAAGTCGTGTCATCGAAAAAGATTTATTCACTTTACTTAACCAAGATGTGAACAGCCTTGATTTTGAACTTGAAGTCGCTAAAAATTCGATTTCAAAGCAAAAAAAGAAATTCGAAAGGGGTCAAAATCATGAGTGACTCAAAAGAAAATAAAGAACTGAACCAAACAGATATGCTTGAAAAAGAAATGAATCATACGCTTGATGATTTGCTTTCCAACCCTTTTGGAACAGATGGAACCACTGAAACAAGCCTTTTAAATAGTGAAACGGACAGTAAAACGGCTCCTCGCCTTGTCGACATGCTTCCAGAAAGTAACAAACGACAAGCTATGGAATTGAGCAAACAAATCGAGCCAGGTAACCAAGCGGCCATTTTAAGCTACGGGGCGCCGGCGCAAGCTAAATTACATGATTTTTCTCATTCCATGCTCGCTCACGTTCAAAAACAAGATGTCGGTCCAATTGGTGACATCATCAGTGATTTAATGTATCGACTGCAAGAAGCTGATCCTGATGAACTTGCGGCGCGCAATAAAAATATCTTTACGAAAATGTTCCACCGGGTGAAACAATCGATCAATGAAATCACATCTAAATATCAAAAAATTGGAACTCAAATTGATCGAATCGCACTAAAACTCGAGCATTCGAAAAAACGGCTGATTGAGGATAACTCCTTCCTCGAGCAACTTTATGATAAAAATAAAGATTACTTTCAAGCGCTAAATATTTATATCGCAGCGGGAGAATTAAAACTGGAAGATATCCAAGACAAGCTTCTCCCCGAGTTAAAGAAAAAAGCAGAACAAACAGGAGATCAAATGGATTTCCAAGAGTACAACGATTTGATGCAATTTGCTGATCGGTTAGAAAAACGCGTTCACGATTTGAAACTGAGTCGTCAAATTACGATTCAGCAAGCCCCGCAAATTCGGTTGATTCAAAATACCAACCAAGCACTTGCTGAAAAAATCCAGTCCTCTATCATGACGGCGATCCCGCTTTGGAAAAACCAAGTTGCCATTGCGCTAACATTATTGCGGCAACAACAAGCCGTTCAAGCACAGCGTCAAGTTTCAGAAACAACCAATGAACTCTTGAAACGCAATGCTGATATGCTTAAAACAAACGCGATTGAAACAGCGCGTGAAAATGAAAGAGGGATTGTTGATATCGAAACCTTGAAGGAAACCCAATCTAGCTTGATTGAAACTCTGCAAGAAACCCTTAAAATCCAGAAAGAAGGTCGCGCTAAACGTGCTGCCGCTGAACAAGAACTCGTTTCGATGGAGCAAGAACTAAAAGATCGGCTGCTAGAACTAAAATAATGAATCCAAACAAAAGCGTTCCTTTCCGAATCGGAAAGGAACGCTTTTTCTTTATTTATTAGAGCCCTTCGAGGCGCAGATTTTCAAAATGAATGGGTTTCAAATTCGTCACTGTAAGGCCAATCAAGCGAATGGAATCTTCACCATGATAAGCTTCTTGAAGTAAGGCTCGCCCCGCTTCATAAATCCATCTTTTTTCATGCACATAATCCGTTAATGTCATCCGTTTTGTAATCGTCGTAAAATCGCTGTAGCGCAATTTTAAAACAACCGTTTTCCCGTGCTTATGAATTTTCCCAAGTCGCTGTTCAATTTTTTCTGCAAAGCGCATTAAATTTTCTTCAAGTACTTTTTCATTCCAAATATTTTCAGCAAAAGTCGTTTCTTTTCCAACGGACTTCCGGTCACGATTTGGATTCACAATATTATTGGACCGCCCTCTCACATGGCGATACAGCGCGTAGCCGTGTTTATGGAATTCACGAATCAAATCCCATTCGCTCCAAGCGCGCAAGTCTTTCCCCGTATGAATCCCGAGTCGGTGCATTTTTTCTGCTGTTACCTTCCCCACACCATAAAATTTATCGATGGGGATCCCTTCCAAAAAAGCCTCAGCATATTCAGGCGGAACGACAGTAAGTCCGGCCGGTTTCTCGTAATCGGAGGCAATTTTAGCGATAAATTTATTGTAGGAAACGCCTGCTGAAGAAGTTAAATGTAGTTCTTGGTAAATGGCACGCTGGATTTCGCGCGCAATTAGAGTTGCTGATTTCATGCCAACTTTATTTTCAGTCACATCTAGATAAGCCTCATCAAGCGAAAGGGGCTCAATCACATCCGTATAGCGATGGAAAATTTCCCGGATTTGAGCCGAAACTTCCATATAATGCTCCATATTCCCATGAATAAAGATCCCTTGCGGACAAAGTTTTACTGCTTGACTAGAAGGCATCGCTGAATGCACGCCAAACTTTCTCGCTTCATAGGAACAAGTTGAGACGACCCCACGTTTCTTTGGATCTCCTCCGATGATGAGTGGTTTGTTCCGGAATTCTGGATGATCACGTTGCTCGACCGATGCATAAAAAGCATCCATGTCAATATGAATGATTTTTCGGCTTGTATCTATGACCTTCCTCTCCTTCCAAAAGAACATTTGTTCCCTTTTATTATACAAGAAAATGCGGCGTTTGCCAAGTCTAAAAAAGAAAAGCGAGCCTACTTCTTCATGAAGGCTCGCTTTCCAAAAAATTCGACAAGGCTTGGCATCACTTGATAAAGCCTCGTTCCGATATTCATCAAAATCGGCAAATTGATTTCTCGCCGTTTCTTGCCAAGAATTCGCACGGTTTTTTCCGCTACTTTTTCCGGTTTTAGCGCAAAAAAACTAACATTATTTAAGTATTCCCCTGACTGGTCGGCAATCGTAAAAAAATTCGTTGTCATCGGGCCCGGATTGACCGTTGTGACGTGAATATTCGTTTCGCTAAGTTCCATCCGCAGAGCATTGGAATAGCCTAAAACGGCGAACTTTGTGGACGCATAGGTGCTTGATTTAGGAGTCGCAATTTTTCCAGCTTGTGAGGCAATATTCACGATATGCCCTTCATTTTTTTCAAGTAACGTTGGTAAAAATAGCTGTGTCAAGCGAATTAACGCCAAAACATTTGTGTCAAACATCGCTTCCACTGTCTCAAAAGGCGTATCAAGAGCTATTTCAAACAAGCCAAAGCCAGCAGAATTCACTAAAACGTCAATATCATGTTGATCTAAAATTCGTTTTGTTACTGCCTCTAAGGCAGCAAAATCGGTCACATCAATCGGATAGAAAGACGCGCTGATATCATAAGCGGATTCAAGCTTCCCCGAAAGTTCGGCTAACTTATCTTCACTTCGCGCAAGGAGCACAAGATGTGCTTTTTCTCGCGCACAAAGGTGTGCCAAACTTTCCCCAAGTCCACTTGAAGCACCGGTAATAACAACCGTTTTTCCGGCAAGATATGGATTCATTGTCTTTCCTCCTAAATTTCAAACGTTGCTAAGTCACTTGCAATTTCTGTTTCTGGAAAAATTTCCCGTGCTTCATTTACTAATTGTTCACTCGTTTCTTTATCATAGCGAGAACTGATATGCGTTATAATTAATCGCTTTGCGTTAGCATTTTTTTGCAAGAGTCGCTGCTTCTTTTGTTGTTGAATGCATGTAAGCACGCGCCATCTCCCCTTTTTCTGCTTCAAAAGTCGCTTCATGCACGATGAGATCAGCATTTTTGGCAAGTTCTTCTTCCCGCTTAAAACTGCGAGTATCTCCAAAAATGGCAATCACTTTTCCTTTTTGCGCAGGACCAATATAGTCTTTCCCGTCAAGTGTCTCACCGCTTGGCAAAATGATTTTTTCTCCATCTTTTAATTGTTTAAACAGCGGTCCTGGTTTGATCCCTTTCCTGATAAGTTGCTCAGCATCAAGAGCCCCTTGTTTATCGCTTTCTTCAATCCGAAAACCAAATGAAGAAATGCCGTGGTCAAGTTCCATACAAGCCACCTTTATTTCTTCATCTTGATAAACAGTACCATCAAAAGCTAATTCTTCAATTCGAAGCGGGTAAGATAAATGCGTCCCCGAAAGCATTAGACTAGTTTCAATATAGTTCTTGATTCCTGCAGGACCATAAACAACGAGCTCGCTCTCGCCACCTTGAAATGAACGACTGGATAAGAGCCCCGGCAAGCCAAAAATGTGATCACCATGCATATGTGTAATAAAAATCTTTTCGACTTTGCTAAGCTTTACTTGCGAATAAAGAATTTGGTGCTGCGTTGCTTCCCCGCAGTCGAATAACCAAATCGCATTTCGCTCACTTAGCATCATCAGTGCAAGAGAAGTAACATTTCGACCTTTTGACGGAACACCGGCTCCTGTACCAAGAAAAATGAGTTCCACTTTGCTTTCCCCGCTTTCGTTTTACTAGTCTTCATTTTAGCATAATCAACTGATTTTCGAAAACCCAAAAAAATTTTAACCTAGACCAATTAAAATCGTAAGTCAAACAGTTGCATAGTGCCCGCCAAATAGATAAAATAGTAAGGAGCTAATGAGTGTCTTGTGCTCATTAAAGAATGAAGTGAAGTTAGTTTTATTTGTAAACCTAACTTTCAGATAGAATGAAGGAAAGAGGGTCAGGTCACGTATGGCAGACGAGTTAGAACAAAAAGCTTTGATCACAATATTTGGTGGAACGGGAGATTTAGCAAATCGGAAACTTTACCCCTCTCTATACCATTTATTTACAAAGGGCTATTTAAAAGATCACTTTGCTGTCATCGGAACAGCAAGAAGAGAATGGAGCAATGAATTTTTCCGCGAGAAAGTGAAGGAATCGCTTCAAGATATTGAAGGTGCTTCGGAACACGCCGAGGAATTCGCTTCTCATTTTTATTACCAGTCCCACGATGTAATGGATCAAGAAACCTACGTTTCGTTAAAAAATCTGTCGGATGAATTAGATGAAAAATATCAATTAGACGGTAACCGTTTGTTTTACCTCGCGATGGCACCAAATTTCTTCGGGACAATCGCAAGAAGAATCAAATCAGAAGGCTTTACGGACACTGCGGGTTTCCACCGTTTAATTATCGAAAAACCTTTTGGGCATGATTTAAAAAGCGCTGAGGAGCTAAACAACTCGCTCAGAGAAGCTTTCCGTGAAGATGAGATTTACCGAATCGATCACTATCTTGGAAAAGAAATGATTCAAAATATTTCTGTGATCCGCTTTGCAAATTCCATTATTGAGTCTCTTTGGAACAATCGTTATATCGATAATATCCAAGTAACACTCAGCGAAGTACTGGGCGTTGAAGACCGTGGACGTTACTATGATGAAAGCGGCGCACTGCGTGATATGGTTCAAAACCATATCTTGCAAATTGTTTCTTTGCTTGCTATGGAGCCCCCCATCAAACTTACGACAAAAGAAATTCGCAATGAAAAAGTGCGGGCACTACGCGCGTTGCGGGTATATGAAGGTAAAGAAGTCCATCAACATTTTATCCGCGGACAATATGGTAATGGCGAAGTAGATGGCAAAGAACTAAAAAGTTATCGCGAAGAAGAAAACGTGGATCCAAATTCCAACACTGAAACATTCGTAGCAGCAAAGCTCATGATCGACAATTTCCGCTGGGCAGGTGTTCCGTTTTATATTCGAACTGGAAAACGTTTAGCTACTAAAGCCACACAAATTGCGATTCATTTTAAAGATGTTCCTATGAATTTGTTTGGTAATCAGCAATCACTAGGCGGCAATGTGCTTGTGATCCATATTCAGCCGAACGAAGGCATTACGCTTCATTTAAATGTGAAAGAGCCGGGACAAGGAATGGTCACAATGCCAGTCAACCTTGACTACGTTCACTCATCACAAGACAGGATGAACACGCCTGAAGCATATGAAAAGTTGATTCTTGACTGCTTGCGCGGGGACGCTACTTACTTCTCTCACTGGGATGAAGTGAGCCTTTCCTGGAATTTTATTGACCATATTGCAGCGGTTTGGACCACGACAAAAGATCACTTCCCGAACTACAAACCTGGTTCCATGGGGCCAAAAGAAGCTGATGAACTCGTTCAAAAAGACGGATTTGCTTGGTTCCCGGTCGTTGATGAATAATCTAAATTCAAAAATCCGCTGTTGTAAAGTTTACAACAGCGGATTTTTCTTTTGACTTACATATAATCATGTTTCCAGTCTCGCTTAAAGAGTCCCATAAAATAACAATCCTTATAGTCCCCCCTCATGTAAAACTGTTCAATCATCGTTCCTTCAATTTTGAATCCCAATTTTTTAATAGATGTGAACGGCTCCTTCATTTTCCGTATCTACATATAAAAACACTTTATGGAGATTCAAAATTTGAAACGCATAGTTAATCCCTTTCTCCATCGCTTCTTGCGCAAGCCCCTCGCCTTGAAACTCTTCTTTCACGATCACTTGAATCTCACAATTTCGATGGATGTAATCAATTTCAACAAGTTCAATAATTCCCGCAAATTGACCATCCTTAATAATAACAAAACGGCGTTCAGTTTCATCATAAATATGTTTCTGATAAAGACTCTTTAATTCACTTAATGATTCGTAAGGCTCCTCAAACCAGTAGGCCATGACATTTAATTTGTTATTTAATTCGTGGATATGGATTAAATCATTTTCTTCCAAAGCCCGAATATGCATATTTCCAGCTCGCTCTCATTATTTTTTTTACAATTCTAGTATACCATATTCCTTCTATATCACACCTCTTCTTTCAACCAATCGAAAAATCATTCCTGTGAAATTTTGCACCTTCTTCAACTTCATGCTACAATAAACGAGAAAATAGCTTTAAAGGAGTATCCGAATAATGGAAGAAGATAAAGTTGGTCAATATCTAGAAAATGGAATTACCGGCGGAAAAGAGTTGCATCCTCTTCAAAAGAAAAAATATCTCGGTACTTTTCAAGAACGTGTCATCACTTCTCTTACGAAAGAGCAAGTTCAAACACTGGACTTCCTTCCTGAACTTGAGCAAAAAATGGAAGACCATCCAGATGCCAAGTTACTTTTAAACGGAGCGCTCCCTTATCCGTCACTTCGCCCTTATATTCAGCTCGCTGAAAAAACTCACAATGAGTTTTCCATCGTCCAACGTGAGGAAAACGAAACGGATATTTTTCTTGTCTTAGCAGCTAAACAAGAAGTGGAATCTCCTGATGTAAAGCTCGAAAAAGAAATGCCCAAACAAGAAGAAAATCAAGATGAATCCAAGCAAAGCTTACTTGATAAAATAAAAAAAATTACTCAACTAAAAAAACACGGATGATTAGTCCGTGTTTTCTTTACAGGAGGTTATTTATGCTACACATAATCGTTGTTTCACTCTGTATATTAACACTTTTACAAAGCCTTTACTTCTTTATTCGTAAAAATCTCAATATGGGCGTTCTATTCTTATTAATTACTGCGGCACTTTTTTTTAATCAGTCGAATTGGATAAAGGGCATCCACTTTGAATCGCTTGTTTTAATTTCCCTTGCATCTCACCAATTCCTCTTGAACCACTAAGAGGCATGAGCAAGGGGTTTTTTTGATCCGTAACAATAGACAAAAGCGGTCCAAATTTTTTTTCCTCCAAGTATGATCACTGGTTCAAAAGGCGCAGCTCCTTTTTCTTGCCACTCTTTTTTTAGTTCCTCAATTTGAATGGTTGACTCATTTGTTCCTTTCAGCGTGAATCGTACATCATAAGGTCCTGCAACAAGGTCACAAGGCTTTAAAAAGCCATAACGCGGCGAAAGGATCAACCAATCCTCTGCAAACTTCTCGGCGTAAGCTTGACAAAGCTTGTGAAAAGTCCCCGTATAAGCTTCTTTTGCGGGAACTGCTCCAAATTCTGGACATTTATCCCAAATTTTAGGTTTTCCTGAAGGAATGATCATCATTTTTTATGCCACTCCCAGTGTGTTATTTTCCCACCAGATTGAACTTCATCCTCATTCATTTGGTGAACAAAGCCTGTCCGCTCAAGAACCCCAATCGAAGCCAGATTACTTTCAAAGGAACGTGCAAAAATCCGGGTAATCACTTCTTGTTCCTTTAGCCAAGCAAGCATCGCAGAAAGAGCCTCTGTCATATAACCATGATGCTGAAATTCTGGCACAATGCTATATCCAAGTTCAATTTCTCCTGTTTCATCTGGATCCCCTTGTCCGCCGATTTCGCCAATCACAATATTCTCTTCTTTTAAAATAACAAGCCGCGTCCATCTTGTCATCTCCGGTTTCTTCTTCACATTATCAAGCACATACGGCAAATAAAAAAAGAAATCAATCCCAGGCCAGTCTTCAGAAACCTCGCAGCCAAGTACTGCTTCAAGCTCACCGATCCCAGCGATTGTCGCTTCAATCATTTCACGGGTATATTCAATCAAAAGCAAACGCTTTGTTTCAATAGATTCCATGCCTTCCCCTTCATTCTTTTCAAGATAGTTTAAATGTACCAATTCCAACCATTTTCTGCAAGTTTCGTATTAAGAAGCTCTTAAGACTAATACAGTTTTACACATCTGTATCAAGAATCCTCTCCGTTTTCAAGAGCTTGTTTTAGTGCTATAATGGAAAAAGAATAAAAACTGTATTAGTCTTGAGTGAAAAACTA
Organism: Listeria aquatica FSL S10-1188; assembly: GCF_000525795.1. Taxonomy (GTDB): domain Bacteria; phylum Bacillota; class Bacilli; order Lactobacillales; family Listeriaceae; genus Listeria; species Listeria aquatica. The sequence continues at coordinate 186,407 of NZ_AOCG01000006.1, forward strand.
ATATGACAAGGAGAGATAAACATGAAAACTGAAAATCAACTCTTTCAGCATTCGACCATGGCCGCTCTTGTTGGCGGACTTTTTGACGGAACGATGACCTTTTCCGAACTACTCAAACACGGAGATCTTGGGATTGGTACCTTTGATCAATTTGACGGAGAACTAGTTGTTGCTGACGGGAAAGCTTACCAAGTGCGTGAAGATGGCAAAGCCTATGAAGTCGCGCCTGAAGCGACAACTCCTTACGCAAGCGTGACTCATTTTGCACCTGATACCCGTTTTAAAGTAACGGAAGCAACGACACGTGAACAAATTGAAGCAAGAACCGCAAGTTTGACTCAAGGTCCTAATTTATTCTACGCCGTCCAGATTCAAGGTAAATTCCGCTTTGTGAATACTCGAGTGGCTCCTAAACAAACTAAACCCTATCCACCACTAGTTGAAGCAGTTAAAACCCAGCCTACTTATCATTTTGAAGAAATTGAAGGTACGATTGTCGGATTCTATATGCCTGCTTACATTACAGGAATTGGCGTCTCTGGCTACCATATCCATTTCATTGACCAAGACAAGCAGGTAGGCGGACACGTTTTTGACTATGAATTACTTGAAGGAACGGTAGAAATTGCTGAACAAACCGCTGTACATTTAGAACTCCCACACTCTGAAGACTTCTTAAATAAAAATCTAGCATCCGAGGATATGCTCGAGCAAATCGATGCTGCTGAAAAATAATAAAGAGACGCAAGCTTAGAAGCTTGCGTCTCTTTATTCAGTAATAATTTTATGAATTAATTTAGGCTTTTCTGCGTGATCTGAAATCGTTATATTTCCATAGATTTTATCGCGAACAGACGAAATATCCGTTTGATGGCTATAAACCGTCGCAAGACTTTCCCCTTCCTGAACTGCATCCCCAACTTTTTTCCGAAGTACAATCCCAACAGAAAGATCGATCTCATCTTCTTTTGTCGCGCGCCCAGCTCCGAGCATCATTGCTGCGACTCCCATCTCATCTGCAACAATTTCACTTACAAACCCGCTTTGCTTAGCAGGAATTTCCTGTTTAAATGCCGCTTCAGGAAGTTTTCCCGGGTCATCTACAACCGAATCATCCCCGCCTTGATTACGCAAGAATTCTTTAAATTTCTCGAGTGCTGCACCATTTTGAATAACCGATTCCAGTTTTGCTCGTGCTTCCTCTAGATTATCCGCTTTTTGTGCAAGCACCACCATTTGGCTTCCTAAAACAAGCACAAGTTCCGTCAAATCTTTCGGACCTTCTCCTTTCAAAGTCGCAATCGCTTCTTTAACCTCAAGCGCATTCCCAATCGCATATCCAAGCGGTTGTGACATATCTGAAATGACCGCCATTGTGTTTCGACCTACGCCATTTCCGATTCGAACCATCGCATGCGCCAAGTTTTCTGCATCCTCTTCCGTTTTCATAAAAGCGCCAGCACCCGTTTTGACATCCAAACAAATGGCATCAGCACCTGCCGCAATTTTCTTACTCATAATCGAACTCGCAATCAGCGGAATAGAGTTAACCGTCCCCGTCACATCTCGCAGTGCATATAGCTTTTTATCAGCCGGCGTCAAATTACCTGACTGCCCCATAATAGCCACTTTATCGTGATTCACAAGCTCTATGAATTCCTCTTTCGAAAGCTCCACATGAAACCCTTTTACAGATTCTAATTTATCAATCGTTCCACCCGTGTGCCCAAGTCCGCGTCCAGACATCTTAGCAACTGGAACGCCTGCAGAAGCAACAAGCGGGGCAAGAACAAGCGTCGTTGTATCACCAACACCGCCCGTTGAATGCTTATCAACTTTGATACCACTGATCGCCGAAAGATCAATCGTCTCCCCTGAGTTCACCATCGCCATCGTTAAAGCTTGTCGCTCTTCCTCCGTCATATCTTCAAAATAAATCGCCATAAGAAGCGCACTGGCTTGATAATCTGGAATCTCACCTTTCGTATATCCTTCCACAAAAAAAAGCGATTTCATTTTTAGTTAATGGTAAGCCATCCCGCTTTTTTGAAATAATATCCACCATTCTCACTTAAAGCACATCCTTTCACAAGTAAACCGTTTTACTATCCACAAAACATGGTAAGCTCTTTTCTCCTTCACTATACGGTAGAAGAGCTTCCACTGTCAAACTTTTTCGTGCTGCTTCTTTCCATCAACTCCAGTTTAAGCAAATGATTCGGCATCGCTTCTTCTGGGCGTTCAATCTTCCCAAGAAGCGCTTTTGCGGCAAGTGTCCCCATTTCATAAATGGGTTGACGAATAGTCGTTAGCGCCGGAGTCATAAAAGAGGCCAGTTCAATATCATCAAAACCAATGACAGAAAGTGCATCTGGAATAACAATCCCATTCTCATAGGCATAGCGATATGTCCCTGTCGCCATCAAATCATTTGTAGCAAAAATAGCCGTTATCTCCGCATCTTGCTCAAATAACGTTCTCGTTGCGTCAAAACCTCCTTGCATCGTTTGGTCTCCGCTCACTATCCAATCTTCAAAAATTAGTAAACCGTGATCCCTCATAGCTTTTCTATAACCTTCAAATCGTTCAAACACATTATAAAAAGAAGCATCCGAAACGATAATCCCAATTTTCCGGTGACCTAAATCAATCAAATGTTTTGTGGCAATATAGCCCCCAGCAAAATCATCTACGGCAATCCGTCCCTCTTGCCGTTCGTTTCGTTCCCGGTCAAGTAAAATAAACGGACAGCGCTTTTCTTTGAGGCGCGAGAAAACTTCTGAAGCAAGAATATGTGGACTTGCAATGATCAGTCCATCTACGGCGCGATGAAGCAACTCTTCTATGTAATGGTCTTCCCTTTTGGTGTCGTTTGATGAGTTGCATAGCATAATCATATAACCTTCACCGTTTAGATAATCCTCAGCTCCTTTTACAAGCTGTGAAAAAAACACATCTGTCACTTCTGGGACAACCATGCCAATTGTATTCGTATGATTTTTGATCATATTTTTAGCAAAAAAAATTCGGTTTATACTTCATCTGTTCAGCGGCATGAAAAACTTTCTTCTTCGTCGCTTCGCTAAATCGTTCGCCTTTTCCATTTAAAATCTGCGAAATTGTTGTGATTGAAACGCCTGTTTTCTCAGCAATTTCTCGAATCGTTGTACTCAACCGAATCCCTCGCTTTCCAGCATGTTCTTCTATATTTTTACATAAAAATTCCGATTAGGAAAGAAAAAACACGCAAATCCTTCGATTTGCGTGCCTTTTATCAATAATCCGAAGTCCCCGCTTCGCCTGAAACAATTGCTACACCAGCACTTGCTCCAATTCGAGTGGCTCCAGCATCAATCATTTTTAACACATCTTCTTTTGTACGAATCCCCCCAGAAGCTTTCACGCCAGTATCTGGTCCAACCGTTTCACGCATAAGCTTAATGTCATGAACTGTCGCGCCACCAGAGCTGAATCCAGTAGACGTTTTCACAAAATCCGCCCCTGCTTTAACCGCAAGTTTACAAGCGCGAACCTTTTCCTCATCCGTTAATAGACAAGTTTCAATAATCACTTTAACAAGCGTTCCATCAGCAGCTTCTACAACAGCCTTGATATCTTGTTCAACAAACGCATCATTTCCCTCTTTTAGCGCACCGATATTGATGACCATATCCACTTCCGTTGCGCCATTCGAAATCGCATCTTTCGTTTCAAAAGCCTTGACACTAGAAGTATTCGCTCCAAGCGGAAAACCGATAACTGTACAAATATCCACTCCCGAATCTGCAAGTTGGCTGCTTGCAAACTTGACCCACGTAGGGTTTACACAAACGGAAGCAAATTGATAAGTCTTCGCTTCTTCAGTTAGCTTCTCAATTTGTTCTTTTGTCGTTTCAGGTTTAAGTGCAGTATGATCAATCATTTTGGCAATATTCATCATTCAAAACTCCTTTATTTTAGCCTAACTGTATCTTACTCTAGATCGCATGCAATTTCAATGATTCTTGAAGAAAGTCCTAAGGGAACTAGTCAAAACGAAAAAAGCAAGAATGAAGAAAAGCTTTCTCCATTCTTGCTTTTAGTAGCACTTAATAGAACTGATCGGGAAGAAGCGATTCACCCAACTTGATGTTTTCACGATAATCAATCGGAATATCCACCACAACAGGGCCTTCTGATTGTAACGCTTCTGTCAGAACCGTATCCAGTTCTTCAGGACGCTCAACACGAAGTCCTTTAGCGCCAAAGCTTTCCGCATACTTCACAAAATCCACGCCACCAAAACGAACAGCAGCTTCCTTGCCGTATTTCATTCTTTGTTGGAAGGCTACCATATCATAACTTCCATCGTTCCAAATTAAATGAACAATCGGAATTCTAAGTCTAACAGCTGTTTCTAACTCCATCGCAGAAAATAAGAAACCACCGTCACCAGAAATCGAAACTACCTTTTCACCTGGACGGACAAGACCGGCCGCAATTCCCCATGGAAGGGCGACTCCGAGTGTTTGCATGCCATTACTGAACAATAATCTACGTGGCTCATAAGAGCGGAAATGTCGCGCCATCCAAATATAGTGAGAACCGACATCTACAGTTACTGTCACATCATCATCAATTTTGGAGCGTAGTGATTCGATCACAGAAAGTGGGTGTACTAAATTAGTTTCATCGGGCTCACTCGGAATATCACGTTGCTCAAGCTTTTCATGTAAGCCACGTAAAATCTCCTGCTCCGTTTCCCCCAGTTCTAGTCCATCGAACTTCGCATTAATACGATCAAGTGTTAGCGAAATGTTCCCTACAAGCTCCGTCACCGGTTGATAATAATGATCGATTTCAGCAATAAAATCGTCAATATGAACAATCGTACGCTCAGAAGAAGCATTCCAAGCTTTTGGTTCATATTCAATTGGATCATAGCCAACAGTGATGACTAGATCTGCTTTACTTAGAAGAATGTCTCCCGGTTGATTTCGGAACAAGCCTACACGTCCGAAAAAATTACTTTCTAATTCGCGTGAAATGACTCCCGCGGCTTGAAATGTTTCCACTACTGGAATACTCGTTTTTTGAAGCAGACGACGAATAGAGGCTGTTACTTCTGGGCTACTAGCGCGCATACCAAGAAGGAGAACTGGAAGTTTAGCTTTTTTCAGCCGTGTAATAAGTTTAGCAACTTGTTCTTTTGTCGCTGGACCTGTTTTCGGACGAGCAAGCGAACGAATCGCTTTCGCTGGAACCTGTTCCTCCGTTACAATATCTTGTGGTAAGCTAACAAACGCTCCACCTTGACGAGGTTCCTCAGCAGCACGGAAAGCATTCGAAAGAGCTTCAGGAATATTTTTCGCATCAACAACCTCTTCACTATATTTCGTAATGGATTTAAAAAGAGCTGCATTATCCATTGATTGGTGTGTTCTTTTTAGTCGATCTTGTCTTCCAACATTCCCGGCAAGCGCAACAACAGGATCACCTTCTGACGTAGCTGTTACAAGTCCAGTTGCAAGATTTGAAGCCCCCGGTCCACTTGTCACAAGGACAACGCCAGGTTTTCCAGTCAATCGACCAACAGCAGCCGCCATAAACGCCGCATTTTGTTCATGTCGGCTAACAATAAGCTCAGGACCTCTTTCTTCCATGATATCAAATACCTTATCAATTTTTGCTCCTGGTATGCCAAAAACATGTGTAACCCCTTGATTAATTAAACTATCTACGACAAGATCTGCCCCAGTTTTATCATCAACCTGTTCTTGTTTCTTATCCACTTCATTTCAACTCCTGTATCATTTTATTTAAAATATTAACTAAAACAGTTTGAACCATACTTACTCATTATAAATAAAATCAAAGTTTAATCAAGAGTTTGAATCACAAAACTGTTATATAAGAAACGAAAATCTGTTTTACATTGTGTTTCATTTAAATAAAAAAATCTAGCAACCTCATAAAAAGCTGCTAGATACTTCGTTCATTCTTTTGTTTCTTTACCAAAAAACTGAAATTATAGTTTTACTACGTTTTCAGCTTGAGGGCCACGTTGACCTTCAACAACGTCGAATTCAACTTCTTGACCTTCTTCTAGGCTTTTGAAACCTTCTTCTTGGATCGCGCTGAAATGTACAAAAACGTCGTCTCCGCCTTCAACTTCGATAAATCCAAATCCTTTTTCACCGTTGAACCATTTTACCTTACCTGTCATGTTTTCACAGACCTCCAAAAAAATAATTTACTTAATATGGGTTTTCAAATAAAAAACAAACTGGCCAAGCTAATCAACAAGCCCTTGCATGTTTTTCATAAAAAAATTCACATATTATAAAAAGTATTCATATGATAAAAGCTTGAATACTCTTTATAACATGTGAATATTTCCGTTCTCTACAAAATACAACTTGTAAAACCATATTTTCTTATCAACAGTTCTATCTTAACGCTTATCCCGAAAAAATGCAAGAAAAAAATAGTGGCGTTTACATTTTGAAAATTCACGAACTTACTTTATAAATACATATAAAAAAGCATCTTTCAAGAGACAATTAATTCCTTTTGAAAGATGCCAAGAATACTAATTATTCAACTTTACTTAAATCTTTAAGACGCCACTTCGTTAGTAGCTCGTGTAATGGTTTTCGGACAAGGAAGTAAACCCCAGTAGAAATAAAAATGGAAGCCATCCCAAACAAAAAACCACCAAGTACATCGGTTGGATAGTGAACGCCCAGATACACTCGTGAATATAAGATATAAAAAATCACAAACAATCCAAGTGCCCCGATGACGATTTTCGCCCAAATTTGTCGAACCGTAAAAATAAGAAATAGTGCTGCTAGTCCATAAAAAATGGAAGTTGCCGTAGCATGTCCGCTTGGATAACTAAAGCCTGATTCAGAGATCAGCCAATTAGAAGAATCTGGACGACTGCGCTCGACAAAATGTTTTAGTAAATAGTTCAAGACAACCCCACAAAAAAGAACCGTCCCACCAAACCATAATCCAACAGTGAATTTCCGCAAAATGAATAAAATAATCACAACAATAATCGTCATAACAATGATGTATTCAGCAGACCCAAAATGCGTCAAAAATTTTACTAACTTCGTTGTCCCCGCTTCAATATGACCATCGCGAATACGCGAGATCCAACTTAAATCAAACTTTGCCACCCAATTACTACTTTTTGCTACACTAACTGCCTCAAAAATAAACGCAGCTAAAGCAATCACGCCAATAATAAGTAACGGCAACGCTTTTTTTCCATTTGAATTCATTCTCGTCTCCTTACTTTACTTGCTGCAAAAATGCCTTGACTTGTTTAACAAGTTGCAAGTAACCTTCTTGTTCATTAGTTTCTTCCATAGAAAGTAGCGAAACGCTTGCTCCGTCTTCAGAAATTTCGATCGTTCCTTTATTCGTGAAAGTTGCATTTCCAATTAAATGCAATGAAAAATCACCATCTGTTTTTTCAGCTGTTACTTTCACCATACCGCCATCGTTATACACTTCAAGCGCTTCTTCCAGTTTATCATGATCCAGTAGTTTTTTAATCAGACTCGAGGCCGACATGGCTGTTCCGCAAGCGTTCGTAAAGCCAACGCCACGTTCAAAAGTACGAACAAAAATTTGATTTTCTGCAAGTCTCCTGACAAAACTCACATTGACACCATCTGGGAAATAGGGATTTTCACCATTTAAATAACTGGCAAGTTCACCTTGTTTGTCTGACTCAAAGATCTCTTTTGAAACGAAACTAATCAGATGCGGGTTAGGTACGGCTACAGCAGAAAAATGCAACTCTGGATCTAGTTCCGGCCACACCTCATCAAAAAGTTGATCTCCTTGATAGTGAAACGGTAAGCTTTCAGGTGTAAAAAGCACTGGAGAAATTTCAACTTCAAAAGTTGGGATTCCAAAACCCAATGACTCACTTTTTTTTCACGAGAAGATCCGCTTTCATCGTCTCAATTTTTGCTTCGCCTAGCTCATTTTCCTCTAGCAAATAACGTGCTACAGTTCTCAATCCATTACCGCACATAGATGCTTCCGACCCGTCTGAATTAAAAACACGCATTTTCCCAATCGTTCCCGGATTTCCATTTCCAACAAATAAAATACCATCAGCGCCGCCCAAAAGATGCGAGCGATCACATAATTTTTGGGCAAGAAGCGCTTTTTGAGCATCCGAAAACTCGCCAAGCCCACTCTTTCTTTCATCCAAGATAAAAAAGTCATTTTGTGACCCATGAACTTTGATAAAATCCAGTTTCAATGTCTTCAAGCCCTTCCAAAATTTTAGCTATATTGTACCACATTTTATATAGAAATGACTAGAAAAGGGCCGCTTCTTTAAAGCAGCCCTTTTCTAAGCCTTACTCTACTCATTCATAATTCTTAGTTACAATTTCCGCACAACGTCCACAAAGCGTTGGATGATGTTCGTCAGAACCAACATCTTTCTTCACAACACGACAACGTTCGCAAACTTCTCCATCAGCAACAGAAATTTGAACTGCTACATGCGGAATTTCTAGTGCTGTTTCAGGAGCATTTTCAAGCCCTTCAACTAATTCAAAATCAGAAACAATAAAGAGCTGCGCAAAATCTCCTTCTAGGGAATCAAATAGTGATTTCCCAGTTTCATCCACATACAGGGTCACTTTTGCAAGCATGGATTTTCCGATCATCTTATCGTTCCGAGCTTCTTCAAGCGCTTTTTGAACACCATCACGCACTTTCATGAACTCATCCCATTTTTCTTCAAGACCGGCTTTCACATTCAGAACATGTACTTCTGGCATATCCTCTAGGTGAATACTTGGTGTTTCTTCGCCCTTTAGATTAGCCCAAATTTCTTCCGTCGTATGCGGAAGAATCGGAGCAAGTAGTTTAGTTAATACAACAACGGACTCATAGAACACTGTTTGCATTGAACGTCTACTTAGACTATCAGCAGCTTCGATATAAACAACATCTTTCGCAAAGTCCATATAGAACTGACTTAGTAATACGGTACAGAAATTGTTGATTTGATGATAAATCGTTGAGAACTCAAATTTTTCATAACTAGTTAAGACGGTATTCACTAAATGATTTAATTTCACTAACACATACTGATCAACTTCTCGCAATTCTTCAAAAGCTACTTGATCTTTTTCAGGTTCAAAATCACTCACGTTTCCTAGCAAGAAACGCATTGTATTCCGGATTTTCCGATAAACTTCCGAAACTTGTTTTAAGATGTCATCGCTAATACGAACATCTGCCTGATAATCCACAGAAGCCACCCACAAGCGAACAATGTCCGCCCCTAGCTGATTGATAACTTTCCCTGGCAAAATGGTGTTACCGAGCGATTTACTCATCTTACGGCCTTCTCCATCAAGCGCAAACCCATGGCTAAGTACGTTACGATAAGGAGCTTCACCAGTCATTGCTACCGCCGTTGTAAGCGAGGAATTGAACCAACCACGATATTGGTCAGAACCCTCCATATAAAGATCTGCTGGACGAGAAAGTTCTGGTCTTGCCTCTAGCACAGCTTGATGGCTCGAACCAGAATCAAACCAAACATCCATAATATCATGTTCTTTTGTAAACTCCCCATTCGGACTGGATGGATGTGTAAATCCTGCTGGTAAAAGATCCTTAGCTTCCTTTTCAAACCAAATATTGGAACCATGTTCACGGAACAAATCAGAAATATGTTGAATCGTTTCATCTGTAATAATCGCATCCCCATTTTCCCCATAGAAAATAGGAAGTGGCACACCCCAAGCACGCTGGCGTGAAATTACCCAATCGCCTCGGTCACGAACCATATTATAAAGTCTAGTTTCTCCCCATGAAGGCGTCCAATTTACTTTTTGAACGGCTTCCATGAGCTCACCACGGAATTTATTAATCGAGGCAAACCACTGAGGTGTCGCACGGAAAATAACTGGTTTTTTCGTACGCCAATCATGTGGGTAACTATGAGTAATAAAGTCAAGTTTTAATAGTGCCCCAACTTCTTTTAACTTTTCAGTGGCAACTTTATTCGCTTCGTCGTAGAAAAGCCCTTCAAATCCAGGTGCTTCATCTGTAAAGACCCCTTTTTCATCGATCGGTGCTAATACTTCCAAACCGTATTTTTGACCGACAATAAAGTCATCTTCCCCGTGACCTGGCGCCGTATGCACAGCTCCTGTTCCAGCATCTGCTGTTGCATGTTCTCCGTTAATCACGAGCGAATCGCGGTCATAAAATGGATGTTTCGCAACAACGCGATCTAAATCACTACCACGAACTGTTTGAATTACTTTCCCGTCTTCCCAGCCAAGCGTTTCCTTTAGAGAATCCACTAACGCTGCTGCTACGAGATACTTCTGTCCACTTGTTTCTACAACTGCATAATCTAAATTTGGATTCACCGTAATCGCCATGTTCGATGGAATCGTCCATGGGGTTGTCGTCCAAATCACGATTTTTGTATCATTATCAATGACTCCTTTGCCATCTTTTACATCGAAAGCGACATAAATAGAAGCAGATTTTTTATCATGATATTCAATTTCAGCTTCAGCAAGCGCTGATTCGCTTGAAGGAGACCAATAGACTGGTTTTTTACCTTTATAGATATAGCCTTTTTTCGCCATTTTCCCAAATACTTTAATTTGCTCAGCTTCATATTCAGGTTTTAATGTGATATAAGGATTTTCCCAATCACCATTTACTCCAAGGCGTTTAAAACCTGTTCGTTGTAAGTCAATTTGTTTATAAGCATATTCTTCACAAAGTTTGCGGAATTCCGCAACTGACATTTCTTTTCGCTTTACACCTTTTTTAGTGAGTGCTTGTTCGATTGGAAGTCCATGCGTGTCCCACCCGGGTACATAGGGTGACCTAAAGCCTGCCATTGACTTATAGCGAACAATGATGTCCTTAATCGTTTTATTCATCGCATGTCCCATATGAAGTTCACCGTTCGCATACGGAGGACCATCATGCAAAATGTAAGTCGGGCGACCCGCATTTTTTTTCTTGCACCTTTTGATAGAGATTTTCTTTCTCCCATTTTTCTTGCCAAAGTGGTTCTTTATTTGGCAAATTTCCTCGCATCGGAAATGCAGTTTTTGGCATCAATAATGTATCTTTATAATCCATCGCTCACAAACTCCTTTATTTTATTATTCCGCAAAAAATAAAAATCTCCTCCCTAAAAAAGGGACGAGATTATCGCGTTACCACCCTTGTTGATAAAAAGAAGCTTTTTTACCCACTCGTTCCATTAACGCCTGGCCGCGCTGAGTCTTACTTTATTCAGACTCAGAACTCCTTGAGTGATTTCTGAATTTCACCTTGCTTCTGGTCTCACACCATCACCAGATCGCTTCAAAGCAGGTTTGAAAAACATACTTGTCTCAGATCAACATTTTTCTATTCTTGTTCGCTTTCAGCATCTTCCTGAACTTCTTTAATAGATTTCAGTTCCGTTGCATCTACGTCATACTCCATCATTTGTTGCCAATCATCGCTTTTAATCAAGTCCATTTGTGCTTCAACGAGAAGGCGCAAACGTTCTCTGAAAACTTTCGATTGACGTTTTAAATCTTCAATTTCAATTGAAATTTTACGTGCTTTTGAAAGTGAATCCGCTAAAATCCGATCCGCATTTTTTTCTGCTTCACGAATGATTAATTTTGCTTCTTGATCAGCAGATTGTTTCACTTCTTCCGCTGCAGTTTGAGCAACAATTAATGATTTATTTAGCGTTTCTTCAATATTTGTAAAATGTCCCAATCGTTCTTCATTGTTGTTTAAGGAATCTTCCAGACGTTTCTTTTCTTTTAGCACTTGTTCATAATCTTTGATAATCTGATCGAGGAAGTCATTCACTTCATCTTCATCATAACCTCTAAAACCACGGGTAAATTCTTTGTTATGTATATCCAGTGGCGATAATGGCATATTCTACACCTCCGTACGAATTATCGAAATAGCAACTTCAATATTCAGCTACTAAATTCGAAAGAACCTTGCTTTTTACAAAACAAATCCAATATAAGAATTATTTTAACACAATCTATCATTTTTTCCTAGTGCAATGTCGATTTTAGCGAACAAGAATCCCCATTTCCGCTAAGATTTCGATAGCTTTATCAATCTGCTCCTCTGTGTCAGCCTCAACCGTATGAAGATGAAGTCCATTTGTTAAACCCGAAAGCATTAGCGCATCTGTATTTTTTAATTTATAGATGAATTTTTCAACATCAAAGCGACTATTTAAATGAAGATTCCCTGTTAGTTCCCCATAAATAGGATGATCTACGATGACATCAATCACAGAAACACCATAATCCACAAGCATATTTAATTCCGTTTCAGCTTCTTCTTTCGTATGATTACAAGCGATAATCCGCTGAATTCTTTTCGATTCTTTAGCCATCATGTAGCCTTGTGGTGTTGATATGATTGGTTGTTCCATCGCTCGAAGCAACGAAATATCTTGCACGATCACTTGTCTACTCACATCTGTTCGTTTGGCTAGCTCGCCTCCAGAAATTGGTTCAGAAGTATGTTTGAGCCAATCTAAAATGGCTTCACGTCTATCTTCTCCAAGCATTTTTTTCAAAATTTCTCACCTACTTCTTTCTCTTACCTTTAAATTAAGGCTATTATATCACAAGCAGCGCTTAAGCAACATTAATCTACCGCCGCTTGCTCCATTTTCTAGCCATAAAAAAAGAAACTGCAAACAGATCTCACTCCACTCTCAGTTTCTCATTTCAAAAACCCAATATCCATCCGGATCTTGTCTTTTTTTGTCCGTCCATGAATTTGAATTAATTTGATCCTGCCATACCCACGTGCCGATAAAATGTCAGCTTCTTCGCATTCAAAATCTGGATTTTCTACCACTTTCCAGTTTACTTTGACAAGCCCTGCTTGAATCATTTGCTTAGCTTTTTGCCTAGAAAGATGAAGCGCGTTACTCAAAACCCCGTCTAGTCGTAAACTCGAACTTGTGATCATTTGCCCTTCCCACTCTTCTTGCACAATCAAAGCATCACGAAGGGCCACTTCCTCAAGCATCACATTTACTTTTCCAATTTTTTCGAGCTGACTCGTCACATAATGAGACATCTCCTGGTCCACAAAAAACTGCCATTCTTCACCTTGGTTCAAAATATCTCCAAAAGCTTCACGACGAATACCAAGTGACATCAATGTTCCGAGAATTTTTTGATGCGTGAGTGTCGTGAACTTCACAGGATAACGAATGTGAAAGAGACTTATTTTAAAATCATTTTCTTCTGGCGTGTAGTAGTCCGGATAAATGAGCGCTCGTTTTCGTTCTGTGAATTCGGATCCACCAAAAAATGAGGTTTTCATTGTATCATACCCACCAACAACCGTTTCAGCAATAAAACGTTGTCGTGGATCTAAAAATTCAGTTAGTCGCGGGGTATACTCGTCCTCCACTTGAATCGCCAAATCTAAAATTTGATCGATAAATGCATATTCTTCCTTACGAAAATGTTGATAAATACCTTCCATCTGCTTCACCTCCTCTGTTTTTAAAAAATGAGCCATCGTGCTTAACTAAATTTATATTCTTTCAGACAAATTTTTCTCTTAAAAAAAGTCATGCCCGAAAGACATGACCCGTTAAATCCCGTATAAAAGCGGTACAACGTATTGATAAATCAAATTGGTAAGGACAGTCATCGCAAATTGAAAAGCAATAAACGCAACCAATGATGAAATATCGAACATTCCAATCGGCGGGATAATCCGTCTGAACGGTTCCAGAATCGGTTCAAAAATCCGACCTAAAAAACGGCCAATTTTTGAATCCCGTGCTCCTGGAAACCAGCTCATCAAGAAGTAGACAAACATGAGCGTTGGCAAGTAGCGAATGATAAACAAAATCACATCAACTACTTGTATTAAAAAAGTTTGCAACCTTGTGTTCCACCTCTCTAGCGTTACATGTAATTTTGTTCTTCAAGCATTTCCGAGATTGAGCCATCTACGTTAACATTTTCAGGTGTACACAAGAAAATATTGTTACCGATGCGCTGGATGTCTCCTCCTAATGCGTAAACTGTTCCACTTAGGAAATCTACGATACGAATTGCTTGGTCGTGACTAATGCGCTGTAAGTTAACGACAAGCGTTTTATATTCTTTTAAGTAATCCGCAAGCTCTTGTGCCTCAGCGTATACACGTGGTTCAGAAAGCATTACTTCACTTGAAAATTGCGCGCCTTGCATGCTGACAACATTGGGCCCTTCTTCAACCGCCCGAAAGCGGTTTTTAGCTGATTTTTCATTTTTCTTTTGAATCATTGGTTCAGGTTCCTGCGTATTTTTTCGATTTGTTTCTTCTTCGTAATATTCATCTTCATCAAGGAAAAAGAAAGATTTGAATTTATTGGAAAGTCCCATGATCTTGCACCTCCGTTAATTTTAGTCATTTACGAGCGCCCTGCCAACACGAATATATGTGGCACCTTCTTCTACTGCAATACTATAATCGTTTGTCATCCCCATAGATAGTTCGCTTGCTGTCACCCGATTGAGATGAAGTGCTGCAATTTCAACACCTGCTTCATTCAATGCGTGAAAAATATCATGAAGGTCGTTTTCATTCTCAGTAATTGGAGCCATCGTCATCAATCCGACAATTTCAATTTGTTTGAAATCAGCTTGTTTCAGAAACACTAAAGCTGATTCTTTCGTAAAACCATGCTTAGATTCCTCTCCAGAAACATTCAGCTGCAAGAAACAACGGACTGGCTTTTCAGCCCGTTTTTCAATTTCCTCCGCCAAACTTGCTCGGTCAAGTGAATGGATAAAATCCACTTTATCAATAATTTGCTTCACCTTGCGTGTTTGGAGCGACCCGATGAAATGCCAGCGGATGTCCGAGAAATCTTGAAGCGCTTCATACTTCTCCAAAAAGACATCCACCCGGTTTTCACCAAAATCACGAATTCCCAAATCATAAAGTTCTTTTATTCCTGCAACATCAATGGTTTTCGTTACAGCAACTAAATGTACATCTGCTTCAGAACGTCCAGCTTTTTTGCAAGCCTCTTTAATATTCGTTTTAATTTGAGTGAGATTAGCTTGTTTCGACATCTACGTCACCTTTGTTCATTTGAATTCCCGAATTCTAACGCTTCAAACATTTTTAGCGTTTGCGTCTATTACGATTGCGAATAAATGCTGGAACATCTACATCCCCATGATCTGTGTTTGTTGGTTCTTCTTCACGATAGGATGGCGATGGTGTTTCAACTGAATCATTTTCAACTGGTCTACGTGGCTCTTCGGGTTTAGCATAGTTCGGACGGTTCACATCGATTTTTTGACCTGTTGCTCGTCTTGTTTGAACGGGTTGTTGTTTTGACTCATCAAATCCTGTAGCAATCACAGTCACAACGAGCTCGTCTTTCAAATCATCATTAATGACAGAACCAAAAATCATATTCACTTCTGGATCAGACGCATTTGACACGATTTCTGCAGCTTCTTGAACTTCGTACAGACTAAGATTCGAACCGCCTGTAATATTCATTAGCACACCTTTTGCACCATCAATCGAAGTTTCAAGTAACGGAGAAGAAATAGCTTTTTTAGCAGCGTCTGCCGCGCGATTTTCACCCGTCGCAATTCCAATTCCCATAAGAGCTGAACCGCGATTTGTCATAATCGTTTTTACATCTGCGAAGTCCAAATTGATAAGTCCAGGAACCGCAATTAAATCAGAAATGCCTTGCACCCCTTGGCGGAGAACATTATCTGCTTCACGGAACGCCTCAAGCATCGGAGTGTTCTTATCGACAATTTGAAGCAAGCGATCATTTGGAATTACGATTAACGTATCAACCGCTTCTTTCATCGCCTCTGTTCCAGAAAAAGCTTGTTTCGAGCGTTTTGGTCCTTCAAAGCCAAATGGACGTGTAATCACACCAACTGTTAGAGCTCCCATTTCCTTTGCGATTTGTGCAATAACTGGTGCAGCTCCCGTTCCTGTTCCGCCACCCATTCCTGCAGTGACAAATACCATATCCGCACCTTTTAGCGCTTCTTCAATGACTTCACGACTTTCTTCGGCTGCTTTTTTCCCGATTTCAGGAACAGCTCCAGCTCCAAGCCCACGAGTAAGCTTTGAACCGATCTGTAATTTTACTTCAGATTTAGCTAAATTAAGTGCTTGAGCATCTGTATTAACAGAAATGAATTCAACGCCTTGAACACCGTGTTCGATCATACGGTTAACAGCATTATTTCCGCCACCGCCGACGCCAATTACTTTTATTGTTGCCAAGCTTTCAGAATTGGTTTCAAACTCTAACATTCTATTTCCTCCTACTACTTTCTTGTTTTTTTAAATCGTAGTTATTATTCAAAAAAAAGCGCCAAAGAAATTTTTCATTTTTGTTGTTACTTTTTCATCATCTGATTTTTTAGGTTTAGGTGCTTTTGCTTTCTTTTCAGCTCGACCTTCGCCTTCTTCGTTATAGGCTGATGTCTCGCTTCCAAGGTCGCGTCCTTCAAGACCTTCTAATTCATATGCATATTGGATTAACCCAACTGCTGTTGTATAGGCTGGATCTCTTACCCCGATATAATCTGGCATGGCAAGTCTTGCATGATTCCCAAGGGTTTTCCCGGCAAGATCAATTGCACCTAGCATCCCCATCGTTCCACCAGTTAAAATATAACCACCTTGCAAATTTCTTGCGCCCATACGGTAAACTTCTTCTTGTACGAGTTCAAAAATTTCTTCGAGCCTCGCTTCAATGATATCTGCGATTTCAAGTTGATTGAAATGTTGCTGTTGATCAGAGCCGATAACATCGACAGAAAAGACTTCATCTTGTGAAGCATCTTCATAAAAAGCGTAACCATGTTCCAGTTTCACTTTTTCAGCATTTGCCGTTGAAGTGTTTAAACCAAGCGATAAGTCTTTCGTAATATTTTCTCCGCCAACCGGAATGGAACTTGTAGCCATTAGCTTACCTTGATCAAACAGACTCACAGTTGTTGTTCCCGCTCCAATATTTACAAGTGCAGTTCCAAACTCTTTATCATCATTAGTCATCGAAATAGCAGCTTCAGCAAGTGGCTGTAGCACGATTTCAGTAATTTCCAGTCCAGCTCTTTCTACGCAGCGGAGGATGTTATGTAAAATTGTTTTTGAACCTGTTACAAGGGAGCCTTCCATTTCTAAACGTACGCCACTCATGCCACGCGGATCTGTTATTCCATCAAAGCCATCAACAATAAATTGATGTGGAATGAGACTGATCACCTCGCGCTCAGGACTAAGCGGGGCAACTTGTGCAGAATCTAAAACATTCCAGACATCATGATCGGTAATTTCAGAATTATCACCACTGACCGCAACAATCCCGCGACTGTCTTCAAGCATAATTTGGTTAGAAACGATCCCAACAATCACTTGTGAAATTTCTACGCCAACCATTCGTTCAGCTTTTTGAATCGCTTGTTTGATGGAATCCACAGCTTTATCAATATCAATGACAATGCCCTTTTTGATTCCTTCCGATTCCACGTCGCCAACACCTATAATATTCAAACGGTCATTTGCAATTTCCGCGATGATTACTTTGATTTTTGAAGAGCCAATATCAAGGCTCACATAAATTTCACTTTCTCCCACTGATCGGCACCTCCTTTGTTTTCATTCGTGTACCATTTTCATTTTATTTACAAACTTCTTATTTTCATGTTGACACTTTTCAAGACTATGTTAGATGTACCTATACTATAGTCTACACCAACAAACTTTTGAATTAAAGTACAAAGATCAAATTTTGAACATTTTTTAAGAATTACAAGTAAATAGTAGAAAAAAGGGAACGAATGACCCCTTTTTTAGATGAATTGTCTATAGAATCATTCGGAATCTGCCTTTTCCTTTTCTTGTTTCTTTTTATAATAGCTTTCAAAATATGCCCCTACTTCAAGATCAATAACACCTTTTTGTCCGTTGTTTAATTGAGCAGAAATAGAAGGATAATAACTCATTTTATCCGCAAATCCGTGAATAGTTGCTGTTACCTGATTGCCATCATTCATGTATAATAAAATATGTTCAGAGTCACTCTTTATAGGCTTCAGATGAATCTCCGATACAGCATTTTGAACACTTGTCGGTAGCTTTTTCCATTCCTTCACCATATCTTTCAACACGTCATCATTTTTAAAATTGAAAAAGAGCACACGATTTCCAATCGGGAATTTTCTAGCTCGTTCCAGTAGCAACTCGCCATTTTCCAATATCTCATAGTAAAAGCCATCTTTCGGCTCATAACCAATCGTTTTATACTCGGTAATTTTGATTTTAATTGCACGTAGTCCGCTTTTTTTCAACAACAGCTTTTTTTAATCATTTTATTTTTTTTCAAGTTGTTCCGCTACGTTTTTATTATTTGTTGCAATCATATAGTCGCCTTTTCGAACACCACTATCTGACCGCACATCTTGCTCCGTTAACTCACGGTTTCCCGACACATAGATCGTTTCCACTTTACTAACCGGTGATAAAAAATACAAAGTTGCAAGAATCAAAAGAACAAAGAAGCCAATCAGAAGAATTAAATGGCGAACCAATCTTTTCTTGCGATACTTCTTCAATTCTGGGATGCGGCTTTCAATGGAAACCACTTTTCTATTTTTCGCCATTTAAATCTTGCCTCCTTTGCCCTAGTCCCTTTATGCTTTCATGAGGCTTGTCGCTAAATCTACTAGCCGCTTAGCTGCATCTGGCACACCAAGCTCTCGCGCGTGAAAAGCCATCTCATCAAGTGTCGGCTTATCTGACATAATCGCATCAATTTGTGCCATCAAATCCGTTTGCCCTAGCTCAGATTCTGTAATCACGACGCTAGCCCCGCTTTTTTCAAGAGAACGGGCATTTTTTTCTTGATGATTAGCCGTTACATACGGACTCGGAATTAAAATACTCGGCACACCAAGCGAAGTTAATTCCGCAATGGTTGTCGCACCTGCTCGTGAAATGACAAGTTCGACTTCGTTTAAAACTTCTGGCATATCGTAGACGAAAGGAACCACACTGATATTTTCACCCAAATCAAGGGTTTGAAGTTCTTCTTTTTATTTTTTTCATAGTGCACATTTCCGGTCACATAAAGTAGCTGATAGTCCTTATCTTTCCATTCTGGCAAGATTTTCCAGACTGCTTCATTAAGCGGTCTCGCCCCTCTACTCCCCCCGAAAGCAAGAACGGTAGGTTTAGCGCTGTCTAATCGATAGGCATTAAGCGCATTCGTCGCTTCGATATTCACCACTTCGGAAGCCCGGGGATTTCCTGTAAACACAATTTTTTCTGACGGAAACGAATCGCTAACTTCTTCGAAACAAATGGCGATTTTATCAACGTAACGACTTAAAAATTTATTGGTAAGTCCCGCAACACTATTTTGCTCATGAATGATCGTTGGGATTTTCAATTTGCTTGCAGCATAAACGACTGGCCCACAAACGTAACCGCCTGTTCCAATCACACAATCCGGATTAAAGCGACGCAAAATTTCCTTGCTTTTTTTTGTCCCTTTAAAGAATCGGGCAACCGTCTTAAAGTTCTCCAGTGACAACGAACGTTTAAAACCAGTAATCTCAATAGCTTCAAAAGCGACTCCTTCCCGCGGGACAAGATCTGCTTCAAGACCTTTTGAGGTGCCGATGTATAAAAACTCAGCATCTGGATATTCTTTTTTACATTCTCGAATGAAGGCAAGTGCGGGGAAGATGTGACCTCCCGTACCGCCGCCTGTTAGCACAATCTTCATTTTTCCACCTCATCAGTCAGTGCGCGAATAGCCCGCATATAAGCATTCCCTCGCACTTCAAAAGTTCGATATTGATCCCAACTTGCACAAGCAGGTGAAAGTAAAATGACATCTCCTGGTTGAGAAGCTTTATAAGCAACTGGAACAGCCGCTTCAACATCAGTGACATAATGAACGCTCGTCCCTGTTTCCTTAGCTACTCGCGCGATTTTGTCCGCTGTTTCACCAAAAACAACTACGTCTTTCACATTTCGTAAAAATGGCATCAATTCATCAAATTCATTTCCGCGATCTAGTCCACCAGCAAGAAGGACCACCGGTTGCTTGAAACCTTTTAAAGCGCTTTGTGTCGCTAAAATATTCGTTGCTTTTGAATCGTTATAAAATTTACGTCCATTAAATTCGGTTACAAACTGAGTACGATGTGGCACGCCTTTAAAGGTTTTAAGAACGGTCATAATAGCGTCATTTGAAACGCCAATCGTTTTCACTGTGGCAATTGCTGCCAAGATATTTTCAAGGTTATGCTCACCTGGGAGAAGGATATCTTCCCTAGAACCGATCACTTCATCATTGAACATCAGCTGATCATTTTGTACATACGCTCCTTCAGAAAGGCGCTGTGTCGTTGAAAACGGAATGACACGTGCTGCCGTTTTCCGAGTGAGCCCTTGAAGCTCTTCTTGGTCCCAATTAATTACAAGGGTATCCTCTTTCGTTTGGTTCTTTTGAATATTCCACTTAGCAGCCACATACTCTTCCCGCGTTTTGTGGTAATCCAGATGCGCTTCGTAAATGTTTGTGATAACCGAAATTTTAGGCCTAAATGTAGTAACGCCCATCAGTTGGAAAGAAGAGAGTTCCATTGTAATCCACTGATCGCTTGTCGCATTTTCCGCAACAGCTGATGCAGGAAAGCCAATGTTTCCAGCAAGAAGTGACTTACCCGCCACCATTTCATTTAGCATCCGGTCAATAATCGTTGTCGTCGTTGTTTTACCATTCGTTCCTGTAATCCCAATAATCGGCGCTTCAGAGATCTGATAAGCCAGTTCCACTTCTGTAATAACAGGAATTCCAAGACGCTCAGCTTTTGCAACCATTGGATTGTTATAAGGAATCCCCGGATTTTTCACAAGTAATTCAAAGCCTTCATCCAAAAGTTCTGTTGGATGGCTTCCGCAAATAACTTTAATGCCTTGCTCGAGCAATCCTTGCGCTTCTGGATTTTCACTAAATGGCTTTTGATCATTAACTGTGACAAAAGCGCCTAACTTATGGAGCAAGCTTGCAGCGCTCACACCACTTTTGGCAAGCCCTAGAACCAGTACCTTCTTATGATAATACATTTCAATATTTTTCATTTTGTTAGCCTCCGATATTTCCCTTTTTTGCTAAAAACGACTGAAAGCGCCAGCTAAACGGCTAAAAATGAGCCTTTAGAGACGCTAAAATCATTTATAACTGTACCATTAAAATGGCTGCAACTGCAGCAAGTAAACCTACTCCCCAAAATGTAAGAACAACACGCCACTCATTCCAACCACCAAGTTCAAAATGATGGTGAATGGGTGTCATGCGAAATAG
The DNA here is from genome assembly GCF_000525795.1 of Listeria aquatica FSL S10-1188. Lineage (GTDB taxonomy): Bacteria > Bacillota > Bacilli > Lactobacillales > Listeriaceae > Listeria > Listeria aquatica. The sequence goes on from NZ_AOCG01000006.1 coordinate 207,825, forward strand.
TCTCTTGCCGTGTGTCAATTTGAAATAAGAAACTTGTAAAATCACGGATGCCGTTTCAACAACAAAAACGATTCCGATGAGGAGAAGAAGCCACTCTTGTTTAAGCAAAATCGAAACGGCTGCAAGTGCCCCACCGAGCGCAAGCGAACCGGTATCGCCCATAAATATTTTCGCAGGGTTCTTGTTAAATAATAGAAAACCAAGCATTCCTCCAACTACAGCAAAGCAAAACAAAGCGACTTCAAATTGATTTTGCACAATCGCGATAACGCCAAACGCGGCAAAAGCGATGCTCGAAAGTCCAGAAACGAGTCCGTCTAGTCCGTCGGTTAAATTGACCGCGTTTGAAAAGCCAACCAGCCAGAACAAAACAAATAGCAAGAAAAACCAGCCTAAGTCAATTTCTGTTTGTGTAAATGGAATGCGTAGTGTTTCCGAAAAATCTCCAAAATGATAAACGAAGGAAAAAAAGGACAGCGATCGCTACTTGTCCAAGAAATTTCTGTTTGGACGTTAAACCTAAATTGCGTTTCTTAACTACTTTAATATAATCATCGAGAAATCCAAGTGCACCATAAAGCGCGATTGCAATAAACAGCAACCCGGTTGTTAAACTGAAAGAATTAGTGATGAAGCTCATAATCAAATAACTAAACATGATGGCCGTCAAGAAAACAACTGCCCCCATCGTTGGTGTCCCAGATTTTTGAGCATGCATCTTCGGTCCCTCTTCGCGGATACTTTGACCAAACTTCAGCTTCACTAAAAATGGAATTAAGACCGGTACAAAAGCTACCGTTAAAATGAACGCGATCGCAAGCGTGGTGAATAACATATAAAATGACACAATGATTTCTCCCCAATCTTTTTCTTTAAAACTGTTATTTATTGTATTAAAGTTCTAGTTTTTTTTTCAATAGCTAATCGCGCTTCCACACGATCGTCAAAATCGATTTTTTCCGTTCCGATGATTTGATAATCTTCATGACCTTTTCCGGCAATTAAAATCACATCGCGCGCTTCAGCTTGTTCAATCGCATACTGAATCGCTTCCCGACGGTTTACTCGTACAACATAGTCTTTTCCTTCTACACCTTTTTCCATATCACTAATAATTGTTCGCGGGTCTTCTGTCCGCGGATTATCTGATGTGAAAATAGGATCTGTCGCATACTCAACTGCAATTTTTGCCATCTTCGGTCGTTTGCCTTTGTCACGATCACCGCCACAACCTACAACGACAAATACGCGTTTTTCAGCAAATTCGTCTACTGTTTCAAGCACATTCAACAAACCATCTGGTGTATGCGCATAATCGACAATAACCGGAAAATCTTGTCCCGCATGAACGAGTTCAAAGCGTCCTGCAACGCCTTTTATTTCCCCAAGGGTTTGGATAGCTTCTTTTTCTGGAATTTGAAGTGCAAAAGAAGTCGCAAGCGCCGCAAGAACATTATAGATACTAAATTTACCGATCATTTGAATGTGCACTTTCTGGGTACCTGTTTTTGAAACTAAATCAAAAGTCGATCCTTTACTTGTAATTTCAATATTTTTTGCTCTAAAATCAGCATCATGGTCAATTCCATAAGTAATGACAGGGACAGCCGTTGCTTCTCGCATCGTTTCTGAAGCCGGATCATCCGCATTGAGCACGGCTATTTTGGGGGCTTCCTTTTGGAACTTATTGCCAAGTTGCGCAAACAACAAGCTTTTAGCATGGGCATAAGCTTCCATTGTTTTGTGGTAGTCCAAATGATCTTGTGAAAGATTCGTAAAAACTGCCACATCATAGTCCGTTCCGTGAACACGGCCTTGAACGAGTGCGTGACTTGAAACTTCCATCGTCACATTCGTTACACCAGCTTTTTTCATATCAGAAAAAACTTGTTGAAGCGTTAAACTTCCCGGCGTGGTGTTTTTAGTTTCGATCGTGCGCTCAGCAATGCGCATATACATCGTACCGATGAGCCCCGTCTTTTCACCTTGAGCCCGCAAAATTTGGTCGATCAAATGAGTAACTGTCGTCTTCCCATTTGTTCCCGTTACACCAATCATGCGCATTTTCTGACTTGGCGAACCATAAAAATGATCGGCAAGAAGCGCGAGTGCACGCTTTGTGTCTTGAACACGAATCACGGGAATCGATACAGGTACCTCACGTTCCGACAAAATAACACTTGCTCCCTTTTCTTCAGCCGCCTTAGCAAATTCATGACCATCGATTACTTCCCCGTCAATACAAACAAAAAAAAGTACCTGGTGTTACTTCACGGCTGTCCTGTTCTATTTTTTCAATATCTATCTCCGGCAACTTATCATCGCTATAATAAAGCGGCAGCACACTTAATAGCTTCTCTAACTTCACAACTTCCATCTCCTTTAAGCTTGCTTTTCGCTCTTCCCTAAAATAAATAAGACAAAAAATCTCCTTTTCTATCTTAGCAAAAAGTAATAAGCATTTCTATATGACCTAAAGCCCAGTAAAGTAGGTATTCTGGCTTCTCTGACAAAGAAGCCAGAATACCTACTAGGCAAAAATCATTGACCCGTCAAAAGGTCTCCTACACCTTGATTTTCTTGAATATTTGTGTCTTGCTTGACCTTTTCCTTATCTGAATCATCATTGTTCTGCGTAAAAGCTTCAATAGAATCCGGAGCAGCAAGTTCGAGCTCAAGCTCCGTGTCATTATTTAAAATCGTCCCAGCAGCTGCACTTTGTTTTGTCACGTATCCACTTCCACTAAAGCTAAATGGAATCCCCGTGATCTCTGAAACTTTGAGTGCATCTTCGCGCGACCAATTTTGCATGTCTGGAACAGTCATATCTCCATCAGTCATCAAAATCACTTTTTGACCTTCAAGAATTGTCTCTCCCACTTTGGGAAGTTGTTGTACAATTTTTTTTTCCGTTTCCGATCACAATTGGTGTTAATCGATCTTGTTCTACTGCTTTTTTCGCTTCATCTACCGATTTTCCAGTGTAATCTTTCATGGTGATCTTCGAAAGCTTCTTCTCAGCAGCCGGTTTAATATTTAAATACTGCAAACTATTTTTCATAACTGGGTTAAAGACCTCAGAAACAGCTTCTCCGCCCGTTTCAGTATCAGAAAGTTGTGGTTGCTGCATAGTCACATACATCACGATCTCCGGATCATTTGCTGGAGCCATCCCCATAAATGAAAATATATAATTGTTTTTTCCAGTCATATATTTTCCAGAAGTTGGATCCGCAATTTGCGAAGTTCCCGTTTTACCAGCAACTGAATAACCGGGGATGGCATAAAGTTTCCCTGTGCCGTGTTCCCCACTCACTACTTGTTCTAGCTCTTCTCGAGTTTGCTTAGCCGTTGCTTCGCTAATCGGGTTCCCCGTAACTTTCATTTGCGTTTTGGTCGTTTGATTGGTATTTGGATCCTTCACCGAAGAAACCACATACGGCAATTTCATTTTCCCATCGCTTGCAATGGCCGAAGCTCCTTGTAGCATTTGCATCATCGAAACAGTAGTCCCTTGACCAAAAACCGTGGTTACTTTTTCGACCGGATAGTGATAAAGAATCTTTCCAGTTGCTTCGTTTGGAAGCTGAATCCCTGTTTTCTTTCCGAAGCCAAATTTCGTCAAATATTTTTCAAACGTATCCGTCCCCATCTTACTTAACAAAGTAGCAAAAGCAACGTTACTTGAACGCTCGACTCCTTCCCGATAAGGAATCGTGCCCCAACCTACCCCACCATTATGGTCATGAATAGGAATATCCCCAACCTTGTAAATTCCAGACTTAAAGTACGCATTCGGGTTGTATACGCCTGTATCAATTGCGGAAGCCAGTGAAAAAATCTTCATAACAGAGCCTGGCTCATAGGCATATTCGACAGGCAAATCTTGCCAAACCCCAGCTGATTGTTCATTTAAGCCCGCTTTTGTCGTCGGGTTGAATGATGGACGCTGGCTCATTGCTAGAATTTCCCCTGTCTTTGGATTCATCACAACTGCCATCATATTTTTAGGCTTATATTTGGCATTTACCGTTGTCATCGTATCCTCTAAAAAGGTTTGAATTTTTTTATCTAGCGTCAGTTCAATTTGGCTACCATCTTTTGCCTTTTCAACATTTTTATCTGCATTCGGTAAAATATAACCCATCCGGTCTGTGCTATATTTTAACTTGCCATTTTCTCCAGTTAGCGCCGAATTATAACTTTTTTCAATACCCATCTTTCCAACGAGTGAACTTTCTCCACTTTGGCCCTCTGTTTGCTGCGCAAACCCAATCAATTGTGTAGCAAATGTTCCATTTGGATAAAATCGTTCCGCTTGTCGAGTGAAAATCAAACCTGGCAAATCTTCTTTTTCAATTTTCTTTTTCGTTTCAACAGAGAGATTTTTCCCCGCTTTTCCGAATTCGACTTGGTAAACTTTTTTCTTATTTAATTGCTTCAAAATATCCGCCTTTGACATCGCGATATATTTGCTAAGCACTTCAGCCGTTTTTTCCTTATTCGTCACATACATCGGATTTTTATCCGTTTTAGATAACCGATCGGAAACAACAGCAGCAAGTGTATAAGTAGCCGTATCCTCAGCAAGCACTTCCCCATTCCGGTCAATAATCGAACCACGTTTTGCTTCAATAACTTCGCTTTTTGCATGTTGCTTACTAGCAAGTGCAGCAAGCGGTTCCCCGTTCACCACACCACGAATTTGAATGTATAAAAAGCGTCCCGTAAGAACGAGGAAAAGCGCAGTGAAAAAGACAAAAAGAGCTAATGCGCCTCTCCTCATATTTCCTCTGCGCCGATTCATTTGCCATCTACTACTTTCACGTTATCACCATCAAGTTTCAAGCCTTTTTCTTTTGCTTTTTGAAGAATCCGTTCATAGCGACCCAAATCGTTCACTTGCACTTTCAAATCTGCATTGTTTTTCTCTTGATCAGAAAGTTTAGATTCTGTCGTTTCTACACTTTGATTAACATCATAAATGCTTGCTTGTACTCGAATGATTTGAAAAGCGATGACAGCCACTACTACGATTGCAATCGCAACGATTATTTTTTCACCTGTTGTCACTCGCTTACGTTTGACAAGTATTTGTTTTTGTTCTTCTGTGTGTTCAGTATGTATACGCTTTGGTTCCAAATTGGATTTGTAGGCTACATTACTCACATAAACCATCTCCTACATCATTTGATTTTTTCAATGACGCGCAATTTTGCAGAACGCGCCCGATTATTATGTTCAATCTCTTCGACACTCGGCAGAATCGGTTTCCTTTCGACCAATTTAAAATCTGGTTGATATTCATCAGGCAAAACCGGTAATCCTCGTGGTACTTCTGGTCCTTTCGCTGCCTCTTGAAAAATTTGTTTCACAATCCGATCTTCTAGTGAGTGAAAAGTAATAACACTAATTCTTCCGCCTTTTTTTTAGTAGCGTAAGAGCATCAGTAAGAGAATCTTCAACAGCCGATAATTCATCATTCACAGCAATTCGAATGGCTTGGAAAATCCGTTTTGCAGGATGCCCACCTTTTCGTCTTGCTGGCGCTGGAATTGCCGTCTTAATAATATCCACAAGTTCCCCCGTCGTTTCAATAGGAGCATTTTCTCGGCGTCGCTCGATTTCGCGTGCCACTTGTTTCGAAAACTTTTCTTCACCATAGCGAAAAAAAAATTCGAACTAGCTGTTCATAGCTCCATTCATTCACAACTGTTTTTGCCGAAAGTTCCTGAGTTCTATCCATTCGCATGTCAAGTGCGGCGTCGTTGTGATAACTAAATCCACGCTCACGCTCATCAAGTTGCGGTGAAGATACCCCAAGGTCATATAAAATACCGTCTACTTCCTTTACTTCTTTCGCAAGAAGCTCAAGTTTTAGCTCGCGAAAATTCGCTTTAATGAGTGTAAGACGAGAATCGCTTAAATTTTCTTTAGCATTTTGAATGGCCACATCATCTTGATCGAACGCATAAACGCGTCCTTCTTCGCCAAGCTGACTGAGCAGATAAGACGTATGCCCTGCACCACCAAGTGTTGCATCTACATAAACCCCATCTTTTTTTATCTCTAATTTATCTACTGTTTCATGCAGCAAAACTGTTTCATGTTGAAACATTTTAGCCCTCCTTAAATATCGAATCCAATCATATTTTCAGCAATATCCGCAAAGGATTCTTCGGCTTCTTCAAAAGCAGCCTCCCATTCCGGCTTACTCCAAATTTCCACACGATTGGAAACTCCGATAATCACTGATTCCTTTTCAAGGTCTGCATAACTTAACAGCGTCTGTGGAATATTAATCCGTCCCTGCTTATCAAGTTCACATTCAGAAGCCCCAGAAAAGAAGAACCGCGTGAATGAACGGGCATCTTTTTTAGTCAGTGGAAGCGATTGAAGCTTTTCTTCCAACTTGCTCCACTCCGATTGTGGATAAGCAAATAAACACTTATCGAGTCCGCGAGTGATGACAAATTGTTCGCCTAATAGCTCACGGAATTTCGCTGGCACGATTAAACGGCCCTTTATATCAATGTTATGTTGATATTCGCCCATGAACATTAGACTTCCCCCACTTTCTTATCTACCACTTTACCACATCTCCCCACTTTACTCCACCCTAAACCTAAAAAATTCCAAAAAAAAATACTCTTTCTCATAGAGAGAAAGAGATTAAAAGTATTGATATAAAGCCATCTAACAAAAAACAAAAAATGCGGTGGGGGGAAATGGGGCGAAAAAGTAAAAACCCCCCACTTCTTGCCCAAAACGTTTTTTCATTTATTGATAACTGATCGCAAGAATAAGTCCAGTGAGATAAAAGAAGAGATAAAACAAGGCAAAAATGAAAAAACAGATTCGCCAGTAGGTTTGGAAAACGCGAGCAAGACGAAGCTCCCCATCTCTAAGCGCAAAAATAACGACAATCCCGATGCCAACTAAAAATAAAACAAGCAAAATGTAGAGTAAGAACGATCGCCCAAATAATTGAACCATCCAGAAGTGATCCGCTAGAATAAAGAAAAACGTGGTAAAATCTGCACTCCGTTTTAACGCACGGGGTTGACTTTTCAGTCCCCACTTTAGCCCCAAGTATAGGAAGAAAAACAAAAAGACAGGGCAAATCATCAACCAGGCTGACATCTCAGTCGTCCAATTTAGCATTTTCGTTCTCCTTTCCTTTAATAAGTTGATAAAGCATCGTGAGTCTTTCTGCAGAAAGTTCTTTCTCTTCAAGCATCTTCAAAACTGGAAGCACGATCGCATCTATTTCTGTTTTTCTTTTATGTAATAAATCAACAGCCATTGATGACCAGTTAAAGGCCGTATTTCGACAAATTTCTTCCACTACTTCTATACCATTTTCTACTTGTAACACTCGATTAGCTTCTCGAACCACTTCAAGTAGCAATCCGTGAAATTCTTTATTTGTAAGCAGCGATCCATTTGGAACATTTAAAAGTGCCGTAAGTGGATTGATCGCCGTATTAATCAATAATTTTCGGTAAATCTCTTTAAAAATATTCGCCGAGAAAGAAACCGGAAAATCGGGCAAAGTTGTTAGATATTCTTTTAATCCTTCATCAAAGCTCCCGCACCAAATGCCTAGCGTAGTTTCACCACTTCCGCTAGATTCAACTTCTCGATCGCTACGTCGTACCACTCCATGGCTTGTAATCCCAAGTAAAATTGTTTCAGCAGACAATTCTTTAAGCCATTCGATGTGCCCGATCCCATTTGTCAGAAAAGCAAGCGGCGTTTCTTTCGGAAAAGTTTCCAATTGCGCCTTGAGTCCAGCCAGTTGGTAACTTTTAACCGTCACAAAAAGCAAATCTTGATGTCTAAAGCTCTGTTCCCCGGTCACTTCACTTCTTACCGAATAAGTATCTGTTCCAAGCTTGATTCCTTCTGCATTTAATCGCACTTGTTGCTCCGTGCGACGAACAAATACCGTGACATCTGCATATAAACTCAAACGCGCGGCAAAAAACAGTCCAATCGCTCCGCCACCAATGATCCCTATTTTCGGCTTCATATTCTGCCTCCCGGTCTGCTTTAAAATTCTATCTTCTATTATTTTAAGCGAAAACAAACAAAAATAAAAGCACGACAAGATCCATGGTATCTTGTCGTGCTTTTATAAGTTTACAAGTGTACGTATCACTTGTTTATAAACGGTTCAATTAACCGTTCGCTACTTCTTTACCATCATAATGTCCGCATTCAGGACATACGCGGTGAGAAAGTTTCATTTCTCCACAGTTCGAGCATTCATTCATGCCTGGAACCTGTAATTTGAAATGTGTGCGACGCTTACGTTTTTTAGTCTTTGAAGTTCTTCTAGCAGGTACTGCCATTTCCATACACCTCCTTAGCGAATTTGAGTTTTAAGGATTTCCTTAAAATTTATTCCAGCCTGATCGGTACTAATCGTCTTTTTTTTCATCAAAAAAAATCGGCCAGTCCCGCAAGACGAGGATCCACCTTTGGTTTCTTAAGAGCTTCTTCTTGAACAAAATCATCTTCTGTTTTTAGCTCCCAGTCTTTCCCTTGCGGAAGTTCTTCACTTCCAGTTACTTCATCACTAAATACTTGCATAGGAATTTCAACCAATAAAAGTTCTTCAACAACGGGGGTCAAATCCACCGTATCTTTTTCCATCAAATGGAAAGATTCATCTTGAAGATCTTCTTTCGATGCGACAAAGGTTTCTACCGAATGAATTTCATACGGCCAAACTACATCCACAAGCGTTCTTGCACATGGAAGCACAAGCGACCCGCTAATGTATAAGCTTGCGACCACATCATTTCCCTGCATTTCTAGTCCGCCTTGAACTGTTACAGGAGAAGCTCCTCGCACATCTTGATTGTTCGCTTTCAAGTATTCAGTTAGATCAACTTGTTCGTTGATTTTAAAAGGTTCGTTACGGTATTTTTTTAATTGATTTAATGACCATTTCATCATTCATCACTCCAAGCGCAACAAAAGCTATTATAGCTTTTTCAAAGGTTTTTGTCAATGTTTTTTCCGGTTTCTTGGCAGGAGTTAAACAAGATGATATGCTTAAGAAAACAAAAATGTAAACGAGGTGAGAAAATTTGCGTGCCACTGGAATTATTGTTGAATATAACCCGCTTCATAATGGGCATTTATACCATTTGCAAGAAGCGCGAAAACAAACAAATGCGGATATCATCATCGCAATCATGAGTGGTTCTTTCGTACAGCGCGGGGAACCGGCGATCGTCTCTAAAGAACTGCGTACAAAATGGGCTCTTGAAGCTGGCTGTGACCTTGTATTTGAGTTGCCTGTTCGGTTTGCTGTCCAACAAGCAGATATCTTTGCTTCAGCAGCGATTGAATTGCTCAAGGATTTAAAAACGAATGCGCTTTTTTTCGGAAGTGAAAATGGTGATGCTACAAAATTCCGCATCGTTGCCAAGCTGGCTGCTAGTCCGCTCTTCGAAGAAGCTTTACGCCGAATGCTAACAGAAAAAAAGCTAAGTTATGGCGAAGCTTACACAGAAACACTCACTTCTTTCACGAATGAACTTGATGTGACAAAGCCCAACAATATTTTAGGTCTCCACTATGCCCTTGCAAATGAAAAGCAAGAAGCTGGTCTTAAACTTTATTCACTTAAACGAACAAATAACTATCACGCAACAAATGCCCATTCAAATGATTTTGCCAGTGCTACGGCGCTCCGTAAGCTTCTACTTGAGAATAACCTTCCTGCTATAAAAACGAAAGTTCCCGGTTTTGTTTATACTTCGCTAGAAAACTATCAGACTCCTCTTTTGTCCTTTTCAAGCGCCTATCCGTATTTACGCTACCGCCTTTTAAGCGACCGAAATGAGTCTCTTACAGTAATCAACAGTGTGACAGAAGGTATCGAAAACCGCTTGCGACGCGCTGCTTTTGAAGAAACAGCAGAAGATTTCTTGCGTGCTACAACAACAAAACGCTACAGCACCTCACGCGTTCGCCGGACAGCTATGCAAATTCTATTACAGTTTCAAAAAAAGGATCAGCCTGAAAACCACCTTCGCCTGCTTGGCATGACGAAACAAGGGCAAGCATATCTTTCCACGATCAAAAAAGAACTGTCGCTCCCACTTGTTTCGACACCTTCAAAAGCAAGTCAAGAGCTCATCCAATACGACATCCAAGCATCAAGACTCTATCATTTACTAGAAGGAAATACAGCGCAGCTAGACGCTCCATTCAGTGCCCGACCACTGCTTTATTTCTGATATGTTCACATCGTGCGTTTCTTTGCCAAGTCTAACTTCCGGTTTCTTTCCTTTGTAATATATTTTATCGAACGCAACTTGACTAGCACGGTACTGAATAGCAAGTATTTGTGTGTGTTTCTCATCTACTACGAGAAAATGAGTGATACTTACTTTTTTATAGGCAGAAATAACTAACGCCCGTGGTTCACTATCCATATAAAGCGGTGTGGAAACGGGCAACTCCGCAATTAAAAAAAGTGGCACGAATTCCAGTTGCCGTCTGACTTTCCTCATCTTCTCCTTTGTGGTGACCAATATGTCGGAAGTTAAACGAACGATTATCTGAAGAAGAAATATGACCAATAATTTGAGTATCATAGGCTGCAGAACTTGTTTCATGCGCCTTGATTTCTACGCCACCGAAACAGTTTTCGGTGGCGTTATTGTGTAAAACGACATGTCTCGATCCATCGTCCACCTCAATCCCATTTGAATTGGAGAATCCTTTTTCATGAGCCCTTCCACTTGGATCATGCAAAAAACAATGTGAAATATAAATAAAATCACTATGGTGTGTTGTCACGCCATCATCCCCAAATCCGGCTGCTTCAACTTGGTCAATCCAAACATATGCACTGCGAAATCTTGAAGTTGTTCCATCACCTCGGTAGCTATAAAATGCGCTCGTAACATCAACACCATGCAGTCCTGCATTTAATACTTTCACCTTTCTGATGAGTGCAAATTGAACATGTGCAAGCGTGATTCCACTCGAAGAAGTGCCTCCTGAGGCACTTCTTTCGCTTTCTCCAAAACGGGAGGAATCCCAGTTCAAAGTAAAGCCTTCTAAACGAATTCGTTTGTTCCCAGCAAAGAGATTGCGATTTCGAATTCCTTGCCTCTTTTTTGGGGTTTCTTTTATCAATAGAAGTGTTGTTAGTTCTTCCCCTGCTCCGATAATCGCTGTATTAGATGGAACTTTTAATCCTGAAATCAAAAATGTCCCTTTTGGAACATAAACGATTCGACCACCACGACGCATTGCCCGTTTAAAAGCCAAAGTCGAGTCAATTTTCCCTTCAGGATCCGCTCCGTAATCTAACACAGAAACTTCCTCTGCTTCATCTTTTAGCGTTCCAAGTTCAGCAAAAAGAAGCGGTTGCCAGTCAACTTCAAGAAGCGGGCGTTTTTCGATGGCAGCAGGCCGACTAAATCCGTTTGCCTGCGCTCGAGTAACAAGAAGAGAAAGTAACCACTTTCGTTTTTTCTTTCGTTCATTTTTGTCATCCGCTTCTTGCCATTTTGTAAATAAGTGTTCTGTCATGCGGATCCCTTTGTCAAGTCCCTCAGAACTTCTATATGTTGGAAAAAAAGCACTGATTTTCGCTTGATTTCGAACTTTAAGATTCATTTTATTTCATCCCTCGCTTTCTAGATACCTCCCTTACTCTTCCTTTCCCGCTTTTAAGAAAAGAAACCGCTAGAAACAACTCCAAAGTATCTTTCAAAATTCAAATACCATTCAAATTCTGAAAAGTTCAGGCGCTATTTCATTTGCGATTTCTCAAATTTTTATTTACTTCTGTAGTTTTTCTAAATACTCAACAGCATCTTGGAATGTTTTTACAGGAATGATTTTCATTTTGGTGTCAATTTCTTTTGCTGTTTCTTTAGCCTCTTGATAATTGGATTTAATCCCTGGATTGTCTTTTTTCGTAGCTTTTGTAATTTCATCGTTGGGGGCAAAAAAGATAGTTGCGCCTTCTTTATCAGCAGCCACCACTTTTTGATCAATCCCACCAATTCGTCCTACTTCTCCATCTGGGCTAATGGTTCCGGTTCCTGCAATTTTTTTACCAGCCGTTAAGTCCTCTTTTTGGAAGCGAGAATAAATCTCTAAACTGAACATTAAACCGGCAGATGGACCACCAATTTTTTCAGAATCAATTTCCACTTTTGGTGACGTTTCAATTTTTTCATCATCTACAAGGGTAATGCCAATCCCAGTTGTTCCTTTTTTATCGATTTTAGTCAGTTCGATACCAGCTTGTTGTTTCTTTTTGTTGTGAACAAATTGTACATTCACCTTATCCCCTTGCTTCTTGCCTTTTACATAGGAAATAAATTCATTACTAGATTTAAATGCTTTACCATCAATTTTTGTGATGAGATCCCCTGCGTGTAAATATTTAGCTGCTGGAACATCATCGAGTACGCTCATTACATAAATGCCATCATATTTGATTTTCACGTCTTGCCCAGCAGCTTTATAAGCGACTTGAATCGCATTATTTTTCGATTCATTCATCATATACATTTGCCGAACATTATATTCTTCATTCGTTTCATGATCAAGACGGACATCACTTTCTTTTTCAAGTTCATGATAAGGAAGCAGCTTGGCTAACCCATATGTATAAATATTAGCTTCTGCCATTGCGATCGTCACAAGACTTAGCGACCCTTTCGACTTACTTGTATGCCCAGAAACCCGCACAAGCGGCTCAAGTTCCTCCGCAGAACCTGGTTTCGTAATATAATAAGGCACGGGGATAAAAAATCCCACGATAACAATTAACAATATGGCAATGACTAATAACTTTTTCCACTGTTTACGCATTTCTAGAAACAACCCCTTATCTGCAATTCCAATTAAAATTTAGCTTTAAGCGCCAGACTGACAGGTTTTGGAACTAAATCGTCAACGCTACGGCCGTAACTAGCCACTTCGCGAACAATACTCGAACTTAAGAAGGAATAGCTTGGATTCGTCATCATGAAAAAGGTTTCAAGTTCTGGATCGAGTTTGTTATTCATCGCCGCAATTTGAAGTTCATATTCAAAATCACTAACTGCACGCAATCCTCGGATAACTACATGCGCAGATTTTTCTTTCGCATAATCTACTAGAAGCCCGCCAGAACTTTCCACACGAACATTAGGGATACTAGCAGTAGATTCGGCAATTAGCCGCATGCGTTCTTCCAAGTCAAACAGCGATTTCTTGCTGGAATTTTTAAGCACTGTCACATAAAGAACATCAAAATTTCGAGCAGCTCGTTCAATGATGTTTAAGTGACCATTTGTAATCGGATCAAACGTACCTGGGTAAACAGCTATTCTCTCTTCCATGCTCTCACTCTCCAAACTGATAAATTGATAAGATAGTGATGCCATATTCCGCAGTTTTTATCTTTTCAAATTGAGGAATTTCATCTGGTAGCTTTGCTTCTTTATCGTGCTCACATACAATAAGCGCTCCTTTTTGAAGCAATCCAAGTTCACAAAGTTCTAAAAGTAGTTTTTCTAGTTGTTGCTTTTTATATGGCGGATCAAGAAAAACAAGATCAAAGCTCTGTTCGTTTTTTTGAAGTAATTTTAAAGCTTTACGAGCATCATTTCGAAAAATTTGAGCTTCCTCTTCAAAGTGACAAGCTTGTACATTTTCTTTAATCGTCTTAATCGCAGCACCTGCTTGATCAATAAAAACACAGCTTGAAGCGCCACGGCTTAGTGCTTCAATTCCAAGCCCCCCGCTTCCAGCGAACAAATCAAGTGCCTTTTCTCCGTCGAAAAACGGCCCAATCATTGAAAACAAAGCTTCTTTTATTTTATCAGTTGTAGGTCTCGTATTTGCTCCAGGAACGGCTTTTAAGCGATGTCCCTTTCTTGAACCAGCGATAACTCTCAAAATTTACCTCCTCCTAGATGAACGGAAGGCAGTGCTGTTTAAAACAGCACTGCCTCATCTTAAATCGTGATTTGAACATCTTCACTTCTATGATCATGCATCGTTTCTTTTTTCGACTCATATTCTGTTTTCAGAAATGGTCTAAAAGAAGGTTCAACACGTTTCACATAATTAAAGCGCGACAACTTCGCGGAAACTTCTTCAATATCACACATATCACAATAGAGTACGGCGTATTTTAGCTTTCGCGAAACATAATGAACATTGCCAAACCGCTTAAGCGATCTAACTTGTTTCAAATGATTCAACCAAACCACGACAGCTTGTCTATCATTTTCCATTTTTTTATCCCCTTTACATCTTCTAAACCTCTACACCTCTTATCATCATGCAGAGCAGCCGCAACTTCCACCACTTCCGCAACCGCCTGATGAACAGGCTGACTTTTGCTCGAAAAACGGATTTCCAGTTGGCACCATGATATTCGATGAGACAGCGCCCGCAAGTAAAAGACTAATTTCATCAAGTAAATTCTGCAAATCGGTCTCTGCTCGGCGAAAATCTGCAATCCCTTCATCCATATCGAGTTCTCGCTTTAAAGCACGAGTTTTTCGAGTTACTTCTTTATAATCAGGGTGATATCTGCCGAAACGCTCCACCTCTTCATAAGCCTCTTTGATTTTTGCAAACGCCTGTACCTTCGCTTGCGTTTCCGGATTTTGCAGCGCCTGTTTCTTTCTCAGATAGTTATTCGCTTCTTCTGAACTGAGAATCATGGCAGATAATTCATCTGATAAATCAAGTAGTGCCAAACTCTCCATCGTTGCAAACAAACTAATCCCTCCAAACTTTTCGCTGTACGTATTCATTATAGCATGAACTCACAAAAGCGTCTTTTTATTTTTGTAACAAAATTTTGCGTGTAGTATTTTCGAAATGTACCAGAGCCCATATACGTATAGGTTTTTTCTAGCAAGTTTTTCCGGTGACCTGGCGAATTTAACCAGCCCTCAACAGCCGCAGCTGCATCAATATAATTGTAAGCAATGTTCTCGCCTGCTTTCGTGTATACGACATTTCCTTCTTTTAACCGGTCTCCTAGCGAACCATAAGTCGGCGAATCGTGGCTAAAATATTTGTTTTCTGCCATATCCACACTATGCCCGTAAGCAACTTTGGCAACATCTTGTTCATCTGCAACAGGTTCTGCTTTGTAACGCTCCCTAAGCACATTTGTAATTTCAAGAACCTCTAAATCAGCTGCTTTATCGACTTGATTCCATAAGTCACTCGAAACATTTTCCTTATAAATTTCCCCTTGATAATTCAGTTCATAAGGATGCATTTTGATAAATGAAAGTTTATTTAAATAACGGACACTCGTCAGCTTGCCATCTATTTTATCGAAATTAAGCTGCGCATAAACACCACTTCCAAGACTAACGACTGGACGCATGTTTAAATCATTTTCCGAGAGTTCAAATCGGTAAAAATTATTTTCATAATAAAAAGCTATCTCTGACTGAAGCTTGGCGTTTGTAAACACCTTCTCTACAGACATTCCGATTTGGTACGGTTTTAAATTTAAATCCTGCCCAAGTGCATAAATAGTTTGCACTTTATGATTTCGCACACCAACAAGCATATAACTTGTATTCGGTTGGTTGTACACATAATTATCATAACCATACGGGGTTTTATCAACCCGAATAGGGTCTCCGAATTTAGCTTTTACTTTCGAAAAATCTTGGTTGACGAAGCTTCCCATATTTTCATCGGTCGCAGGTAACTGCTCACTCGTTTCATTTGCTTTCTTAGCTTCTGTCGGCATATTTTTCTGTTCTACTTTATCCTGTGCTTCATTTCTCTCTGTCGTCTTTTCAAAAAATAGATCTGTATTGTAACCGATAAAAAGGCAAATAACGAGTAGCACTAGCACTCTTAGTACAAATTTCAAATTTTGCCCTCCTCTTGGCTTGTTTTCTGCTTTTAATTGTAGCGTTTTTTTTTCGTGAAAAGCTACCCAGCTAGCTTCATTTCTCACTAATTTCTCCATATAAAAAAGGCAGAAACTTAGAATTTATTACTTTTCTAAAAATTTCTGCCTCCATTTATTTTTGAAGTTTTAAAGGAAACTCTTTTTGTTCAAACGGATGGATTTGTTTTTCAAAAGGCTCCGTGATCGGATACTTATTTTTCAAACTATTTGGAGTCATCCAGTCCGCAAGTGTAGAAACCGTTCGAACACCGGCTGGAAAAGCAAGAAGCATTAACAATATAATGGCTAGCGGCAAACGCAAATACCTGTTTTTTCGGTCTTGTCGTGTTAGCTTTTCCTTTCGCTCCGTTTGGGACAAAATAGCCACCACCACTACTAATAGAGGAATAATCCACATCAAAACGGCCAAATAGCCAATCCAATTTGTCAAAAGAGCAAAAATCAGTATGTACACGCTAACCAAAACAATTCGTCGCATGAGAGAAATTCGTTTTCCAAACAAGCGTACACGTTCGTAAAGAGACCAAAATGGATTTTTAGTTGCCCAAGCTTGATTATACAGCGCTTGATACTCCCCATTACTAGGTTCAATGACACATAATTTTCGTGTAAACTCACGTGCTGCCTCAAAATCTCCACGAGCATAACTAATTTTTGCAAAATAAACTAAATTCGGTTCAAATAATGGATCAGCAGTAAGCGCAGTATTTTGTAAAGCAAGAACTCGCTTGCTTGTTTTATCCATTTGGAATAGACAAAAAGCTAAGCTTCCCATGATGTCTAAACGTTTAGGAGCATAAGCAAGTGCTGTTTCATAGAGTGCGGCTTTGTCTTTTATACTATCCACTTCGTATTTGGCAAGCGCCGCATAAAAATCTGCTTCTTCATGATCGAGCGTAAGACCGAAACGAGCAAGTTCAATAACGCGTTTCTTTTCACCAAGTCTGTCATAAATCATCACACCTAGTTGGTAGCATTCCACAATATTTTGGTTGTATAAAAGAGCCTGTTCAAGGTTATGAGCCGCTTCACTAAAATTTTCACTAGCGAAGTTAAGATAGGCGAGACAAAGATAACCAGCAAAGTGCGATGGGTTTTCAGTAATCATATTACGACTTTCCAATTCTGCATCGACGTATTTACCATTTTCGACAAGTTGCTTCATTCTTTCAAAACTTGCGATTTTCATCAGTACCACCTCGGCATCCTTTCTATTCTCACTATACCAGTTGAAAAAAAGAATTTGATGAGGAAAACTTCAAGATTTTTTAAAGAAAAAAGCGAGCCCCAACCTGAGGCCCACTCGCATTAAAGAAAAATAGAAATAACAATCATAGAAACAAACAAAATCGTCATGTAATTGAGCGAATAAATGAACATCCACTGTGCCCATTTTAAGTCGTCTTTCATTTTGAATCCATATAAACTAAGCAACAACCAACCTAAGTTTAAGATCGTTGCTAAACTTACATAAACAAGACTGAGCTCTGTCATGAAAAACGGCAAAACAGAAAGCACAAGTACCCAGAAAAGCATACTTCCCTTCGTCCGGTTAAAGCCTTTCACAACGGGAAGCATAGGAATTCCAGCTGCTCTATATTCCTCAGCTCGTCTGATCGCAATCGCATAAAAATGTGGCGGTTGCCATGCAAACATCACTAAAAAGAGCATAACTGGGATTAAACTAAAATGTGGATCAACAGCAAACCAACCAATTAGCGGCGGAACTGCTCCTGAAAAACTCCCAATCACGGTGTTACTCACAAGTTTCCGTTTAGCATACATGGAATAAACCACCACGTAAAGAAAGACACCTGAAAGCCCAAGCACACCTGCTTGCCAAGTGGTCATAAACAACATTCCAGCCCCAATAAGTAAAAGCAAGGCCGCTATAAGAAGAGCTTTTGTACCGGAAATTTTCCCTGTCATAGTGGGACGGTTTTTTGTTCGTTCCATTTTGCCATCGATATCCCGGTCAATCACGTTATTAAACGCTCCCGATGCTCCAACAATAAGTGCAGAACCGACAATCGTAAAAAAGATTACATCCAAATTCTGCATAAATGAAATCCCATTTAATTGAAAAGCTAACCACATTCCTGTGAAAGCTGTAATTGTATTTGAATTAACGATTCCTACTTTTACAAGTTCCGTAAAGTCGCGCACATTAAATTTACTGACTGCATCCCTTTTCTGCCACTCGCCAGTATTTTCGATTCTGCTCAAAACTTCTCCCCCTTAAATAAATTGCCGCATAGTTCTTCTATTCATTATGTGAAAAAACTACACGATTTGTCAACCAAATTGCCTTCACACATCGCAATAAAATCCTTTGACTCAAAACATTTTCACCACTCAAAACTTTGTGAAATCCTATACATGGTGAAACTTAAGACTTTGTGAAAGCTGCAGTAACAAGGGATTCCTTTACTTATCCATTAAAACAAGCTAAAATGAACGGAGGTAGCTAAAATAAGAAAATCGTTTCAAGATTCATCTAAAGGAGAGATAAGGGAACATGAATAAATTTTTAAAAGTCTGGTCCGTTCTCACCATTCTAGCAATGACCTTCGTTGTTTTCGGAGGAGCGCTAGTTACAAAAACCGGATCAGCAGACGGCTGTGGGAACTCTTGGCCGCTTTGTAATGGACAACTCGTTCACCTGACAGACGTTACACCTGAAAAACTGATTGAAGTTGCACACAGAATGACAACAGGACTTGGCTCCATTTTCGTTGTCGTGCTTGCCATTTGTGCATGGATTAAAATCAAAGATCGCAGAGAGACTAAACCGCTTGCTATTATTTCCGTTGTCTTTTTAATTCTCCAAGCATTCATGGGAGCTGCGGCAGTTATCTGGGGACAAAATCCTTATATCATGGCTCTCCATTTCGGTATTTCCATTATTTGTTATTCAAGCATCGTTTTACTTGCATTACTTATTTTTGAAGTCGACCATAAATTTGATGCGCGCAACCTTGTAATGGGAACGAAACTTCGACTCAACCTTTATTTCTTGACCATTTATACATATCTAGCCGTTTACACAGGCGCACTTGTACGACACGAAAAAGCGAGTCTCGCAGTTCCTGTTTGGCCATTTGAAAACGGCAGCTTTATTTGGCCCGAAAACGTACAAGATTACGTTCAGTATTTCCACCGAATCGCAGCCGGCATCCTTGTCATTTGGATTTTATATGTGACTTGGCTCGTTTTCCGCGACTACAGACATTATCGCGTATTAACGTACGGCATGGTGCTTGCGATTATCCTTGTTGCCGTTCAAGCCGTAACTGGTATTCTCTCCGTTTATACGAGCGTCAATCTTTATGTGGCCTTGTTTCACAGCTTAATCATCACTATTTTGTTTGCGCTATTTTGTTATCTTTGCATGCTTGGGGCAAGAAGCAAGAAAAATCGACTACGAATTCGCTAAGTCAAAACTTTTGCTGTCCTAATCTTCCCTAATCATTTTAAACGCAAAACACGCCAAGAGCCGTTCTTCCGAACGGCTCTTTTTTCATCCCATTTTCCTAAGCTTTTCAAGTACCTCATCCCGGTAACGTGCAGCAAGCGGCTCAATTTGGCTAATCCGCTCCAGCTCTTCCCGCTTGCCCATCCTGTGTAAAACCTTTTCATTGCAAAAGGCTACTGAAATCGGGTCCACTTCTCGCCTCACACGAACGATCTCATCTCCCTTTTGAATCTTCCCTTCCGAGATCGTTCGACATAAAAAACCCGTCCGACTGGTACTTCGAACTTCCTTAAAAAGCGCTGGCATGAAATGATATTTCCCAATTGTCGCACAAGGATTACGAGCTTCCGAAACTTGAATCCTCACTTCCCCTACCTGAAAAACATCTCCAATCGCAACATCTTGTTCTAGCAAACCTGAAACCGTTAAATTCTCGCCAAACGCACCCGGAAGAAGGATTCGATTAAATTTCTCTTCAAAATACGAATAATGTTCCTTTGGAAAAATACAAACCGAGCGATCTAGCCCGCCGTGGTGTTTCAAATCAAATGAAGCATCCCCATCAAAACCGGCAAACCGGAGCATAGCCCCCTCCACTTGCTCTTTCCCGATTCCTGTCATCATCGTTTTATTTCGTCCGATATCCATTTCTTTCGGCTTCCCAACTGCAAGCCCTAACACCTGTCCCATCAAGCATACTCCTTCCAAAAAAGGATCAGCCACAGCTGATCCTTTTTCTTTAAAATCCACGTCCAGCGCCACCTCCACCAGAGGAACCTCCACCACCAAATCCAGAGAACCCTCCGCCAGAAGAACCACTTCCGCCCGAGCCGCCAAAGAAACCACCGCCGATAAACGGTCCCATCCCAGAACCGCCTCCGCGTCCACCACGACCACCTCGTCTACCATTATTTCCGCCGCCAAAAACAATTGCAAAAATAATGACACCAATCACGATCGCAATGATACCAGGCGTGCTGAGTCCATCTCCGCTATCTTCACTATTTTCACGAGCCTTTTCTAGCTCACTTGTATAGTTTTTAAAAATCGTTTTATCCTGATAATCATATTCCTTATTAACTTGGATCGCTACTTCCGAAAAAAATATTTGAAAGCCCCTGATTAAAATCATCATCTTTTAAAAACGATAAGTTATGGTCTAAAATTTCACCAGAAGTTCCATCTGTAATCGCACCTTCAAGTCCGTATCCGACTTCAATTCGAATTTCACGTTCCTTCGTTGAAAGCAAGATTAAAACGCCATTATTCTCTTTTCCCGATCCAATTTTCCATTTATTAAAAAGCTGATTGGCATACTCTTCTTTTGAAAGCCCATCAAAACTTTTCACCGTTGCGAGAACAATTTGTGGTTTTTTCTTTTTTGTTTTTGGTAAGCATAATTAACCGAAAGCACCATTTCTTTCGTTTTCTTATCCAGTACCCGAGCTCCATCCGAAACATAAAACTCTTTCGATGGACTTGGTAAATCTGCAGCAAAAGCCGTTCCCGGCCCGATTAATAAAGTCAAAAGCAGTATAAGAAGTGCGCTAACAATCGGGATTAGTTTTTTCATTATCAATCGCCTCAATCAAAATTGACTTCAGGAGCTTTGTCGGCACCTTCCACTGCTTTGAAGTAAGGTTTTGTTTCAAACCCTAGCATCCCCGCAACAAAACTTGTTGGTGCACTTTTAACTTTCGTATTATATGACTTAACCACTTCATTATATTTATCACGTTCAACCGAAATCCGGTTTTCCGTACCCGCCAGTTCATCCATCAAACGCGTGACATTATCACTTGACTTAAGCTCCGGATAATTTTCGACCGTTGCAATCAAACGCGAAACGGCTGATTCCATTTGCCCAGCAGCTTTAATTTGTTCATTTTGCGAACTTGCCTTTGAAACCGCTGAACGTGCATCCGCAATCGCCCCAAACACTTCTTTTTCCTGTTTCATATCGCCTTTTACAGCATTCACAAGATTAGGAATCAAGTCATAGCGCCGTTGCAACTTACTTTCGACATTTGCCCACTGCGCGTCCACTTCATTTTGTTTTTTATTTAACGAATTATATGTTGCAACAAATGGAATGCCAATAATCAATAACACAATCGCAATTCCAATAATAATCTTCCATGAATTTTTCATATTCGCTCTCCTTTTCCAGTTTGTTTCTTTATTATAGCAGGAAATACGCCTTTTTTCCTACATCTGCAGAAGGATTTTTCGCTCAAAAAGATTGCGCCTTGCTAGACTTTCAAGCATAATAAAAGAAAGGGTGATCGTTTAGAAAGGATGATTTTATGCAAGAAGCGGTAATATTAGCTTCATTAATCGTAATCGGCTTCATTTCCCTCGTTTTCGAGTATCATTTCAGTGCAAAAAAAGCTGTACGCTATATGAAAGAAAATAACCTCACGAAAAAAGCCTTACGTGACAAAATTGAAATCTATGAAGACTAAAAAAGCATTTGGCGTGTGCCAAATGCTTTTTCTAATGCTCTCAATTCGTATAAATCATTTCTCTAGCGATAAATTTCTCGCCATCTCGTTCATAAACGATCATTTGATTAAGGGGCTCACTTTGTTTCTTTTCAAAATAGAGCTCCGTTCCCTTTTTCAAAAAATTAGATTCAAGATTGCGCTTAGGAAGCTCGTAGCGATCAACTACCTTTTGGACTTTGCCAGCGGACTTCCCTATTTTCTCTAAATCAGCAGGCTCATCAGTCAACGCATAATCCACACCTTCCACATGAACAGCAGTTGGGGTTTGATGTCTTTCATAGTTTTTATAAACAAAAAAACCTGCTACACCAATTAGCAAAACCACGCAACAACCAATCAGCCATTTGTTCATCTTGTTTCTCCCTTTTCTAATGATGTATGCTGTTAAAAATAGTATAACAAAGTTTTTCCACTAAGTTTAAGAAGCTTCAGCGTTAAAATAGTTTCCTTTTCTCGTTTTTGCACAACTTTCGTTTTGGAACCAGTCAGAATAACATTCCTCTAAAACCTCGGAAGACTTCATAAGCATAGTACTCATTCCTAGAAGAAACTTTAATTTTGATGGTTCCTTATATTCTAAATCTCTCTCTGTTATGATAAAAATTTACTACTTAAAACACAAGTTATTTTCATGCATCTTCAACTAATAAATTTAAATCACTGATGAAGAGTTACATAATTTATTGTTTCTAACTCTAATTCTTACAAATACTATAATCAGTTTGCAAATTTCAGCTTGCTTTCCTTTACTTCTTATACATTCAGGATCTTTTAAGTCCTTATTTTATTATTTACTGTCATTAAATGCTGAAATATCGTAGCAACAGACTACTCACTTTTAAGCATCAAGTCTTTTCTTACCTCAACAATTTGTACTTCATCCTCAGAAACCCATTTTTCATAAAAATATTTGTCAGTTCGCTCAAATTTCATTTTTCTCGCCAAATTGGCATCACCAGTACCTAAACAAACTTGGTGATTAAGTATTTTAGTTCTCACAGGAAAGTGTATTCCATGATATATAGCTTTAGGTTCAATTTCATAATATGAATCTAATGAATTTAAATTTATACTTTTGCGATATAGACCGCTATCGTATTTATCGATAAAGCTGTTGTCAATTTTATTCTTGTCTCTAGTTGCAATATAATATTGATCACTTTCATCGCTTATAATTCTGTATTCATTTCCGCGATATATTCCAAACTTTCCAGATTTTATCATAGTAGATCCTCCTTGTAAATCTTTTATTTTCGAACAAATCTTTCACCATCAAATATACCAACTAATTTTTCTTTTCCATTTATTACTTTATATAACTTTGCTCCTTCTTTCGGATAATTATAGCCATTAAATTTCCACTCTGGAACAACCTCTCCATTCCTCGATGCAGTAAATCCATTGTACGTACATGGTGGATCATCAATATTTGTCCCCCCGTACCTTTCTCCGTAAGGAATTTCAATGTCACCTACTTTGTCTGTCCTAAACTCTAATTTCCCATAAGTATTCCCATCTTCCGGAAACGGTCTCTTGCCATCCCAAGTTGTATAGTCTAGGCGTGAAGATTCTACAACATCTTCATACCCTGTTATGTGTCCCACATCATCTGATTTCGCAATATACCCACCTATTTTATCATATTCTCCAGATAAATATTTTTCAATATCCCCTTCAGGAATCGTTTTTTGTAGTGGGGTCTCTGTTGTTATTTTAGGCACTGAATCTCGAATATCTTTTAATGTTCTCACTTCAGCATCTGTTAATTCTTGTACGGGTTTCAATTTTAATTGATTAAATTCATCCAAAGTTAAATGATGTTTTTCAAGAATAGTTCCCATTTGGCTTTGAAAACTATTTGGAGAGCGAACTTCATCTAGATGATGAGTCAATTTTTGACCGCTTGTCACAGTCTCATCTATTTGCCGTCCTCCGCCATTCAAATTCAAATCATACTTCCGCAAGACCTCTTTCATTTTCTCTGTGGCATTTGTGACTTTCGAAGTCCCACCTGCTGGAAGCGCCCCAAAGCCATCAGCGGCGAGTTGGCGTCTTGAGTTCAAATTCAAGTTGTTCTTAAAATTATCGGCAACTTCCCCAACTTTATCCAGCCCTTTAGTGGTTCGTTCAACGCCTGTATGTATGCCTTCTTTTACCGTTGTTTTTAAGCTATTAATCCGTGTTAAGGCTTTACTTTTCCCTAGTTTAATCAAGTCATCGGCTTTAGATGGAATACTTTTCACACCATGCAAAAGATTGTCGCTTAAACTCGCTAGCTTCGTGCCTGACCGAATGGCTTGCGTGCCCCCTGAGAAAGCTTTCATACCCGGGACAATATCCAACAGTGAAAAGGCTCCACGCATCGCCCGTTCTGAGGTATCCAGTTCGCGCCCCGTTAACCAATCTTTCCCACTCACTGCCGCACTCATTTCTAAACCACCATAAGCCAAACCTAACGCAAGTCCTGCTGGCGGGCAGAAAATACTCACGCCTACAATGACAACCGTCGCCACAACATTCACCCAGAACTCTTTCTTTTGTTGTTCATCTTTAATCGAGGTATATTCAAAAGCACGGGAATTGATCATGGCTAAGCGGAAATCTTTTTGACTCACATCTTGGTCTTTATTTTGCCGTTTCCACTCTTCATACTGGACTTTCATTTGATCCGCATAATAATTATCCCCACTAAACAAATCGTCTAAACTGACTTCCTTTTTGGGAACTTCAATCTGTTCTTGCGTATAACTATTCGCATAGCTTGTGACAGTTGTTGTCGCACCAATCCGATTTTCGTCGTGAATTTTGAAGCATCTAAGTCCCGCATGCCTTCCACAAATTCGTCTAACGCTTCATAAAAAGGTTGGTCAATCTTGTCTTCTACAAGGTTCCCCGCTTCTCCTGCAAAGTCGTGTAAGACCTCAAAATCTTCATAGAGTGCTTGGAGTTTGTGCTTGTTATCTGTGTGAGAAAAAGAGATCGCACCATCTGCATCCAATCTCGCAATATCTTTTTCCACTTCCTCTAAGTTTTTCAAGACGTCCTTTAAACTGTCTATCGCCCCTTTTCCCCAAGCTCCTTTTCCAATGAGGTTTCCGATGCTTTTTTCTGTTTTTTCAAAATCATCTTCCTGATAATGAACATCTTTCACCAAATGCATTCACCTGCCTGTTTCCTTTTTTCTATCAGTTTAGCATAGGAAAGAAAAAGAAGATGTGGACATTTTATGAATTTTTCTAACGATTACACATAAAAAAGACCAACAAGTTATATCCTTGTTGGCATTGTCTTACACAGACTTTTAAATTATTCAGAATAACATACCTCTAAAACAAATTCCAACCACATCACCAACAACATCAGGTTTTGGAACCAGTCAGAATAACATACCTCTAAAACTCCGGCAACATCTCATTAGGGGATTGCGTAGTTTTGGAACCATTCAAAATAACATACCTCTAAAACTTCGGACGTTGTCTCACAAGATTATCTTTTGTTTTGGAACCATTCAAAATAACATACCTCTAAAACTAAAGACGTGTCCATAACAGTTATAATGTCGTTTTGGAACCATTCAAAATAACATACCTCTAAAACTACCGCGTTGGATGGGTTGGGGTATGATGTGTTTTGGAACCATTCAAAATAACATACCTCTAAAACCAGCGGTATCAGATCAAAGCTATAGAGCTTGTTTTGGAACCATTCAAAATAACATACCTCTAAAACTCGTCTAGTCCAAGCAGGTTTTTAATTTTCGTTTTGGAACCATTCAAAATAACATACCTCTAAAACCTCGGAGGAATTCTCAAGGCTTCGTAATCGCAGTACTCGTTCCTAGCAAAACTTCCATTTTGATGGTTCTTTTTGTTTCTATATTCCAAATTTCGATAGCTTTATGATAAAACTTCAAACGTAAAAAAGCAAGTTCTAAAACAAGCATTAAACATTTTAGCTTTATATGTGCTTTTTGCAAAAAATTACGCAATTAAAACTATTGATTTATGACGCAATGCACTATGATGAAATATGAAAGAATAGAAGACATAATAAATGGCTAACAGTCTTAACAATGTTAACCACTGCGATACTAAAGCCTAAACAGCTTGAACACAGTTCACTTAATACAACCAAAAACTTATATCCACTTAACTAACAATCTAAAAAGAGAGGTCTCTGAAAATATACTATCCATTTCCAGAGACCTCACTATATAATATATAAAAATCTTAAAAGCGGGGGCAAATCAGCTATTTTTTAGCCTCTATATACCTATAAACAGCTTTTTAAAGCCATTTATACGGCGTCTATTACATCATGCCGCCCATTCCACCCATGCCGCCGCCCATATCAGGAGCTGGAGCTGGGTTATCTTCTGGTTTATCTGCTACAACAGCTTCTGTTGTAAGAAGAAGTGCTGCTACAGATGAAGCATTTTGAAGCGCGGAACGGGTTACCTTCGTTGGATCCACGATACCTGCATCAATCATATCCACCCATTCGCCGTTTGCTGCGTTGAAACCAATGCCAATTTTTTCGTTTTTCAAGCGTTCCACAATAACGGAACCTTCAAGACCAGCATTGTGCGCGATTTGACGGATTGGCGCTTCAAGTGAACGTAGAACAATATTTACACCTGTTTCTTCATCTCCAGTAGCTTCGATTTCTGCTACTTTCTTATAAACATTGACAAGAGCCGTTCCACCACCGGAAACGATACCTTCTTCAACAGCTGCACGTGTCGAGTTTAATGCATCTTCAATCCGAAGTTTACGTTCTTTTAGTTCGGTTTCAGTTGCAGCACCTACTTTAATGACAGCTACGCCGCCAGCAAGTTTTGCCAAACGTTCTTGTAATTTTTCTTTATCGAAATCAGAAGTAGTTTCTTCCATTTGCGCACGAATTTGGTTAACACGTGCTGCGATTTGATCAGAATCGCCAGCGCCTTCAACGATTGTTGTATCATCTTTTGTTACAACAACTTTCTGTGCTGTTCCAAGTTGATCCATTGTTGCAGATTTAAGATCAAGACCAAGGTCTTCTGTAATCACTTGCGCACCCGTTAGAATGCTGATATCTTCAAGCATTGCTTTACGGCGGTCACCAAAACCTGGTGCTTTGACAGCTACTACGTTAAATGTACCACGAAGTTTGTTAAGAACAAGAGTTGCTTGCGCTTCTCCGTCAACGTCTTCTGCAATGATAAGAAGCGGACGACCTTGTTGAACAACTTGTTCAAGAAGCGGAAGAATCTCTTGGATATTCGAGATTTTTTTATCGGTAATCAAAATGTATGGTTTTTCAAGTGAAGCTTCCATTTTATCGGAATCTGTTACCATATACGGGCTTGTGTAGCCGCGATCGAATTGCATTCCTTCTACAACGTCTAACTCCGTAGAGAAACCTTTTGATTCTTCGATTGTAATAACTCCGTCGTTTCCAACGCGTTCCATCGCCTCAGCAATAAGTTTTCCAACTTCTTCATCACCAGAAGAAATTGCCGCAACTTGCGCGATCGATTCTTTGCCTTCGATTGGTTTCGAGATATTTTGCAGTTCTTCAATCGCTTTTACGACAGCTTTTTCAATTCCTCGACGAACGCCAACCGGATTAGCACCCGCTGTCACGTTTTTTAAGCCTTCTTGAATCATAGCTTGGGCAAGCACAGTTGCTGTCGTTGTTCCGTCACCTGCAATGTCATTTGTTTTAGAAGCCACTTCAGAAACGAGTTTAGCTCCCATGTTTTCAAATGCATCTTCAAGTTCGATTTCCTTTGCAATGGTAACCCCATCATTTGTAATTAGTGGCGAACCAAATTTTTTCTCAAGGACAACGTTACGACCTTTTGGTCCAAGCGTTACTTTTACTGTATCAGCTAATTGATCTACACCACGAAGCATCGCGCGACGAGCGTCTTCACTAAATTTAATATCTTTTGACATAATTTAATTCCCTCCAATTTATATCGCTTTTGTTTTCTATTTTTACTTCGTAACTGCTAAAATATCACTTTCGCGAATAATCAACAGATCTTTTCCTTCATAAGTTACTTCTGTTCCGGAATATTTAGAGAAAATAATTTGATCCCCTTCTTTTACTTCAAGAGGTTCTTTAGTGCCACTATCAAGTACACGACCAGAACCTACCGCAACAACCTTTCCTTCCTGCGGTTTTTCTTTCGCCGAATCTGGCAAAACGATGCCGCTCGCTGTTTTTTCTTCTGCTTCAATTACTTCAATAACAACACGATCTCCTAATGGTTTTAACAAAATAATAACCTCCTCTAAAATAAATATCGTAACTTTTAGCACTCCGATCACTCGAGTGCTAACACAATTCTTATATTAGTCAAAAAAGGTTAAAATTGCAAGCAGAAAGGATTCATTTTAACAAAAAAAAATCTTCCACTACATTTGCAAAAAGCGACTGCTTGCGAGTACAATAGTAAAGAAGCAAGACACGAAGTTTTTTTTATGGAAGGATGCGGTTTTTTGCCCAAACGTTATTGGACAATCATATTCACTTATTTTATCATGCTCTTTTCTGGAGTTATCGGCGTCCCGATCGTACGAACGATCCTCCATGCAGCGAGCTCTCAACCTAATGCAACTTTAAACTCCTTATCCGTAGTGATTTGGACTATCTTCTCGAATCTGCTCGCGCTGCTAATCGTTTGGCTCGTGCTCCGGAAAAAACCCGAAACCAATAAAATCATTTTTGGGGAAAAAAGCAAGTTCAGCGGCTAGCTTGCTCTGGATCGTGCTTGGTTTTATCATTTTAATCGCCTCACAGTACATTGCCATTTATATTACCGCATTATTCATTGGCATGCCTAGCGGCTCTGCCAATACAGAAAGTTTGCTTGGCTATGCAAAAACAGCTCCTATCTTCCTGTTTTTCATCAGCGTAACAGGACCGATTCTTGAAGAGCTCGTATTCCGAAAAGTGATTTATGGTGGTCTCGCAAACCTCATTAATATCCACGGTGCTGCTGTTATCAGTTCGTTTTTATTTGCACTTCTTCATGGAGATATTAACTATTTACTGGCCTACTTCCTAATCGGCTTAGTACTTTGCTATCTATATACAAAAACAAAAAGGATCATCGTTCCGATGGGAGCACATATTTTAATGAATACTTTTGTCCTTGTCGCCGGACTCACTATGGGAGGTTAATCAATTGAATCGACGTTATCTCATGCAGGGACTGCTTTATTTTATCCTCGGCATCGTCTTCGTTTATTTTGCCATTCAGCAAGTAAATACTGGCGGATGGGGCGTTTTTGCATATGTCATCATGGCCATGGCAGCAGTTGATTTTGTAACTGCCATTCGATTTGTTTTTCAAGGCCTACGAGGAAAAGGCAATCCTCAAGATAAATAGCTAAAAAAAGAAGCTTTCTTGGCCCGGGGCCAAGAAAGCTTCTTTTTTTTGTTTTTCCCATCAAACTTCATCAAATTCAAGGCCTGGCTCGGCGTTCATGGCAAGCCCTGCAAAGTGTCCCATTTCCATCTGCACGGTTCCTGCAGCAGCAATCATCGCCGCATTGTCTCCGCAAAGTGATAACGGCGGAATGATCAACTCTACATCTGGAAGCTCGAGATTCACTTCCTCAATTAGTTGCTCGCGTAAGCCTCGGTTCGCTGCGACGCCACCTGCTAAAAGCAATTGCTTCACACCATATTCACGCGCTGCTCGAATGGTTTTTGTCACTAAAACATCAACCACACTGGCCTGGAAACTAGCGGCCATATCTTTTGGACTCGGTTCTAAGTTTTTCTGTCTCATATTATGCAACTGGTTGATAAAAGCCGATTTCAAGCCACTAAAACTAAAGTCATAGCTATCATCATCAATCATTGCTCGTGGAAAGTGGAACGTGTCTTCTCCTTCTGCGGCGAGCTTATCAATTTGAACCCCACCCGGATAAGGAAGCCCAAGCGTCCGGGCCACTTTATCATAAGCTTCTCCAGCCGCATCATCGCGCGTTTCTCCAATAATTTCAAACGAATTTTCTTCCTTCATATAAACAAGCTCAGTATGTCCTCCGCTAACAACAAGTGCTAAGAGCGGAAAATGAAAGGCTGTTTCAAATCGGTTAGCATAAATATGGCCTGCGATATGATGAACTGGGATGAGCGGTTTGCCACTTGCAAACGCAAGCGCCTTAGCTGCGCTGACGCCAATAAGAAGCGCGCCAACAAGTCCTGGCCCTTCCGTAACAGCAATGCCGTCAATTTCTGCCATCTTCACCCCTGCTTGCGCAAGTGCTTCTTCGATCACAATCGTAATTTGCTCAACATGATGACGTGAAGCAATTTCAGGCACGACGCCACCGAAGCGTTTATGACTTTCAATTTGTGACGCCACTATGTTAGAGAGAATTTCATTCCCGCCACGTACAACAGCAGCGGCCGTTTCATCACAACTCGATTCTATTCCAAGTATCAATTTTTTTTCTTTACTCATGTTAAATCCACCCACATCACGAGCGCATCTTCCCCATTATCCGGATAATAGTTTTTCCGGAGTGCGCCATTTTGGAATTTTAATTTTCGATAAAGACTTTGTGCTGGCTGATTAGATTCACGAACTTCAAGCGTCAAATGCTTAGCTCCAAATTTCTTGGCAACCAAAATCAGTTCTCGCATAAGCGCCTCCCCGTATCCTTTCCCTTGATATTCAGGAAGAATAGCCACATTCGTTATATGACCTTCATCAAGTACTAACCAAATGCCTGCATAGCCAATCACTTCGTCGTTAAGCTTAGCTAGTATATAATAAGCGTACTGGTTAGCCGTAAATTCACCAAGAAAAGCTTCTGCCGTCCACGGTGAACTAAAAACAGCTCGCTCTACTTTCAAAAGTTCAGGAATGTCGTTTAGCTCCGCTTTAGAAAACGTTACACTCACTGTTTTTTCCTCGCTTCAAGCCACTTGCTTTCTGCTTCTGCAAGTTTCAAATAGCTTGGCACAAAATCCATCGAATCTTCGCCCGGTTCATTCTCTGCCAAAGCGACAAGCGATGCCGCTCTCGGATATGTCATATAAGACGGGGCAAATATAGCTTTCTCCCCTAACTTTTCAGTAATAATTTCCTGAAGTGTTTCTGGAAGCACACCAACAAAGAGCACTGATTTCTGAATCGATTCAACCCTTGATAAAAGTTCTGTTAAAGCAATATGCTGATCAGGAAATGTACTCATTAATGCCCCTTGCTGCGCCTCGTAAATTCCCGCATAAACATTATTTCGCCGCGCATCCATCAAAGCTACAATTGGCCCCTCGAAAAAAATCGCATTTTGAGCTAAAACTTGGAGAGAAGAAATGCCGACAAGAGGAATTTCAAGCTCATAAGACAATGTTTTGGCCGTCGTTACACCAATTCTTAGACCTGTAAAAGAACCCGG
Source organism: Listeria aquatica FSL S10-1188 (assembly GCF_000525795.1). GTDB lineage: Bacteria > Bacillota > Bacilli > Lactobacillales > Listeriaceae > Listeria > Listeria aquatica. Next base: position 239,148 of record NZ_AOCG01000006.1, read on the forward strand.
CCCTTTAGAAACCGCGATCTTGGTCAATTCATTTGGTTTTACTTGGCATTCTTCAAGAAGTGCATGAATCGCTGGAAGAAGTCGAATGCTGTGATTTTTTTTAAGATTAGTCGTAAATTCTCCAACAATTCGTTGACTATTCGAAAGCGCAATACTCATCGTATCCGTTGCCGTATCAATTCCAAGAATCATCGTTTATAACCTCCGCTAAAAGCTGATCGTAACGAGCGCCATAAGACTCGAGAATAATCTCCCGTTCTTCGTCGCCTGCACGTTTTATCGTGAGTTTTAAATACGTATCTGGGAGCTCACTTGCAATAAAATGGGCCCATTCAACGACACTCACGCCGCCAGCATCAAAATACTCAAATAGTCCGAGTTCATCAATTGAAGCTTCTTCAAGCCGGTAAACATCCATATGATAAAGCGGCAACCGTCCATTTTTGTATTCACGCACGATTGTAAAAGTTGGGCTTTTGATCACTTTATCAATTCCAAGTCCTTTCGCAAGTCCCTTTGTGAAAGTTGTTTTGCCAGCCCCCAAGTCTCCTTCAAGCAGGATAACATCAGACGGTTTTAGTAAGCTTCCCATTTTTTCCGCAAAATGAACCGTTTCTTCCTGACTAGTTGAATAAAAAACTTGCTTCATTTTTTTTTCACCCGTTCCATTATTTTCTTCTCATATCATACCACAAAGCCAGTCGTTTTGACATCAACAAAAAAGCAGCTACTCGGCGATTTCCGAATAGCTGCTTCCAGTTTTACTTATAAATCTGCATCAGATGTATCTAAACCTTCTAGATCAGATGTCTTAATTTTGTCGCCGTACATCACTTTTAACACAGCTTCTTGAATAATCGTTTCAAGTTCTTTTCCACTCAATACTTCAGAGCTTTTTGGAAAAGCTGGTAGTTTAACGAAGTCCTTATTTGTAAGTTTCAATGTTGCCGCCATCTTATAGGAATCTGTTCGATCTTTTGAATTATCAATTTTGATTTTCATCGTCATTGATTCAAGTTTATCGTCTTTTCCAGTTTTCATACTAATTGGCATGGAAATCTTAACAGTATTGTTTTTATCAAAGTTTTTAATTGAGCGTTCTAGGTCATCACGGAATTCTGCGTAGTTATCATCAAAATCCTTGCTTGCTCCTTGCTCAGAAGCGATAGTTTTAATGTCTTTTTTCACATTAGCTTTTCCAAGCATTTTGTGAGCTTTTTTTTAAGATGGCCGAAAAATCTTTTTTATCAAGCGTTATTTCAACTGTTTCATTTTTACCTTCTGAGAAACGTTTCTCATCTAAGCCGTTTAGGTAATCTGTCATCATTTTAGTAACTTCTTCTTGTAAATCTTTTGTTGCTTTAACTGTTTTTCCAGAAGTTTTAACTGGTTCTTCTGTCCCAGCAAGTTCTGCGATCGTTTTACTACTTAAATATTTATCTTTGAGCTCTGGATGACTTTTCGTGATTTCTGAAAAAGCACCACTTGTTTGCCCGTCAATCAGTGCTCTTACGCTACTATCTACACCCACAATATTTTTAAGTGGGATGAAGAACTCACCAGACTTCATGTCACTTAAAACTGTCAAATCAACATTCATTTTCATGCTTCCTTTGGAAACAAGCTTGATATCTGTTGAACTTTTTTCTGCTTTTGTATCAACTGATGAAGTTAAAGTAACTTGCATTTGCTTCAGTAACTCAACAATTGCAGCTGTTTGTGCATCTAAACCATCTTGCTCAAAACTATCAACCTTAAAAGATACAGATTGTGTATATTTTTCAGGTAGATCTGTTTGTTTTTTATACGTATCCACAAATTTCTCTTGCGCCGTTTCCCCACAGCCAGCAAGCGCTAACATAAAGACAAGCAATACTGATAAAAATAACCCTTTTTTCATGAACTTTCCTCCATTAAAAATAATTATGTACAGACTTAATGTATCATATGTGAAAGATGAACTACAACCCATTTTCCCATTTGTTCACATTTTAGACACAAATTAAAATTTTTTTATCTTTATAAATAAAGCCTTCTAAAATCGCTTTATAGAAGGCTTTATCTAAGGTTATAATACACCACCGAGCAAAATTCCTAGATAGGCTGTAAGTAATCCAAATCCATAACTAAAGAGCAAATAAGCAGCTATTTTCCCATATTCTTTGCGTCGATATAGTTCGATATTTTCAACTTTAAAAGTTGAAAACGTTGTATAACCACCCATAAATCCAGTTCCAAGAAGTAGTACGAGGAAGCTCGCGAGTTCACTTGATAACAAAAGTCCTAATAAAAAAGACCCAGAAAGATTGATTAAAAAAGTTGGCCAAGGGAAATCACTTTGCCACTTCTTTTTCAAATAAAGCGTAAGGAGATACCGAGTCATCCCACCAAAAGCAGCACCAATTCCAACCACAAAGATATTAAGCACTTCGTTTATCCCACCTTTTTGAAACGAGATACCCTAGTGCAGCTGCAACTAAGCCCCCAACGAGACTTATTCCAATATAAAGAAAAGTTTCTGCATAGGCTCCTGCCTGCAATAAATGAATATTTTCGACACTAAAGCTAGAAAACGTTGTAAACGAGCCAACAAATCCTGTCCCCATCGCCGTTATCACTTCTTGGCTAAACCGGGTATGATTCGCAAAACCCTGGGTGATAAGGGCAAGCAAAAAAACAACCTAAAAGATTCACTACAAGTGTAGCAAGAGGAAAGGTATTGCTTGGTAGAATTAAGCTGACTCCGTAGCGAGCCATTCCTCCTAAAGCGCTAAAAATAGCAATATACAAAAGATACATTTTCCAAAACCTCCAATAAAAAAACTCCTATTTAAATAGACATCGGTTCGTTTTCCCATGTACATTTAAATAGGAGTCATCAGCGAATATCACATTTTAGGCGAACTCCATCACCTTTTCAGTAAATACTATACGTGAAAATTAACATATGCGCAAGAAAAAATACATGCATGGTTCGAATAAACGTTGACAAATCGGTCCATTTAATACTATAATAATTTTTGTTGTAATAAAGCGGTCGTGGCGGAATCGGCAGACGCGCTAGGTTGAGGGCCTAGTGGGCATTAGCTCGTGGAGGTTCAAGTCCTCTCGGCCGCATCTTAGAATAAGAATGGGTTTCAGGATTGAGTGATTTTTCCTGAAACCCATTTTTGTTGTTTGAAAACACCCAAACTTGCCTTATTAGTTTTTATCGTCATTCTTAATAATTTAGCATCATCTGGAAAATAAACTTTCGAAATCCCCAAAGAGCTTCTCCCCTTCTTGCAAGAAAATCATACTCATTTTCGGAAAAGTTTGGTAAAATGAAGAGGATACTCAGACTATTAGTAAGGAGGAAGATATATGGCTCTTGAATTACAGCATGTTATAAAAGCCTTTGGTGAGAAACTTGCGGTCGATGATCTGTCTTTTCGTGTCAATTCTGGCGAAATTTTAGGACTAATCGGTCAAAACGGGGCTGGAAAAACTACTACTTTTCGTTTGATTCTTGGATTTATCGAAGCGACTTCCGGACAAATTTCTTGGAATAATGATTCGGCAAACCAAATAAATCCTAATGATATTGGCTACCTGCCCGAAGAACGTGGACTTTATCCAAATGTTACGATCGAAGAACAACTTACTTTCTTTGCTGAGTTAAAAGGAATTCCTAAAAAGAAAGCGATCTCTGAGATTGATATGTGGATGGAACGTGCGGAAATTGTTGGGAAGAAAACGGACCTTGTCAAGACGCTTTCGAAGGGGAATCAGCAGAAGGTTCAGCTTATTAGTACGATTTTACATAATCCTAAACTGCTGATTTTGGATGAGCCCTTTAGCGGTTTAGACCCTGTTAATGCGGAAATTTTGAAAAAACTTGTGTTTGAAATGAAGGAACGCGGGGCAGCGATTATTTTTTCGAGTCACCGGATGGAAAATGTCGAGGAACTCTGCGATTCACTGATTATGCTACGCCATGGTAAGACGATTTTGCGGGGGGATACCACTTCTGTGAAGGAAAGTTTTGGTCATAAACAAATTCGCTTGAAGGCGCCTCATTCCGATGAAGACTTGCTTGCTCTTCCGGGCGTTGTTCGGATTCAGACGCTTCGTGATGGGATTCGTCGGCTAGAGCTTGAAGATGAAAAATATGCGGAAGCTGTTTTTGAATTTGTTACTAAAGATGGCTTTATCCCAATGTTTAGCCTTGAACCACCAACACTTGAAGAAATCTTTAAATTGAAAGCGGGGGATCAGCATGAATAAATTTTGGGTGATTACAAAACAGGTTTATAAGCGCCACGTGAAAACGAAATCTTTCATTATTTCTCTTCTTCTTCCTTTGATTGTTGCTGGGATCGCACTTCTTCTTCCTAAAATTATGGATTATTTTGGAAATGATGATTCGGCAAAGATTTCTGTTCTTTCAAATAATCCGGCTTTTGTTCAAGTGATTAAGCAAAATAAAGAACATTTTAAAGTGAATGATTCCATCACTACGAAAAAAGCAGCGGGAAAAAGCGCTTAGTACTGAAAAAATTGACGGCTACTTAACGCTTTCTGAAAAAAATGGCAAGTTTAAGGCAATGTACACAACACGCGAAACGGCTGGAAATGAAATTATGACTCAGCTCTCGCAAAGTCTCACTGCGGCTAAAATTCAATTAAAGGCAGCAGAATATGGTCTTGATCAACAAAAATTAACAGACATCACTTCTCTTGTTCCTGTCAAAAATCAGTTAAAGTCTGATAAACAGTTAACTGAGAGTCAAAAAGATGTTATGCAAGCAGCGAATTTGTTTTTGACGTTAATCATTTTCTTTTTTTGTGATTAGTTATGCCAATATTGTCGCAGCTGAAATTGCAACAGAAAAAGGAACGCGAATTATGGAAGTTATTTTATCCAGCGTTTCTGCTACGACGCATTTCCTAGCTAAGTTAACGGCGATTGTCCTCATGCTACTTACGCAAATTGGCTGTTATCTTTTAGTTGGTTTTATCGCGATGCTTAGTTTACAAAAAACAGATATGATCCGAGGTTTCGTTGATCAACTGGCAAATTTCCCTGTTTCCTACTTGATTTTAAATCTGCTCTTTATTTTCTTTGGCTTACTGCTTTATATTGTTCTTGCCGCGATGGCTGGTTCTCTTGTTCCGAATGTTGAAACGGTCGCTCAGTTTATTTATCCACTTACGATCTTCTCAATTGTTGGATACTGGGGCTCAATTGTCGCAACAAGCATTCCTGATAACATCGTTGTGATCATCGGTTCTTACATCCCTGTTTTTTCTCCTATGATGATGCTTGCCCGTATGAATATGCTCGCTGCTTCAGATCTTGGCATTTTTATTTCGCTTGGGATTCTGATCATTACGGTCGGACTTTCCTTCTTACTCACCTTCCGGCTTTATAAGAGCAATGTGTTACTTTATTCAAATGAAGGTTTATTTAAAACCCTTAGAAAATCATTTGCCTATGCTAAAAAATAAAAATGAAGGTGAAAAATTTGGAAATTAGACTTTCTCATAAAGAGGATGCGAGCTCCATGCTGGAACTTGAAAATTTAGTTTGGACAAAAGGTACTACGCCAGCAGAGATTCAGTTTGATTCAGAAGCGGAATTTCTCGAAAAAAACCCAGCTGGTTCAAAAACGGTTGCTGTTTTGGATGGAAAAGTTGTTGGTATCCTTGGATACCATGCTCCGCATTCTTTAAAGGCTGTTCAGCATGTACTTGAACTCGATATTGCGGTTCATCCTGCTTATCAAAAGCAAGGAATTGCTGGACAATTAATGGATGCTTTAAAAGAAATGGCACGGAAAAATGGAGTGAAAAAACTGGAACTACGGGTGCTATCAACTAATGAAAAAGCCATTCATTTTTATCAAAAAAATGGCTTTCACAAGGAAGGCGTTCTCGAAAAGCAATTTTTGCTTGACGGGGCTTATGTGGATGACATTTTTATGGCGTACTTTCTTTAAAAAAATAGGGAAGAGACCTTTTTGGGGTCTCTTCCCTATTTTTTGAACAATAAATAAATGAAATACGGGCTTCCGATTAAAGAAAGCAAAATGCCCGATGGCAAATTAAATCGCATCGCGATTGTATCTGCGAGTAAGAAGAGAAAGGCACCCACTAGCATTGCGACTGGTAAAAATAAACGGTGGCGTGGCCCTACAAGTGCCCTTGCAATATGTGGTCCAAGTAGACCTAAGAAAGCTATGCTTCCTGTAATCGATACGGCTACAGCTGCAAGTAAAACAGCACAAATGAGAAAAAGAGTCCGCCACAAAGTCACTTTTACGCCTAGATTAAGTGCAGTATTTTCATCGAGCGTGAGTAAATCAAGCGTGCGATTTTTTATGAGGATAAAAGGGACAAGGATAACAAGTGTGATGGCTAAAATAAATACAAAAATCCAATCAAGCCCCCAGATAGAGCCCGCGAGCCATCTAGAAAGAAAGTCCACTTTTTCCCGGTCCGCTGAAGCCATTAAAAGGACCATCAAACCACTCATCGCAAACGAAAAACCAATTCCATTCAAGATCAAGCTTCCCGGCTGATTCCGTGAAAACAAAAGGATTAAAAGAGCTGTTAGCAATGCTCCGACGCCGCCTGCTAGCGGAAGAAAAGCTCCAAAGCTTTCTACTTGGAATGGCACGAAAAGAAAGAAAATCGCGATACCAAGTCCGGCTCCTGAGTTGATCCCGATTATCCCTGGGTCTGCCAAATCATTTTTTAGCACAGTTTGAAATAAGCTCCCCGATAAGACGAGGCAAACCCCAGCGAGCAAGACGATCAAAAGACGCGGCATGCGGAGATCGAACAAAATAAAATTCTCAAGCATCTCCCCGTTTCCTGTTAAAACGGCTAAAACTCTTGAAAAAGATAGGGCATCTGTTCCAAGCGACAGATTAACAAGAATGAGAGCTAAAAGCAAGAAAATGCCGCCTGAGAGTATCCATTTATAAGAAATTCGTGTCATGCTTTCAGCCCCTTTCGTACGATAAAGACGAAGAATGGCAGTCCAACTACCGAAAGAATCGCGATAATAGGGACTTCAAATGGGGCAGCAATGATGCGACTAAATAAATCAGATATAACTAGAAAAAGAGCGCCGACAAGTGCTGACATGGGCAAAAGCACGCGATAACTTGTACCCGAAATAAAGCGTGCAAAGTGTGGTACGAGAAGCCCGACAAACGCAATTTCGCCAATAACCGCAACAGAAACTCCCGTCAAAACAGCGACTAATGTGAACAAGAAAAAACGGATGCGACCTGTTGAAACTCCGAGTCCAGCTGCTACTTCTTCGCTCATGGTGAGAATGCCAATTTGTCTTTCGAAAAAGAAACTCAGAAGGATCGCTAGGAGTAAAACAGGAGCTAATAATTTCACTTCCTGCCCGGTTACACCAGCTAGCCCTCCTGATGTCCACATCGTCAATTCCTTTGAAGTTTTTGAAAGTAAGCTGATCGCATTTGAAACGGCTAACAAAAAGGCTGAAATCGCAGCTCCAGCTAGAACAACTTTAAAAAGATTCCCCGTTTGCGAGATCGCTAAGACAAGTAGGGTTCCAAGTGCAGATCCAAGAAAAGCGACTCCCATTTTAAGAGGAAATACAAGTCCTGGTAAAAACGCAATCACGATAGAAAGTGCTAATTTTGCACCTGCGGAGACGCCTAATAGTCCGGGATCGGCTAATGGGTTTCGAGTAATGGCTTGCATGATGGTTCCCGATACGCCAAGTGCCGCGCCGATCAGCATGGCAGCAAGTATCCGTGGTATGCGAAGTTCGCTTAAAGATGCCATTTCTTTCAGATGGGCACCATGCACAAACCCGTCCCATAAAAAAGAAAAGGAATAATTTACAGATCCATAAGCAAGCGCTGTGTAGCAAGCAACTAAGAGCGCGACAAACAGGATTAAGAACCGAATGGTCATTGGGATTTTAACTGTCATGACTGAACACCGCTTTTACTCTCCTAAAAAATAATTTTGAAAGGTTTTTAATTGATAATCAAGTGTCATGGCATCATTGAAGTAAAATTTATTCGCATCCACTTGAAGCACATGGTCATTTTTCACAGCAGGGATTTCCTTATAGGCATTAGTTTTCATGAAGGCATTTTCTGCTTTTTCGTAGCGACTAAGTACCATGTAATCGCCTGTGTAATCTGCTAGTTGTTCCGTAGAAACGGCATAATAACCAGCCTTAGCTGCTGCTTTTTTAACAGATTCAGGCATTTTAAGTCCCATAGCTTGATATAAAACTTCTGTTCCGCGTCCCCAGCTGTCTCCGAACACATAAATTTGCTTTTCAAAACTTTCCGCTACCGAAACAGTTGTATCTGCGCCAATCTTCGCTTTGATTTCTTTCCCGGCTTTTGCAGCGCGTTTTTTAAAGTCTGAAACCCAAGCCCGGGCTTCTTTTTCTTTATTTAGCACTTTTCCAATTTCAATGTGTTGATCTAAATAGTTATTTTTGCCATATGTAAAGGTGACAAGTGGCGCAATTTTTTTTAAGCTTGTCTTGATTTTTCACTGTGCTTAATCCAAGAATAAGATCTGGCTTAAGCGCGATGATTTTTTCGATATCTTCATCCGATACTTCTTTGGCATTTTTTAAGCCTTTATCAAAATTCGGATTGTTCATGCTCCAAGAATCTGCTCCTACAACTGGAACACCTAATTTAAGAGCATCTCCTGTATATGATGAAAGTACAACGACACGCTTAGGATTCGCAGGTACTTTAATCTTTCCATTTTCAGATTGATAGGTAATCGTTTCCTGATTTTTTCTTAGCTGACTCATCGGTTTTTGTTCCTCCACAGGCTGCCAGAACAAGAATGATGCTTAATACTCCCAAAAAAAAGAACTTTTTTCATTTTCCAACCTCTTTCCATTGATAACGATTCTCATTAATTATCATACTTGTTTTGACCTCCCCCTGTCAATTGATTTCAAGGATCTAGTTGGTTCAAAAGGCTCGAATCGTGGCACAATAATTGGCGGTTTCTAGTCTTTTGTCTCATTTTCGATAAATTTCGTTTAAAAAACATTCAAAACGGCTATTGTATTATAACAAAAGGAAAGAGAGGCGATGCGGATGAAAGAGAGACATTTTCATTACGCACACAATGTTTAATATCGCTTCTAGTTTCTAAGTCTTGTGTGTGTACAAGCTGGTTTTCCAGCTTTGTCATATGCCGGTAACGTCTGATGAAAGGTTATACGAATTTCGAATAAACAGGAGGAAGGCGATGGATGAAAAGCCGCGTCGAAAGTGTAAGTTCGAAATTCACCCTTTGAGAAACGGATTATCTGAAAGTCAGAAGCATTCTCTTCTGGGGTTGCATTCTGAAAACAGTATCCACTAGTACAGGCAAATATTGAGTTAGAGGAAGCTGTGATACGATTTATCTTTCGCAGTAAAGTCAAGGAAGCTTTTCAAGTTCCTGCTAGTGAAAGTGTATTCTTCATTAGTTAGACTTGCTTTTCCACTAACGAATGAAAAGCCTAACCGTTGTTAATCTCAAAGAGCGTATGTTTATACAGAAACATCAGGCAAACCGGCCATCAGATGAGCAGGCTTGACAGCTCATCAAAAGGAACCCTCGGATGGGAAAGTTACATCCGAGGGTTCTCTTTTTTATTCTAGCTCAATTTTCAAATCGCCTGCTTTTAGTTTTTCTCGTTTCAATAAAATCGGTTTTGCAATAAGTGCAACGATGGCAGGAAACAAAACAGCAATAGCCACAAAGGCTAAAAATGTCCCGATTCCAGCGTTTGCAATTAAATAAAGTGGTGCAACAAATGCGCAAAGTCCCATTCCAGCAATTTCAGCGGTTGCTTCGAGATGAAGAACGAGTACGCCAACTGGACCAGCCACAAGCGTTGTCAAAAGTGGAATCACCATTAAGCTAGGCTTGCGGATGATATTGGCGGTTTGAAGCTTGGGTGTGATGATGAGTTGCGCGAAAAAAGCTCCCCAGTTATTATCCCGAAAACTCAAAACAGCAAACGCGGCAAATTGAACTGTACAACCTATTAATGCAGCGGCGCTCGCGGTTGGATCTAACTGTAAAGCAATGGCAAGCGCAGCAGATGAAGCTGGACTTAAAATTAATAAACCAAAAATAAGAGCAATAACCATGGAGGAAATAAGTGGAGACCCGGAGACAAGTGTTGTAATAAATTCGCTCACAGTCACTAAAATCGGTGTCATGATTTTCGAAAAGAGCAACCCGGAAAGTCCGCCCGCAAGAAGCGAAACAGCTGGTATTAGAATCATATCAAATCGTGTACCGCTCACTCGTTTTCCTGTCCAAACAGCAACAATCACTGCAAGAATCGCACCGACTGGCTCGCCACCTGAAATTGCGTAGCTTCCGTTTGCGAGTGTAATAATCCCTCCGCCTCCAATAATGGCAGAAGCCCCTGCGCTAATCACAACTAGCGTATTTGCTCGTAAGCAAATCGCAATCCCAATCCCGATTCCTGGAATAAGCATGTTCTTTCCGATTGCTCCAATTTTAGTAAGAAACTCAAGTCCTGCTAAATCTCCGATCGTTTGCAGTAAAAGCCCCATCCCAAGTGTGACTAGTACGGCATTTGCAATCCCCATTGATGCTTTATAGGAACGATCGACAAAATATTCTTTCATAAAGTGCCTCCCTCTTTTCTTTTATTAGTCTTTTTTTATTTTACGACTTCTAGTGTAAAAAAGCTATCTTTAATTGTCTTGTCACATGTAAATTCTTAATTATTTTTTACAACTTTCTTAAAATTTATTAAAAACCCTCCTTTTTCTACTGATTTTGCGTATAATGGAACTAACCATACAGAAAGGAGCTCTCAAATGAAAGTAACTGGACTTCTCCTCTTAATTGTTGGAATTATTGGTATTGCTGTTTCATTCAGTATTTCCGGACTAGTTGGATTTGGTACATTCCTTGTTTCTCTTATTCTTACTGTCCTTGGTATCGTTCTTCTGATCAAAGTGAAAAACCGCCGCAGACGGTCTTATTCCTTCAGATAAATGACTAAAATTCAAACGAAAACGCATCCACTACTCGGATGCGTTTTCGTTTGAGTTGTGTTATTCCAGCTCAGAATCGCTACGGATAACTGCAAGCATTATCCCGGTACAGATCATATTCCCAAGAATAGATGACCCGCCATAACTTATAAACGGAAGGGGTATCCCTGTCAGCGGCATCAGTCCAATCGACATGGCAATGTTTTCAAAGATATTAAAGGCAAAACACATCGCAAATCCTGCAAAGAGATACGCAGAAAAGTTTTTTTTTCATGGTTAGCCCTGCCTCAATCAACACTTTAATAAAGAGGATAAAAACGATTAACAAGCAACTAACACCAATGAATCCAAATTGATTCCCAATTGAACTAAAAATCATATCGGTATGGCTTTCCGGGATATAAACATTCCCATTTCGGCCTGTAAGCATCCCCGACCCAATTGCTCTTAGTGACAAATTAACTTGATAAGCACCATCTGGATCACTTGCTGGGTCAAGCCACGTAAAAATGCGAGCGAATTGATATTTTTTGAACCCCAGCATCTCAAGCCATTCCATGTGATTTAACAATAAAAAAAAGAAAGAAGCTAACTGAAAGAACAGCTGTAGTTGTGATTCCAACGATCCATTTCCATGATTTGTTTGCGACTAGTAATATTGTAAATGCCGTAACAAAATACACAATCGTAGTCCCAAGGTCGGGTTGTTTGTAGAGAAGTAACAAAACCGGTAATCCTAAACTAGCTAAAACAAAAAATTGTTTGACTGGATTTTTTTCATATTTCGCTGCAAAATGGGCCATTACGAAAACAAAAATGCCTTTGACAAGTTCAGAAGGTTGAAGCGAAAAACCTGCAAGACGATACCATCTCGTCGCTCCGTTAACTTCCTGTGTGAAGGGAACTTTTAAAACGATACCTAGCAACAAAATAATGGCTCCACCATAAAACCAAAAAACATGTTTTCGAACAAAAGTGATATTGCTTTTAGAAATGAGAAAGCAAATCCCTAATCCCACAATAAAAAACAAAATCTGCTGTAAAACAAAATTGTTTTCATATTGCCCTGTTTGTTGGGCGAAATAAATAGCCACACAACTGATGACGCTAAGGAGAATGACAAGAGCGTAAATCTGTTCACTAATTTTTCTTTTGTATTGCATAACTTTCACCTTCTCCATTTTGTTTTTTCATGCGTCTCTCACCAGCACGTACAAATCCGAGACCACATCCAAGTGCTAAAATAGAGCTCCCTCCATAACTCATAAATGGGAGTGGAACACCTGTCAGCGGAATGATCCCCGATACACCACCGAGATTAAAAAAGATTTGAATAGAAATCCAGCTTACTACGCCCACCGCAACGAGATTATCAAATGTTGACGAACTAAAAAAATATAACCTTGAATGCTTGCTTTATCAAAATAAAGATGAGACTCAGATAGAGAAATAAGCCGAACGCACCTAATTCTTCCGAAATAACTGTCATGATAAAATCAGTATGGGCTTCCGATAAGTAACCTAATTTTTGAATACCAGAGCCAAATCCACTCCCCCAGAAACCTCCGCTTCCAATCGCATAGTAGCCATTTCGAAGTTGGTAAGACGCGTTTAAATTCGCCTTATTGAAAGGATCTAAATAGCTAAAGCGCGCCATTTTCGTACTACTAAAGAAGTCGGGATGAACTAGATACACCAACACAAAAAATCTACCAGAAAAACGCCTACTAAGAAAAGAATGACTTTAAAAAATCCGCCTAAGCGAAAGTCCTGAAGCAATAAGCTGACTAAGTGCTGCTATAAATACAATTCCTGCCGTTCCAAGGTCGGGCTGCAAAATAATCAATCCTACTAGAAGGAGTAATAGAAAAAGATAGAAAAAGATAGAAAAAGATAGAGAAAGAGCGGCCGATCACTTTTTTCAATTTGCTTACCAAAATAAGTGAAGTAAGTAGCTGTAAATAAAATAACGAGTAATTTAATTACTTCAGTTGGTTGAAACATAAAGCCAAAAATGTTCAGCCAGCGTTGTGCGGAATTTGTTGTAACTCCTAAAAAAAGAACGGCTAAAAGCATAAAAAAGGAAACTCCATACATCCACTTGATCGCTTTTCCGTTTACTATTATTTGCTCGTTCAAATGCGAAACAACAAATAACAAAAAGAAACCAAACATGAAAAACAAGAATTGCCTTAGTGCAAAATAATGAGCACTAACTTCATAACGCACAAGAGCCGTTTGAAAACTGGCGCTATAAACAAGAATGACACTATATAAGCTAAGAAGAAGAAAACTGATTGGAATCGTTTTATTTTTTACTAAGTGCACAGCTAAAATCTCCTTTTAAATCCAATCGTGGAATTTTTTTATATAGACTTGTTTGACAAATTGAATGACAATCATATAGCTCAAAAGTATGCCTATTAAAAACAGAAAATACATCGCTGGTAAATTTACAAATCCCATTGCATGGCCAAATCCAGTAAAGGGAATGACAAGTCCAAGCCCCATTATTATTAGTGTTGAAATCAGTACAGACTTTGTTGCCGTCGATTGAATAAACGGGACCTTTTCCGTACGAATCATGTGAACCACAAGGGTTTGTGTTAATAACCCGACAACAAACCAACCACTTTGGAATAAAGCTTGTTCGGAAATAGAATTCGCTTGAAAGATATTCCACATAATCACGAAAGTTAAAATATCAAAAATAGAACTTACAGGACCGATTGTTAATATGAAACGAAGCATATTTTTTGTATTCCATTTCCTTGGTTTTTCCAAGAATGAATCATCCATTCTATCCCAAGGAAGAGTAAACTGCGAAAAATCATAGAGTAAGTTTTGTAACAATAGCTGAAGTGAGAGCATCGGCAAAAATGGGAGGAAAGCACTCGCAATCAGTACACTAAAGACGTTTCCAAAATTCGAACTTGCTGTCATTTTTACATACTTCAATATATTGCCGAACACTGTCCGCCCTTCAACTAATCCCCGCTCTAAAACGGTTAAACTTTTTTCTAGTAAAATCACTGAGCTGGCATCTTTTGTAATATCTGTTGCCGTATCAACAGATATGCCCACGTCTGCTTTTCTAAGTGCAGGGGCATCATTCATACCGTCTCCCATGAAACCAACTGTATGCCCCCCTTCTTTTTTCAACACCGTCACAATGCGGGCTTTTTGAAGCGGAGAAAGTTTTGCTAAAATTGAAACTTCTTGGATTGCTTGATGTAATTCAGTATCGTTCATATTTTCTATTTCTGTTCCCAGCAAAAAGCGTTCGCTTGAAATCCCGACCTCTTGGCAAACTTTCTTCGTTACAATTTCATTATCTCCTGTTAAAACTTTCACTTGTACGCCTTTGTCATTAAGCCTTTTCACCGCGTCTGCAGCCGAAAGCTTTACTGGGTCTAGAAAACCTATGAAACCTTTAAAAATCATGTTTTCTTTATCATCACTCGAAAATTTGGATGCCTTGGGTTTGTCTTTATAGCAAATACCAATAACTCGCATCCCTTGTTGATTTAAAGTTTCACTAAATTGACTTAATTTTGTTTTCTCTTTTTCTGTTAACTCTTTTATTTCATCCTTTTCTTCTAGATGTGTACAAATCTGGAAAACTTCTCTAACAGCGCCTTTCGTAATCATTCGATCTGCTGAACGTTCTCGAATAACAACACTTAACAGGCGCCTTTCAAAATCAAAAGGAATTTCATCAAGTTTTTGCATTCGCTTGAGGCTCCGTAAGCCATCACTTGTCTGCTCAGTGTGCTTGATAACAGCGTAATCGAGCACATTTTTATAGCCTGTTTGATAATAGCTATTTAAAAAGGCATCTTCTAATACACTATTAGAAGGCTTACCAGAAGCATCAATATGTTGTACTAGTGTAATTTGGTCACAAGTTAGCGTCCCTGTTTTGTCCGTACAAAGCACATCCATAGCCCCTAAATTTTGAATGGCATTTAGTTCTTTCACAATGACTTTTTCTTTCGCCATTTTAACAGCGCCTTTAGCAAGATTTGTGTTAACTATCATTGGGAGCATTTCAGGCGTTAAGCCAACAGCCACTGCGACAGCAAACATAAACGCTTGTAGCCAGTCCCCTTTTAAAAATCCATTCACCGAAAATACAATAGGAACCATCACTAGCATAAAATAAAAAAGCATCTTCGAGACCGCACGTACCCCCTTATCAAAACTTGTTTGATCCCGAGTAGCCGTCGCCATTTCCGCAAGCTCACCAAAAATCGTCTCATCACCTGTTCGCAGTACAACTGCTCTCCCTATTCCACTAACAACGTCTGTCCCCATAAAGCTTAAATTTTGACTTTCAAGGATTGTGCCATTTTCATTGGCTGCAAAACTGTATTTTTCAACAGGTAATGCCTCTCCCGTTAACATAGACTGGTTAACAAATAGATCTTGAGCTTCGAAAACCCGTACATCTGCCGGAATCATGACTCCAGTTGACAAACAAATAATATCTCCTGGAACTAGGTACTTAGTTTCGATTTCGCACTTCACGCCATCACGAATGACTGTTGTACGATTCTCAATAAAAGACTGTAAAGAAAAACTTGCTTTTTGAGCTCGAATAGATTGAATAAAACTAATACACACGCTGAATGCGATCATCACACTCATGATAATCGCGGCTTCAAAGTCTGCTGTTAAAAGTGAAATCACAGCAAGTAGCATTAAAATATAAATAAATGGATCGTGAAAAGCTTTGAGTAGTAACAGGTAAACAGGCTTCGGTTTGCTTTTTTTTCGTCCGATTTTCACCATAAAATTCTAATTTCTTACTTACTTGTCCTTCTTTCAAACCATTTTTTTTCGGTTTCATAGCGTGTAAAAATAGCAGTTAAAGTTTCTTTTGACTCTTTTAATAAGCCAATTTCATTTTGTTTCATCTTTTTGTCCTCCTTTAAGAGGCACTAACGGCAATTATGTGCAGATAAATGCCCCTGTTTTTTATTGCTACAACTACTATCTGGGTCACTTTCTGCTAACAAACTTGGCATTTATCTCACATCCTTTTTATAATTTGCCATAAAAAAATCCTTGCCAAAACTTTGGCAAGGATTTGTACACATGCAAATAAACAGCTAATGCGCGTTTCCCCTCGCAAAAGTTTTGGCACTATACAACGTAAAGAAAAATCATTTTCTTAGCCACATTATGGAAAGCCTTAATCCGACAATCCCTGTTCTACCCATTGGCGTCTTTGGACATTTTTGGGCAGTGGCCTATGTTTGTATAGGAGCCTCACTTTACAGGCAAAAATATTCATTTCCGTATTTCCTTGTAAATAATATCATGTTCAGGACTCAAAAACAATAACAAAAGAATGTTCTTTAAACTTTCTTTACTTTTTTTGCTCAGGGAAACTTTTTTGGTTTACCTGAAACCCTGATGGATCGTGTAAAATAAATTTGCATTTCAAAACTCAAACAAGCATTGCGACATGTCGCAATGCTTGTTTAAGCAAAATGATTTCCCACTACCAAACCCTTTTTTTTATTTTTTCTCTAGTTTGTTTCGAATAATTTCTTCTACATCTAATTCAAAACTATCTGCTAGCTGCAAAGCGTAAATCAAAACATCCGCTAATTCATCTAAAATAGCTTCTCGATTCTCTTTTACAGCCTCATTAGATTCTTTCCACTGAAAGCACTCTAATAGCTCAGCGGATTCAATTGAAATAGATAAGGCTAGATCTTTTTTTTAGTGCATATTGATCTTCCCAGCCACGTGATTTTAAAAACGCTCGAATATCCTGTTGTAGTTCTTTCATAAACTTTAAAATCTCCTCTCGTTATAAAAAAAGCCCTCTTTCGAGGGCTTTAAATAAGCTTACGCATTTTGTTCTAAAATTTCTTCAATTTTGTTGGGTGGAATAAATCCATTTAAACGAGTCAATTCTTCCCCGCCTTTATAAAGCACAAGTGTTGGTGTTTGACGAATATCTTGTTCGAAAAAGAAATTTTCACCCATTTCTTCCAATTTCACTTTCAAAACTTTCACTTTCTCTGCTTGTGCGGAGTTATTAAATTCTTGAAAAGAAAGATCTAACATTTTGCAATTAGGGCAATTATCTTTCCAGAAATCTACATAGACTAATTCTTCACTTGCCATGTGATTTTGAAACTCTTCCAAAGATTTAATTTCGATACTTGTCATAACGACTCGCTCCTTTTTTTTCAGCACTTGCTGAACAAAATTATTAATTTCCTCATAATCGGCATTTGTGTGCGGCATTTGTTCAATTTTCAAGGTCGGATAATCAGTTCCAAAAAACTTTTCCATCCGGTCAACTGCCCCACAAAAATTTTCAATTCCCCACTGCGTTTCTCCAGTTCCAAACAAAGCAATGTGCTTCGGTTTTTCACCTAATTCCGCAATGAAGTCTTTCATATCTGGTGGTGTTCTTCCATAATCAACCGTCCATGCCCCCAACATGTAAAGGTCAAAAGATTCATCAAGTGGATAATCTGCATCTGGTGCGACCCGAAAAGCGGTCACATCATGCCCAAGCGCTTCAAGACGTTCCAGAATCAGGTCTGCAACCATCTTCGTGTTTCCGCTTAAAGAATCATAGGCAAGGAGGATTCTCATAGATCGTCAAATCCGTTATCGATATTCGTTTTTTTTATAGCTTGAATTGCGCATTTCGAAGAAGTCTGTCTTCGTTTCCGTGAAATTATCCGCATATGCTTTAATCCAAGTCATGGTATTATCGCTATATCCAGGATAAAGTTCTTCCATTCCAAGCATCCCAAGCATTTTATTCGCACGATATTTAACGTAGTCGACCATTTCATCTACATCTATACCTTCAATTCCTTGAAGCACTTCACTCGACCATTCTGTTTCGAGTTCCACTGCATGCTTAAAGGCATTATTTGTATATTCAACGAGTTCGTCTGTTTGGAGTTCTGGATTTTCACCAAGAATAGCGCGAATGACTTCTGAAATAAATTTTGAATGAGCCAGTTCATCACGATTAATAAAGCTGATGATTTTTCCAGTCCCATTCATTTTATTTTGTCGTACCAGATTATAGAAATAAGCAAAACCACTATAGAAATTGATTCCTTCTAAAATAGAAGATTGAATTAAAGCTTTAACAATTGTTTCACCTGTTTTATTTTCCATAAAGTCATTATAAGCTTCCATGATAGGTTCATTTCGCTTAATAATCGTTGGGTGTGTTCTTGCAAAATCAAAAATCCGATTTTGATTCTTAAGGTCTGTGATCGAGGCCAAAACGTAAGAATAACTTTCATTATGGATCACTTCTTGTTGTCCAATAATCGCAGCGTTGGCATGAACAGCCGGATCCGTTACATATTCAGCAATATTATAAATAAAACGAGTTTGCGGTGAATCTAGAGTTGCAAGTAGCCCAATAATCGCATCAAAAGCTGCTCGTTCTTCCTCTGATAGTAGCGGATACTGCTTCGCATCACCTTTCATATCCACTTCATCTGGAATCCAGTAGTTCGTCGAAAGCTCTTTATATGCCCGGTAAAAAGACGGATAGGGAATATCGTTCCAATTTAAAATCCCACTTGTTTCCCCATTAATAATCGCAGTGGAATGATTTGGATACATCGGTTCTAAAATTTTGATTCTTGTCAATGCTTTGCCTTGGTCTCCCATCAGCTAGGCCTCCTTTAATTTCTCTTGTATTAATATGTAAGAAAGAGGAGACAGCGAAATCAAATTCCCTGCCTCGTCTTTCTTTATCAGCTTGAGCACCATTCACATTCTTCAATATCAATGTCATTCGAACGAACATAATAAGTCGTTTTTAGATTTTCTCGCCATGCTGTCAAGTGAAGTTCAAGCAACATGCTTGCTTTGATTCCGCTTGGCACATAAAAGTTGAAACTTAAAGATTGGTCAACGTGTCGCTGACGACGACCATTTTGACGAACACTTGCAAATTGATCTAATTTATAAGCGCCTTTTTCGTAGTATGGATAGGTGGAAAGACTGAGATCTGGTGCAATAACAGGACGTCTGTAATCTTTCTTTTCTTCATAATAGAAAGCACTATAAATTGGGTCAATCGAAGCCGTTGAACCAGCGATTTGTGCTGTACTCATATTCGGTGCAACAGCAACCAAATAAGCATTGCGAATCCCATTTTGACCAACGTCTTCTGCAAGCTCACGCCAGCGTTCACTTGTATAGCCACGGCTTGAGAAGTATTCTCCTGTATTCCAGTCACTACCTTTAAAGACGCTGTAAGCTCCTTTTTCTTTTGCTAATCGGGAACTTGCTTGAATGGTTAGGAAGTTGATGTTTTCGTACAATTCATCAGCAAATTCTTCTGCTTCTTTTGAATCCCACGCAATATTTTTAAGAGCTAATAAATGATGCCATCCGAAAGTTCCAAGTCCGATGGAACGATATTTCCGGTTCGTAATTGTCGCTTGTGGCACAGGGAGTTCATTTAAATCAATAACGTTATCGAGCATGCGCACTTCAATATCAATCAAGCGTTCCATTGTTCCTTCATCTTCAGCCAAGACAGCTCGACCAAGGTTAATTGAAGATAAGTTGCAGACAACGAAATCGCCTGCTTGTTTAGTAATAACAATTTGATCTCCAGAAATTATTTCTTGAATCATCCGCGTTGGACTCATGTTTTGCATAATTTCCGTGCAAAGGTTACTGGAATAAATCATGCCTACATGTTTATTCGGGTTTTTGCGGTTTACTTCATCACGATAAAACATGAATGGGTTCCCCGTTTCAAGTTGGCTCACCATGATACGCTTCATGATGTCGATCGCTTTCACGATTTTTTTTACTAATCGTTTCATCAGCAACCAACTCTTCATATTTTTCGCGGAATGAACCCTCCCCTTTTTTCTCATCATAAAAGTCTTGTAAATACCAACCTTTTTTCGCTTTTACTTCATGTGGGTCAAATAAATACCAGTCTCCCCGGCGTTCCACCGCTTCCATGAACAAGTCTGGGATACAAACTGCCGTAAATATATCATGCGCCCGTAAACGTTGGTCTCCGTTGTTTAAACGAAGATCTAGGAACATCTCAATATCTTTATGGAAAACATCTAGATAAACAGAAATGGCCCCTTTACGTTGTCCTAATTGATCCACACTGACAGCTGTGTTATTTAATTGTTTAATCCAAGGAATAACTCCCCCGCTTGCTCCTTTGACACCACGAATTGGGGCTCCTGTGGAACGAACGTAGCCGATGTATGCACCAACACCACCACCGTGTTTCGAAACACGAGCGACATCCGTATTGCTATCGTAGATGCCTTGTAAGCTATCATCAATCGTATCAATAAAGCAGCTCGAAAGTTGTCCTCCTACTTTCCCAGCATTTGCTAGTGTTGGCGTAGCCACTGTCATATACAAATTGCTAAGCGCCCAGTAAGCTTCCCTTACAAGCTCCATACGCTTCGCTTTTGGCTCTTCTTGCATCAAATAAAGGGCAATCGTGAGCCAGCGTTCTTGTGGAAGTTCATAGACGTTACGTGCTTGATCAGTCGCTAGATAACGAGTTGCCAGCAGATAAAGACCATTGTATGTAAATAACTTATCTTTTTCTGGGTCAATCATCTTACCAGCTTCAATCAATTCTTCTTTCGTATAGTTTTTTAAAATGCTACCAGAATAAATCCCGCGTTCGCCAAGACTTTCCTGTAATCCAATATAAGAGCCATATTTATCATCATCATTATAGAAACGATTTTTACTGGCTTTTTTATATAATTTATTTAAATACAGACGTGCTGCGAAATGTTCCCATTCAGGCAAATGAATATCCGTTTTTGCTTCTGCTTCACGAATTAAATAATCCGTTAATT
This sequence comes from Listeria aquatica FSL S10-1188, assembly GCF_000525795.1. Taxonomy (GTDB): domain Bacteria; phylum Bacillota; class Bacilli; order Lactobacillales; family Listeriaceae; genus Listeria; species Listeria aquatica. Next base: position 260,053 of record NZ_AOCG01000006.1, read on the forward strand.
CATCAGCAGAGTAATCTTCTTTTTTCTCAATAAAACGGAAAATCTTTTCTTTGTATTCTTTGATGTCAAGTTTTGGAAATTCTTCATGGATCTTATCCAAATAGCGGTTTAAACGATCAGCATCGAAAGGTAATTTCCGATTTCCACCGTCTTTTACAATATAAGTCGTCATTTGCACTCCCCATTTCTTAAAAATTCTTCCAGCCATAAAGGCCATTGATCGCGTTCTCCTCTTTTATGTCAAATCATAAAAATTAACTTTTTTAGAAAGAAAAGTTCTCTTTAAAAAAGCTAAAAACAAGTGATGCGATATTCGGTGTTAACACTATATATGGTATAACTTTTTGATTGTGAATTCAAGATATAGTACTCAGGCTATCTTTTTGAAAACGCATACATCACTCGTATACAGCGAAAAATTCTTCTTTTATTAAATCTAGACAAAGATTGTGATTTAAAAAACAAATTGAGAGGTCAAGGGTTTTGAACACTTGGAGTGACAAGGTTTTATAAAATAGGGCACTTTTTGCCTTGGAATTAACAAACAATTTCCAACCTTTTATTTTCACAATCTAAAAGCAGTCCATACATAAAACCTTGGTTTTTTCAAGTCCCAAAAGGAATATTTTTTTAATTTTTCTCGTGAAAAAACTTCCCGTTTTACGAAACGGGAAGTTTGAATAAATGTTTCGAGCGTGCATAAATAAAAATGCTTGCTGCCACAATAAATTCAGAAATAGGAATGGCGCTGAAAACGCCTGCTGCTCCAAAAAACGGTGGTAAAATCAGCAAGAAGATGACCATGAAGATGAGTTCTCTTGCAACTGTTACCCAAGTTGCCATCCCAATTCGGTCCGTTGTTTGAAAATAGGTCATCATGACAAAATTGAAGCCCATAAACAAGTAACCAGAGAAAAAGATACGTACACCAAGTACAGCCAAATCATGGATATCTGCTTCAAAGTCCCCAAACAGCTGGACGATTTGATCCGCGAAAAATAAGCCGATGATGAAAAAGAATAGTCCTGTTGCAATAGCAACGATAGCCGCTAATCGCACAGTTTCTTTCTCGCGTCGAACAAGTTTAGCCCCACGGTAATAACTGATTAGAGGCTGGATCGCAGAACCCATACCAAGGAACATCATTAGAATCACGCTATGCGAATAATTTAACACTGAAAAGGCCGCCACACCTGCAGTTCCAGCTACTGCTGCAATCGCAATGTTGTACCCCATCGTGAAAACTGACATGCCTAGTTCTGATAAAAAGCTTGGTAAACCAATTGAAAAAGTTCGTTTCAAAGAATCCAGCGTTAATTGAAAGCGGACAAATTTTAACCGACTTGTTTTCTTGAAAAAGTGTGTCGCTAAAATAATGACACCTATCGCAATCGCCGAAACCGTTGCAAGTGCCGATCCTTTTACGCCTAAATCTAAAATGAACAAAAAGATATAGTTCAAAATAACATTCATCACGGCTGTCACAATGAGTGCAATCATGGCAAGGTTTGGGTCGCCATCGTTACGAACAAAAATACTTAAAATATTTTCAAGCGTTAAAACGAAACCAAACAGTAATAAGACGTTCATATAATCCATCACATAAGGAATAGTTTCATCATTCGCGCCAAGTGTATACGCAAGTGGCATTCGGAAAATAAAAGCTAGAATCGCAAGTAGAATGGTAATGGAAAGCACCATTAAAATCGAACGCGTGAAAATAATCTGTGCCTGTCCAATTTTTTTCTCACCAAGCGCAAATGAATATTGCGTCGCTCCGCCGATTCCAATCCAAAGTGAAATCGCTGTGAAAATGGAAAACACGGGAACAGCAATATTAATACCAGCAAGCGCCACGCCGCCAAGCCGATGACCAACAAAAATACCATCTATGACAATATTAATCGACATCAAAAGCATGCCGACGAGTGAAGGAATTAAATACTTGACGTAAACCTTCCCAACAGAGCCACTTTCTAAAATTTGATCACTATTTTTCATTTTACATCCCTCGTTTTACCTAACGTTTATTAGCTTTTCTATTTAACCATATTTTCACTAAAAAAAGCAAGACTTTTTTCTCAAACATGACAAAAATGTAAGGTAATTCCTCATTTTGTTAGTTTATACGAGGGAACGCCTCGCTTTTTTTTCTGTAGAATAAGAGTATAGAAAAAAGACTAAAGGAGGTCATTATGAAGAAAAAAAACAACTTTGCTGGGACTTCTAGCTGCAACACTGCTCTTATCGACTCTTTTTGTATTTGAATATTTAGTCCCTGACAATCAAACTGCTAGCTCTTATTTTGTCAAAATGAAATCAAGTGGTGAACCCGTTAAAAAAAAGTCAATTTAAAGGTTATAAATATACGGAAACGGTCTATAATTCTAGAGGCCACTCTTCTAAACTTTCTTTTTACTCCGATAAAAAACTCGCACAAAATGAACGCTTTAAAATCATTGTAAATAGCAATCACTTTGTTTCGAACTATAAAAAAGTGTCTACATTACCCAAAAATGTACAATATTTAGCAGAAAAATAAGCCGACTTGCATGCGGCTTATTTTTCTTGGCGAATATTTTCGTTATAATAGTGGATCACATGACGCACGAAAAGCTGTGCCACAACCATTAATATCCATGTGTAAATCAACATAAAAGGTTGACCAAACGGCTCATAATATTCCATGTCCTTCACTAGGAAAAAATGGGCAAATAAAAAAGATGAGGCTAAACTACCTAGATTCCAGCAAAGCACGCACACCACCGAATAATTTTTACTCACATAACCCGTAAGAACGAAGTAAAAAATCGTTAGCGGGATGAGAAACCACGGATAAGTCGCGGAAAACGCGAAAGCATATTCAAAATAAAAATAAAGAAAAGGCATCGGTACGCAAGCAAGAATAGGAAATAAGATGCGCTTCATAAATTTATCCTCCTTGTCCTTTTCATACCCGCTTAGATGCCTAATTATGCAAAAAAATCCAAGCCGAAGCTTGGATTTTTTTATTCACTCACAGCTTGAGCAGCCGTAATCAGTGAAAGGTTATAAACATCTTGTGTATTACACCCGCGCGATAAGTCATTAACAGGCGCATTTAAACCTTGCAAGATCGGTCCAACCGCTTCGAAGTTTCCTAGGCGTTGCGCAATTTTATAGCCAATGTTTCCTGCTTCAAGACTTGGGAAGATAAATACATTCGCATCGCCCTTTAATACTGAATCAGGCGCTTTTTGTTTAGCTACACTAGGAACAAACGCAGCATCAAACTGGAATTCTCCGTCAAGTGTTAGTTCAGGTGCTTTTTCTTTGGCTAGTTTAGTCGCTTCCGCTACTTTTTCAGTTTCATCAGATTTAGCTGAGCCCTTTGTCGAGAAGCTTAACATCGCAACTCGTGGATCAATATCAAAAATCGAAGCCGTTTCGGCACTGACTACGGCATTTTCAGCCAAATCAGCAGCAGTTGGCGCAATATTAATCGCGACATCACTAAACAAATAGCGTTCCGCTTCTCGCACCATAATCATCGCACCTGCCACTTTAGAAATTCCAGGTTTTGTTTTAATAATTTGTAGAGCTGGGCGAACCGTATCTCCAGTTGAATGAATCGCTCCACTAACTAGGCCATCTGCTTTCCCAGTGAAAACAAGCATTGTTCCAAAGTAATTTGGATCAAGTAGAAGTTTTTCAGCATCTTCTTGTGTTGCTTTTCCTTTTCTACGTTCCACAAAAGCGGTCACAAGTTCAGAAAAATCGGCATCCCCTTGTGGGTTTCTTATTTCTACACCCGCAAGGTCAACCCCTGCTTTTTTAGCCGCGCTTGCTACTTCTTCCTCTGTCCCAAGAAGAATCGGTTCAACAATTCCTTCTTCTTTAAGTTTGGCTGCAGCGCCGGCAATTCGTTCATCTTTTCCTTCTGGCAGGACAATTTTAACATTTTTCCCTGCCACTTGTTTTTTAATGGATGTAAATAAATCGCTCATTTTCGCAATTCCTCCCAATTTCTTCGTATTCCTTATCCTTCCTATCATACTATAACTTGTGTAATAAAAAAACCTGAAAAACAGCTTATTTCCTAGTCTTTACTGCTATATGACAGCTAAATGACAACAGCTAGAATGATTCCTCGAAGCCCCCCTTCTGAATCTTTTTTCCTGTATCAATTTTCTGTTTCCTTTTCTTACGAGTCTCGTTCGCCTTTTGCCGCTTTTTTGTGATATGATGAAACAGATAAAATAACAGAACAAATAGAAAAAAGGTGAAATATATGTTAAAACCCATTCGGCCCGAGCTAGCAGAAATTCAAATTAGTGGCATTCGTCGTTTTAATACACGCGTTTCTGGGATTAGCGATATGATTAAACTGACGCTTGGCGAACCCGACTTTTATACACCTGAACATATTAAACAAGCTGCGATTGAGGCGATTCACGAAAACTTTACAAACTATACGAATAATGCTGGTATGCCTGAACTTCTTCGTGCTGCCTCCGATTATTTTAACGAAAAATATCAATTGGGTTTCTCAGAAGAAGAAATCATTACGACAGTTGGCGCAACAGAAGCGATTGCAGTCGCACTTGAAGCCATTCTCTCTGCTGGAGACGAAGTGATTTTGCCAGACCCGATCTATCCTGGATACGAACCGATCATTCGTCTCTTAGGGGCTATCCCCGTTAAAGTAGATACGACGACTAGCGGCTTCAAATTAACACCAGAACAACTCAAGAACGCCATTTCTGAAAAAAACAAAAGCACTCATCTTGCCTTATCCTTCTAACCCAACTGGTGTGTCACTCGAGGAAGCAGAACTAGCCGCACTTGCCTCCGTCTTAGAAGAAACTGGTATTTATGTAGTGGCTGATGAAATTTATAGCGAATTGCATTATGAATCAGCGCACGTTTCCATTCGTAAGTTTTTGCCGCAACAAACGATCGTCATTAACGGTTTGTCGAAGTCTCATGCCATGATAGGCTTTCGAATCGGCTTTTTAATGGCTGAAAAGAGCTTGTTACAAGAAATGCTTAAAGTCCATCAGTACACCGTCACTTGTGCAAGTTCCATTAGCCAGAAAGCTGCGCTTGAGGCGGTTACAAACGGAAAAGAAGATTGTCTCCCAATGCGTACAGAATACAAAACACGTGCCGGCTTTGTTGAGCAACGCTTGCTAAAAATGGGCTTTGAAATTATTCCACCTGACGGCGCTTTTTTATTTTTTTCGTCAAGCTACCAGATTTCGTTCAAGAAAACGCCTTCGACTGGGCCGTACGTCTTGCTGAAGAAGCTAAAGTTGCGGTCGTTCCCGGGGAAGCCTTTTCCGAGAAAGGCGAGCGCTACTTCCGACTATCTTATGCAGCATCCTTTGATGAGCTTGCAGAAGCCATGGAACGCATAAAAAGCTTTATGGATCAATTCAATTAAAAAAAGAGATTCAAGGGCAAGCCTTGAATCTCTTTTTTTATACTTACTTTTCACTCAAAAAATCTACCATCATGTCCTTATAAACTTCAATCATATCGTTATAATTCTCGGTAGAAACGTATTCATCCGCTTGATGTGCCATCTCTCCAACACCAGGTCCGAAAATGATAACTGGAAAATCCTTTTTGGCTTTAATAAACTCAGCCGCATCAGTTGTCCCTGCAGCTGTGACTAATTGAATTTTTTGTCCAGTTCGTCTTTCATAAGCAGCTTGTCCAATTCGTGCAATATCAGAGTCTTTATCACTAAAGACAGGGAGCTTATCGTAATCCCAAACAAGCTCTAATTTCACATCTTTTTCTGCATTTAGTTTTTTAAGAATATCTGCAAATACTTGTTGAATCTTTTCATTATCCACTTCAGGAATCGTTCGAATGTTCCCTTGTAGTTTTGCAAGTTCAGGAATACTATTCACTTGATTTCCGCCAGAAACTACCGTTGCATTATGTGTGAAATTACCAAGTAACGGATTTGTATCCTTAACAGAAGCCACAAAATCTTCTACTTCATTATAAAAGAGCATCAAATTATCAATCGCATTGACACCGAACTCTGGCATTGAACTGTGCGCATTTTTCCCATAAGAAGTCACCGTATAATTCATTGAGCCTTTATGCGCGTAGCAAATTTGCGGGCCACTTGGTTCTCCAATAACAAGTGCATCTAAGTCATCCGCGTAACCTTCCGAAGTGAGTTGCTCAGCTCCTAACTCACCGATTTCTTCTCCAACAGTAGCCAGTAATTTTACTTTACCTGATAACGTTTTCTTCTCATCTTGCAGTTCAATCATCGCAATGACCATCGCTGCAAGGCCAGATTTCATATCCGTTGCACCACGTCCATAAAGTTTACCATCTTTTTCAGTCGCTTCAAAAGGAGGATACGTCCATTTCGAAACGTCCCCAGCATCTACGACATCCATATGGCCAGAAACACCAAGTACTCGCTTACCTTCTTCCCCAATTTCGCTCACCAAACTTGCTCGATTTTCCGCAAATTGGACTTTCTGTGAATCAATTCCATGTTTTTTTAATAGCTTAGCGAGATAGTCTGCAACCGCTTCTTCATTTCCATTTGTTGAGTCAATATTTACAATATCCTTTAAAACCTGCAATCTTTCTTGTTGTTCCATGTTTGGTTCCCTTCCTTCTATAAAGTCATATAATTAATTCCCTCTATAAGTCGTTTCAAACTAAACTTTACAAATTTAATATTTGACTTCGTTTTTAGAAAAAGCTAAACTTTTCATTTACTGATAGTATTTGATAAGTGCCTGCGTCCCCTTTTCACTTAAACCTCGATCAGCTAGTGTTTGATACATTTTTTCAGCTAGCGCTAGTCCTGGGAGATCGAGTTCCATTTTTTTTCGCTTCATCAAGCGCTATTCGCATATCTTTGATAAAATGCTTGATAAAAAATCCTGGTGAAAAGTCATCCTTTAAAACACGTGGAATTAAATTTGATAATGACCAACTGCCTGCAGCTCCTGAGGCAATAGATTTCAAGACTTTTTCAGGATCAAGTCCAGCTTTTTCCGCGTAAACGATCGCTTCTGTCACCCCCACCATGTTTGAAGCAATCGCAATTTGATTGACCATTTTCGTATGCTGTCCAGAACCTGCCTCGCCTTGAAAAACAATGTTTTCCCCAAGAACTTCAAATACAGGGCGCACACGCTCAAACACTTCAGGATCGCCGCCAATCATGATCGAAAGCGTCCCGTTTTGTGCCCCAACATCTCCACCAGAAACAGGAGCATCAAGCACACCAATCTCAGCTGCCTTGCCTTCTTTATAAATCGCCTTTGCAAGTTCAGGCGAAGAAGTTGTCATATCGACTGCAACCGTTCCCTTTCGCATAGTTTCAAGAAAGCCACCTTCTGACAAGTACAGTTCTTCAACATCTGTTGGGTAACCTACCATCGTAATCAATAGATCAACCATCCCTGCAAGCTTAGCAGGATTATCATGCCAGATAGCTCCATTTTCAATCAGTGAAGTTGCCTTTTCTTTTGTACGTGTATAAATATGTACGACATAGCCATTATCCAGTAAATTTTGTACCATACTTTTTCCCATTACACCTGTTCCAATAAAACCAATCTCTTGCATGAACACTTCCTCCTTTATAATAGTTGCATAAACCCGAGTAACGCAAAGATGAAAAAGAAAAACCCAATAATACTTAAATGAACAAATTTATACATCACGATTATTGCAATAAATTCACGAATCAATGCACTTGGCATATAGTAAAGAGCAGTTTTTGATCCAATTCCCTGACTCTTCAAACCCGCTTTACGTGCAAAAAGACTCGCTCGAAACAAATGAAAATTATTGGTAGCAAAGATGCTGTGATAAGAATCCATAATTGCATCCATTTTTGCTTTTGAAAACTTCATATTCTGTAGCGTGTTTACAGACTTATCTTCCATTAAAATATACGTTTCCGGAATCCCTTTGTTAATCAAGTACTTGCGCATGGCATTCGCTTCTGAAATAAGTTCATCATCCCCTTGACCCCCAGAAACAATAAAACTAGCTTTTTTTCCTGTTTTCTTTTCTTGCTTATAATAAAAGTCCATCGCTTTATCAAGACGACTCGCAAGAAGTGGAGGAACCTTGTCACCTATTAAGCCACTACCAAGTACAATGATAAAATCCTGATTATAGCGTGGAAAGTTATACTGATAAATAAAAGTTGAAACTAAAAAAGTAATGAAGAAAAAAAGTAAAATAGCTAATCACAAGCAAAACAAAGAAAATAAAAAGAACCATAAGATAAATCCTCCACCGATAACTAGCCCTTGTGCTACTCCCCAAATAAATAACCCCAATAGCAAAATCCCTAAAAACATTGGAAGTAAGCTCGTCAACCTTCTACCTTCTTTTCTCATCATTGTTCTTCCATTCATGATAAGTCCAATAATAATCCCAAAGAAAAAAAAATGGAATCAAAAGTATAAGTAAGATTAATACCCCCGTCACAAGCACCTGTATAATCTCAGATCTACTCGTCGCGGAAAAAGCCCAGTACAAAATAAACAAGAGACCAAAGAAAAGACCAATCGTAAGAAAAACACCATTACTAATTCTTCGCCTATCCCAAATGTAAAGTATAAGAAAAATCAATAGAAAAAAAAATGGCTGCATAAGCAAAGAACAATGATTTCGACCTCCTTTTTTATTCTCTCTTATTATAAAGAGTATTCCCTATTATTTTCAAGAAAGAAATAAAAAGAGCTTTGATCAATTGATCAAAGCTCCCTTATTCTTTATCTACCATAACATTTTGAACAAGGTGTCAACCCCCGTGCTTTCGCTTCACTGAGTGTTGCCGGATAGTAAGTTCCATTCCCACATTTCCGATTATGATATTTTGACCCTGTTTTTGTTACAAGAACTTGTTGTTCGTTTTTATCCACCGATGCTTGTACATTTCCAGAACCAGAGTTGTCACTAGTTGAGTTTTGACGTTCTTTAGCTGCATTTGCTGCTGCCTGTTTCTCTCGTTCTCTCGCTTCATTTTGTTTCCTAATTTCTTCTTGTTTGCGGGCTTCTTCTTGTTTTTTAGCTTCCTCTTGCTTCGCAAGAGCAGCCCGTTGCTCTTGCAGTTTAATTTCCTCTTGCTTAGCCAAGGCTTCTTTTTCTGCCTTACTCTTTACACTTGAATGTTCAACTTTAATTGTCTCACTAAATTTAACTACTTTCTTTTTAGTAACATCTTCTCCTTTTAAATGCTTCCCTTTTTTGCCAATTATTTTTTTTCACACGCTTAGGTTGCTTCTTAGGTTGGTAGGATTGATAAGTCACTTTATAGGTTCCATTAGGCAATTCATCGACTGTTTTTTTTCAGTTTTCCATTTTTTGATACTTTTTATTTTTTATCTCTCTTTCAAATTGATCTACCCCAGAAACTACCACAAAAAATTTCATTTTGTATGGTAGATTTGTTTGAACATGAAGTTGCGCCTCTTCCCCACTTACCTTACTAGCAGCTAAGACACCAACATCTATTGTTTTCGATGCCGCCTCAACAGATTGGGCTGGAACCAAAATAGAAGATAAAATTAAAAATAAAACAAAAAACAGATTTTTTCCTTTAAAATTTAAAGATAGATTTGACATTTAATCCTTCTCCCTTTTATCTTTTTGTAGTCATATGTAAGAATCATCCGATTTTGGATACAAAATAAAAATCGAACAAATTTACTATAGCATATTTATCTGTTTTCTACCATACTATTAAAAAATATTTCTAGTTAAATCATCTATAAAAAATTTTTGATCTTTTATACCTGTCATTCTTTCTTCATCAATTGTCGCAGAACAATGCTCCTGTACATCTTTAATCTGTAAACATCTTAAATTCAGGGATTAGCCCTAGGTTTGTTGGTTCTTTCATCCATTAATAATCATTAGATAATTCCTTTAGTTCAAATATCCGTTAGCCTCCTCTGCTTGCTTTTTTCCTAAGCTCTTGCAATATTTTTTCATTAACTTTAGAAGTAACATATTTCATTTTCATATGACTTTTTATACAGCTTTATCTTTTTATTTTCCTCACTCCACAAAAAAAGACCGAGGATAAATCCTCGGTCTGGAATAATGTTACTCAGCAGTATATTTCTCAACAAGTGCAACTACTTCTTCAGCAGTTGCCTGGTTAAGAGCTTTATCAGCAAGTTCAACCATCTTGGTTTGGTCTAATCGCTTGATTAACGAACGTGATTTCAAAATGCTTGAAGCACTCATTGAAAATTCATCAAGTCCCATTCCAAGTAGAAGCGGAATCGCTGTTTGATCTCCAGCCATTTCTCCACACATTCCTGTCCATTTGCCTTCTTTGTGAGAAGCATCAATAACGTTTTTCACTAAACGCAAAATAGATGGATTGTACGGTTGGTAAAGATACGAAACGCGTTCGTTCATACGGTCTGCTGCCATTGTATATTGAATGAGGTCATTAGTTCCGATGGAGAAGAAATCTACTTCTTTTGCAAACTGATCAGCAAGAACAGCTGCAGCCGGAATTTCAATCATGATTCCAAGTTCAATATTTTCATTCACATCAGTTCCAGAAGCAACTAGCTTTTGTTTCTCGTCGAGTAAAATCGCTTTAGCTTGACGGAACTCCGCAACAGTTGCAATCATTGGGAACATAATTTTAAGTTTGCCATGAACGCTTGCACGCAGAAGAGCACGTAATTGTGTGCGGAATAAATCTTCATTTGCAAAGCAAAGTCGGATTGCACGGAAACCTAAGAATGGGTTCATTTCTTCTGGAAGATCTAGATAAGGAAGTGTTTTGTCTCCGCCAATATCAAGCGTACGTACAACAACTGATTTCCCTTCCATTCCTTCTAGAACAGCTTTATAAGCTTCATATTGCTCTTCTTCAGTTGGAAAATTGTCGCGACCCATGTACAAGAACTCTGTACGATAAAGACCAATCGCTTCCCCACCATTTGAAATAACACCATCTAAATCGTTTGGTGTACCAATATTTGCCGCAAGTTCAACATGAACACCGTCTTTTGAAACAGTTGATTCATTTTTAAGTTTTTCCCATTCTGCTTTTTGAAGTTCAAAGTCAGATTGGATTTTTTTATAATGCGCGATTTGGTCATCAGAAGGGTTGATGATAACATTTCCTTCAAGTCCATCAATAATAACCATTTCATCTTTTTTCGTATCTGCTGTCACTTCTTTTGTTCCAACAACCGCTGGGATTTCAAGCGAACGAGCCATGATAGCGGAGTGCGAGGTACGCCCACCAATATCAGTAACAAATCCTTTTACGAACTTACGATTAAGTTGCGCTGTATCAGAAGGAGTCAAATCCTTTGCAACAACAACAACTTCTTCATCAATAAGTGCCGGATTTGGAATCGTTACACCTAGCAGGTGAGAAAGAATACGTTTACGTACATCACGAATATCCGCAGCACGTTCACGCATATATTCATTATCCATGGATTCAAACATGCTAATGAACATATCTGTTGTTTCCTGTAAAGCAGATTCTGCATTTACTTTATTATTTTTAATATTTTCTTCGATCGGCCCGATCATTTCAGGGTCACCTAAAACTAACAAATGCGCATCAAAAATTTGTGCTTTATCCTCTCCCAAACTTTTAGCAGCTTGTTCACGGATTTTTGTAAGTTCAGATTGTGAAATTGATACGGCATCTTGAAAACGTTTAACTTCGCTTTCTGCATCAGCCACTTCAGATTTTTCAAAAGATAAATCTGGTTCAACGAGCAGATAAGCTTTCGCAATGGCGATCCCGTCAGATGCTGCGATCCCTTTCAACTCTTTTACCATTATTCAGCCATGCCTTCTTTCTTAAGTACCTCAGTTAAACCTTCAATCGCTTCTTTTTCGTCACTACCTTCAGCAGTGATTTTGATTTCAGCACCTTTGCCAACTCCTAGTGACATCACACCCATGATGGATTTAAGGTTTACAGATTTACCAGAGTTTTCAAGATTAATATCAGAGCTGTATTTACTTGCCGCCTGTACGAGTAAAGTCGCCGGACGGGCGTGAATTCCTGTTTCATCGATAACTACAAAACTTGCTTGTTCCATATTGACATTCTCCTTTATCAAAGAAATTTTAATGTGACCTTTTTCACCAAAAAAGGAATTTCAACAAAAAAGGCTATCTCTCAATTTACAAGACTACCATTTTTTTGCCTTTGTTACAACTATTTCATGTGTATTTTTTGGTCAAAAAAAATCGTTACTATTCTATTTTATCCGAATTAGCTTGAAAAGGCAATGAATCACGTATTTTCGGGCTGTTTTGCGTCCCAGTAAAAAGCTTATTTCTTCCTTTGATAGTTTGATAAACAGCCATATTAGTTGCAATCATTAAAATTTTAGTGCAAACTGAAAATATTAGTACTTTATAAAAACGGTTCCACATTAATTATAGCGGGAGTGATAAATATGGCAAAAGCACAGGTCGGAGATATTATTGAATTCAAGGACGGGTTAACTGGAATTGTTGAAAAAATCAACGAAAACTCTGTTATTGTCGATTTAACCTATATGGAAAATTTTAATGATCTTGGAATAGAAGAAAAAACAGTGGTCAATCATAAAAACTACAAAATCATTCATTCAGCAAACAACGACTGATTAAAAGCGCAAAATTAACGGGTTCTTGTTAAAATTGCGCTTTTTATATGGATTTTTTTAACGTGAGGTGAATAGTTAATGGCAAAAAAGGTAGCAATTATTGGAGCAGGTCCAGGTGGCTTAGCGACTGCAATGAGGCTCCTCGCAAATGGTTATCAAGTAGATATTTTTGAAAAAAAATAGTGTTATTGGCGGACGAACAAGTAAGCTCTCGCTTGGAAACTATTTTTTTGATATGGGACCTTCCTCCCTCACAATGCCTCATCAGCTTACCTCGCTTTTCATGAATTCGAACCGCAACTTACATGACTATTTAACGCTACTACCGATTGATCCTTTGTATCGACTTTTTTTTTCCATCTGGTAAAACCTTTGCTCCTTCGGGGGATCAGAAAGCGACCCTTAACGAATTGAATCGGGTTTTTCCAGGTAACGAAATGAACTTTTACCGATTTATGAGCGGGAATGCCAAAAAAATTCTTTATTTAACTCCACTGCTCGATTATAGCTTTGGAAGCTTAAAAGACTTTGTCAGGCCGACAATGCTTCGAGCGATCCCTAGCCTTTCGATTGGACGAACTTTAATTGATGAGACCTCGAAGTACTTTGAAGATGAAGAATTACAACTTGCCTTCACTTTTCAAATGAAATATATGGGGATGTCGCCTTGGGAAGTCCCTGGAATTTACAGTGTTCTCCCTTTTTCCGAATATTATTATGGTTCTTTCCATCCAACCGGCGGACAAAGTCAAATTTTGCAAGCGATGAAAACCGTCATTGAGGAGTACCATGGTCAGATTCATTTGAATGCTGCGGTTGCAAAAGTGAATACCTCTAAACATGAAATCACTGGAATTGAACTGCGAGACGGCCGTTTAGTGCAAGCTGATCACTACATTATGAATGCGGATTTAAGTTATGCTGTGAAAAATCTTTTTGTAACAGAGAAACCCTTGAAATTCAAAAATAAAATGGCTCAAAAAAAAATATTCTGCAAGTGCCTTTGTTATTTATTTGGGGTTAGATACACTACTTCCTGTAGATCATCAAACTGTTTTGTTCCCTAAAAATTACAAAGTTCATGCAGATGAGACCACTAATTTGAAAGTTCTTTCCGATGACTTTTCGATTCATATCACGAATCCTTCTGTAACAGACACAACGATGGCTCCAATTGGACATTCAGCAGTTCGAATTATGGTTCCTGTCCCGAACAACGAAAGTCAAATTGACTGGGATCAAGAACGTGAACCTTTCAGAAATAAAATTTTAGACACCGTTAAAGCCAAGCTACATTTGGAGGATTTAGAAGATCACATCGTTGAAGAGCGAGTGATTACGCCAAAAGAATGGGAAAAAGACTTCCACATCCATCTAGGAGCTATTTTTGGAATGATGCAATCCTTTAGGCAAATAGGAATGGGGAACCCTGTGAATAAGTTGCATAAGCAATTCAAAAACTTGTTTGTCGTAGGAACGAGTGCTCACACTGGCACCTCTCTTCCTTATATAATGGAAAGCGCCAAATATGCAGTCAATAAAATCATCAAGAAAGATTTATAAAACATTCAAAGCCCTGACTAGCCATGCAAAAAAGAACAGAAACAGCAAGGATGCCATTTTCGAAATGTTTTCCCGCTGTTTCTGTTCTTTTTATATTTCTATTTCTTTTTTTGAAGGAGGCTCTCCCTTTTTATTATCCAAACTGAAATAATAACAAATTGTAAAAATAATGTTGGCAATAAGTCCAACACTAATGGATGCCCAAAGATCTGCATAAAAGGATAAGAAGACAAAAAATGCCAAGATAATCCAGTAAACAATGACAATTTCAGATTTCAGATCCGGATACTTCAAATTTTCCCATTTATCCGTCAAACTTAAAATAAAATAAATCATTAAATGTAAAATTAGTCCGAGTAGCCACCAATTCGCAATATCAGAAAATTGTAAAACCGTTAACCCATTGCCAAGAAACGGAAGTTGTTTAGTTTGAACTGAAATAGGTTCAATCAACACTTCAAAAATCATTACCATTGTTGCGGCAATGACAGAATACATTCCTCCACGTAACCAGTCGATCTTTACCTTTAATGTAATTTCCCTTGCAATCACGTGTGTCCCGGCTATTAGCCCAATCCAAATAAAACCAAAAGTCACTGGGATCCCCTGAATCGTAAAGCCATAATTCCCACCATAATTTTCATCCGCAAAGCCGAGTTGCATCCATTCAATGCTTGTCGTTACAACAAAAATTAAAATCGTAATGGCTGACCCTAACCCTTTACCATATTGCATGATAAAAAAGACAGTGGCAAAAATCCCGGTAAAAATCAAAAAGATGGAATGAATCCTCGTTAAACTGCTCGGCAAAACACCTAGTGAAATCAAAAGAACACTTGTTAGGAACCATAAAATATAAAGCCATAACAAAAATTTATAATTTTTCTCTAACACGGTAACACTCCTTTGCTTGATTCAAGCAAAACTTCCCTTTTCATTATAGCAAATTCTTATAAAAAAAAACTCTTTTCAATTGGAATTGTTGCCAAAAGACAGCTTTTCGATTAAAGTAAAGGGTAGAAATGTTTGAAGAGGTGTTATCGTGATTAGAAGCAACCGAATAGATTTTAAATTAATCCTTGGATTAGTGCTTGCAGCTGGATTAATTTTCGTTACATTCAACTATACCAAGAGTTTTTGGTATATGTACGGAGCAGCTATGCTATTTTTACTTAGTTTTGGAATTTTTAATGTGAACTTAAGCAAACAATCTTCTGTCTTAAAAGGACTCATTCCTGCTATTTTTTCAGCGGTCATTTTGTATATTGTATTCTACATAGGTGCCTTTATTTTAAAATTTATGCCATTTGGTTTAAATAGCGCCGTTCATTCTGCCTTTAATAAATTTTCAACGGACAATTGGATCATTTGGATTTTAATGATCATAGCCATTGTTCCAGGAGAGGAAATTTTTTTGGCGTGGCTTTGTTTTACAACGTTTATTAGATTCTTATGCAACTTGGTTTGCCATTTTAGTTTCTACTTTACTGGTTACATTATTCATGTGTTTCAGTGGTAATCCCGCACTAGTTATCGGCATTTTCGTTGCTTCTCTTTTCTGGAATTTGCTTTACGTTTGGCGGCGAAGCCTTATTATGTTGTACCTATCGCACTTACTTTTTGTCTTCATCTTACTTGCCGCACTTCCAATTTACTAAAGCCTTCCACTTTGGAAGGCTTTTTTTTTAATTCTACTTAGTAACAATCGAAAGACTGAATCCATCAATTCCCTTGATGCCAATAGTCGCTATCGCAACCGATTCAAGCGAGGACTCTGCAGCTATTTTTTCTAAATATTGCTGAATTCCTATGACACGTTCATCTGAAGAATTTTCATTTAGAATTTCACCTTCTCGAATAATATTATCCGCGATGATTAAACTGCCAGTTTTTGCAAGTTGAAGACTGTAGTCAAGGTAAAGTGGATTATTCGCTTTGTCGGCATCAATGAAGATGATATCAAATGGTTCGACATTCTCTTGAACAAGCTTCATAAGACTATCCTTAGCTTCACCAACTAATAAACGTATTTTTCGTCTATAGGGGCTTTCTTCAAAATTTTTTGTGAGCTACTTTTGCAATTTGCGGATCATACTCTAATGTCACAACTTCACTAGAATCATCATCTAATAGCCCCTTCGCAAAAAAAAAGCGTACTATAACCAGCTAGCGTCCCTATTTCAAGCACTCGCTTCGCTCCGCTTAATTTTGTTAAAAAATATAAAAATTGACCTTGTGCTGGTGAAACTTCAATAGATGGCACTCCCGCCTCTTGACTATTTCGAAGCGCATTGACAAGAAAATCATCTTGTTTCACTAAAAGTGACGTTAATTTTTCATCTACTTTTGCAAATTTATCCAACTTCTTCACTCCAATCTTTCTACTCAACTGAATTATAGCATTTCCACTCGTACATTGTTATTGTCTAGAATCCTAGCACTAACTTTTTTTTTAGTTAATAAGAAAAAAATTCGAGCAAAACACTTGAAAGTCAGAAAAGGTCAGTGTATAATAAAAACACAAGGTCAAAGATAGTCAAAGTCAAAACTAATCTTTGAACCCATTATTTACTCTTCCAAAGGAGGAATTTAATTTATGTTATGTCAAAATTGTAAACAGAATGAAGCACGCATTCAGTTATATATGAATATAAATGGTCAGCGCGTTGAGATGCCGCTTTGCGAGTCTTGCTACGCTGAACTTAAAAACCGTAATCAAGCTAATCTGCAAGGCGGATTTGGTTCTTCCCCATTTGACGACTTTTTCCGTCAATTAAATGGAAACATGGATCCAAACTTCGGTGCAGAAAGAGATGCAAATCGTGAAAGACAAAGTCGAGTTCAAACACAAGCAGCAGGAAACGGTGGAGGTTTACTTGATGAATTTGGTACCAATTTAACAGATCTTGCTAAAAATAATAAGCTGGATCCTGTCATTGGTCGTGATGAAGAAATCAAGCGGACCATTGAAATTTTAAACCGTCGGAATAAAAACAACCCTGTATTAATTGGGGAACCTGGTGTTGGTAAAACCGCTGTCGTAGAAGGTCTGGCTTCGGCAATCGTTGAAGGCAAAGTCCCAAATAAACTACTAGACAAAGAAGTGATTTTACTTGATGTCGCGTCTCTCGTATCAGGAACTGGTATCCGTGGTCAATTTGAAGAACGAATGAAAAAATTAATTGAAGAACTCACTGAACGTAAAAACACGATTCTATTTATTGATGAAGTGCATACCATCGTCGGTGCAGGTTCTGCTGAAGGTTCAATGGATGCCGGGAACATTTTAAAACCAGCTCTTGCAAGAGGGGAACTTCAAATGATTGGGGCTACTACTTTAAATGAATACCGTAAAATTGAAAAAGATGCTGCCCTTGAACGTCGGTTCCAACCTGTCATGGTGGACGAACCTTCTAAGGAAGCTACTTTAACTATCTTGGAAGGCTTAAAAGATCGTTATGAAGATTTCCATGAAGTCGCTTATTCAGAAGAAAGTTTACAAGCAGCTATTGATTTAAGTGCTCGCTATATTCAAGATCGTCATTTACCGGATAAGGCCATTGATTTGATGGATGAAGTCGGTTCAAAATATAACCTTACGATCGAAAAAATGGATGACAAAGCGGTTGCTGAACGACTTGAACGTCTGGAAAATGAAAAAGAAACAGCGCTCAAAAATGAAGACTATGAAAAAGCTGCAACGGTTCGAGATGAAATGACTCGCTTGAAGGAAAACAAAAATGCATCAGGTGTCTCTGAACGCCCCGTTATTCAAGCTTCGGATATTCAAGTTCTGATTGAAGAAAGAACAGGAATTCCAGTTGGTCGTCTCGAACAAGATGAACAATCGAAAATGAAAGATTTAGAAGCTCATTTAAATGAAAAAGTTATTGGGCAAAAAGAAGCCGTTCAAAAAGTTGCGAAAGCAATTCGTCGTAGTCGGGTTGGTTTGCAAGTGAAAAACCGCCCAATCGGCTCCTTCTTGTTCGTCGGCCCTACCGGGGTTGGTAAAACAGAACTTGGCAAAACGTTAGCAAATGAATTATTTGGTTCAGAAGATGCGATGATTCGTCTTGATATGTCTGAGTTCATGGAAAAACACAGCGTTTCTAAACTCATCGGTTCACCTCCAGGTTACGTAGGTCACGATGAAGCTGGTCAATTAACTGAAAAAGTTCGTCGTAATCCTTACAGCATTTTATTACTGGATGAAATGGAAAAAGCACATCCTGATGTACAACATATGTTCTTACAAATCCTAGAAGATGGTCGTTTGACAGATTCACAAGGTCGGACCGTAAGCTTTAAAGATACGGTTATTATCATGACAAGTAATGCAGGAACGGGAACTCATGAAGCTTCTGTTGGTTTTAATACAAGTAGCGATATTCAAAAACTCGAAAAAAGTTCGGACTTGTTAAACCGACTTGGCTACTATTTCAAACCTGAATTCTTGAACCGGCTAGATAGTGTCATTGAATTCAATAGTCTTGAAAAAGAAGACTTGATGCAAATCGTAGACTTGATGATCACCGATTTGAACGAAATGTTACAACAAAACGGTATGCACATTGAAGTTTCTGAAGATGTGAAGAAAAAATTGATCGATCTAGGCTATGACGCTGAATTTGGTGCTCGTCCGCTAAGAAGAACCATCCAAGAACACTTGGAAGATCAAATTGCGGATGCAATGATCGATTCAGATGATGTCTCAAGTCTAACCGCAACACTCGATCAAGATGGTAATATTCAAGTTTCAGCACTTGAACATGTTGTAAAATAAGTTACTCAAACCCCTTAGCAAAAGCAATTTGCTAAGGGGTTTTTTTTATGATTTAATAAATTATTCATCGTTTTGTCATTGGATTGTCGGTTTATTGTTACTTCAATATGAGAAAATATATAGTAACCGACTCTATACATAGAAAGGAATGTGCGGTGAATTTTTATGACTGAAAACAAACTTGTTAAACCACGCGACTATTATTTTGATAATGCGAAATTTATTCTTATTTTTCTAGTTGTGTTTGGGCATCTCTTGCAACCCTTTGTCGCCGAGCACGACAGCGTACGCATCTTGTACAGTATGATTTATACTTTT
This sequence comes from Listeria aquatica FSL S10-1188, assembly GCF_000525795.1. GTDB lineage: Bacteria > Bacillota > Bacilli > Lactobacillales > Listeriaceae > Listeria > Listeria aquatica. Next base: position 279,352 of record NZ_AOCG01000006.1, read on the forward strand.
CATATGCCAGCTTTCATTTTAATTTCTGGCTACTTTGCCAAAGGTTTTAGAAAATCTGGGTATTTAATGAAAACGATGAAAAAGCTCATTTTGCCTTACTTACTTTTTCAATCCATTTATTCTGTATTTTATTATTTCTTACTTAGTGAAGATCGTTTTTCACTTACATTTCTTGATCCAGAATGGTCTCTTTGGTTCTTACTTAGCTTGTTTTTCTGGAATTTAATGCTTTACGTTTTTTCTAAATTAAAGCCTGTTACTGCTCTCTCTATTGCTACTTTGATTGGACTTCTGGCAGGTTATGTAGATTCAATTGATGGGTACTTAAGCTTATCGCGGACTTTTGTTTTCTTCCCATTTTTCCTAGCTGGATTTTTCCTAAAAAAAGAACATTTCCTGTATCTGCAAAAAAATGCAGCTAAAATCATTGGTGGGGCTATCTTTATAGCGATTCTTGGAATCGTTTTGGTAAGTCCCGGACTCGATGAAGACTGGTTCCTAGGCTCTAAACCTTATGGCGAATTTGTTGATGCTAAAGTGCTCGGATTATTAATGCGCGTTTTGATTTATGCTATTAGTTTTGCAGCGATTGCAGCTTTCTTTACCTTTGTCCCCAAAAGACAGTTCTTCTTTACAAAATGGGGTAAAAACACGCTTTATGTTTACTTGTTGCATGGCTTCTTTATTAAATCATTCCGTGAAGCCGGGATGTCAAACATCAGTTATAACTTTGAAACTTTCTTCATTTTAATCGTGCTGGCCTTCAGTTTAACGGCTTTGTTATCCACAAATATTGTTACAACTATTGTCCAGCCCGTTGTAGAACTGCGGATAAATAAAATCAAAAAACTTTTTTGCAGCGAAATAAAAGTTTTTCCCATGAAAGTTACTAAGTTGTAGCATAGTCAAAATGAATATTTTACGTTAAAATAAGTTTGCCGCTTGTTTCTCTAGCGGCAAACTTATTTTTTGTAAAGGGGATTTCTATCGATGTCTAGTTACTTATTTCCAATTGAAGTTGCACTTATTTTATTTCCATTTCTCGCTTTATTGCTTACAATCCCCTTCGCGATCTATTCGTACCGAAAATTTGGTAGTATCACATTTATGCGTGTGTTTTATCCTTTTTACTTTTATTTTCTACTTAATGGCTGCCTTTTTCTTAACTTTGCTTCCTCTGCCAGAAACGCAAGATGTTATTCACATAAAAGCCCCGGTCCCTCAACTTGTCCCCTTTACTTTCGTACAGGAGTTTCTTAGCCAAACCGTTTTAGAGTTCTCAAAGCCAGCAACTTATTTGCCAGCTCTCGCACAAAACGTTGTAATTCAACCACTTTTTAACGTTTTCTTACTTTTTCCGCTCGGAGTTTATTTACGTTATTACTTCCGCACTTCGTTCATAAAAACGCTTATTATTGCTTTTTTTAATCTCGCTTTTCTTTGAAGTCACACAATTAACTGGAATTTATGGGATCTATCCGCATGCTTATCGTTTATTTGATGTAGATGACTTAATGCTTAATACACTTGGTGGGATTATCGGCTTTTTAATGGCTCCTTTGTTTACATTTTTCCTTCCATCACGGGAAGCTATGGATTCTTTAAGCAGCCAAAAAAGCGAGCGCGTCAGTTACATTCGTAGATTCCTAGCATATTTAATTGACTGGTTTTTCATTGGAATTATCGGTTTTCTGCTAACTTCGATTCATCTAATCCCCAAACGAGCAGTATCTAACACTGTAGAGGTCAGTTACGAACATATTCTTTATGATATCGCGATTATTTTTCTCTACTTTGTTTTTCTGCCAACCATAACAAATGGCTTTACACCAGGAAAATGGATTGTACGTATAAGAATTGCAAGCGTTGCAGGAACACGAGTGAGCTTTTGGCAATTATTAGGGCGTTACACCCTTTTCTATTATTTACTTGGTGGACTTATTTTAGTTCCGCTCAATCAACAAGTTCAAGAAATCGCTACCCCACAAATTCGTTTAATTTTATTCTTTATTTCGTTTTCAGCGCTTTTCTTATTTGCACTGCACTTGATCATAAATTTTTTCCGAAAAGACAACCGATTGTTCTATGAAAAAATGAGTCATACAGTTTCAGTAAGTACATTTAAGTCGAAAATGCCAGAAATCGATCATTAAAAATAAGGTCAATTAGCCAAAAATAAAAGAACAGAGTCATCAAACATACCATTTTTGCAAAGGGCATCATTGAATGATTCTGTTCTTTTTTGTTTTATGTCCCAAACTCATTTTTTAGCCGGTAATAATTTTTTTCTTTCGGCAAGCGAATCGCATTTTTAGGTTCATTTTTATTGCGCAAGCTAAGCATAGAATACATAATCCCAACGCGCCCAATAAACATCAGTAGGATAATAATAATCTTGCCCGCGAGACTCAAGTTTGGCGTGAGTCCAAGTGACAATCCACAAGTTCCAAAAGCAGAAAAGACTTCAAAAATAATTTCAATTAAGGTCGCCTGTTCCGTTTGTGCAAGCAAAATAATCGAAGAAAAGCAAAGAATTCCCGCAAACAAAGTGACAGCCAGTGACTTCCGAACGTCTTCTTGATAAAGCTCGCGACCAAAGACATAAATGTGATTTCTGCCACGAATCACTGATACTAAAAATAAAATCACAATGGCAAAGGTTGTAGTCCGAATCCCGCCCCCAACAGAACTTGGTGAAGCTCCAATAAACATCAAAATGGAAACAACAATTAGCGTTGGAATCGTGAGCGAACCTGAATCAATCGTTTGCAAGCCAGCACTTCTCGATGTGGCAGAAAGAAACATCGAGTTGAAGAAGCCTTCTGCTACACTTCCCCCTTTGAAAAAATGATTGTATTCCATCAGCCAAATAAGTAAACCGCCGACAACAAGCAAAGCCATGTAAGTCACCGTTGTGACTTTGACAAACAAAGAAAAACGGAAGGGATAAAGGGAATTCTTTTCAAACAAGAAACGGCGTGTTTCAAGCAATACTGGAAAACCAATCCCCCCAGCAATGATGAGCAAAATCGAAATGAATTGGACAAAATAGTCGTTTACAAAAGGCATAAGCGAGTTTCCTGTAATGTCAACACCGGCGTTTGTTACAAGAGATACGGAATTATATAAGCCTTGAAACATCGCTTCTCCAAAAGTTGGATAAAACGGAATAAAATAAAGTCCTAAAACAACTGCACCCACGAGTTCGATGCCAATGATCAAAAACAATATCTCACGCAACATTCGCACCATACCACTCATGGTATATTGATTCGTATCCGTCATAATTAACTGGCGTTGCTTTAAGCCGATTTTCCGCCGTAAAATTAAGTAAAAGAATGTGCTCAACATCATGACACCAAGTCCGCCGAGCTGAAAAATTCCCATTAACACCCAGATGCCTGCTGTACTATAAATTTGTCCGACATCAATTGTTGCAAGACCGGTCACACTAACAGAACTTGCCGCTGTAAATAAAGTATCAATAAAAGATACATGTACCCCTGGCATTTGTGTAAACGGCAAACTTAAAAGAATAGTCGCTATTGTTACCGCGAAAAAATAATACGTAATGATAATTTGAACAGGCGTCATGCGTGACAGAATAATACGCACTTTATTGCGGATATTTTTATTTTCGAGATAAAGTCTCTTTGCTTTGTTTTTTTTTCTTTTCTTCTGGCAATGATATAACCACCTAACCCAATTATTATCATAACGGACCAAAAAACAGCTTTCCATGCTGTTGTTTCAGGAAAATGTTCATTTAAAATGCCTACAGCCGGATGTGAAAGGGTATAAATCGCGAGCTTAATTCCTACCCAACCCACAATTAGAAAAGCTGCTGTTTCTAGTGTTGGATAACGTTCTAGGAGTTTCACAACTTGAGTAGCTGCAAACCGAATCACAACAAGGCCAGCGAGCCCCCCAAGGAACATCACAATAAACTGACCGCCGTTCATTCCTCCAATATGGAAATCTCCAAAGTCTGGAAGCGTCATAGCAAGGGCAGCCGCGGCAAGCATCGAATCAAGAGCAAAAGCAATATCAGTTAATTCAACACGAAACACAGTTCCCCAAAAAGAGACCGATTTTTTAGATGTTTCTTCGACTTCGTTTTCCTCTTTTTTCCCTCGTTTTAAGTCTACAATATGTTTAATCGCAAGGTAAAGCAAATAAAGTGCACCAATTGCTTGAATTTCCCAAATCTTAACAAGAAAGGAAATTAAAAAGAGCGCGATGAAACGAAAAACAAAGGCACCAAGTAGTCCATAAAACAAGGCTTTACGTTGTTTGTCGTGTGGTAATCCCTTTACGATAACAGCCATGACAACCGCATTGTCTGCTGAAAGAACACCCTCTAAAACGACAAGAACCACAAACACCCAAGCATATTCTGCTAGAATCGAGAAGTCCAATTTACTCCACCAACATTTCTATATAAATTTAAGAAGGTTGTACGCTTTTTTCGTACATACCTTCTCATTTTATACTTTTTATTTGTCCTTGTTAAGCTTTTTATGACTGATTTTGTTTTTTCTTTTGTCGAACAGAAATGAGCCAACCCCATACAATGATTAGGATCATCACACCCCAGAAAATGAACTTCCATAATTTTGATTCTGGAAAAGCATGTGGAATGATCGCAAGACTTTCATGCGATAATGTATAAATAACAAGCTTCACGCCTACCCAGCCAACAATGAGAAAGGCTGCCGTCTCAAGTGATGGATAATTTTTGAGTAGCTTGACAAATTGCGTTGCCGCAAAACGAATAATGATAAGTCCCACTAATCCACCAAGGAACATCACAATGAACTGGCCTGTATCAATTCCGCCAATTTCTCCCCAGCCGGTTCTTGGGAGTGTAATCGCTAGGGCAACAGCCGCAAGCATTGAATCAATCGCAAAAGCGATATCTGCTACTTCGACCTTCAAAACGGTCATCCAGAAGCCAGAACCACTTTTTTGTTTCGTTTTATCGGCATTTTCTTTCCCTTTCGCATGTTTCACAATGTGGCTAATGGCAATGTAAAGTAAATAAATCGCGCCAAGCGCCTGCACTTGCCAAACGTTTGCCAAAAAAGGAGATCAAAAAGAGTGCCGTAAAGCGAAATACGAAAGCTCCGAGTAGTCCATAAAAAAGAGCTCGTTTTTGTTGTTTTTCCGGTAAATGTTTGACCATTACGGCCATGACAACCGCGTTATCAGCGGCAAGGATACCTTCAAGTCCAATTAAAACAAGAAGCACCCAGCCGTATTCAAGTAGCATTGCAGTATCCAATAGAAATCCCCCTTCATTTTTAACTTTAACAGCTCGAGTGAGGATAAAAAAAGCGAGACCTCACCCGGTTTATGGGCAAAGGTCTCGCTGACATGTGACATGTTAATAAAACCGATGAATACGCCGTATCCATGTAATGACGATTTTATCCTGATTCCTAAAAATCAGTGCTACTCCCCTTTGACAACTGTCAAAAAGTTTATCAAATTTTACTTTGTTATCATAGCATGTGAATTTGTGAAAGTCAATCTTTACTTCTTTTTATTTATAAGCCTGTGGAAGCTTGAATTGCTCCCTTTCTTCTAATATTTTTCCAACTAAAAATAGTAAATCTTCTCTTCCTTTCGAAGCCATGAATTGTACTCCAAGCGGAAGACCTTCTGTTGTCACATGGGTAGGTAAGCTAATTGCCGGCTGTCCTGTTAAATTGGCAAGTTGTGTGTAAGGCGAAAGGGTTAGGCTTTTTTCAAACATGGCATCAATTAAATCTGCTAGTTCCCCTTCATTCAATTGACCTGCCATCTGTAGTTGTGCGCGAATCGCATCACTTTGCAAGTCTTGATCAATTTTCGGCGCTTGAAAAGCAGTAGTTGGCGTTAAAAACAAATCATAGTGCTTGTATAATGTTTCCATTTCAAAAGCGGCTTGATCCCATAAGTTGAGAGCGCGCACATAGCTTTTTGCGGCAAGCCGTTCGCCGTATTGATAAATTCCCCACGTCATAAGTTCCATATCGCTAGGCTTCATCTTTCGCTGCAATTGCGCTTCAATTCCCGCAAACATGGCGGAAGTTTCAGCGCCATTCATCAAATAATAGCTAGCCATCAATTGCTCACCATCAACCGGATACGTTACTTCTGTAAGTTCATGACCGATTGATTGAAGCTCTTCACATACCTGTTTCACCGCTTGTTTCGCTTCAGTTGAAACAGAGGAATGGACAGGCGAAGTGGTCGAGTAAGCAATTTTCAAGCGTTTCGGAAGCGCGTGCGTCTCCCACTCTTCTCTTGGTGGATGGTACGGCGCCACTTTATCGTTTCCTCGCATCGCATAAAACAGCTTTTCAGTATCTCGCATTGATACAGTTAGGGCGAAATCAATGGATGCACCTTGCCAGCCACGAAAGCCGCCTGGGCCATTCGGCATCGCGCCGCGAGTTGGCTTTAACCCAATTAGTCCGCTAAACGAAGCAGGAATCCGAATTGAGCCCCCACCGTCACTTGCGCCTGCAATAGGAAATAAGCCACTTGCGACCGCTGCGGCTGCGCCTCCACTTGAACCACCCGGCGAATGGTCTAAATTCCAAGGATTTCTCGTTGGACCATAAAGTACGGGATCTGTGATATTCTTAAATCCAAACTCTGGTGCATTCGTTTGCCCAGCAGGAATAAAGCCAATTTGTTCCAATTTATTTGTAAAATTAGACGTTTGCGCTGAACGATTCTCTTTGAACAAACGCGAACTAAAAGTAGATTTCCAACCTGCCTTTTCTTGCCCTAACATTTTAAGCGGAATGGCTAGCCCAGAAAACGGTGCTTCTTCTGTTATCGTAAAGTTTTGCGCAGCCTTTAACAAAGCATCAAAATCCCATTCAACTAAAGCATTCAAATCTGGATTCTTTTGCGTCACTTGTCGATTTAATGCCGTGTAATACTCCGGTAAACTCAACTCTTTCTTTTTCCACTTCTGAACCCAGTATGTAGCATCTTTCACTGTCGTAGCCCCCTTTTTTTGGTCTTATTCTGTTTCCATTATAGCATAGCAAAAAAAAAACGCCGCTAAAAAGCGACGTGGTTAAATCTTCATTAAAGCAATGCAGTTAGTTCAATATCTGGATTTTTATCTCTAAACCAGTTGATCGCAAATTCATTTTCAAATAAGAATAACGGCTGATCGAACCGGTCCTTCACAAGCATGTTTCGAGCGGTAGAAAGTTTTTCATCCACATCTTCCTCACGAATCCAACGAGCAATTTTCTTCCCGATAGGCTCCATGATAATCTCTGAATTATACTCATTGCGCATTCGGTGTTCAAATACTTCAAATTGAAGTTGACCCACAGCACCAATGATGTAATCTTCCATTCGCCAAGTTTTAAAAAGCTGAATTGCCCCTTCTTGCACAAGCTGTTCAACACCTTTATGAAAGTGCTTTTGCTTCATGACATTTTTTGCGGAAACTTTCATGAAAAGCTCTGGTGTAAACTGTGGTAATTTAGGAAATGCCATCGTTTTACTTCCACTTGAAATCGTATCCCCAATTTGATAGTTTCCGGTATCATATAGCCCAATAATATCGCCAGCAACCGCACGTGTTACATTTTCCCGGTCATCAGCCATAAATTGCGTAGAGTTCGCAAGCTTCATTTGCTTTCCAGTCCGTGTTAGCGTAACCGCAATCCCTCGTTCAAATTCGCCCGAACAAATTCGTACAAAAGCGATTCGGTCCCTATGAGCAGGATTCATATTAGCTTGGATTTTAAATACAAATCCACTGAAATGAGGATTCTCAGGAAGTAATTCACCTTCACTCGTTTCATGCGGAGACGGGGCTGGGGCAAAATCAACAAAAGTTTTAAGGAACGTTTCCACACCAAAGTTCGTGAGTGCACTTCCAAAAAAGACAGGTGTTAATTCTCCAGCGGCAATCCGTTCGCGGCTAAATTCATTTCCCGCTTCATCGAGTAACATTATTTCTTCAAGCGCTTGAGTGTAGTAACTTGAATTTTGAATAGGGTGAGCTTCTTTTAAATCACCATCTTCACCGAGTGGAAGGAAGGTTTCGCCTTCCTCAGCGCGGTAGCGTTCAACAACGCCATGATAACGATCATACAAGCCCATGAGTTCTTTCCCCATTCCAATTGGCCAGTTCATCGGGTAGGATTCAATCTCAAGCACTTCTTCTAGTTCTGACAAAAGTTCAAGCGGCATTTTTCCTTCCCGGTCCATTTTATTCATAAACGTAAAGATTGGAATCCCGCGCATGCGACAAACTTTAAAGAGCTTAATCGTTTGCGCCTCGATTCCTTTCGCAGAATCAATAACCATTACAGCTGCATCAACAGCCATCAGTGTCCGGTACGTATCCTCACTAAAATCCGAGTGTCCCGGTGTATCTAAAATATTAATCCGAAAACCTTCATAATCAAATTGCATCACAGAACTTGTCACAGAAATCCCACGCTGTTTCTCGATTTCCATCCAGTCACTCGTTGCGTACTTTCCTGTTTTTTTACCCTTTACAGTACCCGCTTGACGAATGGCGCCACCAAATAGCAAAAGTTGCTCCGTGATAGTCGTTTTTCCGGCATCCGGGTGAGAAATGATCGCAAAGGTTTTGCGTGTTGCTACTTCTTTTTGCAAATCCTGACTCATCGTTCCAATTCCTCCTCGATTTCTTCACATTTCATTAGTATATCATAACTGAAACCAAAAAAATACGACTAAAATCAATTAGTCGCATTAGAAAAATCCTTCTTCATTACTTTGCTAGCGCCGTTTGGATAGTTGCTTCAATCGCTTCTGGCTTCGTTTTTGAAGAGAAACGTTCAACAATATTCCCATCCCGGTCTACTAAAAATTTGGCGAAGTTCCATTCAATTTTCTTGCCACCGGTTTCCTTCACCAAATACTTATAGAGAGGATCCGCTTCTTTCCCGTTTACTTTAATTTTTTGGAACATCGGAAACGTGACGCCATAATTTCGTTCACAAAATGCTAAGATCTCTTCATTCGTTCCTGGATCTTGCCGTAAAAACTGGTTGCACGGGAAACCAAGGATTTCAAGTCCTTCATTTTGATAGGTCTCATAAAGTTTCTCAAGTCCTTCAAGTTGAGGCGTTAAACCACATTTACTCGCCGTATTGACAATCAAAATAACCTTGCCCTTAAACGTGTCAAGCGTTATTTCTTCACCTGCCATGGTCGTTTCTTTAAAATCATGAACATTCATTTTTCGCCATCTCCTTCTTTATTCTTCCACCATTTCCGAGAATAAATAATGATAAAGCAACTTCTCTGTATAGTAAAGCGAATCTTTATGCGTTCTTTCGTAAGCATGACTCGCATCAATCCCAGCGCCTAAAAGCCCATGAATAATATCATTCCCAGCATGAATGGCGGCGCTCGCATCTGAACTATAGTACGGATAAATATCCACTTTATAAGCTATCTCTTCTTTTTCCGCAAGCGCAACTAGGTGTTTACGTAACCCGTAATGATAAGGGCCAGATCCGTCCTTTGCACAAATCGAAACCGTGTACTCGTCGGAAGATTGTCCGTCACCAAGTGCCCCCATATCAACAGCTAAATATTCCACTGTTTCTTCTGGAATATTAGAATTCCCCCCGTAACCAATTTCCTCATTATTCGAAATCAAAAAATGTGTGGTATAAGGAAGGGAGAGTTTTTCTTTTTGAATATGCTCAATTAGGCGTAGCAGCATGCCAACACTTGCCTTATCATCTAAATGGCGTGACTTAATAAATTCGTCTTCCACAATTTCAGTACGCGCATCAAACGAAACAAAATCGCCAACGCCAATCCCTAGTTTCTTGACATCCTCAGCACTTGACACTCGTGCATCAATCCGCACTTCCATGTTGCGCTCATTTCGCTCTGCCGTTCCTGCATCCTTATAAACGTGAACTGACGTTTGATGCATTAAAATCGTTCCCGAGTAAGTTTTCCGAGAACTTGTTTCAATTCGGCAATATTCGCCTTCGATCGCATTAAAACGGAAACCGCCAATAAGTGAAAGCAGTAGCCTACCATCAGCTTTAATTTCTTTCACCATCGCCCCAAGTGTATCCACATGCGCCGTAAGCATTCTGTGCTTAGCCTTGTTTTCTCCCGGCAAAGTGGCAATCAAGCCCCCTTTGTGGTTTTTAGTATACGTTACATTCAAGCGCTCCAAATACTCGGCAATTTTTTGAATAATGACCGTTGTATTTCCTGTAGGGCTAGGAATTTCAGTTAAAATTTGAATCAGTTGCATCGTTTCTTTTGTATTTGGTTGATAAGTCACGTGCTTCGCCTCCTTCACCTTCTCATTATAGCGAAAATACGCATAGAAGGCATAAAAAAAGTGCTTCGAGTGATTCAAAATATGACTGTTTTGTGCTATAATGCCTTGAGATATAGAGATAGAGGGAGGTAAGATTTTGGAACAAACTAAAGTGAAAGCTGTCACACTTGCCGTTTTCGTCGCTACTTTTATGGCAGCTATCGAAGGGACTATCGTGAGCACAGCGATTCCAACGATTGTGAGCCAGTTAAATGGCATTGAACTAATGAACTGGATATTTTCTGTCTATTTGCTTACTTCCGCCGTCACTGTACCGATTTACGGTAAGCTATCCGACATTTACGGTAGGAAGCTTATTTTTGTGATTGCAACACTTATTTTTATCATTGGCTCTGTGTTATGTGGTTTCGCCCAAAACATGGAACAATTAATTATTTTTAGAGCGATTCAGGGAATAGGTGCAGGAGGAATTTTGCCTTCTACTATGACAATCATTGCCGATGTTTATCCATTTGAAAAGCGGGCTCGAGTGCTTGGTTTCATGGGATCGGCTTGGGGAATCGCAGGGGTTTTTGGCCCACTTTTAGGTGGCTTTCTAGTGGATCAACTTTCTTGGCACTGGATTTTCTTCATCAACGTCCCCGTTGGCATCGTAACTATCGCCTTGATTTGGCTTTACTTAAAAGAAGACATTGAAAAACAACACTTGCCGATTGATTACCTTGGGGCCTCTATTTTTACAATCGCTCTTTTAGTGCTACTATTCGGATTACAACGCGCTGGGGAAACATTGCAGTGGACAGAGCCTCTTGTGCTCATTCTCTTTGCACTCGCAATCGTTTTATTTGCAAGCTTTTACTTTGTAGAAAAACGAGCAAAAGACCCGATTATGCCTTTTGTTCTTTTCAAGAACCCCGTAGTGTTGATAGGCAATTTGATTGGTTTTTTCATCAGCGCTTTTCTAATTGGAATTAATGTCTACATTCCAATGTGGGCGCAGGGCATGCTTGGCCACGGAGCAACGATTGCTGGTCTTATGATTGCCCCGCTATCTGTCACTTGGATTTTCGGTTCATTTCTTGGTGGTAAGTGGCTCACTCAAATTGGAAACCGTCGAACGGTTGGTATTGGAATTCTTTTTACAATCGCAAGCGGCATCATCTTGGCACTCTTTCCAAAAGACACAGGGGACCTTTACTTTTCTTTAAACAGTGCTTTAATGGGCTTTGGATTTGGCGTCATTTTCACAACTACCACTGTTACCGTTCAAGATGCCGTTCCAAAACACCAAACAGGTATTGCAACAGCATCGAACACCTTGTTTCGAACAGTTGGTCAAACGATTGGTGTTGCAATTCTCGGAACGATTTTCAATTCCATTCTTGCCAAACAGTTTGGAGCTGCTAGTCTTGACGGACTGAATCGCAGCAATTTAAATCTACTTATCAGTCCGAAAACTTCAGGAAAAGTGGCGGCAGAGTTGATCTCACCCCTACGTGATATTTTATATCAAGGACTCCATCTTGTTTTTTGGAGCATGCTTCTCCTTGCTATCATCAGCTTTTTCTTACATTTCATTTTACCAAACAAGCACAAAGTTCGTCCTTAAAAAGCAAAAAAAACTTGCGTGTTTACACATGTAAAAAAAAAGCTCTAAGCATCTGCTTAGAGCGTTTTTTTTGACTTTAGAAGCCGATGATATGGTAGCCATTATCCACGTGAATCATTTCGCCTGTAATCCCACGTGAAAGTGGGCTAAACAAGAATAAAGCGGTGTCTCCCACTTCATCAGGATTTGTAGAACGTTGCAGAGGTGCTTTTTCTTCCACAATCGAAAGTGATTTTGTAAAGCTACTTACTCCTCTTGCAGAAAGTGTCCGAATTGGGCCTGCAGAGATCGCATTGACACGAACCCCTACTTTTCCAAGATCCACTGCTAAATATTTTACAGATGCATCAAGCGAAGCTTTCGCTACACCCATAATGTTATAGTTTTCAACAACGCGCTCTCCACCAAGGTAAGTAAGTGTTAGTAAACTTGCATCTTCTGTTAGCATATCTAAATGTTTCAATGTCCGAGCAACAGCAGTGAACGAATAAGAACTTACTTCGTGTGCTTGTAAAAAGCTTTCGCGGTCCACTTCTAAATAGTCACCAGTCAAGTATTCCTTGTTCGCAAACGCGATACAATGTGCAAGTCCGCTAATTTTTCCTTTTGCGGATTTAATCGTTTCAAAAGCCTTCTTGATGCCTTCTTCATCGTTTACATCACACTGAACAACAGGTGCCTCATGATTATTTTCGTTGAGCGACGTTTTTAATTCATCAATGCTTTTTTTTCGCGCGATCATCTGCATATGTAAAAACTAAATCTGCTCCCGCTTCATTTAATGACTTCGCAATGGACCAAGCAATACTTCTCTTGTTTGCTACTCCCATTACAACATAAGTTTTTCCAGCTAATGTCAAATTCATTTTTGTTTCTCCTCCTATTTTCGGATTGCCCTTTCTATTTTCACATGACAGCCCTTTTTTTTTCAATCTATTTCTTTCTTACTTTGTTTGATAACCGACAAAATATCATCTGGAAGTGGAATGTTAAACTCCAGATACTCTTCTGTAAACGGATGAACTAAATGCAGATGACAAGAATGCAGTGCCTGACGGGACATTAAATCTAAGCTTCCACCATACATATCGTCTCCGAGCAAAGGATGTCCAATATGCGAAAAATGGACACGGATTTGGTGCGTCCGCCCCGTCTCAAGTTCAATTTCAACATCATCAAAATTCGTATACCGAGCTCGCCGTTTAAAATTAGTTTTAGCATATTTCCCATCTGCTGTCACGATACGTTCCATGATGCTGAGATCACTTTTGCGCCCAATTGGCGCTTCGATGCTCCCATGACTGGCTTGAAGCCTCCCAGATACAAGTGCCCGGTAGCGACGCTTTAAGAGTCCTCTTTGAAGCGTTTCACTAAGTCTCGCATGGGCAAAGCGCGTTTTAGCAACAAGCATGAGACCAGAAGTATCGCGATCGAGTCGCGTGACAATATGAATCGCAGAAGAGATACCTTTTGTTTCATAATAGCCTTTTAGGTGATTCGCAACAGAACCGCTTGGGTGGAACTGCGCAGGGATAGAAGCCATTCCTGCTTTTTTATTTAAAACGATAATGAAATCATCTTCGTAAAGGATATTCAACTGATCGTGTTCGGCAATTAATTGGGCGTTTTCTTTCTCAGGAGGAAAAGTAACACGCACTTTATCTCCACACCTTACCCGGTATAAAACGTTCTCTTCCTTGCCGTTCACTTCAATTTTTCCTGTTTCATTATATTTGACTGATGCAAGTAACTGCTTTGAAATATGCTTATGGCGAAGAAAAGTTCTAAGTAGTAAATCGCTATCCTTTTCTTCTGCAATCCATTCTAAAAACACGTCTTCCTCCTAGTCTTCAATAAAGGAATCATGCACTCGGTGCCAAAAAGGAAATGAGCGCAACCGAGCAAACTGAATCTCTTTGTCTGAAATTTCATAAATGATTTCATGGACATCTCGGTGCAAAATGCTAAGATGATCAATCGAAATTTGAAAATCACGATCATCTACTGGTTTTAAATGCACGCGGTGATGTGTTGGAAAAATTAGTGGGCTACTAATCGTCCGGTACACTCGGTTATTGATCGAAGCCATCTCCGTGAGTTGCATAGATTTCACAGAGGGATGAATTAAAGCCCCACCCAGTGATTTATTGTAAGCCGTTGTTCCACTCGGTGTTGACATACAGAGCCCATCCCCACGAAACCGTTCAAATTGAGTACTGTTAATTACGACATCGACAACAAATGGGCCACCTGAACTTTTAATGGTTGATTCATTGAGCGCCAAATATTCATCTTTCTTTTTCCCAGTATTATAATAAATCGTTGTTTTTAAAAGAGGATAACTAACACGTTCAAATTTCCCCTTAGCAATTTTTGAGACTAGCTGTTCCGCTTCATGCGGGCGCCAGTCCGCATAAAAACCAAGATGCCCCGTATGAATCCCCACAAAGGCTGTTTCAGAAAGCCGTTCCTGATATTCATGGAATGCAGCAAGAAGCGTTCCATCTCCACCAATAGAGATGACAATCTCAGGCTCCGCTTCATCATAAATCATATCTTCATAGGCTCCAAACTCCGCGATCATCGAGAGTTTTAGCAAATTGGACTTTTCATCCCCCTTAGACGTGATGACATACTTCAAAGTATTTCCTCCTTTATCCGCCAGCTATTTTTTCGGAACCTCTGAGCTCCTTAAAGCTTCTCCTTTTTGTGCGATTTTATTTTCAGAAAAGAAAACTTGCGCTTCTTGAATTTCTTCACGAATTTGGCTCATTTCTTCATCTAGTTGAAAAGCGGCTTCTGCTGCTCGTTTCAAACGTTTATTCATCGTTTCTGGAAATTCTCCTTGATATTTATAGTTGAGTGAATGCTCAATTGTTGCCCAAAAATTCATGGCTAGTGTTCGAATTTGAATCTCGACTAAAATTTTCTGTTCGCCTTGGATCGTTTCAACTGGATATTCAATCACAACATGATAGGAACGATAACCACTTGGTTTTTTGTTTGCAATATAGTCACGCTCTTCGACAATATGAAAGTCGCGTCTTTGGCGTAGCAACTGAACTACCGTCTCAATATCATCCACAAACTGACACATCATTCTAAGTCCGGCAATATCTTGCATTTCTTCCGCCAAATGGCCAAGTGGAATATTTTTTTTGATTGGCTTTATCCAAAATACTCGCAATTGGTTTCACACGACCAGTTACAAATTCAATCGGTGAATGATTATTTTCAAGTTGAAATTGCCCTCGCATCCCTTTAAGCTTTATTTTCAGCTCTTCAACCGCTTGCTTATAAGGTGTTAAGAAATCTTCCCAATGACTCACAAAAACTCACCTCAAATAAAATTTACATTTTCTACCTCACTTATTTTATCACATTTCGTTCCAGTTCGGCAGTCATCACTTTCTTCGTATTTTTTTATTTTTTTCGTGCTACTATGAAACAAAGAGTGTTTTATGAAAAAGGAGGCGCTTCGTTTGCAAGAACTCGAAATTGAATTTCGCAATATGCTAACTGAACAAGAATACCATTATTTAATTGACTTATTCCGCCTAAAAGAAGAAGATTTTTTCGAACAAACCAACTATTACCTGGATACAAGAGCTTTTGCGCTCAAGAACGGGCAGAGTGCCTTAAGAATTCGCAAACGGTCTGATCAATATGAACTCACTTTAAAAACGCCAGAGGGTAAAGGTTTGCTTGAAACCACACAGATCCTTGGAAGTGACCAGGCTGAAGCGATTTTAAATGGATCGAACATTCCAACAGGTTCCGTTCGAAATTTGCTTGAAAAGCTAGGTATCGACTACAACGATCTAGAAATGTTTGGTGCACTTACAACGATTCGAGCTGAAAAACCTTATCAAGACGGGCTTCTCGTTTTTGACAAAAATTTATACGGTGGCATAACGGATTTTGACTTAGAATATGAAGTAAAAGATTATGAAGAAGGCGAAAAAAATTTTTTTATAAGCTCCTTGAAAAACACGAAATCCACCAAGAAGAAGCGCCGAATAAGATCGAACGTTTTTACAAACATGTCTACCAAAATAAAGATGCGTAACATTTCTAAAAAGTGCTCCTCTTGAGCACTTTTTTAGAAGAATCGGTGTTTCAAGTTGCAATTATTTGTTAAATGGAGTTGACGCTGATAAAATAGAAATAGATACTATATTGTATCCTTCTTTTACAACTATACTTCTATAGAATTTCATTAGGATCTAAATATAGATAAATAAGATTAGAAATAAAAAATCAGGTGATTAAAATGATCAATCGAAATCTTTATTATAAATCTGTCGCCAACAGTAAACCGATTGAGATTTATCTCTTTTTCGATCCTGCTTGTCACGATTGTTTTGAGTTGGAATCAAACATCAGACGCCTTGAGATGGAATATGGAAACTACTTCAAGTTACGATATATTCTCCACAATAACTTACAAACTTTTATGTGCAGGAAAAAGCGCGCGGCGGATGGTATTCCGCTAAAAGAACAGCAAGAACAGGCACATCAGTCTTATGTTTCTTGTCTCGCTGTTAAAGCCGCCGAAATGCAAGGGAAAAATCTCGGTATTGCTTTTTTACGTAAGATTCAAGAAGCTTATTTTGTGTACGGTGAAGATCTTTCAAATGAATCCGTTCTTTTTGACAAAGCCGAAGAAGTTGGACTTGACTTAGCTGAATTCAAAAAGGATTTTTCTTCGAGTATTGCAAAACGTGCATATGTTGGGGATCAAAAAGTGGCACGAGAAATGGATATTACTGAAAATCCAACAATCGTCTTCTTTAACCGAAATATTGAAGAAGTCGGACTTAAAATCAGCGGGCTCCATCGTTATGATGTTTATGTGCATATTCTTTCTGAACTCTTAAATCATTTTCCCGAACCCAAAAAACCAGAAATGGAAGATTATATAGCGGAAGTTAAACTTACTTCAGTTGAAGCCATGGCACAGTTTTATGATGTCCCAGCTTGTCAAATTGAACGACAAATGAAAAAGTGGCGTCTACAGCAAAAAGTGTCCCCGATCCATTTAAAAAAATGGTGATGTGCTTTGGCAATACGTCAAACATTAAAACAGCCGAATTCAGCTTCGGCTGTTTCTTTATGAAAAAAGGAATCCTTCAAGAAAGGGATTCCTTTTTTTCTTATTTTTTCTTGCGCATAAAATAAAACTGCTCAACTGGTTCATCGACAACCATTTTAACTGTCATCATAGCATTTTTCGCACGATCAATCGATTCACCGTCTTCGTTCCAAATGTCTCGCACAACTTGCTTAAAGCCTGTATCACTTGGACCGTAAAATTCGATTTCATCTCCCACACCGAAATTATTTCGCTGTTGAAGCGTCGCTATTTTCGATTCCGGGTCATAAGCTAGTACTTGTGCTGCAAAAGCATATTGAGGAATTTTTCTTGTTTTCCCAAAAAGCTGCTCATCTTCCGTTGGCTCCTGGTAAAAGAAACCAGTTGAAAGTTCTCTTTGTGCAACTTTCCAAAGTTCATCTTCCCATGCTGGATCAAATTCAAAGTTCTCTGGATCCGCGCAATAGGCATCAACCACTTTGCGGTAAAGACTAGCAACTGTAGAAACATAATGAATCGATTTCATACGGCCTTCTATTTTCAAGCTATCAACACCCGCGTCCACCATATCGGGAATATAACGGATCATGGATAAATCAACTGCACTCATCGAAAATGGTTCTTCATCTTCATCCACTAAGTTCTGTGCCACACCCCGGTCCATTTCAAACAAATCATATTTCCAACGACAGCTCTGTGCACAGCCACCTCTATTGGCATCTCGGTTTGCCATATGGTTCGAAAGCGTACAACGTCCTGAATAAGAAATGCACATCGCTCCATGAATGAAAGCTTCCATTTCGATATCCGTTTTTTCACCAATTTCACGAATTTCTTCCATGCTCACTTCACGAGCCAAAACGACTCGTTCAAGACCACGTTTTTTCCAAAATTCAAGCGTCTTATAGTTGGTCGCGGATGCTTGTGTCGACAGATGCACCGGAAGTCCTGGCGCGCTATCAAAACAAATTTGAATAAGGGCAGGATCTGACACAATGACAGCATCAATTCCAATATCACGTAATGTTAAAAAGAATTCACCCGCACCTTTTGTATCCCCTTCATGGGCAACCATGTTGGCAGCTACATACACTTTAGCATCATGCTGATGAGCAAATGCAACACCTTCAATCATTTCTTCGTAGCTAAAATTACCTGCACGCGAACGAAGCCCAAAAGCCTGTCCGCCAATATAAACAGCATCCGCTCCGTAGCGAATGGCGATTTTCAATTTTTCTAAATTTCCTGCCGGCGCAAGCACCTCAGGTTTTTTCGTGATTGTTTTCACTGTTATGTCTCCCCCTTACTTGACCTCTCCTGGATCTTTAAGATAAAATCCAGCATTCATATTTCGTGTACTTGGCGCAATTTCTGCTAAATGATTCACAAAGGTTTCCGCAACAAAATTCCCACTTTCAAGCGCTTCCCTTGCCTTTACAAATAATTTAGCAATTACAACAAAATCTGCTCCGTGTAATAAAATCCCATCCAATTTCCAAGTCGTTAATCCCGCATCAAAAAGTTCTTGCAAATACGGCATCATCGAAATGTCTTCGGAGCTAAAAATATGCGTCCCATTTTCGTCTTCATAAATTGGCATCATACTGTCCGAATCGTTTGGTTCACGGAGATAAAGACCACGTTCCTTGCTTGCATCTTCATCCAGTTCCACAATGTGATAATAGTTTGTCACAAGTTTACGTTTTGACTGATGGATACAAGTTGGCCCATAAACAAGCACTTCCACTGGCGAATCAAGCTTTTGACTGATTTCAAACAACTCAGGTCTCGTTAATTCCCGAGCAAGAACAGCTCCAATCGCTCCTTGTTTCACCCAAAAATCAATTTGTTCAGCACTTGTTACAAAAGTTTGCGCATCATACACATAAGGCAAGTCAAGTTCAAGTTCTTCTAGTGTTAAAATAACCCCAGGATCTCCGCAAGCAATTTTATCCACCTTCATTTCCGCAAGCGCCTTTAAAAATTCAGGTAGCTCGTCGAAATGCTCATTATGCATGAGTCCGTTAACAGGAACTAAAATCTCCTTTTGATACGCATGTGCGAGTTTCGTTAGTTCTTCTAGTTCAGCAAGGCTAAACGAAGTAGGTAGTCGAAGTCCAAAACGACTATTTCCCACATAAAGCGTATCAATTCCTGTGCGAAGCAAATTTTCGGCTTGCAGTGCTGATTCTGCTGTCGCAATAATTTCCATTTAATTTTCCTCATTTCTCCTTTAGGCTTACTGAAATAATGTATCACAACTTACGCCTTGCATCAATATCTCTCAAGAAAAAAAGCCCGGTTCAAAACTAACCAGGCCTTTCAGTTATTCATTTTTTTCTTTGTCTGATGAATCAGATTCAATTCGTAAAAGTTTCATAATGGGTTTATAATTTTGTCCGATTAAACCAAGTGATTCGATCAAAACCTCTACAAGCAACAATAAAATAGCCATAAGTAAAACGGAACCCCAAACCGTCGACATCGTGAAAAGAAAAGAAAAGAGGGAAAAAAAGTGCGGAAATCGCATAAATTAAAATCACGGTTTGACGATGGGTAAAACCTAATCCCATCAATTGATGGTGAATATGTGATTTATCTGCCATGGCAAGTGGCTGTTTCGTAACTATACGACGAATGATTGCAATGATAGTATCAGAAATTGGAACACCAAGAATTAAAATGGGGACAATAAGTGAAATAAAAGTAACATTCTTAAAGCCCATCACAGAAAGTATAGAAATTAAAAACCCTAAGAAAAGTGCTCCTGTATCTCCCATGAAAATTTTAGCTGGATTAAAGTTAAACGGAAGAAAGCCAAACGTTGCAGCAAATTAAAAGTGCAGAAATCATGATCACAACTGGATCTGACATGATAAAAGCCATACCAAGAATAGTAATAAGCGCGATCGTAGAGACGCCCGCAGCCAATCCATCTAGTCCGTCAATTAAATTTACGGCATTCGTAATGGCAACAATCCACAAAATCGTAAGCGGAATACTAAAAATCCCAAAATGTAGTTCGCCACCAAAGGGTAAATTAATAAATTCGATCGTAATACCGCCCCAGAAAACAATGATGAAAGCTGCTAAAACTTGACCTAAAAGCTTATATCTGGCTTTGATTTCAAATAAGTCATCAATAAATCCAGTAAACATCATCACTGTTCCAGAAATAAAAATGGGCCAAAGAATCGTTTTATCAATTGGAAGTAGAAAAAGACCTATACTAAAACTTATATAAATGGCTAATCCGCCAAGACTTGGTATTGGTTTCACGTTTACCCGTCTTTTATCTGGTTTATCCGTCACATCGAAATAAAGGGCTGCTTGCCGGATAAACGGTGTTAAAATCAAAGAAGCCAAAAGACAAATAATTAATATGGGTAAAATCAAGGGAGGCCCTCCTTTTTTTCTATAGCTTTATTCAATAGTTAATTATACGTTCTTTCAAAATGAAAAACAATGAAAATCCTGTTTCTTGTCTGTTCTTTTAAAAATTCTTTAAGAATAAATACTTCTTGAAAAATTTGTGTCTATTTTTTAACGATTTTTTGTAAATTGCTGACGAATGAGTCAAAGTAGTATAAAATGGTAATGTAAATATGCAGGAAAGGATGACAAATTTGCGGACTGAAAAAAGAAAACGTAAAAAGAAAAGAAAAGGCCTTAAAATCTTTTTGCTCGTATTACTTGTGATTATTTTGCTGATTGTCGGCTATTTGGGCTTTGCTTACTGGAAAACGACTTCAACCTTTAATAAAATTCATACACCTATCAGTGGAAAGGAAAATACGGGTGTTGCACTTGATAAGAAACAACCGTTCTCTGTTTTAATTCTCGGGGTCGATGAACGGGAAGGCGACAAAGGACGTTCTGATACATTAATTGCAGCTACTGTAAACGGGAAAACAAACAAAATCCAAATGCTTAGTGTCCCGCGTGATACAAAAACACTTATCCCTGGATACGATTCCAACCCACACAAGATTAATGCTGCTTATGCCTATGGTGGAGTAAAAATGGCGGATGCCACAGCTACTCAATTTTTAAATGGTATTCCATTCAACTACTATATTAAGATCAACATGGAAGGATTTCGTGACCTTGTAGATGCGGTTGGTGGTATTGAAGTAACGAATGAAAAAGAAGGATTGAGTTTAAAAGGAAAATCCTTCAAAAAAGGCAAGATCAGCTTAAACGGTGAGGATGCCTTAACTTACGTTCGAATTCGGAAATCTGACTCAGAAGGTGACTTTGGTCGTCAAAAGCGGCAACAACAAGTGATGTCTGCAATTGCTGAAAAAGCACTTAGCACCGGCATTATTTGGCGATTTGATGGGATTTTAAATGCAATTGGTGATAACATCGAGACAGACTTTACAATGACTGATATCACACGAATTGCTAAAAATTACCGTGGTGCCCTCTCAAATGTAGAGAACCTACAAGTTAAAGGAGAAGGTGGCCGAGATTCTGGTGGACCTTGGTACTTCAATGTTTCAGATTCTGAACGTGCTCGTCTACACGATGAACTAGAAAAAAACTTAGATTAACGAAAAACGCCAAAACCATGGAGGTTTTGGCGTTTTTTATTGAAAAATTATTGTTTAACTTTGGCAACAAACTGAAAACGACTTCCCACATATTGTGAGCGTGTAAACTCAAATGGTCGACCATCATCAAGCGCTGTGATTTGGCGTAGCTTCATAACTGGGGAGCCTAATTTCACATCTAAAAATGGCGCTACTTTTTCAGAAACAAGCGCAGCTTCCATCACTTGCTCAGCATCGCCGATTTTCCGTCCGAGTTTCGTTTCAATAGCATTATACAGTGAATCCATGATATCCTCTTTTGTCAGGAGCGAAGCAATTTGCTCTGGAATGGCTGCTACTTCATACAAAATGGGAATTTGATCCCCGTAACGGATCCTCTCAATTTTCATAACATTACTATTTCCACTGAGGTTTAACGCATCCTGCTCTTGAATACTTGCTGGACGGATCCCATAAGATACAATACGCGTTGAAGGGATTTTTCCTTCTTGAAGCATTAAATTAGTGAAACTCGTCACCGCTTCCAGTCGTTCAGTTAACTTCTTTTCAGCGATGAAAGTACCTGCCCCGACACGACGTTGTAAAATCCCATCATCTACTAAGCCTTGAATCGCTTGGCGCACAGTCATCCGACTTACATGAAACATTTCAGCGAGTTGTCTTTCAGCAGGAATAGACGAACCAATTTCCCAAGTCCCCACCTCAATTTTTTGCTTAATATCTGCCTGAATTTGCATGTAAATTGGAATTCCTGATTTTTTATCGATCATTTTTCAGCCCTCATTTTTTATAGAAGTGAAGCCGCCTCATTATCTACAATAATAGTTACATCTGGGTGGTTTTGAAGTGCAGAAGCAGGACAATCTTCTGTGATCGGTCCATTTACCGTCGCTTTAATCGCTTCCGCCTTGCTTTTCCCAAAAGCAAGCAAGATAATTTTTTTAGCATTCAAAATGGATTTAATCCCCATCGAATAGGCATGTGTCGGCACATCTTCTTCTTTTTCAAAATAAATTTTATTTGCTTCACGTGTTGATTCTGTAAGAAGCACTTTATGCGTCAATGAATCAAATGATGTTCCCGGTTCATTAAAGCCGATATGTCCATTTGTTCCGATTCCAAGAATTTGAATATCAACTGGATGTTCGTTCAAAATAGCTTCATAGCGATTGCATTCTGCTTCTGCATCTTTTGCAAGGCCATCAGGTAAATAGCTTTCCTTAAATTTCTTTTTCGAGAAAAGCAAATCATTCATATAGTAATGATAACTGTTTGGGTCGTCCGCTGCAAGACCTACATATTCATCTAAGTTAACAGTTGTAATTTCGCTTGTATCTATATCGCTTTTAATAAATTCTGCATAAAGTGTTTCTGGTGTACTCCCAGTTGCGAGACCAAGTGTGCTCACTTTCTGAGCTTTAATGGCAGATTCAATAATTTTAAGTCCCTCTTTTGAACCGCTTAGTTTATCTTCTACTTTAATAAGTTGCATATCGTTTTTCCTCTCATTTCACACATATTTTTGGCCGTATGAATACGTAGCCGTAATTTGTAAATCTTGATCTAAAATATTGAAGTCAGCATCTTTCCCTGCTTCAAGACTTCCTTTTGAAGTAAGTCCAAATTCCGTTGCTTGGTTTACAGAACTCATCAAGACCGCTTCCTCAATCGTACATCCTGTGAATTCAATCATGTTACGGAAAGCATCATCATAAGTTAAAACACTTCCAGCAAGTGTTCCATCTTCTAGACGAGCTTGCTTATCCTTCACGATCACAGTTTGACCACCAAGTTCTGATTTTCCTTCAGGCATTCCTTTAGCTCTCATTGAATCTGTAATAAGTGAGATGCCATGTGCACCTTTCATTTTATACGCCAATTTGACCATATCACGATTTACATGGATGCCATCGACAATTAATTCTGCTTCAATACCATCTTCTAAAAGCACATGTCCAGGAACTCCAGGTTCACGGTGTGTCATTCTATGACAAGCGTTATAAAGGTGTGTTGCATGGGTTGCCTTACTTGTTTTTAAATGTTCCCGCACATCATTTGAGTGCCCAATGCTTGGTACAACACCAAGTTCATAGCATAAATTTTCAAACGCAGGTGAAGTTTCATGTTCTGGTGCATAAGTTACGAGCTTAATAAGTCCACCTGAAATTTCAAACCATTCCTTAAAAAGTTCCAAATCTGGTGCCATGATGTATTCTTCCGGTTGGGCACCTTTGAAGACAGTGGACACAAATGGTCCTTCCAAGTGAATCCCACCAATAAGAGGCTCTTCTTTTGCTACTTCATTAATAACGCGTAAGGCTTTTTCGATATTTTCTTTTGACTGAGTCATCGTTGTCGGGAAATAAGTAGTAATGCCTTCGCGAAGCATCCCACGAACTTGTTTTTTCAAACCTTCTGGATCGGCGTCCATTGCATCATGTCCATATCCACCATGCGAGTGAACATCAATAAAACCAGGTACAATTTTTTGACCCTTGGCATCAATAACTTCTTCGCTTTTCTCTGCTTTAAAGTTTACCATTTGACCAACTTCTAAAATTTCTTTATCAAAGCGAATATAAGCATTTTCGAGTACCAATTTACCAGTATAAATGGTTGCATTTGTTATTACTTTTATTGCCATAATTATAAGCCTCCTAAATTTAATCGGTCTATACCAATTATTATACCTCTTTTAATCAAAAAAGCAACTTCTCATTTCATTTGATATTTACCCGGATGCTTTAAAACGAATCAAGAATTTCATCATTAAATTTTTACATAAAATCTTCCTCTACTCCGTTTTTGATTTATTAGAAAATGACTTTTAAAAAAAATTCTTTCCTCATTTTTACAAACAATTGATTTTTTTAAAAATTTAAAAAAAACACAAATTCCTAAGTCTTAATTCAATGAGGCAAAACATATCATTCTTCAAGTTCTATAATATTTTCTTCTCTGAACTTAATAAATAAAACTTAGCCTTCTGCTCCAGAGTGATAAAAAACAACAGCATAATCACTTAATAAAGCAGATCAAAAAGCTTGATTATCACTGTCTTTTTCTTAGTTATTTAGATACACCAACAAACTATGATTTATTAATTTCTAGCTCAGTTCCTTCTAATTTATCATCAAGTAAAGTCTTTACCTTATTCCACAGAAATCTCACCCACAATGATTATCAGTTACTCGATTGTTTGCTTTCAGAACTCACACGTGAAAAATTAGCTCAATAACTGCTCGAATGATTTTAACAAAAAAACAGAGTGTTTCCCACTCTGTTTTTTTATTTCTTATTTTTTTGTTTTGTTCTTGTTCTGGCTCTTCACCTTCACGCTTTTTCTCGTCATCCAGATTGATTTCATCTGTATCCTTTATCTTATCTGACTCTTTTTTCCCGACTTCTTTTTCTAGTTGATCTAATTTTTCATCCATTGAAGCACGATCTTTTTTTCTTGAAATTTTGCTTTTCTCGTTCAATCAAATCATCTACCATTGAAGTAAAATCTTGTGTCTTTTCTTTAATAACTTCTTTACTTTTCGTAGTTTTCTTTTCAAGCTCATCCATCAGGTCATCAAAAGACTGCGATAACTCTTTTGCCATATCAGCTTTTTTTATTCGCTTCCTCTGCCAAGTCTCGTTGTTTTTGTGCCTCATGGTAGTCAGACACACTTCCCCAGCTCATATCATGAATAACTTTATCCATTTTTTGTGATGTCTCTTCGGCATTCTTCTCTGCCATTTCCGCCAAATGTTGCGTTTTTAAGTTTTTCCATTTGAGACGCATTTCATGCATTTGAAGCTCTAATTCTTCAAGTCTAGTCGTTGCTTGATCGTAATGCTCTTTCGTTGCAGCAAGCTGCTCTTCATACTGAGTGACTTCTTTTTGAGCAAAATCAGCTAGTTTTGTTTCCCCCCGCTTCATTTGCCACTTCAACTTGGTGACGACGTTTTTCAACGTAAATTTCCATTTCTTTATATTCTTTATAGAAAAGTGATTTTAATTCGCGTTGTTTTTCTACCATGCGTTCTGCTTCTTTCATTTCAGCTTTGGTTTTGTCCATGTAGTAACTAACGGAATTACGTTTTTTTTTCAGTTCGTTCGTCCAATTTCTTGCTCACATCTTTGTTCCATTGTTTTAATTTATCAAATAGATTTGCCATAATTGTCTCCTCCAAAAATTATTTATTATATGGGTAATCAAATGTATCATTTTCTTTGTAGCGCTTAGACTTTTTATTTCTAAATAAGAAATAAACAATCGCTGCAACCACGATCACTGCAATTGCGCCTTTTAAATTAGAGAAAATCATGAGGGCACCGAGTGCGATCAAAATACCATAAAGGATTTTTTCTCCAACTGAATTCGACTCGCGCAGTTTGCTATAGGAATAAAATCCAAGTACTGCACCAACTGTTGCGATAATCGCTGGCCAAAGCATGGTCAAAAGTAACACAGCAAGAATAATAACCAGTAGTGCGATGATGAAACCTTTCATATTGTTTTCCTCCTTCTCTAACTAATATCTATAATATCGCAAAATCATAACCTTCGTAACAAACTATAGAAGGAAGTTCAGGTAAGTCTTGAGGCCTATAAAAAAAGATTGAGCAGTTATTGCTCAATCTCCCTACTTCCCGTCTAGCGCTTGCTCTTCATTTTCATAATTGACAACAGTCATTGCCCCTTCAGAAAACATGTTGTCTGCCGCTAGTTCTGCTTCTTTATCCATTTCTGTCATTAAATATCGACGTTTGATGTCTTCTACTGAACGAAATGGATCTGCTTTTGACTTACACTTTTTAGCTCCAACTATACTAGAAACTATAAGAACTATTGCTGAAAAAAATAGCATTTGCTTTGTTTTCCGCCGCAATGTCATCTCCTCCTTGCCATTCTTTTGGTTTTTCCCCTTCTTAAAATAGACTAAACCAAAAAACAGGTACTTAAGGAGTCCTTAAGTACCTGTTTTTGTATTTGTTTATCCTTTAATCTGATCCAAAGGGAGTTCAAGTGCTTCAGCAACTCGAATGCCATATTCTGGGTCAGCTAAATAAAATTGACGCGTTTTCGCGAATTTGAATTTCTTTTTTCGAGACTTGCCCAAGATTTTCCTTGATAGTTTCGATCAATCGATCTTTTTCTTCTTTGGACATAAGTCGGTATAGCTCACCTGCTGCGGAATAGTAGTCATCATCATAAGCATAATTCCCAGCTTTTCCTTCTAGCTCATCGCCGTGAATTTTCGCTTCTGGGTCTTCTACAGGACCGTTGAAACTATTTGGCTCATAATTAACGCTACCATCTTGTCCCGATACCATAAACCCGTCTCTCTCGTAGTTTTTAACATTAGTAAGTGGACGATTCACAGCAAGCTGCTCAAAGTTTGCTCCAAGACGATAACGCTGTGCATCTTTGTAACCAAATAGTCGGCCTTGAAGAAGTTTATCAGGTGAAGCTTCAATTCCTGGAACAAGATTAGCAGGTGAAAAAGCTAGTTGCTCCATCTCTTCAAAGTTATTCGTTGGATTTTCATTAAGTGTCATTTTCCCAATTTCAATTAATGGGTATTTTTTTTGCGAAACTACTTTTGTAACATTCAAAAATATCGTGCTCATACTTTAAACCTTCTTCATAAGGAAGAATTTGAGCATAAAGTGTCCACGACGGATATTCTCCATCTTCAATGGCATTAAATAAATCATTCTGCAAGAAATCTAAATCTTTAATCAGCATTTGATCAGCTAGCTCATTTGACATGTTCTTAACACCTTGATCCGTTCTAAAGTGATATTTCACCCAGAACTGTTCACCTTCTTTGTTCACCCATTTGAAGGTATGGCTACCGTATCCGTGCATTGTCCGGTAACTTGCCGGAATCCCACGATCCCCCATTAGATAAGTCACCTGATGAACAGACTCAGGGGAAAGCGACCAGAAATCCCACTGCATGTCAGGTGTCCGTTTATGAGTTCGTGGATCACGTTTTTGAGAGTGAATGAAATCTGGAAACTTAAGTGGATCATTCACAAAGAAAACGGGCGTATTATTTCCGACAATATCATAATTTCCTTCTTGCGTGTAAAATTTAACGGCAAAACCGCGAACATCCCGGTACGTATCTGGATATCCAGCTTCACCAGCAACTTGAGAAAAGCGAACCATTAATGGCGTCTTTTTACCAGCTCCATTAAATAAATCTGCTGTTGTATAGGCACTCATATCATGAGTTAATTCAAAAACACCTTTTGCCCCAGCTCCCTTTGCATGTACAATTCGCTCAGGGATCCGTTCACGGTTAAAATGTGCCAGTTTTTCAAGCAAAGCATAATCCTGAATTAAAACAGGGCCACGTTTTCCTGCTGTTTGTGAATGTTCGTTGTCTGCCCATGGCTGTCCTGCATTTGTTGTTAGTTTGTCTTGCATTTCAATCATCTCATTTCTTATTTTTTTAAATCAGAACTGTAATTACGCTACCAATTACAATTAGCAATAAGCCAAAAATTGTTTTTTTAAGCGCTTGTCCTGATTTTGATTCCTTCAAAATTACTATACCCCCGATTGTCGAAATCACAACATTTAATTGTGTAATAATATAGGCTGTCGCAACGCCATTTTTTTGTGCTGAAAATATATAAGCAAGTGCTGAAAGACCAAAAATCAGTCCGACGATAACGGCCTTCCAACTCTTTTTTTCTTGAAAAACGCGTTTATTATTGATACAAGCATAAAGCACTGCACCAATAAATACACCTAACATTTGTGGTAAAAAGATTGACAACCCAGAGGCTGATACAGCTTTTGGTAGGGCGCTGTAGACCCAATAACCTAAGCTCGTTGCGGCAAGGACAAAGATACCTCGCTTTGTTTCTGAGCGATTTTGCGTACTGTCCGAAACAGAAGTAAGCAATACACCAATAATAAGTAACAAAATCGCTAGAAAACCAATAATTTTATTCAAATTTCCTGGCCATTCCCCAAACAAAATCACACCAATTAGTGATGTTCCAACAAGTTGGAATCCTGTTGAAATCGGCATCGTTTTCGATACACCAATTAGTCCAAAAGCATGATACTGCCCAGTTTGCCCCATTACCCAAAATAATCCCGATAACAAACTAAGGATAAATACATTCGCTGCAACAAAATGAGGTGAAAAAAGAGCTGTTGCAACGATGCCAGCAATAAGAGCACCAATACCTGTTCCAAAAATTTCATTTGATGGCTTTCCACCGATTTTCCGTAGAATAAGTGGTTGAATTCCCCAACCAATGGCAGGAAGTAAAGCGATTAATACATTCATTTAGCTAGCCCTCTCTCAGCCTTTTCCACCTTGGAATGCTGGATAAAGGGTCATTCCACCGTCAACGAAAAGTGTAATTCCTGTTACATAACTTGATTCATCAGATGCTAGCCAAGCAGCAGCAGCGGCTACTTCACTTGGATCTCCAATTCGCTGCATCGGTACCATGCTTGTTGTTGCTTCGAGTTGTTTTGGATCAGCAAACTTCTTAGCATTGATAGGTGTATTAATCGCTCCGGGACCAATGTTATTTATGCGAATATCTCGTGCTGCATATTCCATTGCCACTGTCTCTGTGAAGAGTTTGACTCCACCTTTTGAAGCCGCATAATGAGCGAATGTTGGCCAAGGGATTTGTTCATGAACAGAAGACATGTTGATAATATTTCCTTTTTTATTATTCGTAACAAAATAATTCAACGCGGCTTTGGTGCCTAAAAAGACCCCTGTCAGATTGACATCAATAACTCGTTGCCAATCTTTAAGCGGCAATTCATGGGTGTTATGTTTGTTTTCCATTCCAGCATTATTCACCCAAATATCGATGCCACCAAATTGTTCAACTGCCGTATCAACTAGCTTTTGTACATCAGATTCGCTACTCACGTCTGCTTGAATAGCGACGCCTTCTCCGCCAGTTTCTTTTAGAAGCTCAACAAGTTCTTTAGCTGCTTCTGGATGGCTATGATAATTGATGACAATTTTCATGCCTTCTTCTGCAAAACGCTTCGCGATTGCAGAACCGATTCCCATAGAGCCGCCTGTGATAACGGCTACTTTACCTTTTAATTCTTGAAATACCATTGTTATCTCCTAATCTTTTCATCGTTTTTTCTTGGCTCAACAGGAAGTTTCAAGCATTTAGATTAGGTTCATCAAAACGCTTAAAACTTCTTCTTTTGTTTCTAGCCAGATTATTTTTTGTTTACCCATGCTGTCGAAAGTTCCATAGCAGCACGAGTGGCTTTTGTTTGATCTAGAGTGTTTAGCATCACGAAATCGTGAATCATTCCTTGAAATTGAACTTGTGTTACAGGAACGCCTGCTTCGCGCAAGTGACGAGCGTATTCTTCCCCTTCATCGCGAAGAACATCTGCTTCACCGTTTAAAATCATCGCAGGTGGTAAACCTTGTAGATCTTCTTTTGTTGCATGAAGTGGCGAGATGGTTTTAATTTTCGTATCTTGTCCAGCTGGAAGATATTTTTCCCAGAACCATTTCATGGCTTCCTTTGTTAAATAGTAATCTTTCTCGAATTGATTGTACGATTCTGTATCAAACGCATGATTTGTAACTGGATAATAAAGTAATTGCTTGTCAATTTTTGGACCTTTACGATCTTTCGCAAGCATTGTTAAGATCGTTGCCATATTTCCGCCTACGCTGTCTCCTGCAATGACAATGCGATTTGTGTCCCAAGCTTCTTTTTGGGCATTTTCTGCAATTTTGAGCAGCGTCGCGTAACATTGTTCAATAGCAACCGGATACTTAGCTTCTGGGGAACGATCATATTCAGGAACAAAGACAACAGAATTTGTTCGAACCGCAAGTTCTCTTACAAGCTTGTCATGTGTGTCTGCACTTCCAAGTACCCAACCAGCTCCGTGAACATAAAGCATGACGGGAAGAGTTTCTGTGCTATTTTGGGGTTTTACAATACGTACGTTGATTTTTCCATGCTCACCCAAATCCATTTCACGATTTTCTATATCAGCAGGTAATTTTTCAACGGGTTGTTTTTGAACCGTCTCAAGCACATTTCTCGCTTCATCAACAGGTAGCTGATACAAAAAGGGCGGTTTTTCATTCGCAATACAAAAATCAAGTGCTTCTTTTTCCAAAGAAATTCGTTTTACCATTTTCATCCATCCAATCCTAATAAAATTTCATGTAAAGAGCTCATTGCTTGTCAGAGAGATTCTTGTTGTCCTTCGCTGATGAATGTCTCATGAATCCCTCTGACTCTAAAAATTTACCCAGCACTTCTATTTTTTAATCGTATTTTCTCAGTCAAAAAAACGGTTTTCATATCGGTAAAGTTGGTGTTTCGTTGAGCTAGTAGTACTTCATCATGCTAATACTCTAAATTTATTTTTGAAAATAAAAAAAACAGCTTTTCCTTTTCTACAATTGAGAAAAAGAAAAGCTGTTTTTAGGCTAGTCCCGACTTAGAAGTTTGAAAAAGCATCTCGTTTTGGTTTACGGGCCCAACACATAATAGCTGCGATAAGGAATAAAAGTGCTGGAACAAATCCGACAAGAAAAGTAGCTAAAATCACAACAATTCCCGCAAATAAGAATAAAAATCCGGCAAGCACTGGTTTTTTATTACCTACAATAAAAATAATTCCTAAAATGCTAAGCAAAATCACAACAATAAGCGCCACAATGAAAAAAAGTATTAAACCCATGTAACGCATCGACAATTGACCTAGCAGCCGGCGCATCATTTAAATTTACACCTGCATCACGTATTGCTTGCTCATAGTTATCAGCAAAAACTTGATAGCCCGATTCCGTGTTTGTTTTTGTCATGAAATTAAAAGAAACAACCGTCATCGCACCTTGTAATATAAGCGCCAAAACTAAACCAATGACGCTTAAAACCACTTCGCCCGTTCGTTTAATCAAAAAGAATCCCTCCGTTCTTATCATTTTTAGTATACTATTATTGTTTTCTACTGCCAAGTCATCTTATTAAAAGATGCAGAACCGTCCGAATCCATGTATAATTATAGCAGTACGATTCTTGGAAGGAATGAAGATAATAATGTTCAAGCGAATACTCTTTGCGGGGATTTTACCTTGTTTATGCTTAGTTACGGCTCTATTTGCTCTTACGCAATTAAATGATTCGCACGAAGAAATGAAAAACCAACAGATTCCTTCTGTTTTTATACATGGTTACAAAGGAGCAGACCGTTCACTTCATGGAATGATTCGTCGTTTCGATCAAAAATATCACTGGGGAACAGATTCACTGGTTATTCATATCAGTAAGTCTGGGAAGATATCCGAAAGCGGTCACTACCGAAAATCGGCAAAAAATCCTTTAATCAATGTTGTTTTTGAAAATAATCGAGCTAGCTTACCGCAACAAGCTCTTTGGACAAAAAAAAGTTATGCTATTTTTAAAACAAAAACATGGAATTATGAAATTTAATGCGATCGGACATTCTATGGGCGGCGGTGCTTTCATTTCTTACCTTGCGGCTTATGAAAAAAACGAAAATTACCCGCAAGTAAATAAAATCGTTTTTCTAGGCGTCCCGTTTTATCCAGAAGAATACATTAATGGTGAAACGACTGTCGATTTAAAAAACGCCCCTGCGATTCATACAAAGTTTGCCAAAAAAAATGGCTAAAATACTTCCTAAAGATATTCAAATCATGATTATTGGCGGTGATTTGCTTGACGGGACAGCAAGTGACGGCGTCGTAAGTTTAGCTAGCGTTCTTTATGGCAAGCAACTTTTCACTGAACAACCGCTTGAAGTTCACATTTTAAAAGGAAAACAAGCCACGCACACCAATTTGCATGAACTTCCGCAAATTGATGATTATATTGGCCACTTCCTTTTTTCAAATTCGAAGTAAAGGATTGTGAGAAATGAAAAAATGGCTAGTTATTTTACTGGTTTTTGCAGTTCTTTTTTGATCGGTTTTGGTTTTATCTATACGGCCACAACGGAACACCGCGTGTCTGAAGAAAAGAAAACAACGGATCAAGTAAAAGCAAAAAGAAAAAAAAGAAAGTTAAACAAACTACTGAAATTGGAACGCCTACTCTTTTTGTACACGGCTATGCGGGAACTAAAAATTCACTTGGTTCCATGATGAGTCGACTAGAAAAAGCAGACGGAGCTCATAAAGCGCTAGTCATCACTGTAAAAAAAGATGGCACGCTTTCCATTAAAGGGAAATATGATAAATTCAGTAGACGCCCGCTGATTCAAGTTTTGTTCGAAGATAATAAAAGCTCCATGGTGAATCAAACTGAATGGCTTAAAACGGTTTGTGCTGCTTTAAAACGCGACTACCATGTCGCTAAGATTAATGCTGTCGCTCATTCTATGGGAGGCGTCAGTTTCACCAATTATTTAGAAAAAACGAGCACCCAAAATGCTTATCCTATTACTGAGAAATTAGTTTTAATGGGCGCCCCGTTAAATGGACTTGCCATTTCTGATAGTCGCTATGAGCTTTCTGAAAATGGGCCAAAAACAGAAACAGAACGCTATGCAAACCTTTATAAAAACCGAGAAAATATCCCTAAATCCATTCAAGTCTACACCATCGCTGGTGATGTGCTCGATGGAACGGAAAGCGACGGCAGTGTTCCGCTTGCAAGTGCGTTATCTGCTAAATTTATTTTCCAAAATGTAGCCAGTTATAACGAAAAAGTGTTCAGTGGAAAAGCTGCTTCACACAGTAATTTACACGAGAACGAAGAGATTGATCAAACTGTCTCTGAATTCCTTTGGGATTAACTAAAAAGACTGAACTAATTGATAGGATTTTCTTAAAACCTAACAAATGGATCAGTCTTTTTTATAAATCATGCTTTAAGCGCACCATGTCTCTGCACTCTACCTCGTTTTCAAAAATAGGTTCGGGATAGTGCCTTCTAAAGAAATCAAGATCTAGATGGGTCATCCGAAAACCACACTTAAGATAGAGTTCAAGCGGACCAAGTGATGAATTTGCGGTTCCAACTTCAAGCGTCCGAATGCCCGCTTGTTTAGAACGCGTTAGCGCATCTTTAATCAAGCGCTTGCCATATCCCTTGCGACGAAACTCTTCTCGAATGGCTAAATTCACAAGTTCCATCGTTCCAGGTCGCGTTTTTAAAAGTACATAAACGCCGATTAGTTCAGCAGTCCCATCTTGGTCAAAAAGAGCAAAAACTTGGCCGCGTTCAAGGTAATCCTCCACATATTCTTGGTTAGGATCGGCTTCAAGTAATAAATCGAGCGGGAAGTCTTTTTTTTAGCTCAAGAATTTCCATCTTTCTTTTTCTTCCTTCCTCCAAAAAAGTTTTTACGTGGTATCTCGCTTGTACTGCGCACATCGAGGACGTCAAGCAAGAAGACGAAGACCGGAATCCCAACGATGAGTCCCCACACACCGAAAAATTGTTCGGAAAAAATCAAAACGATAAACGTATAAAATACAGGTAGATCCGTTTTGGAAGACATTAATTTCGGATTTAAAATATACGTTTCGATCGCGTGAACGACAACAACGGTTAGCAAAATATAGAAAACATCTGTAAAGCCGCCAACCGAATAGGCAATGATCGAAAGCGGAACGCATGAAATGATCACGCCTGCAACAGGAATCATTCCTAGAACGAAAACCATAATGGACAGGCTCAGGAGTTGCGGAAAATGCATTAAGTAAAGAACGGCAGTTGTAATGATTGTATTCACAAGAGCGATCAAAAGTTGCGCTTCAAGCACAACGCCGAATGTAGAAACAAATTTACGCCCAAAATAAGCAACATCTTGAAAAATAAAGCCTACTTTACTGGTTAGAAAACGTGCAGAAAACTGTGTGACGCGTTCTTTTTCTAACGAGAAAAACAAACTTAAAATCAAAGCCATGAAAAAGGATAGCCCTAAAGAGCCGATTCCCGAAAGTGAGGCAATTAAAAACTCTACGCCCGACTGCAAATATTTTTCAATATTGGATTGTTTCAGCCATTCTACAATCCAAATAACGATGTGATTATCGCCTGGATGGTTGTACATTTTTACAAGTAAAGTCACTAGCTGCGAAATTTGGTGAATCAAAATGGGTAAATAATGTACAATGGCAACATATAAAAAAGGCTGCTACAGCCACATAAAGCACGATAACAATTAGTTTTCTTGGCATTCGAATTCGTTTTAAAATGACGTTTTCAAGACGCGTTACGAGAAATGCAAAGATAAACGTTAAAATAATTAAATCAATCATGCTGCGAACAAAATATAAAACCAGCCCGAGTAAAACAAACACAAGCAGCCTTCGCAGCGTATCCTTTTTCAAGAGCTCGCTCAGCCATTCCATCTATATTCTAACCCTCTTTCTATGTGTCTCTTTATTCTACCATATGAGAAGCCCCGCCCGCACTTTTTTAACTAAGCCCTATTTACTTCTTTTCTACTTTACGTTAAAATTGAACCTATCATCCTACCTTTAGAGAGGAGTTTTTTTTTATGTCTGCACAGCTTGATCGCAAACCACTTGCGGAACAAGTTTATGATTTACTGCTCAAAAAAATCACTTCTGGCGCTTGGCCACTACATAGCAAAATTCCCAGTGAAAAAAGTTTAATGGGAGAATTTGGGATCAGTCGAAATACTCTTCGCGAA
This sequence comes from Listeria aquatica FSL S10-1188, assembly GCF_000525795.1. Lineage (GTDB taxonomy): Bacteria > Bacillota > Bacilli > Lactobacillales > Listeriaceae > Listeria > Listeria aquatica. The sequence goes on from NZ_AOCG01000006.1 coordinate 314,588, forward strand.
GCGATTCGCGCACTTGTCCATGTAGGCATTCTTGAAGTTCGTCAAGGCGCCGGTACCATCGTGCTCGCGAATGATGAATGGAGCGCCAGCTTGCAGCGTCGAATTGCTAAGTCTTCACTTGGCGAAATTTTTGAAGTTCGTCATGCGCTAGAAACTGAAATCGCGGTTCTTGCTTGTAAAAGAAGAACGAATGAGGATTTAAAAACTTGTTTAATTCTGTCTAAACAGTGTATCTCGGCTGTCCAAAATCAAGATGTGGCGAAGTTTGTTAAAAGTGACACGGCTTTACATGAAGCAATCGCAAAAGCTTCCCATAACAGCTTGCTCGTTGATTTATATGGGCGTTTGCTTGAGGAAATCGAGGTTTCTATTTATAGTACAACGGTTCTCGAAAAGGACAGCACATACGGACACACTAGTTTGCTCCAGGCGATCGAAGCACGTGACGCAGAACGTGCCAAACAAGAGGTAGACATCTATATTACGGCTTACAAACAGAAATTAAAAATAGAGGAGTAATGATTGTGAACGAACAACCTGACTTATTGAAGCGAGAACTTGAAGAAACAAGAACTCGAAAACTTTCCCTCATTTTAGGGATTATTTTTGTGGCAATCAATTTAAGAATGCCCATTACATCTATTAGTCCACTGCTTGAACTCATTCGCTTTGACTTACCCATGTCAAATACACTTGCGGGCTTTCTAACTACATTACCACTTATCGCCTTTGCCATAATCTCACCATTTGTCTCAAAACTCAGCCGCAAACTAGGCGTTGAGCAGCTGGTTTTTTATACTTTGTTATTCCTTGTTTTTGGTAGTTTTATTCGTCCTCTAGGAAATAATCTTGCTTTTCTTCTAGCTGGAACCTTACTAATAGGGATTGGCATTGCCATTGGAAACGTAATTTTACCGAGCATCATCAAAAAAGAATTTCCTTTTAAGCTAGGATTGTTAACGGGAGTTTACTCTATTTCTATGAATTTATTTGCAGCAATCGCTTCTGGTCTCAGTTTTCCGCTTGCAAGTAATATTGGCCTTGGCTGGAGAGGTACACTGTACATTTTTGCTGGATTTGCCGTACTTGCGCTTATTATCTGGTTACCTCAATTAAACAAGAAACAAAAACCATTTTCTTCAGCAAACTTGAAGGGATCCGCTCCCGCTCACCGTAGCGTTTGGAAATCGAAGCTTGCATGGCAAATCGCCATTGTTATGGGGATTCAATCTGCTGTTTTCTATATTAATGTGGCGTGGCTACCAGTTATTGTACAGGATCGCGGTTTTACTGCTTCCGATGGTGGCTTCATGCTTTCATTCATGCAATTTGGTATTATTCCGATCACCTTTATTATTCCGATTATTGCTGGAAAAACTAAAGATCAGCGCTTGCTTATGAATCTAGCAAGTCTTTTCATTTGTCTTGGAATCGTTGGTCTCATGTTACCAGTTGCAAACCTTCTCTATCTAGCCATAATTTCAGTCTTACTGGGTATTGGCGGGGGAATGGCCTTTAGTCTTTCAATGATGTTTTTTAGTTTACGCACAAATACTCCAGAAGAAGCGGCTGAAACTTCAGGAATGGCACAATCCGTTGGCTACGTGTTAGCCGCTTTTGGTCCCCTTCTTTTTGGATTCTTACATGATATGCTTGGAAACTTTGAAGTCGCGCTTCTCGTCTTACTTCTTGCCGGTATTGGGCTATTTCTTGCCGGTCAAGGAGCCGCTAAAAACCAAAAACTATTCCATTCCTAAAATAAGCGCTCTTTTCTAGTAAAAAACAGGAAAGATAGACAACAGCTTTGTTATCTATCTTTCCTGTTCTTTTTGAAAAATACTTCAATCCCTATTTTCCATTTCTTTTTCGCAACTGTTCTAGTTTGTCTGCAATACGTTTTTTTCCTTCACGCGTTTCATCCAAATTTTTCTCCATTCGAATAAAAATTGTAACTGTATCCCCTTCCTGAATATCATCCGGTAGCTCATTTTCTGGCCATTCGAGCGATGTTTCATTTTCCGACACAATAAAAACAGCGATTCCATCTTCTATCCGATCAAGCGTCGCTTTTATTCTCCGTTCCATTTTCATCACCTACCTATTTCGTAGTCGCAAGACCTTGTTCTTTAATTTGTCGAACGATTCCTTTACCAATTCCATTAATCCGCTTCAAATCATCAATCGACGAATATGGACGACTCGCAATAATTTTTTGTGCTAATTCTGGTCCAATCAAAGGTAAAAATTCTAATTCCTTCGCGCTAGCTGTATTTAAATTAATTGAATCAGGCATCTCTTCATTTCCGCTGTCTTCTGTTTTTGACGCCTCTTCCGTTTTTTTTGCTTATCGAGTAACTACTTCCTGCTTTAATCTTGCCTTCTTTCTCAGTTACAACGTTCAGCTTTTTGCCATCCGTTGTCAGTGTTACCGTCCCATTTACATCTGTCCCATAAGTCGTAATGTTTCGCTCTTTTAGCCATTCTAGGACTTCAACATGGGGATGTCCGTAACTATTCCCTTTTTCAGCAGAATAAATCGCCACTTCTGGCTTTACCTTATCCAAAAATGCTGGAGAATTTGAAGTAGACGAACCGTGATGACCTAAATCTAAGATATCCGCTTGAAGTGGCAATCCACTTTCGATCATTTCTTTTTCTCGCCCCTCCTCAGCATCTCCTGTAAAAATTGCTGAGATCTCCTTATAAGTCAAGCGAACAGCAATTGAATCATCGTTGGCATTACCACTTAGCTTGCTCGGACTTAACACTTCTAAACTAAAAGGTCCAAAACTTGCCTTATCAAAAGTTCTCGGCTCCTTATAATGAGCATCTGAAGCAAGCGCCGCATCCACTACCTTTTCATAAGTCGAGCTATTAAAAGCAAGTCCGTCCATCCAAATTTCTTTAGGCTGATAGGTTTTAATTATTTTATCCGCATTTCCGATATGATCAGCATGCGGGTGTGTTAGAAGTAACAAATCAATTTTCTTAATTTCTTTTTCTTGAAGTAGCGTCATGATCCGGTCGTCATCTTGGCGCCCAGTATCGATCAAAATTGTTGTCCCATCATCTGATCGAATTAAAGTACTATCCCCTTGACCAACATCAAAAAAATCAAATTGCGCACCTTTAAGTGTATCACTTGAAAGCTTGGGCTCACTTTCTTCCGATGACGCTAAAAAATTGCTGCAGCCAGAAAGTAACAGCAATAATCCTAATCCCCAAAATAACCATTTCTTCACTATGTAAATCCTCCTCAACTTGCTCATTATACCAGAACATTCGTTCTTAGTCAAAGCACGTTAAGAAAAAGGCGGTAGATCTTTTAGATCTACCGCCATAACCCATTTATTTTACTTTTTCGCGATGAGAAAATTTCACTTCTTCCGTCTTCGGATCATAGTCAATTGCCCAGTCGTGATCTTTGAAATACCAAAAGTCATGATCTTCAATAAAAAAGAGAAGACCATCTTCGTTAACAGTAACAACTGCTTCAACAGGTGGTTCAGCAGCTACTCCGATTGAAAAACCGGGATGCAAGGAACTATTGGAACCGCCGTATTTTGCGAACAAACGAATGCCGTTTTCACCAGAAGTATCAAATTCATCCTTAAACCAGTCGCGCGCTTTTTCCGTCACTTTAATTTCCATTTCCTCACTCCTTCAGTTTAATGTAAGATTAGCAGATTCTTCCCTAAAAAGCACATTATCTGCTTCATGGAGTATTCTTCATTTTACCACGAAAAAAAAATTTTAAAACACAGGAAAAGAAAAAAAAGACCCAGATGCCTTTTTAACACCCGAGTCTCTCTTATTATTTTATTTTTCAAGTGGAGCTTTTCCAAGGAAAGCTTTAAACATCCAAATATGTTTATCAATGCTTGTTTTAAATCCAATCAGCATGTCGTTTGAAACATCGTCGCCTTCTTTTTCAGTAAGCTTAATGCCTTGTTGATATTCATCACGAAGCAATTCAAGCGTAGCAACTAAATCTTCCATCATTTCATCCATCGTTTTTGGTTTTGTATAAGGTGCTTCTTCTACACTTGCGTTTTCCAAAAATTCTTTAAGAGTGCTGTATGGACTTCCACCAATTGCAAGTAAGCGTTCTGCCACTTCATCCATTTGTTCCCCAAATTCACTATACAAATCGTCCATTTTTTCATGCATCGTAAAGAAATTACGACCGCGCATATACCAGTGGATTTGATGGATCTTCACTGTAAAGACGTTAAGGTTAGCCACTTGATGGTTTAAGAATTCTTTCGTGTCTACTGAATTAATGGTTTTCATGTTTTTTAGCTCCTTTAAATTATAATTATTATTATTTAATAATTATTATAGTATATTTTTTCACAGATGTCTAGCCAAGATGACTCACTAGTTCATTTATACCACATTTTTCTTAAATCAAACGTCAATTTGCATTGCATCTTCAGGTAAACTTCGGCATAATGAAATCGGAGGTGTTACAGCATGTGGCCTGAGGCAAGTAAATTTGCGGCAAAAGAAAATTCCATTTGGCAATTTGAAGCAGAAGAAGGAATTCTTTTACCAGAGAGCTATAAAAAGTTAATTCTTATGCAAAATGGCGGTTTACTGCGAAAAAACCATTTAAAAACGCAAGAACCGACTTCTTACGGTCTAGATTTTTTAGAAGTTTACCGCCTCTTAGGTCTGGAAGAATTAATTACAAAGATTCCTTTTCAAGATCAAAATCCACTTGCAGGTAAAAAAAATTTATTTTTCAAAAGATGAAAATCGTTTTCTCGGTTTCGACTATATCACTACAGCTCCCCAAATCATATACGCTGATTTTGAAACGCTACAAGTTTTAACAGTAGCAGAAAATTTTGATGCTTTTCTTGCTTCTCTCTATCACGCTCCTTTTAGTGGTGAACAGCTCACAAATTACAGCCACGACAAGCTTGAACTCATGCTTCTTAGTCGTTCAGCTAACGAGCAAGCAATGATTTTAGAAGAGCTCGAAGATGATGCGGATAAAGAATGGTACTTCAGGCAGTTAAAAAAAACTAATAGAAGCAGGAAACGAGGATATCACTTACCGCCTTTTTGAAAATCAAATTCTCTATTTCAAGCGAAAGCTACCAAAAGAAACCGTAAATGCCTTCTTTTCGCTTTTCAAGAATCAAACGCAGGCACTTGCAAACTTAAAAAAGGAATGGCAAGATAATTATTAAAATGGAGGTTTAGACATGATCAAAGTAGTATTTGTTTGTTTAGGAAATATTTGTCGCTCACCAATGGCAGAAGGTCTATTTAAAAAACTAGTTCAAGAAAAAGGGCTTTCGGATGCGATCACTGTAGATTCAGCAGCAACTGGATCTTGGAATTTGGGCAATCCTCCTCATCGCGGAACGAAGCAAGTTCTAAAAAAACACCAAGTAGATACAGATGGCATGCGTGCACGAAAAATTGATCAAGAGGATTATTTAACAGCTGATTACATTATCGGGATGGATGATACTAACCTTTCAGATATTGAAGATTTGCGGGATCCAGCATCACACGCTGTCATACGCAAACTCATGGATTTCGTGCCCAACCCTGAAAAAGCAAATATTCCAGATCCTTACTATACAGGGGACTTTGAGGAAACCGAGCGCCTAATAACAGCTGGCGTAAAAGGACTACTTGAAACCATTCGAAGTGAAAAACAGCTGTAATGTTTTAAAAAACTTTTCTTTCGGGAAAAGAAAGTTAGCAAATCAAAAGAAAAAAGAATTGAGGAAATCACATGCTTGGAATCATTTGGGGAATTATTGTCATTTTGTTTGTGTTTTGGTTGATTGGAATCATCTTCCACATTGCAGGCGGCTTGATCAACATTCTTTTAGTCGTCATCTTAATTTTGATTATCTGGAATTTGATTCAATCTGCCCGTAATAAAAGAAATCATTAATACATAAAAAAAAGGTTGCCGCAAGCGGCAACCTTTTTTTTATTTAAGTCCCAATTTTTGTGCTTCTATAAAAGCCTTTATATCTAGCCGAGTGGGTTTTTTCATTCCAAGCGCAATTTGTTCAGTCCACGTTTCGTTCCGAGCTCCACCGGTCCGGTTCGTATAATAATCACTAATTATCTCGTCATACGCTTCATACAAAGCTGTTTCTTTCGTTTGATATTCATTTTCATGATAAACCAGTTGATAAGGCATCCGCGGTTTGGGTGCTGAATTTTGTTCTGGATACCCAATCGTGATGCCAAAAAGTGGTATCGCATGTTCTGGGATTTTTAATAGTTCAGAGACACGTTTAATGTCATTTCGAATACCGCCAATATAGCAGATTCCTAGCCCCATTGATTCTGCAGCGACAGCCATGTTTTGGGCTGCAAGGGCCGCATCAATGATAGCTACGAGCATTTTTTCAGTGGTTTCAAGTGAAGCAGGATTTTCATTTTTGCTTTCTGCGATTTCTTTATTTCTGTTTAAATCCGCTACAAAAACGAAAAACTGTCCTGTTTTTTCCACATAACTCATTCCGCCGGCGATTCCTGCAAGTTCCTTGCGAATTTTCGGGTCGCTTACGCCAATAATTGAATAGGCTTGTACGAAATTCGAGGTGGACGCAGCTTGGGCACTTTCGACAAGTAGACGAATTTGGTCTTTTGAAAGTGGCTTATCTAGAAATGCGCGGACGGAATAATGGCTAAGTAGTTGTTCAGTGGTTTGGTTCATTTAAGTTCTCTCCTTTTTAATCCTCAAATATTTTACGATCATAATGCGGCATCTGGTCGAGATCGAGAAACGTTTGCTGTCTAAGTGCCTCGTAAACTAAAATCGCAGCCGTATTCGACAAATTGAGCGAGCGAATTTTATCTGTCATCGGAATTCGAAGTGCCGTTTCTTCGTATTTTCGCAAAAGTTCATCTGGAAGTCCCGTTGTTTCCTTTCCAAAAATAAAATAATGATTCTCACGCGCATCGCTATAATCAACGTCACTATAAAGATGACGTCCAAATTTTGTAATCATATAATAATGCCCATCTGGATTCTTCTCAAAAAAATCCTCCAGTGAGTCATAATAAGTCAAGTTAACATGATCCCAGTAGTCTAGTCCCGCTCGTTTAAGCATTTTATCCTCGGTGCTAAATCCCAGTGGGCGAATTAAATGCAAATGGGTATCAGTTCCTGCACACGTCCGTGAAATGTTCCCTGTGTTTGCAGGGATTTCTGGTTGATAGAGTACAACATGATTTGGCATAGTTTTTCTTCACCTTGTTTCTATGATTTTTTTTTGCTTTTTCAAGTTCTAAAAGCGCTTCTTGATCTTGCTCCACAGTTAACGCCTCAAAAATTGCTTGCTCCGCTTCCTTTCCGCCGATTTTAGCAAGTGCCCAAGCTGAAGTTCCGCGAATAACAGGTCGCGGGTCATTCTTTAAGCAATCAATCAGCGGTTCAACAGCTGTTTTGTCTTTGTACCTTGCTAAAACGATGATGGCATTCCGCTGAATAGGCTTTTTGCCACGCCACGATCCAGCCATATTCCCAAATTTCTCTTTAAACTCCCGATTTGAAATTTTAAGTAAGGGTTTAAGTTCCGGGCGAACAAGTTCTGGATCCGGTTCCATCGCCTCATGCAGATGAAAATCTTTGCCACGGTTATACGGACAAACGACTTGACAAGTATCACATCCATAAAGTCGATTATGTAAAACTTCACGATACTCATCTTCCAGAAACCCTTTCGTTTGTGTTAAATAGCTTAAACAGATTTTGGGATTCATTTTTCCTTCACCAAGTAAGGAACCAGTCGGGCAAGCTTTTATGCATTGATTACAATCACCACACAAGTCGCCGATTGGTTTATCTGATGGGAAAGCAAGATTCGTGATCATTTCTCCAAGGTAGACCCAAGAACCATATTCTTTCGTTAAGAGTAATGTATTTTTACCACGTGCCCCGATCCCTGCTCGCTCTGCAACAGCTACATCCGAAAGCTCTCCGGTATCCACCATCGATTTCATAACAGCTTCGGGAACGCGCTTCTTGATAAATGTTTCAAGTAACGCTAGCTTTTCTCGCAAGATGGTGTGATAATCGATTCCCCACGAAGCACGCGCAAAAACGCCCCGCCGCGACTCTTTTCGACTTACTGGGCTAGCTTTTAATTTGGACGGATAGCTAAGCGCGATAGCGATAATGGATTTTGGTTCGGTAAAAATACGATCTGGATAAACGCGCTCTTCTAAAACTGGGTGTTCAAATCCCGTCAGTACGTCTTCTTTTTCCGCAATTTCAAGTCGTTCTTTCAAAAACAAGAAGGGATCTGCCGTCGTAAAACCGATTTTTTGGATGCCAATTTCAGTAGCATATGCTTGTATGTCCACTTTTAATTGTTCTAAATTCACTTCGCGTCCCCGCCTTTCTTGCTTAGAAAATAAATAAACGCAATGCTTCGCTTAAAAAGGTCGAAACACTGCGTTAGTAACAGTTTTTATAAGAGCGGGTGAGGAGAATCGAACTCCCGACAACAGCTTGGAAGGCTGTGGTTTTACCACTAAACTACACCCGCATCATGACTAGGTTATAAGAGTTGTTTGTAACAACTTTTATATCATATCACCGAATTTCCATTTTGACAAGACTTTTTATGAATTTTTCTTCCTTTTTCTTCATGGTCATCCAATTCTATTCTTACTCCTTTTAAAATTTATTCGCAGAAGCGTCATAGCCTGTTCACATTTTACTTTTACACTAAAAGTAATCTAACAGAACGAGGTGATTTGATGAAGAAAAAAATAGATCCTTATTTAGTTGGCATTCTCTTAATTGCTGCTTTCTTTAACTTTTATGGGATATGGAATGATGAAACAGTCAATCCTTATTATACTGCAGCCGTAACCAGTATGGTACAAAATTTTCACAACTTTTTTTTATGCGGCTTTCGATCCAGCGGGTTTTATCACTGTGGATAAGCCGCCTGTCGCCTTCTGGTTCCAAGCTCTCAGTGCAAAAATCTTTGGCGTTCATGGCTGGAGTGTGATTTTACCGCAAGCCCTTGCAGGTATTGGTTCCGTCTTTTTACTATATCTATTAATTAAACCACGCTTTGGAAAATGGGCGGCACGCATTGCTTCGCTTGTTCTTGCTATAACACCCATTGCGGTTGCAGTGACTCGAACAAACAATGTGGATGCGATTCTCGTCTTCTTCCTCCTTCTCGGTACTTTCTTTTTATTTAAGGCTGTGAACCGAGGAAGATTCGGATGGTTGTTGCTTGCTTTTGTCATGGTGGGCATTGGCTTCAATGTCAAAATGCTTCAGGCTTATATGGTACTCCCAGCCTTCATTCTTTTTTATCTCATTGCGTCAAAAATTTCTTGGAAGAAAAAAGCTCTGCAGTTAGGGATCGCTCTTGTTCTTATGTTAGGTGTCTCTGTATCATGGGCAGTTGTTGTGGACAGCACAAATGCTGATTCGCGTCCCTATATCGGCAGTAGCCAAACGAATTCTGTTCTTGAGCTTGCTTTCGGTTATAACGGTGTAGAACGTCTCTTAGGTCAAGAAACTGGGATGGGAACTAGCGGATCTGGCGGTGCTCCTGGCTCATCGTCAGGCAGTGATAGTGAAGGTATGCAAGCACCTCCTTCCGGTGGGCAATCAAATGGAAATAGTAGCGGAGGGACTCCTCCAAGTCGTGCTCCTAGTGGAAATGGGCAATCAGGAACTAGCGGACAACCACCTTCTGGAGGGCAGCAAGGCGGACCTCCAAGTCGTGCAGGAGGAGGGCCTAATTCTTCAGATAGCGCGAATAGCGGAGCACCTGGTGGAAATGGTGGTTCGAAAATGCAGAAAAATAACGGGGGAATGTTCGGGACGGGTGAAAAAGGACCGCTTCGTCTCTTCCAAACAGCTCTTGGCGATCAAATCAGCTGGTTCCTACCGCTTGCGCTTTTCGGTATACTAGGGATTTTCTTCAATTATCGTGATAAAAAGAAAAAATGGTTCCACTTATCGGAAACTCAAAAAGAAATGGTCTTCTGGGCAGCTTGGCTGATTCCAGTTGCAGGCTTCTTCAGTGTTGCAGGATTTTTCCACCATTACTACTTGATCATGCTTGCACCAGCTATCGCAGCCTTATCAGGCGCTGGCTTTGTCGCATTGCTCCAATTATTCCACAGAGAAAAAAATTGGAAAACAGCTCTTCTACCAGCAGCCATTACAGCAACAGGGGTGCTACAGGCCTTTTATGTTGGTCAATACAGTTTAACTTTAGGAATGACACTCGGAGTCTTAGCAGTTATAGGATCTGGATTGCTCTTCCTCTCCCGAATGAAATCACAAAAATCAACAACTGGTCTTGCTACTATTTCGCTGATTTTATTACTTGTTGCACCTACCTACTGGTCGCTTACTCCGCTCATTTATGGAGGCAATAGTTCACTTCCAGAAACTGGACCACAGCTTGCTACTTCAAGTGGTGGAGGCTTCGCCGATGCTTCTGTTGATACTGAACTAATTGATTATTTAAAGAAAAATAATTCCGGTGAAACTTATCTATTTGGAACTACGGATTCGACAACTGCTGGCCCTTATATCATCAGCACGAAAAAAGCAGTATTGGCGCTTGGCGGTTTTAATGGTACAGACCCAGCACTCACTGTAAAAAAACTTAAACAGATGATTAAATCAGGAGAACTGAAATATTTTTATCTTCCAAACAACAGCAAAGCAGCAGATTCCTCCGTTATTAAGTGGATCAAGAAAAACGGCACAGAAATTGATACTTCGGAATACAAAACTGATACAGACGCTACTTCTTCTGCCAGCCAAACCGGAAATAGCCCACAAAACGGCAATGGTTTAAAAGGAACAAACGGCACTGGAAATGGCACGCTTTATCTGCTGAAATAAGGAAAGGATGATTCACATGCTACTCAAAGTTGATTACTCCGTCATTATTCCTGTTTATAATGAAGCAGAAGTTTTACAAAGTAGCTATGAACGATTAACAGAGGTTTTACAGAAGCTTAAGGCAAATTATGAACTTCTCTTTGTCAATGACGGGAGTAAAGACGGAACGAAAGCACAACTCGATCAAATAGAAAAACAGGATACAAACGTCAAAGTGCTCCATTTTTCAAGAAACTTTGGTCATCAACTGGCAATTACAGCTGGAGTAGATTATGCATCTGGAGAGGTTGTCATCGTAATTGATGCAGACCTTCAAGATCCGCCAGAATTAATCCCGGAGATGATTCAAAAATGGCAGGAAGGCTATGATGTCGTCTATGCAAAGCGCTTGGCACGAAAAGGCGAATCTTCATTTAAAAAAATGTCAGCAAGCCTGTTCTACCGGCTTCTAGATAAAATATCAGAAATTCCTATTCCGGTAGATACAGGCGACTTCCGCTTAATGGATAAAAAAGTGTGCGAGCAGTTACGATTACTTGGTGAAAAAAATCCATTCGTTAGAGGGCAGGTGAGTTGGATTGGGTTCAGACAAACGGAAATCACCTATATTCGTGATGAGCGCTTATCTGGCGAAACAAAATATCCACTCAAAAAAATGGTGAAATTATCTCTTGATGGAATCACCTCGTTTTCTTATTTGCCACTTAAACTCGCTAATTATTTAGGAAGTCTCACTTTAGGGATTGGGTTTCTTTACTTTTTCATTCTATTGATTAGATGGACGTTTACTGATCATCAAATATCTGGAATGAACGGTATCGCCATTCTATTGCTTGTTCTTTTTGGAAGTTGTTTTCTTCTATTAGGGATCATCGGTGAATACCTTGCTCGATTATTTGAGGATATCAAAGTGCGGCCACGTTATATCATTGATGAGGCAAACGGATTTACTTCCGGTGCAAGAAAAAAAGAGAAGCTTTCCTAAGCTTCTCTTTTTTCTTATTCACAGCGAAGTACAACTTTCTCACCGTTCTGCATTAAATGTTCAACATGAGCCTCGCCCCAGTCGCATAGAATATCTAACACCTTTGTTAGCGATTTTCCATAATCACTAAGTGAATACTCTACTTTGGGTGGAACTTGCTGATACACTTCGCGACTTACAATATTATCTCTTTCAAGTTCTCTAAGTTGTTGAGTCAGCATTTTTTTGACTGATATTCGGAATTTTTCGTTTTAAATCACTTGGGCGTAGAGAAGCGTAGCGCAAGTTACATAGAATAATCGGTTTCCACTTACCTCCAATCACATCCATCGTTGCTTCTACTCCAATGTTATAAGTTTTTTCTGTTATCATGAAACTTCTTTCAATCCCTTTCCTATCCATTACTTACTTTTTCGTCTCTATCATACCAAAAAGTAGGTACTAGCTTTACTGATAGTTTCATTATATAGTATTCCAATAATTAATCAAAAGGAGTGTTTAAATTGATTCAGTCATTACAAGATTCTGTTAAATTAACAAATGGTACAAAAATTCCCGGTTTTGGTCTAGGCGTCTTTCAAGTAGCAGATCAAGAAACTAGCTCTGCTGTGAAAGAAGCAATTACAACGGGGTACCGTCTAATTGACACTGCCCAAATCTACGGAAATGAACAAGGAACTGGTGAGGGAATAAAACAAGGATTAAAAGCAACTAACTTGAAACGTGAAGATTTATTTGTTACTTCTAAAGTATGGAACAGCCATCTTTCTTATGAGGAAACCGTACAGGCTTTTCATGAAAGTCTTGAAAAACTAGGGCTTGATTATTTAGATCTTTACTTAATTCATTGGCCGGGGAAAGATGCTTTTCGTGCTTCTTACAAAGCCTTAGAAGATTTATACCGAGAAGGAAAAATAAAAGCCATTGGCGTAAGTAATTTCCAAATACATCATTTAGAAAAACTACTAGAGTTTGCAACCATCAAACCTGTCCTCAACCAAATTGAACTACATCCTAAACTAACCCAGAAAGAATTACGCACTTTTTGTGAGGAAAGAGACATCCGCATCCAAGCTTGGTCCCCGCTCATGCAAGGCCAGATTCTATCGGATCCTGTTTTAGAGAATATCGCTCAAACTCATCAGCGATCTGTTGCACAAATTGTGCTTCGCTGGGGTATTCAACAAGATATTTTAGTCGTCTCCAAATCCACAAAACCAGAGCGAATCCAAAGTAATGCACAACTGTTTGACTTTGAATTAACCCAAGAAGAAGTAAACGCGATAAACGCACTCAATGAAAACCACCGCGTCGGTCCGGATCCCGATCAATTTGATTTTAATTAAGAAAGGAAGAAGCGAAAATGGATTTAGGTTTAACTAATAAAACTGTTCTGATCACCGGTTCAACGAAAGGGATCGGAAAAGCAATTGCTCTTGAATTGGCACGGGAAGGCGCCATCCCGCTTATAAATGGCCGCAAACAAGAAGCTGTGGAGCAAGCGATTGCTGAAATAAAAAAAGAGCTGCCAAATGCTACTGTAAAAGCTGCTACAGCCGATATCACAAATGAAACTGAACGAGAAAATTTAATTCGTACTTTTCCTCAAGTGGATATTCTGATTAATAACATGGGAATCTTTGAACCAATGGCTTACCAAGATATTTCAGATGCCACTTGGGAAAAATTCTTTCAAGTCAATGTTTTATCTGGAAATGCACTTGCCAAACATTATCTGCCACAAATGCTTGAACAAAATTTTGGCCGAATCCTTTTTATTGCAAGTGAGGAAGCAATAATGCCTTCTGGCGAAATGCCTCAATATAGTATGTCTAAAACTATGAACCTATCGCTTGCAAAAAGTCTATCCAAATTAACTCGAGGTTCACAAGTCACTGTAAATACCATCCTTCCTGGCTCCACGCTCACTGAAGGGGTTACGGAGATGCTTGAAGCAATGTATCGAGATAGCAATTTACCAAAGGAGGAATGGGAGCAGGACTTTATGGTGCATCATCGTCCACTTTCTCAAATTCAACGGCTCATTCGTCCTCAAGAAATTGGCCGATTTGTAGCTTTCGTCGTAAGCCCCTTCTCCCCTTCTTTTTCAGGAGCTGCCTTACGTATGGATGGCGGCTTAGTTCCTACCATTTTTTAAAATAAAAAAAAGCGGAAACCTGCAAGATGAAATGCTATGGTTTCCGCTTTCTTTTTGTGATTATTTTTCTAGAATTTCATTTTGATCCTGATGTTGACGTAATACCCCTTTTTGTGGCGCTTTCGTTAGTTTGCTGACAATAATAATGGCAAGGCAAGATAATAAGAATCCTGGCACCATTTCATACAACCAGCTAGACAATCCTGAAACAATCCAAATCACAACGACGATTCCACCCGTAAGCATACCCGAAACGGCGCCTTCCTTGGTCATTCGTTTCCAGTATAAGCTGAAAATAATCATTGGGCCAAATGCCGATCCAAATCCTGCCCATGCATATCCTACAATTTCTAAAATCGTTTTGTTAGGCATGAAGGCCAAAACGGTTGCAGCAATCGAAACAAGTAATACCGCTAAGCGGCTATAAAGCACTTTTTGTGAACTTGAAGCTTTTTTCTTGAACAATAGAAGAAATAAATCATTTACAAGTGAACTTGATGCAACGAGGATCTGTGATGAGATCGTACTCATAATCGCCGCGAGTGCCCCCGCTAAGATAAATCCAGTTATGTATGGATTAAATAAAACATCTGCTAGTTTTAGAAAAACGGTTTCTGGGTCAGCAAGTGTCAGGCCTTGCTGTTTAAAATAAAACAGACCCGTTAGGCCGGCTCCCATTGAGCCAAGCATATTGACAATCATCCAAGAAACACCGTATCTTCTTGCGGACTTCATTTGTTTATGACTTTTGATCGCCATAAAACGGACGATAATGTGTGGTTGACCGGCATAGCCAAGTCCCCAAGCTAAGTAGCCGATAATAGTTAAAATCGAAACATCCGTGACAATATTGAAGAAATCAGGATTAGCTCCAACTATTTGATGATAGACTTTGACTCCTTCTCCTGCCCCGATATTTGTGAGTGTGACAATCGGTACGACGACAAGAGCCAGTAAAAGCAGTGCGCCTTGGACAAAATCCGTTAAACTGACGGCGAGAAAGCCACCAATAAACGTATAGATCACAACGATTCCCATCGTAATCAAAACACCTGTTAAGTATTGTGCTCCAAACGTGGATTCAAATAATTTTCCACCAGAGACAATTCCACTTGTTACATATAATGTCGAGAAAATGATTAAAATGAGGCCTGAGGTTACCCGAAGTACGTTGCTTTTATCTTGAAAGCGATTTTTGAAGAAGTCTGGAAGTGTAAGAGAATCTTTTGCTACTTCTGTATAAACACGCAGTCGTGGGGCCACAATGATGTAATTTAAATAACAGCCTAAAACGAGTCCCAGTGCGAGCCACGCTGTTGCAAGACCTGTGCTATAGATTGCGCCTGGAAGCCCCATGATCATCCAGCCACTCATATCCGCTGCACCTGCTGAAAGAGCTGTTACTGCTGGTCCTAGTGAGCGTCCCCCTAGCATATAGTCAGACATATCGTTCGTTTTCCTATACGCATAAATTCCAATTGCGACCATTAATAGTAAATAGACCCCAACTGAAAAATATACTCCAAATTCCATGAAATAAGCCACTCCTTTTTGATAAGCAAAAATTCAAAATGTTCAAATTTCTAATTTTGCTAAGTGATATGTTTTTTACCTTAACAATACTGAAAACTGATTGCAAGTTGAAAATAGTCCTATAGGATTGTCTCGCTCCCTCTTAGAACTGCCTGTGAGTTACTATTATCGAGAACAAAAAATAAGGCAAAAGACCTACATCTAAATGCAATAAAGCTGCAATTCGCTTTTCCTTACAAAAAGGGAGTATAGAGGAATTCCAGAAACTTTGAATATTAATCATCGCAAACAAATCTATACTCTGTTTTAGTAAGTACTATCATTAATTAGCTTAAAATCCTGTAAATCTTTCTCTCACTTTACTTTATTTTATGTAATTTTTTTCTCTTTCTAATTTTTGGAATTATGGTAATATTTATTGTGCTGAGAATAGCCATGTGATAGTTGTATCCCTATTTTAAGCCTTCTCATGATCGTACTTTCACATAAAGGTAGGTAAAAATAAATGAATATTGGTTTTATGGTTAAACAAATCAGACTGGATAAAAATCTAACTCAAAAATATACTGCGTCTGGAATTATGAATTTATCACACTACAGCAAATTTGAGCGAGGTGAAACAACAACGAACATTGAAAACTTTTTAATGATTTTGCATCGCTTAAATGTAAGCTATGAAGAATTTATTTTAAAGGACACATCTGAAATATTTATGCTCAAAAAAGGTCTTTCTCATGATTTTGCCAATGCTTTTACGGCTGGTGATACTTTAAAGCTTTCTAAAATTATTGAAGAGACCTCCAAGATTCTTGAAAATAACAATGAACTTGCCTTTCATCACCTCAACGAGCTTGCCACAGTGTATCTTTCCCTTTTTAATAACGGCTTTAACCTAGCTGATTTACAAGGAAAACTTGAAACAATCAAAAGTTATTTAAGGAAAGTAAACAATTGGGGCATCTATGAATTTGTTTTGCTAAACAATGCTTTAGGAACATTTAAAATGAATGAGGTGATTTACTTTGCGAAAAAAACAGAAGTACAGTTGAAAAAAATTTGCAATCACTGACAAATGCTATATTGCTAATGCTATCTTGTATAATGCATCCCTTCTTTTATTAGAAGCTCATCGTTTTAAAGAAAGTCATAAATTCGCCTCCATTTCTATTCAAACCGTAAAAAAAACATGCTAATACCTTTGAATTAATTGTCAGCAAAATCACCTTTCACGCTTCTGCTTTCGCCCTCTCCCTTCCCGCTTATCACGAAACAGAACTTTTAAAAAGTTTTATTGCACTAGATGTAGTCGACAATCCTAATTTTTATCAGCTCATAGCGCAAATTTGTTGTGAAATCATTCCAGACCTTGAAATGAAATTACAAAATATTCATATTTGAAATTTTCTATTCAAATTTTCTGCAAAAGAGATACTATAAATGTGGAAAGACACTACTTGAGAGGAGTTATACTTATGTTCTGTATAAAAAAAGGAATGAAATTGTTCTGTGCCTTAGCAATCGTAATAGGTCTAATAGTACCGAGTTATCAAGCGAAAGCAGCTTCAAATGATACGGTTGCTATTCCTGACAAAAACTTACTAGCAGGTTTAAAAAAGCGTTTAGATAAGCCATTTGCTGATTCTTTGACCAAAGGAGATCTTGCTTCAATCACTGGAAAACTTGACCTTACGAATCTAGCTGGAGCAAATGCAACTGTACCAGGGCCTGTCTCTAATCTTACTGGTTTGCAATATGCCTCAAACATTAATGAATTTGTTTTTTCTTATAACCAGACCAAAAACTTAGATGCCATCGCTAACTTTCCATTGCTAAAAAAAAGTTATTGCTGTTCAAGATGGATTAACAGATATCTCTGCACTCGCAACACTTCCTGCTTTAGAATCTGTTGATATAAGTTACAATCCAATTGAAGATTTTTCACCTATTTATAAAATTAAAAACCTAACTGCTTTTACCTATGATTCAGGGGCATGGCTCTATCCTTCGAATCCACAAATCAACGATCGTCAATTTGAAAATTTTGTAAATATAAAAGGTTTGAAATTTATCAACTTGTCTTGGAATCAAGTATCTGATCTCTCGCCTTTAACGGGTAATGATTATATCGAAAACCTTCAGTTAAATCATAATCATCTTTCAAATATTGCTCCTATTTCAACAATGAAAAACTTGAATGTTCTCTATCTTAATCAAAACAATCTAACTTCCATTGAAGCTCTGAAGTCTTTACGCCATTTACAACTGGCCTATTTCGATGGCAACCACATCACAGATTTGAGTCCCATGAAAAATTTCTATGAAAGCATGGTCAAAATCGGAGACTATCAAGGGATGCAATTACAAAATCAAACGATCAACTTGCCTCCAGTAACTGTACAAAAAGGAGAGACGGCTGTTTCTAACAATCCAACGTTAGATTTTAACGGAAACCCTATGCCCGTTACAAGCGTTTCTGATGCTGGAAAAATTTCAGATGATCATAAAACGATTTCCTTTAGCAATTTACCAGAGGGATTAACAACAGCAACTTACAATGTGGAACTCCATACTACTTCAAATAGTGGTGTCCCGATGGATTATTCACTGAAAGTCACACAGCCGATACAAGTTCGCCCAGCAGCAAAAACTGGTCGTGTTCACGTTTTTTATAAAGATGAAATGGGTAAAGAGCTAGCTTCCCAAGAAGTATTGAGTGGGAACATTGATGATAACTATCAAACCGTTCAAAAACAAATCGACAACTATCAACTTAAAAAAGTGGAAGGAAGTCCATCCGGAAAATATACAGCAGCTAATCAAACCGTTACTTATATTTACGAAAAAGTGGACGGAAAACCTGTTACTGTGAAATATGTGGATACCAGTGGAAACGAACTAGCTCCTGCTGATTCCTTGACTGGGAAACTTGGCGATCCATTTCATGTGGTTCCTAAGAAGATAGATGGTTGGCATCTAAAATCCATTCCGACAAATGTAGATGGTCAATTTTCAGAGGTTAATCAAGCCGTTACTTTTGTTTACGAAGAAGCTAAGGCAAGTATCCTGCCAGAGAAACCAATCATCAATCAAAATCAAGTCATGCCTCTTGATCCAATCGAAAAACCCACAAAGCATTTAAAAGAAATTTCATGCTTAGAAAAGGATAGGATTATACCGCTTGCAAGCGTTTCTTCTGATTTGCCAAGTTTTCAAAATACGGTTGTGAAAACATCTCTTGCAAAACCTATAACCAATAAAAAGAACACTCAGAAGCTTTTACCTAAAACTGGGGATACGTCCTCCGCTCTTTTATATGTACTAAGTGGATTCATTTTTATTCTAACTAGTTGGTTTTTATTGAAACGAAAACGCATGAATGGCCAGTCATTCCATTTATAATAAAATCAAAAAAACCGGCTGATTAAATAATCAGTCGGTTTTTGCTTAGTTATTTAGCCTTAGTAGAGTAGCTCTAAAAAATCTTCCTTTGTTATGTTCCCAAAATAACTTTGGATATCTATATCTGATAATACAGCTTCTAGTTCTTCTTTTTTATAAGGTACATCTACAAGTTTTTTCTCAAGTTCTGTTACATCTGCCACCCCAAAGAAATCACCAAAAATTTTGATAGCAGATATCTTCCCTTTATTAACATTCAATCGAATATCAATGGAACCAACTGGGAAGCGTTTTGTGCGTTCCAAATCAAACTTAGGCGATTTTCCGTAATTCCAATCCCAGTTTGCATAGCGGGCTTTTGAAATCTCGTGAATTCGCTCCCAGTCCGCATCTGTCAACTTGTATTCTTTCACATCCGAAACATCATTCACGTCAAAAATATAAAGTAGCAATAAATCACGAAACTCTTCTGTCGTCATTTCTTTATCCATAAAGTCAGCAATATTTGCTACTCGGCTACGTACAGATTTAATTCCTTTAGACTCAAGCTTATCTTTACGAGGCTTAAGAGATGCCGCCACGTGCTCTAAGTTTAAGTCATACATTAAGGTCCCATGCGAAAACATTTTCCCTTTTGTCGCAAATTGTGCATTTCCTGAAACTTTGTAGCCATCAATAAGTAAATCATTCCGCCCTTTTAGTTCTGCATTGACCCCTAATTTTTGAAGGGCTTCCACAATAGGCTGTGTGAATTTCGCAAAATTATGGAAGGAATCACCATCATCTTTTGTGATAAAACTAAAGTTAAGGTTTCCTTCATCGTGATAAACAGCACCACCACCGGAAAGGCGACGCACAACGATAATATCATTTTTTTCAACATAATCCGTATTAATTTCTTCTATAGTATTCTGGTTGCGGCCAATGATAATCGAAGGTTTATTAATGTAGAACAAAAGAACGGGTTCATCAAGATTTAACTCTGTTAAAATAAATTCTTCTACTGCTAAATTAATTCGTGGATCTTTTTCGTTGTTATTGTCGACAAAATACATCTGCTTTTCCCCTTTTTATATATTTTTTGTGAAACCTTTTGTTGCAATTTCGACTGGTCCAGAATAAACTTCGCTTGCTTCTTGCTTCAACTTTTCCAGATCGCCCACTTGCGGTAAGTGACTAAGAAGAAGTGACTTGACATTCGCTTGTTGCGCAAGTTTTCCGACTTCAACGCTTGCCATATGCACTTTGGATTTACCTGCCATCTCTTTAAAGAAGTTTGTATCCGTAATGAGCAAATCAGCTTCTTTTGCAAACGGAATAAAACTTTCTTGATAAGCACTATCTGCTGTATAAACCAGCACTTTTCCATTCGCTTCGATACGCATCGCATAGCAAGGTACAGGATGAATCGTTTTCAAAAATGAAATAGTGAAAGGCCCAACTGTCAGCACTTCATTTTCACGATATTCATGTGCTTTTGTAACGCCTTCCATTTCAAGATAAGAAAAGCCACGATCATCTTCCTTATGTCCATATACAGGGAGAACAGGCGGTTTTTCTTGATTAGGTGACAATAACCGCACATGCTGCAAAATCCCTAAATCTGCGACATGGTCAGGATGATAATGGGAAATAATCGCTGCATCGATCGTATCAGGATCTAAATAATTTTGCATGATCGAAACTGCACTTGCACCAATGTCAACTAAGAGTTTAAAACCGTCTTCCTCAAGTAAATAACTAGAAGTGCCATCGTTTGCTTTCGGATAGCCACCCCAGTGTCCAAAAACTGTTAATTTCATTTGATTTCACCCTCTCTTCACCTTCTTATCATACAACAATTTCACCTTGAAACCAAAGCAACAAGTTTTTGCATGATAAAAAACCTTTCTAGGATTCCCCAGAAAGGTTTTACGCTTATTTTGCAAAGTATTTGGATTGCAATTCTTTTGTTAGTTTCTCCGTTTTGACAAGCTTACCGACAACAATAAGTCGTTTGCTCGTTTCCGTTGCTTTATCACAAGTGATTAAAGTGATTCGATTATCTCCTGCATCTTCAAGCACACTAACTTCTGTTTCATTTACTATCTTCGTTTCAGAAACCTTATACTCATAGACATTTTTCAGGTCTGTCGTATAAATTTTAGCATCTTTTTTCACATCCATAAGCGGACCAAATAATACAGATTGATTGCGCATGTGGTGCCCTGCAAGCGGGTAATTTCCTTTCCCCATCGTTTGGTCAGGAAGCATGGTTGTTGCTCCAGCGATTAAATTTGATGTATTTGTTCCTTTTAAGATCATCAAGTTAATATTAACCGATGGGACTGCAATGGAACCAACAACAGCATTTTTGTCATAATTTGTTGCGCCTTTTATGACACTTGACATAGACGGAAGTTCAACACTATCGTAATCAAAGGTTGCTTTTTTTATTATTGTTTTTTTTCGATATCTTTTGCAGAATAACTAGTAAGGTCACCGTGCCAACTCATGTATTTGACAATAGCAGTTTTGATAAACGGTGAAAAAATAAGTAACAATCCGATGATCAAAATGATAATAGCAATAATTTTCTTTGTTCTACTCATACTTTTCCTCCTCAATGCCTTTTTATTATAGCTTAGAGATTCTCTAACTTCAAATTAAAATCCATGATCGCTTCTAATCAATTGCTTTTTCCCAGATAGATAGGGATTCCCGTGAACTGTGAAGCGTAGTGGATAATAAGTAGCTAGTCCTTTTCGAGGAACGCCAATTCTTGGAGACGCATCAATTTGCTTAGGAGGCTTCCCTGTTTCTAGCCAGATATTACTATCAAATAGAGTTTTTCCGTAGTCCGAAATCTTAAATTCAAACGCTTGTGTGAGTTTTCCTGGGCCATTTGTAAGCTCAAGACCACCTTTTCCAGCGCGATTTTCTTGCATAGTCGATAGCTCCGTAAGCGGCTCGATCGCGCGAATCAAAACGGCTTCTGGGATTCCTTCTTCCATCGTAATGAAATTAAGTAACACTTGCTGATGCATTTGGTACATATAAATCCCACCAGGCTTCCCGAACATAATCTCTGTTCGTTTTGTTCTCCTGTTTGTATAGCTATGAGCTGCTTGGTCTAAGCCCCCCAAATAAGCTTCTGTTTCAACAATAATGCCTTTATAACAGTGTCGTCCCGTGTCATGCACAAGAATCGTGCCAAGCAAATCCCGTGCGACTTCAATCGTATTTTTCTTTTCAAAAAAAGCAGCTGACTGTTTCATTCGATTACCTCTTTATCTTTTTCTCCTATCATACAAAAAACGATTTCTTTTTTCCAACTTGAGACGCATGTGTTATCATTTCCCTTATGTTAAAATTGTGTTAAAATGTTAGACGTATAGTTTTAACATTTTATGAATTTTTACGACGTATAGAAAAACAATAACTATTAAATAGAATGTAGGAGAGGTGTAACATGAAGGATGGAAAAGGAAAAATCCAGACATTCCTCAGCAAGAATTATGGATTTTTTATTCTAGCCGTCATTTTATTCTGGCTAAAATCAGTAATTGCTTATGAAACGCAGTTTAAACTCGGTATAGAAAATGCAATGCAACAATTTTTACTTATTATTAACCCCTTGAGTACCGCGGTATTCTTTATGGGTCTTGCTCTTTTCGCAAAGGGACGTCGTTCCTTTATTTGGATTATTATCATCGACTTTTTACTGACCTTTGTGCTGTATGCAAATATGGTCTATTATCGATTCTTCTCAGATTTCATCACACTTCCAAATTTAAATCCAAAACAAATGCAAAATATGGGCGATATGGGTGGTAGTGTCCTAGCACTCATGCACTGGACAGATATTTTATTCTTTGTAGATATCCTATTCTTAATCGGTTTGCTTATTTTTAAATTTGCGAAACCAGATCGCACGGCAAGAATTCGTGCAAGAAAAGTGGTTGGGGTTTTAACACTTGGTGTAGCTATGTTCCTTGCCAATTTAGGAATGGCCGAAATTGATCGTCCTGAACTTTTGACAAGAACTTTTGACCGAAACTATATTGTGAAATATCTCGGTATGACCAACTACCAAATTTATGATGCTGTTAAAAGCACAGAATCGCAAACACAACGGGCGCTTGCTGATAGCAGTGATGTAAACGAAGTTTTAAACTATACAAAATCGAAATACGCAGCCCCGAACATGGAATACTTTGGAAAAGCTAAAGGGAAAAATGTTATTTACATTCACCTTGAAAGTTTCCAACAGTTTTTAGTGAACTATAAGTTAAACGGGCAAGAAGTTACGCCGTTTATCAATTCGTTCTTCAAAGATAAAAATACATTGAGCTTTACGAATTTCTTCCATCAAACTGGACAAGGAAAAACGGCTGATGCAGAAATGATGCTTGAGAATTCGCTTTACGGACTTCCTCAAGGCTCAGCATTTACAACGAAAGGTTCTAATACTTTCCAATCTGCCCCGGCAATACTTGGACAGCAGGGTTATGATTCAGCTGTCTTCCATGGTAACTATAAGAGCTTCTGGAACCGTGACGAAGTTTATAAACACTTCGGATATAAAAACTTCTTTGATGCTAGCTACTATGACATGAATGACAACGATGTTTCCAACTACGGACTAAAAGATAAACCTTTCTTTAAAGAATCAGAGCCCTATATTGACTCACTAAAACAACCTTTTTATGCGAAGTTCATTACGTTAACGAACCACTTCCCTTATCCAATTAGCGATGAGGATGCAACGATTGAGCCTGCAAATACAGGAGATTCCTCCGTAGATACCTATTTCCAAACTGCACATTACTTGGATGAATCTGTGAAATCTTTTGTTGACTACTTGAAGCAAAAAGGTTTGTATGACAATTCCGTGATTATCATGTATGGTGACCACTACGGAATCTCTGATAACCACGCTGCAGCAATGACGAAGATTCTTGGCAAAGACTATAATGCATTTGAAAATGCGCAAGCACAACGCGTTCCATTCATGGTTCACGTTCCTGGTGTTAAAGGTGGTATCCAAGAACAGTATGGCGGCGAAATTGATGTTTTACCGACTGTACTTAGCTTGCTAGGTATTGATACAAAGAACTATCTACAAATGGGATCAGATTTACTTTCGAAGGAACACAAACAACTTGTACCATTTAGGAATGGTGACTTTATTAGCCCAACCTATTCCTTAATTGGTGGTAAATATTATAATCAACAAACAGGCGAAGTGATTGAAACAGAAACACCTGAAATGAAAGAAACAAAAGAAACCGTATCGAAAGAACTGCAACTTTCCGATTCTGTTTTACAAGGTGACCTTTTACGTTTCTATACACCTGAAGGGTTCAAAAAGACGGATCCAAATGATTACAATTACAATAAAAAAACGAAAAAGAACAAATCAGATAGTAAATCCACATCAAATAAGTCGACAAACGAAAGTAGTAACTAAAAAAAAGCTTCCTAAACCTAAGGTTTAGGAAGCTTTTTTGCTCTTTTCTTTCTTGCTTAACTTTGCTATATTTTTAAGAGGGGTTTTTTTTAATGAGAAAGGAAAGGTTAATATGAAAATTTTACGAAATTATGCTTTTACGATCTGTTTGCTATCAGGGATCATTCTTGGAGGGATCGCTGGCGTTATTTTCGGTGAAGGCACCGTCATTGTAAAACCGATCGGTGATATTTTTCTGAATTTGATGTTCGTTGTCATTGTGCCACTTGTTTTTTTTAAGCGTTTCTTCAGCTATCGCCAATATGAGACAAATGGCACGACTTGGTAAAATTATTGGCACAATCTTTATTGTATTTTTCTCAACAGCGATTATTGCAGCAATTGTTGCCCTGATTGGTGTTAAATTATTTAATCCTTTACATAATGTAGATACGTCATCTTTGCTTGCTAACTTACCAAAAGTCGATGCTACAAGTGGTAAAGGAATTGGACAAGTTCTAGTGGATACATTTACGGTTTCTGATTTTCTTGATTTATTTACGAAGTCTAATTTATTGCCACTTATCATCTTCTCTATTTTATTTGGACTTGCAACAACCATGTCTGGTGAAAAAGGACGTCCCGTAGCTGATCTTCTTCGTTCTGCGACTGAAGTCGTTTTAAAAATTGTACAGATCATTATGTACGCAGCACCAATCGGACTTGGATGCTACTTTGCAGTTACGGTTGGCAAACTTGGACCTCAAATCATCAGTGGTTATCTAAATGCCTTTTTACTTTATCTTGCGCTAGCATTTGTCTGTTTCTTCGGTTTAAATACACTCTATGCCTTTATTGCGGGTGGAAAAGCGGGTATCCGAACTTTTTGGAGAAATGTTCTTACGCCTGCCATTACAGCTATTGCAACTTCTTCAAGTGCTGCATGTATTCCTGTTAATCTTGTTGCGACCAAAAAAATGGGTGTTCCAGATGATATTGCAGAAACTGTCATTCCACTTGGTGCAAATACCCACAAAGACGGTTCAGTGATCGGTGGCATGCTCAAAATCGCCTTTTTGTTCACTTTATTCGGGAAAGATATGTCGAGCTTTGGAAGCATTCTAGCCATGCTTGGTGTAGCCTTTCTAGTCGGTGCTGTTATGGGCGCGATTCCAAGTGGTGGTATGACAGGAGAACTCTTAATTTGTGCAGTTTTCGGTTTCCCAGCTGAGCTTGTTGCTACCATCATGATCATCAGCACCATTATTGATGTTCCTGCTACTTTACTCAATTCAACTGGAAATACTGTCTGTGCCATGCTTGTTTCCCGTTTCGTTGAAGGGAAAAATTGGCTAAAGAAAAAAATCATTACTAAATAAAGGTACTCAAATTTGAGCAGTTTAATGGAACTGCTCTTTTTTGTGGTTTATAATAAAAATGTAAGCGTTATATCGTTTTTCAAAAGGAGGAAAAACAAGATGAGATTACAAGACAAAGTAGCAATTATTACTGGTGCAGCAGGTGGTCAAGGAAAAGAAGAAGCCCTTTTATTTGCAAAAGAAGGAGCTATCGTTATTGCAACGGATATGCAAAAAGATCTAATGGAAAAAACAGGGGAAGAAATTAAAGCAATCAGTCCAAAATCAGAAGTAATGGTGCATAATGTTGCCAAAGATGAAGACTGGAAAAAAGTAGTAGATCTTGCAATAGAAAAATTTGGTAAGGTTGATATACTTGTCAATAACGCCGGAATCAGCACAGACCTTAACATTGTAGAAACTAGTCTCGAAAAATGGGATCAGGTCATTGACGTCAACTTAAAGGGTACTTTCCTTGGTATGCGTCATGTTATTCCGCACATGGAAAAAAATGGTGGCGGTTCTATCGTGAATATCTCTTCCATCGCTGGATTAACTGGAGGATCAGGTGCGAGTGCTTATACAGCTTCTAAGGGCGGTGTTCGTTTGTTAACGAAAGCTGTTGCTGTTGACTTTGCGAAGAAAAATATCCGTTGTAACTCCGTACACCCAGGATATATTGAAACACCAATGACAAAAGAACTCTTTGAAAATGAGCAAACACACGACTGGTTCCAATCATTGACTCCGCTTCCACGACTTGGCAAATCAATCGATATTGCTTATGGCGTGCTTTACCTTGCAAGTGACGAATCTAATTTCGTAACAGGAATCGAGCTTCCAGTTGATGGGGGATATTACGCACAATAATTCTCGAAAATGACGAAAGGAGAGTAGCTTTTTGCTACTCTTCTTTTTTTGTTCTCCCCCTTCTTTCTAAATTAAGATTGTGCTACAATGAATGAAGTGTGAAAAGATGGAACTTCAATCGAGTTTTTAACATCTTCGATCCTATTATTTCTGGGGGTGTATGAGATGAGCAACCATAATATTTCCTTTCATAGAAAAAGTCCGGAAGAGTTGCTGAAACAAATTGAAAAATTAAAACGGGGAAAGCTAAAAATTTACATTGGCTCAGCTCCAGGTGTAGGCAAAACTTACCGAATGTTAACAGAAGCCCATGAACTGCAAAAGGAAAATATTGATGTTGTCATTGGTCTAGTTGAAACACATGGCCGCGAAGAAACAGCGGCGCTTATTCCAGGTCTTGAACAGCTTCCACTGCGTGAAGTGACCTACAACGGAAAAGTCTACAATGATTTAGATGTAGACGCAATTATCGAACGCGATCCAGAAGTAGTCATCATTGATGAACTTGCCCACTCAAATATGCCGGGCTCCTTCAACGAAAAGCGTTATGAAGATGTTCAAAAAATCCTTGAACATCGTATTAACGTAATAACTGCTGTCAATATCCAACATTTAGAAAGCCTCCGCGGTGTCGTTAGAGAGCTTACAGGTGTTTCAGTCCGCGAACGAATCCCTGATAGTATTCTCGATGCGGCAGATGAAGTGATTTTGATTGATGTCACTGCTGAGACACTTCAAAAGCGACTGAAAGAAGGCAAAATCTATAAAAAAGAAAAGGATTGAACAGTCACTTGAAAATTTCTTTACAACCAAAAATCTATCCGCACTTCGTGAAATTGCACTCCGTGAAGTTGCAGATGATGTTGATGATAAAGCCGATAAAAAAGCCGCACGTTTGCGTGCAGCCATGATGAATGAAAAAATTCTCGTTTGTATTAAAAATGATGCAAATGCTGAAAAATTGATTCGTCGCGGCTTTCGCATCGCTGACCGACTGCGAAGTGAACTTTTTATTTTAACGGCAATCGATCGAAATTTATCTGATCTTCCAGAACAAATCCAAAATGAATATAAAGAATGGCAAGAACTGGCCGAACAATTTCACGCTCACTTTTTGGTAGAACCGATTCAAGAACGTAAGATCTCGCAAGTTATTACGGATGTTGCCAATCAGAAACACATCACACAGATTATCTTGGGCCAATCAGTCAAATCACGTGTGGAAGAATTGGCAAAAGGTTCCATTGTAAATGCCATCATGCGTCAAACTGATGGTGTTGATATTCATATCGTCGCTAACTCTAGAAAAAGTTAAAAAGAGGCAAGAAAAACATTCGTTTTTCTTGCCTCTTTTTTTATTTCAAAATACCTGTTAAAACATAATCAATCGTAAACTCGATTTCACGTTCATCTTCCCACTCCGCATCTGGCATAACTACAAACCGAGTGATCATAAAGCCAACGATATTAGTAATTAAAGCACGCATGATCGTACTATTCGGTAGATTTTTTAGTTCCCCTTTCCCTTTATAATAATCAATTACGTGATCAAATTTATCCTTCACATGGGTCATAAAAATATCGGAAAACTGTGCGCGAAGTTCACTGTGATACATAAGTTCCATAAAATAAATTTTAAGTAGTTTTCCGTTCTCGCGAGCAAATTCAAAGCGATTTCGAATCAATTGTTCAATAAAAGCCCTAAAATCGGGATATTCCTGCTCGAAAACCTCTTCTGCAAATTCTTTTGCCAGAAACGGGATAACACCTTCAACAAGCGTCGGCATCGTAATCGCCATCAGCAAATCTTTTTTCGTTTTATAATGCCGAAAAATCGTTCCTTCCGCAACACCCGCTCGTTTTGCAATTTCACTTGTACTCGTTGCGGAAAAACCTTTTTCTGCAAAAAGCTCGGTTGCAGCTTGTAAAATATTTTTTTTGCTTCTCACTCATATGCTGATCCTTTTCTGTCACATCGAGAATTTGTTTTAATAAATCAGGTTGTTTTTTTCTCCACTTTATTTTCGCTCCTTAGTCAAATTTTGCGATATTTTTTCAGGGCAAAGATATTTAAAATCAAAAAGAGGGCTGCAAAACCAAGCAAGATGTAAAAGCTATTGGCAAAACCAGTAAAGCCTTCTCCGCGAATCATAATATCTTTGAGCGCTTCTGCCCCGTAGTACATCGGCATGATATGGGCAAGCCATTGTAACCAGTCAGCCATTCCTTCAAGTGGGAAAATACCACAAAATAAAGCTTGAGGCACGATCACAATTGGGATAAACTGAATGATTTGAAATTCATTGTTTGCAAACGTAGAGAGCAACATTCCAAGCGCAAGAGAAACCATCGCTAGTGTAAGTGTGATTATAAGCACATACCAGATTGAACCATTTTGCATCATTCCAAGAACATGAACAGAGTATAGAGCCACAAGAACAGACTGAATCAGTGCGAAAATGCCAAAGCCGATCATGTAGCCAAGTTCAATCTCAAAGCGTCGAATTGGGGTAGTTAATAGCCGTTCAAGCGTACCTGTTGTTCGCTCACGCAAGAAAGAAATCCCGGCAATTAAAAAGACAAAGAAAAAAGACGAAAAAGCCAATGAAAATCGGGCCGATTGTATCAAAGTAGCTGGTATCTTTATCTCCAATCACGTAGCTCGCTTTTACTTCCACATGTTGCGTGCCGCCAGTTAAATTAGCGGCTTTTGATACTTCCACTCCTGCCCCACTTTTTTCAAGTTGTTTCATCGTTTGCTTGAACAATTGAGCGGCTTGCTTCATTTCAGCGGATTGTTCTGCCATGAGAGCCCCTTGTAGTTTTGCATTGATTTGTGTCGTAATGGATGGGTCACTATTTTCATAAGTAATCGCGAGTTTTTCCCCTTGCAGATCTAAAAATGCATCGAGATTATCACTTTTGATCTTTTGAGTGGGATTTTTTGCTGATGAATATTCTTTTATATCAAGATCTTTCTTTTTAAGTGAAGTGACCAAACTTTTGTTTAGTCCACTAACACCAATTTTAGGGTTTACACTTTCGCCGTTAAACATAAAGTTTAAGAGTGTGATTAAAAGGAGCGGCGCGAGCATCATTAGTGCAAGCGTTCGTTTATCTCGTTTAAACTGGTTCACAATACGCTTCACGATAGCTAAAACTCTCATTTCGTCTCCCTCCCAAATTTAAGAAATACTGCTTCTAAGTTCTGACTTCCTGTCTCTTGTTTCAGCTCATCTGGGGTTCCCGTCGCAATCACATGTCCACCGCGAATCATGGCGAGGCGATCGCATTTTTCCGCTTCATCCATGACGTGCGTCGTAACAAGAATCGCCTTCCCGCTTTTTTTTAAGCGTTTGAAGTTCTTCCCATATTGAAAGGCGCAATTCTGGATCAATTCCAACAGTTGGTTCATCTAAAATTAGCACTTCCGGATCTGGTAGTACGGCAATAGCGAGAGATAACCTTCGTTTCATTCCTCCAGAAAAATTTGCCACTTTTTTCCCTAAATCTGGAGTGAGGTTAACCAGATTTGCAGCATATTCCATACGCTTTTTCTTATTTTCCCCTTTTAGCTGATAGAGCGAAGCGAAAAAGTCCAGATTTTCTTTAGCTGTGAGATCTGTATAAAGAGCATCCGATTGTGCCATATAACCAATGTTTTCCATTACTGCAAGATTTGGCATTGCATGTGTTAAAACTTCAATGCTCCCACTCTGTGCTTTTTCCATACCAATAATCGTTTTGACAAGTGTTGTTTTCCCTGCCCCAGACGGGCCGATCAAACCATAAATTTCGCCACGCCTCACAGATAGTGATAAATCAAATAATATTTGCTTATGCTTAAAACCTACATTTAATGCGTTTGCTTCAATAACGGTTTCCATTTTCTTTCACTCCTTCAGAATAAAATGAGTGAGTACTCACTTACACCTTAAAAGAAAAGTAGCTTTTTGTAAAGTAAAAACCATTTCGAAATCGAAATGGTTATCGCCGCAAGTAAACATCACTGATCAAATGGTTGCTCCCTTTATAAAGAAGCAAATCAGCTCGATATTTGGTATGCTCAATATTTTCTTTTAAATTCGGACCATTAATCGTGTCCCACACTTCACGTGCATAAATATCTGCTTTTTGATCACTGTAGTCACTATATTTATGGAAATAGGAACTTTCATCTTGAAAGGCAGTTTCACGAAGCATGAAGAAACGTTCTAAGTACCAACGCTTGATGTCTTCTTCTGCAGCATCTAAGTAAATCGAGAAGTCAAAAAAATCACTTGGAAAAAAGATTTGATCCAAATCTGCTTGTAGCACGTTGATGCCTTCCACTATCACAATGTCTGGGTTCGCTAGCTTCCGCGTATCTCGTAATACATCATAAGTGAGATGCGAATAAAGCGGAACTTCCATATTTTTTTTATTATTTTTCAAATCAATCAGAAAATCCATAAATTTTTTCTTGTCATAGCTTTCCGGGAAGCCTTTCTTATTCATAATGCCACGCTTTTCAAGCTCAGCATTAGGATATAAAAAGCCATCTGTTGTGACCAGTTCCACTTCACGTGTTTTCGAAAACCAGCGATCAAGCATCAGCTTTAAAACACGCGCTGTAGTGCTTTTCCCAACCGCTACACTTCCTGCAAGCGCGATAATAAATGGCGGTCGGTCTTCTTTTTTCTTCAGATAATCCATTTTTTCACCATGAATAAAAATAGCCTCATGATATTGAATCGCAAGTAATTTAACTAGTGGCAAATAAATTTCAGCAATATCAGAAAGTGAAATCCGGTCATTTAACCCGCGAATTTGTTCAAGCTCTTCTTGCGTCAATATTTGGTCTTTGCTAATTTCAAGTTCCCGCCAGTTTTCGCGCGGAAAGTGATAATACTGCTTGTATTCGTTCATGTCTTAAGCCGTCCTTTTTCCTTTTGGGTAGGTAGCGTGTGAAACCATTTACTGAATAAGCATACCCTAAGCCGCTTCAATCTGCAAGAGCAAACCTAGTATTTTCGGTAAACATAGACATCTTTCGGTTTATCAATTTGGCGATAATTAGAAACTTCAAGTGAAGGAATTTTCATTTTAAAGGGCGCATAATATTCTTCTGTAATTGTGCCCGATACAGAAAGCCAAGTATCATTTTTATATTGGGCTTTCTCCGGCATATCCACAAGCATCCCAAACACACCAGAATCAGCAACGCAGTGAATAATTCCAAACCTAAATAAAAACAAGTGAGCATCCTTTAAAACTGGGTCATTGTATACGAATCCCGTAAAACGCATTTCACGTCCTGTAAATTCACCAGGATAGTTGTACAAAATTTCCATGGTCATTAAATAATTGCTGTCGTCTACAACAATCGGATTTTGCTTCAATAGTTCTTTTTTCTCACGCTCCATCATTTTTTCATAATCAGATTTCCCAAAATAACCACTCGTGTCGGGACGTAAAAATTGATTTTGTGCATACGGGTCATCCCCTGCTGCATTATTTTTAGGAAAATGGAACCCTTTCGCGCTAACGATTGTCGAATCAAGTGTTGCAATTGGAAACATGAATCCCGCAATAAGCGGATAAGTGAGCAAGCCATAAACTAAAAACTTCTTCCAAATTGTATTTTCACCACAGTGTGAGTGTCCCAAATGATCATGCTCTTCTACTTTGTCTTCATCACGAAAAACGATAATCAGCTGGATAAGAGCTAAAAGAAAAGCGGCTATCATCGCTGAAAAGGACAAGTAGGAATATTTCATATTAATATATTTACTAATTTCCCCAGAAATGTGGAGATACATCAAATAAAAACCAAAGCCAAATAAAATAAAGGCTCGTAACATTCTTTTTCCCTCCTGTCTAAATAAGAATCGAATAAAGAAAGACAACGACTGTTACACTCACAACAATAAAGAGTACAAACTTCGCTTTAAAAGAAGCAAGCATCATCATCAGATTTTTAATATCAAGCATTGGCCCAAAAACAAGAAAAGCGACGATCGATTGTGTTGAAAACAGGCTACGGAATGAAGCCCCGATAAACGCATCTGCTTCTGAACAAAGAGAAAGAATAAAGGCCAGAACCATCATGAGTAAAATCGACAAAACCGGGCCATGACCAATCGACATTAAAGTAGAAGTTTTAATATATGTTTGCATAGCAGAAGCAATTAGTGCTCCAAAAACTAAGTATTTTCCTACCGAAAAAAATTCATCCACGGCATGTTTAGCCGTATGCCAAATTTTATCCATAAACGAAAGATCTGTATGGCTATGCTCATGTTGATGCGAGACTTCTTGATGTGAATGCTCGTGAGTAGGGAACACTTCCGCACTGCCAAGACCATTTCCAGCCCCTTCAACTTTTTCCACATTCATTTTTTCAGGTAGCACCTGTTTCACTGAAAGATCAACACCAGCCGTCTGTAAAGCAAGGCTTTCTGATTTAACTGTTTTCTCACTAGCATTAGTAGAAGTAAGTAGCTTTTCCTTTAAGCCTTCTCCTTTATAGAAAAAAGCAATTAAATTACCGACGACAAGAGCCACAACAAGACTTCCAACTACCCGTAAAATCGGGATTTCCCAATTGCTCCCAAAAGCTACATAAGTCGAGAAAAGAACAACTGGATTTATAATAGGTGCCGTCAACATAAATGCAATGCCTGCATGAAGCGGCACACCCTTTTTAAGTAAGTTACGTACAATCGGGACAATACCGCATTCACACGACGGAAAAAGCACACCGATAAAAGAACCGACAACAACTGCCCAAAACCGATTTTTCGGAATCACACGTGCAATAAACTTCTCGGAAACATACATTTGAATGAAGCTAGCTATGAAAACGCCAATTAACACAAACGGCAGTGCTTCAATCAAAATAGAAATAAAAATCGTGTTCATTTGCAAAAAAGAGTCTGGTAAATGATTGAACAAAAAAAAGAACCTTCTTTCCTTCCAAATCTTCGTTTATTCTATCTCTCTTCCTGCAAGAAATCAAGTTTCACCTCTATCTAAAAAAGCGTCAACCCGTGGGTTGACGCTTTTTACGAAGCCAAATTTCGCTAAGATATGCCAGATTCAGCCTAATCATTTTAAATCACTACAAATCAATTTCCCTTTAGTTCTCGAAGTTTGCGACTATTTTCAAGATAAGCTTGATCGAGACTAGCCTTCTCCGCTGCGCTAAGCTTAGGGTCACCAAGCTTTGCAGCAATCTCTGAAAGTCTAAGTTCGACAAGCAAGCTGTCCTCTTCCACAACTTGATCCGCAGACTCCTTCTCCGTTGCAACTTGTTGCATGGATTTTCGCTCCAGCTTCATTTCACCCTTTTCAATTTGAAGGACCTCAAGTGCCGTATTTCGAACAAAAGCCGTGTCATGCGAAACAAACAGTACAGCACCTTCAAAAGTTGAAATCAATCCTTCAAGCGCCTCTAAAGCCGTAATATCCAAGTAATTCGTTGGTTCATCTAGAACTAAAAAGTTCGCATCGCTCAAAAGAATCATCGCCAGATAAAGCTTAACTCGCTCGCCACCTGATAAAACTGAGACGCTTTTCTTTAAATCGGCCTGCTGAAAGTGCAAGCTACCAAGTACATCCATCGCCATTTGCTTGTCGTGAGCATTCACCTGATCAATATTTTCAAGCATCGTTTTATCCACATCTAGACCTTGTAACCCCTGATCGAAATAAGCGATTCTTGTGCTTCCCAAAATCCGGATAGGCGCCTCATCGTTTAACAGCCGCTTTAAAAAAGTCGTTTTCCCCGAAGCATTTTGACCGACTAACGCCATTTTATCTCCGATCTTTATTGAAAAAGGTTCGATTTCAAATAATTTCTTTTCAGGAAAGCCGATTTCTCCTTTTTGAACTTGTACAAGAGTCGTTTCAGGTTTTAATTTGCGTGACTCAGGAAGCGTGATTTTAACTGATTTAGAGATGAAAGGTTTATCAACATCTGGAAGACGCTCTAATCGTTTTTGCGTGGCTTTAATCGTTTTGTGCTGACTTTTCTGTTGCGTACCTTTATACATATTGCCATAAGCGATTTCTTTTCTACTCATTCCTTTTTTGAAAAGCTTAGATTGACTGGTTTCCATACTCTCAGCAATCTGTTTTCGGTGTACCATCGCTGCTTGAAGTTTTCGCTTTTCGGCAACATTTTCATCATACGCTTTCTGCTTTTGTTCACGTTGCTTCTTTTTCTTCGCTGCATAGTCCGAATAATTTCCTTTATAAACGGTGATCTCTTCCTGATCTAACTCCCAAATCTCATCAACAACTGCATCTAAAAAATCACGATCATGCGAAATAATGAGTAGGGTTCCTGAAAAACGTTTAAAATCACGAATAACATATTTCGTGCTTGCCACATCTAGATTCGATGTTGGCTCATCGGCAAAAAGAATCGCCGGTCGCTCTTGTAAAACGCGCTGAACTTCCTTGCGTGTTTTTTCTCCCCCACTTAATCGCTCAATTTCAGCGGGAATTTGTTTGATCATTCCTACTGTTCCGCTTCGCTTCACACTTCCAGTAGTTGCCTCACGCTTTCCTATTAAGATTTCAAGTAAGGTCGTTTTTCCCGTACCATTTTGTCCAATAATTCCAATTTTAGCATTCGGTTTAACCCGTAATTCTGGAATCACAAATAAATTTCTCGCTCCAATTTCCATTGTCAAATCATGAATTTCTATACTAAACATAAAAAAACCTCCTTATCCATTTTCGGATAGGAGTACACAAAAAAACATTAATTCTGCTAGATGTTAATAAGCAAAATAAACATACTGATCCTGTCCGAAAAAAAATGGTTTTGCACACTTGCATTCATTTTTTCTTTGTCAAACAGGATTAGAATTTCATTGGCCTAAAAAAACACCTCTTTCATTTATTAGTAATAGTATACCAAAAAGATATTCTTTTTGGCAAGTTTCAAATAATCAAAGCATTTCTTTATCTCTTGCCTAATAAAAATATTTTGGTGCGAGCTGAAACGATTTCTAGTCAAAAAATGGAATTTCGAGCTTCAAAAGCTGCCTAAAAACGTTGGCGCATCAACACTTCAAACATGTTATACTAAAGAAGTCGTCTATCCCAATTGCAAAACTCTGCAGATGGGAGGTGCTACAATTGATTCTTCTTTTTTCCAGTGTTATTGCCCCAATCCTTGTTGGCATTTGCTTGTCGCTTTTCAAGTACTGGCTAGAAACAAGGGGGAGTAACAAACGGAAGTAGACGACAAGTTCTAGCCATATAAAAAATCCCGAGATCTTTAGCCCGACTCGGGATTTTTCATATACTACAATTATACTACAATCGATTCCTTTTTCCTAAGTCCATTATAGCAAAGTTGAGTGAGAAAGTAAATAGCAAAGCGAGAGCCCTATCTACTCTTATTGACGATATTTCAGTGCCACAAACTTCACGTTAAGGTATTCTTCTATTCCAAAATGACCATTTTCACGTCCGAATCCTGAATGTTTCACACCACCAAAGGGTGTTTCTGGATGCGAGATTGCCATATCATTTACCCCAACCATACCGTATTCAAGTGCATTACTGACTTCCTCTACTCGTTCCAGATTTTCTGTATAGAAATAAGAAGCTAGTCCAAATTCGCTATCATTAGCTAGTTTGACAACTTCGTCATCAGCAACAAAGGAGATGATCGGAATAACTGGTCCGAAGGTTTCTTCATGAAAGATTCGCATCTGTTCTGTAACACCTGTTAAAACAGTCGGAGCAAAGAAATTCCCTTGATCGTAACCTTCACCAAGAAGTCTTTCTCCACCAAGCAAAATATCAGCGCCTTTTTCGGCCGCATCTTTTAAGTTGTCGATCAATTTTTCGAATCGCATCTTCACGAATTAGTGGTCCAGCATCAACTCCTTCTTGTAGTCCATTTCCAACTTTCAATTTCTGTACACGCTCAAGCACAAGTTTTATAAATTCTTGTTCCACTTCTTTTGCAACAAAAATCCGGTTTGGTGAAACACAAACTTGACCGTTATTCCGGAATTTTGCAGCAACAAGCCCGTCTGCCGCACTCACAAGATTAGCATCGGAAAACACGATGAAGGGCGCATGCCCGCCTAGCTCAAGCGAAATCTTCTTCAAGGTTTCCCCAGATTCTTGATACAATTTTTGTCCAACTGCTGTTGAGCCAGTAAACGTCAATTTGCGGACAGCATCGCTTGCTGTTAGAGCTTCTCCGATTTCAGAAGAGTTTCCAAGTAGTAAATTCACGACGCCTCTAGGAAAACCTGCTTCTTCGAAAATTTCAAAGAGCGCAAGTGCCGAAAGTGGCGTTTCGCTAGAAGGTTTCAAAATCACTGTGTTTCCAGCAGCAAGAGCTGGAGCAAGCTTTCGAGTCGCCATCCCCATTGGAAAATTCCACGGCGTAATGGCAGCAACAACCCCAATAGGTTCTTTTTTTACAATGTAAACTCGTTTATTAGGCGCGGGAATCGTTTCCCCGTAAATTCGCCGCGCTTCTTCCGCATTAAAACGAAAATTTTCAGCTCCGGTCAAAATTTCTGCTTTTGCCTCTGCAATTGGTTTTCCTTGCTCGATTGTCATGATTTTAGCCAGCTTATCCGCATTTTCTTCTAACAAACGCGCAACATGGTGCAAAAGTTCCACCCGATCGCGCAATTCCATCTCACGCCATTTAGGAAAAGCCTTTTGTGCCGCTTCAATCGCCCGCTTTGTATCTTCCATTTCTGCTTGTGCTACCTGTGCAATAATTTCTCCTGTTGCAGGATTATCGACTGCTTTTGTTTTCTGCAACGACCCGTCCTGCCAGTTCCCGTCAATGAAAAGCTGTGTCTTTACTTTGGGTAGTTCAGTATTCAATGTTATCACTCCTAAAAAGTTTTGACACTTCTCTTTTCCACAAATTTCTGTTTCTTAATCATCCTAAACGCTTCGCTAAGTAAAAACGAGTCACCCCCGGTTGCATGAAGTCTTTCAACTCGCCAAAGATTTTAAAGCCATTTTTTTTCGTAAAAAAGAGGCGCCTGATAACTCATTGTTTCCAAATGAATTTGCGTACACCGATTTTGTTTCGCATAGTCTTCTGCTTGTTTTAATAAGATTTTGCCTATGCCTCTCCCTTTTTTTGCGGGATCCACTGCAAGTAGCGAAATATGCGCTGTATTCCATAAAATTTCCCCTGTAATTCCACCCGTATACTCCCCGCCTTCATAACTGGCAAAGGAAAAGTGTTCTTTTTGATAGGGAAATAGTTCTTCTTTTAAACTAGCCATATGGGCATCAAGCATCTCAATCAACCGTTCTTGATTAATCGTCAAATCTATTTCGCGAATATCCATTTTCATTTCCCCCTTAATAAAAAAAGTGAACCAGACACGTCTCGTTCACTTTTTCCATTTATTCACCAGAAGTTACTGGTTCTTGTACGTTCTCTTCCTTGACTTTAGCTGATGGAGTCGTTCGTTTATAAGCTAAAAAGTAAAATAAACTTACAAAAACAGCTCCGCCCACCGTGTTTCCAAGATAAACGGGAAGTACATTCATCCAAAAATCCATCCAGCTGTAGCTTCCAGCAAAAATGGCAGCTGGAATAATAAACATGTTAGCGACAACGTGCTGGAATCCAATAGCTACAAAAGCCATAACGGGGAACCAAATCCCCCAAATTTTCCCAGCAAAGTCTTTGGCGGCGTAAGATAACCAAACCGCAATCCCAACAAACCAGTTACAGCCAATTCCTGAAACAAAAGCTACCCAAAATGGATCTTTAATTTTAGCACCTGCTGTTGCTACTGTTTTTGCTAAAAAGTCACCTTCTGTTAATCCGACAAAATGGCCAAAAAAGTAAGCTACAAATAAGGCACCCACTAGATTCATAACCGTAACAATCGCAAAATTGCGCAGTAGTTTCATAAACGTTATTTTTCGATCAAACCAAGCAAGCGAGACCGCCATCATATTTCCCGTAATCAGTTCTCCGCCACCTAGTAAAATGCAAATCAGTCCAACTGGAAATACAGAAGCCCCGATAAAAGTTGCAAAACTTCCCCATTCATGTGGTGCGGTCCCAATCACGCGAATATAAAGCAAGTAGCCTAGTGAAATGAATGCACCGCCCAAAAAACCTAATACGGTGAGCGCAAGCGCATTTGAATTTGCTTTTTGAATTCCTTTTTCAATCGTTACGTCTGTGACTTCTTGAGGCGTATAATAAGACATTCTTTTCCCTTCTTCCTAATTGTTAACTTCATCACAAAAATGCGCTTTCATTATAGCACACCGAGCGCGCATTCACAATACAAAATCGCATTTTAGCGCCGCTTATGATTATGAATCGTGACAAGCCGCAGCATCCCGGCAAGAAATAAGAAAAAGATGATCACAAATACTACATAATTAATCCAAAATCCTTCAGCTGGAATAAAGTGGACTGCTTGAAGTCCCTTTTGAATCCCCATAACAATCAGTGTTGACACAGCAAGCATACCAAATAGCTGTAAATAGCGTTTCAATGTAAATCCTCCTCTTTCCACCCGTTCTACAAGTTTTTTTTCCCAGGGCTGTTGCTTCTTCGCGTTTCTTTGCAGGAACTTCTTCCATTTGAAAAGTCCCCGTTAAAACAATTTCACCTGCTCGGTGCATCCCTGCTTGTGACATCACCGTATCAATTTGATTAAATGTCGCATCGGTAATTCCTGCAAGCGTATTTTCAAAAGCGCCTTTATAGCATGAGGTAATCGATACATAACTTTTTCCTTTAAATAAATGAGGAATATTTTCTCCTTTGCTCGTAAGGTGCACAAAGTAATCACGTAAATGGTCGAAAAATTGCTTCATACTTCCACTTACATTCCCAAAATAAGTAGGGGTTGCAAAAATCATACAATCTGCTTGTTTTAATTTTTTGCCCAATCGACGAACTTCTTCTTGCTTCGTTGGATCAAACGTCTCTTCCAATACGATAAGGCTTGTTTCAGCACCAGCAAGCTCTGCGCCTCGCAAAACTTCATCAAGTAGCTGCGCTGTTAATCCCTTTTGATTCTGTGTTCCAAGGATTCCAATAATTTTCATTTTGTTCCCTTCCTTTTGTCGATTCTACCTGTATTTTACCTTGTTCGTAAGATCTTTCACAATCAAAAACCTTAAGAAAAGAAAAATTGCTTGATTCCTGCTAAAGCGAGCACGACAAATAAAATAATCCAGACGATCGGCCGTCCTAAATTAACCGTCCAGCCAATTCCAAACCTTTTTTCGACAAATAAAGCCGAATCTGAACGATTGAAATAAAATATCCCTAGTTTCCAGTAGTGATCATCTTTTTGTACAATTTTCCGCTCGCGCCGGATTCCCATCACTTTAAGTCGGCTCCCACCTTGACCAATAAAAAAAAGTCATCCATAAAAGGCAAACAGGAAGAAGGAGCCACAGCAATCTCGATATCACTTGCACGGCTGACGAGCTCCAGTCTAATAAGAAGGAGCCCTGTAAAAATCCGAAAAACAAAACGGTTAAAAGGCCTGCTCCGAACATAACCTTGCTACAAAGACGTCTAGACCGTTTCATACGTTCTAGTGAGATCTCGGGGTCATCTTGGTCAATGATTCGTTTACTTTTTTGAATCGTAGCATGGAGTCCGAGAAAAGTGAGGATTGCCAAAAGTTGGGAACCTAGCCATATTGAGGCACTAAATGGCGTTTTTGCTTTTTCAGTTTCAAAAATACCGTTTAACTTCCAGTAGGCAGGGAGCTTTGCAGGCGCTTGTTCATAAAATATGACTGTCAAAAAAAAGCGTCAGTAAAAAGAACAAAAATGGAATCAAATAATACCATCCTGAGATAACCCATTTATGCTGACTTCCAGATGCTTCCACAATAACCATAGCTTGTTCCTGCAAATTTCCTTCCGCAATCTGTTGTTTTTTAAAGGTTTTAGTTCGGAAATGATAAACTAAATATATGCCAAAACTACAAGCTATATAAA
The DNA here is from genome assembly GCF_000525795.1 of Listeria aquatica FSL S10-1188. Taxonomy (GTDB): domain Bacteria; phylum Bacillota; class Bacilli; order Lactobacillales; family Listeriaceae; genus Listeria; species Listeria aquatica. The sequence continues at coordinate 355,178 of NZ_AOCG01000006.1, forward strand.
AAAGTAGCAAACTGGAAAACCATGAAAAAATGAAACTAACTAGAAATAGGCCTATGGCTAGAAATCCCATTAAGAAAGCATACTGCCTTTTCCATTTAAGAATTTGCTTTGACCCACTTAATTTTGTTCCCACATTGATCCCAAAACTTTCCGAACTTCTTGTTACAAAAGGGACTGAACTTAAGATTGCAGCTAGTAAACCTAAGCTAAAAGTAAAAGTTAAGAAACTCATCTTGCCTCTTTCCCTTGTTTATCTGCTTGGAGCTCGTGGTAAAGCAATTTACATTCTTGCATAAATGACTGTTCGGAAACAGAACGGGCGATCGCTTCGGCGACTATCGGACGCAATTTCTGGTTTAACGCATGCAAATAAGTAGCATCTGCTGCCTGAACCCCCTCTAAAGGGATGGATACGCCTTGCTTGCGATGAATTTCAATAAGTCCTTCTCGTGCAAGGAGCTGATAGGCTTTATTCACGGTATGGAAATTAATGCCAATGTCTGCTGCAAGACTTCGTACGGATGGAAGTTTTTCACCAGGAGAAAACTCACCTTTTGCAATTCCTTCAATAACCTGGTTGCGAATTTGCATATAAATCGGTTCTTCTGCTTCTAAGTTAATTTGAAGTAACATCGCATAACACCTTCTTTCTTGTTATAACAAACATATAACAGTTTGAAAAAGAAGTCAATTTGAAATAGCCAAACCCCTTAAATCATGCTAAACTAGAATAAAAATGGGAAGGGAGAATGGAATGAAAAATTCACGTTTTCGTGAGAGTAAACTGTTCTTTTGGACAATCGAAATTCTGGCAATTGTAGCAATCGTCTTTTTACTCTTACAAATGAAATACATATTCTCACCAATTGGGGTGATTATTTCAACATTATTCTTGCCAATCTTAGTTTCTGGGTTCTTGTTTTACATGTTTAATCCGCTTGTCGAATTTCTTGAAAAGCGAAAAGTTCCACGTGTGCTTGGCATTATTTTAATTTTTATTGTGTTTATCGTTTTATTCACACTTGCAGTTATTCAAATGGGGCCCGTGCTTGCAAACCAAATCGCTTCTCTTGCAAAGGCGCTACCAGGTTACTGGACAGACTTTGAAAAATGGTTTAACGCGCTTGTCAAAGAGTCACCGTTTAAAAATCTGGACATTCAAGGGGAACTAAGTAAAGCTAATATTTCCATCCCTAAAATCATGAATATCGTCTTAGATGGTGTTTCAACGGGAATTGGTGCTGTAGCAAGCTTTATTACAAGCTTCGTGATGGTGCTTGTCACGGTTCCATTTATTTTGCTTTATATGTTTAAAGATGGGCATCGTTTCATGGATTCGGTTGAAAAGTTTTTCCCGAAATTCATCCGTCCAGATGCTAAAAAAATCATTCAAGAAATGAACAAAACGCTTTCAACTTATATCAGTTCACAAGCTCTTGATTGTTTAATCGTTGGGATTTTAACATTTATCGGCTATTTAATCATCGGACAGCCTTACGGACTTTTGTTTGCTTTTATCGCCGGAGCAACGAACATTATTCCTTATTTAGGGCCAGTTATCGGTGCTGCACCTGCTGTGTTAGTGGCGCTGTTCACTTCGCCTCTTCAGGCATTGCTTGTGATTATCGTAGTTGTGATCGTGCAACAGTTAGATGGAAACGTCATGCAGCCCCTAATTATGGGACGTTCGCTCAAGATTCACCCGTTAACAATTATTGTGATTTTGCTTGTGGCAGGAAATCTAGCGGGTTTACTGGGAATGGTGCTCGGCGTACCGCTTTACGCGGTCGTAAAAACCATCATTGTCAATGTTGTTAAACTCATTCAGCTACGGCGTGATGGAAAAAAACACCTAGGTGATGACAATGATGATGGTGATACCAGTTCAAGTCAACCTGCTGATGCTTCACCAGAAACCGAATCAAGCAAATAAAAAAGTAGGGCAACTGCCCTACTTTTTTATTCTGCCGTAAAATGTGAAATATCATTTAATCGCTCTACTTTAAACAGTCCTTTTTCATAAACAAGAACGGTTACACTTGCATTGTCGAGAACGAAACTTTCCGTAATGGACGGTTCAAGTTCATGTACAATGTTTCGAATGGTATTCCCGTGTGCGACAATCAAAATATTACCACCTGTATCACGATGCCGATTGATCACATGTAAAAAGCCTTGCTCAACACGCGTCCAAAACGTCATAAAATCTTCTGCATCACCTGTTGGATCCGCTTTTTTTGTGGCATTCATCATGCCCCTCACATCTTCATGCGCAAAAAAATCTTCCTGTGAAGCATACCCATTCGCCCGCGCAATTTCATTCCAAGCTACATCACTTTTCTCGCCTTCAAACGATCCAAAAAAAGTTTCACGAAATTCTTTGCGTGGTTCAAGTTGAAGTCCAAAGCCGTGTTTGTTTTCATGGAGTAAAATTTCTGCTGTAGCAATCGTCCGGTGTAAATCACTGCTGTAAGCCGCCACAAATTCCGTATCCGAAAGACCACGTCCGCTTTCTCGAACCTTGTTACTTCCTTCTGGCGTTAGTGGCGTATCTGCCCAGCCTTGCATCCTCAAATTCTTATTTAAATACGTTTGACCGTGTCTCACAAAATAAAGAGCTAACTTTTCTGGCATAATATCCCTCCTTCATTTTTCTTTCTATATATTCATTCTTCCCTCTGCATAAAGGAATAAACGCTAGCGCATCGTCACAAATTCTTCTGCGCTTGTTGGATGGATTGCAACTGTGTTATCAAAGTCCGCTTTTGTTGCGCCCATTTTAATAGCAACTGCAAAACCTTGTAGCAACTCATCCATCCCTGTTCCGATTCCGTGTAAGCCAACGATTCGTTCATTTTCGCCTTCGCAAATAAGCTTCATTCGTGACGACTCACGGTGTTCTGTTATGACCGTATACATCGAGGTAAAAGAAGATTGATAAACTTTGATATCTTTTTCCCCGTATTTCTGAATCGCTTCTGGTTCAGTAAGACCAATTGTGCCAATGGGTGGATGGCTGAATACAACCGTTGGAATCAAGTCATAATCAAGATGCTCATCAAGTTTACCATTAAAGAGTCGTTCAGAAAGTCTTCTTCCAGCTGCAATCGCAACGGGGGTTAATTCCACATGGCCAGTTACATCGCCAATGGCATATATACCTGGAACATTTGTGTTTTGGTATTTATCCACTTCGATGAATCCAGATTCCGTAAGCTTAACCCCAGTGTTTTCAAGCGCTAGTGTGTCTGTAACGGGTTTCCGTCCAATCGCCCAAATAACTTTATCAACGGTTTGTGTTCGTCCGTCTTCTAGTACAAGCGTCAAACTGCCATCTTCATTTTTCACAATTTCTTTTGGAACTGCGTGCGTATGAAGTTTAGGACCATTTTTTTCCATTAGTTCCACAAGTGTTTCTGAAATCATCGGATCAAACGAACGAAGAGGAGCATGTTTTCTCACAAAAAGATGGGTTTCCGTTCCAAAAGCATTTAAAATGCCAGCAAGTTCAACAGCGATGTAACCTGCACCGACAACAGCAACACGTTTTGGCAATTCTTTCATTGCGAAAAAGCCATTAGAATCGATGCCATATTCAGCACCTTTGACATCTGGGATCGCTGGTTTTCCGCCAGTCGCAATTAAAATGTGATCAGCTGTATAACGCTCCCCGTTTACTTCAATCGTTTTAGCATCTACAAAGTGAGCATACCCTCGAAGAACATCTACGTGATTGCTATCAAGCCCTTGTTTGTAAAGGCCATGCAAACGATCAATATATTTTTCACGATTTGAAACTAGAGTTCCAAAATCAAACGAGACTTCCCCTGTTAAGCCATAAGCGGGACCTAGTTTTTCCATGCCTTCTTTAATATCTGCCCCGTACCACATTACTTTTTTAGGTACACAGCCTACATTCACACAAGTTCCACCAAGATGAACTGGTTCCACAAGTGCGACTTTTTTTCCGTACATGCCAGCTCGGTTGGAAGAAGCAATTCCCCCGCTTCCGCCACCAATGGCAATATAATCATAATGCTTACTCATTGTAAAATCCTCCAATCAAAGCCTCTCATAGTTTAAGTTTACTAGAAATCCAAAAAAAACGAGAAGGAAAAAGCCTCCAAGCATGAGCTTGGAGGCTTTTTCCTTTATTTCGCGCGACGTTTGCGCAAATCATAATTCTCATAAATTAGAATAGCAAGAATCGAGAATACGACAGGTCCTGCGATCATCCAAATGGTATCATTCCAATTCCCAGTTGTAATGACTGGTTGGATGATCGTAAATACGTTCGCAAAGCCAACTACGACTGCGATAATAGCTGTGATCAGATAGGCACTCCACTTCGTCTTATAAGCGACGAATGGTCGTTCAAGGCCTTCCCGATTTTTAAAGAATGGGAAAGCGAACGATAAGAATAAATAAGGAAGCGTCATCGAGACATTCGCCATCAGTGTCAGTTTATTGTAGAAGGCAGAGGCATTGCTTCCGCCAAAAGAAGCGATCAAAATAATGACAACAACGATAAGACACTGGATCCACATTGCAAACTCTGGCATTCCTGCCTTGTTGATCTTAGTCATTCGTTTTGGCCAAAGTTCTTTCGGTGTTCCTTGAATAATTGACTTAAGTGGTGAATAGATCAATGTGAAAAATGCACCTGTATAAGCAAGGAACATAGAGAGCCCCGTGACTCGCGCAAAAACAGAGGCAATGGTTTGTGCCGTTTCAGTAGAAGCGTGAAAGGCATTTCCGAGCTCAAGTCCTAGGTTATACATCAACACATAGGTGATGTTTCCAAGGTTAGTGGTTTCACCAGCAAGTACTTTCATCCAGTTTGTACTCACACCCCACATTAGAATTCCAATCGCATAACCGACCGAAATAACGACAGCCGCGATCATGATTCCTTTTGGAAAAGTCTTTTTCGGATTTTTGGTTTGGTCAACGAGTCCTGCAACAGCTTCTGTTCCCCCGTATGCAAAAATCGCAAATACACAGAAACTCAAAATGGAAATTGGACTCAAGTAGTTTGGATTCGGTGAAACAAGAAAATCTTTTACGCCGTCAATATTTTGTTGGAACGCTCCACCATTTAAAACAAGAATGATTGCACTAACAAGAATTAAAACAACATTGAGCCCCATAACGGCAAAGCCACCGATGGTTGTAACTTTCGTAATTTGTCGAAGACCTTTTGATGCAAAGAAAGTCACAACAACCATCCAAAGGACACCTAAAATACCGATCGTTTGTGTTGGAGTAAGCGACAGGATCGTCCATTCCTGTGTTTTGTCCGTTCCAAAAAGGAAGGTTGAAAACGGAATCCACACCTTGGAAGCAATTCCTACCATCCAAATAATATACGAAGTGAACCACATGAAAGTGACGATAAACGCATAACGCGGTCCGACACTGTCATTCATCCATGAATAGATGCCGCCTTGTTCTTTCCGATAAGCGGAACCATATTCAGCCATCATAAGCGCAAATGGGATAAAGAACAGCACAGCGGCTGCGATGTACCATGGAATTGCGCTATAACCCATCAAATAAAAGCCAACTGGCCCATTCGCAAAGCCAAATACGGAAGTGAAGATCATTAAGATTAGGCTAAATAACCCCATTTTTTTAACTTCATTTGTCATAAACTCATTCCTCATTTCAAGAGTAGTTATTCTCTCTTATTTTAACTTGTAAACTACTTTGGACGATTTTCCCCCACGTCATTATACCACCAAAAATCCAAAATCCTTTTTAAAAGAACAATCTTAATAGCACGCAAACTCAGATATGCGCGATTTATCTAAAAACAGTATTTTTTTACAAAAAAAGAAAAAACCCCCCAAAATAAATTTGGAGGTTTTTTTTTATTAAATTTCTGGCAAATATTTTTCCCCACGCATAATAGCAAGAATCCGCGGATTGGGCAAATAACGTTTAATTTCTCTTAGCTTCTGCAAGGTATCTTTGTCATGATAGTGTTCCGCAATTCCCATTGCAACGGCACTACTCCGACTGATTCCCGCATTGCAATGAACCACAATTTGACCATGATCTGGATTCTTGTCAATAAAATCGTAAATGATTTCAGCATGTCTTTCATTAAACAGCTTCATTTCTTCTTTTTCTATCTGACTGAGTCCCCAGTAGTCATCTGCTTCATTAATATCATTAAAATGAATTTCAAGAATGTCTTGATAAAGTTCAGAGTGTTTGAGTTTTGTAAAGTCTTTTCCCCGGTCTGCAATTCGAATGAGTAAGGCTTGCTCTGTTTTCGGCTCAAAAGATACTGCAATCACTTCGGGCATAGCAATAATTGGCAGTTCAAATGGATCAAAATCAATTGCTCGTTTTTCTTTATTAATATAATTCGCCATACGTGCAAAATCCCTTTCTTGAACTCTCTTCTTCATTTTAACACATCCGATTAGATTGTCTAATTGGAAGAAAAGCTTTGTGCAGATTCCTTTTCATACCGGCTTATGGCAAGCAGGATGCCGATCGCGATGAAATTTCCAAGCACAGAAGAGCCCCCGTAGCTTATGAAAGGAAGTGGAATACCTGTAAGCGGCATTAATCCGATGGTCATGGCAATATTTTCAAATATGTTAAAGGCAAAGTAGACGGCAAAGCCTGTATAGGCATACACAGAAAACGAATTTTTGGCGTCTAGTGCTAACCGGATTAAGACTTGGATAAGGAGCAAGAATATGAAGAGTAGGACACTCACACCGATAAATCCAAATTGATTGGCAATCGTGCTAAAGATCATATCGGTATGACTTTCCGGGATATAAATTTGGCTCGACCGGCCAATTATTCCGCCTGACCCTACAGCGATCATGGAAAGTCCTACTTGATAAGAAGCGCTTGGGTCACTTGATGGATCTATCCAGCTTAGGATTCTTGCAAATTGATAGGGTTCAATCCCTACTAATTGCAGCCATTCAAGATGATAAAAAATAACATAAAATATCGCACTAAAAATTGTAAAAGCGCTCAGAAGCAAAGCAAAAATCCATTTTCTTGAGGCATTCGCAATGAGTAGTATGGCGAAGAAAGTAACAAAATACACGATCGCACTTCCTAGATCGGGTTCGCGAAAAATGAAGAATAAAATAGGGACAGCCGTCACTATAAGCGCAAGAATCTGCTTGGCTGGTTTTTTCTCGTATCGTACGGCTACGGCGGCAAGCGCCAAAATAAAGAAACTTTTGAGAATTTCTGTTGGTTGGAAGGAAAAACCGAGTAATTTGTACCAGCGGCGTGCTCCGTTCGTTTCAGTCGTAAATCGCAAGCCCAGCAGGAGGAGAATAAAAAGCAGATAAATCAGCCACAGCCATTTTCGAATGGATGGAAGCTTCCATTTGGACAGGACAAAGCAAACAAGGCTTGATACGGCAAAAAACAGAATTTGTTGTAGAAGAAAATTAGTGGTGTATTGACTGGTTTGTTCTGCGAAATAAATAGCCACACAGCTTGTGACACTTAGAAAAAATAAAAGTTGGAGTAATAATTTTTGATTGGTTGTCAAAGGCTCACGCTTCCTCTCAGGTTCATTTTCGTGTTGTTAAGCGTATTTCCTCTTTACTTTAGCATAGCTACTATAGCTTTCTCAATACTCTTTAGAAAAATTTAGATTTTTCTTGATTTTTTAGCCTTTACCTTTAACTAAAAAGAACAAGCGCTAATGATTGGCGCTTGTTCTTTTTATCTTCAATTTATGAGCGCGCGAAGAAGGTGCTATGTACTTGCTTCATGGTTGCAATCCGCTTTTCAGCCATGTGATCTGCTGCTTCTGCCGGAATAATTCCTTCGCGGGCTGAGATTTCATAGACTTTACCGATTTGCTCATAAATTTCATCGATTTTTTGTTTGGCGCGTTCTGCATTATAAGTGTTTAGCTCATCCGCCACATTGATAACTCCACCTGCATTCACAATGTAATCAGGCGCATATAAAATTCCACGTTCATGAAGCATTTCCCCGTGACGTTTAATGTCTAATAATTGGTTATTGGCACTGCCACAAACAGCTTTTACTTTAAGTTGCGGAATTGTATCATCATTTAAAATCCCACCAAGTGCGCACGGTGCAAAAATATCAGCCTCTACTTGATAAATTTCATCGGGCTCGACTGCTGTTGCCTGAAATTTCTCGACCGCCCGTTCCACCGCTTCTTGGTTAATGTCCGTCACAACAAGCTCTGCCCCTTCTTGAAACAACATCTCGCAAAGAGCAAATGCCACGTTCCCAACACCCTGGACTGCTACCTTTTTCCCTACCAAGGAATCGCTTCCAAAAACTTCTTTCGCTGTCCGTTTCATTGAAGCATAGATTCCACGTGCTGTTAGCGGACTTGGGTTTCCAGATGAACCAAAACTTTCTGAAACCCCTGTTACGTGTTTCGTTTCTTCGTGCATATAGTCCATATCTTGAACAGTTGTCCCCACGTCTTCAGCAATAATATAACGACCATTCAAACTTTCTACGTATCTTCCGAGTGCGCGAAACAAGGCTTCACTTTTATCTTTTTTCGGATCTCCAATGATGACTGTTTTTCCTCCCCCTAGATTAAGTCCAGCAGCTGAATTTTTGTACGTCATGCCGCGCGCTAACCGTAAAACATCTTCAAGAGCCTCTTCTTCTGTCGCATATGGCCACATTCGACATCCGCCAAGCGCTGGACCAAGCGTTGTATCATGAATGGCAATGATGGCTTTTAGTCCAGAAGCCTCATCCTGACAAAAAACGACTTGCTCATAATCATACTTTTCCATTTTCTCAAATAACATCTAAAACTACCCCCTTCATTATTGAAAAACATATGGTCATCACTATCTACCTTCATTATACGTATTTTGAAAACGCTGTAAAAGTTTTTGTATTATTTAAGTCGAATTTCATACTTTTAGGCTAAATGAAAAACTTTTAGACTATTTTTATGTATGCGCTTTCAAGTTAAAAAGGACTTTTGATTTAGATGTTAGGTCATGGTTTTAGTGAATATTTAAAAATTTTGGAAGGCGGAACGATCTAAAAAAGAAGATGCACAGCATTCATCTGTACATCTTCTTCTCTTACTCACCCGAAACAAATTTCACTTGCTCGGTGATTTGAACTTCTGGATTTAGGCTTTGAACAACGGGACAACCTTTTTTAACAAGCTTCAAGCCTTTCTCCGCTTGTTCATGATGCTCCTTTGCCACTGCAAGTTGAAAACGAATATGGATAGACTGGATCACATGGACGGGTGCATCCAAATTTTGCGTGTAATCCACCTCTATTTCCATGTTCTCATAAGGGATGCGTTTTTTCTTCAAAATTTTAGCGTAAACATAGCCACTACATGCAGCCGCTGCTGCCACAGTCATTTGAATAGGTGAAAAGCCACTTTCTTTTTTTTAGTTTCCAGTTCCCAGCTTCATGAAAAAGCTCGATCGTGTCTTCTTGCTTTTCTAAATGCATCCATCAGCCCTTCCTTTCAAGAATTATTATTCGGTTACAACTGCGTAAATACCATCTTGTTCTGAGTATTCTAGCGTTAGTCCCATATTCGGGTTCATATGCGCAAAGTGTTCCGCCCAGTAGCGGATCGCTTGAATGAGCGAAAAGTGATCGAGTGATTGAATCACTTGATCGTTTTTTATAACATCCGCTCCAAAACCAATTTTATCATCATAAGTTAAAGCAACTTGAACATCATCTAGTGACATGCCTTTTTCATTCGTAAAGAAAGCAATAACTGCATTGGAAATATTTCCTTCGTCTAAGATTTGTTCATGCGCTGTTGCTTCTGTTCCAGCTTGAATAGTTTCATGTCGCGTCTCATTTTTAAAAGCACCTTGATGCGTACTTTGCGCAGCCGGTTCAGTTCCGTGATTTTTTCTCCGCTGGAAGAAAAACATGATCAGACGAATCACAAGGAAAATCGCCAAAATATTGATAATCAAACCAAAAATGTTACCAAATACTCCCATATTGCTCAGAAGACCTCCAAAAAGCAGACCAGCAAGCCCACCAAGCATTAAACCACCAAGTAATCCACGACCATTGAAGAAGCTATTTTTCCCTTTTCCCATCATATTCTTATTCATTTGTGAACGGTTAACATTAGAACGATTGATTCCGTTGTTATTCGATTTAAAAGAACGGACCGGTGAACGGTAGCCTCTCGCATCTGCTTCTTTTACTTGTTCATATTTAGTCGGTAATACCATGTTTGAAATGGTTCCCCCAACCGGACTGAATACTAATCCTGCAGCAAGTAAGATTGAAATAAATTTTTTCACAATTTTCCTCCTTTATCTTGATACAAAAAGACCTCACGAAAGAAACGTAAGGTCTTGCAAACAATTTTCAAATTGCTAACTGCGCCGGAGAAAAATCTCGTATTGACGACACAGCTATTTCTGCTACTCCCCTTAAGCGGGTCAGTTTGTATGATTTTTACACTTTCACTATACTATAAATGATGCCTATCATGCAAGTACTACTTCTTACGCAGAGCTACTGGCTTATCAAGAACTTCCTTCATAACCATCGCACGCTTTAAATCAAGACCCTGTAGCGTCTTCTCAGCTTGTTTTCTAGCTTGCGGATTAGTTGCGACAGTAACAGGGGCAGGATGCGCTTTCTGGAGCCGCTTTGCCTCTTCACGATAAACCTCTCGTGTCTTTTGGCCTTGGTTCAATCTTTTTGAAGTTTTTGATTGCCGTTTTGTTTTGGTTTTTGACTGCCCC
>NZ_AOCG01000007.1 GCF_000525795.1 Listeria aquatica FSL S10-1188
AGATTCTGGTTCACACGCTTTTCTTCTCTAGTTTTGAGAGAACGACGTTCTTTTCATATTCCTTGTCTGGTGGCTATGGCGAGAAGGTCACACCCGTTCCCATCCCGAACACGGTAGTTAAGCTTCTCCGCGCCGATGGTAGTTGGGGGCTTCCCCCTGTGAGAGTAGGTCGCCGCCGGGCAAGTAAAGAATCTGGATTTATTTCCGGATTCTTTTTTCATATACTCATTTATGTTTGAGTGTCGCTATTAAATGGAATAATATTAGAGAACACTAAAAAAATTTATTTGAATAGAAGGTTGTGTCGTCATGCTAGAAGGAGCAGTGGGTGTAGTTATCACCATTTTTATAGTCAATATTTTATATGTTGCAATTTCGACTGTGCGACTTTTGCTAACAATGAAAGGGTATAGGTATTTAGCTGCTTTTGTTAGTATGCTCGAAATGATCATTTATGTTGTTGCTCTAAGTTTAGTCCTTAATAATTTAAATAATATTGTCAATGTCATTGCTTATGCAGTAGGTTATGGTGTCGGACTATTTATCGGAATGAAGATTGAAGAAAGACTCGCCCTTGGGTATATCACTGTTAACGTGATCACTAAAGAGTATAATTTAGATTTACCAAATCAAATTCGTGAAAAGGGATACGGAGTAACCAGTTGGCTAGCAAACGGTCGTGATGGTGAACGAATGATGCTTGAAATTTTGACACCACGAAAGTATGAACATAAACTGTATAAACAAATTATTGCAATTGATGAAAAGGCCTTTTATTGTTTCGTCAGAACCTAAACAAATTCACGGTGGCTTTTGGGTTAGGCATGTTAGAAGACTTCAAGCCAAGCAAAATCAAGAAAACGAATAATAATAAATGGAGCGGGCAAGAAATTTCTTATTTCTTGTCCGCTTTTTGCTATGTAAATTTCAAAAAACACCTATAAATACGAACGTTCGTGTTTTAAGTTATAAAAATGTTCGATTTTTAAATTGACTTTTTAGCGTGCTATTGTTAGAATGAAATTGTTATCGGCGTTTAGTTCAGATGAAGAGGAGATGAGCAGCTAATGTCTGCTGAAATTGGTGTTATCATGGGAAGTACCTCAGATTGGGAAACAATGAAAAAAGCTTGTCTGATATTGGATGAACTAGAAATTCCTTATGAAAAAAAGGTGGTTTCCGCACATCGTACACCAGATATGATGTTTCAATATGCTGAGACAGCTCGAGAGAGAGGAATTAAGGTGATTATTGCTGGTGCTGGAGGTGCTGCCCATCTTCCTGGGATGGTTGCAGCGAAAACGACACTCCCGGTGATTGGTGTTCCTGTTCAGTCGAAAGCATTAAATGGTCTAGATTCTCTTCTTTCGATTGTACAGATGCCTGGAGGTGTTCCTGTTGCGACCGTTGCAATCGGGGAATCAGGAGCTACGAATGCCGGATTGCTTGCCGCTCAAATCTTATCAATTTCTAATGGAACTATTACTGGCAGATTAGCGAAAAGACGTGCTACACTAGAAGAAAATGTACAGGAAAGTAGTGATAGTCTTGAGTAAAAAACATTTACTTCCAAATAGCACGATTGGAATTATCGGTGGCGGTCAACTGGGTCGAATGATGGCATTGTCTGCTAAGGCGATGGGGTATCGAATTATCGTGTTAGATCCGACCGTTGACAGTCCGGCAGGTCAAGTTAGCGATGAACAGATTGTTGCGGAATATGATGACCGGAGAGCACTTCGTGATCTAGCGACTCATGCAGATGTTGTGACATACGAATTTGAAAATGTCGATTATGATGCGCTTGCGGATATTGAAAAAATTGTTTGGGTTCCACAAGGGACAGAACTTTTATCCATTACACAAGATCGAATTCTTGAAAAAGCATATTTAGAATCATGTAATATCAACATTGCCCCTTATGCAGTTGTTGTCGACGAAGAAGATATTCGGGAAAAAATCAAGGGGATCGGTTACCCAGCCATTTTGAAGACGGCTCGAGGTGGCTATGATGGAAAAGGTCAATTTGTTTTGCGTGAGGAAAGTGATATTGAAGCAGCTCTTCCGCTTCTTCGTTATGGATCATGTGTCCTTGAAGCCTTTATTCCTTTTGAAAAAGAAATTTCAATTGTTGTGGCGCGAAATGGGGCTGGACAGGTAGAAACTTTCCCTGTCAGTGAAAATGTTCATGTGAATAACATTTTGCATACTTCTGTTGTACCTGCAAAAATTAATCAAGATGGAGACGAGGAAGCACATGCGATTGCTGAGAAACTCGCCGAGTACTTACACTTAGAAGGTGTGCTTGCCGTAGAAATGTTCGTGACCAAATCGGGTGCATTATATGTAAACGAACTAGCACCGCGTCCGCATAATTCGGGGCACTATACAATTGAAGCTTGTTCGATTTCGCAGTTTACGCAACACATCCGAGCAATTGTAGGCTTGCCACTTTTAAAGCCAGAACTTTTGAAACCCGCTGTGATGGTAAATATTTTGGGGCAACATGTGGAAGGCGTTAACAAGGCTATGGGAAGTTATGCGCGCTGGTTTGTTCACTATTATGGTAAAAAAGAAGTAAAACGTGATCGCAAGATGGGGCATATTACGATTCTTACAAATGATACAGATGCAGTATTACAAGATTTAAAAGAAACACAAATTTGGGACTAAGTGGAGGAACAAAAACGAATGATAGAACGCTATACGAGGAAAGAAATGGGCGAAATTTGGACGGAGGAAAATCGATTTAATGCTTGGCTTGAAGTTGAAATTTTGGCTTGTGAAGCTTGGGCAGAGCTTGGTGTTATTCCAAAAGAAGATGTTGCTAAAATTCGTGAACACGCAACGTTTGATGTCAAGCGAATTAAGGAAATTGAGCAAGAAACTCGTCATGATGTAGTGGCTTTTACAAGAGCTGTTTCTGAATCGCTTGGTGAAGAACGAAAATGGGTCCATTATGGTTTAACGTCAACAGATGTAGTGGATACGGCTAACTCTTACGTACTCAAGCAAGCTAATCAGATTTTGCGCAAAGATATGGAAGCTTTTATCCAAATTCTTGCAGAAAAAGCTAAAGAGCATAAATATACGGTGATGATGGGACGGACACATGGTGTTCACGCAGAACCGACTACTTTTGGCTTGAAATTGGCTTTATGGCATGAAGAAATGAAGCGTAATTTGGAACGATTCAACCATGCTGCAAAAGGAGTTGAATTTGGAAAGCTTTCTGGAGCTGTTGGGACGTATGCGAATATTGATCCTGCTGTTGAAGAATATGTTTGCCGGAAACTTGGTACAACACCTGCGCCTATTTCAACACAAACATTACAACGTGATCGTCATGCAGAATATGTCGCGACTTTAGCGCTGATTGCAACTTCGATTGAAAAATTTGCGGTGGAAGTTCGCGGTTTACAGAAAAGTGAAGTACGTGAAGTAGAAGAGGCTTTCGCGAAGGGGCAGAAAGGTTCTTCTGCAATGCCACATAAGCGAAATCCAATTGGCTCTGAGAATGTGACGGGACTCGCACGTGTGATCCGTGGGCACATGGTGACAGCTTACGAAAATGTACCACTCTGGCATGAACGCGATATTTCACACAGTTCAGCGGAACGAATCATTTTGCCAGATGCGACGATTTTACTGGATTATATTTTAAACCGCTTTGGCTCGATCGTTCAAAACTTGACGGTATTCCCAGAAAATATGAAACGAAATATGGATGCTACACTTGGACTGATATATTCACAACGCGTTCTACTTGCTTTAATTGATAAAGGGATGGCACGTGAAGAAGCGTATGACATCGTTCAACCGAAAGCGATGGAAGCTTGGGAAACGCACACACCGTTTAGGGAGCTGGTGGAAAGTGAACCGAAAATTACTTCCTTACTTTCGGCAGAAGAAATTGCCGATTGCTTCGATTATAATTATCACTTGAAAAATGTTGATATGATTTTTAACCGTTTAGGTCTTTAACAGAGCATGCCCGCATTTTGCGGGCACGCTACTTTCAATAAAAAAGGAGCGTTATAGCGTGAAAGACGAGTTGATTTATGAAGGCAAGGCAAAAAAAATTGTATAAGACCCCAGAAGCGGGTGTTTTGCGTGTGGCGTATAAAGATGACGCAACGGCATTAAACGGCGAACGACGAGAGATTTTTGCAGGAAAAGGAAGACGCAATAATCAAATCACTTCGCTTATTTTTCGTTATCTGAAGGCAAAAGGAATTGACAGTCATTTTATTGAAGAAATTTCAGAAACTGAACAGCTTGTTCAAGAAGTGGAGATTATTCCCCTTGAAGTAGTCGTTCGGAACGTTCTTGCTGGAAGCCTCGCAAAGCGACTCGGTAAATCAGAAGGAGAACTAATTGAACAGCCGATTGTGGAGTTTTATTACAAAGAGGATGCGCTAAATGATCCATTTATCAATGATGATCATGTTTTGTTTTTAGAAGTGGCTACAAATCGGGAAGTGGAGATTTTGAAGCAAGAAGCGAAACGAATCAATGCAGCGCTCACCGAACTTTTTAAAAAAGCGGGTGTTACCTTGGTTGACTTTAAAGTGGAATTTGGTCGGACGAAGGACGGGAGCATTTTGCTTTCAGATGAAATTTCACCAGACACTTGCAGACTTTGGGATGTGGAAACAAACGAAAAGCTGGATAAGGATGTTTTTCGTCGGAATATTGGGAATTTAATTACAGTTTATGATGAAATCTTAGCTCGCCTAGAGGAGGTTGTAAGAAATGTATAATGTTAAAATTTATGTGACTTTAAAGAAAAAGTGTGCTTGATCCACAAGGAACGGCAGTCAAAGATGCTGCTAAAAGTGTGGGTTATGATGCTGTGAATGATGTGCGCATCGGAAAGTATATGGAACTAAAGGTAGAAAAATCAGAGCGGGATATTCATGAATTGTTGGACGAACTTTGTGATAAATTGCTAACTAATCCAGTGATGGAAGATTATCGCTATGAAATCGAGGAGGCTTGAAGATGAAATTTGCGGTGATTCAGTTTCCAGGCTCAAATTGTGATATTGATATG
The DNA here is from genome assembly GCF_000525795.1 of Listeria aquatica FSL S10-1188. GTDB lineage: Bacteria > Bacillota > Bacilli > Lactobacillales > Listeriaceae > Listeria > Listeria aquatica. The sequence goes on from NZ_AOCG01000007.1 coordinate 5,056, forward strand.
CTACATGCTATTCGCGATGTGCTCGGAGAAGAAGCAGAATTTGTTTGGCATGCTGAGACTTCGCTAGATGGTTTTGATGCGGTTCTTCTTCCTGGCGGTTTTTCTTATGGCGATTACTTGCGGACGGGGGCGATTGCTAAGTTTGCGAATATTATGCCAGAAGTGCTTCGTTTTGCGAGTGATGGGAAACCTGTGCTTGGCGTTTGTAATGGATTCCAGATTCTAACAGAAGTTGGTCTTCTGCCCGGTGCGCTTCTTCGAAATGATAACTTGCATTTTGTTTGTAAAACGGTGCCGCTTCGAGTTGAGAATACGAATACCATCTTTACAAGTGGATATGAGCCGCATCAGGAAATTAGGATTCCGGTTGCGCACGGGGAAGGGAATTACTATTGTGATCCGGAGACGTATCAAGAGCTAGAAAGGAATCATCAAATTGTGTTCCGCTATATAAGTGAGAATCCAAATGGAAGTACGGGTGATATTGCTGGGATTGTGAATGCGGCGGGAAATGTTTTAGGGATGATGCCCCATCCGGAACGGGCAGTCGAGGAACTGGTCGGTGGAACGGATGGGATTAAATTGTTTCAATCGATTTTGAGTTCTTTTAAGGAGGCTTATCAAAGTGCAAGCAAATGAACCTACAGCGATTCAAATTGAAGCGAACAAAGTGTATCTTGAGATGGGGCTTACGGATAGTGAGTATGGGCTCATTGTGTCCATTCTTGGAAGAAAGCCCAACTATACGGAAACGGGCTTGTTTTCTGTTATGTGGTCGGAGCATTGTAGCTATAAGAATTCGAAGCCTGTTTTAAAGAAATTCCCTACGGAAGGAAAACAGGTGCTTCAAGGTCCTGGGGAAGGGGCTGGGATCGTAGACATTGGCGACGGGCTTGGCGTAGCTTTCAAAGTGGAAAGCCACAATCACCCTTCATATGTCGAACCTTATCAAGGTGCTGCAACAGGCGTTGGCGGAATTATTCGCGATGTGTTCTCGATGGGGCTCGCCCGATTGCTATGCTAAATTCGCTCCGTTTTGGTGAGCTGACGAAGTCGCATACGAAGTACTTAGTGAGTGAAGTTGTTTCGGGAATCGCTGGTTACGGGAATTCAATTGGGATTCCAACTGTTGGTGGCGAGGTGCAGTTTGATGCTTGCTATGAGAAGAATCCTTTAGTAAATGCGATGTGTGTAGGGCTCATCAAGCAAGAAGATATCCAAAAAGGGCAAGCGGCCGGTGATGGGAATCCCGTCATGTATGTGGGTGCGAAGACAGGTCGAGATGGGATTCACGGCGCAACGTTTGCTTCTGTTGAGTTTAGTGAAGAAGGCGAGCAGCAACGTTCGGCGGTGCAAGTAGGGGATCCGTTTATGGAGAAGCTACTGCTTGAAGCTTGCCTTGAAGTGATTGAGCAGCATGCAGATATTTTGGTTGGTATCCAGGATATGGGAGCTGCGGGTCTTGTTAGTTCAAGCTCGGAGATGGCTTCAAAAGCGGGAGCAGGGCTTGAACTTGTGATGGATGATGTCCCGCAACGAGAAACAGGGATGTCTGCTTATGAAATGTTACTTTCTGAATCACAAGAGCGGATGTTGCTTTGTGTGAAAAAGGGTCATGAAGCAGAAATTCAAGCTTTGTTCGAACGTTATGGTTTGCATGCGGTAACGATTGGCCATGTGACGAATGATAAGATGTATAAAATCATTCATCAAGGTGAAGTGGTTGCAAATGTACCAGTAGATGCGCTGGCTGAGGATGCGCCTGTTTACGAGAAGCCATCTAAGGAACCTGCACGCTTCCAAGCTTTTCAAAATGAAACGCCATTTGCGCCGCGCATCGCCGATCATGGACTTGTGTTTGAAAAACTCCTTGCTTCCCCAACGATTGCAAGTAAACGTCACATTTATGAGCAGTATGATTATCAAGTGCGAACGAGCACGGCGGTTGCACCAGGGTCTGACGCAGCAGTGATTCGCGTGCGAGGAACGGATAAAGCCATTGCGATGACGACGGATTGTAACTCGCGTTATTTGTATCTTGATCCTGAAGTGGGTGGAGCGATCGCTGTTGCTGAGGCAGCACGAAATATTGTTTGTAGTGGAGCAAAGCCACTTGCCATTACGGATGGGCTGAATTTTGGAAATCCGGAAAAACCTGAAATTTTTTGGGAAATTGAAAAAGCGGCAGACGGAATCAGTGAGGCTTGTCGTTCTCTTAACACGCCTGTTATTTCTGGTAATGTCTCGCTTTATAATGAAACAGATGGAACGGGTATTTATCCAACGCCTGTAATCGGGATGGTTGGGCTAATTGAACAAACAAAAGATATCACAACGCAGCACTTTAAGGCGCCTGGAGATCTTATTTTCCTGATTGGAGAAACAAAAGCTGAATTTAATGGTTCAGAACTGCAAAAACTTTTGGAAGGAAAAATCAGTGGGCGTGCACCGGAGCTTGATCTTCAAGTCGAACAAAAAACACAATCGGCACTTCTTGCGGCGATTCAAGCGGGAACGGTTGCGAGTGCGCACGATCTTGCAGAAGGTGGACTTGCTGTTGCTCTTGCTGAAGCTTGTTTTGCAGGTGATTTCGGAGCGGATGTCGAGATCCCGTTTTCACTTACTGAGCTCTTTAGTGAGTCGCAATCACGCTTTCTTGTATCGGTGAAGCAGGAAAACCGGGAGTCTTTTATGCGGCATGTTGAAGGGCTTATAGCACGCGAAATTGGAACGGTAACGGAAAATGGTCGCTTGGTTATTAAAAGCGGAGAAGATGTGCTAGAAAAAGAAACTGAGGCACTTCGGACCATTTGGGAAGGGGCGCTTTCATGCTTGCTGAAATAAAGGGGTTAAATGAAGAATGTGGAATTTTTGGCGTCTGGAATCACCCGCAAGCTGCTGAAATTACGTATTATGGCTTACACAGTTTACAACATCGCGGGCAAGAAGGTGCGGGAATTGTTGCAACAGACGGCAAAGTGTTACGAGGGCACCGCAACTTAGGTTTGCTAGCAGATGTATTTAAACATGGGGAACTAGAAGGTTTACCAGGAAGTGGCGCAATTGGCCACGTGCGCTATGCAACAGCTGGCGGAAAAAGCCTTGGAAATGTTCAGCCGTTTTTGTTTCATTTTCAAGATTCTTCACTTGCTCTTGCGCATAATGGGAATTTGATTAATGCGAAGACGCTTCGGAAGGAACTAGAAAGTGAAGGCGCCATTTTTCAAACGAGTTCAGATACAGAAGTGTTAGCGCATCTCATGAAGCGAAGCCGGACAGGAGACTTTATGCAAGATTTAAAGGTCGCTCTCCGCAAGGTTAAAGGCGGCTTTGCTTATATGCTACTTACTGAAAATGCGATGATCGCGGCACTTGATCCAAATGGTTTCCGACCGCTTTCAATTGGTCGAATTGGGGATAGTTATGTGATTGCTTCTGAAACGTGTGCATTCGAAACGGTTGGGGCAGAGTTTGTTCGGGATGTGGAGCCTGGTGAGTTGATTGTAGTGGATGATGATGGCTTGCATATTGATTCGTTTACAAAGGATATTAAGCATTCGATTTGTAGCATGGAATATATTTATTTTGCTCGTCCGGATTCAGATATTGCGGGAATCAATGTACATTCGGCACGGAAGAGAAGTGGGAAACAGCTTGCTAGGGAGGCTTTTGTAGATGCGGATGTGGTGACGGGGGTTCCAGATTCAAGCATTTCTGCTGCCATCGGATATGCGGAAGAAGCAGGTCTTCCTTATGAGCTTGGATTAATCAAAAATCGATATGTGGCAAGGACTTTTATTCAGCCTTCTCAGGAACTGCGTGAACAAGGCGTTCGGATGAAACTTTCGGCAGTGCGTGGGGTTGTCGAAGGGAAGCGGGTTGTGATGATTGACGACTCAATTGTACGCGGCACGACGAGTAAGCGAATTGTGAATTTGCTCCGGGAAGCTGGGGCACTTGAAGTTCATGTGCGGATTGCTTCGCCGCCGCTTGCGTTTCCTTGCTTTTATGGGATTGATATTCAAACGCGAAATGAACTGATTGCGGCGAATTATAGTGTGGATGAAATTTGCCGGATTATCGGTGCGGATTCGTTGCAGTATTTAAGCGAGGATGGCTTGATTGATGCGATTGGTAGGCCTTATCCGGATGAGCCTTATGGCGGGCTTTGCATGGCTTATTTCAATGGGGATTATCCGACGCCACTTTATGACTATGAGGCGGAATACTTGGCAAGTCTTGAGGCGCAAAAAAACGGATTGTAGAAGGAGGAAATACTGTGGCGGAAAATGCGTATAGTAAAGCAGGCGTGGATGTGGAAGCTGGGTATGAAGTGGTTCGGAGGATTGAAAAGCATGTGGAGCAAACGAAGCGACGTGGTGTAATGGGCGCACTAGGGTCTTTTGGCGGGATGTTTGATCTTAGTTCGCTTGCCCTCAAGGAACCAGTTCTTGTTTCTGGTACGGACGGGGTTGGAACGAAGCTCTTGCTTGCGATTGAAGCGGATAAGCATGATACGATTGGAATCGACTGTGTGGCGATGTGTGTGAATGATATTTTAGCGCAAGGTGCGGAACCGCTTTTTTTCCTGGACTATATTGCGACGGGGAAAACGTCACCGCTTAAAATGGAACAAATTGTAAAGGGAGTTGCGGCTGGCTGCACGGAAGCGGGTTGTGCTCTTGTTGGCGGGGAAACGGCTGAAATGCCTGATATGTATGCGCCAGATGAATATGATTTGGCAGGTTTTACGGTTGGGGCTTGTGAGAAAGAGCGTTTGATTGCACCTGGCGCGGTGAAAGCTGGGGATGTTTTGATTGGGCTTTCGTCAAGCGGGATACATAGCAATGGTTATTCGCTTGTGCGTAAGCTGTATTTCAAAGATCATGATTTTTCTCTCGATACGTTTGTTGAGGATTTTGGCAGGAAACTTGGGGAGGAGCTTCTTGAACCAACGCGGATTTATGTAAAGCCGGTCCTTAACGTCTTAAAGAAGTATCCGGTCCACGGGATTTCACATATTACGGGCGGAGGCTTTGTTGAGAATTTGCCACGGATGCTTGATGCGGATTTGGCGGCGGAAGTAGAGCTTGGAAGCTGGCCTATTTTACCGATTTTTAAACATATGAAGGCGCTAGGGGATTTGGATGAGCTTGAAATGTTTGAGATTTTCAATATGGGAATTGGGCTTGTGCTAGCTGTCCCAGCGGATGTTCAGGATGAAGTTTTAGCTTTACTTGGGGAATCGGCTTACCGGATTGGTTCTGTTGTGAAACGCGAGACGGAAGCGGTTCGACTCGTTTCAGGTGAGGAAAAATGAAGATAGCTATTTTTGCTTCGGGAAGTGGATCGAATTTTGAAGCATTGATGGAAGACAGTATGATTCGGCCGGCGGTAAAGCTACTCGTGTGTGATAAGCCGGGAGCTCGAGTGCTCGAACGGGCGGATCAATTTGAGTTGCCTCGTTTTGTGTTTTCGGCAAGCGACTTTTTGAACAAAGCTTCTTGCGAAAAAGTGATCTTGGAAGAGCTCCTTAGGTATGAGGTGGATTTTATTGTGCTTGCGGGCTATATGCGGCTTCTTGGGGAAACGCTCCTTGAGGCTTTTCCGAACCGAATTATTAATCTTCATCCGTCTCTTTTGCCGCTATTTCCGGGGAAAGATGCGATTGGTCAGGCGCTTTCTGCTCGGGAGAGTGTGACGGGGGTGACGGCGCATTTCGTTGATGCCGGGATGGATACGGGCGCTGTGATTGCGCAGGAAAAAATTGAGATCGTCTCTTGTGAAAGTAAGGCGCAACTTGAAGAACGGATTCATCAGGTCGAACATCGTTTTTATCCAGCGGTTGTGAAAAAAATGATGCAAAAGGAGTCGAAGAAAAGAAATGAAAAGAGCATTGATTAGTGTGTCAGATAAAACGGGGATTGTTGATTTTGCTCGGGAGCTCGTTTCGCATCAATTTGAACTTATTTCGACGGGCGGAACGAAAAAGGTACTTCTTGAGGCGGGGCTCCCTGTTGTAGGAATTGAAGAGGTGACGGCGTTTCCAGAGATGTTAGATGGGCGTGTGAAGACGCTACACCCGGCGATCCATGGCGGATTGCTGTTTAGGCGAGATCTTTCGGAACATAAGGCACAAGCGGCTGAGCATGGGATAAAGCCGATTGATTTGGTTTGTGTGAATTTATATCCGTTTCAGGAAACGATCGCAAGGCAAGGGGTAACTTTGGAAGAAGCTATTGAAAATATTGATATTGGCGGACCTTCGATGCTTCGTTCGGCAGCTAAAAACTATGCAGCAGTGACTGTGCTTGTGGATTCGGCGGATTACGAGACGGTGCTTGCAGAGCTAAATGAAGCGGGCGAAACGAAGCGGGAAACACGAGAAAAGCTTGCGGCGAAAGTTTTTCGCCATACGGCTCAGTATGATGCGCTGATTGCGGGATATTTGACGGAGCTTTCAGGCGAAGCATTTCCTGAAAAGTTGACGCTTACTTATAATTTGCAAAGTGAGATGCGTTACGGAGAGAACCCGCATCAACAAGCGGCATTTTATGCGGAACCGCTTGCGGGTACAGCAAGTCTTGCAAGGGCAAAGCAACTTCATGGTAAGGCGCTTTCGTATAACAATATTCGGGATGCGGATGCGGCGCTTAAGATCGTATCTGAGTTCGAGCAACCAGTGGCTGTGGCGGTGAAACACATGAATCCTTGTGGTGTTGGAACGGGGGATTCAGTGGAGGAAGCTTTTCAAAAGGCTTTCGAAGCGGATGAAACGTCTATTTTCGGAGGAATTATCGCTTTGAACCGGGAAGTGAACCGAGAAGCGGCTCTTAAGATGAGTGAAATTTTTCTTGAGATTGTGATTGCTCCAAGTTTTACTAAGGAAGCTCTGGAGATTTTAACGAAAAAGAAAAATATTCGGTTGCTAGAGCTTGAAATTTCAAGTGGCGCGCGTTATCATGACGTGACGTCTGTTCGAGGTGGTTTGCTTATTCAAGATAGTGATACGTTTCTTGAAGAGAGTGAGAGCTATGAAGTGATGACAGATCGCGTACCTACGGATGAAGAGCTTAAGGCGCTTTTATTTCAGTGGAAGATTGTAAAGCATGTGAAATCGAATGCGATTGTCGTTGGAAATGCAGAGATGACATTCGGAATTGGTGCGGGGCAAATGAACCGAATTGGCGCGGCAGAGATTGCCTTTCATCAAGCAGGCGAAAAGGCAAATGGTGCGGTTCTTGCGAGTGATGCGTTTTTCCCAATGAATGATACGGTAGAGGCAGCCTCGAGAGCGGGCATTCGGGCGATTATTCAGCCGGGAGGTTCGATTAAAGATCAAGATTCGATTGATATGGCGAACAAACATGGTCTTGCGATGATAAAAACGAAGGTACGGCATTTTAAACACTAAGAAAGGTGTGTCAAAGATGAAAGTCTTGGTTATTGGAGGCGGCGGCCGGGAGCATGCGGTTGCTAAAAAGTTGTTGGAATCTGATCGAGTAGAAACGGTTTTTTGTGCGCCGGGAAATGCGGGGATGGAAGCAGACGGGATTCAGTGTGTGAAAGTTCCAGAAACAGACTCGGAAAATTTGATTGCCTTTGCAAAAGCGGAACGCATTGATTTTTCGATTGTGGGCCCAGAAGTGCCTCTTTTGCTCGGGGTCGTAGATGATTTTGAGGCGGCTGGTTTAAAGGCTTTCGGTCCACGAAAAGAAGCAGCTTTGATTGAAGGAAGCAAAGATTTTGCGAAATCGTTTATGAAAAAATATCAGATTGAGACGGCGGCTTCTAAGACTTTTACGGACTATGAGTCGGCGAAGGCTTATCTGGATGAAAAAGGGGCACCGATTGTCATTAAAGCGGACGGGCTAGCTGCTGGAAAAGGGGTAGCAGTTGCGATGTCGCTTGAAGAGGCCACACTTGCTCTAAAAGAAATGATGCTTGAAGATAAATTTGGTTCAGCCGCGGAAAAGGTTATTTTGGAGGAGTTCCTTGAAGGGGAGGAATTTTCGCTCATGGCTTTTGTGAATGGCGAAGAAGTCTATCCGATGGAAATCGCGCAAGACCACAAGCGGGCCTATGATGGAGATAAAGGTCCAAATACGGGTGGAATGGGCGCTTACTCACCTGTACCGCAAATTTCTGAGCAGTTGGTGAAAAAAGCTGTGGAAGAAATTTTAAAACCAGCTGCACGAGGACTTGTAGCAGAAGGGCGAGCTTTTCGTGGGGTGCTTTATGCTGGACTGATCGCAACAAATGCGGGACCAAAGGTGATTGAATTTAATGCGCGTTTTGGAGATCCGGAAACGCAAGTGGTATTGCCACGTCTAGAAAGTGATTTTGCGGAAGTGATTCAAAAACTGCTCCATGATGAAAAACCGGATGTTCGTTTCAAGAAATCGGGTGTTACGCTCGGCATTGTGCTTGCAAGTGCTGGCTACCCAGATCATTATGAGACAGGACACGAGCTTACTGGGCTAGAACATTTAACAGAAACTGTTCGGGTTTATCATGCGGGAACGAAATGGCAAGATGAAGCGCTTGTTTCTGCTGGCGGAAGAATTCTCTTGCTTGAGACGGAAGCAGACTCGATGCAAGAAGCAAGGCAAGCTTTGTATGAGGAAATGAAAAAATTAGATAATCCTAACTTCTTTTACCGAATTGACATTGGTTCGAAGGCAGAGTAAGATAAAAAGAGAGATTTAGCGGGTTGGCTGGGTCTCTCTTTTTTGCGAAACAATTGTTTTTTACACGTTGGTACGTTAAAATATGAAAGTATAGAGTATAAACACTAAAAACGGAGGTTTTCGTATGCAAATAGAGAAAATTCGAGGGGAAGGTCTGGATGCGTTTTTTCAAGGAGTTTTGAAACTGGAGACGCTTGAAGAGTGCTATGCCTTTTTTGATGATGTTTGTACGGTTAATGAAATTCAGTCAATGGCGCAACGTTTTCAAGTAGCGAAGATGCTTTCGGAAGGAAAGACATATAATGTGATTGAAGCGGAAACAGGAGCGAGTACGGCGACTATTTCCCGTGTGAAACGTTCGCTTAATTACGGAAATGACATGTACGGCAAAGTTTTTGAACGCATGAAAGAAGACGAAAAGTAACAGGGAGGCTTTTTTTTGGAACAGAAACCATTTCGAGGCTTACGAATCTTGATTGCTACTCTTTTAGGCATCGCTGCTCTTTTTATGATTGGGAATATGGTGATGATGCGCGAGCCGCTAACTTTTAGTGTGCTGTGGCACTGGGTCTTTATTGTCGGCTTTTTGGCTATTTCCTTTATAAATTTACGTGCGAAAAGTTTTGTAGGGACGTCAATTGGTCTTTCGGGATTCGCCATTTGTCTTACAAGTTTAATTGTGATGGCACTTTGAATTTGAAAAAGGTTCTGAAACGAATTTCGTTTCAGAACCTTTTTTGTTATTTGAGGATGCCTGTTGCATAGAGAAAGACAAAAATAATGCCGATCGGGGCGATAAATTTGATGAGAAAAAGCCAAACGATGAAGATTTTGTAGCTGATTTTGCTTCCGGCTTGGAACTCTTCTACTAATAGCTTCCGTGGCATTCTGAAGCCAACAAAGATTGCGATTAATAAGGCTCCGATGGGAAGTAAAAGATTTGAAACAAGATAGTCGGCAAGGTCAAAAAAGGTTAGCCCGAAAATGTGAATGTTAGCAAATACGCCGAAGCTAAGGGCTGACGGAATGGCAAGGAGCATAATGACAAGGCCTGTCAGGGTGCTCGCTTTCTTGCGCGATGTTCCTTGTGCCATAAGTGGCGCCACGGTTACTTCGAGAAGCGAGAAGCTGGATGTAAGGGCTGCAAACAGGAACAAAAATAAAAAGACGATGAAGAAAAAGGTTCCGAACGGGAGATGACTGAAAATGGAAGGGAGAATCACAAATAAAAGTCCGGGTCCTGCGTCTGGTTTGATGCCTAGTGCAAAGCTTGCTGGAAAAATGGCAAGTCCTGCTAGAAGCGAGACGAAAAGGTTCAGTAAGGCAACGGATGCGGCTGACTGTGGTAAGCTAACAGACCGGTTCAAGTATGAACTATATGTCACCATAACGGATAGACCAACGCTTAAGGAGAAGAAGGCTTGTCCAAGTGCGATTAAAACGGTGCTACCGGTAATGGCACTAAAATCAGGTTTTAAGAAAAACTGAACGCCTGCCATCGCTCCGTCAAGAGTTAAGGAACGAATGATTAAGATAACGAATAAAATGAATAGTGCAGGCATCATGAATTTATTCATTTTTTCAATGCCGGAGACAACGCCACGGCGAATAACGAATACATTGAGTGCGATGAAAGCGAATGTTGCGAGAATGGAGATATAAGGATTCGCAGTCGTTTTTCCGAATTCTTCGAGCAATTCCGGTTGGGAAAGCCCGTTTAGTGAAAGCGAGAGGGCTTTAATCAGATAAGTAATAATCCAGCCTCCTACGACACTATAAAAAGAAAACAAGATGCTTGCTCCGGCAACACCCATTTTTCCAAGCCAGTTCCATTTAGTTCCGGGCGCTAATTTTTTATAGGCCGTAATGGCATCTGCTTTCGAACTTCGTCCAATAATAAATTCTGCAATTAAGACAGGCAAAACAATCAAGACCGTTAGCAGAAGGAAGAGGATAAAAAAGGAGCCTCCTCCTGCTGTAGCGGCTACATACGGAAGTTTCCAGATCGCTCCAATCCCTATCGCCGAGCCGGCAGAAGCTAATATAAATCCGAGTTTGGAACCCCATGTTTCCCTTTTTTCCATACTATTCCTCCTTTATCTAGTTAAAGTATAAGTTTTATGATACCAAAAAATGAAAAGTAAGAAAAGGATTTTTTTTAAAAAACTTTTAAAAAAGTACAAAAAAAGTTAAATTGTTGTTGGAAAGGGTGAAGATGGTGGAAACAAATGCTATAATAAATTATTGATGACTGAAAGGTGAAGGAGAATTTCCAGAATGAGACATTTTTTTTAAAATCGATCCTGCGAAAGTTCTTACGGATCCAGAGGTCGAGGCTTTACTGAGAAGTGATACGGATGGTTTTATCATTGGTGGTACGGATCTTGTGACGGCTGAAAATGCGGCTTTTTGTTATGAACGCTTTATGGAAACGGATAAAGCGCTTTTTCTCGAGTTAAGTAGCGAGGAAATGGTGCTCCCATTTGCGGATCGATTTTTGGTTCCACTCGTTTTAAATTCTCCGGATAGCAACTGGGTTGTTGGGCAGTTTAGTAAGGCACTCAAACGGTTTTCACCGCATGTGCCGTTTAAGCAGATTAAGCCAGTAGGGTATCTCGTTTTAAACGGCGAAGCGAAGGTGGCGAAGTTGACAAAGGCGGACACGGAGCTTTCGAAGGAAGATGTGGCAGCATACGCTGAACTCGCGGAGCGTTTCTTGCAATTACCGGTGTTTTATTTAGAATATAGCGGGAAGCTCGGCGACGTTTCTCTGGTACGGCATGTGAAGGGTAAGTTGCTCGAAACGGAGTTATGGTACGGGGGCGGAATTCGTTCGGTTCATGAGGCACGGTTAATGGCAGAATTTGCGGATGTGATCGTGGTTGGAAATTTGATTTATGAAAATTTTAGTGAAGCTTTGAAAACGGCAGAAATCACTAGGTAAATGAATCGAAATATGATAAAATAAAGAACAAACGTTTGTATGGTGGTGGAAAAGATGCAATTGGAAAGTGAACAGTTAGTAGCGGGGCTTAATCCGGAACAAAAAAGAGCGGTTGAAACGACGGAAGGCCCACTTTTGATCATGGCTGGCGCTGGAAGTGGGAAAACACGGGTTTTAACGCACCGGATTGCTTATTTGATCAAGGAAAAGGAAGTTAATCCTTATAATATTTTGGCGATTACGTTTACGAATAAAGCGGCGCGGGAAATGAAAGCGCGGATTGTTGGCCTTCTTGGCGGAGTTGCAGAATCAATTTGGATTTCAACGTTCCACTCCATGTGCGTGCGGATTTTACGTCGTGATATTGATCGGATTGGTTATGAACGAAATTTTACTATTTTGGATAGTGGCGACCAGTTATCGGTCATTAAAGGGATTTTGAAGGATAAGAATATTGATGCGAAAAAATTTGAGCCACGTGGGATTCTTGCTTCGATCAGCAATGCTAAAAATGAATTGATGACGGCTAAAGAATACAAGAAAGAGGCAAGTGGCTATTATGACAATATGGTAGCTGAAGTATATGAAGCTTACGAGAAGAAACTTAAGAAAAATCAGGCGCTTGATTTTGATGATTTGATCATGGTGACGATTCAGTTATTTGAACGGATTCCGGAAGTGCTTGATTATTATGGACGTAAGTTTCAGTATATTCATGTCGATGAGTATCAAGATACGAACCATGCGCAGTATTTGCTTGTGAAGATGCTTGCTGAGCGGTTGCAAAATATTTGCGTGGTTGGGGATTCGGATCAGTCGATTTACGGCTGGCGTGGTGCGGATATTTCTAATATTCTTTCGTTTGAAAAGGATTATCCAGACGCGAAAACGATTTTGCTAGAGGAAAACTATCGCTCAACGCAGCGGATTTTAGAAGCGGCCAATCGCGTGATTGAAAATAATGGGAACCGAAAACCCAAAAAATTGTGGACGAAAAATCAAGAAGGCAAGAAGATTTTTTACCATAAGGCGTTAACGGAAAAAGAAGAAGCCTCGTATGTGGTTAGTAAGATTCAAGAAGAGGTTCAAAATGAATCTCGCCCACTTTCTGACTTTGCTGTCCTTTATAGGACCAATGCGCAGTCGCGGGTAATGGAAGAATTCTTCATGAAATCAAGCATGGCATATACGATGGTCGGTGGAACAAAGTTCTATGATCGTAAGGAAATTAAAGACATTTTAGCGTATTTGCGCTTGATTTCGAATAATGATGATGATATTAGTTTGACACGGATTGTCAATGTACCAAAACGCGGTGTCGGTGCTGGATCGCTTGATAAGATTGCGCAAACGGCTGCGGCTTATGATTTAACTTATTTTGAAGTGCTCGAACGAATTGAACTTGCTGGGCTCTCAGCTAAAATCAGCAAACAATTAGTCGAATTTTATGATCTTGTCAAAGGATTTACGAAGATGCAAGATTATTTGTCTGTGACAGAACTTGTTGAAGAGGTTCTTGAAAAAACGGGTTACCGGACAATGCTTAAGAATGAACGAACGATTGAAGCGCAAACGCGACTCGAAAATATTGATGAATTTATGTCGGTCACACAAAACTTTGAGAAGGAAAGCGAAGACAAATCGCTGATCGCGTTCTTGACGGATTTGGCTCTTGTAGCGGATGTCGATCAACTAGATAATGCAGAAGATGAAAATAGCGGGGCTGTTACGCTTATGACGCTCCACTCGGCAAAGGGTCTAGAGTTTCCAGTCGTCTTTTTGGTGGGGATGGAAGAAGGCATCTTCCCGCATTCTCGTGCGCTATTTGAAGAAGACGAAATGGAAGAAGAAAGACGACTGGCATATGTGGGGATTACACGTGCTGAAGAGGAACTTTATCTGACGAGTGCTTACTCACGGATGCTGTTTGGACGAAGTACAGCAAATTCAGAATCCCGCTTTATTGGGGAGATCCCACAAGATTTACTTGAAATGGGTCATGAAAATCGGTTGAAGGAAGTTCCATTTAAACGAACACCCGAGAAACGAACAACTTCTGTTTATAAGAGCTCTGGTGCGGCTCAACTTGGCTGGAACGTCGGGGATAAAGCGAAGCACAAAAAATGGGGGACAGGAACGGTTGTTAGCGTAAAAGGCGAGGGAAGCAATATGGAGTTAGATATTGCTTTTGAAAGTCCAGTGGGTATTAAACGGCTACTTGCTGAATTTGCGCCGATCGAAAAAGTCTAGTAAGAAATGGGTGGACCTTGAAAATGGATGAAAAAAAACGCTATGAAGATATCATTCGTATTTTGGATGAATATAGCTACGAGTATTATGTGATGGATAATCCTACGGTTGAGGATGCGGAATATGATAAGTTAATGCAGGAATTATTGCAAATTGAAGAAAAACATCCAGATTGGGTTACGAACGACTCGCCTTCTATGCGTGTTGGTGGCGAAGTTTTGGAAGGCTTTGAAAAGGTGGAGCACAAAATTCCTATGCTGAGCTTGGCGAATGCGTTTAATGAACAAGATTTGCTTGATTTTGACCGGCGGATTCGTGAAAAAGTGGGGGAAGATCGTGAATATATGTGTGAGCTCAAAATTGATGGGCTCGCAGTTTCTCTTGCGTATGAAAATGGACGTTATAACCGCGGGGCAACGCGGGGGGATGGGTCTGTTGGCGAAGATATTACGGCTAACTTACGGACGATTCGCTCGATTCCAATGAAGCTTAAACAGCCCTTTTCTATTGAGGTGCGTGGTGAAGCATATATGCCAAAGCGTTCTTTTGTGAAGTTGAATGAAAAACGTGAAGAAGACGGACTTCCACAATTTGCTAACCCGCGAAATGCGGCTGCTGGGTCACTCAGACAGCTTGACACAAAAATTGCAGCATCGCGGAATTTAGATATTTTTCTTTATGCGGTAGCTGATTTTGGTGAGATGGGAGTTTCGCGTCATAGCGATGGACTTGATAAGTTAACGGAACTGGGGCTTCGAACAAATAAGGAGCGCCGAGTTTGTAAGACGATGGATGAAGTCTTTCAGTACATTGAGGAGTGGACACAAAAACGTGAGACGCTCGATTATGACATTGACGGAATTGTAATTAAACTAAATGACCTTGCGCAACAAGAAGAGATGGGAGCGCGCATTAAGACACCGCGCTGGTCGATCGCCTACAAGTTTCCTGCAGAAGAAGTGGAAACAAAACTCGAAGGAATTGAGTTGAATGTTGGGCGCACGGGTGTAGTTACACCAACTGCGGTTCTAGATCCGGTTCAGCTTGCGGGAACGACAGTCAGCCGAGCTTCGCTTCACAATGAAGATTTGATCCATGAACGAGATATTCGTGTTGGGGACACGGTTGTTGTTGAAAAAAGCAGGCGACATCATTCCAGAAATCATTCGAAGCATTCCAGAAAAACGTACGGGGAATGAAGTCACTTTCCACATGCCAGAAACTTGTCCGACTTGCGGGAGTGAACTGGTTCGACTGGAAGAAGAAGTTGCACTTCGTTGCATCAATCCGAAGTGCCCTGCTCAAATCAAAGAAGAATTGATTCACTTTGTTTCAAGGAATGCCATGAACATTGATGGACTTGGTGAAAAGGTTGTGGTGCAGCTGTTTTCACATGAGTTGATTCACGATGTTGCAGATTTATATTTCCTATCGAAGGAAAAACTGTTAGAATTAGAAAGAATGGGAGAAAAATCAGTTTCGAATTTGTTGAACTCGATTGAAAATAGTAAATCGAATTCGTTGGAAAGACTTTTATTTGGACTGGGGATTCGTCATGTCGGTGAAAAAGCTGCTAGGACGCTTGCACTTAAATTTGAAACAATGGATGCTCTTCGTGCGGCAGATAAAGAAACGCTCACGGAAACGGCAGATATTGGCGAGAAGATGGCAGATAGTATTGTGACTTATTTTGAAAATGAAGAAGTCCACGCACTGCTTTCTGAGCTTAGAAGAGCTGGTGTGAATATGACGTACACAGGACCAAGACGTGAAGATATTCCAGAAGAAGATTTGGTATTTGCTGGGAAAACGGTTGTTTTAACAGGGAAATTGGAACAAATGACACGAAATGATGCGAAAGCGCTAATTGAAAAACTTGGCGGGAACGTTTCAGGAAGTGTTAGTAAGAAAACGGATGTTGTTGTTGCAGGTAGTGATGCAGGTTCGAAGCTTACAAAAGCAGAGGAACTTGGCATTCCTGTCTGGTCGGAACTAGACCTTATGGAATACTTACCGGATGAGGGTGAAATTTAATCAATGAAAAAACTTTTAATAGTCATCGCAAGTTTACTGCTCGTTTTGGCAGGATGTGCGCCGAAGCTTTCTTCTGATGAAGAGGTTGTGCAAAAAGGCGATAAGAAAAAAAAGCGAAACTGGGATTATGACGAAAAACCAGATTTCGTCCAATTACTACAAGACGGTGTTACCTTATAAAGCAAGTAAGTCCCGAGGTCTTGTTGTTTCGAATATTTATTCACGTTATGACATTAATCAACTGGAAACAGGGTTAATGCGCGTTTCGCAGGAAGAATATTCGTCGGATGAATATCTTTTCCAAGAAGGACAATATCTTGACAAAGAAACACTTACTTCTTGGCTGGGTCGAAAAAGTGATAAGAACAAAGAAGGGCTAAATCCTGTTGACAATGGCTACGGGGATGATCGAAATCCGATTTATTTAGCTCATATCTTAGAGCAAGATTATTTGAAACAAACAGATAGTGATAGTGTCTCACTTGGTGGGGTTTCTATTGCACTTGCGATGAACTCGGTTGATTATTACCAAAAAGAAAAATATGGAGATACGTTTGAGCAAGGGATTAGTGATTCTGTTTTACTTGAACAAGGTCAGAGAATGGCACAAACTGTGTTAGAGCGGATTCGTAAAACGAAGGGACTTGAGAATGTTCCGGTCACAATCGCGATCTATAAACAAGGTAAACGTGATGCTGTAGCGCCAGGAAACTATATGGCGTATGCAACGGCTGATGGTGCAAGCTTATCGAACTTTAAAACGATCAAAGAAAAGAACTATGTGCTTCCTTCAACTGAAGCAAATAGCGACCATAAGACGGACAATGATAGTTTCTTAAACTTTAAAGCTGATATTGAGTCTTACTATCCAAACTTTACTGGGGTAGTTGGTCGTGCACGCTATGAAAATGGAGAAATGGCGGAGCTTGATATTGATATTCCATTACAATTTTACGGACAAGCTGAAATTATTGGTTTCACACAGTACATTACAGATCTTGTTGGTAAACATTTACCAGGTAGTGCTGAGATTCAAATCAATATCTCTACAACGGATGGCCCAGCCGCTTTAATCACTAGAAGTCCAAGTGATAAAGCAGCAACGGCGCATATTTATGACTAAATGGATTTAAAACTGGCTAGCTAACGCTAGCCAGTTTTTGTTTGCCGTTTTTTTTGTCGGTTTGCTACAATGGGGAAAATTGACAGAAAAGTGAGGCAACGAGATGACAAAAATAGCAGTTTTTTCAGATGTACATGGAAATATGACAGCACTTTCAGCAGTTTTGGAAGACAGTTTAGCGCGTGGTGTAACTGAACACTTTTTTTTTGGGTGATTTATTATTACCAGGGCCGGGCGCGGCGGATTTATTTTCTTGCTTAGAAGAAGTAAATGCGAGCGTTTGTATTCGTGGGAATTGGGATGATTGTTTTTTAGAGGTGCTTAATGGGGAAGTGGATTTGAATGATCCGTCTGATCTTTATTTGACCATGCTTGTTAGGCATATATATGGAGAAATGAAGTACTCGGATATCATGAAACTAAAAAGTTGGCCGACACATGATGTGATCGAGATAGAAGGTCTTCGAATTGGGTTATCACATAATTTACCGAATAAAAATTATGGCGGTTTTCTCTATCCGACAAACCCGCAAGAAAATTTTGAAGCGCTTTTTGATGGGAATGAACTTGATATTGCCATTTTTGCTCATATACATCGACCAATATTCCGATATAGTAATCAGGAGCAATTAATTTTAAATCCTGGTTCTGTTGGACATCCCTATCATGGCTGGGAAAAGTTTCAAAAGGATGTACGTGCCGAATATTTGCTTTTAGAGATCGATGAGACAGGTGTCAAGGGTACCGAGTTTAGAAAGGTCAATTACGATAAGGCATTCGAGTTTCAAAAAGCGAAGCAACAGAGGCATCCTTATTTATCTCTTTATGAAGAACTATTAAAAACGGGGCGGTCTTATACCCATGACTATGAAAGGCTTGAAACATTCCATGTGGATTCAGTTTATAAAAGGGAGGCTCAACACTTTTTAGCGCAACTTAAAAGTGAAAAAAGTAGGCAAGTCTAATTGAAAAGCTTGGTTTGCGGCGGGAAGAAAGAGAGCAAGATGATTAATGTTTTCTTTTGTTTCTTGCCGTTTTTCGTATCGCAAGTGGGAGTAGTTTGTGATATAATTTTAGCATTGGTGGAAAAACTGGAAAAGGAGGATGGCATCTTGACAAATATTTCTGAAGACGAGGTTTTGAAGGTCGCAAATTTGGCGAAACTAGAAGTTTCTAACGAGGAAGCGGGGGCTTTTGCCACGCAACTTGATAAAATCATTGAAATGGTTGAAAAATTAAATGAACTCGATACGCAAAACGTGGAACCAACTTCACATGCGATTGAAGTCTCGAATGTGTTGCGCGAAGATGTGGCGAAACCGGGATTGAAACGTGAGAAGGTTTTACGCAATGCTCCTGATACGCAAGATGGTATGTTTAAGGTACCAACGATTATTGAAGAGTAAATTAATGAATGGATCCATTTTAGGAGGGAATTTATTTTGGGATACTTTGATCATTCAGTGAAAAACTTGCACGAATTACTCGTGAAAAAAGAAATTTCCCCATATGATCTGGTGAAAGAATCTTTTGACCGAATTGAAGCTGTCGAAGAGAAAGTCGGCGCTTTTATTACTTTAAATCAAGAAACTGCGTTTGATGTCGCAGAAGAAATGGCTGACGCTGGAATAGATCCGAACAATATGCTCGCAGGGCTTCCGATTGGCATCAAAGACAATATTGTAACCAATAATTTGCGGACAACAGCTGCAAGTAAGATTTTATATAATTTTGACCCAATTTATGATGCAACGGTTATGCATAAATTAAAGGCGGCTCAAGCGATTAATATCGGGAAACTTAATATGGATGAATTCGCGATGGGGTCTTCAACGGAAACTTCTTATTTCCACAAAACGTATAACCCGTGGGATCTTTCAAAAGTTCCAGGTGGTTCTTCAGGTGGGAGTGCGGCTGCTGTTGCGGCAAAAGAAGTGCTCTTCTCCCTTGGCTCAGATACGGGTGGATCGATTCGTCAACCGGCTGCTTTTTGTGGGGTCGTTGGAATGAAACCTACATATGGACGTGTTTCGCGTTTTGGGTTGATTGCTTTCGCTTCATCACTGGATCAAATTGGACCGATTACGCGCACAGTTGAAGATAATGCGTATTTATTACAAGCTATTTCAGGTGTGGATGAAAACGATTCGACTTCGATTGATAAGCCAGTCGAAGATTTTTCAAAATACTTAACAGGTGATGTTAAAGGTCTTAAAATCGGGGTGCCAAAAGAATATCTTGGTGATGGTGTTCAAGAAGGCGTGAAAAAAGCGGTGCTTGAAGCGCTTGAAACGTTTAAAAAGTTAGGTGCTACTGTGGAAGAGGTTTCATTGCCGCATTCTGAATATGGCGTTGCAAGTTACTATATTCTTGCATCAAGTGAAGCTTCCTCAAACCTTTCTCGCTTTGATGGGGTTCGTTATGGGTACCGTTCTGAAAAAGCAGAAACACTTGATGAGCTCTATAAACTGACAAGGTCAGAAGGCTTTGGCGATGAAGTAAAACGTCGGATCATGCTTGGGACTTATTCGTTAAGCTCGGGGTACTATGATGCTTATTACAAGAAAGCTCAGCAAGTTCGGACGCTAATTAAACAAGATTTTGAAAAAGTGTTCGCAGATTTTGATGTGATTATTGGTCCAAGTACGCCAACAACGGCATTTAATATCGATGGCATGATTCATGACCCGATCACCATGTATCAAAATGACTTACTGACGATTCCAATTAATTTGGCTGGCTTACCAGCTATCTCTGTTCCATGCGGATTTAGTGAAGGGCTTCCTGTCGGCTTACAAATTATCGGTAATCATTTTGAGGAAGGTCGTATCTATAACGCGGCACACGCTTTCGAGCAAGAAACGACTTTCCACAAAGAAAATCCATCATTATAAAGGAGCGGTTGAAACATGAATTTTGAAACGGTAATTGGGCTTGAGGTCCACGTTGAACTGAAAACTGAATCGAAGATCTTTTCTTCTGCTCCTGCACATTTTGGGGCAGAACCAAATACGAATACGACAGTGGTTGATCTAGGAATGCCTGGCGTGCTTCCGGTTCTGAATAAGCGTGCTGTCGAATTTGGAATGAAAGCAGCGATGGCGATTAATTGTGAGATTGCTCGCCACACGAAATTTGACCGTAAAAACTATTTCTATCCAGATAATCCTAAGGCTTACCAAATTTCGCAATTCGATAAGCCGATTGGTGAACATGGCTGGATTGAAATCGAAGTAGGCGGTAAAACGAAAAAAAATTGGCATTACACGTCTTCACCTAGAAGAAGATGCTGGGAAGAATACGCATACTTCGCATGGCTATTCGCTTGTCGATATTAACCGTCAAGGAACACCTCTTATTGAAATCGTTTCTGAACCAGATATTCGCTCGGCTGAGGAAGCTTATGCTTATCTTGAAAAGTTAAAATCGATCATTCAATATACGGGTGTTTCTGATGTGAAGATGGAAGAAGGTTCGATGCGTTGTGATGCGAATATCTCAATTCGTCCTGTTGGGCAAGAGGAATTCGGTGTGAAAACAGAACTTAAGAACTTGAACTCCTTTAATAATGTTCGTAAGGGAATCGAATACGAAGAAAAACGTCAAGCAGAGGTGCTAATGGCTGGTGGCATCATCGAGCAAGAAACTCGTCGCTTTGAAGAAGCAACGGGTAAAACAACACTGATGCGTGTAAAAGAAGGCTCGGATGATTACCGTTATTTCCCTGAACCAGACCTAGTTGATTTATATATCGATGAAGCTTGGATGGAACGAATTCGCAGTGAAATTCCTGAACTTCCAGATAAGCGCCGCGTGCGTTACGTTGAAGAACTGGGGCTACCGGCTTATGATGCGATGGTGCTTACGCTTACGAAGGAGATGTCTGATTTCTTTGAAGCGGCGATCAAACTTGGAGCCGATGCGAAGTTAATTTCCAACTGGCTGATGGGAGAGGTTTCTGCCTATCTGAATGCAGAGCAAAAAGAACTTTATGAAACGGGGCTTACACCGGAAAACCTTTCTGGAATGGTCAAATTGATCGAAGACGGAACGATTTCCTCGAAAATTGCTAAGAAAGTCTTCCGTGAACTTGCTCAAAATGGCGGGGATGCGGAAGCTGTCGTGAAAGCAAAAGGACTTGTTCAAATTTCAGATGAAGGGGAGTTGCGTAAGATTATTTCAGGCATTCTGGATAATAATGCGCAGTCCATCGAGGATTATAAAAACGGGAAAGATCGTGCTGTTGGCTTCCTTGTAGGTCAAGTTATGAAAGCAACAAAAGGACAAGCGAATCCGCCGATGGTGAATAAGATTTTACTCGAAGAAATGAATAAACGTTAAACCAAGAGAAGGGGGCAACTAGCTTCCTTCTTTTTCTTTTTAAACCAGCTGTTTTTTGCTATAATGAAACTGTTGGTGTGAAAAAAATCGGTTGGATAGGCAATCGTATTTTTGTTTTGTAAGAGAGGATGAACTACATGGCGAAGAGAGCCCGTGTGATCTATAATCCGACATCTGGTCGGGAAATTATTAAAAAGAATTTGGCAAATGTGCTGATGATTTTAGAAGATGCTGGCTATGTGACTTCTGCACATGCGACGACACCGGAACCGGGAGATGCAGAGCGAGAAGCTAAACTTGCGGTTGCTGAACGCTATGATTTAGTGGTTGCAGCAGGTGGAGACGGGACCATTAATGAAGTGATCAATGGCATTGCTGAGCAAGATTACCGGCCAAAAGTAGGTATTATTCCAACGGGAACAACCAATGACTTTGCACGTGCGCTCCACGTCCCTCGCGATGTGATAAAGGCAACGGAACTGATTGCAAAAGGGGACTCTGTTGCGATGGATATTGGAAAAGCAAACGGGACTTACTTCATTAATATTGGTGGCGGTGGGCGAATCACAGAACTTACCTATGACGTCCCAAGTAAGCTCAAAACGATGCTTGGTCAGCTTGCTTACTACTTAAAGGGAATTGAGATGCTTCCCTCAATTAAAGCGACAAAAGTGCGTATTGAATATGATGAAGGCGTGTTCGAAGGGGAGGCGATGTGCTTCTTACTTGGACTGACCAATTCGATCGGGGGATTTGAAAAAATTGCGCCCGATGCTAAACTTGATGACGGAAAATTTTCATTGATTATTTTGAAAAAAGTCAATTTGCCTGAGTTTATTCGACTAGTTACGCTTGCTCTGCGGGGGGATCATATCAAGGAGCCTAATGTGATTTATGTGAAATCGCAAAAGGTTGTCGTGACGTCTGAAAAGAAAATGTTGATCAATTTGGACGGGGAACTCGGCGGAGAAACGCCTATGGTTTTTGAAAATTTGAATCAACATATTGAATTTTTTGCGGATGTGGAGGCTATTCCTGCTGCTGATTTAGACCAAGATGAAAAGACGAGTCTCTTATCTGAGTAATCTTCCTCTGGACTTTTTGTGCGAAAAAGGGACTTATGACGGAGACGTCTAGTAAAAAAGTTGTCTTTTTTGTCATATATTTGTATTATTTCTAAAAAAGCATTATAATGGGGGAGTTCTAAGCTAAGGAAGTAGGTGTAAAAAGTCTTGAAAAAAACCAAACCATTAAAACGAATGCTAGGCGTTTCTTTTGTGGCACTTCTTTTAGGAGGGGCGGTTACATTCGCTTTTTGGCACGTACAGGCTGATGAAATCGAAAAAGCGGGGACAAGTGAGGATTTAATCACAAGCAATAAAACGTGGGTGGGTGCAAAGACTGAGATCCCGCTGACGAATGATATTCATTTTGTCACACAGAAAAAAGGAACATCGGTGAAAATCGTCGGGGACGGCGACTTGCAAATTGAAGTGGTTGACACGCAATTGCTGAAAGAAATGGCCGATGAAAATCCTGATTTTAAAGGAATCAAAAAATACCGGCTTCGGGTCGAAGCTGATCGTGTAGCTGATTATTTAAATAATGAACGCTATGTTTTCCCAGTGGAGCATGGCTATAAAGGGTTATCGAATTATCAAATCAGTGCTGGGGAAAGAAAAATTAGATCTGCTGATAAAGCAATTGCGCTTACGAAAAAGAATACAAATTGGGCGGTAGAAACGACGCTTCCTGTTGAGTATTCGGATGACCTTGCGGAGGATGCAGTCGATGTTCTTAAAATGAATGTTTCTTCTGGGAAACTAGAAATGGATGACTCGTTCCGTGCGGATTATAAGAAAGTTGAAGCGCATGCGAAGATGTTCCGTTATAATTTTACGGTTGAAAAAAAATTCTTTGCTGGTCTTTAAAAGCGAGGAAGAAGTTCAGATTGATGAGCCGATCGGGATTGAATATTTGATGAAGTAGAAACAGGGCGAAATGTCCTGTTTTTTTGTTGTGGATTACGTTATAATATGGGAATGGAAAGATGAGGAAGGATGAAGTGCTGTGGAAATGGGCCAACTGAAGAAAAATCAGCTGCTGGACGTTCGGATAGAAGACTTGACGCACGATGGTAGTGGCGTCGCTAAAGTGGATGGGTATCCGCTTTTCATTCCAAACACGCTTGTTGGGGAACGGGCGGAGATCAAAATTGTGAAGTTGAATAAGAAATTCGGATTTGGTCGGTTGATGGAACTAAAAGAGGCGAGTAAGGACCGAGTGGAGCCGCCGTGTCCGGTTTATGATAAATGTGGCGGGTGTCAGTTGCAGCACTTATCTTACGCTGGCCAGCTTGAATTTAAGCGTCATAGCGTAGAGCAAGTGATGCGCCGGATTGGAAAAATTGAAGCTTACGTGGAGCCGGTGCTTGGGATGGATCATCCATTTCGCTACCGTAACAAGTCGCAAGTTCCGGTTGGTACAATTAATGGGCGGATTGCGGCTGGATTTTATCAAAAACGAACTCATGATATTATTGATATGGATTATTGTTTGATTCAAGATGAGCGGAGTGACAAGGCTGTTCAGGCTGTGCGAGATGTGATGGAACTTTTTCAAATTGAACCGTATGACGAAGTTCGGCACAAAGGGTTCTTGCGCCACATCATGACGCGTGTCAGTCGGTCAACGAATGAACTTATGCTTGTTCTCATTACGCGGACGGAAGACTTTCCGTTTCTTGCGGAAGTGCTTGACGCTTTGAAAAAACGGATTGATGGGCTTGCGTCTGTTGTGCAAAATGTCAATCCGCATAAAACGAATGTGATTTTTGGTGAGAAAACGCGTGTGCTTGACGGAAAAGAGCGGATTACAGACACGATTCATGGCATTCAGTTTGCAATTTCGGCGAAAAGCTTTTATCAGGTGAATCCAGAGCAGACGGAAGTATTATATGCGAAAGCGCTTGAAGCTGCAGGACTGACGGGAGAGGAAACGGTGATTGATGCGTATTGCGGTATTGGATCGATTTCGCTTTGTCTTGCGAAGCGTGCGAAAAAGGTTTATGGGGTTGAAATCGTTGATGCGGCGATTCAAGATGCGCGACGCAATGCGGAACTTAATCAGCTGGGGAATGCGATATTTGAGACGGGGAAAGCAGAAGAGGTGATTCCGCGCTGGTATAAAGAAGGGGTTAAAGCGGATGTGATTGTTGTGGACCCTCCTCGTAAAGGTTGTGATGAGAAGCTTCTTGAAACGATTCTTGCGATGAAGCCAAAGCGTGTTGTTTATGTTTCCTGTGAGCCGAGCACGCTTGCGCGTGATTTGCGAATTTTGGAGGACGGCGGATATAAAGCGGGAAGTGTTCAGCCTGTTGATATGTTTCCGATGACGACACACATTGAAAATGTTGTGGCGCTTGAGCGTGTGGATGCTTGATAGGCGAAGCGTGGAAAGCCACTTTGGACGAATCACATGATTCGTCCAAAGTGGCTTTTTTATGTTAGGATAATTGTGTTTGGATTTCAGAGACGATTTCAAGCGGACTCAAAGAATCGGTCTCAATACTAAAACTGGCAACAGCTTCATAATGCGCTTCGCGGGACTGAAATAATTTTTCGATTTCTTCAGGTGTTTGGTTTTTGGCAAGCGGCCGTGTTTCGTCGCCTTTTAGTCGTGCGAGAAAGATCACCGGGCTTGTTTTTAAATAAATGATAGTAGCTGGGTGTTGCTGCAAAAATGTGCGAGTGGCTTCGGTTGTGATAATGCCTCCTCCTGTTGAAATGACAGCAGCATTCGTTTTAAATTCGGAAAGTTTTTTTTTGCTCAAGTTCGCGGAAATAAGCTTCGCCGGATTCAGAAAAGATCGCTGAAATGCTTTTTTGTTGCTCGTTTTCAATCGCTCGGTCAATATCAACAAAAGGCAATCCCGTTTTTTTGGCTAGTAATTCGCCAACGGTCGTTTTACCGGAAGCCATAAAACCGATTAGAATGATGGATTTAATCGGAAGTCTCTCCCTTCTTTATTTCTCTAGTTAGTCGTATTTTACCATAGGAAGAGGCGGTTTGCGAGATGTGCTATTTTTTCGCAGGGATGGTTCGGAATCAAACATGTCGAAAAGTAAAGGGATTGCCTAGATTTTAAAATCATTGTTTTTTTCTGCCCCCTTTTGCGGCTTTACGTTTTAGTGTAGAATGAAGGTAAGGAATAACAGAGAGGAGAAATCATGAATTTGCAATCAAAGATTTTAGCTGGGGACAAGGTGAAACTTTATGTGAACAAACGACTCATTTTTTCAAATGTTTTGTTGTCACTGGCTGTGAGTATTTTGCTTTATTTGTTATTTAGCCATTTGAAAGGGGTTACGGGAACGGAAGAAATCATTTTGCTTGTCTTTCTTGCTATGTTTGTTTTGCGCCCGTTTTTTAGATTGCTCAATGTGATGCCAACTCTTGAACTTAGTCAAGCTGGGATTGGCTATCGCGGAGATTTTGAGTCTTGGGATGCGGTTTTTGATGTGAAAGTAGTGCGCCCGAAGGTTCGGCTTTTTAGTTTCGGTAGGTTGATGCTTTATACGGAAATCAAGGGGAAACCCGAGCTTGCTTGGGATATTACGGCTTATGATAGCGAGCTCGATCTTTTGGAACTGGAAGCGTTGATCAAATTTTGCATCGCTGAGTTTGGCGAAAATGCGGAAAGATTGGCGCCTGTTCTTGAAGAAAAACAGCCGGTCTCGTTTTAAATGTTACGACTCCGGGTAAAGTGCTTTATACGAGGAGGAGAGGCAAATGGGAAAAGTTTATTTTACAACAAGTGCAACGGGTGTTGGCGGTAGAGCGGGCACGGTTGCATCGAATAACAGTGATTTGGAATTTGAACTGAGCAGACCGGTTGCTTTTAAAGGCGAAGGTGGCGGTGGAACTAATCCAGAAGAATTATTCTCGATGGGCTACGCGGCTTGTTTTGGAAGTGCTTTTCAGTCGGTTGCGCGTAAGAATAAATCGAAAGCAAAAGCTGAAATTACGGTGGAAATTGCGATGGAAGATGATGAAGCAGACGGCGGATATAAGCTTGCTGCGAAAATCACGGGTTTTATCACAGAAGCGACACGGGAAGAGGCGGAACACTTGATGCAAGAAGCTCACAAAATGTGTCCGTATTCGAAAGCGACTCGTGGGAATATTGATGTGGAGCTTAAAACGCGTATTGCTGAATAAATAAATCAAAGAGAGCTTGGGGTTTCTTGCCCCCCGAGTTCTTTTTTTTGTGAAAATCGGTCGATAAACTTATTTTCATTAGGAGCGAGTTATTGTACAATAAGGTTCAGAGTAATTTTCGGGAGGCCTAACATGAAGCCTGTTTTAGAAGCAAATAAAATTAGAAAAGTATATGGAACACGAAGCAATTTTTACACAGCGATTAATGATATTTCGCTTCAAGTCGAGCGCGGCGAGTTTGTGAGTGTGATGGGGCCATCAGGAGCTGGAAAAACAACGCTTCTTAATGTTTTATCGTCCATTGATAAACCGTCTTCAGGTGAAGTTAAAATTAGCGGGACGAATCTTTTTAAAATGAAATCACGGGAACTTGCGGTTTTTAGACGTGACCGGTTAGGATTTATTTTCCAAGATTATAATTTACTGGAAACGATGTCGTTAAAAGACAATATTATACTGCCGCTTTCGCTTAGCCGAACCTCTTCGCAAGAAACGGAAGCGAGGTTTCAGCATATTGCGAAACAATTTGGGATTTATGACATTCGAGATAAGTATCCAAATGAAGTGTCAGGTGGTCAAAAGCAACGTACGAGTGCTTGCCGAGCCCTGATCACGAATCCGGATTTGATTTTTGCTGACGAGCCAACAGGAGCGCTTGACTCCAAAGCGGCAACCCATTTGCTTGCTAATCTTGAGCGAGTGCGAACGGAAGAAGGGGCGACCATTTTGATGGTGACACATGATGCGTTTGCTGCGAGCTATTCAGATCGGATTCTTTTTATTAAAGATGGTGAAATTTATCAAGAACTTGCGAAAGGTGACTCGACGCGCAAATCATTTTTTCAGAAAATTTTAGCAGTATTAGCAGAGCTTGGCGGTGAAACGGATGCTCGTGACTAAAATTGCTTTTACAAATATGTTTAAAAACTTCCAGTCGTACTTACTTCACTTTGTCAGCATTTCCATGAGCATTTTGATTTTCTTTACGTTTATGTCACTAGCAAATAATCCACTCATTCGGAAGATTTTCTTGCGCTGGGAAGTGATTGGCTCTTCGCTATTTTCTTCTTCGGCTTTTGTCCTTATTTTATTTGTTGGTTTTTTCATTTTTTTATTCGAACAGCTATTTTTTAAAGCGACGTAAGCGAGAACTTGGTCTTTATTCGTTACTTGGTTTGCGCAAGGGGCAAGTTTGTGCGATTCTTGTGATTGAAAACTTGTTAGTTTATTCGCTTGCTCTGGTTGCAGGGATTGTTGCGGGCATTTTTTTTCTCAAAACTATTTTCGATGTTACTGTTTTGGATTGTGAATTTACGGGTGGATACCACGATCATCTTTTCGGGAAAAGCTATTATAGATACGATTTTAGTTTTTCTTGTGATCATGGCCTTCACTTCGCTTTATGCGTGTGGAATGGTTTTGCGTTATAGTTTGCTACAGCTCTTTCAAAATAAAGAGATGGAAAAAAATGTGCCACGTGGTTCTGTTACGCTTACGATCCTTGGACTATGTTTCATTGGTTTTGGCTATACACTTGCGTTACAAAATATTGAAGAATCCTTTCTTTGGCATAAGTTGAAATTTTTTGCGGGTTTTGGCTTAATACTGCTTTCTGTAGTGGTAGGAACATGGCTTGTCATCCGGTTTTCAATGCCGCTCGGATTGCGCTATTTCTATGGACGAAAAAAAGTTCATTATCATGGTACGAATTTGCTCACGATCACTTCACTTCGTTATCGCTTGAAACGAAATGCTAATACGCTTGCGATGATCGCTGTTTTGAGCGCGACAACGCTTTCGATTATTGGCGCAATCGGGAGTTTTTATTCAGGAGCTATTCATGATGTCAAGCGGGAAAACCCAAGTAGCTATCAAATTTTGAATTTGACGCCAGATAAGCAAAAAGAAGTAGACCGGATTATCCGCAGAAGTAGTGAGAATAAATTGCAATATGCTACACAAAGTGCCTATCTGAATGTTCCTGTGAAAAATCCAATGAAACGAATGCCTTATGAATTTTATGCGAATAGCCGTCATTTTTCTTTCATCTCAGAAAACGAATTTAATCGCTTGAATAAAATCGAGAGAAATCGCAATTTGAGTATTTCAGGTCTTAGGGACGGGGAAGGCGTTCTTGTTGGGAGTGATATGACGCGAATCCCGACGAAGCTTAAAAACCCGTCTGCAAAATCACATTTTTTTTCTTGCATTCAGATGATCAAAAAAGAGAATTAGATACAGTGCAATTTGTTGGATTTCGTGAATTTCCGGTATTTAACACGGGATTTGCAGATTTCACAGTTGTTGTAAATCAAAGGGTTTATGATAAGTTACTCACGGAATTTCGACCGGAACAAGTCTTTATTTATAATGTTTCGGAGGTGGATCACTCTGAAAAACTGGGCAACCGGATTCAACAAGCGGTTGAAGGGAAAGTGAGTATCTGGTCTAACAAGATGTCGAGCTATTTCTCCAATTATCATATTGTTTCCATTTTGACCGGGGCGATTTTATTTGTTGGCGTGTTTATTGGAATTGTGTTTTTCCTTGCAACAGGGAGCATCATTTATTTTAAACAAGTGACAGATGCTTATTCGGAAGAACCGGGATTTCGGATTCTATTTAAGCTTGGGCTAACGGACCGGGAATTGCGACAAATTATTGCTAGTCAAATTGGTCCGCTATTTGTTGTCCCGCTTCTTTTCGGGATTTCTCACAGCATTATTGCGATGATTGGCTTAGCTAAGAATTTTGATGTCTCCGTGAAGTTACCTTTCATTATTGTGACGTCGATTTATTATGTTTTTTATGGTGTTTATTACTGGTTGACAGCTAATAATTATAGGAATATTGTATCGCGGCATCGTCATGACTAGTCAAACGAATCGGAATCAGCTAAAATAGAACTATGCAGAAGATGGAGGGTCCAAAGAATGGTAAAAGTGTATATCGTAGAAGATGATGTTGTGATTCGCGATACGATTCAGAAAACACTTAAAAAAGTGGGGCTTTGAAATCGGAGTCGTAAGCGATTTTAACAATATTCTCAACGAATTTTTAGAATTTGAACCGCAACTTGTGATTTTGGACGTGAATTTGCCTTATTTTGATGGATTTTACTGGTGTAATCAAATTCGTGAGATATCGAATGTTCCGATTATTTTCCTTTCATCGCGAAATTCGCGGATGGACCAAATTATGGGAATGAATATGGGAGCGGATTACTACATTGAAAAACCGGTTGACTTAGATGTCTTAATGGCAAGAATAAATGCTTTGCTCAGAAGAACGTATTCGTATACAGAACTTGAGGAACCTAATGTTTTGGAATATCATAATGTATTTTTGCACATTGATACCAATACGCTTTCTTATTTGGAAGAAAAAATTGAACTCACGAAAAATGAGTTTTTGATTTTATATGAATTGATGAAGCAAAAAGGAGCAATTGTGAGTCGGGATGAAATTATGCGTGTGCTTTGGGAAGATGAAAGCTTCGTTGATGATAACACGCTGACAGTCAATATCGTTCGGATTCGCAAAAAATTAGCAGAAATTGGCATCAAAGATTTTATCAAAACTAAAAAAGGACAAGGCTACATGATTGAGTAAAAGAAGGGAAGTGGGTTTTAAGAATGATTTCTTAAAGTCTAACTTCCTGTTTTTATAAAAGGAGGGGCTTTTTTGAAAATTTTAGTTTTCGGGGGAACACGTTTTTTTGGTAAGCAACTTGTGAAACGGTTGATTGAAAGTGGGCACGAGGTGACAATTGCAACTCGTGGAAAAACGCGAGACCCCTTTCAAAATCAAGTGAAACGGGTGATTCTTGACCGAAGAAAGCGTGACGATTTATTCTTGCTTGCAGCATCAGAAACGTATGATGTGATTTATGACGATATTTGTTATTCACCACAAGACGCACTTTATGCTGTTAAGGCATTTCAAAAAAGCAAACCTCGGTTGATTTTTGTGTCAACGCTTGCCGTTTATCCGAATAAGGGAAGAGTGCTTACGGAAGCTGATTTTGATAGTGCGCATTATGAGATTGTAACGGGTGACCGTGACGATTTTGATTACGGGGAAGGAAAGAAACTGGCAGAAGCGGTTTATGCGCAGAAAGCGGAATTTCCTGTTTTATCTGTGCGTTTACCGGTTGTGTTAGGGAACGAAGATTATACGAAGCGGATGGAGTTTCATTTGAAGCGGATAGAAGCAGGTACGGAAATCGGGATTCAAAATGAAGCGGCCGAAATCGGATTCATTCATGCAGATGAAGCAGCTCGTTTTCTCGAGCGGGCAGGAACTGCAAGCGAGGCTACTGGGCCCATTAATGCGGCTTCAAATGGCAGCATTACGCTTGGCGATTTGATGCAACTTTTTGCTGAGAAGCTTGGAAAGGAAGCGAAAATTGAAGCAGTCACAGAAGATGAGGATGAATCTCCTTATGATTTAGAGGATTCTTATTTTCTTTCGAATGACTATGCGAAATCACTTGGATTTCAGTTTGAATCGCTTTCTGACTGGTTGCCTAAACTGATAGAAAATTACGTTCGCCAAAAAGACTATTAAAAGAAAGAAGGAACAGGATTTTGCTAAGCTTTGAAGAGAAAAAGAAAAAATTATTACTCGTTTTACGGTACTCGAGGAAAAACCGGTTTCGATGAAGCGCTATAACTATCACTATCCAGCAAGTAAACGCGATAAAACGGTACTTGTAAAGCATCTTCATCCAAATGGCAATGGTTTTGTTTACGCGCCGTATCTAGAAGGGGAAGAAGTGCTTGATAAAGAAGGCTACGTGAATGTTTACGAGGCGACTGAAGATAAATTAATCCAGCTTATTGAGCAAGCGATCACTTACATGGATAGTGATGGCGAGGCTTATCAAGAAGGCGATACCTTCGTTTATCAAAATGATGCGGGTGAACTTTTAAAAACTTGTTTTTGAAAATAAGATGTGGATTGTGTATGCTTATGAAAATGTGGAAGCCGTCTTTAAATCACTGGATCAAGCGGAAAGCTACCTTGCTGATGAAGGCTTTTTTGAAGAACAGGAATAAAGGAGAGAAAAATTTTGGAAACAGTTACGAGCTTACGCGAACGGATCAATGTACTAAGTCATAAAGATCCTGCAGATGTCATTATTAAAAATGGTCGAATTGTCAATGTTTTTACGGCGGAAATTATCGAAGCGGATATTGCGATAAAAAATGGTTACATAGCGGGAATTGGTGAATTCCATAAGGCAGAAAAAGTCATTGATGCAAAGGGTCATTATATTGTACCAGGATTTATTGATGCTCATGTTCACGTGGAAAGTGCGATGGTTCCGCCTAGTGAGATGGCACGGGTTCTTCTTCCAAACGGGGTAACTACGATTGTAACTGACCCACATGAAATAGCTAATGTTGCCGGAGCAGCAGGGATTGATTATATGCTTGAAGAAGCAAAAGGCTCTCCTCTCGATATGTTTGTGATGCTGCCTTCTTCTGTACCAGCAACACCGTTTGAAAATAATGGAGCAACGCTTGATGCAGAAAGTTTACGAGCACTTTATAATCGAGAAAATGTGATTGGACTAGCAGAAGTTATGGATTTTCCTTCGGTTGCTTCTGGTGCGAAAGATATTTTACAGAAAATTATCGATGCTAAAACCCATGGTGGCCGAATTGATGGGCACGGAGCGGGGCTTACTCGTGAAAATTTGAATAATTATTTAGCAGCTGGAATTCGGACAGACCACGAAAGTACAACGGCTGAGGAAGCACTCGATCGGGTTCGTGCTGGCATGTTTGTCATGCTACGCGAAGGGACGGTAGCACGTGATTTGCTTGCAACATTACCTGCTGTAAACGAAAAAAATTCGCATCGTTTTTGTTTCTGTACAGATGACAAACTGATTCCAGATCTAGTTTCTGAAGGCTCGATCAACTATAATGTGAAGCTAGCTATTCAAAATGGAGTTTCGCCAATCATGGCGATTCAAATGGCAACGATCAATGCGGCCGCGTGCCACAATCTCCTTTATCTCGGCGCTGTTGCGGCGGGATACCAAGCCGACCTCTTGTTTCTTGAAGAGCTTGAGACTGTTAAAATTACAAAAGTGATGAAGCGCGGGGAAGTGGTCGTCGCGGACGGTGAACGGTTTGAAGCGGCTTTCCCGAAAAAAACGACAACTTTTACTTCACCGGAAATTCGCCATTCGCTGAAAGTTAGCGACTTGCGACTGAAACTTTTGAGCGATCATGTTCGTGTGATCGGCATGCTACCTAATAGTTTATTTACTGAAAAACTCGAGGTGAAGCTTGACCGAGTTGACGGGGAGTTTGTGCCAGATTCGGCACGTGACCTAGCCAAGATGGTTGTTGTGGAACGGCATAAGGGGACGGGAAACGTTGGGCTTGGGATCGTTTCAGGATTCGGGCTTACGCGCGGGGCGTTTGCGACTTCGGTTGCGCACGACTCACATAATATCGTTGCAGTTGGAATGAATGATTCTGATATTGAGCTTGCAGTCAAAGCTTTAACGGAAGCTCGTGGCGGAATCGTTGTTGTGGCAGATGGGAAAGTAGAGGAAATTCTGCCGCTTCGAATCGCGGGCTTACTCAGTGATCAACCGTTTGAAGAAGTAGCGCGCTGTCTCAAAAGTTTAGAAAAAGCTTTTGGAACCATTAGTTCTGCCAAGGGGTTTGATCCGTTCTTGACGCTATCATTTTTAACACTTCCAGTTATTCCTGAATATAAGCTCACCGATCAGGGGTTGTTTGATTTCGAAGCTTTTTCCTTTGTTCCGCTTGAAATTACTGAATAGAAAGGAGGGCTTGCTATGACTTTTTGGCGGTATGTCCGTGATAAGCGCTTTTTCAT
Source organism: Listeria aquatica FSL S10-1188 (assembly GCF_000525795.1). GTDB lineage: Bacteria > Bacillota > Bacilli > Lactobacillales > Listeriaceae > Listeria > Listeria aquatica. The sequence continues at coordinate 38,525 of NZ_AOCG01000007.1, forward strand.
TTTGTTTTTTGCGGTTGTGATGTGTTTTATCGGACTACTTATTTATATCGATCCCAACAGCAAACTCACGATTGGGAACATCATTTATTTATATATATTCGTTTTCTTATTTTTAGTGGCCTATTTAATACTCGGCTATAGTTTTAAGTATCGTTACTGGAAAGAAATGAAGGATCTTGTTGATGGCGAAATTGAAGAAAATGTCATTGAGCTGTTACCGAAACCACGCACGAGTGAGCAAGCTTTCTTTAATGAACTGATGCGAAAAAAGCATCGAGAAGAGCAAAAGAAAGTGACCGCGCTTGTTGATAAACAGGAAGAATATCATGATTTTATTCTTTACTGGGTACACGAAGTGAAAACGCCACTTGTCGCCAGTAAAATGCTAATCAAAAATCCAGATTTGAATGATACGAAAACGATTTTTGAAAAAGTGGATGAAGAACTGGATCGTGTGGATCAGCTCGTCATGCAAGCTCTTTACTTCTCAAGGCTAGATACCTTTGCAAAAGACTACTTCATCCAAGAACAAAATCTTGGCACGATAGTCCGAGAAGCCATCAAGCGACATTCCAAATTTTTTATTTCCGAACATAAACGCTTAGAACTAGATGAGGTCGATTTTGATGTTCGAACGGATAGCAAATGGCTAGGTTTTATACTGGATCAACTGCTTTCAAACGCGCTGAAATATACTGAAGAGGGCGGCGTGATTAAAATCTGGTGTGATAAGTCTTGCACGAGTACGACGCAACTTCATATTCGCGACAATGGGAGAGGGATTAATCCAGAAGACTTGCCGCGCGTCTTTGAGCAAGGCTTTACTGGTTCCACCGGTAGGCAAGAAAAAAAGGCAACGGGGATGGGTCTTTATTTGGCTAAACAAATGTCGAAAAAATTGGATCATGCACTTGAAATCCGTTCTGAAGAGGGTGTCTTTACAGAACTTATATTAACGTTTGAACAAAAAGATGATTATTTGCTTGTTGCAAAAGAATGATAAAAACCAGTCCTTGTCTCTACTTGACGGGGTCTGGTTCTTTGTTTACAATATGGAGAAAAACTAGCGAAGTGGAGGGATTTATTATGACAGAGGAATTAATTGTTCGCGGTGCACCAGCAGAGTATGTATCAAGTGTAGGAGCTTGGGAGAAGCTTCCTGAACATTTGATGCGTAGGAAGCTGAACCGAATACTAGTGTTGCATGGACGTGCATCTTGGGAAGCTGTACGAAACCAATTTCCAGACTTATCAAACTTTGAAACGACATTTGTCGAATACGGCGGTCAAGTTACATATGAAGCAAGGGATGCTTTGAAGGAAAAAATGGAAGCCGAACAAATTGAAGCCATTGTTGCTGTTGGAGGCGGAAAGGTCTCTGATTTAGCCAAGGCAGCTGCTTTTGTTTCCCGCGTGCCTGTTATTATGCTCCCAACACTTGCCTCTACTTGTGCGGCTTATACGCCCCTTAGCGTGATGTATACAGAAACGGGGGAGATGATCCAGTTTGATATTTTTCCTGTCAGTAATGCGCTTGTTTTGTTAGATCCAGCGATTATTTTAGACTCGCCTAAGGAGCTTCTCGTCGCTGGAATTGGGGATACGCTTGCGAAATGGTATGAGGCAGATGTTGTGATTGCTGAACTTCCCGAAAAAACGACGGCAATCGAAGTGGCCGCGTTTGCCGCGCGAAAATGTCGCGATGATTTGCTTCGCTTTAGTGAGGTGGCGCTTGCCGAGATGGAGCGGCATGAACTTGGGACAGCCTTTGTGAAAGTCGTTGAAACGAATATTATGCTTGCTGGAATGGTTGGCGGCTTTGGGGATAAATACGGTCGAACTGCCGGGGCACACTCTATTCATGATGCACTAACGCTTCTTGAAAAGTCGCACGATGTTTTGCACGGACTCAAAGTCGCTTACGGCATTTTGATCCAGCTTGTCATTGAAGAAAAGTTCGATGAGATTGACGCACTTTTGCCTTTTTACAAGAAACTAGGATTGCCTGCTTCTCTCACTGAATTAGGGCTTCTAGATATCACAGAAAATGAATTGCAGCAGGTAGCCGAGCGAGCAGCGCGAGATGGTGAGATGATTCATTTGATGCCGCAAACGGTGACACCAATTGTGGTTCGAGATGCTATGGATAAACTGGAACAGTATGTGCCAGCTATTAAGGTGCAATAAAGATGAAGATTCGTCCGGAAAAATATGTGGATAGAGCATCGATTAGAGCCTTGCTAGAAGATGCTTTTCCGAGTCCACTTGAAGCGAATTTAGTGGAAAAATTGCGTGAAACGGAGGCTTATTTGCCGGAACTTGCGCTTGTCGCGGAGCTTGAATCAGGCGAAGTCGCTGGCTTTCTTTTACTTACGAAGGCAAGCATCGCACAAGAAAATCAAAATCAAGAGATTCTTGTGCTAGCCCCACTTGCTGTCTTAACCAGTAAAAAGCATCAGGGAATTGGCTCGAAGCTAGTTGAAGCAGGGATTACGTCTGCGAGGAAGGCTCGCTTTCCGGGGATTAGTGTTTTAGGTCATGCATCCTTTTATTCACGCTTTGGCTTTCAAAAAGCTAAGATTTATGGAATTGAAGCCCCGTTTCCTGTTGATGAGGAGCACTGGATGGTGCTTGGGTTTCCGGGGCAAAATCTCGAAGGGGTAGCCGGGAAATTGATCTATCCGCAGCCATTTTTGGAGATGGAGTAAAGAGGCTTAGACATGAGGCAGACTAGCCAAACTAAAAGAACAGAAATCGGTCAATGGAACCATTTGCAAAATGGAAATTTTGACGATTCTGTTCTTTTTTTTGTTTTTATGTCTCAACCCATTTACTTTTTGGAAAAGAAGTCGAGAATAAATTGATGAAATAAAGCTTCGGATGGAGCAAGTTTGCGTTTTTTGGTTTTGATGATGCCAACAGATCTGTGAAGTTCTGAGTCGGTGAAGGAAAGGCTCTTTGTATTTTTAAAAACGGCTCCGTCAAGAATCATTTCAGGCAGAATGCTAATGCCTAGTCCGGCACCAACAAGGCCTTGTATGGTATAGAAATCTTGGCTGCTGAAGGCCACTTCGGGCACAAAGCCTTTATTTTGGGCGGCATCTGTCACGATTTGATATAAATTAAAATCTTCAGGGTAAAGAATGAATTTTTCTTGTGCCAACTCTTTTAAAGAAACGCAGGTTTTAGAAGCGAGTGGATGACTAGATGGAACAATGAGTTTCAGTTCTTCATCGAAAAAACGCGTGGACGTGAAGATATCGTTTTCAGCTTGAAGGGGGGAAAGAAAAGTCAAATCCAGTTCGCCAGAGCGAACCATCGCCACTAACTCTGCATTTGAGCCTTCGCGGAATTCATAGGTGATTTGCGGATATTTCTTTCGGAAGGCACTGATGACGGAAGGAAGGACACGCGGAGCTAGTGAATTAGGAAGTCCAAGCTGAACGGTTCCGATGTCAGGATTTGAATATTCCGTGACAAGTGCTTCTGCCTTTTGAAGCTCATGCATGGCACGTTTTGTTTGCTCAAGAAAGCTTGCGCCGATAGAAGTTAAGCGCATATTTCGTCCGACGCGCTCAAATAAAGCTACGCCGAGTTCTTCTTCGAGTTTCATAATTTGACGACTAACGGCAGATTGGGCTACATGCAGATTGACCGAGGCTTGCGTCATGTGCTCCACACGGGCTACTTCCATAAAATATTTTAATTGACGTAGTTCCATTTTCAAGCTCCTATCATTCTCAAAAAGAGATAGTTTTATTCTATTATATATATTGTTTCGATAAATGAAAAGCGCTAAAATAGAAAATACCCCTTTTAAAGGATGATTTTTGATGAAGAGGGTTAAATTTTCTATTAATTTAGTTTATTCATATAAATGGAAGAAATGAAGGAGGAATTTCAATGAAGAAGCTTGGGATGCCGGAGCCGCATGGACTTTACGATCCACGTGATGAACACGATGCTTGCGGAATTGGTTTTGTGGCGAATGTAAAAAATAAGTCAAGCCATAAAATTGTAACAGACGGGATTCATATGCTTGGCCAGTTGAAACACCGCGGTGGTGAAGTTGGCGGTGATACGGGCGATGGGGCAGGAATTCTACTTGAAATTTCGGATTCATTTTTCCGAAAAGTTTGCGGTAACCTTGGAATCGTGCTTCCTAGGCGTCACCACTATGCGATTGGAATGCTGAATTTCCCTAAATCTGAATCCGAGCGAAAGCGCTTGATGGAAAAACTTGTCACGATCATTGATGAAGCTGGGCAAACTTTCTTAGGATTTCGGGCACTACCTGTTGATTCAAGTCAAATTGGTGAGCGTGCTCGGAAAAAGGAGCCAGCCATTTATCAAGTTTTTATCGAGAAAGAAGCTAATTTAACGGAACGTGCATTTGAACGGGAGCTCTATGTGATACGTCGCCGAATTGAAAATTTTGCACAAAATGATGCCGAAATCAAAGAAACTTTTTATGTCCCAAGTTTGTCGACGCGGACGATTATTTATAAAGGAATGCTTACCCCAGAACAAATTAGCGCTTATTACCTAGATTTGGCAGATCCAGCGTATACTTCGGCATTTGCGCTAGTTCATTCGCGCTTTTCAACGAATACGTTTCCAAGCTGGGAGCGGGCGCACCCGTATCGTTATTTGGTACACAACGGAGAAATCAACACTCAGCGTGGGAATATCAACTGGATGAAGGCTCGTGAAAAGCGAGTGAAAAGTGCTCTTTTACAGGAAAAACTCGAATTTGTCCAACCTATCATTGATGAAAGGGGGAGCGATTCCGCTACGCTCGATAACGCACTTGAATTCCTTGTTCAAACCGGGCGCAGTTTGCCCCACGCGGCGATGATGTTAATTCCAGAACCTTGGGATAAAAACGAGCAGTTAAAAGACTATAAGCGAGACTTCTATGCGTATCATGCAACGCTCATGGAGCCTTGGGATGGTCCCACTTCAATTTCCTTCACTGATGGACGGGTGATCGGTACGATTCTCGATAGAAACGGACTGCGCCCCGCGCGCTACTATGAAACGAAGGATCACACAATCATTTATTCTTCTGAAACAGGTGTGATCCCTGTTGAACCTGAGGATATCATAAAAAAAAGAAATCGTTGGCGCTGGCGAAATGCTGTTGATTGATCTTGAAGAAGGACGAATCATTTCAGATGAAGAATTGAAACAAAAAATTATGCACGAAGCTCCGTACCGGGAGTGGCTCGATAATCATTTAACAGATTTAAAGGAACTCACTAAAAAGGAAAATTTGCCTTCTGAAAAATATGAGCATGCGGAATTACTCAAGCTTCAACAAGCATTTGGCTATACGCAAGATGAACTCAATAAAATTTTAATTCCGATGGTTGTAGAAAAAAAAAGATCCAACAGGGGCAATGGGTTATGATGCTCCACTTGCCGTTCTTTCGAATCGCCCACAGCTCCTCTTTCATTACTTTAAGCAATTATTTGCCCAAGTGACGAATCCACCGATTGACGGGTTGCGGGAGCAAGCGGTGATCTCGACGATGACACTTTTGGGCGATGAAGGGAATATTCTTGAGCCAAGTGGCGAAAATGCCAACAGAATCCGTTTAACGACCCCTGTGCTTTCTCGCCTTGAGTTTGAGGCCCTTAAAAATCAAACGAAATTTAGCACAAAAACAACGGTTCTAAAGATTCTTTTCCGTCCTGAGGAACGAAACGAGCTGGATGAAGTTTTGGCACGGCTTTTTGAAGAGGCTAGAGTCGCGATTGAAGAGAGCGGGAGTTCTTTACTTATTTTGACGGATGAAGGGGTCGGCGAGGAGTGGATCGGGATCCCTGCGCTTCTTGCGGCAAGCGGCTTGCATCACTATTTAACACGTCTCGGTTTACGTACTAAAGCGAGTATTATTGTAAAAACGGCGGAAGCGCGCGATGTGCACCATACAGCGCTTTTAATCGGTTACGGTGCAGATGCCGTTTTCCCTTACTTGGCGATTGAGCTGTTTCACAGTCAAATTGAACGCGGTCGAATCGAAGGTTTTAGTCATGCGGAAGCTGAAACACGTTATCTTGAAGCGCTAACGGATGGGCTTTTAAAAGTGATGTCCAAGATGGGTATTTCTACCGTGCAAAGCTATCGTGGCGCACAAATTTTTGAGGCGATCGGTCTTTCTAAAGAAGTGATTGAAAAGTATTTTACGGGGACGGCGAGCAAACTTTCAGGGATTCCGCTTGCCGTGATTGCAGAAGAAGCCTGGTTACGCCACCGGAAAGCTTTTCATGCACAAGGTGTAGATAGTAAGACGCTAGATTCAGGTGGTGAGTATCAATACCGAGCAAACGGCGGCGAATATCATGTGTTTAACCCACTTGCGATTCATTCATTGCAACGAGCAACACGCGAAGGTGATCAGGAAGCTTACGAACTTTACCGAGATTTAATGGAAAATCACAATCAAGCGTTCTTGCGGGGCCTTTTGAAGCTAGAAACGGGGAGAAAGCCTATCTCACTTGATGAGGTGGAGCCGGAAGAAAGTCTCTTCAAACGCTTTAAAACGGGTGCAATGAGTTATGGCTCGATCAGCCAAGAAGCACATGAAGCCCTCGCGATTGCGATGAACCGGATCGGCGGGAAAAGTAACAGCGGGGAAGGCGGAGAAGATCCAGCGCGTTTTATCCAAAATGCGAATGGAGACTCAAAACGCAGTGCGATTAAGCAAGTCGCTTCTGGTCGCTTTGGAGTGTCTAGCCACTACCTCGTTCATGCATCGGAATTGCAAATCAAAATGGCACAAGGCGCGAAACCAGGGGAAGGTGGGCACCTTCCTGGTGGTAAAGTCTATCCTTGGATATCAAAAACGCGTGGTTCAACAACAGGAGTGGGGCTCATTTCCCCACCGCCTCACCATGATATTTATTCCATCGAGGATCTTTCCCAATTGATTTTCGATTTAAAAAACGCGAATCCAAGTGCGCGAGTTAGTGTGAAATTAGTTTCTAAAACAGGCGTTGGAACGATTGCGGCTGGGGTGGCTAAAGGAAAAGCAGATGTGATTTCTGTAAGTGGCTATGAAGGGGGCACTGGCGCGGCAGCAAGAAGTAGTATTCGTCATGCCGGTTTACCTTGGGAAATTGGACTTGCGGAAGTGCAGCAAACCTTAATTTTAAATGATTTACGAAATAAAGTAGTGCTTGAAACGGATGGGAAGTTGATGACAGGGAAAGATGTCTTAGTTGCGGCCATGCTTGGCGCAGAAGAATTTGGCTTTGCAACGGCGCCACTTGTGACTTTGGGATGCGTTATGATGCGGGTTTGTCACATGGATACTTGTCCGGTTGGGGTCGCTACTCAAAATCCAGAATTAAGAAAGAAATTTGCTGGATCGGCGGATTATGTTGTTCAGTTTTTCAAATTTATCGCAGGAGAAATGCGGCAGTTGATGGCTGAACTTGGTGTTCGAAATTTGGATGAAATTATTGGGCACAAAGAATATCTTAAAGAAACGGTGCGTAAACAGGAACATTGGAAAGCGAAGTATCTCGATTTTTCCAATTTACTCTATACGGATGCATTTTACCAAGCGGCCGATCAATTTTGTACGAAAGGTCAGAATCATCAGCTGGAGGAAACTTTGGATGAGCGCTTCTTGCGATCAGCGGCTGAACCGGCGCTCCGATCGGGTGAAAAAGTGGAACAAAGTTTCGTAATTCATAACATCGACCGAGCAGTGGGAACGATAGTGGGGTCAGAAATCAGCAAGAAATACGGCGAGGCGGGACTTCCAGACGATACGATTCGTTTTACATTTAAAGGGTCTGCTGGGCAAAGCTTCGGCGCATTTGCTCCAAAAGGCATGACGCTTCGTGTAGAAGGTGATACCAATGACTATTTTGGAAAAGGTCTTTCAGGTGGGAAATTGATTGCATTTCATGACGCGCGAACTCCTGTTGATCCGCATTCATCTGCAATTGCTGGGAATGTCGTGCTATATGGTGCGACTCTCGGGGAAGCTTATCTTGCTGGAAAAGCGGGTGCACGTTTTGCGGTTCGAAATAGCGGGGCGGAAGCGGTTGTTGAAGGTATTGGAGATAATGGCTGCGAATATATGACTGGCGGAGCGGTAGTTGTCCTTGGTGACATTGGTGCGAATTTTGCTGCGGGAATGAGCGGAGGAATCGCTTATCTCTACGCAAAGGATTTTGCTACGCTTGAAGGAAAAATAAATCCAGAACTGGTTAGTGTAAGGAGTCAGTTCGCTCAAAGTGAACAAGCGAAATTACGTGATTTATTAGAGCGACATGTGGAGGCAACGGGAAGCGAGATGGCTCGCGCTATTTTGCTTGATTTTGAATCAGAAGTGAACAACTTCGTATATGTAATCCCGACTGAGTATGAGGCGATGCGCAAGCGGATTGCGGATTTGACGGAACGATTTGATGACGCCGAGGAAGCAGAGCTCGCGGCTTTTTATGAAAGCACAAGAGAGAATGCGAAACAGGTTCGTTAGGAAAGGAGAGAACGAAAATGGGAAAAGCGACGGGCTTTATGGAGTATGATCGAATTGAAACGCCAGTCAGGAAACCAAAAGAACGGGTACGGGATTGGAATGAATATAGCTTGCCACTTGAAGAAGCGGATTTAAAGATTCAAGCTGCTCGCTGTATGGATTGTGGGGTTCCTTTTTGCAGCATTGGGATGGAAATTAAAAATGGGGTATCGGGATGCCCGCTCCATAATTTAATTCCGGAATGGAATGATGCGGTTTACCGGGGGGACTGGAAAGAGGCACTTGAGCTTTTGCTTAAAACAAATAACTTTCCGGAATTCACTGGGCGTGTTTGTCCAGCTCCTTGTGAAGGGAGTTGTACGGTAGCCATTTCGGAACCGGCAGTGGGAATTAAGTCCATTGAACGGGCTATTATTGACCGAGGGTTTGCTGAAGGTTGGATTAAGCCGACTCCACCGAAAGTGCGGACGGAAAAGAAAATTGGAGTGATTGGTTCTGGGCCAGCAGGTCTTGCTTGTGCCGATCAGCTCAATCAAGCGGGGCATACTGTTACGGTGTTCGAAAAAAGTGATCGTATTGGTGGGCTTTTAATGTATGGTATCCCAACGATGAAGCTGGATAAAGAAAGTGTATCAAGACGCGTCCAATTGCTTGAAGCAGAAGGGATTCGTTTTGTGACTAATGTGGACTGCGGGAAGGATCTTTCTTTTCAGGAATTGAAACGGGATTTCGATGCACTCGTTTTGGCAACTGGTGCTGGGAAGCCACGTGAAGTGGCTGTCCCAAATCGTGATAGTAAAGGGATTCATTTGGCAGTGCCATATTTAACGGCGAGTATTCGGGATTTGCTTTTAAATAAAACGGAACAGTCGCTTTCGGCTGCTGGAAAAAGAGTGATTATTATCGGCGGTGGAGACACGGGAGCAGACTGTGTAGCAACAGCGCTTCGTCAAGGAGCAAAATCTATTTTGCAGTTGGGAAGGCGCGGAAAGCTTGAGGAAGAACGATCGGAAAATAATCCTTGGCCGGAATACCCCCATGTTTTTCAAATGGACTATGCCCACAAAGAAGCAGAAGCAGTGTACGGAATGGATCCGCGTGAATATTTGCTAAGTCCAGTGAGTTTTGTAAAGAATGAGGCTTGTGAAGTGACGGGGATCCGGACGGTGCAAGTTGAACGAGATGAGGAGACTAAACGCTACCGAGAAGTGCCAAATTCAGAACGCATTTTGGATGCGGATATGGTGTTAATTGCGGCGGGCTTTGAAGGAGCGGAAGATGCGATTTTCGAAAACTTTAAGGTGAAGAAGACGAAGCAACAGACAATTGAAGCAGCGAAGGGATTTTACAGAACAAGCGAAGAAGGAATTTTTGCTTGTGGGGATGCTCGCTATGGTCAAAGTCTTGTTGTAACGGCTATTGCAGAAGGTCGTGAAGCGGCAAGGGAAGTGGATTTTTATTTGATGGGAGAAACTTTTTTACCGTGAGGCGGAAGAAAGATAAAGGGATAGCGGGCACTTGGAAGCGGAAGGCTTTTAGTGTCCGTTTTTCTTGCGGGTAAAAAAAGCTTTTTTAGGTTATACTAAAGGGGAAATGAATGATTGGGGGAGCGAATTATGCTAAAACTTGGAATAGTTGGGACGAATTGGATTACAGATTCTTTTATTGATGGGGCTACGCGCTCAGGAGAATGGGAACTACGAGCGGTCTACTCACGAACGATGGAAAAAGCGGCAGACTTTGCTAAAAAATATGGAGCGACACAAGAACTTTTTACAGATATTGGAAGTATGGCGCTTAGTGATGCGATTGATGGGGTTTATATTGCTTCGCCTAATGGCCTGCATTTTGAGCATGCGCTTCAATTTTTGAAGTCTGGCAAGCATGTGATTGTTGAAAAACCTATTTTTTCAACGGTTCGTGAACTTTCCGAGGCACACCAAGTTGCGAAAGAAAATGACGTCTTTTTATTTGAAGCAGCTCGGCACATTCAAGAACCAAACTTTAAAATTTTACAGGAAAATCTTGGAAAAGTGGGTAAATTGCACGGGGCTACGCTTGCTTACATGAAATATTCTTCACGGTATGATCAGGTGCTTTCTGGGCAAGAACCGAATATTTTCTCGTTACATTTTTCAGGAGGATCGCTTACGGATCTTGGTGTTTATCCACTTTATTCTGCGGTTGCGCTGTTTGGGGAACCAAAAGCAGCTCATTACTTTGCAACAAAAATGCGGACGGGTGTTGATGCGAATGGACCTATTATTTTGGAATATGGGGATTTTAATGTCACAATCATTCAAGGGAAAAACTCAACGTCATTTTTAAATAGTGAGATTTATGGTGAAAAAGGCACGCTTTTGATTGAACCTCTTACCTCGATTGAAAAGTTGTCATTTCACGGAAATCACGGCGAAGAAGTGCTTGAACTGGCTGAGCCGATCGTTGAAAATGATATGCAGTTTGAAGCGGGCCGTTTTGCTAAAATTATTGAAAAAAAAGATCAAAGTGCTTATGAGGCGCTTCGGGATTTAAGTATACAGGTTTTAAAACTTTCAAATGAACTTCGCCATCAAAATGATATTTATTTCGATGCAGAAAAGTAAGTAAACTCAGGTCGCTTTTCCTGAAAGAGGGGTGAAGCGACTTGTTTTTTGTGGTATGATGATGGAATGATAGAAGAAAAAGGAGTATACGCATGGAAGAGAATTTAATGGAGCGCTGGCAGAAGGCTTTTACGGCGAATGGTTTTGATGAGCCAACGGAGATTCAAACAGCTCTTTACGGAGTGCTTAAAGCAGGAAGTGATGCGCTTGCGATTTCGCCAACTGGAACGGGGAAGACGGTTGCCTATACGCTTCCGATTCTTGAAAAAATCGAAGCGAAACCGGAACTGCAGTGGCTTGTTCTCGCGCCAAGTCATGAACTTGTGATGCAAATTGCGGATGCGATCCGTTTGTTTTTAGATGCTGATAAGAAGATTTCTGTGATGCCAATTATTGGCGGGGCTAACATAAAAAGGCAACTCGAACGACTCAAGAAAAAGCCGCAAATTATTGTGGCTTCACCGGGACGGTTGCTAGAATTAATCGAACGAAAAAAAGTGAAGATGCACAGTGTGCAGGTGGTTACACTTGATGAGGCAGATCAGTTGTTAACAAAAGAAAATAGCCGGATGACGATGGATATTGTCCGCCATGCGAAGCGGGATGTGCAGTTAGTGCTCGCTTCTGCGACGCGTCCTTTAGATCCGGATTGTTTTTTCAGGCAATTTGAGCGGGATCCCGTCGAAATGGAAGTGAAGCCGACATCGCGAGCAACGGAAAATGTAACGCATCTTTACATGGAAGTGGAAAATCGCGAGAAGGCGAGCTTGATACGGCGGATCGCTCAAGTGGAAGGGATGCAAGCACTTGTGTTTGTGCGCGATAAGCCGCGGATGGATATTTTGCTTGAAAAACTTCAATTTGATGGCGTTTCGGCTGCGGGGATTCATGGGGATTTACGTAAAGAAACCAGGCAAAAAGTATTGCGCGAATTTAAGGCAGGAAAGTTACAATATTTAGTAGTAACAGATATTGCGGCTCGTGGTCTAGATATTCCAGATTTACCTTATGTGATTCAATATGATCTTGCGGAAAGTGCAAGGGAATACACACACCGGGCAGGAAGAACGGGTCGGATGGGGAAAGCGGGAACGGTGCTGTCGTTTGTAAACCAACGGGAGCTTCGGTCGCTGAAGCAGTATTTGAAGGAGCTCGGAAAGTCAGCTCTTGCAGTTCGCTTTTTTGGCGGCAAGCTTGTTTCTCCAGAAGATGCAAAGGAAAACAAAGTGACAAAGAATACGAAGAAGAGAAACCGCTGATTTGGCGGTTTTTTTCTTGCTTAAAAACGGCTATTGCGACTTATGTGTGTAAAAGTGTATAATGGGGGCATAGCGTTTAAAGGAGCGAAGAGGATGGCGAGTAGAAAAGAGGAAGTTTTAGCCTTCTTAGATGAGCTGAATCAAAAAAACGACTGCGGTTGACGTAGCTAGTAAACTCAACATGGATCGTGCCAATGTCAGCCGTTATCTGAACGATTTGTTTAAAGAAAACAAGATCAAGAAGCTTCCAGGAAAACCTGTTTATTACGAAACTTTGAAAAATGCGCTTGCTGAAGCAAAACGCGAAAAAGGGGATGCAACGGCTTTTGATCGCTTGATCGGGTCGGATCAAAGTTTGAAGATCAGCATCCAGCAAGCGAAGGCGGCCATTCTTTATCCGCCGAATGGTTTACACACTTTAATTTTAGGAAAAACGGGAACAGGGAAATCTCTTTTTGCCGAATGCATGTATGAATTTGCTCGCGAATCGGCGGTGATCCCGCAAGATGCCCCGTTTATTTCTTTTAACTGTGCCGATTACGCTCAAAACCCGCAACTTTTATTTGGGCATATTTTTGGTGTCGTAAAAGGTGCTTATACAGGTGCGGAAGAAACACGTGATGGGCTTCTTGCGCAGGCTGATGGTGGAATTTTGTTCTTAGATGAGATTCATCGCTTGCCGCCAGAAGGGCAAGAAATGTTGTTTACGTTTATTGATAAGGGAGAGTTCAGGCCGCTTGGAGAAAGCTCGAAAGTGCACCGCGCACAAGTCGAGATCATTGGTGCGACAACGGAATCTCCAGATAATTTTTTACTTGAAACATTTACGCGGCGGATTCCCATGACGATTACTTTGCCGCAACTCGCTGAACGGAGCATGGAAGAGCGCTACCAGTTAGTGGAATTCTTTTTGAAGCAGGAAGCAAGGAGACTCAATCAGTCAATTCGTGTGCACCGGCAAGCTTTGATTGCGTTCTTGCTTTACCATGCAAGCGCAAACGTTGGGCAACTGCAACGCGATTTGAAACTTGCTTGTGCAAAGGCTTTCTTGCATTATAAGACAAAAGCTGCCAATTATATTTTGATTGAGCAAGATGATTTACCCATTCATGTTCAAAAAGGTTTACTACACATGAAGGATGAACCAGAAAAACTAAATCGTTTAATCGATGTGAATAAGACGATTTTCAAATTTGCTGATGCGAGTGAACCGGGTCCAGATCTTGTAGTAGAAGTAGATGATGTTTATCAAGCGATTCAAGATCGCGCTGAGGAGTTGCTCAAAGAAGGGAAAGATGGTAGCGAGCTTGAAGCGGAACTTTATGTAGATGTCGATCAATACTTTCATGATTACATGGAGCAACTCCCTACGCAACAGACTGCGAAAGAAATCATTGATCCTGCTATTTGGGAGTTAACGGAAGCGGTTTATCACGTTGCGGAAAAACGGCTTGAGCGCAGTTATAATGATAAGATGAGGTTTGCTTTTGCGCTTCACTTGCAAAGTACAATTGAGCGGATTCGAGAGCAAAAGCACATTGTGCATCCGGATTTGAATAACGTTCGAAAAAAAATATCCGAAGGAATTCCAAGCGGCAATTGAGCTTTCAGCGATGATTGAGCAAGCGCTTCAAATTGAAATTCCCTTTGATGAAATAGGCTTTTTAACCATGTTCTTGACGGCTGAAGTGGTGGATTCGATGTTTGTAAGCAGTGAAGCACAAGTGGAAGTTCTCGTATTGATGCATGGTCGAAGTACTGCAACAAGTATGGTTGAAACGGTCCAAGAGCTTCTTAGTATTGAAACGGGAACGGCCATTGATATGCCACTTACGATGGATGTCAAAACGATGTATGAAAAAGTGAAAAATCGTGTTTTGAAACTGGACCCGCAAAAAGGCTTGCTCATTTTATCCGACATGGGTTCTCTTGCTTCTTTTGGAAATATGTTGGTGGAAGAACTCGGGATTCGGACAAAAACAGTGACGATGACGAGCACGCCAGTTGTTTTAGAAGCAATTCGAAAAGCTTCACTCGGACGAGGGTTAGAGGATATTTATCAAAGCTGTCAGCAGCTATTTGAAAATAAATATAAAGCGCATGCGCTACGCGCTAAGCCGGTTAAAAATGCGGTTGTTTTGACTTGTTTTACGGGTGAAGGCGTTGCAGAACAGCTGCGGAAACGAATTGCCCCGATTATTGATGAAAGTAAAGTGGAGATTATCATTTTACAATTCTTGCATAAGGATGCTTTCCGTGAACGGATCGATCAATTGAAAGAGGAATTCCATATTCTAGCAATTATGGGTTCTGTTGAGTTTGAATATCAGGATATCCCGTTTTTCAGTGCGTTAGAAGTCTTTTCTGATGATGGCTTGGATATTGCGAAGCGAATTATCAGTGATGAAGTCCCTTATGAAAAATTGATTGCTTCTCTTTCGGGGAATCTTAAAGCAGTTGATTCTGTAGAGGATTTGGTTTACTTTTTGCGGAAGCTGATTTCGGAACTACAAATTCAATTGAATTTGATTCTTGAACCTGGCGTTGATATTGGGATGATTTTACACATGGCGTTCTTGATTGAGCGGATGCGTCTTGGAGCAGTTGACCGGGAATTTCCTGACTTGAACGAATTTGCTAAAAAGCACTTGGTGGAAATGCAAGTGACACAACAAATGATGGAAAATGTGGAACGTGAATATCAAATTACGGTTCCGCAATCTGAGATCGCGTATTTAACACAAATGATGCTCGCTAATCGAGTAGAAGCTTAAACTGTGAAGTGTGTAGCTTCTACACACTTCACCTTCTTGTAAAAAGAATCTAAAAACCTGGTGTGACGCTGTTTTCATTGGCATAAAACTTGCATTTAATATGAAATGAACAGTGAATCATCATTGTTGGAGGTAAAAAAGCGTGAAAAAAATTATGTTAATTTGCTCTGCCGGCATGTCGTCGAGTTTGCTCGTGCAAAAAATGCAGGAAGAAATTGCGTTACAAAAACTGGATGCAGAGGTTCTTGCCGTTGCTGAAGCAGATGTTTCGAAGTACGTTTCAGAGGTTGATGTAGTTTTGCTTGCCCCGCAAGTGCGCTTTTTAGCAAAAGGACTTAAGCGCAAATTTGGTTCACGTGAGATTCCCGTCGAAATTATTGATGCGATTGATTATGGGACGATGGATGGCAAAAATGTTTTGAATCAAGCATATGCGATGATGGAAGAAAGGGATTAAGAGTTGCGTGGCGCTCAAACTTGTGCTAAAAAAACGTTCAAAGAGAGGATTTTTAGGTTATGAGAAAATTAGGAATTTCGGTTTTTCCGCAACATGTACCACTTGAGGATTCGTTAAATTATGTGGAAATGGCAGCAAAATATGGTTTTAGTCGTATTTTTACATGTTTAATCTCAGCAAATGATAAAGAAGAATTTGCGAAGCTTGAAAAAATTTGTAAGCGTGCGAATGAACTTGGATTTGAAGTAATTGCTGATGTAGATCCAACGGTTTTTGAATCTCTTAATATTACCTATAAAGAACTTGATCGTTTTAAAGAAATCGGTCTTGCTGGACTTCGATTAGATCTTGGTTTCTCAGGTTCTGAAGAAGCGGAAATGTCATTTGATGATAATGATTTGATGATTGAACTAAATATTAGTAACGGAACAAGTTATGTGAATAATATTTTGAGTTATGAAGCCAATCGAGCGAATATCATTGGTTGCCATAATTTCTATCCACGTCGCTACACGGCTTTGTCACGTGAACAATTCTTACGGACTAGTAAGCAATTTAAAGAATTAAACTTGCGAACAGCCGCTTTTGTTTCTTCAAATGAAGGAGAATATGGGCCATGGTTTGTCGTAGATGGGGGACTTCCAACCCTTGAAGAACACCGCGGAATGGATATTGCGGTTCAAGCGAAAGATCTTTGGAATACAGGGCTTATTGATGATGTGATTGTTGGAAATATGTTTGCTTCTGAAGCGGAATTAAAAGCTTTGAGTGAACTAAATCGCAATGAACTTGAGCTTTCTGTTGAGTTTGTGGATGAAGCCACTGCTACTGAAAAAGAGCTCGTCTTGACACAAAAACATTTCAATCGTGGTGATGTGTCTGCATATGTGATCCGTTCGACGATGACACGTGTGAATTACAAGCAGTATGATTTCGCACCCCATGACACGGTTTCGCTTGAATTAGGCGACGTGACGGTTGATAATAATGGCTATGAGCGTTATAAGGGCGAAATGCAAATCGCGCTTCAAGCGATGGAGAATTCAGGAAATACGAATGTTGTAGCACGGGTAGTGCCAGAAGAACGTTATTTACTTGAAACGATTCAACCTTGGCAACACTTCCGTTTGATTGAAAAAAACAAATGATATCTAAGCCCGTCTTGTTTACTTAGCGAATGAGACGGGCTTTATTTAATAGGATACACTAGCAATCATCTATCCATTCATTGTGCTTGTTTTTGGGTTAACAAAGCGATTTTTTTAAGGAGGAGAAATATGAAGCCTAAAGTTGGATTTATTTGTGTGCACAACTCTTGCCGTAGTCAAATGGCGGAAGCGCTCGGGAAATGGCTAGCAAGTGAGACTTTTGAAAGCTTTTCCGCAGGAACCGAAAGTGTCCCTAAAATCAACGAAGATGCTATACAAACGATTTATGATCTATATCAATTTGATATGTCACAACAAAGGTCAAAAACATTAGAAACCATTCCAGAAGTGGATATCGTGATTACAATGGGGTGTAATGTGCAATGTCCGCAAGTCAAATGTAGTCACCGTGAGGACTGGGGACTTGATGATCCTACGGGTAAGAGTCAAACAGAGTTCGAAAGGACTGCAAAAACAATCGAGAAAAAAGTTTTAGATTTAAAAAGACGAATCGAAACGGGCAAGATTGATTATGAGAATCCTAAGGTTAGAAACTAACCTTAGGATTCTTTACTACTGAGTGCTGAAAAAAGCTTTCGAGTTTCTTTGATATGATAGAATAGAATGGAGCTATTTTTAATTTTACATATCCTACAAATGGAACGTGGAATAAGTGGGGGGAATTCGTTTTAACTTAAGATCGATTAACCACAAGGAGGGAAATGATGTGAAAAGGTATATCGCTTTGCTGCGAGGAATCAATGTAAGCGGCAAAAATAAAATAGTCATGACGGAATTAAAAACAGGATTTGAAGAACTTGACTTTGTTGAGGTTACAACGCATCTAAATAGTGGAAATGTGATTTTTTCCAGTAGACTTGAAGACACACTACTACTTGCTAAAAATATAAAATCAATGATTAAAAATAAGTTTAACTTAGAATTACCTGTTCATGTCCTTTTACAAGAAGAACTAAAGGAAATTATTGAAAATGCGCCTGATTGGTGGGGAAATGCGGATAAGGCCATCTACGACAATTTGATTTTTCTCTTGTTCCCTTTAGTTTATGAGACGTTTTACGATGAAATGGGGAGTCCTAAAGTCGAGTTTGAGAAAATACATCATCATAAAAATGTTGTTTTCTGGTCATTCAGTCGAAAAGACTATCAGAAAACAAATTGGTGGTCAAAAACTGCCAACTCGAATGTAAAAAATAAGATCACTATTCGTACAGCGAATACGGTTAGAAGAATAGCGGGAATGTGATTAGAAAAGCTTGTCTTAAAGACTCGAAAATGTAGACGAATAAAATAAGACCGCTTTTTTGGCTTATTTTTGTGTAACGCTACATAATGTTAAAAATTAAAATCCGAAGCCTCAGCCCCATTTCAGCCCCAAACAACAAAAAACGAGCTCGATAAAAATCGAAACTCATTCTCGCGTCATCTATTAGAACTTTAAAATAAACGTCCCCTGTAGGAATCGAACCTACAACTAAACCTTAGGAGGGTCTTGTAATATCCATTTTACTAAGGGGACAAGATGAATGAACGTTTCAGGCAAAAAGAAGCCCAACGGTTTTATTCTAGCAAAATTCCCCATTTTTTTCAAATAAAAGACCGCTAAATCAACGTTAGCGGTCTTTTTATTATTTGGAGATCATTTTGACATAATCAAGTGATTTGCCAGTTCCAATTGCTACGGATTTAAGCGGTTCTGGCGCCATATGTACGGGAACATCGATCCGCTCAACTAGCCATTCTTTAAATCCTTGGATAAGTGCTCCGCCCCCTGTAAGTACGATACCTCGATCAACAATGTCCCCACTAAGTTCAGCTGGGCATTTTTCAAGTGTGAGACGAATTGCTTCGAGAACGCGTTCAAGCAATTCCTCAATTGCACTTTGAATTTCATTGGAGGAGATTGTGACAGTTTCTGGAAGACCAGTTACAAGATCACGTCCACGAATTTCTGCTTTAAGTTCTGCATGCGGAACTGGTGCATAGGCAAGTTCTTTTTTCACTCGCTCTGAAGTAGCTTCACCAATTAATAAATTATATTCTTTACGAATATAGTTAATAATTTCTTCATCAATGTGATCGCCCCCAGTTCTTATGGAAGTACTTGAAACAACGCCTCCGTAAGAAATAATAGCGATTTCTGTCGTTCCCCCGCCAATATCAACTACTGTATTAGCAACAGGTTCAGAAACTGGAAGATCTGCGCCAATCGCAGCTGCTACGGGCTCTTCCATCAAAACTACAGATTTTGCTCCAACCGCTTGCACGGCATCGCTAATTGCACGGCGTTCTACAGAAGTAGCGCCACTTGGTGTTGAGACGACGACATTGGGTTTACGAAAACTTCCTTCAGAAGCATTGATGCGCTTCATAATTTGTTGAAGTAAACCGCTCGTTACGTCAAAATCGGCAATTACGCCTTCACGCATTGGGCGGACGATTGCAATATTCGCAGGTGTTTTTCCCATCATTTCTTTTGCTTCATGTCCAAAAGCAAGGACATCATTCGTGTTTGTATCAACCGCCACAACGGATGGTTCATCTAAGATAATTCCCTTTTCTTGGTTGTAAACTAAGATATTGGCCGTTCCTAAGTCAATACCGATTGTAGTAGTTCCAAACATTTCAACACCACTTTCTATTTTTACACTTATTTTTACAGTTACAAAATATGTCTGTTATTTTTTCCCTGCTTTGTCTAATTTAAACGAAAATCACAGAAATGACAAGAATTTGTTAACTAAATGAAAAATGAGCACTCAGATAGAGTGCTCAGATCGTGAACTGTTTTCATATTTGACATACATAATATAATAGATGATTCCGCTTAAGAATGCGAGTAACGCAATGAGCGAAAAGGTGAAAAAATATCCGATTGCTGCAGAGAGCGTAATCGCAAGTGGTGCAATTACTTTTCCAAGGTTATATCGCAAACCAGCGGCGGAAAAATACATTGCTCGCTTGTCTTCTGGTGCTAATTTTGAAACAAAGTTTTGCTGAATCCCAACTGTCATAAGCTCAGCAAAACTATAGAGAATAATAGCTACAATGGCTCCGTAAGGGGTTGCGATGGCGGCAAAAAGAAAGAGCGCTATACCGAAAAGAAAGGAAGAGTTCATAAATACAAATTTTTCCTGATAGCGACTCATCATTCGCGTTACAAAAACGGTAAGTGCAGCCACGAAAAAACCATTAATCGAGACAATGAATCCGAAAAGTTGTTCGCCTGTTAACGAAATCCCAAGCACCATGGAATTGCCAATTTTTTCTTTAATAAAAAGTGGGAAAAGCAAGTCAAGTTGCATCGTTGCTTGAGCAATAATGATCCCGGCTAAAATGTAAAGAAAGAAAATTTTATCTTTAAAAATAAGGGTATAGTTTTTGATTTGCTCCACGATAACAGAGCCAAGTGATTTGCTACTTTGCGCTTTTCGTAGTTCGGGATTTAAGGCAAGCGGTGCCGTTTCGTGCCCAAACTTTTGCAATAAAATAAGCAAAACAAGATCGAAAAAGGCGATCGCCAGTAATGTTTCAACTGTAAAGTCATGAAAGACAATCGAACCAAGGATAGGCCCAACAACAACGGCCACGTTGACCATCATATAGAAAATGGAGTAAACATGACTTCGGTGTCTTGGATCAACAACGTCGGCGATCATCGCTTGACTGGCGGGTTGATAAAATGACATGAAAATACTTGCAAGCGTGAAGCCTGCAAAAGACAGGTAAGGGGAATGCATAAAAGATGTGGCGCCGAGAGCGAAAATTAAGAAGCCAACTCCTTCACCAATTACCGAAATGCTCATCATCCGTTTCCTGCCATAAGTATCTGCAAAATAGCCACCAAAAAGGGCAGTAATAACTGCTAAAATTTGTGAAAATATAAGTAACATGCTTGTTAATGCGCGTCCAATCGAATCCGAAAAATAAAGCGTCAGAAAGGGAAAGACCGTCCAAAAAGAAATATCGAGCAGTGCTTCCCCAAATAGACGCACTTTTAAATTGATGTCCCAATCTCTAAATTTCATGCATATACCTTCTTTCGTTCAGTTTTCGCTTTCTCTAAAGAAGAAAATGTAACGAAATGCACGGCATATATGTTCAGTGAAAAAAGGAATTAGAAAGCCCAGTCCCCATTTCTGAAGACAGGCAAAGTTTCGCCGCTTTCTGTAACGCCATCAATATCCATTTTATTTGAACCAATCATAAAGTCAACGTGAACAAGACTCGTATTCACACCACGATCATCTAATTCTGCACGCGTCATGTTTTCGCCGCCTTTAATGTTGAAAGCATAGGCGCTTCCAATTGCCAAGTGATTCGAAGCATTTTCATCAAACAATGTATTATAAAAAAGAATACCACTTTGTGAAATGGGGGAAGGATCGGGTACGAGGGCCACTTCACCAAGGTAATGTGAGCCTTCATCCGTCGAAACTAAATCTTCAAGGATCGCTTGTCCTTGTTCGGCTTCCACTTTGATTATTTTTCCATCTTCAAAAGTGAGTTTGAAGTTATCAATGATATTTCCAGCGTAACTAAGCGGTTTTGTGCTTGAAACATAACCGTTTACACTTGTTTTTTCAGCACAGCAGAAAACTTCTTCGGTTGGCATATTTGCCATAAATTCGTGTCCTTTTTCATTGTAACTGCCTGCGCCAACCCAAACATGATCTTTTGGAAGTCCAATATAAAGATCTGTTCCAGGGGCTGTATAGTGAAGTGTTTTGAATTGTTTTTCATTTAAATCTTTCGCTTTTGCATAAAGTGTTTCATCATGCTTTTTCCAAGTTTTGATTGGATCGGCCGTATTGATACGTGTCGTTTCAAAAATAGTTTCCCATAATTTCGGCACTTGTTCAGCTTCTGGTAGATCCGGGAAAACTTTTTCAGCCCAGCCAAGAGAAGCAGCCGCAACAACCGTCCAGCTAATCGCATTTGACATCGTTAACTCACGAAATTCTTTAAGCGCTTCACCCATCGCTTTTTGCCCAGCCGCGATTTTTTCTCCGTCAACACCCTTTAAAAGATCCGGGTCTTCTGAGACGATGGAAATAAAACAAGCTCCTTCTTTCGCAAGCTCTGTCCGTTCTTTTACACGGTATTCCGGGGCCTCTTCAAAAACAGAAAGTGGGGCACCTTTGTAGCGCTCTAGTGTAACTCCTTCGTCCGCCCAGTTTACGATAACATCTTTTGCTTTTACAAGAAACGCATGTTTCGCAATTAAACGAACTAGTGGGGCTGAATCAATGCTTGCATTGATTACCACTTTTTGCTCAGGTTGGACATTGACCCCAGTTTTGACGATTAACTCTGCATATTTGTCTAATTTTTCATTAAAAGTTGTCATTATTTCACACCTCTCTTAAATGTCATAAATTTATAGTAGCGCAAAATGAAGCGGAAAGCAACGGGATTTGGAACCTTTTAAATAAAACTAATTTTCTGCTATTTATAGTTTTTTACCTTATTTAAATAAAAAAAGCGTTACTTTACGACAAATTTGTGAACCTTTTGGTAAAGTTGTTTTTAGTAAGCAGTTTTCTGCTATAATAAAAAGAAAACGAGATGGGATTTATGTATATGAGGATTTTCATTAGCATTTTGTCATTTGTTGTTGCGATTATTGGGATGATTAACCAAATACAAATCGCTGACCGCCTGCAAATTAATATTTTTACAATTTCTGATCAAGCCATGGATATCTTTGGTTACATCATCACGGTTGGAATGATCGTTGCTGGAATTTTATATTTGTACGGGAAACAGAATCGCAAACGAAGTGTTTGTGCGGTGATTTTATGGGCGCTTCTAGGTTTTAGTGGTTTCTTCATGGAGCCTGTCTATGGCACTTTGCTTTTTTTTACGTCCAGTTGCATGTACGATCTGTAGTATTCTTGCACTCTTTGTATTTATTCCTAAAAGTCAGCATTAAAAAAGATGCCAGAAGGGCATCTTTTTTCATTTATTATGCATTTTCAAGTAAAACATCTACATATTTTTTCGTATACGCTTCAGCGCGTTCTACATCATCTTCATCTGGATCTAAGTCAACTTTTAGTCCTTCAACAGGAACAATCGCGCCTTTTTCTTTTAAGCGCGTCTCAACAAGGTCAACTGTTAGGCAAAATTCATCATAAAAAGTATCACCAGAACCGAATGAAGCACAAACTTTCCCAGAAAAGTCAACATCGGCCATATCTTCATAAAAATCAACGAATTCATCAGGAAGCTGACCATCATCATACGTATAGCCACCGATTAAGGCGCCATCATAATCAAGCAGTTCTTCTGGCTCAACGTTAATACATTCTTCAATTTCAACTTCAATATCATATTTTTCTAGTTCTTCACCAAGGATATCAGCGATTTCCTGTGTATTTCCCGTCATGCTTGCGTAAACAATCATCACTTTTGCCATTTTCTCATACCACCATTTTCTGAAAAATTTTTTTAAAAAAGTTATCTGCATGATAACTTTATGAATGGATTCACTAACACTTCTATTATAAATGTCTTGCTGAATTGTGCAACCTTTTTTTTGTCGATTGCTTTCTTTTCTTTTACTCGAGCGTTATAATTAAGGATAGTGGATTTTCTAGGAGAGGATGAAACAGACGATGATTACACTTAAATCACGCCGCGAAATTGATGAAATGAAAAAAGCCGGCGATATTTTAGTTGAAACGCATAAAGAAATTGCTAAAATGATTAAACCTGGTATCACAAGCTGGGACATTGAAGTTTTTACTGATGAATTCTTGCGTAGCAAAGGTGCGACACCGGAACAAAAAGGGTTTGAGGGGTATGAATATGCAACTTGTGCAAGCATTAATGATGAAATTTGTCATGGTTTCCCAAGAAAAACGCCTTTACAAAATGGCGATATCATCACGGTAGATATGGTTGTGAACTATCACGGAGCACTCGCAGACTCTGCTTGGACTTATGCAGTTGGCGATGTTTCTGATGAAGTCAAACACTTAATGGATGTTACCCGTAAGTCACTTTATTTGGGAATTGAACAAGCACAAGTTGGTAATCGGATTGGAGATATTGGTCACGCCATTCAAACTTATGTAGAAGGTGAAAACTTAAGTGTAGTTCGTGAATTCATTGGGCACGGGATTGGACCAACCCTTCATGAAAAGCCAGAGGTGCCACATTATGGTGCGTCTGGAAAGGGACCGAGGCTAAAAGAAGGGATGGTCATTACGATCGAGCCAATGGTAAATATCGGAGGCTGGAAAGCAAAAATGGATGATAACGGCTGGACAGCGAGAACCGTGGATGGTTCTTTATCCGCGCAGTATGAACACACGATTGCCATTACGAAAAACGGACCAGAGATTTTAACTTATCAAGGCGAAAATGAGTAACAAACAAAAAACTGCAACAGTGATGTTGCAGTTTTTTTAAAGGAGGAAATGAAGATGAGTGAAAAAGCCTCGGTACGCCGTTCAAGTATTCCTTTTACTGTGGAACGATTGGTCCATGAATTTCAAAATGCAGGAATAAAAAAAGGAGATACGATTATTTTTCATGCATCGCTTTCGCAAGCTGGATGGGTTTGTGGGGGAGCGATTGCTATAATTAATGCGCTTCAAAGTCTTTTAACTAAAGAAGGAACCCTTGTTATGCCAGCGCAAACAGGAGGATTAAGCGACCCGAAGTTTTGGGAAAATCCACCAGTTCCAGAAGAGTGGTGGGAGGAAATCAGGCAAAATATGCCACTTTTTGATAAAGATAGGACGCCAAGCACTGGCATGGGCGTGATTGCAGAAAGCTTTCGTGCTTTAAAAGATGTTGTGAGAAGTGACCACCCTTACTATTCATTTACAGCGTGGGGCAAACATGCTGATAGGATAGTAGAAGGACATTCATTAGCTCATGGCTTTGGAGACGAGTCTCCACTTGGAAAACTTTATCAACTGAAGAAGTGTAAAATTGTTTTGTTTGGCGTTGATCATGATAAAAATACTTCGCTACATTTAGCGGAAGAACGCTCTACGAAAATTCCAGTTAAGATGGGAACTGCTGCTAAATTGCAAGCAGGAAAACGTGTTTTTGAGAGCTACGAGGAAAAAGCGTATAATAGTGATCAATTTTTAGAAGTGGGGGAAGCATTTGAAAAGGCGCAAGGAGACTTTAAAACTCAAATCGCCCTTGCACCTTCTAAAATTTTTGAGATGAACTCTTTAGTTGACTTTGCTACAGATTATTTTGACCGTTAATTTTTTTCGAATCGAACTCAACTCTTCAGCAAACATTTGCATTTCCCGTGGACTGAATGAATTTTTTCGAGAAATGAGTTGATACAGTTCCACCAATAGATCGTAGTGAACTTGTTCTAACTTCATATTTTCAAATGCGGATGCATTCACCATTTTTAGTTTTTCAGTGATTTTTTTGAGAATGAAATCCACATTTTCTTGACTGGGTTGTTCCAAATTCATTTTTTATTCCCCTTTTGCTCGTAATATTGAAGATTTTATCATAAAATAAGAGGACATGCGAGTTTCATTGGTTTATAATCGAAAGAAGGGTCAGCACTTCATTCTATCGAAGGGAGGGAGAAAGTTGTGCTAAAAAAAATAACGAGCAATCGATTTTACCGAGTTACGAAATTAATCATTCGACAGATCGGTAAAAATGATGTTTCTGGGAATGCAGCGCAGTTAGCCTATTACATGCTGTTTTCTATTTTTCCAATGCTTTTAATTGCAGCAACTTTGCTTGCATATGTAAATATTGATAGGGATTCAGTGTTTAATTTAATTCAAGAATTTGCTCCAAAAGAAATCATCAAGTTTTTAGAGGGGAATCTTGATTCGCTCTTATCAAAACGAAACGGGGGACTACTCTCCATTGGGATTATTGCTACATTGTGGTCTGCATCAAACGGAATGAATGCAGTAACTAAAGCTTTAAATAAAGCTTATAATGTAACAGATCGGCGCAATTTTATTTTACAGCGGCTCTTGTCAATGGTTTTTACCGTTGCCATGATTGCCACAATTGGGGTCACTTTGATCTTACTTGTATTTGGTCAGCAAATCGGACTTTTTATTTTTAATCATTTACATGTTTCAAAAGAATTCGTTGATTTTTGGAATAATACACGGTGGCTAATTACAGTAGTAGTGATCTTTGTTGTCTTTGTCTTTTTATACTGGGTTGCGCCAGCTAAACGAAATCGTTTCTTAGGTGTCCTGCCGGGAGCCATTTTTTCAACGGTTGGTTGGTCTATCACTTCGCTTGGCTTTGCGTATTACGTAAACAACTTTGCTAACTATTCTGCAACTTATGGAAGTATTGGAGTCATCATCATTTTGATGTTATGGTTTTATTTAACAGGAATTATTTTAATGGTTGGTGGAGAGCTCAATGCAGCTTTTGCAGTATTGAAGCAAAAACGAGTCATTGGTGAAATCAATTAAAGGATAGCAAAAAATAGCCCTTTATCCTGACTGGATAGGGCTATTTTTAAATGATGTTATTTGGATTGTCATCTTTTTTGCTAGGAGTCATGTTGATACATGGCTCTTTTTTCAGGGCTACCCTTTTAATCAGTGGGTCGCTGATGAATGTATGCAAGCTTTGTTCGGATTGCTTGCATAACTTCATAGGCATCCTCACTATTTGTAATGTCAATTTGGTCAATGTCAAAAACAAGTGTCGCGCTTTTGTCATAACTTTCAAACCAGCTATCATAGCGTGCGTGAAGTCGCGTATAGTATTCAAGCAAGCCAGGATTTTCATCGATTTGCTCGTAGGGGCGCCCACGCTTTTTAATTCGCTCAAGCACTGTTTCGAGGCTGCCCCTTAAGTAGATCATCAAATCAGGCGCTTTCTTCGGAAGAGTTCCTAGTTCTTCCATCATGTTGTCGAGTAGGTCGAGATAGGTGTCCATTTCAGGCGATGAGATATTGCCTTCTTCATAGTTGATTTGTGTAAAAAGCGCATCTTCATAAATGCTTCGATCTAAGACGTTATTTTCGTCACGCAACGCAGCTTTAATACTGCGAAAACGTGTGTTTAAAAAATAAATTTGTAAGGCAAAGGCCCAGCGAGCTGGGTCATCGTAAAACTTTTCGAGAATTCGGTTGTCCGTGATACTTTCGTAAAAGGCAATCGAACCAAGTTCTCTTGCGATGAGTTCTGTGTAGCTGCTTTTTCCAGCTCCAATCATTCCAGCAAGTACAATCACGTTTTTTTCCATTCCTTTCAAGAGAAGGCCTCCCTTAGTCTAAAGCCATTCTCATTCATTATACTAAAAAGCGGTGACAAAATAAAAGTTTTTTGATAGTATGGATGAAGAATTGAAACGGAGGAGATGTGGTTGGACGGAGCGAAGGTAAAAGTGGGACAGACTTTTCCGCTTGAAATTAAAAGAATGGGGATAAACGGTGAAGGAATCGGTTATCATAAACAAACGGTAGTATTTACACATGGTGCGCTTTCCGGTGAAGAGGTAGTGGCTAAAGTAACAAAGGTTTTTCCAAATTATTGCGTGGCAAAAGTGGAAAAGATCAAACGCCAATCGGAATTTCGCGTAACACCGCCCTGTCCGGTCTATGAAACATGCGGGGGCTGTGAGCTGCAACACCTAAAATATAGTGCGCAGCTTGACTTGAAAAAGGATTTGTTGATCCAAGCACTGGAAAAGCACACCAAGTTTAATATTAAAAAACTGAAAATCCGTGAAACAATCGGAATGGAAGAGCCTTTCCGCTACCGGGGAAAAAGTCAATTTCAAGCTCGAATGGTTGACGGGAAGCTTAGAACGGGGCTATATGCGCGTGAAAGTCATGAACTTGTGCCGATTGAAGATTGCCTCGTCCAAGATGCGCGAACGGTGGAACTCACAAATGCAGCACGCGACATACTCAACCAACTGGGCGTAAAAGCGTATGATGAACGCAAAAAATCAGGAGATATTCGAACGATAGTTGTTCGTGTAGGAGTGAAAACTGGGGAAGCGCAACTTGTTCTTGTAACGACGAATAAGCATTTTAACGGCAGACGAAGCTTCATTGAAGAAATCACGAAGCAGTTCCCAAATCTTGTCTCCATTATGCAAAATGTAAAAGAAGATGATAGCTCACTTATTTTCGGACCTGAAACTGAAAAGCTTTTTGGGCAGGAACAAATGACAGAGGAGCTATCCGAAATGAAATTCGATTTGTCGGCTCGCGCCTTCTTCCAGCTTAACCCTAGTCAAACTGAAAAGCTCTACGAAGAAGTTCTAAAAGCGCTAACGTTAACGGGGGAAGAAAGTCTTGTGGATGCCTATTCTGGTGCAGGCACAATCGGTCTTTATCTTGCTCGGAAAGTGCGTGAAGTGCGCGGCATGGACGTTGTCGAAGAAGCAGTGCTTGATGCTACGCGAAATGCACAAAAAAAACGGAATTACAAATGCAAACTATACAGTTGGAACTGCGGAACAAGTCTTTCATTCGTGGCAAGATGAAGGTTATAAACCGGATATTGTTGTAGTGGATCCACCGCGAACTGGGCTTGAAACTGGCTTGCTTCGTTCGATTTTACAGGTGAAGCCGAAACAGCTCGTCTATGTTTCTTGTAATCCAAGTACACTCGCGCGTGATTTGGCTCAGCTTGAAAAGCGTTACCGGATTCGGTATTTGCAGCCAGTAGATATGTTTCCCATGACGGCTCAGGTCGAATGCGTTGTGAAGCTAACATTAAAATCTAATCCCAAAAAGAAATAAACCGTATGTCATCAGCCGGTTAATCGGCTGATGACATACGGTTTTTTTGAGTCATTAAACTGATAAGTATTGCCACAATTAAATTAGCAAGAAGCGGTAAGAAACCAATATTGATGTCGCTGATAACCGTCGGTAAGTTTGGAAATAAAGTGGAAAGTGTCATGCTGTAATTACTAATAAAGATGGTAATTAAAATGCCAACAGCCATTCCTGCGAAAGCTCCTTCTTTCGTAAGCGGGTTTTTCTTTAGGAGGCTTGCAAAGAGTGCGGGACAGAGCTGAACAATCAGACTGTAACCCACTTGCAAGATGGCTGCTAGTGCGTTTCCACCTTGAAAAACAAATAAACAAGCAAGTCCACCAAGAATTGGAACAAAACATTTAGACCAGAAAGCAACACGTGCATCGTTTGGTTTTGTTTTCCAACCAAATACGATATTTTTAGAAACAAGCGTACTCGCAGTCATCAAAAGCATCGCCCCTGGTACAAGAGCAGTGAGCATGCCAGCAGCCCCGATAATTCCAACGAAGAAGGGGTCAAAGCTTTTGATCGATAGTTGAATCAAAGCAAGATCACTTTCCTCTCCCGTAAGACCTGGAACTTGTAAAACCGCCGTAAATCCGATAAAAAGAACAAATAAAAGCATTAATGTATAGAGTGGACTGATGATGGCGTTTTTTCGGAAAGTATTCGCATTTTTGGCAGTAAAGGTAGAGGCGAAAACTTGTGGCCACATGTAAAAGCCAAGCACATAAAATAAAACGGTGCTGATAAACCACGTAATACTATAGGTTGTTTTTGGAAAGGTTAGAAGCTCAGGTTTAAAAGCTTCTACTTGTTTGAAAAGCTCGGAAAAACTACCATAATAGTGAAGTGGCAAGTATATACCCATAAAGACGATCACAAATAAAATCATTAAATCTTTTAAAACAGATATCCAAGCTACCCCACGAATGCCAGATAGGACTGAGTACAAAACAATGGCGAGTGTGCCAATAATGATAGCTATATTCATTGGAATTCGTCCATAAGAAGTCAAAGAAACGATGATGCCAAGTCCCTTTAACTGAATGACAATGATAGGAATGATCGCAATGACACCGATCGCAGCGACAAAAATAC
Source organism: Listeria aquatica FSL S10-1188 (assembly GCF_000525795.1). GTDB lineage: Bacteria > Bacillota > Bacilli > Lactobacillales > Listeriaceae > Listeria > Listeria aquatica. Next base: position 68,145 of record NZ_AOCG01000007.1, read on the forward strand.
CGAGCCCGCGACTTTGATATTTCCTAGCAAAGAAATCAGACTGTGAAACGAGTTGATGCTTATTCGCATATTCCCAAATGAGTGGAAGTAAAAAATAAGAAGTAACATAAGAAAGAGAAATATAGACCATTACATAAATGGCTGATACCCCTTTAGAGTAGGTCCAACCACTTCCACCTAGAAAAGAAAAAGTTGTATAGACTTCTCCCGCCGTGAGCAAGAAAACAAAAACGGTGTTAAAGCTTCGATTTCCCACTGTCCAGTTTTGTAAAGTCATCTTCTGTTTCTTTCGCGCACGCAGCGCAAGAAAAATCGTTAAAATAAAAAAAAGCCGATATGACGAAAAGAGAGGTCAAGAACGGTCATCTCCTTTCTTTTTTTCAAAATAGTAAAGAAGGAGAACAGAAAGCGAAGAAAGCACTGTGCCGATAGCGATCCAAAATAATAAAAAAGGGATGCCTAAAATATGTGGCTCAATGCGATTGGCAAATGCGGCACCGCCAAGAATGAATAAGAAGGGAACGAGTAAAATCCCTTTTCTCATGATTTACGTCACTCCTTTATTGTAAAATAGCCCAAACAATGATCGCATAAAAAAGTAGTAGTCCAGCAACGACAGAAATTGAGATTTTGATGAGCAATTTTTTATTGGATGAATTTTTTTGTGACATGGTGAAGGCTCCTCTCCGTTTTTTCTATAGATAAGAGTACCACAAAATCGCGAAAAAAAAGCTAGTTGAGTACAAATTCTTCTAGTGAAAACACTAGGTTCTTGCTTGAGAAATATGTTATATTTTTGATGTTAAAATAGAAAAGTGAAAAATAAAGTGAATAAGACCCAAATAGGAGGAATGAAAAATGAGCGAAAACATCTATGACAATCCAGATTTCTTTAACAGCTATAGTCAAATGGAGCGAAGTAAAAAAGGTTTGGAAGCGGCGGGCGAATGGCACACATTAAAAGAAATGCTCCCCGATTTTACTGGGAAGCGGGTACTTGATCTTGGCTGCGGCTATGGTTGGCATTCGGTCTACGCGGCAGAACAAGGAGCAACTTCTGTTACCGGTGTCGACATTTCTGAAAAAATGTTACAAGTAGCGCGCGCTCAAACTAACCTTGAAGCCGTCGAATATTTACATGAAGACATAGAGAAAGTCCGGTTTGAAAAGGATTCCTTTGATATTGTTATCAGTTCACTAGTTTTTCATTATGTAGAAAAATTTGATGAGTTAGTAAAAAAAAGTGCACCACTTCCTAAAAGCAAACGGAACATTTATCTTTTCCATTGAACATCCTGTATTTACAGCAGAGGGTTCGCAAGACTTTATTTACGATGAAGATGGAAATATCATTTCTTTTCCGGTCGATCACTATTTTGATTCAGGTAAAAGAACGGTTCACTTTTTGGGTCAAGATATGACAAAATATCACCGGACAATTACACAGTATTTCGAGAGTTTACGCCAAAACGGTTTTAGGGTAGACCAATTAAAAGAACCCACGCCGGGAGAAGAGATGCAAGATATCCCTGGAATGCGAGATGAGTTTAGGCGCCCCATGATGTTGATCTTTTCAGCAACGAATATCAAATAAAACAAGAAAAAGCAGGTGAGGAGCCTGCTTTTTCTTGTTTCTAACGGAGCTCATTTTGAACAGCATCATGCAGTAACTTAGCCGCGCCAGTACCCGCCTTATCGTCATAATAAGCAGTAAAACGCGGATCAGCAAGGTACATTTCAACAATTCCGAGATGTGCTTCTTCCGAATAGCTAGGCCAAAAATAGCTAAGCCATGCTTTGTGGGTTTGAAAAACTTCCTGCTCCAAGTCCTTCGTTACTTCAGCTTGCATCTTTATAAGCAGTTCAGATAAGCGCGCATCCAGTTGTGTCACTTTTTGATAGTCTGCTTCGCTCATGTTTGCCACCTTGTGATTACTTTTTTTCGATAATCTCTTCTCCGTACTTTTCACGAATTTCAGTGCCAAATTTTTCTTCATTTTGAGAAATGAGATCTGCTTTAAAAGCTTCAAATTTTTCTTGATCACTCATCGTTATCTTTCCTTCCTTCGCTTGAAGAGTCTTCTCAACAGTTGCAATAAGCCTCTTCAAGCGTTTTTTCTTTTTTGGAGGAGTTCCGCGTAATGCTTTTTAAGCGCCTCTTTTTCATCAAACTTAGGGTTTTCTAAGATTTCCTGAATAGCCGGAAGGCTCACTTCCATTTCGCGATAGAATAAAATTTGCTGAAGCAAATCTACTTGTTCTTGTCCGTAAATTCGGTAGCCATTTGAACTGACTCGTGCCGGCTTGAGTAGCCCAATTTCATCATAATATCGCAGTGTACGTGGACTCACACCGGCGAGAGTTGCCAATTTTTGAATCGTGTATTCCACGAAAATCACCTCCACATTCATAGTTTAAAGGTTTACGTAACGTTAAGGTCAAGCTTTTTTATGTGACAACTTTCTTTCGAAAATGTAAGCTTACATTTTCTTTTCATTCGAGAGGCAATCTGCTACACTAGAAAGAGAAATCATTAGAGAGGGCGGGCACTTCATGCAAGTCAAGCAATTAAAATATCTGATGCTTTGTTTTCCGCTCCTATACTTAGGATATGGCATTTTTTTAGCCGTTCAATTTGGAAGTCGACCGGAATTCATTAATGCGGTTGTTAACGGGCTCTTTTTGCTCGCGATTACGGCAATCCTTATAAAACTAGCACACCTTAAAAACGGCCTTGATTTTGTTTGGTTTTCCGTTTTTATTTTGTATATATTTGTCCTGCACCATCTCGTTACTTATATTGCTGCAGGAGATTTTGCAAATAGTACGTATACAGGGGATTTTCACATTCAAAAAGACTTAATCAATTTGGAACCTTTTACAACGATTGAAAATACATTTCGGCAAACCTTGCCGACAATGCCAACAGTTATACAAATTATTGGTAATGCGTTGATGCTTGCACCGCTATCTTTTTTCTTATTATATTTTAAAGTAGTAAAAAGAGGAAGCATCGCGATTTTGATCGTCTTTTTCACATCGTGTGGAATCGAACTCATTCAGTTCATTCAAACGACACTCGTCACTGGGTTTAGTGGCTTAGCACTTCCATCAGGTCGATCAACGGATATTGATGATGTGATTTTAAACACACTAAGCGGTTCAGTTGGCGTACTCTGTATTTATCTTGTTCCGGCATTTCGTAAACGGGTGAAAGGCAGACGGAAACGGAAATAAGACTTTTTGATCAAAGGAGAATGAAAATGAAAGAGAAATTACTACAAGCCTACGATTTTTTTCAAAGAAACAGCAAGGTTGTTAAAATCGTTTTTATATCCTTCATCATGCTATTTGTCATTTACGAAGTTTTTAACATCGCGACAACGATCGATTTTCATGTGCTCAAAAAGAATATGACTTCACAAAGTCCAGAAACCTTGTTATTGATGGTTTTAATTGGACTTATCGCGGTTACCCCCATGCTTATTTATGACTTTGTTATCGTGAAACTTTTGCCAGGAAAATTTTCAACAATGCACGTCATTGCTTCTGGCTGGATCACAAATACCTTTACGAATATCGGAGGCTTCGGAGGCGTACTTGGCGCATCTCTTCGGGCAAGCTTTTATGGAAAAAATGCCTCCCATAAAGAAATCTTACTTGCGATTTCAAAGATTGCACTTTTCCTTGTCTCTGGGCTATCGATTTACTGCTTAGTAGGGCTTGCAACTTTACCGATTCCAGGCTTTGCAGATCACTTTCGTAGCTTTTGGCCATGGCTTTTAGGAGGCGGCCTTTATTTCCCTGTTTTGTTCATTGTTACAAAATGGAAAAGCAAATCTCTTTTCGAAGATTTGCCCCTTAAACGTGAAGCCTCTTTGATCTCTGCTTCTTTGCTGGAGTGGGGGGTTGCCTTTCTCTGCTTTGTAGCAATTGGCTTTCTCATGAATGAACCAGTCGATTTGATGAAGGTTTTCCCGCTCTTTGTGATTGCTTCTGTTATTGGAATCGTTTCAATGGTTCCAGGAGGGGTTGGGACCTTTGACCTCGTCATGCTTTACGGGCTTGATCAGCTAGGCGTTTCAAATGAACTCGCGATCGTCTGGTTGCTATTTTACCGAGTTTTTTACTACATTATTCCATTCCTTGCCGGCCTTTTGTTCTTCGTTCAAAAAGCTGGAAAACGACTGAATGATTATCTAGAAAATCTTCCTTTTCTCTTTTTACAAAAAGTGGCTCACCGCTTTTTAGTGTTATTTGTTTATTTTAGCGGCTTAATGTTGATCTTATCGTCCGTCTTACCCTTTGCGATTTATCATGTGCCGTTTCTTTACAAATTGATGCCCTTTAGCTTTTTGTTTATCTCGCAAGTAACGAATGTCGCATTCGGCTTTTTGTTACTGGGGCTTGGAAGAAGCATCGAAAGCAAAACCAAAAAAGCTTATATCGCAACCGTGATTGTACTTGGCTGTGCGATTTTCAATACACTTGCACGCGTATTTTCCATTAAGCAAGCGATTTTTCTCGGTATTGTGCTTCTCTGTGTATTTTTGGCACGCAAAGAATTTTACCGAGAGAAATTTGTTTATACATGGAGCAAAATTTATTTTTGATGCCCTTATTTTCCTAGTTTGCTTAGTTGGCTACGTGATTATCGGCATCTATAATTCACCCAAAGTGATCCATAAAAAAGCGATTCCCGAGTATCTAGAAATTGCCTCCGAACATATTTGGCTTACTGGTTTTATTGGAATGCTCATTGCCATCATTTGCCTTATTGTCATCTACATCTATCTATCGCAATCTCCAAAACCATTTGGTTCACCATTTCAAGAAAAACGCGTACGCGACCATCTTGAAAAATGGGGTGGCAATGAAGTGAGTCATACCATCTTTTTACGTGATAAACTTCTTTTCTGGGCACAAGACGGAGAGGTACTTTTTGCCTTTCGGATCATCGCCGACAAAATGGTCATTATGGGAGAGCCTATTGGAAACGAAAAAAAAACGCAATGCAGCGATATTAGAGCTGATGGAAGAAGCCGATAAGTTTGGCTACCGACCTGTATTTTATGAAGTAAAAGGTGATATGCTTGCCTACTTGCATGAAATGGGCTTTGATTTTATCAAATTAGGCGAAGAAGGGTATGTTGATGTAACAGACTTTTCGCTTTCCGGTAAAAAGAAAAAAGGCGAGCGTGCTTTGATGAATAAATTTGAGCGGGAAGGTTATCAGTTTGAAATTCTAACCCCGCCATTTGATGGAGAAACTTTTAAAACCCTTCGCAAACTTTCAGATGAGTGGCTTTCGGGCCGTACCGAAAAAGGATTTTCGCTTGGCTTCTTTGATTCTTATTATTTAAACCAAGCAGATATAGCCGTTGCAAGAAACGCGGATGGAGAGATTATCGCATTCGCTTCCATCATGCCGGCTTACACGGATGAATTAACCTCGATCGATTTGATGCGCTACGGAAAAGACGCACCTTCAGGTATCATGGATTTTCTATTCATCAAACTATTTGAAGATGCGAAAGAAAAAGGCTATCAAACCTTCAATATGGGAATGGCGCCGCTCGCGAATGTGGGTGAATCACAATATGCCTTTTTAGGAGAACGCTTGGCCGGCCTTGTTTACCGTTACAGCCAAGGCTTCTATAGCTTTAAGGGATTAAGAAACTACAAAGCCAAATATGTAACCACTTGGGTGCAAAAATTTGTTGCTTACAGAAAGCGTAGCTCGATTGCCTTTACAATGCTCCAATTGATGCTCCTTGTTGGTAAAAAGAGACCGCTTAAGAAAGGGCAGATTCTTCTCGAAGTGCCCCTCTCAGATGCGAATCCAGATGAACCGAAAACGAAGGATGAATAAATGCAGTACCGAAATTTTTTTCTGATTTGAGTTGATCGTAGAACGATTCGTCACTGTATTCGCTAAACATGAACTTCACATATCGCAAGAAAAAAAGCTTGGAAGTAGCTGACAAACACTAAATGTCAGTAGCACTTCCAAGCTTTTTTTAATCAATTAAGTCGTTTAAAGCAAGGTCAATCGTATCAAAATAGAATTCAAAATGGTGAGAGACGAGCTGCTCGGGATATACACGATGACTATCTAAAATGGCAGCCGCCTTGTCTCCCAGTGCAAATTTGATCGCAGTTTCTGGAATGGTCAGGAGGGAAGGTCGGTGTAATTTCTCAGCCATTTTCATAGCAAACTGCTTCTCCTGGACGGGATGAGGGGAAGTGAAATGGACGATCCCAGTTAAGCTTTCATCGTTTGCGACAAAACGAACCGCGCGCACAAGGTCATCAATATGAATCCACGAATACCACATTTCACCGGTGCCAAATTTCCCGCCGAGCCCGCTTCGAAAGACTTTTTCAAAAGATGGGAAGGCTCCTCCTTCTCGGCCTAGCACGAGCCCGAATCGAGCGATAACGAGCCTGATTCCAAGCTTCTCTACTTCGGAAGCCGTTTTTTCCCACTCAGTGACAGTTCTTCCAAGAAATGAAGCCCGCTTTGGATGTTCTTCTCTATAGTAATCGGAATAGATTTCCGTATAGGATGGGGGATAGCCACCAACTGCACTGGCGTTGATCCAAACATCTGGCTTTTGCGGTTGATGTTTGATGATGGCAAGTAAAGCTGCAGTTGCTTGAATTCGACTATCCACAATTTCTTTTTTCCGTATTGCGGTCCATCTTTTAGAAGCTAGGTTTGCTCCAGCAAGATTAAGGACTAGGTCAAAATGAATGTCACTCAAATCAGGAAGCGAAATGTCATCTTGCAGCCACTGAATGAAATGAATGTTCTCGAAGGAAGCTCGTTTTTCCCGTGTTAAAATATAAACTTGATCTCCTGTTTCCATATAGGACTTCGTTAATCGCCTGCCGATTAATCCAGTTCCTCCGGCAATTAAAATATTCATTTCTCCACCTCGTTTCGTTTTGCCTTTTCCCGTTTCATTAACAATAGAAACCCATTTCGGAGTATGATAAGATAAACAGGGAGGTTTTTTCATGAAAATTACCGCAATCCGAATACAGGAAAAAAAGAAAAAGAACGCTACAATGTTTTTGTGGATGAAAAGTATCGTTTTAGTGTAGATGAAGAAGTGCTCGCGCGTTTTCATCTTTCGAAAGGAAAAACACTTTCAGAAGAAGAAATTGAGCAAATTGAAGAAGCTGACCAAGTTCGGGTTGGATTAAATAAGGCGATTCAATTTTTATCTCATCGTGTTCGCTCGGAAAAAGAAATTCGTTCTTTTTTAGCGAAGCAGGAAATTGAAGCCATTCACCAAGATAGCATTATTCAAAAGCTTGTGGAGATGGATTATTTAAATGATGCTGAATTCGCAAAACTTTACGTGAGAACACAAGTCAAGACTACAACAAAAGGCCCGGGAAAAATCCGCCGAGAATTGATCGAAAAAGGGGTTACACGTGAAATCATTGACGCGAGTCTAGCTACTTATACAGCAGAAGAACGTGAGGAGAATGCGCTTAAAGAAGCATCAAAAATAGCAAGACGTAGTCGAAATTTAGCCAAACAGCGTCTTGTAATGAAGATTCGAACAGATCTACTGCAGAAAGGTTTTTCAGAGCTTGAAGTGAAAAATGCGGCAAGCGAAGCTACTGCTGAGTTAAATGAAGAAGATGAAACAGAAATTCTTGGTAAACAGCTTGAAAAACTAATCCGCAAGAATAAACGATTCGAGCCGCGAAAAGCGAAGCAAAAAACGATTCAATCATTGATGCCAAAAAGGCTTTAGCTATGCAAACATTGAAGCCTATCTTGCGGAACATGAGATTGATTTTGAAGAGGTGGAAGATGAGTGAACGATTATACGGAGGAATTAACGAAACAATTACTTGCTAAAAATCCGGCTCTTAGTGAGGAAAAGGCACTTTGGTGGGTGGAAATGCTTTGGAGTGATTTTGAAAGTTCTTATGCAAAAGCAGGATACCCGTATCGTGGTGCTCAGTATGCGGCAGATTATGTCAAACAACAAATTGAACAGCATGGGGCGATGCTTCATTTAGTTACAAGAAAGCAAAAAGATGAGAATGAGGGGGAAATAAAATGAAACAACGTGGTTTTGAAGTGGTTCGCGAGGATAGTCGCTTTTTTAAAGGGGAAGAGATTCATTTACCAGAACGCTCGGATGCTGGTTCTGCGGGCTATGATTTTTATTCGAATGAAGATGCGACACTTCATCCTGGAGGAACACATACTTTTTTCACAGATGTAAAAAGCTATATGTTAAGTGATGAAGTTTTGATGATGCACGTGAGATCTTCGATGGGAATTAAGCGTGGGCTTAACTTATCCAATAACACAGGAATTATTGATGCTTCTTATTATGAAAATAAAGATAATGATGGGAATATCGGGATTGCGCTTCGGAATATCGGAAGCGAGCCTGTGACTATTCAAAAAGGGGAACGAATTGCCCAAGGGATTTTTACGAAGTATCTTGTGGCTGATCAGGATGAAGTGATGAGCGAAACACGCGATGGTGGTTTTGGCAGCACGGGACTTTAATTGGTGAAGGATAGTAAAAAAGCCGAAAGGTAAATGAAATAGTCCATTTACCTTCCAGTTTCTTGCAAAGAGAGTAGTAAAAACTCTCTTTTTTGTATGGGGTAGGGTTTAGAGTGCGACAGGAACGAGTTTTTTCTGTAATTTTTCATCAGAAAAAATCCAGCCTGTATAAGACGATAGAATTTTTAAATTATCATCTAAGCGCACGACTGCAACAAATGGGTAATGCCCATTGCTACGGTATCTCAAATCCGTAAACGTGACATAGGTTGCATCTAACTTTTCTTCAATTCTCCAGTTGTAGACTTTGGAGAAAGAAACGAAAGCAGCTAAATTTTTATCCTGTTTCGCAGCACGAATGAGCTCATTATCTGGAACAGGCAAACGATCGAATTTTTCATAGATCGAAATATTTCGTTTGAATGCTCGTCCCACGTAGTAATGATCTTTCGTTGTGACGGCAACACGCCACTGGAAGAAATGTATGGTTGAAGCAACAATAATTTCTTCAGCGTCAGGAATTAAATGTTGAACCGCTCGTTTGATCATTTGCTGTGTCACGGCCCGTGCGACATAATAAAGCGCTAGGATCGCATAAAGCGTAAAGAACGTTGGACCCGCGGGTGTACCAAGTAACCAAAGGATGATCGCAACCACATGTGACCCGAAAATAAACCAGTCAAATGTGTTGATAAAACCAAAGGCGACCCAGGTATCCTTGAAAGGTCGAATCGCTTGCGTGCCATACGCGTTAAAAATGTCAACAAAGATGTGGAGCGCAACCGCAATAAAACTCCAAAGTAGTAAGTGTATAAAAGTAGCCTGCGGAAAAATAAAGTAAAGTATAGTTGAAATGAGTAGCGGCCAAATAAACAGCATTGGAAGAGAGTGTGTTACCCCTCTGTGATTGCGAATATAGTCCGCGTTGTTTTTAAGTTTTAAAACCGTATCGACGTCGGGAATTTGAGAACCAATGATCGTTGCTGCCATGATGCCGATCACAGCGGGTGAACTGCTTGCGATCCCAGGGTCAATCCCTGTTGCAAGACCCCCAAGTGCGATCCCCATAACAACGTGTGTGCCAGTGTCCAAAAGCTTTCCTCCTCGTAGAGTGAAAGTAGTCACCTTAAAAGAAAGCGACTGCTCTCTGCAACAAAATGGGATTAGAGTAATAAACTCTAATCAGCTCTTCTTTTCTATACAGAAGTCTGTTCAAAGCCTTAGACTTTCTGTATAATAGTAAAAGTTAAGCTTATTATTCTATTCCCTCGTCTACATTATACTACACATTGAGAAGAACAGCACATTAAAAATCTATGAGAATTATGGTGAATAAAATGCAAACACATGAATTTCTAAACTGGGATTCATCTAAAATTTCAAGTTTTCGGCTAGCACTTGTTTCTTGGTATGATGTAAACAAGCGCGTTTTACCGTGGCGTGAAAATACAGATCCTTACAGAATTTGGGTATCAGAAGTGATGCTTCAGCAAACACGAGTGGATACCGTGCTTCCTTATTTTGAACGTTTCATGCAAAAGTTTCCGACGATGCGGGATTTTGCTTATGCGACGGAAGCCGAAATTTTAAAAGCCTGGGAAGGACTCGGCTATTATTCACGTGTTCGCAATTTGCAAATAGCTATGCGGCAAGTGACTGAAGAGTTTGGTGGAGTGGTTCCTGATACAAAAGAAGCGCTTTTGAGTCTTAAGGGAGTGGGACCTTATACAGCAGGAGCTATTCTTAGCATTGCTTATGGGAAGCAAGAGCCGGCAGTTGATGGGAACGTAATGCGGGTGATATCACGGATTTTTGAAATTGATGAAGACATCATGAAGCCGAAAACAAGAAAAACGTTTGAAGCGATTTTATATAAATTGATTGATCCAGAGCATGCCTCTGCATTTAATCAAGGCTTGATGGAAATTGGTGCACTTGTATGCACACCAAAAAAGCCAATGTGTTTACTGTGCCCGCTGCAAGAATTTTGCGAAGCACATCAAGCTGGAAAAGAGCTTGATTATCCTGTTAAAATTAAAAAGACAAAGTCCAAAACAATTCCACTTATAGCCGTTATCATTGAACAAGATGGAAAATATATTGTGGAGCAGCGGGAAGATACAGGTTTGCTTGCTGGCATGTGGCAGTTTCCGACAATAGAGGCTCTACCCAATGAAAATGATGAACTTGTAAAACTGAAATTCTTACGAAAATACGGGCTTACTTTAGAACTAGCGGATAATGTAGTGACGCATGTTAAGCATGTATTTTCACACCTTGTTTGGCAAGTTGAACTTAAACAAGCGCGTATTTTAGAAGGAGAATTATCAGGACGAACCAAATGTTTAACGGAAAAAGAGATGACTGAACTTGCCTTCCCGGTTCCGTACCAAAAAATGTGGCAAGCTTTTTTAAAACAAAAAGGAGGAAATCAAGAATGAATCAAGTAGCACTAGTAACTGGAAGCAGTCGAGGATTAGGACGTGAAATTGCACTGAAACTTGCAGCTGAAGGATACGATATCGCAGTGAATTTTGCGAGAAATAGAAAAAAAAGCAGAAGAAGTAAAATTGGAAATCGAACAAATGGGACGTCGCTGTGAGCTTTTCCGCGCCAACATTGGAGATGTTGAGAAAATGCGAGTGATGTTTGCTGAAATAAAAGACACCTTCGGACGATTAGATTTATTTGTTAGTAACGCAGCAAGTGGCGTTTTAAAGCCGCTGATGGAGCTCCAAGAAACACACTGGGACTGGACGATGAATATCAATGCAAAAGCCTTGTTATTCGCTAGCCAAGAAGCAGCCAAATTGATGCAAGAAACGGGAGGCGGAAAAATCATCGGAGTTAGCTCGATTGGCGCTATCCGCTACCTAGAAAATTATACAACAGTGGGTGTTTCAAAAGCAGCAGTTGAATCGTTAACGAGATACCTAGCCGTTGAACTTGCTCCACTTGGCATTGCGGTCAATACGGTTTCTGGTGGTTTAATCGAAACGGAGGCGCTTGATCACTTCCCAAACAAAGAAGAGCTGATTCAAGACGCGATTCATAAAACGCCAGCTGGAAGAATGGTTCAATTAAATGATTTAGTGAATACTGTGCTATTTCTAGCAAGTGAACAAGCAGATATGATCCGCGGGCAGACAATTATTGTTGATGGTGGACGAACGTTACTTGCTTAGTAGTAGAGCTTTGGATGGTTTTAAATCGTCCAAAGCTTTCTTTATGTTCTTGAAAAAGAGGTTTTCTGAGGTTATTCGTGCTTTTGAAGGAGTTTATAGTTTTTTTTGTGTCATTTTTTTTATGCTATAATACAAGGTGAACCGTTTCTAGTACATGAAGAAAGTAGGAAAGCGCATATGTACTTGCCTAAAGAAAAAGAAATTATTCAAATCAAAAGCTACAAGCATAACGGTAAACTTCATCGTACTTGGAAAAAAACAGTTGTCCTTAAATCAACAGAAAACGTGATCATCGGCGGAAATGATCACACGCTTGTTGTTGAATCAGATGGAAGAAAGTGGGTAACACGTGAACCTTCCATTTGTTATTTTCACAGCGATTATTGGTTTAATGTCATTTCAATGATTCGAGAAGACGGCTTATATCATTATTGTAATCTTGGAACCCCGTTTGCAATGGACCGTGAGGCACTCAAGTATATAGATTACGATTTGGATATTAAAGTCTTCCCAGATGGACGATTTCATTTGCTTGATGAAGGCGAATACGAACAGCATCGCCGCCAAATGAAATATCCAGATTCTATCGACCGGATTTTGCGAAAAAATGTGGATATTTTAAGTCACTGGATTCTTGATAAAAAAGGACCTTTTTCGAAAGATTACATTGACATTTGGTACGAAAAGTACAAAGAATACCGTTGAAGTCATTATTGACGGACCCTAGGCCTAAGGATTCTTGAATAGGCTTGGGGTTTTGCTATCTTTAACTAACTGAATTTTTACATAAAACTACAAAAAGCATATTGAAGCAGATAAGGGGAGAAAAAATTGGAGTTAACTTTTTGGGATAGAATTGTACGTGCCTTTCAGTATGACCTAGCGATCTGGCATAATGTATTTTTAACCATTATTTATATTATCGCTGGGGCTTGTGTGTTTTTTGCCATCCGTTATATTCGCACATTGATTCGAAAAAAAGAACGCTTTTCAATTACTGCTTTTTTCACTATTTTAATCGGACCGCTTGTCTTTCCCGTTGTGCTGTTTTTGATTCTTTCCCTTTCGCTAGGCGGCTCGAGTTCTGTTACACCAGGGCAGAAATTTGTTACTTTTAAAACTTCAAACGGAGATGAAGCCGTGGCACTTACGACAGGGAACTTTCTGGCAAACGAAACAGGAAAATACGGTACATATGGAAGTACGCGCTATTATGCGGTCGCTCTTTCACAAGAGTCAGGCAAAAAAAGTTTGGCAAACGAAACTATCCGGCGGAGAAGCAGAATTACTCGGGAAAACGGGAGATAAACTTTGGTATTTTACTGGGAATGGTCTTCAAGTGATTGCCTTAAAAACGGGGAAAACATTAGCCAAGACAAGTGATTTTAAAGGCATCCAAAATCAGTTACCAAAGAATTACGAAAACTATCTAGTGAAGGACCAGTTGGTTTATTTTAAAGGATTAGATGGTCAGTTTTATCGAATCAATCCTAAAAACCTAACAGGGAAAGTTACGAAAGAAGGAATTCGTGCAGCTGATTTTCCAGAGACACCAGTGAGTGGTGAAAAATTTGAAACCGCACAAATCATAGCAACGCCGGATAATGACCAGTTGTTTGCTTTGTTATCAGACAAAGAGCTTCAAGCTATCCAAGCAGGTGGTGATATTGAAATGGATCAAGAAAATGAAAGATCTTATCTCTATCAAACTAAACTTGTCAAACAAAATAAAGTAGCTGTTTCGGATAATGAAAAAGTAATGTCTGAAGCTTTCATTTCTGGTGAATTTATTCTTGATTCTAGTCGAAAGCGACCAACAAATGATGCCTTTCACACCTTAACAGACTTTACTAGTCAAGTAAGCGATACAGAAAATAGCGCGTATTCGAACGAGTACAACCGCTTTGTGAGAATAACAGGGGGACTTGGAGTCGCGACGAGTTCAAAATATTTACCGCTTGCAACTAGCGAAGGGAATTGGCTGATTTTGCATTATGAAACCATTGAAAGAAATTCAAGTCTGAAACTAAGTGCTTTTAATCCGCGGACAAAGCAGGTGAGTTGGACGACGCTCTTATACACTTCAAGCATCTCTAGCACCTTAAAACAAGGAGATAAACTCACACTTCTGTCTAATGATGATTTGCTAGAGATGAACTTAAAAAATGGGAACTTAAAAGGTTATAGCTTTCAAAATGACCGTTTTTTCAGCAAGAAACCCGAATAAAAACGCTGTAGGCTAAGCCTACAGCGTTTTTATTCTTCAGTGACGCTAATATCAATTTGGTTATCTTCTTGGTGTCTCAGTTTGAAACTGTGAATTAATTTTTCCAAGTAATCTACCGTTTCCTGATATGCGAAGATCGAAGCAATAATCCTCATCAAGTGATATTCATCCAGTTCACGCGTTTCATCATCAAGTTTCAATTCATTAATAAACAAGTCCATCAATTCTTTAGGATCTTGAGCCAGATGATCTTCCACATAATCCACATCAACAGCCACTTTATCGATATAAGTAAGAAGTAGTTGCTCATGCTTATCCGTTAAATAATCGATTTGCTGTCGAATTTGTTCCTGCTTAAGCGGAGCGAGGAGCAAATAATCATTTTCATAGCGATGTTGGATTTTCAGTAAATCAATTGCTTTTTGCGAACACAAGATCATTTGCCTGTAAATCGCGATTTTTCGTGATTTTGCGAGCATCTCTTTTTTTCGGAATGAGCGTTCTTCTTTAAATAAATCATACTGATTACGAATTTGCGACATTTGATTTTGCATCCAGTTCATATCTTTTTTTAGAAGTGGAAAATCCGCCGCGTGTCGTAAGTTCAACTTAATCCATTTCATGATCTCACTGTTCGTAGTATAAATTTGTTGATAAAGCGTGACTTCATATTTCGGCGGAATAAAAATCAAGTTTACAATAAATGCCGCTACAAGACCCAGCATAATCGTCCCAAAACGAATAAGCGCAGTCTCGAGAAAGCCGTTTCCGGGAGAGTCCATGATAATGACAAGTGTCACAACAGCAAGCCCGATCGTGTTTTCAAGCTTTAATTTCAGTAAAAGCGCCACACAGATAATAGAAGCTACGCCGATCAAGATGAAATCATTCCCAATATAGAGTCCGAATAAAATGGCAATCACGGCTCCGATTACATTCCCTTGAGCACGTTCTAAAATAGTTAAATAGGAACGATAAATCGAGGGCTGAATCGCAAAAATAGCGGAAATACCTGCGAGTGCCGGTGAAGGCGACTTACAAAGCTGCGCAATAAAAAGTGCGAGCGAAATAGCAATTCCGGTTTTTAGAATTCGAGCTCCGAATTTCATGCGAAGTAATTCCTTTCTAAAGTGCCTAAAAACACTTTTTTCTTATTATAACCCGTCTCACTAATTAATAACATGATTTTACATATTTTCCGCCATTTTTTTTGAAAACACGCTGAACAGCTTCTAGCGTTTCCTCGATATCTTTTTCTGTGTGAGCAGTTGTGACAAACCAAGCCTCATATTTAGACGCAGCAAGTAAAATCCCTTCCTCACGCATCCCCTTAAAGAACTCGGCGAAAGCCTCACCATCTGTATTTTGTGCATCTTCATAATTTCGAACCGTTTTATCTGTGAAAAAGACAGTTAAGGCACCGACAATTTGATTCACCGTTACAGGAATTTGATATTCCTTTGCCGCGCTTAAAATCCCTTCTTTTAACATCTGGCCCAATTTTTCAAAGCGGTCATAAAGACCTTCTTCTTGAAGAACTTCCAAGCAGGCGATACCAGACTGAATAGAAGCAGGGTTCCCAGCATGTGTGCCAGCTTGATAAGCAGGTCCGAGTGGGGCAACTTCTTCCATAATATCAGCCCGTCCACCGTAAGCACCGATCGGAAGGCCGCCACCGATAATTTTCCCAAGAGCTGTCAAATCGGGTGTAATATTTAAATAGTCTTGTGCACCGCCATACATAAAGCGAAATGCCGTAATGACCTCATCATAAATCACAAGTGCGCCAGCTTCATGCGTCATTTCATTCACTTTCTCCAAGAAGCCAGGTTCCGGAGCAACAATCCCGAAGTTCCCAACGATCGGTTCAACGAGGACAGCCGCCACTTGATCGCCCCAAGCTTTAAGCGCCTCACGAAAAGCATCCAAATCATTAAACGGAACCGTAATCACTTCACGTGCAGTCGCTTGCGTCACACCAGCAGAGTCAGGCGTTCCAAGTGTAGAAGGCCCAGAACCTGCTTCAACGAGAACAAGATCAAAGTGACCATGATAGGAGCCGCCGAACTTAATGATTTTTTCGCGCCCAGTATAAGCACGTGCCACCCGGACAGTGGTCATCACAGCTTCCGTACCCGAATTTGTAAAACGAACCTTATCAAGCGAGGGAATAGCTTCTTTTAACATTTTGGCAAACGTAATTTCGTGTTCCGTTGGCGTTCCGTAAAGGACCCCCGTTTCTGCCGCATGTGTGATCGCCTTTGTGATATGTGGATGCGCGTGTCCAGTGATGATTGGACCAAAAGCCGCCAAATAATCAATGTACTTATTTCCATCCACATCATAAAAATAAGCTCCACTTGCAGATTTCATCGTAATCGGAACACCGCCACCAACACCTTTGTAAGACCGGCTTGGGCTGTTGACACCGCCAACAATGTGTTTTTTTTGCTTCTTCATGTAGCTCTTCAGATTTCGAATGATTCATCTTTACATCTCCTTTTATATCAGGCAGGTTTCCCTGCTCGTCTCTTCTATTCTATGAAAAATAAGCAGAAGTCGCAACTTGAAAGGGCAAGATCATTGCTGTTTTCTAAAAAAAGTCATACACTGGGTAAAAAAGGGAGGTAGGCTTAATGAAAATCGTTTTTACCATGGCAATTCCAGAAGAATTGCAAAAAGAATTCGCTAAACAATTTGAAACCGACAAAACCTATTA
Organism: Listeria aquatica FSL S10-1188; assembly: GCF_000525795.1. Taxonomy (GTDB): domain Bacteria; phylum Bacillota; class Bacilli; order Lactobacillales; family Listeriaceae; genus Listeria; species Listeria aquatica. The sequence continues at coordinate 84,824 of NZ_AOCG01000007.1, forward strand.
CACAGACAATCTAGAAAACTTTCCTGAACTAAAGGAAGTAGATGTCATCGTCACTTACGGTAGCGACCTCACAGAGCCACTTATTCAGGCAGCAGAAAACCTCAAATGGATCATGGTATATTCAGCAGGTGTCGATAGCCTTCCAGCAGAAGCGATTACAAGACGACAAATCAAAGTCAGCAACGTGCGAGGCATCCACGCTTACCCCATGGCAGAATTTGTCATGGCTTACCTACTTGATGATGTCAAACAGTTGCGCTTCTTTAGTTCAGCACAGCAAAAAAAAACAATACGCGTCCGAACATCCCGTAGTTGAGTTGGGTGAAAAAACTATCGCCATTGCCGGAACAGGCGCAATAGGCATCCAAGTAGCACGCTTTGCAAAAACTTTTCAAATGAAGACGATCGGTTTCAATACAACTGGCCATAAAGCAGAATCCTTTGACAAAACTTACCCGCTAAAGAATCTATCCGAACTAATTTCAGAAGTTGACTACTTTGTCTCAGTCTTGCCTAAAACGAAGGAAACAAATGAAATCTATGGAAGAAACTTTTTTGAATCCCTTCCTAATCAAGCCGTCTTTATCAATATTGGTCGGGGAAACGTAACAACAAAAGAAGTACTTGAAGAAGCTATCCAAGCAAATGCCGTTAGACATTTTTATTTGGACGTCTTTCCAGAAGAGCCTCTACCTATAGAAAGTCCATTGTGGGGAGCAGAAAATGTAACTTTAACACCACATGTTTCTGGGCATACTGATCAGTATCTCAAACGTAGTTTTCAAATCTTTGCAGACAATATCACCCGATTTAAGCAAAATGAAGCACTCGTCAATTTGATAGATTTAAAACGTGGCTATTAAATCCCATTATTGACATAATAGAAGAGTTTCCGTTAAAATAATAGAAGTATTAAAATTATTTTAATTTAGGGAAGGAGTGCATGGCGGTGTCTAGTACTCAATTAAAAGAGTCAATAGATGTCCTCAAACAGTCTGGAGTTCGTATTACTCCTCAACGTCATGCTATATTAGAGTTCTTAATCAATTCACATTCCCATCCTACAGCAGATGAAATCTATAAGGCCTTAGAACCTGAATATCCGAATATGAGTGTTGCGACCGTTTACAACAACTTACGCGTATTTCGTGATGCCGGGTTAATCAAAGAATTATCTTATGGTGATGCTTCAAGCCGTTTTGATTTCACTACGTCTAATCACTATCACGCAATTTGTGAAAAGTGTGGGAAAATTGTAGATTTTCATTATCCAGGTTTAGATGAAGTGGAACATTTTGCTGCTTCTGTTACTGGATATGAAATTAATAAGCATCGTTTAGAAGTTTATGGAATTTGTCCAGAGTGTCAGGCAAAAGAAAATCATTGATTGAAATAGCTTAAAAGTGTGCAATGAATTTTGCACACTTTTTATATGCATATTTTATGCAGAACAAAGCTGTTAAACATGATTTTACATTTTTCTACATTTTTATTCATAATTTTATTGACATACTTCTCTAAACTTGGTATATTAGTTCTCGGCGCTACTAATTACAACATTTTTGATTTGAAATGCAAGAAAAAACAAATTAAAAAATTGTTGACAGATCAGCGTTCAAATGATATGATTTAAAAGTCGCAAAAAACGATTTCACTTTCAAAATGAAACTTATTTTTGCAACTAAATGACCTTTGAAAACTGAACAAAAAGAAGACGAAAAAGCGATGAGACAGTACGTTTCACCAATCAATTCGCAGGACAGGAAATCGAGAGCGATTTCCAAAAAACAAGTAAGAAAGCTAGCAAAGTCAATTTTGACGCTAAGGAGACTTATTCACGGTGTTGGATAAGTATTCAAATTCCATTTATTTTAAAGAGAGTTTGATCCTGGCTCAGGACGAACGCTGGCGGCGTGCCTAATACATGCAAGTCGAACGAACCAAAGAGAAGCTTGCTTCTCT
>NZ_AOCG01000008.1 GCF_000525795.1 Listeria aquatica FSL S10-1188
ATTTGGAAGACCAAGCCAATGAAGTCGCCTATAGAAAAAAGAAAAAGCCAGCCTAGACGAACGGGAGGAGAAAGCATGAGCATTGATATGTATGTGTCAAAGTCGAAAGCCCAAGCGACCAGTACGAGTCAAGTTTGCCAGAAACACTTGGAGGGGTATGAAGCTCTTCAACAAGCGATTCATCAATTTACAGTAGATAGCCCTTTACTGAAAGGGAAAGCCTATGATTCAGCCAAAGCTTTTTATAGCGCGGTTCTGTTGCCCCTTGTTCAGGCCGGAATCCTTTTAACAGAAGCGACTGAAGAAGCCGTTCAGAAATTCTCGGAGCGTTATCAAAGTGAAGTCGATAGTGGGGACTTAAAGGAATCTGAGTTAGAAGAACAAATTCGGAAAGCAAATGACCTTATTAATCAAGCGAATGCGCTTCAAACAAAAATCACACAATCTCAATTACCCGAAACGGATCATCGAACGCAACTCAATCTCAATCAAGCTTTGATCAATTCTTATCAAACCAATAAGGAAGAACTGGAAGAAAAACTTCGAAAGTTACGGGCATTTCATGCGAGTTCACCGAGTATTTTTTCAGAAATTGCGAGTTTGAAACAAGCGATTGATCAAGGGATTGCGCAAACCAAGACAGCTTGGAATTCCTCAACAGGAACTTTTATGGTTCCGAAACAAAGCGATTTGACGTGGACTGAAACTATTAAAAATAAATACGAAAAGTATCTAGAATTGACTGGCACAGCACTGATGGCTGGAGGATATGTTTCTACAGCAAATGTAGTTCGAGCTGAAGGTAAGGCAAGCATTAAAAAAAATTAAAGGCGGGACTTGGCATAATTCATCTGTTAGAAGCACAAGATCTGGTAAAAAAAACTTGGGGGCAAGTAAATGGTGATGTAAACCGTTTTAAAAACAGTAAAAAATGCCAAAACAGCTGACGAAATTATTAATGGAACAGGAAAAATATCAAGTGGTTTGCCAAAAAGTATAGGGGTTTTTGGCGGTACAACAGCAGTTCTTGATGGTGGGTTGACTTATCTTGAAAGAAGAGATGAATATGGAGAAACGAGTGCTGTGATAGATGGTGCTGTGCATACAGGTACGGCAGTGGGGTCCTTATATGCAGGGGCCGCAATTGGTTCACTCATCCCTATTCCAGTAGTTGGAACAGTAGCAGGAGCGGTTGGAGGTTATTTAGTCAATGGTATTTCTAACACACTTTACGATGGATTTGCTCATGGAGAATGGAACTGGGATAATTTTAAACTGTGGTAAAATACAGAGAAGAGATTATGATAAAATTCATTCTATGAGGAGAATCCTTTAATGAAGAAAATTATTTATATTGGAGAAACGGCTGGCTATACAGTTTATTTTGATAGAAAAAGAAAGCAAATTTTAAAAATCAAAGAAAAGTCAATGGTTAAGTAACAAAAAAAACTAGAAATAATTCTAAGGTTATCATTCTCACTCTTGTAGCAATTATATTGTGCGGAAGTGTACTAACATTTTTTGGGAAAGATCAGTTTTTTATGGGAGAATATACGATTGGCATATTGTTTTTTTTTTGATTCTTTTTTGGATGTTTGAATTCTTCTTTTTAGCCACTCTAACTCATCGTATTTTATATAAGGACATAAAAAAAAGCAGAGAAAGCAACAAAAAAAAAGAATTTAGAAATGCTGTCCAAAATAATAATATATGGAATATCTTTAACAATAAAAAGGTTACTATCTCTAAGAAAATTTTTGCATGGGTACTTACTTTTTTTATTTTTAGGAACAACAATAGGGTTTTTCTATCTTTTATTTAGGATTAACCAACAAGGTTTATTTTTGGGAAGTCCAATAGGAAGTGAGCTTATTCCATTGAGCCTTTTTGGGGTACTCCCCTATATTGTATTTTATCTCATTTGGCAAAACAATTTGATTAGTTGGTTTAACATAGTGGAAAATTATCAAAAGAGAAAATTGGAGGGGAAATAAAATGGATGGAAAAATTTTACCGTTAGGAAGCGTAGTCACTTTAAAGGATGGAGATGGCTCTGTGTTAATGATCGTTTCCAGAGCAAGTGTGATAGAAGATAGGAAAAAAGCATTTTTTTTATGATTATGGAGCTGTATTAATTCCCCAAGGGATGATATCCCCCGAAGCAGTCTATTTTTTTAATCGAGAAAATGTCAGCCAAGTCTTATTTAAAGGATTTTTGAATGATAAAGAAAGGGAGTTTGCTGAACATTACGATCAAATGATTGAGGAGAATGAAATTCCCAAAGGGACTGTTGATTAAGCGATTTAACTAATTTTATAACCAGAGACAAGTCTAGAATCTATAAATTCTAGACTTTTTTAGTCCAACGAAAGAATGCGGGTTATAACAACCACTGATACTTAGATTTAGTTTATAAAATAATCTATAAAGAAAAGTTTATTATATAGTGAAATAAGCACATGTTTATGAAATGCAATGGAGATTATAGAGATTAAGTGATAAAATTGATTTTAGGAAAAAGTTTTTATAATAGGAAAAAACAGTAGTACAGAACCAATTCCTATCTAATGAAAAAAATTTTATTAATTAAAAGAATAGAAGTGAGGAGGAATTAAAATTATCCAGAAAAAAACATATTATCAATGAATCATGATGAGGCTCGAAGATTTTTTTTTGAAACCTTCTAGTTATTTTAGTCAAAATCTTCCAGTATATTTTAATATTACATACCTTCTCGAAAGTGCTTTGGAAAAGTTAGGAGAAGAAAGTCTAGAAACAAAAAACCACTTGTTTGAGAACCATAAATATTCAAAGTGTCCAAATATAATTATACCATTTACATAAATAAAGAGAGCAACACATATCGACCGCTAACGTTAATTCATCCTTATCTATACGTAGATTTTGTTAATTTGCTGACGAAGGAGACTAATTGGAAAATACTAGTTGAAAGATTCGAAGAACTTCAAGATAGCGTTCAAAATAAAATTGTTTGTAGTAGTTTACCTTTTGAGACAGTTAAGGTTAGTAAAGCAGATAGTAAAAAAGAATACGCACTAAATTTTTGGGAGTCAATCGAACAAGAGACTATAAAATATAGTCTAGAATATAATTGTCTTTTAAAAGTAGATATACAAAATTTTTATGGAAGCATCTACACTCATACCTTATGTTGGGCATTACATGGTGAAGAAAAATCAAAAGAAGCGAAGAACCAAAGCAAACTTGATGACTTATTAGGGGATAAAGTTGATCGAAAATTTCAATATATGAATTATGGAGAAACAGTAGGGATACCTCAAGGAAACATTATTTCAGATCTTATGTCTGAACTTCTACTCGCATTTATAGATTATAAGCTGGTGAGAAGAATTAAAAAAAATTGAAAATGAATCTGAGAAAAGCATTGATTACAAAATATTACGCTATCGAGATGACTACCGTATTTTAACTAAGAATATAGAAGAATCCATGATTATTAATCGAGAGCTCGTAATTCTGTTACAAAGATTTAAACTAAGTCTAGGAAAATCAAAAACGTCCCAAGTTACCGATTTAATTTCTGGTGCATTAAGAGAAGATAAGCAGTATTGGATAGAGCATGATCTAGTAATAAAACTTACAACAGATAAATTATATGAATTACCCCAAAATTTTATGAAACAATCTATTGATAAACAAAAAAACAGGTTAGTAAAGGAAAAAGCATTTTCTAAATTTTTTAGAAAAAACTTTCATAATAGAGCATACAAGACAACTTTGCAGAAACACTTATTTATTATAAAAGCTTTTTCAGATATTTACCCTAACAGTGGTCAGCTTATTTCAGCTTTAAGCGAGTTTGAGAATCGATTATTAGATATGAATTCTACTGATTTTAAGAATACTGGGACAGAAGTAGAGGTAATAATAGCAATATTGGTTGATATTATCAAAAAAAATCCTAAAATTACTGAAATAGGTGTCAAACTTTTATCAACATTAATCCAAAAAATTGAATCAAGTGAATTTCAATTGGAATACTTAGAAGGAATAAGCGATTTTATAAGTATAGATACCAGTGAAATAAAGTTTAAGTATATCCAATCAGTAAATAAAAAACTTCACCAAAGTAGTTATAATGACTATTTAGAAATTTGGCTACAACGATTAATCATAAAAAACTTGAAAGATGATACTGAGATTAGTATGGATTATATTACTAAAAGCAAAAATGAACTTGTACGTCTTTGCAATGCTGTGCTACGGAGGAAAGAAATTAAGAAAGAATTTATTTTTAATGAAGATTGGCTAAAAGAAAAATATAGATTGGATTTGAAAAAATTAGTCAATGAGGAAGAAATATTAAAGCTTCCTGAACTGATTTCTAGTGATGAAATCTATTTAGTAGAGTATGATTTAAATACTTGATGAAGTTATGTGGTAATAGTGAGTACTATTTCCCTGTATAGATTTTGGCAGGGAGTTAAAATCTATACAGGGGAATTTAAATTGGAAAAATGATAACTGTTTAAAATATGAAATTCACATGAAAGTTCAGTATAGAAAAGTAAACCTTCATGATAAAGAAGGGATTCCTTTGATTTGATAAAAAGCTTAAATCCAATAAAACACTAAAAAATTACTCTGAAGAATATCGAAATGAATATGGCTTTACGGAAAAAGAATGGTACGGAGAATAGTGGTAGTACGATGGAACTCAATATGAGCCAAAATCAAATAAGCATGGAGTAGGAACGAATAATGCTCCTTCTGAAAACTGGAGGGGAAATTAATGAGTTTATTTTCAAAGATTGTAAATCAATTCTCCTTTGAACAAGCCCTAGAAAAGAATTCGCTAAATCAGATTTATATAACATTAAATGGAACGGGGAAAGAGCTATTATCTAAAACATTAAAAATATTTATTTTTGCTGTGGTTTCGTTGCTAGTATGTCTTTTTTCTAGCAATAACTGGTTTGTATTTCCAATCATCGCAGCGATCATTATTTTAGTAACAGTCATAGGGTATTTTAGAAGTAGTCTCTATTTTAAACCGGCTATCTATAATATTGCTATCTATTTATTTGTACAAACGGCTCTTATTTTCTATATTTCAAGTCTAGAGGTAACAGATAGTAGCTTTATAAATCGAGTAATTGCTATTGTCTATATATTAATAGGATATAGCCTATCTTTTTATGTAATCAAGTTAAAACTACTAGAAAAAGTGCAGACCAAGTATTTAGAAACAGATGAAAAGCAGTTAAGAAAAAGGAAATCTATTAAGGCTATTAGGATACTTTCTATTGCTTTAGTGAGTCTTATCATAATTATTATTGCAGGTATGCAGTTATATAGAATAAATAAATGGTGGCTTGGTGGGACCAACGCAGATTTCCTTGCTGGACAAAATGGTACATTTGCTGGAACCATTATCGCATCTGTTTTTGTTTGTATTGCATTACTTGTATTATTTCTAATTACTTTACTTCCTACCCTACTTTTAAATGCAACAACGGTTGTAGATGGGTATATTTACAAAAAATACTCAGAAGATTTTAGAACAGAATATGAATATACTGAAGAAGAATGGTATGGCGAATAATCATTAATTCAAGTCTTCCGAAATAATTAAATTCTTCAAAAAGCTCATGTTACCTAAACATGGTTTTTTTTGTTGGGAGACAATCATTCTATAGCATCGACAACTCAATAAACGAACAACTCCCTTTTCCTATTTCATTAGGGAGGGGAGTTTAAAGGTGGATAAGACGACTTGCAAAATATTCGTCTACCTCCTGCTTATCATATCTGGGCATATTAAATACCAGGTATTTTTTAAATGCTTTTTTACTAAGAAACTCATAGAAGTTCTTTCATATTCACGATTTCTTTATACTGAACTAGAATGTCTGAATGCGTTGCAAAATGTGTAGGAATCTTATACACGTATTTTTTAGAGTGTGCCTTACGAGTGCAACTGCCAAGTACTCTGGGGATAAAGGAAGTGCCTATTATAATCTTGACTCTAATCAATATTCTGATTTCATGACTGGATGTTTCCTGGAACAGACTACTGCTTTTAAACTTGGAAGTAGAATATACCTTACAAGATTGTAACTATTCATTCTATTCTTTCTACGTTATAATTCTCTGGAATAAATACATCAGGAGAGTGAAAACATGAAAAAGTTAGATTTAACAAAAATTGGGAGAGTTTTAGCGCCTGCTTTGGTAGCAACGCTTGTTATGACTTCCGTTGCACCAGCAGTTTCTGTATATGCACAAGAGAAACAAATTCCAGCTACACAAAAGGAAGAAGTGGATATAGAAGTGCCATCCAAAGAAGAACTAGAGCGTTTGGGATTATCAGAACAGGAAATACAAGAGTTGATGCAAGTTTCAGACACAGGGATTACGTTAAAAGATGGAGTAGCCTATGATCAAAATGGCGATCGAATTTTGTCTAGAGAACGTGGAAAACTAAAATGGGCTGTTAAGTTATTGAGGGCTGCATGGAAAAAAGTACCTTCAAAAGTAAAGAAAACTTTAGGTGGGGTAGCTGGGTTTGAAAGTTTATTAAGTTTTATAGATCATTTTACAGGAAAAGTATCAGATGCTATTTATTTAGGTTGTCGAAAATTAGGGATGAGTAAAACAGTTTCGTGGTGGGTTATGAAAGTTTTAACCTTTATAGCATTTTAAAAAACTAGGAGAGATCAAAAATGAAATTAAAGCTTACTAAAACCACAAGTACAATCTTTTTTGTTTTGTTGTTCATCCTCATTTTTAGCGTGATTCCTAAATTGTTTCCACATAACAACATTATTTTTTGGATAATAAATATACTGGCTATTCTCTTTGTCATAGCTGTGATTGTAGATTCATATTCTTCACGAAAGAAAAAAAATTGAAGCGCAGAAAAGAAAAAAAATTGCAAAAATAAATCTAGTACTTTTATTATTCGTATAAAAAATTCATGACAATTGTACTCTGTCCATATAAGTTGGATATTTAGTCTGAATTTTGGATTTCAACACAAGAAAGCGTGGATTTTTTATTATGATACGGTTATTCTATAGCATCCACATTTCAATAATCGAAGAACTCCCTTCTCTTATTATCCTGGAGAGGGGAGTTCTGTTTAAAGATGGATAAGACACTTGCAAAATAATCGCGTGCTTCTTGCTTATCAAGACGTGGCATATTAAATACTAGATATTTAGTAAAGGCGTTTTTTTTAAGAAACTCATAGAAATTTTTTGTGCGCACGATTCCTTTATACTGAACTAGAATATCTAAACGTGATATGAATTGAAGTAGGAGTTTTTTGAAAAGAAATACTCACTACTCAACGGAATAAATTCAAACTAGGCCATTGACTTCCTGTTTCGCGCAGAGAAATCGATAGCCTAGTTTTTTTTATTCGCGTCGAATGCCGCACTTGAATTTAGCTTTTCAAGAATTAGTCTTACTGGTTTCAGGTTAGCGTTTAAAGTTTTTTCGCTTCTTTTGACTTTCTAAAACTTCAATAATAGCTAGAAACGCAGGTTTTATTTGTTCATTTTGGAAATAAACTCCGCCGTATAAGTAGGCTTCGTATTGTTTTGTGAGTTCTGTGAAAGCGGAAATGTCGATTCGTGTTGCATAAGCTGTTAGGGTCTCGCTTGGCTCTCTGCTCTTACTAAAGAATTTTGGCAATTTGCGATAAGCAACTTCAAATGGAAGTCTGTCATGCTTGATTTGCCATTTAAAATAGCGCAGCAATAGTGCTTTCCGCTTCACAACTAAGAAAGTAAGCAGAGGGATTACAAGGCCACATAAAATCCAGTAAATGTATTTAGGAAGCTGAAATGACTTATCTTGGTGCCTAGTTTCTTGCTTCGTACTATTTTGGGAAGTTTTGTTTTTCTGCTGTTTTTTAGTGTTCTCTTCTTTTTTAGTTGATTTGTCTTCTTTAGCGGCTGTATCCGAGCGATTTTCGGTTTGACTATTTTGATTAGCATCTAGACGATTATCACCAGTCGTATTTGTGAAAGCTTCTGGATTATGAAAGGTTGCCGTCGGTTCAAACGGGACCCAACCTGTTCCAGGGAAATAAACTTCTGGCCAAGAATGGGCATTGTTATTTTGAACTTTATAAATCGTATTTGCACCATCTTTTCGAGTCTCTTCTCCAGGCGTAAATCCCTTCGCGAAACGAGCAGGTATCCCAAGTGAACGTAACATGACAACCATTGATGTTGAGAAGTTATCACAGTAGCCAACTTTAGTCTCAAACAAAAATTGATCGACATAATCAGCCCCGCGCTTCGTTTCTGTCGCATCTTTCGTACTATAGCGAAACTCACCAGAGAAGCTTAGATAGCGTTCAATGGCTTTTACTTTTTCATACGTATCACTTTCAGACTCTGTCAGCCGATTTGCGAGATTTTTGACACGCTTTGGAAGGCTGTTTGGAAGCTGTGTATAGCGCTCCACAAATTCATCTTGCAAAGTCGTATAGGTCGCTTCTTTCATCTTCCGAATATCATAAGTGGGCCGCTTTATTTCTAGTGAGTAATTTTTTAATGGAACCTTGAGGTGTGACCTTTTCATTAGATGCAACATAACGGAACGGCCCAGCTGTTGACTGAACATTTTGTGTGCCGTAAGCATAAACAAGATAGTCATTAGAAGCTGTGAAGCGAATCGTTGCTTGTTCACTTTGTTCAGCATAATCTTCATTCAGTTTAACAGGGAAGTCTGCCAAGCTATTAAAACGCTCTGGATTTGCCGTACTTGGCTGAGCCCAGCCTTTTCCAGTATAGGTTTGTTTGGATTCAACACGCCAGTAATGTGGATGTTTTGTAGTAACTTGGAATACTTCACTATAATCAGCTTCAAGGGCTCCACCTAGTTCTGTATCGTCTTCACTATAACCGACCGTTCTTGTTGTATCTATTCCAAGTGTTTGGCGAATAAAAGGAACAGGATCGTTCCAAACAGGTTGATGGATAGGAAGAAAAAGCGAAAGCCCCGTAATAATAGCTAAGGTAGCAAGAAATCCGATATGATAAGTAGCAACCCGCTTCGTTGAGTCTAGTTGACTTGCGTAACCAAGTCGCGCTGTTAATGTTAGGTGAAGCAATAAAAAAACCAATAATGACAGTTCGAACAAGTGCCAGTTCACCATGATAGTCTGTGAAGGTATGAATGATAGCAACATAAATCACTGTGAGAACTAGGATGCTCATGATTCGACTTTTCTTTAGCAGTGAATAAGAAGTAATGTAAGCAAGCAACCATAGTGCAACGAGAAACGTCATGAAAATAAATTCGTCACCGATTTCAGTGGCATTAAGATGAATCATATGGCTGATTCCGTTTATGACCATTCTAGTCAGTTCTGAGTAGAATGATGGATCAAAAAGATTACCACCATTAAATAAGAGTGCCATCAAAAGGGCAAGGATAATGAGGTGAAGCGGAATCGAATAGTAGAATCGTAAACCTATAAAAAAGCAACCGAGCGATAAAGCGACAAAAGCCACCATATAAACCGAATAGTTGGTTTCCGTTAAGTAACTAAATGGATAGACCCATTCCGAAACAAGCAGAACAGCCAGCACATAAAGCAGGAATTTTAAAGTTTTTTGTCCCATCAAATGCCTCCTTTGCTGTGTGAAAGTTCCATTTTAGATAAGTAAATAATTTGTGGGTGTTTGGCTCCACTTTCTTGTAGCGCGACAAGTGTGACCTTGTTTTCGCCCCATTTATGCACTTCCCGGAGGAGCACTTCATTCGTAGTCGATGTAAAGAGCAGTAAATGCTCGCTTTGCGCGAGTTCCTCTTGAAGCTCGGGAAGGAGAACAGCGGGTTCTTGCGGCTTGATTTTTGCAAAAGCATGAGAAAGCTCACTTAAGTGCTTTTTCCCTTGGTTAAAATCGAATGTTTCGCTTGGACTTCCAAATAGCGCGACACGGAGTTCCCCATTTTCCTCAACCATTTTGCGAACAAATGAATATGCAGCGCTTAGGGCGATTTCAAAATCTGGATCTGGCGTGCCGAAAAAGCCAACGCTCATACGACTTTTAGCACTATTTTCAAATTCCCTTGTCATCATCGTGCCGGTTTTTGCCGTTGTTTTCCAATCAATCGAAGCGACTCTGTCTCCAGGGTTATATTCACGCAAACCGTGTAAGTTTTCGTTTTTCTTAATGGTCCAGTGTGTGGCATTTTTACCATGTTCCGGTGATGCTTCACTTAATTTGTTAGCGATTTCCGGGAAATAAGTGGGGTAAACAATGAGTGTTTTCGTTTCTCCCATTCTGATACTTCGTTCAATTAACCCGAGCGGATCGCTTGTTCTTAATTCAAGTGGAGGGAATTCATGGATTCCACGTTTGGCTTGTACCGGTTCAAATGGAAGCGTGAGTTTCCTTTTGAAGAAAGGAAAAGTTAATTCGCGAAGCACATGCTGAGCATGGAGCGAATCGGGAAGCGGCTGCTTAACAAGCAGGTAGCAAACTGGAAAGTGCGATTTTCGAGTTAAGGATAGCCTTAAGTTAATGGCATCTCCAGAAAAATATTCTTGTTTGTCAAATTTTCGTATAAGTTGCCAATTTTTCAGCCGATAAATGGAAAAAATAAGGACAAATAATAAAATGAAACCGAAAAAATAAGTTAAAAACCAACTAGAATGGTCACCTTGGAACAAGGCGTAGACGATTAAACACACAAAAAGCAAAGCAAGCCCAAACCATTTAGAGGCAAGAAAAAGGGGGCGTAGCTTATTCATTTAAAGCGCCCTTTTCAATTGGAACGGCTAAATCTGACAGGATATCATGAATCACGTGTTCCGGCTTGATACCGTTATAGAGTGCATTAGCTGTCAGAATGAGACGATGTCCAAAAACGAATGGTGCTAGATATTTAATATCATCTGGTGTAACAAAATTTCTTCCTGAAACAAAGGCAAAGCTTTTCGCAGCTTTCATTAAGGCGATTGTTGCTCGCGGGCTTGCCCCAAGTGTGATTGCTTGATGTTGCCGCGTAGCTTGGGAAAGCTCAACGATATAGCTTTTCAATTCATCAGAAAGTACTACTTTTTGGCTCATCTTTTTGAGCTCCACCAGTTCATCTGAATGAATAACTGTTTGGACGGATGAAAGGACCACTGAACTTCGCTCACCACTTAGCAGCTCGATTTCTTCTGCTTTTGTCGGATAGCCCATCATTATTTTAAAGAGGAACCGGTCAAGCTGAGCTTCTGGAAGCGCGTAAGTCCCTTCATATTCAATTGGGTTTTGGGTCGCCATGACGAAAAAAGGCTCAGCAAGTGGATAAGTCGTCCCATCTACAGTAACGCTGTTTTCGGCCATTCCTTCTAGCAAAGCGGCTTGTGTTCTTGGGGCTGTTCGGTTGATTTCGTCGGCTAAAATAATGTTGCCCATGATCGGACCTGGCCGAAACTCAAATTTGCGGCTATCTGGGTTAAATACCGAAACGCCGGTGACATCAGAAGGCAGTAAATCTGGCGTGAACTGGATACGCTGAAAAGTAGTATCAAGCGATTTTGCAAGAGCACGGACGAGCATGGTTTTACCGACCCCAGGAACGTCTTCAATTAAAACATGACCGCCTGCAAAAAGAGCGGTTAAGCTAAGTTCGATAACGCGGCGTTTGCCGACGATGACTTGTTCAACTTGTTCGATAATCTGTTCGATTTTATGAGATGAGTCATTCATTGGTTAAGAGCCTCCCGTTCATTTGTGTTGTAATAAGTATATGATAGAGAAGGAGTGAAGTACAATAAATTAATTTGAGGTTTCCGCTGAAAAGTATTGCCACGCGGTGTGAAAACCTATAAAATGGAAGTGAAATCTTAAAGAGAAGAGGCTGAATAATGACGAAAAAATCCATTTACGGATTGACGTTTGATGACTTAACGGCTTGGTTTACTGAAAAAGGACAGAAAAAATTTCGGGCAACACAAGTTTGGGAATGGCTCTACCGGAAGCGTGTCGATTCTTTCGATGAAATGAGCAACATACCTAAGGAGAGCATTCAACTACTAAAAGAAAACTTTGTATTAAACACATTAGAAGAACAAATTGTGCAGGAATCTCTTGATGGCACGATTAAATATTTATTTAAGCTAGAAGATGGCAACCTAATTGAAACGGTTATGATGACGCATGAATACGGGCTATCTGTTTGTGTAACGACTCAAGTGGGATGCAACATCGGCTGTACGTTTTGCGCAAGCGGGTTATTAAAAAAACAACGGGATTTGACTGCCGGCGAAATTGTTTCGCAGATTATGAACGTGCAACATTATTTGGATAAACGCGGGAAAGATGAGCGTGTAAGCCATATTGTTGTCATGGGGATTGGCGAACCGTTTGATAACTACGATAACGTTATGAGCTTCCTGCGAGTCGTGAATCACGACAAGGGACTTGCAATCGGCGCACGCCACATCACTGTTTCAACAAGTGGACTTGCACCAAGAATTATTGATTTTGCAAATGAAGACTTCCAAGTGAACTTGGCGGTTTCGCTCCACGCGCCGAATAATGACATTCGGACGAATATCATGCGGATTAACCGGACGTTCCCGCTCGAAAAACTAATGAGCGCGATCGAATATTACATTGAAAAAACAAATCGTCGTGTGACCTATGAATATATCATGTTGCGCGATGTGAACGATTCGAAAAAAGAAGCGCAGGAACTAGCGGATCTACTCAAGAATCAACGGCGTTTGTCTTATGTCAATTTGATTCCCTACAACCCTGTCGATGAGCATAATCAATATGAGCGGAGTCGCAAAGAAGATGTGCTGGCATTTTATGATGTGTTAAAGAAAAATGGTGTCAATTGCGTCGTTCGTCGCGAACATGGGACGGATATTGATGCAGCTTGCGGACAACTTCGAAGCAAACAAATCAAACGTGTTGGCGTAAGAGAAAGAATGCGTCAAAAGAAATCGCTTGAACAAAACTAAACTTTAAAAAAGCTCGCATTAAAACAATGGGTATACTTGTTTTGACGCGAGCTTTTTTTGTTAGTTGAAGTAAGCAAAATGGATGAAAAAGTAGATTTTGGTCAATAGGATGAGCATTCTTAACGGCTTTTTTCAAAAGTGTAAAAAATTTGCTTGCAACTCTTTTTAAAAGTGTTATAATGATTTTGTCGTAAAGGAATTATGGCTTTTCAAGCAGTTATTTTAGGCTGCTTGTTTCGTTTTTTATTCGTAAAAAGGGGTGCCGAAATTGAATAAATCTTTTTTTGCAGAAGCGAGAAAATGTGCAGAACGATTTTGTAAAGCTTTAAATTTTAATCCTGAAAAAAGTGACCATTTAGAGTCAAAAGTTGTAACTTCTTATTTATTTGGTCTACTCACCATGCTCGGATCAGAAATGGATGCCGATGGAAGTGAAATTCAGGCTAGCCTTGTGGCATCGCTTGTTCATGTTTTTGGTTTCAGTGAAAGAGATGCTTCAGATCTCTCAGCGCATGTCATTAAATGTACGGAACGTGAAAGGCATCCGGCACAGTTTACTGTCATTGAAAGAGGTCTTGAAGGTTACATGGAGTATTATCGTACAGGGAAGGATGCAGAATTTCCAAAAGATATCCAAAGTATCTTGGATATTATGCATGAATTTTCCACGGTTAAATAATCAAACGAATGATGGAAGTCCGCTTTTTGTAAAAAAGCGGACTTTTTTACAAAAGGGAGAGAAGGACAACATGAATGAAACCGTTGTGAATAGTTTTTTGATTCTGGTCATTTTAGTGATTTGCGTCGTTAATATCTTGGGGATGGTGGTCTTAAGAAGGGGGCGTTTTTTCACATGATCTTATTCAGTTCGTGACAAATCGGGAAGTGAGAAACCTCTTGATTGGAGCTAAGGATGCTGAAAGAAAAAAAAGCCGTGCAATATTTGACGGCTAGCATCCTAAGTTTTGTCATCGGGTTTTTATCTATTATCCTATTCGCTAATTTAGATGGCTTTGTGTGGACCATTCTTTTTGTATTAGCTGCAATCTTAGTTAGCGGGTTGTTAGAAAAGAAAGCAGAAGAAATCCTCGGTAAAAAAAATAGATCCGAAAAATGCTGTGCGAATTTTAAAAATAAAAAAGAGGAACGAAGTCTCTAATTTTTAATTTAGAATGGTTGGTTTATTAAAATCTTTTTGTTTGACTTGAAGTGGACTTCAAGGCATATACTTCACTTGTAAGATGTTAGACAAATGGAGGTAGAGAATCATGATGTTAAAAGAAACTTATCGTTTAGCAAATGGTAACGAGATTCCAAAACTTGGGTTTGGCACGTGGATGATTGATAATCAAGATGCGGCAAAAGCTGTGCAAGAAGCCATTCAAGTCGGTTATCGCCATATCGATACGGCACAAGCTTATAAAAATGAAGCTGGAGTAGGCGAAGGAATCCGAAACTCAAGCATTGCTCGGGAAGAAATTTTCTTAACAACAAAACTAGCAGCTGAAATTAAAGATTATGCTGGTGCGGTTGTAGCAATTGATGGTTCGCTTGAAAAATTGGGTCTTGATTATATTGATTTGATGATTATCCATAGTCCAAAACCATGGGCGGAATTTCAAAGTGATGCAGATCATTTCTTTGAAGGAAACTTGGAAGCATGGAAAGCGCTAGAAGAAGCTTACCAAGCTGGAAAAATTCATGCAATTGGGGTTTCAAATTTTGAACAAGTGGATTTAGAAAACCTTCTTGAAAATGGCACAATAAAACCTATGGTCAACCAAATTTTGGCACATATCGGGTATACGCCATTTGATGTCATTGCTTTTTCACAACAGAATGGTATTTTGGTGGAAGCTTATTCACCGATTGCTCATGGTGAAATGCTGCGAAGTGCAGAAATTACAAACATGGCTGAAAAATACGGGGTATCTATTCCGCAACTCGCCATCCGCTATTTGTTACAACTTGATTTACTCCCACTTCCTAAAACGCTGAATAAAGCACATATGGTGAACAACGCCGATGTTGATTTCGAAATTTCAAGTGAAGATATGAAGACTTTGAAAGAGCTTAAAAAACCTTGATTATGGAAAAAATACGGATATTCCTGTTTTCCGCCGTGCGACGGATCAGTGATGAATTTTGAAATGCACTTGCCTTTCTGTTTTAGAAACAGGAAAGCAAGTGTTTTTTAGTTAGTCGATGCTTGAGTCTCTTTTTATTGAGATATCTTGTAACTTCCTGTATAAAGAAGTGGGGGGGATAGTAATGCGAATTTATTTTTATGGATGCGTTTCAATGGATGGTTACTTAGCAGATAAGGATCATAAAATTGACTGGCTTCTTGAGACAGGGACAACTGAGGAGACAAATTATGATGCATTTTATAAGCGTATGGATATCACTGTAATGGGAAAAAGAACATTTGATGATATTGCCGATATGGATGGTATCGAATCGTTTTATGGAACGACTGAGAATTATGTCTTTACACATGCAGATAGTCTCTCTGTGAAGAATTTTATTCCCATTTCAGGTAATGTTGTTGAAAGGATAAAAAATATGCCGCAAGATAAAAATATTTGGATTGTCGGTGGAAATACAATTTTAGCGGAGCTACTCGATCATGATATGATAGATGAATTTTATGTTCAGGTTGCGCCGGTTTTGCTTGGTGATGGAATTCCGCTTTTTACACAAAAAGAAGGTGTGAAACGGTTTAAATTGAAAGAGGTTCATCAATTCGGTCCATTTGCAGAAATGGTTTTTGAAAAATAATAGAATGTTTATAGAAATATGGCCTTCAGAGTAGTTTTGAAGGCTTTTTTTTGTTGGTTAAAAAAAAGTAAGTGAACGTATTTACATAATGATGACTTTTATAGTATGATAGGAAATGTTCGAAATAAATATGTATATTATGTTACTTTTATAAAATTAATTGTGATTTTTTACACATTTTTTTCGGGCGCAAAATAACACACTAAACAGGAGGCGTCATGAAGCTTAGGAGGGTTTCTGCGGGTTCTTGTGGGTAGTGTCAGAAACTAGTGAATAAAAATGAGGGGAAGTTTTTTTATGTGGAAAAAGAGTACGAAGCTTTTAGTCGCGCTCGTCATTTTTGGAGGATCATTTATTTCTGGAACAAGTTCTTTTGCGGCAGAAGAGTTAGCGTATGTTCCGAAAAATCCTGGAAACGTATATGATGATTTTAGTGGAAACTATGGCTTACTTGGAGTGGCTTCTAAATTTCATATTTTTGCGAAGGACAAAACGATTTTAACGGCACACGTGAATGGTAACGTTGCAACGAAAGCGCTTGAGGCGTATAACAATTTTGGAACGGATATTGTGGAAGGAACGTTGCCATTTGAAGTAAATTATATACAAGAAACCAACCAACTGATTGCTTCTTCTGAGATTAGTGATACGAGCACGAGAACAGATAAGTTTGTTGTGGGCTCTGAAATTCCAGTCGGGGAAGCAGATGGGCACCCAGTTGTAAATGGAACGAGATTAGACCATTTATCTGTAGATGATTTATATCAAGAAAAGGAAGGGAATCACTACATCGATTTTGAAGCGGAATTTGCGCGCTTAGGAAGTGTGGCAGAACAGTTAAGGCAAACAAGCGCAATCAAAAATTATACGGCAGCTGATTTTCCGGATCGGAACAAGCGAGAAATTGACTTGACGGATGTGAAAGACAAAACAAACACAGTGACTATTAATCTAGATGCGGCTGTTCTGACTCAAGACACGCCACTTACGATTAAAAATCCAAATGATGTAAATCTTGTATTCAATGTTATGCATGGTTCGAATGATTTGGCGGTTCAGTCTCAAATTCATTATAATGATCGGGTCAATCACGAAACAGAAAACTTTGATGATGCGAATGTAGTTTGGAATTTTGGAACCGAATTAGCTCATTTAGCTGTTCAGGCACCATTTCAAGGAACTGTTCTTGCTCCGAATGCTTCCATTACGGTAACGCAAAACTTGGATGGTTCGATTATCGGGAAAGATGTGTCAATCCAAGCTTCTACTAATCGCTGGGATCCAAATCCGATTGCATTACCTAAAGCGACTGAGCAAACGCTTGAAATTTCGGGAGAGAAAGTTTGGCAAGACTTGGATAACAAATGGGATACGCGTCCAGAATCGATTACTGTGAATTTATTGCAAAACGGGAAGGTTTATGACACACAAGAAGTGCGGGCTAATAACGATGGAAAGTGGCTCTATCACTTTTCTGGGGCGCCAAAAATGGATGCGAATGGCAAGGCTTATTCATATACGGTTGATGAAGGAAATGTACCAGAAGGATACGTGAAAAGTGTGAATGGAACGACGATTACGAATACGTATCAAAATTCGACACAAACATCCATTTCTGGCAAGAAAGTTTGGCAGGACTTTGATAATCAATTAAATACCCGTCCAGATGCGATCACGATCGAGTTACTTCAAAATGGTGAAGTCTATCAAACGAAACAAATTCAAGCGGGCGAAAATGGGGATTGGACGTTTTCTTTTTCAGGACTCCCTAAGTATGATGCGAGCGGTGAAGCTTATTCATATACGGTTGATGAAGTGGATGTTCCAGAAGGTTATGTGGAGTCAGTAGAAGGAACGACGATTACGAATACGTATGCGAAAAAGCCGTTAAAAAATATTCAAGGAGATGTCATCTGGAAAGATAAGAATGATGAATACGATACACGTCCTGATAATGTTAAAGTCATTTTGTTTCAAAATGGAAAAGTGTTTCGAGCACAAGAGGTTGATGCAGATCTAGATAGTGATTGGGATTTTGATTTTACGGATGTGCCACAGTTCGATGCGGATGGCAAACCTTATGTATATACGGTAAATGAAGGTAATGTGCCAGCTGACTATGATTCTTCGGTAAGTGGTTATACGATCACAAATGTGCTTGAAGAAACAGTAATGCCTGAACCAGATGATCAGGAAGATGATTTGCCTGATAGTAGACCTGACGGGAGTGTGGACGGAACTACAGATGGAGATTCAAACAGACAAATAAATGAAAACGCGGAGGGGCGTTTGGTTAACGGTTTTAGTGGTTATTCGAATGAGCGCTCGGCGGTAGAAAAAATAACTGCGGCGTCGCCTCGTGTTACGACAAATTCAGTCGCTGTCTCGCCGCAAGAAAAGACAAAACAGCTTCCTAAAACGGGTGATGCAGATGGAAAAAGGTCTCTTTTAGTGGGGATTTTGCTAGCTGGTATAGGGGTTTTTTTGGAACGTAACGGCATATCGTCGTACTCGGAAAACAGGATATTAATTTGGAAAGTAGAAATTGGGCTTTTGAGCGGAAATAAATTCGGCTGAAGTCCAATTTCTTTTTTTAAAAGTGTTAGTTTTTTCGAGCTCAGGGAAAATAACAGATGAGGTGATGAACATGCTAAAAATGAAACGGATTTATGAAGGCGTGACTGAAGGGGATGGTTGCCGGATTCTTGTGGATCGACTCTGGCCGAGAGGGATCTCGAAGGAAAAGGCACAGCTCGATTACTGGGAAAAGGAAATTGCGCCAACGAATGACTTGCGGAAAGCATTTCACTCCGAACAGATCGATTATGAAACTTTTAAAGCTCGCTATTTAGAAGAGTTAAAGCAAAATGAGGCAGTGCCAAGTTTTATTGAGTTGCTTAGAAGGGAACAGGCGAAAGGCGATGTGACCCTTTTATTTGGTGCAAAAAATGAAATGGAAAATCAAGTGACGGTTTTGATGGAATGGTTGCAAGATAAACTTTAATTGAAAATGAGAATCATTATCAATATAATCGAAGGGAACAAAGTACGATTAAGGGGGACTTTGATTGATTATTGTGACGAATACGATTCGAGTTGAAAAAGGTTCATTAGAGCATGTGGTGCGCCAGTTTACGGGTTCGGATAGCGAGCATGGTGGTGTGGCGCAACATATTCAAAATGTGGAGGGCTTTCTTGGGTTCGAGCTTTGGGAGACGGATCTTCCAGATGCAGACTATGAGGAGCTTACGGTGATGAGTAAATGGGAAAGTGCGGAGGCACAGCAAGCGTGGGTGAAAAGTGACGCGTTTAAAAAGGCGCATGGTCGCACGAAGGATTCCCGGGAACAAAAGCGTGATCGTAAAGGGATTCTTGAAAATAAAATTACGCAGTATCAGGTGCGGCATGTGGTGCCTTTGAGCGATAGAGGAATAGCGCATGAGTGAGCTGAAACAGGTGATAGTGGAGCGGCGCTCGGTGAAGCAAATTTCAGGCCGAAAGATTGACCGATCGCTTGTGGAAGAGATAGTGGAACTGGCGGCGTTCGCGCCATTCCATAGCAAGGTGGAGCCGTGGCAAATTTACGTGATTCAAGATGCGAAACAGAAGGAAAAGCTTGTCCGGGCAGTTACTTTTTCTAGAAACGATGGAACGACGTTTGAACAAGTCGAGGAAATGCTTGAGCGAAAATTTCTGACCGCTCCTGTCATTTTGATAGTGACTTCGGCTCTCTTTCAAGACTCGAAGAAGGATTTCGAGTCGGTTGCGGCGACAAGTGCTTTTATTCAGAATTTGCAGTTGGCGGCTTGGGAAAGCGGAATCGGCACGATTTGGCGGACGCCGAAATTTTTGTTTCAGCAGGCGTTTTGTGAGGCGCTTCAAATTGGTGAAGAGGAAATGGTGATGGGGATTTTGCCGCTCACGTTTCTTCCGGATGATAAGCCCGATGTAAAGACGCGACGCAAGCTCAGCGAGTATCTGCATGAGCTTTAAATTTAGCGGTTGCAACTTACCGGTTCCTGACGTACAATAAGTAAGTGATTTAGAGACGGAGGTGCGAATTTATGGCAGTACCTGCTAGACGAACTTCGAAGGCGAAGAAAAATAAACGGCGGACGCATAAGGGGCTTTCGGTTCCGGGTCTTGTTCTTGACAAGGAAACGGGCGAATATCGTATGAGTCACCGCATTTCACCGGATGGTTCTTATAACGGTAAACAAATTATTGAATAGTTTTATTTTACCCATTTTGGCGTGAAGGGCGTTTTTTTTCTTCCGAAAGATGGGTATTTTTTTTTATATTGCACATGATAAAATGGAGAGGAAGAGATGAACTCGAATTTGACAGAAATGAGGCACGGCGATGAGCGATGAATTTGTAAATAACGAAGAGGCTTTGAAAGATTATCAGGCGAATGCTTTTCGGACGCCGGATGGCTATACGAGTGATATTTTACTATTTGCTATGAAAGAGAAAAAAACTTCATGTGCTCTTGATAAAGCGCAGCCAAACGAATGCGGAAGGTCATCCTAATGTAGAGGGCGGCAAATGGGCGTTTCCAGGTGGATTTGTAAATCCGGATGAGGATGCTTATCAGGCGGGGGTTCGTGAGCTTGAAGAGGAAACGGGACTTACTGGTATTACACTGACGCCGTTTGGGGTTTACGATAAACCCGGGCGTGATCCGCGTGGTTGGATTATTTCACGGGCTCATTATGCGTTTGTGCCACTTGAGGCACTACTTAAACGCGTGGCTGGTGATGATGCGGCGCAAGTGGACTTGATTCCTGTCAGTGAGGCGTTTCGTTTGCCACTTGCTTTTGACCACGAAACGATTTTAAGTGATGCCATGGAAAAAATCACACGGGAATTGTTACTTTCAACGAAGATGAGCGACTTTCTGCCAGAATTTTTCAGTGCTAGGGAACTATATGAAGCGATCGCAACTGCCGCTTATCGGGATGCACTGCCACCGTTTGAAGTGTTTGAATCGTATCTTGTTTTGCTTCCGTTTATCGAACGAGACGAAACGGGGCGCTATTCTTTTAACCAAGCGGTGAATGCGCACAGTATTTTCTTCTAAGCAGGGGGGCTGAACATGGAACAGGTAAAAGTAAAACAAATGGAAATCGGAAGCGGAAAGCCTAAAATTTGTGTTCCGCTTGTTGGTAAAACGATTGCTGATTTAAAGCGCGAAGCGAAACAAGCGGCAAGTTTAGGAATTGATTTCGTTGAGTGGCGCGCTGATTATTTTGCAAAAGTCATGGACCTAGAAACAGTGAAATGGGCTTTACGTGAATTTAAGCCGTTTTTAGAAGGGCTACCGCTGTTATTTACGTTCCGAACAAAGGCTGAAGGTGGCGAAACGGAAATTTCAGAGGAATTCTATTTTGAACTGAATCAAGCGATTATTCGAACGAGGGAAGTGGATTTGATTGATTTGGAGCTGTTTCATGAGGAGCGGCATTTAAACCGATTAATCAGTGAAGCCCACCAAGCAGGAATCAAAGTCGTGATGAGCAGTCATGATTTTGAAAAAACACCGCTTAAAAATGAGCTTTTAAAGCGATTTAAGCGGATGGAAGCTTTGGATGCTGACATCACAAAAATTGCTGTAATGCCGCAAGATGGGACGGATACTCTTGCCTTGCTTGATACGGCTGCTGTGATGAATGAAGAGGCGAAGGTGCCATTTATTGCGATTGCGATGGGCGAGCTTGGCGTGCTTTCACGACTTTCAGGGCGCTTTTCGGGTTCGGCTGTCACCTACGCAGCAGCAGAAGAGAATTCGGCTCCCGGACAAATCTCGGTTGCAACGACGAAACAGATTCTAGATGCGCTTGGCGAAAAAGATGCATGATCTTCACAAAACTGTAACAAAGTATTTCGCCTGTTGCTATTGTGCGCTTCTTTGAAATATGATAAGATTAAAATTAGTCAAATTGGACGGTTTTAGGAGGAAAAATAATGAGTACAGTTTTAACGATCATTTTGGTGATTGTATCCGTACTTCTCGTAGCAGTTATCATTCTTCAACCAGGAAAAAGCAACGGTTTATCTGGTGCAATTTCTGGTGGGGCTGAACAATTATTCGGGAAGCAAAAAGCAAGAGGGTTAGAATTGATTTTACATCGGACGACGATTGTTTTATCAATTATTTTCTTTGCTTTATTAATTGCACTTGGCTTTTTTGTTAAATAAGGTTGAGGTTGTAAGAGCGGAATAAATGGATGTGAAAAGCATTCCTGCCTAGAATCTGGCAGAGGAATGCTTTTTTATTTGGGCGGGTTCTACCCGCGAGGGAAAGTAAGTTGGGGAAAGTCTCACCTATATTCCTGCAAAAAAGCAAATGGTTTTCTTTTTTAGCTAGAACATGATATATATTATATTCATGGGGTTAAGAAACATGGTGGGAGGAATAATGAATGAATATTTTGGTTGCGCTTGTGCCTGCGGTTATGTGGGGGCTAATGCCGCTTGCTGTTGCTAAAAGTGGTGGGAAACCTAAACAGCAGATTATTGGAACAGCTTTCGGAGCGTTACTTTTTGCTGTTTTTGTATTCTTATTTACTGAGCCACATTATACAGCAACGATTTTGATTGCGAGTTTTATATCGGGCGCTTTTTGGTGCTTGGGTCAAATGAATCAGTTCCGTGCCTTTACGCAAGTCGGGGTATCGAAGACGATGCCGATTTCAACGGGGATGCAACTTGTCGGGACTTCACTTTTTGGTGTGTTTGCGTTTCATGAATGGGAAACAACAGCTAAATTAGTGCTTGGTTTTAGCGCACTTGCTTTAATTATTATTGGAATTTTTATGACGAGCTATCAGCAATATAAAGATGATGGTTCGGAACAAAATATGAAAAAAGGAATCATCACATTACTGATTTCTTCTATTGGTTATGTCGGTTACGTTGTCACAACGCGCTTTTTTGATATCAGTGGTTGGGATGCGATTTTACCGCAAGCGGTCGGGATGGTTGTTGCGTCGTTCGTATTCACAATTGGCGGTCGCGATGAGCCTCGCTTCACAAAGGCAACGTTCCTTACGATTATTCCAGGTTTAATGTGGGCAACGGGGAACCTAGCATTGCTTTTCTCAAATCGAATGGTTGGAGTCGCAACTGGATTTTCACTCTCACAAATGGGGGTTGTATTGTCAACGCTTGGCGGAATTTTGATTCTTGGTGAAAAGAAAACGAAAAAAGAGCTCGTATTTGTGTTACTCGGTGTCGTTCTTGTGATTGTCGGCGGAACGATGATTGGATTTGCCAAAAGTTAAAGAGAAGCGGCCTTTTCTAAAAGGGCGCTTTTTTTTAGCGGTGGGAATATTTTTGATTGCGGGGAGGCGTTTTTTCTCGTACACTAGACATAGAAACAAAGTCATAAGGAGCGTTTGAAGATGAAATTCACACCGCCAAAACCGTTTTTATTTGAGACGGGGAAAAGGGCAGTTTTACTGTTGCACGGATTTACGGGAAGTTCTGCCGATGTAAGAATGCTTGGCAGGTTCTTGCAGGAAAATAATTATACGGCTTATGCGCCGCAGTATAAGGGGCATGGCGTTTCGCCGGATCTACTTTTAAAGACTGGACCAAGTGACTGGTGGCAAGATGTGCTTGATGCCTATGAGCATCTTCGAGAGCTTGGTTATCAAGAAATTGCGGTTTGTGGATTGTCGCTTGGCGCACTTTTCTCGCTGAAACTGGGATTTACAAAACCGGTGAAGGGGATTGTGTCGATGAGTGCACCGACAAAAATGGATAGTTCATCCCCGATCATTTCCGGGTATATGGATTATGTCCGAAATTATAAGCGGCTTGAAGGGAAATCTCAGGAGACGATCGAACTGGAAATGCAAGATTATGCAGGGAAATCAATGGATCAAATTGCGAAGCTGAAAGATGAAATTAATTCGGTGATACAGGATATCGATCTGATTTATGCGCCGATTTTTGTCGTGCAAGGTCGTTTAGATGATATGGTGGACGTGGACGGTGCGAAGCGGATTTACGACGAGGTGCAGTCGAATGAAAAGCACATCAAATATTATGAGAACTCTGGGCATGTCATTACGATCGACAAGGAGCGAAAGATTTTGCAAGACGATATCCTTCAGTTTCTTGACGGATTAGATTGGCAAGTTTAGAAGAAAAGGAAAATGGAAAGGAGGGGATCCGTGTGAGTGAACAGGAAATGGCACAGCTTGTTTTGAATTTTTTGAAGGAACACAAGGATACGGCTTATTCGCTTGATGAACTTGAGCTTGCTCTGAAGCCGGAAGATGCGGAAAGTTTTAAGGAAATGGTGAAGGCGCTTGTGCGACTTGAGGATAGCGGTGCGGTGATACGAACGAAACGCAACCGCTACAGGATTCCAGAGCAAACGGATTTGATTCAAGGAACGTTTCGGGCACATGAACGTGGTTTTGGGTTTGTGATGCCGGAAAATAAGGACTTGGATGATATTTTTATTCCGCCGAATGAAGTGCGCGATGCGATGAATGACGATGTGGTACTTGCGAAAATCACAAAACGTAAGGGGGATAACCTTGCAGAAGGCGTGATTGAAAAAATTGTGGAGCGGAAAACGGCGCAAGTTGTCGGTACTTATATGGAAGATCTTGCCGGAGCTGGGATTGTGATTCCGGATGATAAGCGTATTTCAGGCGAGATTGATGTGGATCTTGAAGACGGGTTGAAACCAGTTGATGGGCATAAGGTGATTGTGGAACTTACGGCATATCCGCATGGAAACACGCGGGCTCGCGGGATTGTCAAGATGATTATCGGGCACCGCAATGATCCGGGCGTGGATATCTTGTCGGTGATTCATAAATACGGGATTCAGTCGACTTTTCCAGAAGAAGTTATGAAGGAAGCGGCAGAAGCGCCAAGTGATCTTACGGGTGTCGATATTGGAGCGCGTCGCGATTTGCGCGACCAAGTGATCATCACGATTGACGGGGCAGACGCGAAGGATCTTGATGATGCGGTCACGGTGCGCGAGCTTCCAAACGGGAACTTTGAACTAGGGGTTCATATTGCAGATGTTTCATACTATGTAACGGAGGACTCGGCACTTGATAAGGAAGCATTGGAACGCGGTACGAGTGTTTATTTGGTAGACCGAGTGATTCCGATGTTGCCGCATAAACTTTCAAATGGAATTTGTTCGCTGAATCCGCAAGTGGATCGCTTTACGCTTAGCTGTGTGATGGAAATTGATGCGGAAGGGCAAGTCGTGAATCACGAGATTTTTGAAAGTGTGATTAAAACGACGGAACGAATGACTTATGATGATGTCAACTCGATTCTTGTTAATCAGGACGAGGAACTGCGTGAGAAGTACCGGGTAATTGTGCCAATGCTAGATCAAATGCTTGAGCTTTCGAAAAGATTGCATGCGAAGCGTGAAAAGCGTGGCGCGATTGATTTTGATGCTAAAGAAGCACGCGTGATTGTTGATGAAGAAGGGCATCCGCAAGAAGTTGTGATGCGGGAACGTTCAGCTGGGGAGCGCCTAATTGAAGAATTTATGCTTGCAGCGAATGAAACGGTTGCGGAACACTTCCACTGGATGGATGTTCCATTTATTTACCGGATTCACGAAGATCCGAAGGAAGATAAATTGGCGCGGTTCTTTGAGTTTATTACGAACTTTGGACTGGTTGTGAAGGGAACGGCTAACCAGATTCATCCGTCAGCACTTCAACAAGTGCTTGATGAAGTGAAGGGGAAACCAGAAGAAATGGTGGTTTCAACGGTGATGCTGCGCTCGATGCAACAAGCGAAATATGATACGGTTTCGGCGGGGCACTTTGGGCTTGCGACGGACTTTTATACGCACTTCACTTCGCCGATCAGGCGTTATCCGGATCTGATTGTGCATCGTTTGATTCGGGAATACTTGATCAAAGGAGATGTTCGGCCTGAAACGCTTGAGAAACGGGCGGAACAGCTTCCTGAGATTGCGGAGCATTCTTCGAAAATGGAACGGCGTGCGGTTGATGCGGAACGTGAAACGGATGAACTGAAGAAAACGGAATTTATGGTCGACAAGGTTGGCGAGAAATTCCAAGGGATTATTAGTTCGGTGACAAATTTTGGATTGTTTATTGAACTGCCAAATACGATTGAAGGTTTGGTGCATGTTAGTGCGATGAAAGGCGATTATTATCAGTTCCACCAAAATCTGCTTGCGATGATCGGCGAACGCACCGGGAAGGTTTACCGTATTGGCGATGAAGTCGAGGTTGAAGTGGCGAAAGTGGATGTGGATGGTCGCGAAATTGACTTTAAGCTTCTCAGTGAAGGGAAGGATTCGGAGCGCGCGAAAGGAAGTCGGCAGAAGCAAAAGCCGATCAATAAGACACGCGGTTATAAGTCTGTGAACAAGAAGCACAAAGGAAAGGAAAGTAACAAACCGAAAAGAGAAGCGGGTTCTGATGAGGAATGGCATACGAAGCCGAAGAAGAAAAAAACGCAAGAAGGCTTTTTATGAAGGTGTAGCTAAAGGGAACCAGCCGAAGAATAAGAAGAAGAAAAAACGCAGATAGGAAGGAGGCGTTTTTAGATGCCAAAGGGTGAAGGGAAGCTGATTGCTCAAAACAAGAAGGCTCGTCATGATTTTTCGATCGAGGAGACGTTTGAGGCGGGGATCGTTCTTCAGGGAACGGAGATTAAATCGGTTCGGAATGCGCGTGTGAATTTGAAGGATGCTTATGCGCGCGTTGACCGTGGCGAGGTATTTTTACACAATATGCACATCAGTCCTTATGAACAGGGCAATCGTTTTAACCATGATCCGCTTCGGACGCGAAAGCTTTTGCTCCACAAGAAGCAAATTAGCCGTTTGATTGGTGAAACGAAAGAAGCAGGGTACTCGATTGTGCCGCTCAAAATGTATATCAAAGATGGCTATGCGAAAGTCTTGATAGGCATTGCGAAGGGTAAGAAGAAATATGATAAGCGCGAGGATTTGAAGCGGAAAGAAGCGAAACGTGATATCGAGCGGGCGTTTAAGGAAAGGCAACGCTAATTCGTTTAGGGGAAATAAGCGGGTGGCAAGAAAAAATTCGCCGGCATTTCTTGAAACTAAAGCAGTCTTTTAGTATAATTAATGAGTTCGGGGCTGTTACGGATTCGACAGGGATAGGTCGAGCTGGGGTTGCGCGTCGGGGGTGTCGTCCTCGTTAACAACGCAAAAGCCAATAATAACTGGCAAAGAAAACAAATCTTTAGCTTTCGCAGCGTAATAGCGG
Organism: Listeria aquatica FSL S10-1188; assembly: GCF_000525795.1. Taxonomy (GTDB): domain Bacteria; phylum Bacillota; class Bacilli; order Lactobacillales; family Listeriaceae; genus Listeria; species Listeria aquatica. The sequence goes on from NZ_AOCG01000008.1 coordinate 27,023, forward strand.
CTTAAGCTGATCCTCCGTGCATCGCCCATGTGCTACGGTAAGGGTCTTACTCGAAGTGGGATACGACTAAGGGCTTCCGTTTGTAGTCTTTAGGAAGAGATCAATCAAGCTAGCTGAAAGGAAGCCTGTTGCAGGGCCGAGATTCAAGTGAAATTCGAATACTGCGACTACACGCGTAGAAGCTTCGGTGCCGATATTTCTGGACGCGGGTTCGACTCCCGCCAGCTCCATATTTTAAAACAGAAGAGACGCTGTTAGAACTCCCAAATGGTTTTGTGAAGCCATTTGGGAGTTCTTTGTTTGGGTAATTAGTGAGATATGACTTTTTCACAACTTGTTATTACCTTAGGATTGTCATTTATTGTGGAATTGGATTCTGGACAGAGGGCCATTTATTTTAAGGCCAATTGTATAGGGCATAGAAGTCATTAGCAATATGTTTTTATTTAGCACAGTTTTTGCTTACTTGAAGGATATTTATTTGAATAAATGTGGTATGAAAATATTATTGAATAATCTAACAGATAGATTAACAAAGGGGATTAAACTTACACCTATATTAAATTAACGAATAATTCAAAAGATACTATTTTATTCTTCTTGTTTTTGTGCTATGATAAGTCAAAGCTCACTATAGACATGTTTTTAGTGCCTCGCCAATAAAAGTTTCTCGTAAAGCTAATTCACACAACAAAGATATTTCAAAAGAGAAAGTGGAGGATACATCATGAAAAAGCTTATTTTAAAAAACACTTGTCGGAGTCATTTGTTTATCCCTTGTCAGTATATTTGCAGTTCCGTAACATTCTGAAGCAAAATATTATGGTAATGGGGTATATTCCAACAAGAAAAAATGCTGGGTTGACTGGAGCAAAGCTAGAGCAGCGATTGGTAAAATAGTTGTTAATGGATGGATACAACACGGCTCGTTGTGTTCTCATTAATTATTGAAGGTGATTGCTATGAATGAAAAGAAAATACTTTATTTTATTAGTGAGGCCTATTCGGATAAAGAAATTCAAAATAATACTGAGTTAGCCGAGTTACTTTTGAAGTATGCGAAAATGCTAGAAGAAGGGACGGGGTACAAACTCGTTTGTGTGAAACTTAGTAATGCGATTTCTCGCTATTTAGTAACTCATAAACTACAATTTCCAGAAGCTTTGACGGAGCTTTTTAATCAAATTGAGCCGGAAGCTCAGAAATATCGTGGTGCAGTATCGTTAGATATGTGGCTAAATAATTTCTAGATACTAGTTTTGTGTTAGTTAGTTTTATAGGCGTTTTTTCGATAGTAGCTTCATGCGTGAAATGAATAGGAAAATAATGGTTAATAGATTTTAAAAGCCGAGTTTCTAACGAAGCGTTAGAAACTCGGCATTATTTTTTTATTAAATTCGGTATTGGTTAAAGCGATTATTTTTTTTTCCATTTGGATACGAGTTCTTGGTATCTTAATTCTTCTTCATCTGAATAGCCAAGTGTGATCACGCGGTCGATGTTTTCTTCGTTGAAAAAGAGGGATTCGTTTGGGCTTACGCCTTCGGGATAGAGACAGCCGATGTAGTCAAAAAAGGCTTCTTCGCCGTTTTTCTCGATGGTTTGGCTTCGGCCGATAATCATGATTTTTTTGTTGCCTTCTTTTAAATAAACAATTGTTCCCAGTTCTAACATGCTAGGTCTCCTTTTTTATTATTTTTGTGGATTAACCTTGTAATGCTTCCCAATTTGCCCAAACGCCTCGTCCGATTTCATGAGGTGAGGGTTCTGATTTAAGGAATTTATTTTGATCGGTCAACTTGGATATGACGGAATTTCCAACTCCAAAGAAATGATTCCAATCAGTGAGAGTGAATTCTAGAGTGGTTTTACCGGTTGGCTTTTCAATTCCGGAGGCGCTTATGTGGTGCGTGATTCCTTGCCCAATCGTTTTTTTCGTCGTTTTCACTTATGCTTATTACTGTGATGTTTGAAACTTGTTCGTCGTATTTTACCACTTCACCATAGGTTATGATTACTGGGTGAGCGGTGCCTGCTTTTGTGAATGTACTTGATTGTTTCATCGCAGATAATAGTGATTTGTTTTCGGCGCTTGCCGCGATAGTTGTTTTGTTTTCTCTGAGATAGGTTAATACTGAATTTGGAAGTTGATGGCTTGGGTTTTGGCTTAAATATGAATCAAGCTTGTTTAAATCTTGTTTCTTGAGGTTTGGGACTTTTTTTGGCGATCTTATCAATTTCTGATTTTGAAACGTTGTTTAAACTATTTAATTGTTTTAACCAACTTATCGACGCGCTGGCCTCAGGTGTAAAAGTATGGGTTGTGTGGTTATAACTGCCATTAGCCAAATAAGCAACTCCGGCTGCAACTTGTTCTAACAATTGATTTGCTAAATGATAGATGGGCGCACAACTAAAATTGAAATCGTGGAGTTTTTGAATTTGTTCAATGATTTTTTGGGTATTCATTAGTTGGATTTGGGAAGCAGCAATGTAGTTTTGGTTATTTATTTGTGCTTCGTTCAAATCATTGGATAGAGAATTCATTTGCGTGACGATTGCTTGCATAGTGTCTTCATCGATTCGCGCTGACGGGGAAGGATCGACTTGTGCTGCGAATTGCTGCTTAAAGATTTGGTTAGCTTCAATTATAGCTTCGTTTGCCGCGATCATTCCTTCGACAATTGGTAAGTGGTATTCTTGGAAATGCTTTTTCATCCCTTGATAAGCTTTTCCTGTTAAACCGTCTGCTTGTTGTATTTCTAATAAGACGGCTTTTAAATTTTGATTGGCTGTATTTTTTTTGTTTTAAAATGATGTTGATGTTTCGGATTTGTGAGTTCATCTCAGTCATATCGATTTTCAGCCCCATTTTATGTATCCTCCCTTGCTGTTTTCCGGTAGTTGTTTTCTACTTCCTGAATATGCCGCTCTATTTCTCTTTTTTTCTTTGTGCATTTCATCATAGCGGTCGTAGAAACGTTCATTCACCTTGCGTTCTTCTTGAAAAAGTTTGTCTTGAGACTGAATTTGAAATTGTTGCGCGAAATCGCCTTGCCAACAGGAACCTAGTTCATCCAGCAGTTGCTTACTACGATTTAATAGCTGCCCGTAATTTTCTTGCGCTTCTTTTAAATTTTCCATGCCCTTCCCGTGCTTTTCAAAATCTTCCTCGGCCGTTTGCAACTGATAACGAATTCTTTGTAAGTCTTCCTGTCTATTTTGTTTTGAATTCAAGGTATCACCCTTATTTCAGTTGCTGGATTTCTGAAGCTACTACTTTGTCTTGTTCGGAAAAGCATTCTGCTGTTGTAAGGATTTTTTTCGATGCTGTCTTGTAAGTTTTTTGTATACTCGTCAGTGTAGCGCAAGCTGTTACTAAAGGCGCTTTGCATTTCTTTTGCTGGCGTAACTGTAGAAAAAGTTCCAACAGCCAGCAATTGTCTCGTTTGTTGAAGTTCATCGCAAGCTGTCCGCAATTTTTCTGCCAGTTGTTTTGCCTCGGTTTGACTTGATTTGATTTCACTCATTTTTTTCGCCGCCTTTCCCTTGTTTTAAAATTAATGTGCTTTCATCTAAAAAGTATACCATGATCGAATTCAGCGAAAACATGGATTTTTTGTAAATAAAAATCAAAAATTGGCGTTATTGATTAGAAACACACTCGCATAGATGTCAAACAACCCGAACTGAGTTCTCAGAACGGGTTGTTTGGCGTAAGTTTGATCATAAAAATAAATTCGTCTGGATTTTGCACAATTTGATAACGATAGTCATATTTGGTAAGGATGTTATCGACGACGAAGAGTCCAAGGCCGTGGCTAGGGAAGTTTTCGCTAGAATCTTGGGTGTGGAAGGGGCGGACAATCTCTTTTACGTCAAGCTGAATCGGGCTATTCATTTTATTTTGGATATAAAAAATATTGCGGCTAGCCCGGTAGCCAATTTCGATGGTGGAATCACTTGGAGAGTATTTTAACGCGTTGCTGATTAAATTGGAGCAGACTTTTTTGAGATGTTTACCTGGAATGTTAATGGTCATTTCGCCGTTAAGTTTGCTTAGATCCATCGTAATATTTTGATCAAGAATAATTGGTTCAAACCATTCTAGCGTGTTCTTGACAGCTTCGGTTAGGTCGGTCTTTCCTTCTGCGAATTCAATTTCAAGCCGAGACGCATCCATAATTTCATTCACAAGGCTCGTCATGTCATCTAACTTTTTGATCGCAACTTGCATATGATGAGGTTTGTCGGCGTATTCTGGGAAATCATGGAGCATTCCTTCAAGTATGAGCCTGAGCGACATGATCGGTGTTTTGAGTTCGTGATTGCTACCGCGAATGAAGTCAATCCGGTCTTTTTGCTTTTTCTGTTCTTTTTGGTATTGCGATTCAAGATTGCGAGAGGCTTCGTCGAGTTTGCGGAACATTTCTGAGATGTTTTCTTCGAGAACTTGGAATTCGGAAATCAAATTTCGTTTTTTGGATGGTTGACCGGGTGAAACGGTTTTGTAAGAATCAATCAATGTGTTTAATTCGTTGAATTGTTTCCTTAAGTTTCTTGAATAAATAAGGGAAAGAATGCAGGAAACGATAATTCCTAAAAGTAGGCCGTAAAGAAGTAACTCTTTTGATAAGGCAAGGATGGCTCGAGGTGAAAAATCATTGGTCGTAGAAATGAAAACATGATAGGGAGTATGTTTTTTTTCATATTTTAGATAGTCAGAGTTAAGGGAACTGAAGTAATCTTTGTAGTTAGAAATGGTTAAGCTATTGTCTTTTGTATCTTTATAGATATTCAAGTTAGAATAATCGAGTTTGCCATTTTTAAATATGAAAATGACGTAGTCTTGTTTGATCGACATACTATCGATATTATTTGCGATCTCTTTATTTTGGTAGATTTTTAAAAAATTTGCTCTGCTTCTTTTTTTAAAAACTTTTTTGTTGCTGCTTTTGAATGGTTGTAATGAGTAATAAGACGGTGATCAGAAAGAAAAGCAATAAAGTTAGGCCGACACTAACGAAATTAGTGAACCAATTTCGATAAAATAAGTTTATTTTGGTACGCCGACTAGTTTCTTTCAATACGATACCCCACTCCTTTAATTGTCGTAACGAGTTCTGGGAAAAGTTTTTTTTCGAATATTTTTGATGTGCATATCAATGGTTCGTGTATCCCCAAGATAATGATAGCCCCAAATAATATCTAGTAATTCTTCGCGTGTATAAATTTTTCCTTTTCCAAGTAAGAGGGTTTGGAGTAATTCAAATTCTTTTGCTGTTAAATCGACGGGTCCTCCTAAATAAAAAACTTCATAGTTGTTGACTACGAGGCGTATGTCTTTATATTCAATTTCCATTAAGCTTTCTGTGTAAGTTCGCCTAATGACGGCTTCGATTTTATAAGCGAGCAAATTCATGGAGAAAGGTTTGCTGATATAGTCATCAATTTTATACTCGTAAACATTGATTTGAAATAGTTCATCAGTCAAAGCGCTGATTACGATAATGGGGATGTCGCTATTTTTGCGGATTCGTTTGATGAGTTCTTCGCCTGATATCCCTGGAAGCATCATATCCGTCAAGATGACGTGAAATTCTTCACTTTGAAATAAATTCCATGCTTGTTCTCCGTTTTCTGCGGCAGCAACGTCATAACCAGAACGAGTCATGGAAGCTTGGATCGCCGTACGAATATCAGTTTGATCTTCTACTACTAAGAGCTTGTATTTCAACACTATCTCCTCCAAAAGGTATTTTTACAACATTTGGAAAGTCTTTTTGCTCAAATTTATGAACACACTTCTGCGCATAAAGATTATAACAGAGTCTTTTTAGTTAAGATAGCCTTAAAAGAAAAAATTTCGAATAAGCTCATTAGCTCGTTGTAAAGACTCATTTCTTGATTAAATTTTACATAAATTATATATAGGAGTCATTTGAAAAACATAGAAAACTGTCAAAATGACAAAGAAATCTTGACGATCTGGAAAGAAAAAAGACTTCTAAAGCGCATATTTTGAGAGAAGTAGAACGAGGCGGGTTAAGAAAATGAACGAATTAAAAAAGAAATTTTTTCCTTGTTTTATGGACCATCAAAACTTTTTGAGTTATGCGAAGTTAGTCTATTTATCAAAAAATGAAAGATTTACTCCGTGCCAAGATAGGCTTTATTTAATTGATGAAGGCGTTTTTTACTGGGAGTTTTCCGCGAAGAAATACCATGCCTTTATCGGTGAAGGGGACTACTTTGGGTTTGATTCCGAAGAAAAGAAGTCGTATAAACCGGTAACCGATGCTGTACTTTGGGAGATTCCGCTTAGCTTTATTCATGATAATTGCCCGGTGAGTGTATTAGCAGAAATCACTTACCGAGATACAGCACGCTATGAGAGATGGCAGGGGCTTGAGGAAAAAAGAAAACGAGCGACACAGGAAGGCATATGGTGTCTAGCCTTAAGGATGCAGCAAACTCGGCAACAAAGAGAGGCATTTGATGATCACGATTTTTTTCAATTATTTAGTGAGACTTCGCTTACAGATAAGGAGAAAGAAAAGTTTCTTTTATATTTGATCAACCAATGTATTGTCTTAAAGGCGGAACAAATTTACGTTTTATCTTATGTGAATTTAAGTGAGCACATAGAGGAAATGCTAGGATTTTAATGTGCTAATGGTTGTGTCAGATGGACAGAAGTCAAAACGGAATGAGTGTGAAAGAGATGCGAACCAAGTGAAAATGACTTAAAAATTCTTTGAAAAGTATAAGGATAATATAAAAATTTACATTAACTATATATTAGTCTGATAAAAAAATTATGTAAATGTGTAAAAATAAGGATCGTGGTCAAAATACCATGTTGAAATGATTAAGGTTGGAGGAGGTGTAAAAGTGAAACAAGTTTGGCTACTTTTTTTTATTTGCTTTTTTAACCTTTATGGAAACACCAATTCTAGCTTGGGCAAGTGAAGAGCAACCTCCGGATGGAATAAAGTTGCAATCCGTTTTTAAGATACCAGAAGGAGCAGATAGCTCAGTGATAGAAGCGGAGAACCAAGACATTGCTGAAATTACGGCGAATAAGAAAAATCAAGCGGGGGCTATTTGGAATTTAGATAGTTATAAGATGGATCTTACAAAGGATTTTAAGATGTCAATGTATCTTTATTTTGGGAACAAAGGAACGTTAGCTGCAGATGGTGCGGCTTTTGTGATGCAAGCGGATAAGGATCAAAATAATGCTTTTCGAGCAGGTGAAAGCAGGCGTTTAGGTGTTTGGGATTCAAGTCGATATAATGAATTTGGTCTTGCAATCGGTCATTCTTTTGCGGTGGAATTTGATACACATTATGATCGCAATTTTGACAGTATGCTTGCTAAAGGACGTAATCATATTGCTTGGGGCTATCCGGATCAAAGGGAGACCTATAAGGATGAATGGTCACTGCTTGGTTCACAGCGCTCCCTCCTTCACGGGGAACCGATTTTTCCAAATGGCGATTATTTATCGGATGGAAAGTGGCATTTGTTTACAGTGAAGTGGGATGCGAAAATGGCACAGCTTACGTATAAATTTGATAAATTGCGAGAGATTCATGTGCCGATTGATGTCGCGCAGACGTTTGGAACGAATCAAGTATACTGGGGATTCACAGGAGCAACGGGGTCACAGTTTTCGGAAAGTAAAGTGGTTTTTGAGGAATTACCTGGGCGACTTGAGGGAAAAACAGCTGAGCATATTTTTGATTGGTGGTCGAAAAAGTCGGTGAAGAAAGAGGATGTCTATGCTGGACAGATGTTGACATATGAACTAGATACTACTTATTTAACGGGGCAGGAAGAGTGGAAAAATGTGGTACTCAAAAAGCGACTGGATAAGAATGTGGATTATGTCGCAGGATCTCTTCGGATGGTAAACGAGAATGGGGAAGAAAGTGGACTAAATGAAAGTTATTTCGAAGGGAAACTGTTACAAGTCCCATTAGGCGATTTTGAGCAAGGCGGGGCTAATAAAAAGATTCGATTTGAAGTACGTACGCATCAAGTTGCAGAAGATTATACAGTAATAGAGGAGGCCGCATCAGTTGGCGAAAATCTAATTACTCATTCTAGTCCAATCACTTATACACTTAAAAGCAATGTGGCTCCTGTTATTGAGTTACGAAGCTCTGGTGGTGTTGTGGGGGTTGAAAATTTGAGTGTTGAAAAGACGCGTCTGCTAGGAAGTTGGATAGATCCTGATAGCGATTGGGTGAATATCTACTATCAAATTAGTGGTCGTGAGTCAGAAAAACTCGAACAGCAAGACAATAATCCCAAAAATGTTAATCATAATTTTAGCATTGATGTGGACGCGGAAAACTTGAAGCCAGGTGTTTATCAAGTAACTGTCTATGCCGTAGATCGGGAAGGTGTGAAGTCGAATATCGATAAGCTCAATCTTGTTGTCCAGGGGTCGTTGAAATTTGCGGAACTACCTGATTTTGAATTTGAGCTAAGTGAGATTCCGGTAGACAAAACGATGATGATTCATGCCGCCTTTACGCAGAAAATGGCGATTTTGGATACGCGCGGGGAAGGCAGTAGCTGGAATTTAAAGGCGCGTCTTAAGGAGCCGCTTATTTCTAAGGAAGGGCATTATCTTGATCAGCTTTACTATTTAGATGAAACAGGTGCCGCACGTCGGCTGGAGCAAGAGGATTTGATACAAATTCGCGCAGGAAAAACTGCGGAAGAGCCGCTTCAAATTCTTAACTGGAGTGAAAAAACAGGACTTGGCATTAAACTAAGTCCGGCCAATTATATCGGAGAATACAGCGGGACGGTTGAGTGGGTACTTGAAGACACACCGGCGTAACTAGCTGAGAAAATAAAAAAGAAAAAGAGGAACCCAAAATGAAAAAAAGAAAAAATTAGTAGTAGCAGTATCTAGTGTATCAGCGGTGCTTTCACTTGGCATGCAGACGGCCTTCGCAGCTGGAGATACGGCAACATCACAAGTAGAGGTGAAGCTGCAACCGGGGAAAACTGAAAAACCGGTAGATCCGATCGTTCCAAATGAAGACCCTAATGAACCTTCTGGAGAAACGGGGAATGTAGGCTTGTTGACAATTGATAATGTGACCCCGTTTGAATTTGGCCTGCATGATTTGACGGAAGAGACGGAAAACTTTTCTGTCATAACAAAGCACCCCAATGTACAAGTTTCTGATCGTCGTGGTGAAGGACAAGGTTGGGCGCTTCAAGTTGGATTATCTGCTTTTTCAGATGCGAAAGAAAAAGATAAGGTGCTAAAAGGCGCGGAACTTGTGATTCCGGAAGGACAGCTTCAAACGACTGCTGGAAATGTTTCAAAAAAACCGGAAGAATTTGCGGTGAAGCTTGAGGCAGACGGGAAAAGTACGGCTACTTTGATGCAAGCGGATCAAGACTCTGGGATGGGTTCTTGGGCAGATGTGCTAAACAGCAAGGAGATTAAACTTTCGGTGCCTGCGGGCAACTATTCAGGTGAATATAGCGCGACTTTAAGCTTTAGTCTTGTTGATGCGCCAACAAAATAGGAAGGGCGAACAAGGTGGCAATTAGTCTTTTTAGATTGATTGCCATTTTAAGTAGAAAGGAAATGCAGATGGGTATAAATCGGGTTTTAAGTAGTGTGATTATCGGGATTGTTATTTTTTTAGGTGCTGCAGGAAGTGTGCAGGCAAGCGATATGAATTATAGTGTGCAAGCGAATATTCCAGCAAATCAGTTGGATAAAGCGAAGACGTATTTTGACTTGCGGATGAAGCCTCGGGAAAAGGAGACGATTTCGCTGACACTTAAAAACAAGTCGGGAGAAGCGGCAACCATTTTGGTGGAGCCAAACCGGGCAACAACCAATCGAAATGGGGTTATCAATTACGCCGCATCAAATGAAAAGCGAGACAGTTCACTCGAGGTAGATTTTGAACAATTGATTTCTAGCAAAAAGGAAGTAAAGTTGGCGCCAAATGAAGAGAAAAAGGTGGATTTTACGTTACAAATGCCAAAACAGCCGTTTTCTGGAATGGTTTTGGGTGGTTTTTATGTACACAAAAAGGAAGCGAATGCCACTAGGGCAGGGGCGAAAGTGGTACAGGTGAAAAATGATTTTTCTTACGTGATTGGAGTGAAACTAACGGAATCGGATGAACCGGTTGTGCCCGATTTGCAGTTGAATGAAGTGAAACCTGGTCTTGAGAATTATCGGACGATGGTTTCAGCTAATATCCAAAATACTTCGGCAACCATTGTTTCGAATTTGCACATAGAAGCGGAAGTTTTTAAGCAAGGAGGGAAAAGGCGATTCATCATGTGAAACGTGATAATCAAGTGATGGCGCCGAATTCCAATTATGATTTTATCATTCCTTGGGACAAGGCAAAGCTAGCTTCTGGCAAGTATTTGCTGAAATTAAAAGCAGATGATGGTGCGGGGCATAAGTGGGATTTTCGGAAAGGCTTTGTGATCCGAGAGAAAGATCGGGCGTTAAATGAGGAGGCCCTTTTACTTCCAAAGGAGCGACATTCGGTTTTGAAAAGCAGTTTGATCGTTGGCGGACTTTTTGTTGGAATGATTAGCACTTTGACTTTTTTCGTAATCAGAAGTCGAAAGAAAAGCGAAAGCTGAAAATGAGAAATGGTATCTGAAAAAAGCAGGAATCCAGAAGTGGCAACTTCGGATTTCTGCTTTTTCTACTTTATGTGATCATGAACTTTTGAGTTCTTTTATCCAGGTACTTCTTTTGCTCCATAAATATAATTTCATGTTGGAAAGAGAGGCTTCTTTGCTTGAAAAATTCGTAATGGAACTAGCAAAAATTTTACTAACTTTATTTGCTTCATCATCTGCTATAATAATTTTATCTATTTTTCTTGAACTGTCATCTAGATCAAGAAAAGAAAAGAGTGGCTCTACATATGCTTCAGATCTCGGATTCGCTACAGCTTTAATCAATTTTTGATTGGATTTTTTAGTCATTCCAATTGCAAAGTCAAAAGAAATTGTGTTTCCGGTTTTTCCAATAAATTGAGCATTAGGCGTTATGCTTAAATCATTATCTAGTAGAAATTCTTGCAGATCCTCAGAAAAGAAATTCGCAGTTTTATTTCTTGTTGTGAGTAGCATATCATTGATTCGAATAATACATTGAATTAACATATGCTGTTTGACAGGGTAACTCGAAAGATCATCAAATTCAATAAATAACTCATAGGTCTTAGAATTAAAGCTAACGCCAAATGTTCTTAAAGTTTTATTGAAAAAATCTTTTCGTTTGCCTTGTTTGAAAACATCCACTCCTATAGAGTCTAGTTCATCAACAGCATATCCATCGTCAGATAGAATGTAATGAGTAGATTTTTGCTCAAGAAATAGATTAATATAGTCATTACTAGGGTCTACAAAAGGTGTCTCGATCTTGATGAAATCTTGATTCGCTTCAAAATTGATTTTTTTCATGGACCAATCTAAGTATTCCTTTTTTAGCTTGCTTTTTAAATCAATCATGAAACATCTACCTCCTCTCATTCAATATAGGATGGTTGTATTGACATATATCTCGAATTTATCAAGTTTAACAACATGAATTCGTTCTAAAAATTTTCGAAAAACAACAGCAATATCTTCTAGCTCTTCAGATGTCAAATACATTTTAGCATAGTTTTCATTTAAAGGGTATGCAATACTATCACCATATTTTTCATCAGCTATATGAATATGGGGACAGGCGATTATTTGATTGGCATATTCGAAATCGCCATTTGGATTTTCGTGAGCGGGCCCACATAAATCAAGACGGATCAATTTAGTATCTCGATGTAAGTCTTCTCGCAATTGAAACGTGCATTTTGGAGCTTTGCGACCGGCGCGGTTTAAGTCAACTGTAAAGGTTGTTAAATTGCTTTGTAACTTTAATGAAGATTTTTCACCGTTATCTGGCAACCAAATTTTTTGAAGAAAGGGATCGTTTATTTGTTTAAAACTAGCAATTAAATTTCGAATGTCTTCGTTTGTTAGCATAAATATCACTCCAATGATAGTATCTAGATGAAATTTGATCTATAAAAATTTTTCAGTAATTGGGGTAATTTGTTCTTTATAATTAAAAATATCAGTTACAGCAAAGATTTCAATTTCAGTTTTTGCATCATCATTTAAAATGATATATTTTCGTGAATGATTAATATAAAGTCGAAGAATCCATTTGCGTATGTTGTCATCTATAATAATATTGAAGTAGGATCGATTATCACGATAAAAAATTCGGTTTAAATCAATCGTATCTTTCAAAATAAGCTTAGTTGTCGCAAAAGCTTCAATTTCTTCTTCAGTGGTGACAATCTTTGTTTCATCGAATTCCGATTTTTTATCTTCTTCCTCTTCATTGGCTGTCGAAGTAACAGATGAATTAAGAGCAGCAGTCAGTTTACTGTTGACCTGTTCTGCAATGAATTGTTTAAAACCACGTTTTACAACGGGTGTGAATTTATCAATAACTTCTTTTCTTTTTACACCATCATAGATTTTAGCAATGATAAATTTAACGAATTCCTCGCTAGGATCGTTAAGCTGTGTGGTTAAAAACTCTTTTATGTAACCTAAGTATTTTAAATCGGAAGCAGCTTTCGAAATGTCAACCAAATCAAAATTTTCTTTATGAAATTTAAAAATTTCAGTAGTTTGACCATCTTTTAATTCAGTTACGAAAAAAGAGAAGAAGGGTGACCGGTCCATTTTGTTTGGCTCATCTAAGTCTGTGTAAAATCGGTATTCATCACCATTTGTCAAAATACCAATTTTCGCTGAGGTTGTACCAAAATAACGGAACAATTGCGAATCATGCTTATGTAGTTTTTCAGCGACGGATTTTGCTTCGATCAAAATCAGTGGCTCTTTATCTTTCAAAATCGCATAATCCACTTTTTCTCCCTTTTTTATACCAACATCTGCAATAAATTCTGGGGAAAATTCTAGCGGATTAAAAACATCATAGCCTAAAATTTGAAAGAAAGGCATGATAAGAGAAGTTTTTGTGGCTTCTTCTGTTGTAATGCTATCTTTTAGCTGAGTAACACGTTCACTAATCGTTTTTAAAGCTGTTGAAAATTGTTCGAGTTCCAATTTAGTCATCTCCTATATCTGTTTTTGTTCTTAAAACTTGGAATCACAGGCCTTACCACTTTATTCAGATTAAAACTTCATTTACCTATATCAAATTTACCAAAATGCAATAGGTGTTGCAATTTTTTTTGTGACTTTAGATGCAGTTGTTTTCAAAAAAAAAACAGAAGTTGTCTGATCAACTCCTGTTTTCAAATTATTGTCTTTTATTCATTAATATGTCCCTTATTCTTCTTATAGAAATAAATAGGAAGCCCGATAGCAGTGAGGAGGAGCCCAATGCCAGCATTTAAGGGCTGCGTGAACAGCGTGTTTACGACGATGAAAATCCCACCAAGAATCGCAATAATCGGAATAACTGGATAGAAAGGTACTTTGTATGGCCGAACGAGACCGGGTTCGCGTTTTCTCAAAATAAAGACCGCAAAGAAAATCATCGTATAGAAAATCCAAATAACAAAAATCAGCATGTCGGTTAACTGATTAAATTGACCAGAGAAAATCATGATGATCGAGATGAGTAAAATGACAATCCCGCTGTTATAAGGAACGGCTGTTTTTCCAAGTTTGCGGAACCAGCCGCTAAATGGTAGCTGATTTTGTAAAGCCATCGCATATGGAATTCGAATTCCTGTCATGGTATAACCATTGATGGTTCCAAAAACAGAAATCAAAATCCCAATTGTAATTAGCTTTCCGCCGATGGATCCGAAAATCAAGTTTGCCGCATCTGCTGCTGGTGTTGCTGTCGCTGCAAGAGCTGCTGCTGGCATCACCATTAAATAAGCGATATTGATTAGTAAGTAAACGACCATGACGCTCGTAAGCCCAATAACGATCGCTTTTGGCAAGTCTTTTTTCGGGTTTTTCATTTCGCCCGCAATATTCCCAACGTGAATCCAACCGTCATAAGCGAACATCGTAGCTACAAGCCCCGAACCAAGACTCGTGAGAAACGGATGATCCTCAACGCTCATCGGAAATAACCGAAACGCAACATCGCCCTGATGGAATAACCCAAAAATAATAATAAGTGCTAAAGGAACGAGCTTACAAATCGTTGTGACCGCTTGGAAAGAACCTGCAATTTTGGCTCCGAGAAAATTCATGAGCATAATGAATACGGCTGCTGCTATCGCAACGGGAATGATAATGCTGTCGCTTGTACCAAATAAATTAGCTACCTGTGTTGCAAAAATAATGGATAGGGCAGCAATATTTGCCGGAAAATAAATGACCGTCTGCGCCCAACCTAGCATGTAGGAGGCAAGCTTCCCATAGGTTTTGCGGAGATAGACAACCATTCCGCCAGTTTCAGGAATTGCTGCCGATAATTCTGCTGCTGTCAAACCGCCACAAATGGTGATCACACCACCGAGAATCCAAGCAAGAAGTCCAAGCCCAGCCGTTCCAGTTGCAGAAAATACGGCTTCTGGTTTGAAAAATACCCCTGACCCAATTACGGTTCCGACAACAACAGTAAGCGCCGTGAAAAAGCCAATCTCTTTTTTTAGTTTTTGTTGTTCCATAAATTCCCCTAACTGACTGAGAAAGCAAATCGGTTTTACTTTCCCAGCTCATTTTTTATGCTGTAAGCAAAACGTATTAATTTGCCATACTAGTATTTTGCATTTTTTTTGGACAATTTTTCAAGCATATCCTGTGTCATGCGGTCAAGATCGTATTTAGGAGCAAATCCCCATTCGTTTTTTGCACAAGTGACGTCAAGTGAATCGGGCCAAGAATCCGCGATTTTTTGGCGAACAGGATCCACATCATAGCCAAGTGTAAAGTCAGGCATCACTTTTTGAATCGATGCAGCAACTTGCTCAGGATCCACACTCATCGCTGTGATGTTAAAGGCATTACGATGAACTAGGCGACTTGGGTCAGCTTCAAGCAATTGAACAATCGCATCAATTGCATCTGGCATGTACATCATATCCATGAAAGTCCCTTTTCCGATAAAGGAATCATAATGTCCTTTTTTGAGTGCTTCATAATAAATATCTACGGCATAATCGGTTGTTCCACCACCAGGAAGAGTTTTGTAAGAAATAAGACCCGGGAAGCGCACACCACGTGTATCAACGCCGAATTTTGTATAGTAATAATCACAAAGAAGTTCACCCGCTACTTTTGTTACTCCATACATGGTTGTTGGTCGTTGCAACGTATCTTGTGGTGTGTTTTCACTTGGTGTTCCTGGACCAAATGAGCCAATTGAGCTCGGTGTGAAAAATTTCAAATTGAGTTCGCGAGCCACTTCAAGTGCATTCATAAGACCGCCCATATTAAGATCCCAAGCAAGTTGAGGTTTTGCTTCCGCAACCGCTGAAAGAAGAGCTGCCAAATGGATTAAAGTGTCTACTTCATATTTTTTAGCTAAATCTTGCATTTTTTTGCTTATCGGTGACATCCAAAATTTCAAAGATTCCTTCATTGCAAACAGGGCTATCGATCTTACGAAGATCTGTCGCAACCACATTGTCTGTTCCATAATCTTCACGCAAGCGAGTAGTCAATTCTGAACCAATTTGTCCAAGGCATCCAGTAATCAAAATCTTCTTCATTCAAATTCCCTCCAAGTTTTAACTTCCTTTTTTTGACTAGCTTTATTTGTGCTTTAATCAGCTGATTACGCCAAGTTCTTTTCCAACTTTTTCATAAATCGCGAGAACTTGATCAAGCATTTCTTTCGTATGCGCTGCTGTTGGCATGTTACGTACACGACCTGTTCCTTTTGGCACTGTAGGGAAGACGATCGATTTTGCATAAACACCTTCTTCAAGCAAGCGGCGCGAGAATTTTTGCGTTAAGTTTTCATCACCAATGATACATGGTGTGATCGGTGTTTCTGAGTGACCAATATCAAATCCTAGCTCTTTTAAGCCAGTTTTCAAATAAGTTCCATTTTCCCATAATTTATTAATCGTTCCTGGTTCTTTTTCCATCAAATCAAACGCAGTGATACAAGCTGCTGCTGAGCCAGGCGTAAGCGATGTGGAGAATAAAAACGGGCGAGCGCGAACTTTTAACCAGTCGATGAGTTCTCTAGAGCCTGCAACGTATCCGCCGACAACTCCAATTGCTTTTGAAAGAGTCCCAATTTGGAAGTCGATTTTGTCCGATAATCCGAAATGCTTCACGGTTCCAGCACCACCGCCCATAACGCCAGAGCCGTGTGCGTCATCAATATAAGTAATGAGTCCAAATTCTTGGGCGATTTCAACGATTTCCGGAATTTTCGCCACATCGCCATCCATTGAGAAGACGCCGTCACTGATATACATGACTTTTTCATATTCACCACTTTCTGTCGCTTGTTTGGCAAGTTCGCGCAAGTGATCCATATCTTGATGGCGTGCTCGGATGACTTTAGCACCTGAGAGTCGACAGCCGTCAATGATCGAAGCATGATTTAATTCATCCGAGATAATCGCATCCTTTTTCGTCATCACTGCCGAAATTGCTCCCATGTTACAATTGAATCCAGATTGGAATGCGATGGCAGCTTCGGTATGTTTGAATTCCGCGATGCGTTTTTCAAGCTCATCATGAATTGTCATCGTTCCGTTAATCGTACGTACAGCACCAGCACCAACGCCAAATTCTTCTGTCGCTTCTACACAACTTTTCTTAAGACGAGCATCATTTGAAAAACCTAGGTAGTTGTTAGAAGATAAATTGATAAGCTGTTTACCATTAATTTCGATTTCTGCGCCATTTGGACCTTGCAAAGAATCAATTTCGTTATACAATCCTTGTTCGCGAAGCGCTTTCAAATTTGGTTCTAAAAAATCATGTAATGTTGAACTTGTCATTTTTAAAATTCCTCCTGTTTATTTAAAAATATTCTTTATGAAAAGAAGTTTTGTGTCTTTTTTTGTTCCAGAAATTCGCGCAGACTAACAGCAAAGAACGCTTCCAAACTTTTCTTGCCGCCAGATTCAGCTAGAGGTACGAGGCTATCGTCTTCTGTGAGCATATTCAGCAAATACGTAATGATTTCAAGCTCCGCCGCATTAAGCTCATAAGGTAGAACAAAAATCATCACAAGTGAAACCCCAGATTTGACTTCTCCGTCCATCTGAAAATCAATGGAATGAGCCAGCTTGAAAGCGAAAAGAGCCGCCCGGTCAACATTTTCATTCACAACAAAAATCCCCGTATTCATACCTGCAGAAATCATTTTCCGATTCGACTCAAGCGAATTTAGTTTTCCAAAAAGTCTTGTTCCGTCAATGCTTTCATTTAGCTCAGCGATACGCCCGCTTAATTTTCGAAGGTTGTCTTCTGCGTTTCGTGTCATAGCACTTTCCTGCTCAATGACAATGGATTCAAGAAACGAAAGGACGAGCTGAGAGTAATTATGTATACGTTTAAGTTCCGCGATGGTACCCGTTAGACTTGTATCAAATAAGTGATTTTGAACCGCTTGCGTGTTTTTTTTCAGCACTTACTTTTTGCTCCAGTTTCGCTTCGATTTTTGCGATTTCCTCATCAGAAATGAAGATGCTAATCCATTCATAGTCCATGGAAAAATCGCTTAATTCCGTTGTAGAAAGAATGATGTCATATTTTTCGAAATCCGTTTCTTTCGTAAGCTCAAGTGGCGTGACAAATTTCATTTTTTGGAGTTTCGGCAGCCGTTTTTTAAACTTAGCCCGAATCCAAGTGGTGACACCGTTACTTCTTGAAGTTACAACGAGCGCGCTATAAGGACGTAAATTTTCAGCCTGTAAAATCGCGGCTTCAAAGTGTAAAACGATAAAACCACTTTCTTCTTCTGGTAAAGCAGGAAACGGGTAGAGTTCAGACGCAATTTTGTGCACAGAATCAAACAACTCGCCAAATTCGGAGCGGATCAAACTGAGGAGCGGGTTGTTTGGCGGCAGATTCTTTTTCAGCCGCACAAGCGAGTATTGAATATGCTCAGAAAGCCCTAGCAAAAGAGGCATTTCAGCAAGCGGGAGCCCCAGTTCACGCGTTACACGTGAAATCAATTTTTTAGCAATCCGAATAGCTTGAACCTTTTCGTTACGATAGAAAACCGCTTCTCCCGTGTGAATTTCCGATTCGAGAATTTGCATGGTCAATTCCGTTTTTTCCGTTTCAGGAATGGAAAATTCTGGAAGAGTATCTTGCAAAATTCGCTCGGCAATATCATATTCCGGATAGTCTTGAATAAAAATGGGTTGATCCTCTTTTTCAGCGGCAAACTGACCAAGTTCCATTTGCTTAACAGCAATCAGTAGATAAAGCAGTAAATGCAGATAAGAATCTTCTTGAATTTCGTATGGTAGCTTTTTCATCCAACGTGTCAAGACATAATCCGTTTGCTTAAGCGAGTCAAAATTGATGAAAGCGCTTAAAAAATTAAATTCTTCTGGTGATGCGGCAGATAGATCAGGATGACTGAAATAGTGCTGCAATTTAATTTTAGGAATCAACTGGAAAATCAATTCACGAATGAGTTCTCGTTTTATTGTAATCGAGGCCTCAAGTACCACGCCAATCCCGCGACGCCGTTTAATTCGCAATTTGCCATGCCAATCTTCTTCAATATGCGAAAGATCACTACTTACAGTGGACACCGTAACGCCAAGTTCGTAAGCAAGAGAAACAAGTTTAACGGGTTCTGTTTTCTTAAGCAAAATTTGAAGCAACTGCTGTTTGCGCTCAAAAGGTGTAAACTCATGTTTACCGTTTTGGAGCAATGTCCGAAGAATGGTCTCACGGTTTTCCTCGGCACCAGTTACAGATAAACGACTTCCTTTTTTGTCGAGCACAAGTTCAAATTGAGCCAAAGTTTGGCGAACCTCTTCCAAATCACGGCGAACAGTTCGCTCGCTGACATTTAGCCAGTGGGCAAGCTCCGAAACACTCAAATCCTGTTTTTTAGAAAGTATTTTCTCAAGAATAATGCGTGCTCTTGCGGACAAATACATCAGGTTTCTTCCTTTCCAAAAACGCCGGTCATTCTGCCATTTACAAGAACTGCTGGTGTAGACTTGGCTGCTTTATTCTACATCTATATCTTATGACCGCGCTGATTAATAAGCAATATAAACAAATTGTCAATTTGTCCAAAAAAGTTCAATTGAAATGGACAAAATCATGTGAACGATAGAAAAAATCGGAAGGAATCATGGAGAGAGTCTTAGAGGGAGAATCCATTTGCCATTTATATTTTGGCATGTTTGTGAAAAATGAATACTGACTGTTCTCTAAGTATACCGAAGAAAGCTCCAATCGTGAATTGATACCCATCCAAAAAAGAACTTGCGCGACCGTCAAGACAGTCGCGCAAGTTCCCGTTTATACTTTTTAATTTTCTTAATCGCCCAGTCATAGTGGCTGGAAGTGCTAGAAATGAAATACGATCCAAGGGACGTGGTGTTTGTCCAAGGATAGTAACGCTTCGTAAACAATTCCTCATCCGTATGAGCACGAATCAATTCCATCATTCGAAGATGACTTTCCTTAAGCAACCGTTCGGCACATTCCAAATCCGTATCTTGATAGGCTTTCCAAATTTCAAAATTAAGAGCAGGAAGCGTTTTAAAAGTGTAGCCTTCTTTTGGGATGGCTGGCTTTTCCCCGCTCATGCCTATCTTATACCAGGTTTCCATCATATTGTGCCATTCGTGTAAATGGATGAAGACATCACGAATGTTGCGGTCGCGGTCTTCAAATGGAAAGGTTCCCTGTTTCGCATCTGCGCTAAGTGTTTCGATCTCTTTAAAAAGGCGATCAAACTGTTTCTTGCTCGCATCCAGTAATTCGGTTTTAGTTGCAGGTCGAACCATTCTTATCAGCTCCTTATAAAGTTAGTATAAAGGCTGACACGGTGTAAGAGTCAAATTTTTGGCATATACACGATTTCAAATAAGTGTCCATTAGGATCGTAAAAACTCTTGCTTATCATCTCGCCTTCGTTCATTTCCATACCTCGTTCCGCTCCAGCTGCAATTGCTTTTTCATAGAGCTCATCAACTTCTTGTTTGGAACTCGCGCCTAAAGCAGTGATAACAGATGTTTCAGTATCAAATGAGCCAATTGGCTTTTTCGTAAATTGTTTCATAAATTCGGTTGTAAGTAGCATGATGAATAAATGATCACCGAGCACCATACAAGTAGCATTTTCATCAGTGTATTCGGGATTGAATTCAAAACCAAGTTCTGTAAAAAAAGCAATAGATTCGTCGAGATTATTTACGGGCAGATTAACAAAGATACTATCAAAACGTCTTGCCATACTATTCTCCTCCAATTTTAAAGCCCCGGGTCAATCTTTTACGAAAGGCTCCGAGGCAGTTGATTTAGTCTAATATTCTTCTGTGGAAATGCGGTTTTGCTTCTTGTTGCTGTTTTTGTTTCATTTGATTTTGCTCGGCATGCGGGTCATCTCGCTCATTTTGCTTAGCAATATCTTTAATGTCCGGCTGCTGCTTCTTTTCCTTTGAGAGATCCTTCAAGTTGGGTTTTAAGTCATCTTTCATCGTTAAAATCCTCCTTAAAATAACGAACTAGTCTTGATATACCCGAAGGAAAAAGAACGAAACCAAAAAAAGAAAAAAACACTTCTGAAAAAGGGAATAAAAGCGATGAGAACGAGCTTGCAAACGGTTTCTCCGTATACTATAATAAAGAAAGATAATGAAAAAGGATTGTTACTGTTCGGCAGGCAAAACCTGGGTTAATTTAAGAACTGTTTTTGGTGTGCAGTGATTAAATTGATTAAGGTTTTTTTTCTTTTGAAAGGAGGAGGAAACTGTATGAAAATCAAGAAGGTGCTGAATAATAATGTGGTGTGGGCAGAAAATGAACATGCAAAAGAGATTGTTGTGATGGGCCGAGGGATAGCCTTTCAAAAGAAAGTCGGGGATGAGGTTGATGAAGCAAAAATTGAAAAAACATTTATAATGCGATCAAATGAAATGTCAGAGCAGTTAATGGAATTATTAAATGAAATTTCTCCGAAAACCTTCCGTGTTGCAGATGATATTATTCAATATGCAAAAGAAACTTTGGATGCTGAACTGAGTGATAATATTTATATTACACTAACCGATCACATTAACTTTGCAGTTTCTCGGCATAGACAAGGACTGGATATGAAAAATGCATTATTATTTGAAATAAAACGATTTTATCATAAGGAATATTGTATTGGCTTAAAGGCACTTGGAATGATTCAAGAGGAATTAGGTGTGCTTCTTGGAGAGGATGAGGCCGGTTTTATGGCGCTTCATATTGTGAATGCTAGACAAGACGGTCAACAAATGCGGACAACGTTTGAGATGACAAGGATCGTACAGGATATTCTAAATATCGTGACGTATCACTACGGTATGGTTCTTGACGAAACGTCTTTAAACTACACACGTTTTGTTACTCATTTACAATATTTTGCACAGCGGATGTTGACCGATGAAATCAAAGAGTCTGGAGACGATTTTTTGTATGAACAAGTTCGAGTGAAGTATCCAGAAGCGTTTCGCTGTATGCTTAAAATCGATCAATATTTAAAAAAGTACACACCAAGCTGAATTAACACGCGATGAGCAAGTGTATTTAACTATCCATATTTACCGGGTAACGGAGGAAGCTAGATAAGGTGTATGACGAAATAGATAGGTAAACGAATGAAGCTGAGCGATGATGGAACGAAATCGTCATCGCTAAGAATTTTTAAAAAGTGTTTTTTTACTAGATTAGTTTTCTGAATAAAAGTCCGAATAATCTAACTTTAATGATTTGTAAAATGCTAAACTTTGAGATGAGCTAGGTTTCGTAAGGGGGCTCATTAAGTTAAATGCTAAGAGGGGTGGCACTTTATTTTTTTAGAATTTAAATGGGAAAGGGACGATTTAAGTTTCATGCTCACACACGTCAAATTAAAATCATCAAGTGGACATGATAAATTTAGTAAAAATCTAATGGAGGTGTGGCGCCGGATAGGAACCCATTTTTTAACTATTTATACAATGTATATGCAATTATAATACAATATCAATACAATATTAAATGATTATGTGATACAATGAACAAATCGATCTTAATTAGATTGATAACAAAATAGAGAGGAAGATGGAGATGTGCACAAGTATTACTTTACAATCTAAAGAGGGGAATATGTACTGGTCTAGAACCCTAGATGAGACATTTGAGGAAACGGTTGAAGTTAAAATGTTTCCAAAAAATTACCCTATACAAGGAAAGGAGGAAACCTTTACAAGTAAATTTAGCTTTATGGGTGTGGGTGTATCGTTTTCGAATGCCTTAGCTGATGGCATAAATGAAGAAGGTCTTGTTGGCGGATTATTAGTATTAAAAGAATCAAGCTGGGCTGCAAGAGATGAAATTCTAGCAGAGGGTAAAAAGCCAATGTATGGCGAAGAAATAGTGACTTGGATTTTAAGCCAGTGCGGTACAGTAGATGAAATTGAAGAAGCTATTAAGGAGATTGTATTAGTGGATGAAGATTATGTGGAAGGAGCTCATTTCCCTTTACATTATTGTTTCACAGATCGCAATCAAGAACACGTTGTTCTTCAACCGACTGAAAAAGGTCGTTTTAAAGTTTATCGAAATGCGATTGGAATACTAACTAATAGCCCAGAATATCATTTTCATATCAGTAATTTAAGAAATTATATGCATTTGTCTGGATACGACCGCAATGAACCAAATGAAATTCGTGGAGAAATCGTCAAACAAATTGGTTCAGGTTCAGGTCTATTAGGACTACCAGGGGACTATACTTCTCCAAGTCGTTTTGTCAAAGCTGCTTATTTAAGTGAATTTGTAGATAAGCCATCAGATAGTGAAGCGATAATGACCCTATACCGTGTGGCAAGATCTGTTGCCATTGCACCTGGTTGGGAAAAAAATTGATGAAACGGGAGAAAGTGATCGAAACATTTACTGGTCTGGATACGATCAAAATGAACGGGCGATCTACATTCAACCGGCTCGAACAAATACGTTTTCCAAAGTAACGTTAGATCCTTCTAAAACTACTCCTACAAGTTATGAAGTATCTTACAGCCCTTCTATTTTTGAAAGTGCAGAGCGTGTACCAAATGCTCACACGATTGAAATAGAACGTGAAAAATTTGGAAAAGATATTTCAAACAAAGTTTTTAACTAATTCCTAGTAAGAAATAAATAAACCGCCTCTAAAAGAACTGGATTTTTGGTCTTTTCTTTTGGAGGCGGTTTGCAGTTATATCAATAAATTTTGGTTAAACAAAGAAAAAGGACTAATCATTAGCTGGTAAAGTTATGGTTCGACATCAAATGAATAAGCAATCAAGGAGCAAGTGAGAGGCCGATATGAGATGAGAACGAACTGATTTATTATAAGCAAATCCATGCATTTAATAAGTCTCATTTTAGGGTATCTTTTTAAAAGAGGAAGGGATACTTGTTGTGTAAATAGATATTGGAGATGTAGAAATGAGATCATTACAAGAACTTGATTACCAGACTCTTATTTATCTTTACGAAAAAAATATTGAATTAGATAAGGGCTTCTTAAATGCCTGTTACCCTAGTTTATATCGTTTACATCAATATGGATTTTTAACGGATTTATAGAAATCAGAAGCTAAATGATGTCCCGAAAAGAAATGAAAAAAGAACCATGTCATAGATACATGGTTCTTACAAGAATTTCACTTATAAAGTCGTAAAATGATTAAAATTTAGAACGTTTTGGTGTAACTTAAGCAAATAAATCAGCAAGTGCCACATCCGCAACAGATTTTGCTGCAACGAGGAGGGCATCTTCATCGATATCGAACTTCGGATGGTGATTGAAGTAAGGATTTTCGACGCCTTTAGGAGCGGCACCAACGTAGAAGAATGAGCCCGGGATTTTTTCAAGATAGTAAGCAAAGTCTTCAGATCCGGAAAGTTGTGGGAACTCGCTAACCGACGTTAGATAATCACCGATTCCTTTTTGCTCAAGTGTTTCAGCAATTTGCATGGTGATTTTTTCGTCGTTGTAAAGTGGTGGATAGTCACGAGTAAGTTCAAGCTCGCAAGTCACACCAAATTCTGCTTCGATGCCTTTTACGATTTCACGAATGCGTTCGTCGAGTTTGTCTGCCACTTCGTTTGTCATGTAGCGCATATCGCCTTCAAGCGTCACGTGATCTTTAATGACGTTAAATTGCCCCGCACCGTCGAACGAACCAATCGTCACAACTCCCATATCAAAGGGATTTAATGAGCGAGAAACGATAGTTTGGACGGCGTTCACAAAATGGGCACCAGCAACAATGGCGTCATTTGCCATATGTGGTGACGAGCCGTGACCACCTTTCCCTTGGATACGCAACTTGAAGTAGCTTCGGCCGGCCATTGCGTAGCCGGGATGGTAAGCCACTTCGCCTGCTTTCTTGAATGGGAAGAAGTGAATGCCATAAATGTGTTCCACGTCATCTAGCAAGCCGGATTCTACCATACTTTTTGCCCCACCAGGAGGAAGTTCTTCAGCATGTTGATGAATAATTTTAATCGTACCTTTTAGTTCATCTTTCAGTTCAATCAGGCAATCCGCAAGTACAAGCAAGTAAGCCGTATGCCCATCATGACCGCAAGCGTGCATCACGCCTTTTTCGGATGAAGCAAAGGGAAGGCCCGTTTCTTCTTCGATCGGAAGGGCATCAAAATCGGCGCGAAGACCAATTGTTTTGCCGGGTTTAGCACCTTCGATGGTGACAATAATGCCGTGGCCATTTCCGACTTCTTGATCAATTTCAACTGGCTTTCCTTGATAGAAATCAAGGACGAACTGAGCGGTTTTTTCTTCTTGAAAAGACAGTTCGGGATGATTGTGGAGATGGCGTCTGATTTTGATCATTTCATCTTGGCGCTCATCTAGCATTTTCATTAAATTTTTCACGCATTCGAGACAACTCCTATTCGTTAGTTTGCACAGTTTGGACAGCTTTTTTGGTTTGTGGTGTCATGAAGATAACGGCAAGCAGGGAAAGGACGCAGAAAGCTACGTTCGTAAGTAAGCCAACCATTGCTGCGACTTCGATATTTCCACTTGCTGCAATGACACCGTATACAGTGGCAGAAATCGCAACGCCGAAAGATCCACCAAGTGAACTTGCCATTTTGTAGATTCCTGATGCTACACCGACTTTATCTTCTGGCGAGTTGGATACGGCTGTATCGGTTGAAGGCGTTGCATAGATGCCAAGTCCTAGACCGAAGAAAGCATATCCAATGAAGACAAAGATCAAGTAAATCAAATTAGGCAAGAAGGTCATGGCCATGAGTGCAATCCCGATCGCCGTGATGAGGGAGCCAAAAATCATCGGTTTTCTTGCTCCGATTTTTTGTAATAGTTTTTCACCGACGCGAATCATTGCAAGCACGCAGACTACATAGCCGAGCGTGAGCAAACCTGATTGGAAGGCGGTAAAGCCGCGCCCTACTTGGACGTAAGTGTTTGCAACAACGAGTGTTCCAGCTGCTGCATTTAGCAAGAAGTTGGAAAGTGTTGCCCCGCTATAAGCCATGTTTTTGAAGAGGCTGAATTCGATAAAGCCATTTGTTTGGCGTAGTTCAATGCGGAAGAAGAAAAAGGCACTGATTAGGAAGACAAGAATCATGATGATTGTTGTTGGACTTGTCCAACCAAATGTAGAGCCACGTGTAATGACAAGGTTCAAACAAACCATTGCGATGACAAAGGTAACAAGGCCCCAAGTATCGAAACGGCCTTTATTTCCTGTTTGCGCTACTTTGCTTTCTGGTGTGCCTTTAATAAGAAGCATGCCGAGAAGTGCGATGATGATCGAAATGATGAAAATCCAGCGCCAGCCCATGTAAGTGGCGATGGCACCACCGACGAAGGAACAGAATCCAGAACCACCCCAAGAACCAATCGACCAGTAGCTTAAAGCACGTTGGCGGTCTTTCCCGTCAAAGTAAGTTTTCATAAGCGAAAGGGTTGCCGGCATGATGCAGGCAGCAGAAAGTCCTTGGATAACACGACCAATGATGAGAAGTGTGGCTCCATGAGCAAGGACAATGAGTAGCGAGCCTAAAATACTTAAAACAAGTCCGATATAAGTGAGTTTCATTCGACCAAATTTATCAGCTAGTCCGCCAGCAACAACGATAAAGATTCCAGAGAAGAGGGCGGTAAGACTAATTGCGATATTGAGCAAATCGGATGAAATCCCGATGTCACTTTGAATGGCGGGGACAATATTTACCATCGACTGTGCGAACAGCCAGAAGGTTAGAACCCCAAATACGATTCCGATAATCAGTCGGTTCGTTCCTTTATAAGTGGTTTGTTCTTGTTGCATTAGTTTGCACTTCCTTTCAAGTATTCAGAAACCACTGCGCCCATTGATTTAGCAGCAATTAGCAAGCAGTCTTCGTTAATGTCAAATTTTGGATGGTGATGGGGATAAAAGACCCCGTTTGCTGGTTTTGCGCCCACGTAGAAGAAACAGCTTGGTACTTTTTCAGCATAGTAAGCAAAATCTTCGGATGGAGGTTGTGGTTCGCAACGTGTCACTTCAGTTACTTCTTTAATATCTGCATCTTTCAATGTTTGGGAAACAAAATCGGTCAATTTTTCGTCGTTCATAAGGACGGGATAGTCATTTTGATAGTCAAGGTCGTAAGTGATGCCAAACATGGCTTTGATACCATCAAGAATACGTGTAATCTCCGTTTGAATAAGTTTACGTGTTTCTTCTGTCATGGCACGAACATCGCCTTCAAGAGTTACGTGATCTTTTATGACATTAAATTGACCTTTTCCATCAAAAGAGCCAATTGTAATTGTCCCAACACTGAATGGGTCCAAACGCCGACTGATGACTGTTTGAACAGCAGTTACAAAATAGCTTGCTGCAACGATGGCATCATTTGCCATGTGAGGGGACGAGCCGTGTCCGCCTTTTCCGTGGATGGTCACATTGAAATAGGAACGACCGGTTTGGATGGCTCCTTCACGGTAGAAAACTCCGCCTGTATCCATAGGACTCATCACGTGAATGCCGATAACATTGTCGACGCCGTCTAAAGCGCCATCTTTGATCATTTGAAGTGCCCCGCCTGGAGGAACTTCTTCGGCAGGTTGGTGTAATACTTTGATTTTGCCTGTGAATTGATCTTTTAATTCAATTAAAGTTTCTGCGAGGATAAGCATGTAAGCTGTGTGACCATCATGGCCGCAAGCATGCATCACGCCTTCGTTTTGCGAAGCGAAAGGAAGGCCTGTTTCTTCTTTAATGGGAAGCGCGTCAAAGTCGGCGCGAATAGCGAGAGTTTTCCCGGGTTTCCCGCTATCAATTGTGACTACTACGCCGTTTCCGCCAGTAAAGGTTTGAACGTCGCAATCTTTGTCGCGGTAGAAGTCAACGATGTATTGTTTGGTGTTTGTTTCATGGAAGGATAATTCTGGGTGTTCGTGTAAATGACGTCGAATGCTCACGATGCGATCCTTTTTGTCGTCTAAACGTTTGAAAAGTTCTTCTTTCATGTCGTTCATGTTTTTTTCCTCCTATAATAATGAATAATCTATAATGACATTCTTATTATAGCCAGTTTGAACGGCCGGATAGGGGCGTTTTTTTGTGTTGTTTGGGGACTTTTTTTTGTTTTAAGTTTGTGATTGGATTTACGAAGGTTGAAATTTAGGGGTGGATTTTTGACATTAAAATGAAAGTAGGCAAAAATGAAAATGCGAACAAAGAAAAAGCCAAAAAGACGAATGCCTTTTTGGCTTTTATAGAGTTATTCGGCAAGCTTCAGCCGCTCGATATTCAAATACTTCTGTGCGGTGAAGGCGAGCGCCCCGTAAAGCGTGGAATTCTCGCCAAGGGAAGTGTTTTTGATGATGACATCGGCAGCGAGACGGTTAGCTACACGTTCTTTAATGAAATCAATCGTAATCGGGATTTTTCTCGTAATCGAGCTGTTGATCACAACGATTTCTGGCGCATACATCATAATGATATTATTGATGCCTACACTTAGAATATCAGAATATTTTTGGAGTAGAGCTAAAGTTTCCGGATCTTTTTCTTCATAATAACGAACAAGCACATCTGAATTGACTTTTTCAAGTCCTTTTAATTCGCGAAGTTCACTGTAGATCACTTCATTCGCTCCGTAACGTTCTAAGCAGCCACTATTTCCGCAGGGACAAGCCTTACCGTGTGGTTGAAAAATAGTATGTCCGATTTCACCTGCTTTCCCGTCTTTTCCGAGATGCAACTTACCGGCTTCAACGATCCCAGCCCCAATTCCGCTATGCATGCTGATTGCGATCAATTTTTCGTATTCTGATGAAAACGTGTATTCACCGAGTGCTGATAAATTGGCTTCGTTCTCGATGTAAATCGGAAAGGCGTATCGCGCGCCGAGCTCAGTAAATAAATCTAGTTGGTCAAGATCGTAGTAAGGCGTGAAAATAATTTCTTCATTTGACACTTGCCCGTGAATCGCAAGCGTCATTCCAACAATGCCATGTGGAGTTTCTGGAAGATCTGCCGTTAAATTGCGCACCGTTTCTTCTATAACAGAAATCGCATTTTCTGAGGAAATCAGTTTGTCTTTTTGGCTAATACTTTTAATAATCGTACCATCGATATACGCTAAAGCCGCTTCGATGTAGTTGTAGCCAATGTCGAGTGCGAGCAGTAAGGACGATCTTTTATTGAAAGATAACATGATCGGCTTTCTTCCACCGACATTCGAGGAGTCACCGATGCGTGTTTCGAAAATTAGATCAATATCCATGAGCTTTTTCGTGATCGACGAAACGGAAGCCTTGTTTAGTTTGGATAGCTCGGATAGTTTCGCTCTCGAAATTTCTTTGTTTTGAATAATAAAATTTAATATTTTCGCTTCGTTTTGTTCACGAATGGTGTATTTACTGGAAATCATAGGGCGGCTCCTTTCGCTTTTGTCTATAATCATAGCATATATTTTTTGAAAGCGGTTGACAATTATTTTAGAATCTTTTATATTAGTTCTTGTAAGTTAGTTTATCGTACAAATAAACCTAAGTCAACTTTGAATGGAAGGAAGTGAAGGTCTAGCCCAGTTCAGATGGAAACAAAAATTAATTGTAAAGTTTCGCTTGAATTGAAAACGCTATCACTATAAAAGACTTTAAGAGTTTTGATTGAAAATAAATTAGGAAGTTTTATGAAAGCGTTGCCTTTATCAAGCAACATGCATTCGTACAATAGTCATTTGCGGGTTCTAGCAAAAAAATCTTATTGATAAAACAGAAATGAGGGAGCAAAGTGGAGCAAAATCTAGATCAAAAAAATGTGGCTGGCGGGGCAATTAGCACACCGGCAAAAACGGTCAGAGCGAATCAAGTGCCTTGGAAAGAGCGAATCGCATATGCAATGAGTGACTTTGGCTGTAATACAGTTTTTCAAATTTTAGGAACGTATTTTCTTGTATTCTGTACGGATACACTTGGCGTTGCGGCAGCAGCGACTGCTGGACTTTTCGCGTTAACAGCCATCATCGATTCAGTTGACGGCATTTTTTGGGGACAACTGATCGACCGGACGCACACTAAATGGGGAAAATCACGGCCGTACTGGCTTTGGTTCACGATTCCATTTGCCATTTTTTGTGTCATGGCTTTTTCAGCTCCAAGCTTTATTATGGGCAGTGAAACAGCGAAAATTGTATGGATTTATATCGCCTATATTGGCGCGAAAGTTCTTTATTCGGCTATTAATATTCCCGTTACTTCGATTTTACCAGCACTCACCTCTAATCCTAAAGAGCGTGTGACACTTTCAACGATTCGTCAATTTTTTGGAAACTTTGGGTCGGCGCTATTCTTGCCGTTAACCCTTCCCGCTGTTATTTTCTTTGGCGGATTGATGGGCGATGGCGCGAGTGGCTCGAAATCAGCTTCTGGTTGGACGATTTGGGCAATTATCCTCGGCGTTATTACGATCATCGCGATGTTTACTGCGTTTTTTGGAACGAAAGAACGCGTTGTAACGCGAGACTCGAAACGTTCAGTTCCCATGCGAGAAAGCGTGAAAGCAATTAAAGGAAACTATCCGTGGTTTATCATTATTTTCATCAACTTTGTTTTCTGGGGAGCTTTTGCGATTCGCTCAAGCGCGCTTCCTTATTACTTCAAATATAATCTAGGTCAAGAAGCACTCGGCTCGCTTACACTTCTTGGAACTACACTTCAACTGGCTACAACCGCGCTTGTTCCGTTTTTTGTCGGCAAAATCGGGAAACGCAACACGATGATGATCGGAATGATTGGAACGATCGTTTCCCAACTTTTACTATTTTTCTCTGAACAAATGGGCGGGAATGTGCCGGTTATTTTAACAGCCGTCGTTTTCTTCTACCTAAGCCAAGGTTTGATCGGAGCACTAATTGCCGTCATGCTCTCGGACGCAGTGGATTTTGGAGAATGGAAAAATGGCATTCGTGCTGAAGGTTTTGTTACCTCTTTCTCTTCTTTTTCCGCGAAACTGGGGATGGGACTTGGTTCGATGCTTCTCTCTGCAGTACTTGCCATGGGTCACTACATCGAATCGACGGGCGCAAATGCAACGAGCCAGCCAGATACAGCTCTAAACGCGATTTCGCTCGGCTTCATCTGGATTCCGCTGATTGGCTACATTCTATCCGCGATTGCCCTTTACTTCAATAACTTGGATAAATTTGAAGACCAAATGGCATCCGAACTTGACGAAAAACACGCTCGTGAACTATCCGAGTAAAATAAATCATAAAGGAGAATGATGATGAAATTTACAGATGGTTATTGGTTAAGTAAAGAGCAATATAAAATTGAAAATCCAGTTGAGGTTTATGAAGCTTCCGCTGTGCCAGATGAAGCTGGAAATGACTCGCTTCTTGCCTACGCTACGTACCGGAAAATCATCGAACGCGGGAACACACTTAATGTCGGAAATACAACGATTCGTGCGTTCTCGCCGATGGAAAACGTGATTGGCATTCGGTTGACGCATTTCGACGTGGATGACAAAAATCCGCGCTACACACTTTATCCTGAGAAAAACGTGGCACCGAAAGTCGAAATTGAGGAAGGTGAAGTAAACGGACAAGGCGCGGGCGTTCGGGCAGGAAACGCGAAACTGAGCTCTGGTCAGCTTGATGTAGAATTGCCGCTTCACGGCGACTTTAGGATGGCTTTTCATTTTACAGACGCATCAGGAGAGCGCCATGAGCTAACCGCTTCGGAGCAAGCCGCACAAGCGTCGATTGATGACATTACAGCCGGGTCGATGTATCCGCTAAGTGTGTCTGGTGCGCAAGCGAATTATCAGGATGCGCGTCAGGCGGGGACAATTTTGAAGCGTTCGAAGCATTTTATGCGCGAAATGTTGAATCTTGATGTGGATACGAAAATTTATGGAACTGGGGAACGCTTTACACCATTTGTGAAAAACGGCCAAACGGTGGAAATTATCAATAAAGATGGTGGTACAGGTTCGGAACAATCGTATAAAAATATCCCGTTTTACTTGGCGTGTAAGCCAGGGCTTAAAAAGCAAGATGGGCTTTACTACGGCGTATTCGTGAATCACAGTCAACCTGTGAGTTTTGAGATTGCATCCGAAAACGTGCAACGCGTGCAATTTGCAACTGAAGGCGAGCATCTGGAATACTTTGTCATCGCAGGGGCATCTGCAAAAGAGGTACTCGGCAAATTCAACAAATTGACGGGTGGCGGCACTCTTCCTCCTGCTTGGACGTTTGGGCTTTGGCTTTCAACTTCGTTTACGACGGATTATTCGGAAGAAACGGTGATGAAGTTTATCGATGGTATGGAAGAACGCGATTTGCCGCTTGATGTGTTTCACTTTGACTGTTTTTGGATGAAGGGGTTTGAGTGGAGTAATTTTGAGTGGGATAAGGAGGCTTTCCCGGATCCGAAAGGGTTGCTTCGTCGTTTGCATGATAAGGGTCTTAAAATCTGCGTGTGGATCAATCCTTATATTGCGCAAAAGTCGCCTCTCTTTAAAGAAGGAGTCGAAAAGGGATATTTTATTACGCATGAAGATGGTACGCCTTGGCAGTGGGATCTTTGGCAAGCGGGCAATGCTTACGTTGATTTCACGAATCCAGATGCGGTTTGTTGGTATCAAACTCATTTGAAACGTTTGCTAGAAATGGGCGTAGATTGCTTTAAAACGGACTTTGGGGAACGTGTGCCAATGTATGATGCTAAATTTTATGATGGCTCGAATCCACAAGGTGCGCATAATTTCTACACACACCTCTATAATGAAGCGGTTTATGAAGTGCTTAAGGCCGAAAAAGGGGACCGTGAAGCAGTTGTTTTTGCGAGAAGCGCGACCGTTGGCGGACAACAATTCCCAGTTCATTGGGGCGGGGATAATGTTTCAAGCTATACGTCAATGGCAGATACTTTACGCGGTGGTTTATCCTTCTTATTAAGCGGTTTTAACTTCTGGAGCCATGATATTGGTGGGTTTGAAGAAAGTACACCAGCTGATCTTTACAAGCGCTGGACGCAATTTGGATTGTTATCCTCGCATTCGCGCTATCACGGAAACATCCAGTACCGTGTGCCTTGGCTATTTGACGAAGAAGCCGTTGAAGTAACGCGCAAATTTACGAAGCTCAAAGTACAAATGATGCCATATTTGTATCCGCAAGCGCGCAAAGCTGTGGAAGAAGGAATCCCACTTATGCGCCCACTTTTCCTTGAATTTGCGAATGATCCAAACACTTATGGGCTTGATCTACAATATATGCTTGGGGATAGTTTACTTGTTGCACCAATCTTCAACAAAGAAGGTAAAGCGAGATTTTACTTACCAAAAGGAAAATGGACACGCCTTGTCAAGGATGAAGGCATGACAGATGTGGTCGAATCAGATGGCGAATGGTTTGAAGAAACGCATAGTTTCCTAAGCTTACCGCTATTCGTCCGTGAAGGCCACGAGGTGAAACTTGATACGAATCTTAAAAAAGCAGGGGATTATAAGGAAAAAGCATGAAGCCTCGCAAAATCCACTGTGTTCTTGCGAAAAAAGAAAGAAGTCGTTTTCAGTGCGGCTTCTTTTTTGTGCATGAAAATAGTTGTTCATTTTTCGAAAGTAAAATTTGGAAAAAGGGTTATAATAAGAAATAAAGAGAGCGAAAAGTCACAAAGGAGTGAGGAAAATGGCTATTTCAGAAACGAAAGCCCGAGAATTTTACGAGGCGCTGCTTCATAAAAATAAACAGTACGATGGCACTTTTTTTGCAGGAATCAAAACAACGGGGATTTTTTGCCATGCGAGCTGTCCGGCTAGAAAGCCTAAGTTTGAGAACTGCGAATTCTTTTTGACGGCAGAAGAAGCATTACTGGCCGGATTTAGACCTTGCAAACGTTGCATGCCACTAACTTATCCGAATAGCATCCCAGAAGAAGTCGAAACGCTCGTCGCTGCCGTTGAGGCCCATCCAGAAAAGCGCTGGAAAGAAGCTGATTTTCACGAACTAGGGATCCATTCTGCTACAGCGCGCCGCAAATTTAAAGAGATTTACGGCATGACTTTTGTGCAATACGCGCGCTCAAGACGAATGGGGATTGCTTTCAAAGAAATCTTAGCGGGCGAAAAAGTCATAGACCAGCAAGTTTCGCTTGGATATGAATCCGCAAGTGCCTTCAATGATGCTTTCACTAAAATCATGGGGAATCCGCCCAAAAAAACCGAAGTGAAGCCGCTTTACGCCAATATTATCGCGACGCCAGTTGGGCGAATGTTCAGCCTCACAGATGAAGAAGCGTTGTACCTGCTTGAATTCATGGATCGGCGTGGCTTAGAACGTGAAATTGAACAGCTACGAAAAAAACACAACGCCCGAATTTTAGTAGGGAAAACAGAAACGAATGCCAAACTCGAACAAGAGCTAGAAGAATACTTTGCGCAAGAACGAACGGATTTTACGATACCGCTTCATTTGGATGGCACGCCGTTTCAAAAACAAGTATGGCAGTCACTACTTGAGATCCCTTCAGGCGAAACAAGATCCTATCAAGAGATCGCACTCACGCTTGGCAATAAGAATCTCGTTCGAGCGGTTGGAAATGCCAATGGCTTGAATAAAATCGCGATCGTTATCCCGTGTCACCGAGTGATCCAGACAAATGGAGAACTTGGCGGCTACGGGGGTGGCATCAGGCGCAAGAAATACTTGCTTCAATTAGAAGGTCATAAAATGGAATGAAACTTTTCGAAACACTCTTAACCGCTATACTTTTTAGTGGTCAAGAGTATTTTTCTGCTTAGCTATCGTTTTCGTGCAAATAATGAAAAGGGAACGGAAAATTTGTCATATGTGGAGAGGAATCACTGGGGATTTGCAAAATCAAAATGGCGGGTGCAGAATACATTTCTCTTCGGGAAAATCATTAGCTGAAGTTTACTTCGCAAACGCTTCTTCCTCTCGTTGCAAACTTCATTTTTATTGTGTATGATGAATGCGGGTAGTTTTTAGAATAGTCAGAGGTGAATACATAAAATGGATAGTTAAGTACAAAAGTAGAAAAGAAAAAAAATGGTCTTGAAAAAGTGTCTCTTACACATTTTGGAAGTTCAACAGATAATTTAGAGAGGAGGGGCTTATTATCGGCTTCTTTGTTTTTACGGTTTTACCGCTAGTCGCAGTAGGTTTATTGATTTTAATTATTTTACTGTCCATGTTTTTTTTCTAAAAGGAAATAAAACCTATGAAATCGTTGATATGTATAGCATTCAAGAGGGAACACCCATCTACTATAAAGATTACCGACATGTGAAAGTTTATTTATCACGTTTTAACACGGAAAAAGCGATTAACCGTTATATGACGCAAGAAGGGCTTTACTTTGAAACAGTTGCAAGATCCATGTTGGATAAAGAATTAACGGTTTTAGATAAGTCGGTTTTTGTATTAGTAATAGAAGATACTGAGACGAATAAATTGACGATTAGCTATGATATGGAACGTCTGTCTCAGGAGTATTTAGAAACACTCATGCAGCTATCTATTGGTGAGACTGTGCAATTGAAAGATTTGACTCAAGAAGTTTCGCTAGATATTCCTTCGTATGCTTATGTTTTGGTGAATGAGAAATGAATGGAATTCTGTGACTATGTCTATTCCGATGAAGAGGAGATGAGCTATCAGGAACTTGTTGCAGGCTTGGAAAAACACGCAGTATATAGAGCTTAATTGAGATTAAATCAAAACCATCCTTTGTTTTATATTTTTAAAACAAAGGATGGTTTTTTATTGATTTTCTTGATAAAAGCTTTTAAGTTCTGCTTTTCGCTGAACGGGGATCTCTTTTTTAGGAATGTTACAAATGGCTCCCTCAAGAGCATAAAGAAAATGCAGGCAAGCCCCTTTGTCTACAAGATGTTTCGTTTTTAAATAAGCCGATTCTGTTCCGATCGTGACAAGTTCTTCGGCAGTCCTAATACCAGCAAGATTTAGTTTTTCTTCATTCACTTTCCCTAGATTTGGCATGTTTGAAATCTGCATGATATGCACTCCTTTAGCTAGCTGTCTATATTATTAAATATATACTCTCAAAAAGTGAAAAGCAACAAGTGATAGAGGCTACAATTCTAGCATTTGGGCTTATCAGAGATTTTAAGGCAACAAGTCCCCATTGATTTTGATAAGTCTATCCTTACGTTTCCTGCTAGTAGGAAAAAAATTTAAATGAATGCGCTTTCTATAACTGATATGCTTGATTTAACAAAGGAGGAATGAACGATGACGAAAAAAATCTTACTTGTCTGTGGTGCAGGAGCTTCTTCAGGATTTGTCGCGGCGGCGGCAAGAAAAGCCGCAAAAAAAAAGTGGCTTGGATTTCGAAATCAAAGCTAAAAGCGAATCGGAGTTAAATGATAATTTGGAGACGACAGACTTACTTTTAGTGGCGCCGCATTTAAAATACATGATCGACGAAGTAAAAGATGTCTGTGCGGAAAAAGGTGTGAAATATGGTATTATCCCTCAAAAGATTTATGGTTCTCTTGACGGGAAGGGGCTCGTTGAATTTGCTGAAGAAGTTTTAAAGGAAGGGAACTAGTATGGAAAAAGTAAAAAAAAGAAGAATTGAATTTGCTTTCCATGGAGGTCATTTTACATGCTGGAAATGCGAGAGATTTTGTTTTTAAAGCAATTGAACAAGCCGCAAATGGCGATTTTACAGAAGCAGATAGCTTGATGGAGCGAGCAAACGAAGAGATTCATCAAGCTCACAGGGTGCAAACGAGTACACTACAAAAAGAAGCAGAAGGAATTGAAATTCCCTATTCCCCACTGTTTGGGCATGCGCAAGATACACTGATGACTGTGAAAACGGAATTTAACTTAATTCGAGAATTTATAAAGTTGTATAAAAAATCAAGTGAGAGGTGACAGACATCATGGACAAATTTATGACATGGATGACAGATAGATTTTCTCCAAAAGTAAATAAAATTGCTTAAAAATGCTTGGGTCGCTTCCATTCAAGATGCCATTTTAACGGCTATGCCAATGGTTTTTATCGGATCATTTGCTACGATTTTAGCGATTATTAAAGATTACTGGCCGGCTTTTCCAGATTTGTCTCCCATCAGTACATTTTCTTTCGGATTATTTTCCCTGTTTATTTCTTTTCTTATTCCTCAGTCAGTAATGAAACATAAAGGAATTAAAGGAGTTGAAAAACAGGCGGGCTTAGCGGGTGTCGCTTTTTTCTTAATTATGATTTTCCCAACGCTTTCAGGAGATGGCGGAAAAATCACATTTGATTTAAATGCTTTTGGAACAGGTGGCATGATAGCAGCTCTCTTAGCGGGGCTATTTGTTGGATTGATCATGGTGCTTTTTGCCAAACTTAAATTCATTAGTGATGATTCACCGATTCCAGATTTTGTAGCGGTTTGGTTCAATACGCTTTTGCCGATTATTGTTGTTCTTTTGGTGGGCTGGTTGTTCACATTTGAATTGAGAATTAGCTTATATGATATTGTAAACAGCATCTTTTCACCACTCATTCAGCTTGGTTCCAGTTTTTGGGGGGTTCGTCATTATTTATTTCTTAGGATTTTCTTTTCTATATTCATTCGGCATTTCCAGTTGGGTTATTTACCCTGTTCAAGTTGCCATCGCTTTGCCAGCTATTGCACAAAATCAAGCTAATTATGCGGCTGGAGAAGCGGTTACTAACATCTTTACTTCAGAAGCTGGGCAACTGTTTTTGATTGGCGGTGGTGGGGCAACGCTATCGTTATGTATTATGCTTGCATTTATGGCGAAATCCAATCGACTACGGATTATCGGGAAGGCATCGCTGATTCCATCAATTTTCAATATTAATGAACCGATCGTGTTTGGTGCGCCAATTGCGTTTAATCCAATTTTGATGGTTCCTATGTGGATTAATGGGCTAGTTGGCCCAATCATAACGTGGTTTGTAATGAAATGGGGAATTGTTCCGATTCCGTATGAACCGTTTCAGTTGTGGTATTTGCCAGCCCCAATACTTGCGTGGGTAACTACAAAGTCAATTACCGGGCTTTTGCTCATCGTTGTTTTGTTCGTCATTTCTTGGTTAATTTATTACCCATTTTTCAAAGTGTATGATAAACAAGCAGTTGAACAAGATCTCGAAATGGAAGGAAAGTGATCACTATGAGAAAGAATAGCTATCCGTATTTCCCTGAAAATTTTTTTGTGGGGCGGAGCGATTGCCGCTAATCAAGCAGAAGGTGCTTTTACTGCTGATGGCAAAAAGCCAAATACTTCTGATGTGCAACCTTACTTAAAAGGATTATCCAACCAAGAAATTCAGGAGATTGAAAAGGAAGGGATGACACTTAAACAAGTTCGGGAGCATTTGGATGACACTAGTCATTATTATCCAAAACGTCATGGCATTGATTTCTATCATACTTATGAAGCGGATCTGGAGCTGCTTGCCGAAATGGGCTTTAAAACGTTTAGAACTTCGATAGATTGGTCAAGAATTTTTCCAAATGGTGATGAAAGGGAACCAAACGAAGAGGCACTCAGTCATTATGGGCGTATGATCGACAAAATAATTTCACTCGACATGGAACCGATCATCACGATGTTACATTATGAAACTCCGATAGGGATCACACTTCACTATGGCGGTTGGCAAAATAAGCAGGTTATCGATATGTTTGCGCGGTATGGCAAAGTTTTGTTAGATCGTTTTGGTGGTCAAGTAAAGTACTGGATTGTTATTAATCAAATTAATATGATTCAAATAGAGCCGTTTCTTTCACTGGCATTATGTTCTGACCAATTTGAAAATCAAGAGGAAGCGGAGTACCAAGCTGTTCATAATCAAATGGTCGCTAGCGCTAAAATAAAAGAATATGCAAAGGAGTTGCCATTTGATCTAGAGATTGGAACGATGGTTGCAGATGGAACGACCTATCCTTATTCTTGTAAACCAGATGATGTGGTTTTAGCCATGCGCCATAACCGGATGCAATATTTCTTTACGGATGTACAGTTTAATGGTGTTTATCCAAAGTATGCGCTAAATTATTTTGCAGAAAATAAGCTTACAATTGAAATGACCGCAGAAGAAAAAAAGATTGCTAAAAGAAAATACGTTGGATTATCTCGCGATTTCCTATTATTTCTCGCAAATGGTAGATAGTAGCCGCAATGAAGATAAACCGGCATCAGTGACGCCTAATCCAATGCTTCCAGAAAGCCCGTGGGGATGGAAGATTGATCCGCAAGGTCTTTACCATACCCTTTCGCAATATGCAGATCGGTATCAAAAGCCGATTATCATCGCTGAAAATGGATTTGGGACTTATGATGAAGTGGAACATGGTCAAATTCATGATGATTACAGGGTAGATTATTTAAGCAAACATATTGAGCAAGTGGGAAGGGCAATCTATGATGGAGCACGTGTTATTGCTTACTGTGCGTGGGGGCCAATTGATATTGTCAGCTGTTCTTCACAGCAAATGTCAAAACGATATGGCTTCATTTATGTAGATCTTGATGATGAAGGTCGGGGAAGTGGCGATCGAATTAAAAAAGACAGCTTTGATTGGTACAAACAGGTCATTGAAACGAATGGCGAACAAATTTAATTGAAAAACGAAGTGGAAAACTAGCATTTTAATGGGGGCTAGTTTTTTCACTCACTAGTGTGAGGGTGAGAAATATGCCTAATAAAGAGCGATTAGTGGCTTATTTGAAAAATGTATCACAGACGAGATTTGTTTCTGCAAGGGAATTAGCTGAGGTATTAGGTGTCACGGACCGAACGATTCGAAACTATGTGAAAGCGATCAATACAGGACCTAGTCCTTTAATTGAAGCAAATAGGGATGGTTACCGAATTCTTTTACAAAATGAGCAGACACAAGTGACAGATTCAGTGGAAGAGTCTATTGATAGTAGACGTTTTTATATTTTACGGCGCATGTTCAAAAACACAGAACGAGGAATCGATGCTTTGGATATGGCGGATACATTATATGTTTCAGATGCGAGCATTCGTGCTGATTTGGCTGCACTACGCAAGCTAGCGGGGAAATATGATTTAGTGATTCGGCAACAGCAAGGGCGTTTTATTTTGGAAGGAAAAAGCCGAAATAAGCGACGGTTAATGGTTCAACTCATGCGCTCTACTAACCAAGGCGATACTGGTTTTGAAGTAGATATCCAAAAATTTCTTGATGAGATTCCTTTAGAAGAAGTTATAAAAATTGTCACTAGGACATTTGAAAAGTTTCAACTAAAACCAAACTCGTATTTTTTACAAAATTTTATCTTGCATTTGGCTATTGCCATTGGTCGAGCAAAAGAAGAATTTGCAAAGTGGCAAACGAATCAAGAACACGTGGAAACAGGGAATGTTGTTCAAGAAATCAATCACTGTCTAGCAGAACGATTTGGGATTGAATTGCTCCAAGAGGATAGCCAGGAGTTGCAACTTTTATGTGATGGTGAATTTCGCCATACTGACGTTGAATTATTAGAATTTGTGGAACCACAAGTTTTAAAGTCTTTAAAGCGAGCACTGGCTGAGATTAAAGAAGTGTATTTGTTAGATTTTAATGATCAAGCTTTTAAAAAAACGGCTCTTGTTGCATGTGCAAAATTTATATATACGGTCAAAACAGCAAAAATTTTCTAGAAATTTAAGTTTGCTAGAAATTAAAGTGAAATACCCTGTTCTATTTGATATGGCTATTTATTTGTGTTCCATTCTTTCCAATGACTTAAAAGTGACGATTTCAGATGACGAAATTGCTTTTTTAGCACTTCATATTGGTTCTTTTGTAGATGATCAGAGGAAAGCGGAGACTAAAATCAGAGCGGTGATTGTAACGCCTCGCTATAACTCAAATGAAGAGCGTATCAA
This sequence comes from Listeria aquatica FSL S10-1188, assembly GCF_000525795.1. Lineage (GTDB taxonomy): Bacteria > Bacillota > Bacilli > Lactobacillales > Listeriaceae > Listeria > Listeria aquatica. The sequence goes on from NZ_AOCG01000008.1 coordinate 67,614, forward strand.
AAGTCGAATAAAGAAGGAACTTGGAGAAGAAGTCATTATTGAAGCAGTAGTGCAAGATCTATTAGACCTCGATTTATCTATTCAGCCGAATTTAATCATTTTCACACAAATGGTTAGCGAGAAGAAATGGGACTTCTTTTCACAAGCAAAAACAGTTACAATCAAGGAATTTATCACTACAAAGGATTTGAACTTGATACGAAGGAAAGTTGAGGAAATTAAGCAGGAAAAATATAAAACTTTTTTAGAAGTCCTTTTACCCCAACTAATCGAGGAAGCTTTCTATCAGGAAGTGACAGAACGTGTAAATAAAGCGGACATATTCGAAATGATTGCTGAGGGATTTCTCAAAAAGCAATTTGTTCCTGAAAATTTTGAGGAGAAACTCATAGAAAGAGAACGTTTGTCTGCGACTTCTTTTCCAAGTGGAGTAGCAGTTCCACATGCAATTAAATATGTTTCTTATCGCACTGGAATATTTGTTATTCATTCACGTGAATGTATTGAGTGGGAGGGCGTTGATGTTAATTTAGTGATCGCTTTATCGGTTGATCAAGATGATTCAGAGGATTTTAATAAAATTTTTCCAAGAATGATTGAGCTACTTGCGGAGGAAGTGAATGTTGCCTATTTGAATAAAAGTGAAAATCGTAAGGACTTTATCAAGCGATTGATTCATTTAATGACGTCTAACGGTTACTATACCGAATAAAAAAGACGTAAGCAGGAAAGTTTATCCTGCTTACGTCTTTTAGTTTAACTAGCTTTCACGATGATCGAACTTAGCTTCATCAAGTGGAACCATCTTGGTTTTTCTTGCAAGTTTGTATGACAACCAGAAGATCAAGAAAATCGGCAATCCAATATAAGAAATACCAATTTTTTGCCACCAAGCAGGGTTTGTGAAATCAGGATTTAAGAATGACTGATAGTCTTGTCCGATAATCACTAGAATACATAAGATTAAAGCGAGGATGGGTCCAAATGGGAAGAATTTCGCGCGATATTTTAGCTCGCTTAAATCATGCCCTTGTTTTAAAAAGGCTTTTCGGAAACGATAGTGACTAATCGCAATTCCCACCCAAGCAATGAAACCAGTTAGACCAGAAGCGCTTAGTAACCATGTATAGATAATCGTTCCGTTTTCACTAAGTGTTGTGACAAAAGTGAGCGCCCCGACAATAGTTGTGACAACAAGAGCGGCCATTGGGATACCGCGTTTATTGACTTTAGCTAAGAATTTAGGTGCTTTGCGGTCTTTAGCCATGGACCAAAGCATCCGTGTTGATGCATATAATCCTGAGTTTCCAGCAGATAGTACCGATGTCAAAATGACGGCATTCATAACGGAAGCTGCAAAAGCCAGTCCTGCTTTTTCAAATACAAGTGTGAATGGACTAATGGCAACATCGGTTGCTTCGCCGCCAAGTAAGTTTGGACTTGTATAAGGAATGATCAGCCCAATAACAAAGATGGCAAAGATATAAAATAATAAAATCCGCCAGAAAACTTGTTTAATGGCTTTAGGGACACTTTTTTCTGGTGTCGCGCTTTCACCAGCCGCAATTCCGACAAGTTCAGTTCCTTGGAAGGAAAAACCTGCAATGAGGAAAGTTCCTAAAATCGCGAAGAACCCGCCTTTAAATGGGGCTTCACCAAATGTAAAGTTTTTAAAGCCGATAAACTGACCACCGAGAATACCAAAAATGGTAAGAACACCGATGACAAGGAAAACAATAACAGTTGCCACTTTGATGATGGAGAACCAGTATTCACTTTCACCGTATGCCCGAACGGAAAGAGCATTCAATCCGAAAATCAAAACTAGGAAAATCGTGCTCCATAACCAAGCGGGAGTTTGAGGAAACCAGAACTGGACGATGATCGCCGCCGTTGAGATGTCAACGGCAAGTGTGATGGCCCAGTTAAACCAGTAGTTCCAGCCAAGTGCAAAACCAAAAGCAGGGTCAACAAAGCGAGTTGCATAGGTACTAAAAGAGCCAGATACAGGCATATAAGTCGCCATTTCCCCAAGACTTGTCATCAAGAAGAAAACCATTAATCCAATCGCGACATAAGCGACAAGTGCACCTCCTGGTCCTGCTGTTGCGATCGCATTTCCACTTGCGAGGAAAAGCCCCGTTCCGATTGACCCGCCGATTGCGATCATCGATAAATGTCGTGTTTTGAGCGAGCGTTTCACGTCGCCATTTTCATTATTACTCATCAATCAAACTCTCCTTTTTTTGTGTCGATTATTCATGCACTTTAAAGGATTTTAGTCAATAAAAAAACCACTCGCTTCGCTATCAGAAGAGAGTGGATTGAATTTTAATTAACGTCAATTCATCCTTGTCAGATAGCGCACCTACTAAAATGACTGTTTTAGTAGCAGTCCAGCTGCTTTCGCAAACTGTCCCAGCAAAATAAACCGCAAAATTTATCTCACTTCGGCAACTTTCCTGTTTAACTTTCTTCACTGGCGTTTCGCGCGCCTCCAAAAGTTTACTAGTGATCGCTGCAACCTCTACCTCACCAAACGCGGATGAGGATTTGTGTTTTAATTGTAAAAGTTCCTTTTCAATAGTAAAGCAAATCTAACAAGAAAGCAACCCTCTTTTATAAAAAAACAAAATTCAAAAGCAAAACCTTTTTTTTCTTGCAAGAAACGGGGGTCTTGACAACGGAAGCTTCACCCCGTAAACTGAAAAGTGTAGAAAGTAAGCGTCCTAAAAATTTAATCGAGGTGCTTTTGGTGAGTGTAGTAGAATCTTAATTTAGGAACTGAATAGTAGAAATGAAAATTTTCCTCTTTTGAGGCTTATTTCTGCTTGCCTAATGAAGATGCCAACACTTTCTAAAGTTGACTCTCTTTTTGTATAGAGATATTTAGAAACTGCAGGGGTTGTTCTGCAGTTTTTTTTGTTATCGTGGACGCGTGATATGGTGTCTTCTTGCTTGAAAGGAGAACGTAAAATGAATACTCTTACTTTTGATAAATTAGAATACCCAGAACTTACACAGCTATTAGCTGAAAACTGTGTGAGTGATGCGGCTAAAGAAAAAGCACAGCAACTAAAACCTTTTAAAAATAAACGCACAATTGAAGCAAAACTTACTGAAACGAGCGAGGCTCGGAAAATCTTAGATAGCGGACAGAATTTGCCGTTATTTGGTATTAGTAAAATGAAACAAACTCTTATTAAACTTGAAAAAAGCTTTGAAATGACACCTGCTGAATTAATGGGCATTGCGGATTTTTTGCGAAGTACAAGGCGTATCAAACAGTTTCTTGAAAAAAATAGTGGGATCTCTCCGATGCTTGCTCGATTCGCGGAGAGCATTCAAAGTTTTATGGAGATTGAAGAAGCGATTAGTCAGGCGATTAGGAACGGGGAAGTGGACAATGTAGCAAGCGCAACCTTGCGAAAAACGCGGAAGCTTCTTGAGGATAATCAAGCAAAAACGACTGAGCGCTTGGATAAATTTATGAAGAATCCGGAAAACAAGTCTTATATTCAGGAATTCTTTGTGACGCGAAAGAACGCTCACGATACGATTCCAATTAAAGCGAGCTTTCAAAAGTTTGTTCGCGGTACGGTAATTGAAGTTTCAAGTAAAGGAACGACAGTTTTTATAGAACCAGAAACGATTGCAAAATTAAGCGCCATTCGTGCCAATTTGAAGGCAGAAGAGCAAGCGGAAATCTATCAAATTCTGGCAGCACTTTCTGGGGCTGTTCTTGCTGAACTTGATGGGATTAAACATAATCTCGAAGTGATCACGGAATTTGATTTCATCTTTGCGAAGGGGAAGCTCTCAAGGCAAATGGAAGCAACAAGTCCGTCTGTGAATGAAAGAGGCGAAATCAAATTGAAACAAGCGAAACATCCGTTTCTTGCCATGAAATTAGCTGTTCCTCTTGATTTTTCAATAGGTGAAAACTATCGCGGCTTGATTATTACGGGGTCGAACGCGGGCGGAAAAACGGTTGTGCTAAAAACGGTTGGACTTTTGACGTTAATGATGATGGCAGGGCTGCATGTTCCAGCTGCTGAAAACTCGGAACTTGCGGTTTTTGAGCGAGTTTTTGCGGATATTGGGGACAATCAAAGTTTAGAAAATGCACTCAGTACTTTTTCTTCACATATGCAAAATGCGGGCGAGATTTTAGCGCGGGTCAATGAGAAAACGCTTGTCTTGTTTGATGAGATTGGAAGTGGGACAGAGCCAAATGAAGGTGCTGCGCTTGCAATCGCGATTCTTGAAGAATGTTATCGCCGCGGGGGTATAACGCTTGCATCAACGCACTATGAGGCGATTAAACGTTACGGAGGCAAGCATCCAGATTTTATCAATGCACGTATGGCGTTTGATCCAGAGACACTTGCGCCGAAATATCAACTCATTATCGGAGAATCTGGTGAAAGCAATGCCCTTTATATTGCAGAAAAGATGAATATTGATCGCAAAGTCTTACAAAAAGCGAAGCATTACATGAATACGGAAGATTATGCGCTTGAAAAACGGAACTTTAAGCCAAAAAACGTAGCGCATCCTGTAGAACAAACTCATCAGCCATCACTTGAAAAAGGCGACCGCGTACAACTACTTGAAACAGGAGAAATCGGCCTTGTTTTTAGTCATGAACGTGGGGAAGTGATCGTTTATGCGGGCGGCAAGAAACGAGAGGTTTTGGCTCGAAGACTGAAATTGCTTGCCTCAAGAGTGGAACTTTATCCGGCTGATTATGACTTAAATCAGTTGTTTACAAGTTTCGAGGAAAGAAAAGAACAACATGACTTTGCTCGCGGTTCGAAAAAAGCCTTGCGACGTGTTCAAAAAGAAATCAAACAGTCACGTGAGGAAAAGTGACTGTTTGAAAAGATGATTACTTAAGCAGAAAATCCACAGATTTTCTGCTTTTGTGTTTAGTAGAAGAAAAGAGTCCAGCACTTTTTTATTTTTTTTGAGTTGCGCTACAATAATGATGCTAATAATAATTAATAAAAACCAACTTGTTATTTTTCCAATATGTACAGGACGCCATGCGGCAAGCTGATCCGGATAACTCCAAGCGCCAAAGAAACTGGCGATATTTTCTGCCAAATAAATGAAAAAAGCGATGAGAAGAAAAGCAAGTGAAAGAGGCATTTTTAGCTCCTTTTGTGAAACTGTAAAATAAACATGTGTTCTTGCAAAAAGGAGTAAAACAAGAACGATTAGGATATAACGAATATCGGGTAAAAAGTGATGAGTAAAAAAGTTGGCATAAATAAGGAGACAAATCCCGACTGCCAGAAAACTATTGGGCCAATTTTCAAGGCGTAATTGGAATTCTTTAAAGGCTCGACAAATATAACTGGCTACACTGGCGTACATAAAACCGCTGTACAATGGGACACCGAGTAAAACAGCAAAGCCTGAACCTGGATAACTCCAAGAGCCCATCTGTACTTTATAGATTTCGAGACCAAGCCCGATAAGATGGAACAACATGATGACCTTCAGTTCATCAAAAGTTTCAAAACCGTAACGAATCAATAAAATTTGTGTAAGCAAACAAATCAATAAAAGTAAATCGTAGCGGGTAATGAAAGGTAGTGGAAAAAATTTGGTTATTCCAAGTGCACAAAATATAATGGCGGGGAAGAGGCAGCACTTTATTTGTTTCCAAGTGAAGTCTGTTAGTCTAGTTAAAAAAATCATTTAATCACCTTCCCTTCTTTATTAGAATAACCCAAAAAGCTTTAGAAAAGTATAAAATCTAATATAGAATTACTGAAGAAGCAAAATCATATCCGATTTTTGATTTTAAAAGATAGGAGAACACATTCATTATTAATTTATGTAATAATAAATATTAACATTTACTATTTTTATTAATAATAAAATCCCCTTATACTTGAAGAAAGAAAAACGGAGACAGAAGGATTGAAGGGAGAAAATGATGATTTTTACGAAAAAAAAGTTTTTGGATTGCGGCAGTAACGACTCTCATTTGTTCGCTTGCCGGAAAATATTTAGCACTTGTTCCAGGCTTTAGCTTGGTTGGGGCCCTTGTTATTGCTCTTTTATGTGGCATGTTATTTCAAACCGCGAGTCCAGTTATTTACGCAAGTATAGAAGGCATTGGTTTTATTTCGAATAAATTTTTGCGTCTAGGAATCATTTTGTTAGGGTTTCGACTTAATTTATACACCCTTGCAGAATCGGGCATAAAAACGATTTTATTAGCCTTGATTGTTGTTACGGGAACGATTCTACTCACTTACTGGCTTTGCCGAGTTTTCCATGTGGAAAATCGTTTAGCTATTTTGACAGCAAGCGGTTGTGGAATTTGCGGAGCCGCTGCTGTGATGGGTGTTTCGCCGCAGGTAAAGGCGGATAAAGATGATGCTGTGCTTGCGGTTGCGGTTGTGTGCATCATGGGAACTGTCTTCACCTTGATTGAAATTGGCTTGAAACCATTGCTTGGTTTTTCTGATGGACAATTTGGTGTGATGGCAGGCGCTTCGCTTCATGAAATTGCTCATGCAGTTGCTGCAGGTGGCTCGGCAGGTATGGCAGGTTTAGATGCTGCGATCATCACAAAATTATCACGTGTGATTTTACTTGCTCCTGCCGCTCTTTTTATTGGCATCTGGTACACGCGCCGTTCTGCTGGAAGAGGCGAACCAAAAGGGAAATTACCGATTCCATGGTTTATGGCAGGCTTTTTACTTTCAAGTGCGATTGGGAGCTTTTTACCAATTTCGCAGGCTTTGATTGATGGACTTGTAAGCCTTGCTTATCTATTTCTTGGTATGGCCATGGCAGCCCTTGGTATGAGTGTGAATTTTAAAGTGATCGCCGAACGCGGTGGTAAAGTTTTTCTTGCCGCAGGAATCAGTTCGGTCGTATTACTTGGCTTTACAATGCTTGCGAGTAAGCTGTTTTTTTTAAAAAGGAGGGAGACGCTTGTTTCAATTATTAGAGACTTTTATTGCAGTTTATGAAACGAATAGTTTTACAAAAGCCGCAAACGCACTCTATATTTCGCAGCCAACTATTTCGGTGCACATTGAAAAACTGGAAAAAGAACTGGATGTGAAACTATTTGAGCGAAATGCGCGCAACCGAATTGAAAAAACAGAAGCCGCTACTTTATTCTATGAAAAAGCTAAACAAATCTTAAATGGATGGGAAAGTGGCAAAGAGGAGCTTGCGGCTCTTTCTGGGAAGGCAAGAAGGAAGTACACGATTGCGGCTTCCCAAACGATTGGCGGATATTTGCTACCGCAAATCATGAACGCACTTGGACAGCTTTATCCGCAAATTAATTTCGAAATTTTGCTTGATAATTCGACGAATGTCTACAAGGCAGTCCATATGTTTGAAGCGGATCTTGGTCTTGTCGAGACACCTGAAGTTTATCCAGATATGGACCGAACGATTTTCATGAAAGATCAACTTGTCATTTTAGGCGACAGGGAATTAGAACGCTGGATTTTGCGCGAAGAGGGCTCAGGGATTCGGCAGTATACAGAAATGTATTTGAAAGAACAGCAAATTTTGCCAGAAGAAAAAATCATCGCAAGCAGTAATGCTTTGATTTTAGAGCTTGTTAAGCAAGGGATGGGACGGACGCTCCAGTCAGCCCGCGTTGCTGAAAAATTATCTCTCCTAGTTCAAAAAACAGATTTTATCCGTCCGCTTTATTTGATTTTACCGAAAGAGGACAGCGGAAAAAATGTCGAATTGGCACAATCGATTTTGGATCTGTTAAAAAAACTCGGCGATGTTTAAATAAAAAAATCATGAGAAACTGGTAAAAAAAATGTTTATATTGATCTCCCTCAAGGGAAAATGTAGTAGGATAGTAAAGTGGCTAAAACAATTTTTTGAGAGGAGATTACTATTTTGGAACAGCCTTCAGTGGATGAGCTCAAAGAATGGCGAAATATCATGTTGATGCACCGGTTTGCGCTTGAAGAAGTCAACACTAAACTAAAAATTCTCAATGAGGAATTTCAATTTTTACATGATTATAATCCGATGGAACATTTAAAATCGCGCGTGAAATCACTTGAAAGTATCGGGGCGAAGCTAGAGAAAAAGGGTGTGGATATTACACCAGAAAATGCACGGGAACACGTTCATGATATTGCTGGCATTCGAATTACCTGCTCGTTTGTCTCGGATATTTTTAAAATTGAAGAGATGATCAAGCATCAGGATGATCTAAAAATTTTACGTGTGAAAGACTATGTTACATACCCAAAAGAAAGCGGCTATCGCAGTCTTCATATGCTCTGTGAAGTGCCAATCTTTTTGACAAATCGCTCTGAGAAAATCATGGTCGAAATCCAGATTCGTACTGTTGCGATGGATTTTTGGGCGAGCCTTGAACATAAAATTTACTATAAATATCAAGATGAAGCCCCAGAATACTTAACGAATGAGTTGCGTGAAGCGGCGGATATTGTCACGCAGCTGGATGAAAAAATGAAAAATTTAAATGACGAAATCAATAAGTATAAAAATAATCTGGAAAATGAGTGATTTTGTGCGCGAATTGTTAACTTTGTTAATAATTTGCGCATTTTTGGATTTTCCTGCATAATATTATAAGCACAAAAGGAGGAAACTAGAATTGGAGATCTTTTTATTTGTTTTACTGTTATTACTCGCTATATTAGTATCCAATTTACTCAACCGCTTCGTCCCGGTTGTCTCCGTACCGCTGATTCAAATTGGGCTTGGGATTTTAATTGCACTTTTACCACTTGGGTTTGAGCTTGATTTAAATCCAGAATTATTTTTGCTATTATTCATTGCCCCCTTGCTCTTTAATGATGGTAAGCGGACGGATAAGAAGGCTTTGTGGAAACTACGCGTGCCGATTTTACTGCTTGCACTTGGTCTAGTCTTTATTACCGTGCTTGTTATAGGCTATTTTGTCAATTGGATGATTCCAACGATTCCGCTTGCAGCAGCTTTTGCATTTGCAGCTGCGCTAGCACCGACAGATGCCGTAGCTGTGAGTTCACTCTCAGGGCGAATTACTTTGCCAAAACGAGTGATGAGTCTACTTGAGGGAGAGTCCTTAATAAACGATGCATCAGGACTTGTGTCCTTCCAATTTGCTATTGCGGCAATGGTAACAGGGACATTTAGTTTATTAAATGCATCTTGGAGCTTTCTTGTCATTGCTATCGGTGGTGCTCTTGTCGGGCTCATCTTAACTTTACTTAAGTTTCAACTACTAAAGTGGGTGAGGGGACTCGGAATGGAAGATGTCACCTTCCATATGTTGATCGAAATTTTAACCCCGTTTGTGATTTATTTAGCAGCAGAAGAATTACATGTTTCTGGGATTCTCGCGGTAGTTGCAGCAGGTATTATGCATGCCGTTGAACGGAAACGACTGGATCCACAACTTGTGAAGCTAAGTGTAGTTTCAAAAAGTACTTGGTCGGTGATTATTTTTGTTTTAAATGGTCTAGTATTTTTAATTTTAGGTACCCAACTACCATCTATTGCGAGAGTCGTTTGGGAAGATTCTGGAATCAGCAATACACAAGTGTTGATGTATATATTCTTGATTACGCTCGCTTTGATTCTCTTGCGTTTCTTCTGGGTTAGTGGCTTATGGATGTTTGACTGGCTCTTCAAAAGTGATAAATCGAAAAAAACGCAAAAACCATCCGTGCGAGCATCTATTTTAACGAGTTTATCGGGTGTCCGGGGAGCTGTTACACTTGCGACAGCTTTATCCATTCCCTTTTTCCTCGATAACGGCGATATGTTCCCGCAACGAGCATTGATTATTTTTATGGCATCAGGCGTGATATTATTTACACTGCTTATTGCAACATTTATCTTGCCGATTCTTGCTAAGGGAAATGAAGCTGATCTTGGAAATGAACGGGCAGAACGTGCTACACAGATTTGGATTTTGCGCAAAGTGAAACGAGAGTTACAGAATCAAATTACACCGGATAATAAAGCGGCAACGGAAATGGTTATTCGTAATTATAGACGTCGAATTCAGGAATTGCAGCAAGGAGAAAACTCGCAAAAGCGTGATATGACACAAGCTGAGAAAGGAAAAACGGCTGGAGATTATCACTTGGGAACATGAATATACGCAGAAGCTTCTAGCTGATGGAAAGATTAGTACAGAAACGGCCTACCGCTATGGTAGCTTTCTCAACATGATGGAAAGTGCTTTAAAGCAAAGATTCAAAACGAAAATCAAAAATTTTATTCGATTTGGAAGTCGGTTGCTACAAATGCTTTTACATCCAAAACGGTTGCGCGCACTAAAATCAAAAGTACGGAAGCAACACCCTGAACGTACAAAAGCTTTTAAAGAAATCAATTTTGTACGAGTGGAAAATGAAAAAATGGTCATTCGAAAATTAAAAAGCACAAATGAACCAAGATAATATGGATTTATTGTTGCCGCTTTTGAATGAGCATAAGGAACACTTAGAACGTCTTACAACGGAGCGAATTCGTCCAAGTTCGCGAGAAAAATTTGAACAAAAAGTGCATGAAGTGGAACTTTCAGGTATTCAAATTGAACGTGATACCATTCAAGGCTTATTTGAAGAAGGAAAAATTTCGCGCGACCTTGCACGCGATATGAGACAAGACTTGAATCTACTCGAAACTTACACAATCGAAGAAGATTTAGTCTAACTAAGAAGACTTAAAAGAAGGCATTCAAAATGCGCTTTTAAGTCTTTTTTTTTAGCCTAAACCATAGTTTGAAGAAATTTTAAAAAGTATCTTGATGTGTGATTTCAAATGTTGTATAATGATTCTTGCTTTGAGTAAACCTGAAGTTTATAAATACTAAACAAGTGCGTTTTAAAGTTTACTTTTATTAAACTTTGAGAAAGGAAGAAAAGATGGAAATCGGCAACAGAATTAAGAATTTGCGTCTTAGCAAGAACCTGACACAAGAGGAACTAGGAGAACGGACAGACTTATCAAAAGGCTATATTTCGCAACTCGAACGTGATTTAAGTTCGCCGTCGATTGAAACTCTTTTTTCGATTCTTGAAGTGTTAGGCTCTACTCCAAAAGAATTTTTTGATGAAGAAAAAGGCAAACAAAAGGTTATTTACGAACAGAGAGAACGTATTTTTTTTGAAGATGAGGAGAAGGGCTATCATATTGAATGGCTTGTTCCCGAATCGAATGAAAAAGAAATGGAACCTGTGTTGCTTGAAATAGATCCACATGGGGGGTTTTAAAAAAATTTGAACCCTCGCTTTCAGAGACTTTTGCTTACGTACTAAGTGGTGAGGTTAAGGTATGTTTGGGCGAAGAAAGCTACACGGCAAAAGCGAATGAGACCATTTATTTTCATGCCTCAGATCGCCATCAAATTGTAAATCAAACGACTGAAAAGGCAGTGCTCATCTTAGTGGCAACGGAATCGTATTTATAGAAGGGGAGGAATACAATTGACAGAATCCATTATTTGCTTTAACAAAGTTACAAAGCAATTTGATGACGACGAACCCGTTTTGAAAAATGTCAGTTTTGAAATTGAAAAAGGAAAATTCTATACTTTGCTTGGCCCATCCGGATGTGGAAAAACTACTATTTTACGCTTGATTGCAGGTTTTTTAGAGGCAACAGAAGGAGACATCTATTTGGACGGGAAGAAAATCAATTCCGTACCGGCCAACAAGCGCCCGGTAAATACGGTATTTCAAGATTATGCGTTATTTCCACATTTAAATGTATTTGAAAACGTCGCATTTGGCCTTCGAATCAAAAAGCTAAATCAAAAAGCGATTGATGAAAAGGTAAAAGAAGCGTTGCGTTTTGTCAATTTGTCTGGTTATGAGAAACGGGAAATCAGCGAAATGTCTGGTGGGCAAAGGCAACGGGTGGCGATCGCACGAGCTATTGTGAATGAGCCAGAAGTTATTCTTTTGGATGAACCACTCTCCGCGCTTGATTTGAAACTAAGAACAGAGATGCAATACGAATTGCGTGATTTGCAAAAGCGGTTAGGTATCACGTTTATTTTCGTTACGCATGATCAGGAAGAAGCCCTTGCAATGAGCGATGAAATCTTTGTGTTAAATAAAGGAGAAATTCAGCAGAGTGGTTCACCGATCGACATTTACGATGAACCGATTAATCGCTTTGTAGCAGACTTTATCGGTGAATCAAATATCGTTTCCGGGAAAATGATTCAAGATTTTGAAGTGGAATTTGTGAATCGCCGTTTTGAATGTGTCGATCAAGGCTTTAATGAAAATGAAATCGTTGAAGTGGTGATTCGACCGGAAGACCTAGAAATTACAACAGCTGACAAAGGAAAACTGCAAGTCGAAGTGGACTGGGTATTATTCCGCGGAGTGCATTACGAAATGGGCTGTATTGATATTGACGGTAACGAGTGGCTCGTGCATACGACGAAAAAAGCTAAAATCGGTGATAAAATTGGGCTCGCGTTTGATGCCGAAGCCATTCACGTCATGCGACTTGGAGAAACAGAAGAAGAATTTGATAAACGTTTAGAAAGTTACGAAGAGGCGTAAGTGAATGACTAGAAAAGCAAGAAACTTATATCTCGTTCCTTATATTCTTTGGATTATTTTGTTTGTTGTTGCCCCGATTTTATTAATTGTTTATTATTCCTTTTTTGACGTGGACGGGAATTTTACATTCAGCAACTATCAACACTTTTTTACACCCGTTTATTTAAAAATGACGCTGAGTTCCTTTTGGTATGCTTTTTTGATCACTTTGTTCACCTTGCTGATTTCCTATCCGACCGCATATTTGCTCACGAAATTAAAGCATAAACAATTGTGGCTCTTGCTGATTATTTTACCTACTTGGATCAACCTTTTGCTTAAGGCCTACGCTTTTATTGGGATTTTTGGTACCTACGGAGCGGCTAATCAATTTTTAGATTTAGTCGGCATCGGACAACAGCAAATTCTTTGTACCGATTTTAGCTTTTTGTTCGTCTCCACATACATTTTCATCCCTTTTATGATTTTACCCATTTTTAATGCGATTGAAGAAATCAATCCCTCCCTTATTCAAGCATCTCGTGATTTAGGGGCATCTAATTTTACAACATTTCGCCGAGTTATTTTCCCGTTAACTGCAGATGGTGTGAAATCAGGTTGTCAAGCGGTTTTCATTCCTGCGCTTTCGCTCTTTATGATTACTCGTTTGATTGCTGGAAATCGCGTAATTACACTTGGAACTGCTATTGAAGAGCATTTTCTTGTAACGCAGGATTGGGGAATGGGCTCAACCATTGGCGTTTTTCTTATTATTGCTATGATTATTATTATGTTTTTAACTGGAACAAAACGCAGAAAGGGGGCTAAAAAATGAAAAAACGGAAATGGAGTCATCTTTATCTCATTTTTATTTTTATCGTACTTTATGCCCCGATTTTTTATTTGATGTTTTATTCCTTCAATTCAGCTGGAACGATGCATGGCTTTGGAGGATTCACACTCGATTATTACCGTGAAGTGTTTGCTGATACGCGTTTACTTGTGATCGTTTTAAATACATTTGTGATCGCGCTTCTTTCTTCTGTGATTGCAACGGCGATTGGAATTTGCGGAGCACTAGCTATTCGTTTTATGCCAAAGCCGGTTGGGAAAAATTCACTACTAAGTCTAAACAATGTCTTAATTGTAAGTCCTGATGTTATTATCGGTGCTAGTTTTTTAATTTTCTTCACCATACTTGGGCTAAAATTAGGATTCACCTCAGTACTTGTTTCCCACATTGCTTTTAGCATTCCGATCGTTGTATTGATGGTGCTCCCGAAACTGCAGGAAATGAGCCCGACTTTAATTGACGCCGCGCGAGATCTAGGTGCAAGCCAGTGGCAAGTCTTGTCAAAAGTCATTTTACCTTACATTGCTCCAGGCGTTCTCGCAGGCTTTTTTATGGCGTTAACTTATTCGTTAGATGATTTTGCCGTGACATTTTTTGTGACAGGAAACGGTTTTTCCACTTTATCCGTTGAAATTTACTCACGGGCACGCCAAGGCATTTCCTTATCAATTAATGCCCTTTCAACCCTTATCTTCCTATTCACGATTCTGCTTGTCATTGGTTATTACTTCATCAACCGTAAAAATACGAGCAAAACAACGAGAACGGGGGCGAATAAACGATGAAATCCTTGCTTAAAATGTTCATCCCCGTGATTCTCCTTGCGCTCGTCATGATGTTGCTTGCTCATTTTATGAATCGTGAAGAAGGTTACGCTGGAGGAAATACTTTAACTATTTATAATTGGGGCGATTATATTGACCCAAGTTTGATTAAGAAGTTTGAGAAAGAAAGTGGCATAAAAGTGATCTATCAAACCTTCGATTCGAATGAAGCGATGATGACAAAAATAGAGCAGGGTGGAACGACATTTGATGTTGCGATCCCAAGTGATTATGCAATCAACAAAATGAAGCAAGAAAATCTCTTGATCCCACTAGATCATCAAAAATTACCAAATGCTCGGTATATTGATTCGCGTTTTATGGATTTGTCATTTGATGAAGGTAATAAATATTCGATGCCTTATTTTTGGGGGACACTTGGCATTATTTATGATCAAAAACAGTTCCCTCATGTGGATTTTTCTACATGGGATTCACTTTGGAATACGGACTTGAAAAATCAAATTTTACTAATCGATGGTGCACGTGAAATCATGGGGATTGGCCTTAATAGTCTTGGCTATTCTTTAAATGATACAAATGAAGCACATTTGAATGAAGCTCTTCATAAGCTGAAAAAAATGACACCGAATGTAAAAGCTATTGTAGGTGATGAAATCAAACTTTTAATGGCAGACGGCGAAGCAGGAGTGGCCGTTACATTTTCCGGGGAAGCCTCAGAAATGCTTAGCGCCAATAAAGACTTAAATTATGTCATTCCAAAACAAGGATCAAATCTTTGGTTCGATAATATGGTAATCCCGAAAACAGCGAAAAATGTGGACGGGGCACATCGATTCATTGATTTTATGCTCAATCCAAAAAATGCCGCGAAGAATGCAGAGTATGTAGGTTACTCAACCCCTAATAAAGCTGCCGAAAAACTTCTTCCAAAAGAAATTGCAGATGATAAACGTTTTTATCCAAACTTAGATGAACTCAATCATTTAGAAGTCTATGATAATCTAGGAAAACGCATGCTTTCACACTATAATGAACTTTTCCTTGAATTTAAGATGTACCGAAAATAGACAATGCAAGTTCACTTTCTAATTTGATCTTCGCTATGAAAACAACAAATTGTCTTTGTCCCATAGAAAAAGCCTTTGAAAATCAGAAACTGATTTTCAAAGGCTTTTTTGAAATTAAATCTGAATTCTTCTGCTTGATAAAGCCAGAAAGAATAAACTTGGAAAGTCTATATTAAAAGTTAAACCGGTCCATTAACTAGTTCCCATGTGAATTGACTGGAATAATTTCCACTTTGTGCAACACCAGGTGGAACTTCTAGGAAGAATCCGTCGTCTTGATTTTTCCAAGAAACCGAAG
The DNA here is from genome assembly GCF_000525795.1 of Listeria aquatica FSL S10-1188. GTDB lineage: Bacteria > Bacillota > Bacilli > Lactobacillales > Listeriaceae > Listeria > Listeria aquatica. The sequence goes on from NZ_AOCG01000008.1 coordinate 83,153, forward strand.
TGATATCTCCTGTTGAACTTGTTGTTTGTTGAGTTAGACTATCATACACAGTAGTTGCAGGAGCACCCGGTACAATCGTTTTTTCATCTCCATTCCCTTGCTTGAATAAGAATTTACTGTTGCTATCGTTTGGTAAAACATGATTGTTTGCATCATTTTTAAACGGTGAAGTTTGCTTAAAATTAATATGCCATTCCTTCTTATTCGCTCGAGAGTCCTCTACGTCGAGTTTAAATGTATCATCTTGTTTAAGATGAAGTGTCTTGTTGCTGATTTTACCGCCATTAAAATTCATCACATCTGGAACATCCACAAATTTAAGCTCTCCCGCACGAACAATGACGTTTTCTGATTTCGATAATTGGGTGAGATCAGGATCCTGTATAGAACTTACAAAAGAAGTATGGAACAGTAAAGCATCTTTTCCAGCACCGAAAAATTCATCCTGCTCATTCTTCTCGTATGGAATAGGTTTATCTCCTGTTTTCACATCCAAACTAATCGTAAGAGCAGGTTTACCAGAAGAAACGGCAGGAATTAGTGTAGGATCTGCAAAAGTAAAGCCGTTGGGATTACTGCCAGGTGCGTTTTGAGCCCTAACCGTTTGGCTCTTTCCGTTTACCTTGAACGAATCTCCATCTATCTCCAGTCCAAGATTGTGGGCAGCATCCGAAACCCCAAAGAAGTAAGCACGAGGGTTGAAGTTATCTGGAAATGCGAAGGTGCTTTCTTCGAGTTTAGGCATTCCAGGAAGAGGAACGCCTTTTCCGCCAAGCTCAATGGACATTGTGAATTTGTCGCCAACGCCACCCTCAACAGTATTTTTCAAGTTAGTGTTAGGTTCTCCCGTTTTTGAATTCACAACTTTGAACGAAGAAACGACCTCTGGATTCACCCGAAATCCACCAACTGAATAGCCTAAGACATTTTGAACGAATAGATTGCTTTTGGCGCTTTCTTTATCTACGGATTTAGGCAAAGATGAATCATTCAGTATATTTGGATTATCAATCGAAACCGTGTAATTCATCGGCTGATCGGGAACAGTGATATACGCATCTTCGTTAGGAAAGCCACTATAAATTTGTTTGTAGAGACTTCCGTCTGGTTGCCTTGTTCCATCTGCATTTGCAGCCCAAATCGTATAGATATGTTGGCTGCTGAGTTTATCGGGCAAGAAATCTAAGAAACTTAGCTTTTTCTTTAGCTCATCTGCGGATGGTGTTGGATGAGATAGCTGATATGCAAGTTGTCTTGCAAATTTATTTTTATAACCAATGGCTAATGTGTTATTGCGAGCGGGGGCACCATCTGTAAACCGAGGGGCGAATAAATATAGTTTTCCATTGGGCTTAGTAAAAGCGCTCCCGATAAGCCCCCCTTGGAACATATAATCCATATTTAGAGAGATCCCGTCGTAACTTGGATCGCCGCCTTCTTCGCTAGTTGTACGAATCAAATTTCCATAGAGCGGCCCATCAGCTATCGCGTTTTTACCATTACGGTAATCTGATTTACTATCAAATGCGTCGTCCCAACGTTCAGTTGACTGTGTATACATTGTGTCATATATATTTTCTATACTTAATTCATTTCCTGCCAAACTGTATTTTCTGTTTGGGGCCATCATTATGAAAAAGTCCATCAGTTTTGGATCAAGTGCACCAACTAAATGGTTGAATGCCAAATTCACATTCGTTGTGTTCGTAAGTTTTGTTATCGTATCTGGGATTCGTCCATCCAGTTCATTTTTATATAAATAAAGTTTCTGCAAGTTTGTTAAATTTCCAATAGACGCTGGAATATTACCTGATAGCTGATTACGAGATAAATCAAGGACAGTTAGATTTTCTTTGTTATCAAGAAATTGCTTATTGATTCTTCCTGTTAAGTTATTATTGGACAAATCAAGAGTGGTTAAATTTTTCAAACTTGCTACTGAAGATTCAATATCTTCTATGTTTCCACTAATGTGAGACTCCGTGATTGTGAGGCTTTCTAGCTTCTGTAAATTTCCGATGGATGCAGGTATGGTTCCTCTATATGTCCCTCCTAAATTTTTTATTGAACCTCCGTTTCCGCCAATCATAACCTGTTCTAAGTTTGTTAATTGACCAATCCACTCTGGAACGGGATCTTCCAAGTTAACAACATTTTTCACGAATAGATATTTAAGGTTTGTCAAAGTTCCAATCGACTCAGGTAAGACAAAAGGTTGATAAGGCTCAGTATCACCAGGACCGCTACCTAACCCATTTATCCACAGAAACTGTAATCCCTTAAAGACATCAAAGCGCTTAGGCAAATAATAATTTTGATAAGTTGAACGATTGAACTTTAGTTCTTTGATTTTAGCCAAATCGCCGAAAGTGACCTGACCACGTTGAATAGTGGCATCTTCAGGAACAATCTGTTCAGTGTGTAATTCCTTATTCACAGTGTCTATAAACCAAGCCTTATTTTCAAAAAAATCGTATTGGACGGTTTGATTGGGATCATAGTCGTCTACACGAGGCGTTAAGCCACGCGGAGTAAACTTTGGCTGTGGGTCTGTTTTGACAACGGAAGGAGTAGATGTTGGGTCTTGAATCTGAATTTTAAGTGGCTTAGATTCTAGCTTTTTCCCGTCTCGAATGGTACTTGCGACAAAAGAATAGGTACTGGGCTGAAGCGCCTTTAAAGTAAGCACCACTTTTTTATCCGAATTCGCTGGCCAATCAATCACTAGATTTCCTTTGTTTTTATCTTCTGTAATGGTTGCGTCCCCTTTGGTTTCTCCTTTGTATTCAAAATTTCCACTGATGGGTAAAGTGATCTTTGTATCCGCTTTATTGCTCGACTGAACAGTGAGGGTTAAAAGCTCACCGGCAGTAAGTGCCTCGCGGTCTGCAGATACTTTCAAATCATTACTTTGCTCATCAGCAGCTTCTAATTTCGGAGTAAGAAATACAAAAGAGAGAAAAGCAAAACAAGCTATTCCAAAAGCAAGAAACCAAATGGTTTTATTTTTTGCAAGTTTTTTCATAATACCCTCCTTTTTCATCATGTAAGATCAGGTTGTAAAAATGGGAAAGAGTAAAGGGAAATTTATTTTCCTTTTAAATGAAATAAATCCGACCCTACTTAAAAGAACCTTTTACAACATTTATCATATCAAGGAGATAGGAGTTTTGATTGATACTTTGTAACGTAACACGATCGAAGTAATGAAAATTATGTGATAAAAAAATATAATATTTTACTTTCTTGTGAATTTACAAGTTTTGGAGAAATGAATTTTTCACATTCAGCGAAGCAGTCTTTTTCGAAGTGAAAGAGAGAAATTTCCACCGATCTTTACATTAAAATAGAAGCCAGATTCAGAGGCTTGTTTTAATTTTTCCTTATGCACGAATGCGCTAGACCGTATAGGATTAGAATCGAAAAGCAGAAATAGATAAGCCATTCCAATCGCTCCTTACAAAAATAAAATAAGGTCTAAACAGGATTCGTTGAGTAGCAATAATTGAAATTTGAGGAACATTTGCGTTAAAATTATGAAGCGAGCAAAAAGTAATGGGGGTTACATATATGCCAGCTTATTCAATTAATTGGTCCTATGATGGAGATAAAGGGCCTGAAAAATGGGGACAAATTTGTTCCGACTTCGAGATTGCGCAATCTGGGAAGAAACAATCACCAATAGATATCCGTTCAGAAGATGTCAAGCCACTTGAGGGGAATCCACTTGAAACGAGCTATTCACGGATTCCTTATCAAGTCAAACGAGTGGAGAATTCTGTTCACTTGTTTCCGCAAGAAATGAATCAAACACTTACCTTTCAAAATGAGGTCTATCGTCTAGTCGCATTTCATGCCCACATTCCAAGTGAACACTTGTTAGATTCAGTTGCTTACCCAATTGAGTGGCACTTTGTTCATGAAAATGCGAAAGGTGAAAAACTAGTGTTAGGCGCCTTTATGGATGTTGGAACGACCGTATCCATCGATATGACTGACTTACGTCGCGTATTTCCAGAAGTTTTTCAAGATTTTTCGATTGAGCGTGAGCTTTCACTCGACATTACCGATTTCCTACCAGAAGAAAAAGTATATTTCACTTATGAAGGGTCACTCACAACTCCACCGACAGTTGAAGGTATTCGTTGGATTGTCTTAAAAAACAGACAAACAATCGGACATGTTGCGCATCGAGCACTTGAAAAAGTAATCGGTGGAACGAATCGTCCGGTACAGCCTTTAAATGGCAGAAGTATTCAATTTCATGAATAGAGGCGAACAAACATGCAAAAGATTTTTGTAGCTGGAAAATTACTAGAAAAGACAGAAGAAGTGTTAAAACAAATGGGCGCCACTTTTTGGACAGGGACTGGAAAAATTTCGGAAGAGGAGTTGAAAAAAGGGGCAAAAGATGCGGAAGCTATCATTTGTCCTCTCTCTGCTCCTATAACGAGTGATGTACTCACGGCGAGTCCGAAGTTAAAGATCGTTGCCAATGTAGGAGCTGGATTTGACAACATCGACGTGCAAAAAGCGCAGGAATTAGGAATCGCAGTAACTAACACTCCAAAAGTATCCACCGAGTCAACTGCAGAACTTTCTTTTGGATTGATTCTTGATGTGATGCGCCGCGTTTCAGAAGGCGATAGACTTTTGCGGACCCACCCAGAAGAATTTAAAGGTTGGGCACCTACTTTCTTTTTAGGGCGAGAGTTGCACGGGAAAACACTTGGAATCATAGGGCTTGGACAAATTGGACAAGCCGTAGCAGAGCGTGCCTTTGCTTTTGGAATGAAGATTCTTTATTCGGGGCATCATCCAAAGGAAGTTGCGCAAAAGTGGGATGCCCGTTTTGTTTCTCAGGAGGAATTGCTAGAGAAAAGTGATATTGTTTCTGTCCACGCCGCTTATAGTGATGAACTTTATCATTTATTTCAGAAAGAAACTTTCCAAAAAATGAAAAAAAACTGCTTTTCTAGTGAATGCTTCTCGTGGAAAAGTAATAGATGAAGCGGCTTTGGTCGAAGCGCTTGAAGCAAAGGAAATTGCGGGTGCTGCACTAGATGTATTTGAATTTGAACCACACGTAAATGAGAGCTTAACAAAATTTGAAAATGTTGTATTGACACCGCATATTGGAAATGCAACGGTAGAAACACGTGAACAAATGGGGGACATGGCTGTCGCAAATGTTAAAGCTGTTTTAGCTGGCGATGCGCCCATTCATTCTGTATACTAAAATCATAAAGAAGCGACGGAGAGGCGGGATTAATATGTATGAAAAAGCACTGGAATTTGCAAGAAAAGCACATGCAAGTCAAAAGCGAAAAATTACCGGTGAAAAATATTTTTCCCATCCTTTCAATGTTGCGCGCATTTTAAATGCTGCTGGTTTTCCAGAATATGTCGTTGCAGCAGGATTACTTCATGATGTTGTGGAAGATACAGATGTTACACGGGAAGACATCACAAGGGAATTTGGTGAAGAAACTGCAAATCTTGTGATGGCGCATACAGAAGATAAAACGAAAACATGGGAAGAGCGGAAGGCGCATACGATTGAAACGGTTCGAGATGGGAGCCTTGAAGTCAAAGCTTTAATTGTGGCAGATAAACTCGATAATTTATCTTCTATTCGCTATGCCATGAGCATGGAAGGGAACCGTGTTTGGAACCATTTCAAGCGGGGTTATGATGAACAAAAATGGTATTATACAGGCGTTTTAGATGCGATGACCACTGGGCTTTCTAATGAAGAAATCCCAGCTTTTTTTTACAGCTTATGCGAGGCTTGTTCATACTGTTTTTCGGCGCTAATGAGCAAAAATGAGTGGCTAACGAGTGTTGTCCTGCAGATTTCTGGTAGGACGCTAGTTTTTGGAAAGATGGATTAAAGCGGAAGATAGACTTTTTGTAAGGTCATTTGATATAATGTGAAAAAAGTAACAATTAGGAGGAACAACATGACAATACTTGAACTTTTAGGGATCAAATATCCCATTATTCAAGGAGCCATGGCTCAAATTGCTAAGGCACCGCTAGTTGCGGCTGTTTCAAATGGTGGTGGCCTCGGGATTATTGCTTCTGGCGGGATGAGCGGGGAGGAATTGCGGACTGAAATTCGTAAAACAAAAGCGCTCACGGATAAGCCGTTCGGTGTCAACTTGATGCTTATGATGACGAACATTGGCGAATTAACTGAGGTTTTGATTGAAGAGCAAGTCAAAATTATTACGACAGGAGCAGGGACACCAAAAAGCTTCATGCCTGTTTGGAAAGATGCGGGCATTATTGTCATACCGGTTGTGCCTTCTGTCATGATTGCCAGAAAGATGGCAAAGCTCGGTGCTGATGCGGTTATTGCGGAGGGAACTGAAGCTGGGGGACATGTTGGCGAAACGACAACGATGGCTCTTTTGCCGCAAGTTGTGGATGCAGTCGAGATTCCAGTTATTGGCGCAGGGGGTATTGGAGATGGTAGAGGGGTTGTAGCGGCGTTCGCCTTAGGGGCCTCAGGTGTGCAAGTTGGAACTCGCTTTCTTGCCTCAGAAGAAGTCCCAGTTCATCCACGTTTTAAGGAAGCGGTCTTGAAGGCTCAGGACAGGGATACAACGGTGACGGGGCGCAGTGCTGGTTCGCCGGTTCGCTCTATCAAGAATAAAATGATCAAGGAATATTTGCGGCTTGAAGCAGTCGGAGTGGATCGTGATGAACTAGAAGCATTGACGCTTGGATCACTTCGGAAAGCTGTGTTAGAGGGTGACACAGAAAATGGTTCTGTCATGGCGGGACAAATCGCTGGGCTCGTGAAAGAAATAAAGCCTTGCCGAGAAATCATAACTGAAATGATGACAGAAGCTCAGGAAACGCTGAAATCACTTTCACTTACATAAAAAGGAGTCTGGGAAAGTCCCAGACTCCTTTTATTATGATTGTAGTAGTTTTAGTGATTCTCGGTCAAAAGCTGGTAGATCATCTGGAGTTCTGCTCGTTACAATGTTCCGATCAACTACAACTTCTTCATCTTTTACGGTTGCTCCAGCATTTTTTAAATCTGGACGAATAGAGGTAAAGCCTGTTACAGTTCTGCCTTTTAATTTATTAGTCTGGATTAAAAGTTGGGGACCATGACAAATAGCTAAAAGAGGTTTGTCATTTTCTATAAAATAATCTACAAAATTTACAAAACGATCATCTGCGCGTAATTGATCTGGTGAAAAGCCACCTGGGATAAACAAAGCATCAAAATCACTTGCTTGCACGTCGTCGATTCCTTTATCAATTGTCACAGTTGCTTCTCCTTGCTTACCTGTAACTTGATTGCCCGCTTTTTTCTCGATCGTGACGACTTCGTGTCCTGCTTGCCGGAATGCATCTGCTGGATTTGTAAACTCGACATCTTCAAAAAGATTCGTTATAAGAGTTGCAATTTTTTTTGGACATAAATAAATCCTCTCCTTTAATTATCTGACTCATTCCTTTTTATTCCACATTGTTAGTTGTTTCAACCATTTTACTATTTATGGTTTTTATACCATTCTTCTGCCTTGGCTGTTGCAATTGGGATGGCGCGTTCTTCTGAATAGCCTTCTTTTAACAAGGCGTTTCCAATTTCAATGGCTTTTTTTTCGTTCTTCTTCTTTTAAGTTCTTCCATGAATTTGGATAATCATTTTTAGTCCACGGCATTTTTTTTCACCTCAACTTTAGTGGTTATTTGGAGGATTAATTAATAGGAGCTCCGCCTGTTATCCCGTAAACTTGACCAGTGATATAGCTAGCCTCATCAGATGCAAGAAGGACATAAACGCTCGCTAGTTCAGCGGGTTGCCCAGCACGTTGTAAGGGTTGATTATGTCCGAATTCTGGAATGCTATCTTGTGGCTGACCACCGCAGATTTGTAAGGCTGTCCATATTGGACCGGGCGCAACTGCATTGATTCGAATCCCTTTTTTGCCCAGTTGTGCTGCTAAACTTTTTGTAAGTGAGATTTCGCAGCTTTTTGTCATTGCATAATCGACTAAATGGGCACTTGGTTTTACTCCTTGAATGGATGAAGTTAAAATGATGCTGCCACCTTCGCCCAAATAATTAAGCGCTTCTTGAATTGCATATACAACGGAAAAAACATTGACTTCAAAGGTATCTCGTAGTTGCTCAGAAGTTAAATTTTGAATATCAAATTCGTATTGTTGAACTCCAGCATTTAGCACTAATAGGTCTAAACCACCTAGAGCATTTGCAGCGCTTTTTACCATGTGCTTCGCGAAGCCTTCTTCACGTAAATCACCTGGTAGTAAAACGCATGTACATCCTTCTTTTTCAACGATTGCTTTTACCTCTTGGGCGTCTTGCTCTTCATCTGGATGGTAACTGATCGCTACATCTGCGCCTTCTCTTGCGTAGGCGATAGTGGCAGCACGACCGATTCCGGAATCTCCGCCCGTTATGAGTGCTTTTTTATGAACGAGTTTATCGCTACCTTGATAAGTTTTTTCGCCTGTATCAGGTACAGGTGTCATTTTGCTTTGTAAGCCTGGATATTCCTGTAGTTGCTTTTCGAATTTTCCACTATAATAGTGATTCGTTTGTTTACTGCCTTGCATTGAAAGTCCCTCCTGATTTTTAGCATCCATCTTGTGAGACGCTTTTTAAAATTGGGTTTCCTCAAAGATGTTCCTGTTTTTTGATATTTTGATCAACCTTTTAAAGTGATGCTGTCTAACCCAAATTAGTTAATATTCACTTTAAAAGGTTAGGTTGAAGATCCCTAATTTTTATCACGCTCCCATCTTCTTTGTAATTACTATACCCGGCGATTTTGTTTTTAATACCTTCACAAAGTGTGATTTATTGATGGCCATTTTACTGAAAAATTCTAAGTGGTTCCTGTTTGGTCTAATTCTTGAAAACTGATATACTTAAGTCAGAAAGTGAACTTAAAAGGAGTTGAGCACAATTGAAAAACGTATTTAAATGGGTGTTTATTTTAGTTTTCAGTGTGATCTTGCTTCCGCTTCTTGTTGTTTTCTTCATCTACAAGAAAGCAGTTGGGAAACGCGAGTACGATCCATCCGTATTGGAAAACTTGAAAGACGAGGCTACGCAAAACTATCTAAAAAATACGGCTCCACTATCTGATGTTGATTCTCGTTATAAATATATTCGCTTAAAGGAAAAAGCAACTCCTTCTGCGAAAAATATCGAAATTGGCGCGACGGAAGATAAAAAAATTGATGGGCCAGGTGGAAAAATTCCACTTCGAATTTATACGCCAAAAGAAGAAGGGCCTTATGAAATTATCCTTTATTTCCATGGTGGAGGTTTTGTAACGGGCGGACTTCAATCACATGATGGGATTGCTCGAAAACTTGTACAAACAACGGGTGCGCGTGTGGTTGCTGTTGATTACCGCCTTGCTCCAGAAAATCCGTTCCCAGCGGCAATTGAAGATGCATACGCGGCATTGCTTTGGGCGAATACGCATAAGACAAGTTTGCGGAACAAAGGCACTTCTCTAATTGTGGCAGGAGACTCAACTGGTGGGAATATTGCCGCTGTCATTGCTCAAATGGCAAAAGCTAAAAATGGACCAGAAATCAGCAAACAAATTTTGCTTTATCCAGCAACAGATATTTTCAGTCGAGATGCTTCTGTCCTTTATCCTTCTATGGATCAATTTGCAGAAGGTTATGTTCTTACAAAAGAATCGCTTGATAAATACTTTAAACTCTATTTAAAAAAATGCTTCTGACCGGAAGTATGATCCACTAGTTGCACCGATTCGTAGTAAAGACTTAAGTGACCTTCCAAAAGCATTTATTGTAACGGCAGAGCTTGATCCGCTTCGTGATCAAGGAGAAGCATATGCTAAGAAATTAAAAGATGCTTCCGTTCCTGTCTTCGCTAAACGCTTGGATAATACACTTCATGGTTTCCTTAAAACGGAATCGAAAGCGACAGATGAAACATATGAATTGATCAGTGAATTTTTAGAAGAAAAATAGATGAAAACAGCGCGGCCGAACAGGGGTGCGCTGTTTTTATGTCTGAAAAAATCAGATTGAGAGTTTAATTGAACTGGTGTAAAATGAATGAGAATAGGTTTTACACAAACTTTAGGAAGACTGGAAGTGCAAAAAAATGCGAAAACGGAAAACTATGGATGGAAATGCGGCAGCGGCACATATTTCTTATGCGTTTACGGAAGTTGCGGCGATCTATCCAATTACGCCATCTTCAACGATGGCAGAACTTGTTGATGAATGGTCAGCCGCGGGCAAGAAAAACTTGTTTGGGGAAGCAGTGAAAGTTGTGGAAATGCAATCAGAAGCGGGGGCCGCAGGAACGGTGCATGGCTCGCTTAAAGCAGGAGCGCTGACAAGCACATACACAGCTTCGCAAGGCCTACTTTTAATGATCCCCAATATGTACAAAATTGCCGGAGAGCTTCTCCCCACCGTTTTTCACGTATCTGCTCGTACGATTTCGACGGCAGCGCTGAATATTTTTGGCGATCATAGCGATGTGATGGCGGCGAGACAAACTGGTTTTGCCATGCTTGCGGAAGGATCGGTTCAGGAAGTGATGGATCTTTCGGCAGTGGCTCACCTTGCTTCACTTAGAGGGAGTTTGCCTTTTATCAATTTTTTTGACGGGTTTAGAACAAGCCATGAACTGCAGAAAATTGAGGTTTTAGAGTATGATGAGCTGAAAGAAATGCTTGATGAAAAGGCGCTTGAACGCTTCAGGGCGCGTGCGATGACGCCAAATAATCCGACGACTTCTGGTTCGAGTCAAAATCCAGATATTTTCTTCCAACAACGGGAAACGGTTAATGGCTATTATGAGGCGATTCCTAGAATTGTTCGTGAGGAAATGAACGAGATTAATAAACGGCGTGGAACAGATTATGATCTTGTGAATTATTACGGAGCAGAAGATGCGACGGAAGTTATTGTCGCAATGGGCTCGGTGACGCCTGTCATTGAACAAGTTATTGATTCACTTCTTTTGGAAAATCGCAAGGTGGGGCTTTTAAATATTCGACTTTATCGGCCGTTTCCGGCAGATGTTTTGCTTAGAAAATTGCCAAGAACGGTTAAACGTTTAGCGGTGCTAGACCGGACGAAAGAGCCTGGTTCAGGCGGTGAACCGCTATTACTTGATGTGGAAAGTGCACTTTATCACGCAGAAAATCGGCCTGAACGAATTATCGGAGGGCGTTATGGCTTAGGTTCAAAAGATGTGACACCAGACCAGATACTGGGCGTTTATTCGCACCTAAGAAGTGAAAATCCGAAACCTCGTTTTACAATTGGAATTGTGGATGATGTAACAAATCTCTCCATTCCAGATGTCGGGCGAAAAGATTTAACAAGTAAAGAGACGTTTCAGTGTAAATTTTATGGTTTTGGTTCTGATGGAACGATTGGTTCTAATAAAGCGGCGATTAAGATCGTTGGAGATAAAACAGATTTGAATGTTCAAGGTTATTTTTCCTATGATTCTAAGAAATCTGGCGGATTAACGGTTTCTCATTTGCGTTTTGGTGAAAATCGAATTCGTTCGGCTTACCTTGTTCATGAACCCGACTTTGTTTCTTGTTCTACGGCTGCCTATGTAAATAGCTATGACTTACTTGATGGCTTGAAAAAAGGAGGAACCTTCCTTCTCAATACGGTTTGGCAAGGGGAACAACTTGAACGTCACTTGCCAGCTAAAATGAAACGCTACATGGCTGAAAACGAGATCAAATTTTATACGATCAATGCCATCAAAATTGCTTCTGAGGCGGATCTTGGCAGACGGATTAATACGGTAATGCAGACGGCCTTTTTCAAACTTTCTGGCGTGATGGATTTTGATCTAGCTTTTGAGGAATTAAAAGATTCTGCGATTCGAACTTATGGTAAAAAAGATATGCGCGTTGCTGAAAAGAATATCCAAGCCATGGATCAGACGTTAGCTTATTTGAAGCAAGTGGATGTTCCAGATGCTTGGCGAAATGCGGAAGCTATCGCTAAGTCATCTAAAGTAGAGGAGCAAGAAAAGCCTCGATATATCGAGCAAATTCTTGAACCCATGAATGCTCTCAAAGGGGATTCCTTATCGGTTGGGACATTGATCGAAAATGGCATGGGAGACGGAAGCTATCCGCAGGGTACAGCTGCTTATGAGAAACGTGGCATTGCGCTTGAAGTACCAGAATGGATTTCTGAGAACTGTACGATGTGTAATGAATGTGCTTTTGTTTGCCCACACGCAGCGATTCGCCCTGTTCTTGTGAATGAAGCGGAAGAGGGGAATGCACCGGATAGTTTTGTTACTCGGGAAATGAGAGGAAAAGACGTTTCCTACCGGATTCAAGTTTCACCGATGGACTGCACGGGATGTAATCTTTGCGCACATGTTTGTCCGGCGAAAGATAAGGCGCTTGTGATGAAACCTTTTGATGAAGTTGCAGAAAGGGAACGCGAGAATTGGGATTTTGCCAAAACGGTTTCGCCTAAGAAAAATCCGGGCAAGAAAAACACGCTTCCAGGTAGTCAGTTTGAACAGCCACTTCTTGAGTTTTCAGGGGCTTGTGCAGGTTGCGGGGAAACACCTTACGTGAAGCTTTTGACGCAACTATTTGGTGACCGAATGATGATCGCAAATGCGACGGGATGTTCTTCAATTTGGGGGGCTTCGGCTCCGGCGACCCCTTATACGACAAATAGTGAAGGACACGGTCCTGCTTGGTCTAATTCACTGCTTGAAGATAATGCTGAATATGGTTTCGGCATGTATCTCGCAAACCAAACGATGCGAGCTGGGCTCTTGAAGGAAGTAGATTCGATTCTTTTGGAAGAAGAAATCTCGGAGAACTTGAACCATGCTCTTAGTGAGTGGCGTGAAAACTTCTTAATTGGGGAAGGGACACGTGAACGCGCAGAGGATCTTCAGCTGGCCCTTCTTGCAGAAATGAATGGAAATAGTCGGCTTAAGACTCTTTATGAAAAGCGCGATTTGTTTATTAAGCGGTCGCAGTGGATGATTGGCGGCGACGGCTGGGCATATGATATTGGTTTTGGCGGAATTGATCATGTGCTCGCAAGTGGCGAAGATGTTAATATGCTTGTAATGGATAATGAAGTGTATTCGAACACTGGCGGTCAATCTTCGAAGGCAACACCAATGGCTGCGATTGCGAAATTTGCGGCTTCTGGAAAACGGATGGGCAAGAAGGATCTCGGTTTCATGGCGATGAGCTACGGGAATGTTTATGTGGCGCAAGTTGCGATGGGTGCAAACAAAAAGCAAATGATTAAAGCATTTGAGGAAGCGGAGAAATTCCCGGGACCATCTTTGATCATCGCGTATACACCTTGCATTGCGCACGGGATTTCGGCTGGGATGAAGACTATGCTTTCGGAAACGGAAAAAGCGGTGGAATGCGGTTATTGGAATTTATATCGCTATAATCCAGAGCTACTTGCTAAAGGTAAAAATCCAATGGTGATGGATTTCAAGAAACCAGATTTCGGTTTATTCCATGATTTTTTGAAGCGCGAAACACGCTTTTCAGCACTTTACAAGTCGAATCCGGATGTTGCTCAGGCGATTTCGGATGGGACACGTGAGGATGCTTTACGCCGCTTTAAACGCTACGCTGTGATGGCTGGGCTCGATCTCGCTAAAGTACTCCCAGAAGAAAATGGAGAGAGTAGCGAGGAGAGCGCGAAACCCAAATTAAGCGAAGCGGAGAAGGAACAGCGGAAACTTGAGCGCGAGAAACGGAAACGCGAGCGTTCAGAAGATCCAGAGCGCGAAGCGCGTCGGAAAGCACGGATGGAGCGAAAACAAGCCCGTCTAAATGAAAAGGAAAATGAATAATGAGAAGGTCCCTTTTTGAGTTTTTAGATTCAAAGGGGGCTTTTTTGTTTCTTGCTAAAAAGATTTTGAATTTACGAGCAAAAAAGTTAGATTAGTGCGTAAGAATCTGCTATTTTTATATTAAAAGGGTATACACATACTAAAGGAAGTGCATGGATTTGGAAGAGAATAAACGAAAACCGATTGAAGGTCTAAATCCATATCTTGGTCTTACCCAGAAGGAAGTAGACGAACGCGATCGTCTTGGTTTGAAAAATCATGCATTAAAGCCGCTAACAAGAAGTATCAAGCGGATTTTTGCAGATAATACCCTAACGCTTTTTAATTTAATAAATTTTACGATCGCTTGTTTTATTATTTACACGGGAAGTTATAAAAATCTATTATTTCTCGGCGTTGCGCTTTGCAATACGGCGATGGGGATTTTTCAGGAGATACGTGCTAAGCGTCAAGTTGATAAGCTCACAATTTTGACAGAAGGTAAGGTACGAGTCGTTCGTGAGGGGAAAGAAATTGAAATTGAACAAGAAGAGCTTGTGCTGGATGATGTTATGCTCGTTCGGCGCGGAGATCAAGCTTATGCGGACGGCGTTGTTCTAGAGACAACGGGGCTTGAAGTCGATGAATCGCAACTTACTGGTGAAGCTGATGCTGTCATCAAAAAGCAAGGAGACGACGTGTTTTCTGGTAGCTTTATTTTAAGTGGAACGGCGCATGTTCAAGCAACTGCTATCGGTGCGGATAGTTTTGTTTCTAAGCTTTCCCTTGAAGTGAAGCAAGAAAAAACGGCTTATAGTGAGTTGCTTCGCTCGATTAAAATGATCATTCGTGTGCTGACTTTTGTCATTGTGCCACTTGGTGTGATCTTGTTTTTCTCGCAGTTTTCACAGTCTCAAGATATCAATGCTGCCATTTTAGGAACTGCGGCTGCAATGATTGGGATGATTCCAGAAGGGCTTGTGTTACTAACGTCAATTGCGCTTGCGGTTGGAGTTGTCAATCTGGCACGAAAGAAAGTGCTTGTCAAAACAATGCCCGCGATTGAAACACTTGCCCGGGTAGATGTTCTTTGTCTCGATAAAACGGGTACGATCACGAGTGGCAATCTGAAGGTATCAGAAATTTTGCCTGAAGAGGGATTTACGCAGGCGGATGTCGAAGAGGGGATTTCCGCTATTATTTATACGCTGCAAGATAAGAACTCGACGAGCCTTGCGCTTGAACGTAGTTTCACAGAAAATCCGGGTTGGGATGCAACCGCTCGTTTTCCATTTTCTTCGGATAAAAAGTGGAGCGGGGCTTCTTTTGGAAATCGTGGTACATATATCATTGGTGCGCCAGAATTTATCTTCGAAACTTTGCCGGCGGAAAAAAGGCAACAAATTGATGAATTTGCGAAATCAGGCTATCGCGTATTATCTTTAGCTAAAAAAGCAGGCGCTTTTGAAGATTCCACGCAAAGACTTGAGCTCGTTGGTTTAGTGCTTATAACGGATGAACTACGAGAAGAAGCTAAAGATACTTTCCGCTATTTTAAAGAGCAGGGAGTTTCTATTCGTGTTATCTCTGGAGATAATCCAGCTACAGTATCAAATGTTGCTCTTCAAGCAGAAATTGAAGGCAGCCATCGTTATATCGACATGAGTCAAATCGGTGCAAATCCAGATTATGAGCAACTTGTACAAGATTATGTTGTTTTTGGACGAGTGACACCCCATCAGAAAAAGCATTTAGTACAAGCTTTCCAAGCGGAAGGTCATACCGTTGCGATGACAGGAGATGGCGTGAATGACGTACTAGCCTTAAAAGAATCTAATTGTAGTATTGCAATGGCGGAAGGAAGCGATGCATCAAAAAGTGTGGCTGATTTCGTTTTGATCAATAATAATTTTGATTCTATGGTTAGTGTTTTAAAGGAAGGGCGCCGTGTGATTAATAATATTGAGCGAGTAGCTTCACTTTATCTAATCAAAACGATTTATTCTGTCATCTTGACAGTGATTTATACTTTTCTTTCGAGTCGTTATCCGTTTCAACCCATTCAGCTTAGTCCGATTTCTTCGCTAACTGTTGGAATTCCGTCTTTCTTCCTTGCTATCAAACCGAATTATAAACGGATTCAAGGAGAATTTTTAAAGAAGGTTCTCCACAATGCATTACCAGCTGCAATTTGTGTCGTAACCTATGTGCTTGTTATTAATGCGCTTGGAGGCCTAACAAAGCTAAGCTTTGCACAAACGTCCACTTTAAGTGTCTTGCTTACAGGAACGGTTTGTTTTACGACCTTAATTGCTGTTGCGAAACCCTTTGATTTTAAAATCAAAATTTTGATTACACTTTTAATGACTGCTTTTGTCATGTTGTTCTTATTTGCAGGTTCCATTTTCAATTTAGCTTCCTTGCTAAATGTCAATATGATCATGGTTTATGTGCCGCTCATTTTGAGTGTCTATCCGTTCTTCCATTTTATTCGAGCTTTTATGCTTCGATTCGTAAAATAAAACAACGAAAAAAATCACTCGGACGACTTTGTCCGAGTGATTTTTTCTGTGGTCTAAGATCTGTGGGAATCCTAGACTACGGGGATTTGTATACATAGATAATCTTTTCACGAGAATGAGAAATGACTAGCTACACATACTATTATAACGAATTTCTAAAAAGTTGCACCTGCAATTTCGAGCCTTTTTTTGAAGGAATGTCCATAAACAGCATAAACACTAATGTTACACAAATTGTGAACGTTTTATGACAATTTTGTGTTTATCTGTACTCATTTAGGTAACCTTTGAGGTAAGCGTTTAGCAGTTGTTTAAGTTCTTCTGCTTGGCGGATGAGTTCTTGTCCATTATCCGTATCTCGGACACGCTTTCGTTCAATTTCCGTTTCAATGACTTGGCGCGTAGATAAAATATCTGTTTCGTTTTTGATAGCTTCTTCAGTTGATGTAAATGGCTGATGGCTGGCTAATTGAAGTCCATAGCTGTTAAAAAGTAGCGTGTAACCTGCAAGTCCAGTCGTTTTATGGTAAGAAGGAGAGAAGCCTCCGTCAATAACGAGCATTTTCCCATTTGCTTTAATTGGACTTTCGCCCTTTCCTTCTTTAACTGGGGTATGTCCATTTATAATATGTCCGCAAGTATCTAGCCCGAATTCTTTTAAAATCATGTCACAAGTTTCTGGGTTGTTACGCAAGTTATAATATGGATTTTTTTTCTTCATGATGGGTCTTTTTATCGGCAACAAAATAACGTTCAAAGGTTGTCATTTCGCTTTTGCCAAATAATGAAGAGACAGGACCAGTCCACAAATACCAAGTGATATCGAGTGCATATTCCTTCTCCTTTGTTCCAGCATTCCGAAAATATCCTTCTCGCGCAATTTGCTCAAATTGAACGAATAATTCTTTTCCAGCATATTTTTTGCCATGGAGTTCAAGTTCCATGAAACTTCCGTCTGGATTAAGTGGGATGCAGCCGTGGTAAAGTAAATTGCCGTTATAAGTCAAAAACATGCTTCCCTTCGAATACAAAAATAAAATGTGTTTTTGCAATCGCTCACAATTTTTGAATGAAGCGACAAGTTTCTGGATAATTTCAACTTCCTCTTTTGTAAGTGCGTAAGGGTTTTTAGGATCGATAGTTGGAAAATTCGTGTCAAGAAGAGGGTAAACAGTCCCTTTTAAACGGATTTCACCACGTTCATAGTCGATAAAGTCGAGTACTTTGCGTCCCTTCATGGTAAATTCTGGATGACGGTCAATAACTTGGCCTTCAAGCTTGAATTGAATGATAGAAATCGCTTTGTGCATGCGTGCGATTTGAGTGATTTCGGCGTTACTATAGACTAAACCATCTTCGTTTTTAGGTTGGAAAAACGTGCAAGGATCATCTCCGTAAACTGAATCTGCAAATAGGGCAAGTGGGCGAAGGGAGATTCCATAACTATCCTCTAAAATATCTAAATTCAAATAGCGAGCCGAGATGCGAACGACATTTGCAAGACAAACTTCTGATCCAGCTGCAGCCCCCATCCAGAGCATATCATGGTTACCCCACTGAAAATCAAGTGAGTGGTAATTCATCAGGGTATCCATAATTTTATCCGGGTAAGGGCCCCTATCATAAACATCACCGACAACATGCAAATGATCAACAACGAGTCGTTGAATCAATTTGGATAATGCCGCAATAAATTCTTTTGCTCGGTCCAGTTCAATAATGCTTTCTAGAATTTCTTCATAGTAAAGTTTTTTATCATCTTCATTGTAGTTTTCGTGTAACAGTTCTTCCAGTATGTAAGCAAAATCTTCAGGCATAGCTTTGCGCACTTTAGACCGCGTATATTTGGAAGACACATACTGGCAAAGTTCCACCAACCGAAATAATGTATCTTTATAAAAAGCGCAAGAATCTGGAACGTCCCTTAACAGTAAATCAATTTTTTGTTCTGGATAGTAAATCAAGGTTGCCAAAGTATTAATTTCGTCGTCGCTCATTTCCTCGCTAAAGCAGTCACGGATTTTGCGTTTGACGACACCTGAACCATTTCGCAAAACTTGTTCAAAGGCACTATATTCACCATGAATGTCACTTAAAAAGTGTTCCGTTCCTTTCGGAAGATTTAAAATGGCTTCTAAATTTGTGATTTCAGTCGCTGTTTTAGCGATTGTTGGATAATTCCTTGCGAGCAAACGCAAATATTTAAATTCATTTTGATCCAAACCTCGTCAACCCCTTATGAAAATTGGTATTGTTTATTAATGGGGTTATTATAACTTACAAATCAATTTATATCAATGAAATTAAACTTTTTTAAAAAAATAATTGGTCTATACAAAAAAGGAGCCGTAATTTAGACTTCTTAAAAGTCATTTGCTCCTTTAAATCATTTATTCGCGTTTTAATAATTTGGTATTTGCAAGGTATAAAGCCAGCACAAGAAGTAAAATAGCGCCAGAAAGAATAAGCGTAGCAAGCGCATCTGAATGATCGACAATAATTAAGCGAACGATCGCTGTGATCCCGATGTATATGAAGTAACGCAAGGGGAAATGATAACCGGATTGAAAATATTTGATAATCAGGGCAATGAATTCAAAGTAAAGAAAGAAAATCAAAATTTCTTCAGTCATGTCATAAAAAGAAGTAACTGTATCAGTGATAAACAGGTTATTAAAGATCATAAATGCTTCGCGAATCAAAAAGGCAACTAGTGTCAAGCCGACTAAAATTAATCCGATATTTAAAATGAACTGGAGAAGCAGTGGAACAATTCGTGTGAGTTTATTCAGTAACTTCAATGGAAATCCTCCTTAGTAATGTGCCTAACTTTAGTCTAATTGGCAATGCTTTGTTCCGTCAAGCGCGAAAAGAGAGGATAACAAAATAGGTTTATATTGGAACGAAATATTTTTAGTCATTTTGATTAATACAAAGGGGAAATGCTTTTCTATTCTTTGATGTCGTATAATTTAGAACGATCTATAAAAAAGTTTATCTAAAATGGATTTTTTTTTATTTTTTTAGGTTTGGAATAGACCATTTATGGAAACTGATTAAGAGTAGCAGAATTTTGATAACGAGAAAGGACAGTTGAAATGAAAACTAGAGGCAGTGATGTATTAGTAAAGGTACTTAAAAATTGGGATGTGGATCATGTCTATGGTCTCCCTGGGGATTCAATTGACACGGTTGTCGAGGCACTTCGAAAGGAAAAAGAAGCGATTGATTTTATCCATGTACGGCATGAAGAAGTGGCAACACTTGCCGCTTCCGCTTATACAAAATTAACAGGTAAAATTGGTGTAGCACTTGCAATCGGAGGACCAGGCGCGATTCATTTACTAAATGGGATGTATGATGCGAAGATGGACCGAGTACCAATGCTTGTGCTCGCAGGGCAAGTGGTAACGGATGTTGCGAATACAAAATTTTTCCAAGAAGTGGATTTACCAACTTTATTTGAAGATGTTGCTGTATATAATAAATTAATTGAATCAGCAGATAATATTGCAGAAGTGGTGGATCAAGCTATTGAAACAGCTTACCGAGAAAAAGGTGTAGCAGTCCTTACGATTCCAAATGATATTTTGGCGGAACAAGTTAAAGAAAAACCGCTTAAAAAGCGAGAGTATCAACCAGTTCGCCCACAAATTGATGAAGCGAAAATCATGCAGGCTAAAAAGCTAATTGAGCAGTCAAAAAAACCTGTTATTCTTGCAGGAGCTGGGACACTTGGTGCAAAGGAAGAGTTAGAGCACTTTTCTGAAGCCTTTGATATTCCAGTAATCGTGACGTTACGCGGGCGTGGTGTGATTTCTGATGAACATCCAAACTATTTGGGGAACATTGGTAAGATTGGAACGAAGCCAGCATACGAGGCGATGCAGGAAGCTGATTTGTTACTTATGCTTGGAAACGATTATCCTTATGTCGATTATTTACCTAAACATTCCATTTCATGTATCCAAGTAGATATTAACCCAAGTATTATGAGCAAACGTTACCCAGCTACAGTTGAAATTGTTGGGGATATGAAAGAAGTACTCATGAAATGGAATGAAAATGAAACGAGAAACACGGAATCGGAACGACCATTTTTAAAAGCGGTTCAGCACAATATGGAAAACTGGAACAAATGGATGGCAGAAGATGAAGCAAAAACAGAAGAGCCACTTGCTCCAGAAGCAGTCATGGCAGAAATTCGCAAAATTTCTGAGCCTGATACAATCTTCTCGATTGATGTTGGAACATCAACGGTTTGGAGTACGCGTTATCTACATTTGGGACAGCAAAATGAATTTCTAACCTCAGCGTGGCTTGGTACAATGGGATGCGCACTTCCAGGGGCGATTGCTGCTAAACGAGCTTTTCCAGAAAGACAAACCATTGCTATAACAGGAGATGGTGGTTTTTCGATGGTGATGCAAGATTTTGTCACCGCAGTTCACTATAAGATGCCGATGGTTGTTGTCCTACTTAACAATCAGGAACTTTCATTTATTAAGTATGAACAGCAGTCAGCAGGTGAATTAAATTATGCCATCGATTTACCGAATATTGATTATGCTGCTTTTGCGAAAGCATGTGGAGGCAGTGGTTACCATGTAGAAACACGGGCAGAACTTGAAACTGCACTCGCAACAGCAAAAGACGAACAAGTTCCTGTTTTAATTGATGTACATGTTGATCCAGACGCAGCCCCTCTTCCTGGGAAAATTGTTTGGGATGAAGCAAAAGGCTATCTCTCTTTTGAAACCGGAGAACTGCTTGAAGAACACCGCTTAGCTAAAATGCCACCATTAAAAACTATTTTGCGGCGTTTTTTATAAACTTTATCAAATAAGTTCTCCCTGTTTGTTTTGAGAACTTCATATTAAAATTACAAGAGAGTGATTTGTAGAGAAATCTGAAGAAGAAACAGAAAGCTGAATTTAGTTTAGAAAAAGTGAATGGAGATTAGGGAATCAGGCACTAGTTAAATAATTAGAAAAGCGTAACGAGTTTTTAAGAGCGTTACGCTTTTTTATGGACTTCAAATGAAAGATTTAGATACGAGAATTTTAAAATAAACTTCGCAAACAAAAAAATATTTCTGTTAATTCTGTCTTTTTTGTTCATTTAATCCAATTCTTTCATAAATAATTAATCGTTTAATTGTTTGTAATCATAGTTTTGTCAAAAAAAGAGATCACAAATCCAAAAAAATGGCGTGCTCTAATCCGCTGCTATGTTATAGTTTTTAAGTAAAAAATACTTTTTACAGGGTTTGCTTTGTCAAATTTAAAACGTTTTGACTGGAAAAAATGGCGTTTTAGAAAACGATGAGGTCAATTTTTAAAATTAAATACGAATATGCAGATGAATGGAGTGTTTTTATGAAAAAATTTGGGATTTTAATCTTAATTTTGGTTTTACTTGTACCAGTGGGATTGTCACAAGTTCATGCCGATATGTCGGGAGATTCAAGAGAAATTAGTAGCAGTATTAATGTAAACCCAAACCCAATAGAGGGGAGAAACAATGTAGCAGTAAACGTTAATATCAAGGGAAGTGCAGGAGATTTTGCTGAATCAAATGGTGAAGCCGTCATTACGATTCCGAAAAAAACAGTTGCATCTTCAGGTGAACTTAAGCCAGATAACGTACTGGTTCCTAGTCCGTTCGTATATGATAGAACGGTGCAAGATGAGAATGGGGACTATCAAATCATTGTCAAGTTAGATCCAAATGAAGTAGATGAAAATGAAGCTATTAATACCAACATTACGATCAATTATTCATCGCCTCTTTTCCAAGAAGATAGTACGGAAACATTTAAGGTTGAATATGCTGGAACGAGCGATAGCCAGGATGTAAAAGTGATAGGGAGCGGTGGATCTCCAAATGCTATTTTTTATAAATGGTATCAATATTCGATAGATGATTCTAGAGATGTTGGTTTGCTTGACGTGAATGAACCGGCTAAAAACCGATTTGTACTAGCCGTGAATTATTCAGAGTTGGATTTAAAAAATGTTGTAGTCACAGATACAATTCCTGCTGATACGGAATTGACTTATCCGAACACATTTGCAGGTGCTGGTGGCGACACAATGGTTGTAGATAACATTCGAATTTTAAAGGTAAATGGCTTTGATGATAATCATTTACCAACCGGTTTTACTTATGTAACCGATCAATTTACAGATAAAATTTCTTATGATTCACAATCGAAAACGATGCGTGTTGACTTTGGAGATATCGCAAGTGATGAATCATATCTTGTCGAGTATGCACTAGAAGCTCAAAATCTAGATATGGGAACACAAATGAACGTGGGTAATTTGACGGCTGATGGCTACGATGTAACGAAAGAATTTCCAGTTAAGCCATTATTAACCTCAGATAGCAGTTTCTCGCTTAAGAAAAGTGTTAATAAGCCTAAAATTAATATCGGCGAACATCATTTAGAATATACTTTGGATTTTAGTGTGAAATCTGGAGCTAGTATCCCTGTAGGAATCACAATTACGGACCCGCTTCCAGATAAGATGAAAATTGATAAAATAACAAATATTGATCAGGACTATTTCGATTATACGGTTTCTGAAGATGGCAAGCTATTGACGCTTGTGACTAAAAAGGAAATTTCAAAAGATACGCCACAAAAAGTTTCATTTTTAGTCGAGATTGATGAATCTTTGCAAGTCGGAGATCAATTTACAAATGTGGGGATTTTACACATCAATGGTTCTGATTTAAACACAAATTCAGCAACAACAGTGGTTTATGATGGACGGGTACAAATTATTAAAGTAGATGAAGAGACTGGAGAACGCCTTCCAGGTGCGACTTTTGATATTCTCGATGATGAAGGGAATGTAGTCTTTACAGGGAAGACAGATGAAAATGGCGAGCTGATGAGTATCCCAATGGAGATTGGAAACTATCAAATTGTTGAAACAGCCGCTCCAGATGGTTATCAAGTGAGTGATCAAAAACATGGATTTACAGTTACTGGTGATGAAAAAGAACCGATTGTTGTTACGATTGATAACCAGTTACAACCAGGTAGCGTAACTCTAATTAAAACAGATCAAGCAGATGATAGTAAGCGGCTAGAAGGAGCAGAATTTAGTCTGCTTGATGAAAAAGGTCAAGTCCTGCAAGAAAAATTAACGACAAATGCAGAAGGAGAAATCACTGTAGATCAGTTGAAGCCAGGAAAATATACTTTTGTTGAAACAAAAGCTCCAGCAGGCTATTTACTAGACAAGTCTCCGATTGAATTTACAATTGAAAAAGGACAAAAAGAGACGCTTCAATTAAACGTTAAAAATCAAAAAGATGTAGGTGCTGTTAAACTGACAAAAGTGGACAGTAAGGACCATGATAAGAAACTAGCCGACGCAGAGTTTAAATTAATTAAGACATCTACAGGTGAGGAACTTGAAACTGCACTAGTAACAGATGAAAATGGGGAGATCACATTAACTGATTTAGCTCCAGGGGACTATGCGTTTATTGAAACGAAAGCACCGACAGGCTTTGAACTCGATGAGACAGCACTTCCATTCACTATTCAAAGTGGACAAAAGGAAGTTGTTGAAGTAATGAAAGAAAATGTTAAGCAAACAGATCCTGATGAAGGAACTGATGGAGATAATGGTAAAGACAAGGACAAAGATAAAGGAACTGCTGGAGGAAATACAGGCGGGGGATCAAATGATAAAGATCCTAAACCAGGTGAGCAGAATAAGTTGCCAAGCACTGGAGATAAAACAAATACCTTTACTTTAATACTAGGACTCCTATTTATTGCAGGAACAAGCTTACAATTTAAAAAATAAATTAAATTAAAACAATAAATCAGGTGTGTCCTCAGAAGGACACACCTGATTTATTTTATATTTTGCAAGAAAGTTAAAAATCGTTTAGAAGCATCTGTTAAGAAGCTTTGATTTTTGTAGATGGCATATACCGTTCGTTCAAGTGGGATTGGGTAAGTGTAAACGCTCGCAAGAGAGCTTGCGACCGATTCTGGGACAATCGCAATACCAAGATTCGCTTCAACAAGTCCAAGAATACTTGCGATCTCTAATCCATCGATAGAAGATGAAAGAACAAGTCCATTTTGTAGTAAAAACTGGTCGATAAGTCCTCTCGTTGGGGTTCCGCGATTAAAATGAAAAAAAGTTGCATTCGTTATATCAGTTAACTTAAAAGTCTTTTTTTTGCGTATAGTCCTTTGAAAATAGAACAACCATGTTTTCGGTTGCTACTGGAAAACTTGAGAAAGCAGGGTCCTGTGGTTTTGTCACTGCTAGCCCAATATCAAGTTCTCCACTTTGAACCTGCTCTAATAGTTCATCAGTTCGCGATTCGTGAAAATGAAATTGATTTTTAGGATACAAATTTCGAAAGGCTTTTAGGCACCGGGGAACGAAGGAAAAACCGAGTGTATGCGTAAAGCCAAGTGTAATTATACCTGAATCGGGATCGAGTAATGTTTGGATTTCCTTTTTTGAACTTGCAAGTGTCTCGGTTAGTTTTAAAGCATCTTGATAAAATCGTTTACCGAATTGATTGAGCTGAATTCCTCGCCCGTCACGATCAAAAAGTGGAAAACCTAGCTCCTTTTCGAGATTTTGGATAGCTCGACTGAGTGCAGATTGAGATAAAGCGAGTTTTTCAGAAGCAAGCGTCAAATGCTCACATTCAGCTGTAACAATGAAATAATGCAATTGATTGAAATCCATCTTTAAACACCACCTATGCGAAAAATGCATGAATTTATTCTAATTAATGATTTGTTTGCAAGTTAAATCGAGTATACAATAAAAGAATAGACTTTGAAATAAAGAGGCATCGAATTTTATGAAAAAAGGTTATCTTTACATTATTTTAGCCACTTTTTTATTTAGCACAATGGAAATTGCCATCAAACTTTCAGGTAGCACCTTTCATCCAATCGAACTTAACTTTTTGCGTTTTTTCATCGGGGGCTTAATTTTACTTCCGCTAGCCGTGAACAGATGGCGCAAAGAAAAACGAAACTTCGGCTGGCAGGAACTGGGCTTTTTTGCATTAACTGGATTTTTCTGCATTGTAATTAGCATGACCTTTTTCCAATTAGCGATTGGTTATACAAAAGCAGCTACGGTTGCTATTTTATTTAGTTTAAATCCCGTTTTTGTATTGCTTTTTGCGGCGATTTTCTTAAAAGAAAAAATGACGAAACTTGTTGCCTTGTCACTTGCTATTAGTTTAGCAGGCATGCTGATCATCATTAACCCGTTTTCGTTAACGGATCCAGTTGGCATCACGCTTTCTATTCTTGCAGCGATTTTCTTTGCTATTTATAGCGTAATTAGCCGCTATGGAACAAAGAAATGGCGTTATGGCGGAATTGAAACAACTTGTTTTTCCTTTCTAATTGGTGGAGTAGAACTTTTGCTACTAATGCTCATCAGTCATATTACTCCTTTTGCTACGTTTCTTGCGACTCACGGGCTTGCCCTTTTCAGTGAAATTCCGTTTTTCTCAGGCGTTTCCTTAACAAGTTTACCGATGTTGCTATATTTAGGTGTTGGCGTTACGGGTATTGGCTTTTCGTGTTATTTTCTTGCGATGGAGGAGACGAGTTTATCACTTGCTTCGCTTGTATTTTTCATCAAACCTGCACTCGCACCGATTCTTGCGCTTTTTATTCTTGGCGAAGCCATTCCACTAGAAACGGCTATCGGCATTCTAGTACTTTTGCTCGGGTCCCTCATCACCTTTATTTCGAACCGCGAAGTGCCGAAAATTATAGCTGAAAAAGAAAAAAAATCCACCTCACCGTTCTTGAAAAAGAGCGGTTTTATTTTGCAAGAAATGGGGGAAAGGATTGTTAAGATTTTGTAAAACTTGTGAACTATGTTAGTTTCTACACACATAAATTTGATATACTTTTGATAAAGAGGAACGAGCTAGGGAAGGAGCTGTCTGTTTTTTTGGAATATTATAAGCAGTCATCATCAGAGGTTTTGAAGCAAACAAACACAAGTGAAAAGGGGCTAACTCACTCAGAAGCGAAAGAACGCCTTGAAAAATATGGTTATAACGAATTAAAGCAAAACAAAAAAAGTGCCGGTATGGCAGTTATTCCTAGAAACCTTCAAAGATCCAATGGTCATCGTACTCGTAATTGCAGCGCTTGTACAACTAGCACTTGGTGAAGTCATTGAATCGCTCATCATTTTTATAGTTTTAATCGTGAACGCAATAATCAGTGTTGTCCAAACGAAAAAAGCGGAAAGTTCGCTTGATGCTTTGCGAGAAATGTCAGCTCCTGAAGCAAAAGTTTTGCGCGATGGAGAAAAAGAGACGATTCATGCTCGCGAATTAGTGCCGGGGGATATTGTTTTGCTGGATGCAGGAGATTATGTGCCGGCGGACGGACGCTTGATCGAAAGTAGCTCGTTAAAAGTCGACGAAGGGATGTTAACGGGTGAATCAGAAACTGTTCAAAAGTCGATTGAACCCATCCAAGAAGATGCCGCGCTTGGCGACCGAGTGAATATGGTTTTCAGCAGCTCACTCGTTGCGTATGGTCGTGGAACCTTTGTCGTTACAGCGACCGCTGGGGATTCAGAAATTGGAAAAATCGCTGGCTTACTAGAAAACGCTGAAGCGAAGCAAACCCCATTACAACAAAAACTCGAAAGCTTTAGCAAGAAACTAGGGATCGCCATTCTCGCACTTTGTATTCTCATCTTTGCAGTCGAAGCGGGACGAATCTTTTTTGGAACGAGCGCAGAAACAGATACAACACAGGCCATTTTAAATGCCTTCATGTTCGCAGTTGCTGTCGCTGTAGCAGCGATTCCTGAGGCTTTGTCATCGATAGTTACAATTGTTCTTTCCGTAGGGACCAATAAAATGGCCAAACGCCATGCAATCATCCGTAAACTCCCTGCCGTTGAAACATTAGGATCAACAAGTGTGATTTGTACTGACAAAACAGGAACGCTTACACAAAATAAAATGACTGTCGTCGATTATTATTTACCAAGTGGCACAAAAGAGAGCTTTCCAGACGATCCAAAAACTTGGGAAGAAGCAGAGCGCCGCTTGATGAACATTGCTGTCCTTTGTAACGATTCATCAATCGGAGAAGATGGAAAGGAACTGGGGGATCCGACTGAAACAGCCCTCCTTGCTTTTAGTAGCGCGAGTAATCAAGATCCGAGTGCGCTTCGGAAAATGTATCCACGCATCGCAGAACTCCCATTTGATTCGGATCGTAAATTAATGTCTACGATGCATCTTTTCGGCGGCGAGAACGTCATGCTCACAAAAGGTGGGCCGGATGTCATGTTTAGCCGGGCGAAGTTCCTTTATCTGAATGGAGAAGAGGCCCCGCTGACGGCTGAACGTTTGGCAGAGCTAGAAGAAACCAATGAAAATTTTTCAAAAGAAGCCCTGCGTGTTCTTGCTTATGGGTATAAACGAATGCCAGCGGATAAAACTACTCTTTCGCATGATGCTGAACAGGATCTTGTTTTAGTTGGACTCACTGCCATGATTGATCCGCCGCGCGATGCGGTTTACGCTTCTATTGAAGAAGCAAAAAAAAGCGGGTATCCACACTGTTATGATTACTGGCGACCACAAAACGACAGCCGAAGCGATTGGACGTAATATTGGACTCGTAGAAGAAGGAGATTTTGCAGTAACAGGGCAGGAACTGGACCGAATGAGCGAAAAGGAGCTTGAAGAAAAGCTCGACCATATTACAGTTTACGCACGTGTCTCACCAGAAAATAAAATTCGTATCGTACGAGCTTGGCAGAAAAAAGAAAAAGTAACCGCGATGACAGGAGATGGCGTAAATGACGCACCGGCACTCAAACAAGCAGATATTGGAATTGCGATGGGAAGTGGAACCGATGTAGCTAAAGACGCTTCTGCAATGATTTTAACCGACGATAATTTTGTCTCTATCATCAGCGCTGTCGAAGTTGGACGAACTGTTTTCGATAATATCAAAAAAGCCATTGGTTACCTTTTTGCAGGAAACCTCGGAGCGATTATTGCCATTTTGTTTGCCCTTGTGATGAACTGGGTGAACCCTTTTACTGCATTGCAACTACTCTTTATTAACCTCGTAAACGATTCCTTGCCGGCTATTGCACTTGGAATGGAAAAAGCAGAGCCTGATGTCATGAAGCGCAAACCAAGAGATATGAACGAAGGGATTTTCGCTGGCGGTACTATGCGTGCAGTGCTTTCACGCGGCATTTTAATTGGTGTTGCTGTTATCATCTCGCAATTTATCGGTCTGACTATCAGTCCAGAAATCAGTGTAGCAATGGCTTTTACAACGCTGATTCTCGCGAGAACCTTGCAAACTTTTGCGGCTCGTTCGAATACGCAAACGGCATTTGGTGCAGGCTTTTTCCAAAATAAATACGTGATCGGCGCTGTTGGACTTTGCTTTCTCTTATATATCATCACGGTTTTACCAGGTGTTCGAGAAGTATTCTCGATCCCAGCAAGCTTTGGTCTTACGGAGTGGGGGATTGCCACATCTCTTGCTGTCGGGGCAGTTCTCTTGATGGAAGTTGTAAAACTAATCAGCAATCGAATGGCAAAGTAAGTAAAAAAGAGCTTTGTAACGTAACAAGATAAGAAGTAAACATTCTGTTTTTAAGAATGTTTACTTCTTTTTTGCTAAGAAAATCAATCAGTGAGAAATATTGGAGATAAATAGCTCAATTGTAATGATGTTTAGCAAAACTGCTTTTAGTATTAATAGATTCATTTTTAAATGAAAATCAAGTACTAAAAAGTTTACCTCTAATATTACTCCTATAGTGATTCCATTATTTTGAACCATTCTTTGTAAAGGACTTGGATCTCTTTAGAAGAGGTTGATATTAGCTCTCGGGCTAGATGAGGATTTTACTAACTTAGAAAATAAAATTTAACTCTGTCTAGTCATTTATCGTGTGAAAACAATCTTTCATGTGTTTATTTTGTGAAATCTTCAGAAACATTCACTGGATTGTCACATTTTTTACAGTTGTTTAGTGGTAGAATAATAAATAGAAAGATAAGAATATAATGCATGGAGGAATTTGAGATGAACAACCAAGATCAAAACTTGGAGAAACAATTGATGGAACTTGGAAAAGAAGAAAAAAAATTAAAAGAGGAACTGAATACATTGAACTGGGAATTCGATCAATTTAGTTCGTTGCAAGAAATGCTTTCGGATAGTGAGTTTAGTTCAACATCTATTCTGTTTGGAGAAACTTTCAAGGCACCACGCACCCAAATTTTAGCAAGCCGAATTGATGAGATTTATAAAAATCAACAAACTGATTCGACAGAACAAACAGAGAAATATTTAAATACTTTTTTTGGACAACTAACGGCGGAACAGGCCTTAGTTAGCAAGCGTCTGCTTCATGTTCAAGCAGAGAAGGAACAAATCCAAAATCAGTCTATCAATCCACGGTAGCCAAGCGCAGGCGATAAGCTCAACTTGGAAAATACCTTCTTGCAGTTGCTTCGGCAGCTGTTTTTTTGTGTGTTATAAAACTTATCATAAATAATTATGGTCAATAATCTTCCCTTATGGTAAAATTTTAAAGTGAAGTTTTGCATGCATGTGCAGACGGCAATTTTTTAGATAGACAGGGGAGAAAACAGTGAAGCGATTGAAATTTTTACTACCGCTACTTATGCTTGCTACTGTTCTGCTTGGAAGCTTTGGACTTCCAGTGAAAGCAAATGCTGAGCATTATGAAATTGCAACAGACGAGACGTTTGCGCCGTTTGAGTTTCAAAACAGCAAAGGCGATCTAATCGGCATTGACATGGATATTGTAAAGGCGATCTCAAAAGACCAGGGCTTTACATATACGATGAAACCAATGGGCTTCAATGCAGCTGTTCAGGCGCTTGAAGGTGGTCAAGTAGATGGCGTGATTGCGGGAATGAGCATCACAGATGAACGCAAAAATAAATTTGATTTCTCGGACCCATATTTTGATTCTGGCGTCGTCATGGCTATTAAAAAGGATAACGATACCGTTAAATCTTATAAGGATTTGAAAGGGAAAAAAGTTGCTGTAAAAACAGGGACAGAAGGTTATGCCTTCGCAGATAAAAATAAAGATAAGTATGGTTACACGCTTGTTCCATTTGATGACTCTGCCAGCATGTATGAAGATGTAAAAGGTGGAAATTCTATTGCTTGCTTCGATGACTATCCTGTTATGGCTTACGGTGTGAAGCAAGGGAACGGTCTTAAAATTGTGACAGATATGGAGCGCGGTGGTCAGTACGGCTTTGCGGTTCAAAAAGGTCAAAATAAAGAATTACTCGAAGCTTTTAATAAAGGGCTCGTTAATATTAAAAATAGTGGTGAATATCAAAAAATCTTAGATAAATATATTGGTTCGGATGCTGAACCAGATACGTTCTGGGACACGCTTGTCAGTAGCTTCCCTGCACTTTTGAAGGGACTTTGGAATACGATTCAATTAACCGTGATTTCACTCGTGTTTGCGGCTCTTCTTGGTCTTGTTTTCGGTTTCCTTAAAGTGAGTCGTAGTAAACTTTTACGTGGAATTGCAACAGTTTATGTAGATGTTTTTCGCGGGATTCCGCTAATTGTTTTAGCATTCTTCATTTACTTCGGCATTCCGCAAGCGTTTAATTTCCGAATGGATCCAAACATTGCTGCGGTTATTACGTTAAGTTTAAATGCGGGAGCGTACATTACGGAAATCATCCGCGGAGGGATTCTTGCGATTGATAAAGGACAAATGGAAGCAGCGCGCTCGCTTGGGGTTCCGTATGGCAAATCGATGATGAAAATCATCTTACCACAAGCCGTTCGTGTCATGGTACCTTCTTTCATTAACCAGTTCGTCATTACACTGAAAGATACTTCGATTATGAGCATTATCGGAATCGTTGAACTTACGCAATCCGGGAAAATCATCATCGCGCGTACCTTCGAAACATCAGGTATTTGGCTAGTTGTTGCGATCATGTATCTTGTCGTGATCACTGCGCTTACGAAACTTTCAAATGTGCTTGAAAGGAGACTCGGCAAATGACAAAACTAAAAGTAACGAACCTCAAGAAAAACTTTGGAACAAACGAAGTTTTAAAAGATATCAATGTTGAAGTGGAAGAGGGCGAAGTTGTCTGCTTAATCGGTCCTTCTGGTTCAGGGAAAAGTACTTTTCTGCGCTGTTTAAATCAGCTTGAAGAAATCACTGCGGGCGAAGTTATCGTTGATGATTACCATTTGACAGATAAAGGAACAGATATTAACAAGGTGCGGGAAAATATCGGAATGGTCTTTCAACATTTTAATCTCTTTCCGCATAAAACGGTGCTTGAGAATATTACGTTTGCGCCTGTTGAATTGAAAAAACGTTCCAAGGTAGAGGCAAATGAACTTGGAAAGAAACTTCTTGAGCGAGTGGGCTTGAGTGAAAAAGCCGCGAGCTATCCAAGTGAACTTTCAGGTGGTCAAAAGCAACGGGTAGCGATTGCGCGTGCGCTTGCGATGGATCCGGATATTATGCTGTTTGATGAACCTACTTCTGCACTTGATCCAGAAATGGTCGGAGAAGTTTTAAACGTTATGAAGGAACTCGCAAGAGATGGCATGACTATGATCGTTGTGACACATGAAATGGGCTTTGCCCGTGAAGTAGGCAATCGCGTTATTTTCATGGACGGGGGTTATATTATTGAAGAAGGTTCACCAGAAGCCATTTTTGATCATCCCACCCATGAACGAACAAAAAGTTTCTTAGATAAAGTTTTATAGGTTTGAAACCTGCTTTTTTCGGGAAATTCCTGAAAAGGCAGGTTTTTTCTATAATGAATAAAATTGTAAAAAAAAGCTATTTTTATCGCCTTTTTTGTGTTAGAGTAGACATAGAGAAAGAAAACGCTTAAAAAAAATGAATGAAACCATTTTCTGGAAACGGAGTGATTGAGAAGATGAAAAAAGAACCGAAAAAGATGGATAAGGTTGTTCAAAATCTCAAATCGAAAGGAATTAGCGTTGAAAAAAACAAAATCCCGTAAAGAATTGTGGCAAACGATACAAGTAACACCATTTGTGAAAGTCGAGTTCAGTTTGCGATAATAAGTTTTTTTCATGGCCTTGGAAGATTCCTTCCAAGGCTCTTTTTTTTACTGTCATCAGAAAGTAATTTAGTTTTGATTTTATTGTTATACAAAAGCCATCAAAATAGTGTATGATAAGCTATAGAGAGGTAAAGCGAAAATTGTGAGAAGAATGAGGCAGAGTTGATGAAAAAAGAACTTTCAAATCAAAAGTCAATTTACATTCATATGGATAATGTCATTAATAATGTCGTAACAAGTGGCATTACTTTTTGTGATTTTATGCAGGTAGTTCCTGCGCCACCTGAAAATATTTTGCTCATCAAGCATCACTTTAAAGATACTTCATATAATGCGCATACTGCTTTTCACTACCTAGAATCAAATGATTTGAAGCAGTTAAAACAAGCGCCACTTATTAAATTCAATAATTTTTGCTGGGTTGATTTTGAAGACATTGAACTTGTCAATCAATTATCCCCGCAAGAAGTAGCAGAGTTGCTATATTTGGCACATACAGGAAGACATTTACGATCACCGTTTTACTATAAACTACAAAACAATTTTGTATATTTAACCAAAAAAGATGGAAGATACAATAAGGTTTATTATCGAAATATGAATCATTTTTACGTAGTTTTAAGTCAAGCCATCAC
The DNA here is from genome assembly GCF_000525795.1 of Listeria aquatica FSL S10-1188. Classification (GTDB taxonomy): domain Bacteria; phylum Bacillota; class Bacilli; order Lactobacillales; family Listeriaceae; genus Listeria; species Listeria aquatica. Next base: position 116,319 of record NZ_AOCG01000008.1, read on the forward strand.
GCGAAAAACGGAAGAAATCGTTCATGAGAAAAGCTTTTTGATGCCCAATAGACGAAAAGGCGTTGCGTTACCGCCGAGTGACTTATTAAAGAAAATGATGAAATATTTTAAAGAGGGTGCTTGCATTTCGTTTGCGCACGCAGAAAAATCACGTACACAACTTCGGGTTCCAGTCGGGATTGAGTTCGATGAAGATTTGTCGGAACTTGAGGATTCTCCAGAAGAACTGGTTTATAATGAAGTAGTGGCTGAACTCGTTTACGATTTAAGACGGAGCGAGTGGGATTATATTGAAAAGTAGCTCGAATTTGAGTTTTTACTTATAAAAGAGCCTATGCAAATCAATGAAAACTTGATCTGCACAGGCTCTTTTTTTTATTTTAGTGTAAATGAAGCTTGAAGTGTATCACGTGAATTTCGCCCAACAAATACGTTGAAATCTCCAGCTTCCACTGAAAAGTCCATGTTTTTCGTATAATAATAGAGGTCTTCCCGAGTTAATGTAAAATGGACAGTTGCTGATTCCTGAGCTTCCAAGTTGATTTTCTTAAATTTTTTCAATTCCCGATTAGGGCGAACGACAGACCCGACAATATCTTGGACATAAAGTTGAACCGTCTCAAGCACTGAACGCGAGGAATTATTTTTAACTTGGACACTTACCTGCAATTTTTCGGTCATTTCCACGTCATCTAACGCTAAATCTGAAAGTTCCACGTAACTATAACTTAAACCATATCCAAATGGATAAAGCGGCGCGTTAGGACTATCTAAGTATTTGGAAACAAAGCGTCCTGAGTGCGTTTTACTGTTGAGCGGCCGACCTGTTTGGAAGCCATTATAATAAATAGGCAATTGCCCGACTGAATAAGGAAAACTCATACTTAAGCGCCCGGATGGGTTGATTTTGCCAAACAAAATATCAGCAAGAACACGCCCGCCTTCAGTCCCAGGGAACCAGGCTTGTAAAATAGCGTCCATCTGCTTAGCTTCTTCCGTTAAAACAAGCGGCCGCCCACTGATCGTAATTAAAATGTTTGTTTTCCCGAGTGCAAGCATTTCCTGAATAAACTCTTTTTGCACATCCGGCAAAGTAATATCCGCTCTGCTGCCAGCTTCACCGCTTTGCATAGTGTGCTCACCCATCGCATAAATAATCACATCTGCCTTCTCTCCTTGTCGAAGTGCTTCCGCTAGCGCTTGCTCTCTTTTTGCTTGAGGCATTCGCATAAGCTGGTCTTTACTTCCCCCAAACTCACCGAGAAAACGGTAATCTGACAACATCTCACATCCCGCAGTATAGTGAAATTGTTCGCTAGAAACATGCTGACTGATAGCCTCCTTGATCGTTATGACGTCGCTTGTGTTCCCGTGAATCGCCCACAAGCCGATTAAATTTTGATTATCGCCATAAGGACCGACAAGTAAAATCTTTTGATGATTTTTAGCAAGAGGGAGGGTGTGGTTTTTATTTTCTAATAAGACGATCGACTGGGCAGCAACTTGATACGCCAAATTTCGATTTTCTTCCGTTAAAAGCATCTCCTGCTCCCGCTCGCTAGATGCCCCGCGGTAAGGGTCTTCAAACAGCCCCAGTTTATTTTTCAATTTCAAAACACGCCATACCGCATCATCGATCCGTTTAGAATCAAGCTTTCCTTCCCTAACAAGTGGCTCAAGCTGCTTTGCGTAGCATCCCGTTTTCATATCAATATCATTTGTTGCATTCATGGCCAGAAGTGTGGCTTCCTTTTCATCAGCCGCAATCCCGTGTGCTACAAGTTCTAGTACCGCGGCATAATCCGAGATGATCACGCCATCAAAGCCCCACTCATCTCGCAAGATTTGTTTGAGTAAAAATTCGTTTCCCGTTACAGGAATCCCGTCATAAGTATTAAAAGAAGTCATCACGAGCTCGCTTCCTGCCTCGACTGCCGCCTTATATCCTGGTAAATAGTCTTCTCGAAGGCGCCGCTCTGACATATCAACGGTGTTGTATTCCCGGCCACCTTCCGCCGCTCCGTATGCAGCAAAATGTTTGACGCAAGCCGCAATTCCAGTGATTTTTCCTAACTCCACATGTTGCAATCCCGTAACCATTGCGCGCGCAAAAGCCGCATTAAGTGTAGTGTCTTCACCCGTTGACTCTAGGCACCTCCCCCATCTGGCATCTCTAACAAGATCGACCATCGGTGCAAAAGTCACATGAACGCCAGAAGCTTTTGCTTCAGCAGCCGTCACCCGGTAAGCTTGCTTGATTAGATCAGGATTCCAAGTCGCGCCAAGCCCAAGGGGGATAGGGAAAACCGTCCGGTAACCGTAGACGATATCCGCCATAAAGAGAAGAGGGATTTTATGTCTGCTTTTTTGAAGCCACTTTTCTTGAATCTCCCTTGTCTTCTTTGCTCCGGCAACATTAAGAACAGATCCAGCTAAATCAACCGTCTCTTGCGTAATTCCTAATTTTTGCTTAGGCCCAACGGCTAGCGCTTCCTCACTACTAAAGAAATCCCCTGACAGTTGAATGAGCTGACCAACTTTTTCTTGCCACGTTAAATCTTTTAATAACTTTTTCAAATCTGCTTCATTCATTTACTTTTCCCCCTCGTTTGTAGCCGCCAATTCTTGCTCATAAGTTTTGTTATCTAGCCGTTTAAACCATGGATACCAGAGAATAGGAGACAGAATTAACTGAATGAATAACTGTAAAATGATAATTGAAAGGCTTCCCTGGACGGCAGCATGAAAACCAAGTGGTAATCCAAAAATTGCTTGTACACCGGTGAATTGGGCTACAATATGCCATTTTGTAAGCACATAAGCCAAAATAAGTGCGATCGTATTATTAGTAATAAAGGGAATCGCTAAATTGAAATTAAGAACAAGCGGTGTCCCGAAGATAACAGGCTCTGTGATTCCAAACAAACCCGGTATAAGCGCAATCTTTCCTACTTCACGATATTGCTTACTTTTAGCTCTTAGCATTAATAAAATGAGGCCAAGCGCCATACCACCGAAAGTAATAATGTTGAAAAAGGCTAAACCAACGATATTTGGAGGAACTTGCCCTGCTTGGATGGCATTTAAATTTTCTACATCCATAGACAGCCAAAGTGGCGTTACAAGCGGTAATATAACATTCGTCCCATGGATTCCAAAAAACCATAAAATTTGTTGAATTAAACTTAAAAGAATTACAGCACCAATTGTACCGCCAATTCCTTTCAAGGGTTCCTGAATAATCGAGTAAACGAATTGATGCATGCTACCAAAGCTTGTTAAACCAAATAAAAAGTCAATAATGATAAACAGTAGTCCAATTAGAATGGTCGGAATAAGAGATTCAAACATCCGAGTGACCATCGGTGGGACACCCGCTGGCATTTTAATGGTCCATCCCTTACGTTTAATGAGTAAATAAAGCCGGGCGCTAACAATCCCGATGATAAGCGCAGAAAACACACCTTGCGCGCCGAGCCAAGTGGACGGAATGGCAGAAGCTTTATCTACGGTTTGACCAATCGGTGTGATTATTAGAAAGCTCATCAATGCGATAATTCCCGCTGAGATCGGGTCTTCATCCCGGTCGAGACGACGTACTAGATGATAGGCCATAAGGACAACGATATAAATTGCCATCGCTCCAATAGTGACGGTGTTTACTTTACCGAGCAACTCAGTCACTTGCGTTAAATTTTTAAGGGAAGGCACCATATTCATTAAAACAGTAATTAAAACTGCGATCGAACCGATAAAAATGGGACCGAGTGTCGACATCATAGCACCAGAAATCGCTTGTAGATAAGCATTGCTCCCCATTTTATCAAACCACGGATTGATTTTGTTAAAAAATTGGATGATTTTCTCTTTCATTACTAAACCCCCTGTTTGAACTTATTATAGCTTTATTATATAGAAGATAGCGTTTTCATTTCGTGCCGTTTTTTGACAGGAAATCGGAAAAAATTTTACCTTTTAAAGTATTGCTTCCGATATTGCTGAGGGGAGGTGCCGTAATGTTTGGTAAAGGCATTATAAAAAGATTTGACAGTCGAAAAACCGCTATCAAGCGCAATTTCAAGAATCGTATGGTCGGTATCTCTTAACTTCGAATAAGCTTCGAGCAAACGAATTGAGCTTAAATATTCGCTAAAAGAAACGCCCATAAATTTTTTTATAAAAACGCGAAAAATAAAGAAGGATTATAGTTGAAATGTTCAGCTACAGATGTGAGAGAGAGCCGTTCCTTGTGATGAGTGGCAAGATAATCATTCACTTTTTTTTAACTTAGGGAGGTGCTTGGCCGACTCAATCTCCTTAATTCCTGCAAGCGGCACGCAAAAGTTCTTGGTCAGTTCAGCAATGAGCTCGTAAACACTTGCTTTTGTCGTCAGCCGGTCCCACAAATTTTCTTTTGACAGTTGTTTTTTGATCCGCATAAGTATTACCTTAAGTTCAGGAGTTGCATTCTGCGGAGTCAATTTGTATAGAAACCGATTGCCGTACTGGCTTTCCGTTGCATCTGCCAAAAAATCAAGGGGAATTTGAATTGCTAAACATTTTCCAGGGAGTGGACTTCGTGAGGAATGAATAATATTTGAATTGATGAATAAAACATCTTGTTCGGATAAAGAGAAGCGTTTGTTTGGAAACTGCACTTCTAACTTTCCAGATAAACAAAATAAAAGTTCTACACTGGCATGCCAATGAGGCGGAATCAGCCGGTCTGAACTTTTAGTGTTAAAAATAAAAATTTTGAAAGGAAAATTCATAGTAGGAATAATCGCTTCATGATACACATTTGTTTTTTTCGATCACTTTTTACACCTCTACTTATCATTGGTAAAATCCGAAGTGAACTTATGCTGTATCTCCAGTTTAAATTATATACAGAAGTGAAGCGAAAGACAATTTTATACGTGTCATCTGATTTTAAGGAAACAAACTACTTTACCTTTAGTTGTTTTTTTGTTATATTATAACTAACGAACGTTAGTTAACCTAAATAAGGAGGAATCGAGATGTCCAAAGAAACGCTGAAAAAAAGCGGCCCTAACACTTTTTTCAGAAAAAGGCTACGATGGAACAGCTCTTTCTGAAATTGCCAAAAGAGCAGGAATTAAGACACCTTCGATTTATGCACATTTTGAATCTAAAGAAGAACTTTATTTAACGATTTACCGTGAAGTTATGCACGAAGAGCTAGTCAATGTTAAAGCGGAAAAGCGAGAGGATTATGCGTCAGCTGAGGAGTATCTCAAAGCTTTTTTTTTATGCAGCAACTGATTTTGAACGAGACCCAGAAGTGCGGCGCTTTTTCCAGCGATCCATTTATTATCCACCTGTTTCCTTGAAAGACAAAATGAAGGAAGAATTAGCGAGATATGAAACACAAGCTTTTGAAAAAATCGCAGTATTGTTAGATGAAGTTACACACGATGAAGCCAAAAAAAACACGCTGGATTCGAGTTTTTTATGCTTTCTTGGATGGCCTTGGTGTGGAACATGAACTTTACGACTTAGAGGAATTTGAAAAACGTAGAAAATCAGCTTTTGAAGCTTTGGTTTTACTTTTAAATTAAAGGAGAAGATAGTTATGCAATGGTTTTATTTAGTTTTAGCCGGACTCTCTGAAATCGTCTGGGCTTTTGGACTTAAAGAATCACATGGATTTACAAAATTAGATTTCAGTTTGCTTACAATTGCCTTTTTGATTGTTAGTTTCGGTTTATTCGCCTTAGCGATGCGAACGATTCCTATTGGGACAGCTTATGCGGTGTTCACAGGGATTGGTGCTGCTGGAACGGCGGTCGTTGGTATTCTTTTCTTAAATGAACCAGCGGGACTATTTAAAATCATTTCATTAGTCGTTTTAATCTCAGGGATCATCGGACTCAAACTTGTCGATGATGGCGGCGGAAAGGAAGGAGAAAAATAATGGCATGGATCTATTTAGTGATAGCGGGTCTTTGTGAAATGTGTTTTGTTGTTACCATGAAGCTTTCACAAGGCTTTAAAAAACTTTGGTTCTCGGTTTTAACGATTCTTTTCATGTGCGGAAGTTTCTTCTTGCTTTCACACGCGTTGAAGACAATTCCGATTGGAACAGGCTACGCGATTTGGACAGGAATCGGGGCAGTCGGAAGTGTTATCATGGGGATGCTTCTCTTTAAAGAAAAGAAAAGCGTTATGAAAATTTTCTTTATTGCCATGATCATCGCTGGGGTTATTGGATTAAAACTATCTGCAGGAGCATAGAAGCGAAGCAGCAAAAACTTTTGAAGTGAACAATTCGTTCCATTCAAAAAATTTTTTGCTGCTTTTTTGATTGGAAGCTGAAAGCATTTGCTTCGTGCCATTTTTAAGAAATTGCTTTTAATCTAACAGAAACGTGGTAAAATAGACTACAGAAAAGAATCCGGAGGGATACCATGAAAACAAAGTTAATTTTACTTTATGGCGGAAAATCGGCCGAACATGAAGTATCGTTGCAAACGGCACTTTCTGTCATTAACGCACTTGATTTAAATAAATTCGAAGCACTACCTGTATACATAACCAATGACGGTGACTGGATTCAGGGCCCAGAGATTACGCATCAATTAGATTTTTCGGATCAATTGCGTTTCTCGCCTGAAGAACAGCTGCGTTTAGCGGAAAAAGAAGACGAAGTTTCCTCAGGATTTTTGATCAGTCCAGCTGATGTAACAGAAGAGCAAGAGAATACAGTGGTGTTTCCGTTGCTCCATGGACCAAATGGGGAAGACGGCACTGTGCAAGGGCTTCTTGAAGTCTTGAATCTTCCTTACGTTGGAAACGGCGTGCTTGCTTCAGCGGCTGCGATGGATAAAATTGTGATGAAAAAAGTTTTTGCTGATGCGGGGATCCCGCAACTTCCAGCTGTCGCTGTTCGCTCAATCGATTGGAAAAACTTCCGCGAGGAAATGGTTGCGGATATGGAAGAAGCACTTACTTATCCGATGTTTGTGAAACCTGCGAATCTTGGTTCAAGCGTTGGAATTAGCAAAGCAGAAAATCGAGATGAACTTTATCAAGCGATGGACGAAGCTTTCCTATATGACCGCCGCGTTGTTGTGGAACAAGGAGTGGTCGCTCGTGAAATTGAAATGGCGGTACTTGGAAACGATACGCCCGCTTGTTCCGTTCCTGGCGAAATTTTACCGAAGGGTTCAAAGGCTGTTTTTTATGATTATAAAGCGAAATATCAAGATAATGATACAACACTCGTGATTCCAGCAGAAGTAAGCGAAGAAGTAGAAAATAAGCTGAAAGAATATGCGATTCAAGCTTTTCTCGGACTTGATGCAAGTGGTCTTGTCCGCGCCGATTTCTTCGTAACAGAACAAGATGAAATCTTCTTAAATGAAGTGAATACGATGCCAGGATTTACGCCTGTAAGCATGTATCCGCTACTCTGGCAAGCAAGTGGCATTTCTTATAGTCAGCTGATTGAACAGTTAGTGGAACTTGGACTAGAACGTCATGAAGCGAAGAACCAGTTGAAATACCGTTTAGACGATTAAAACCAGAAAAAGTAGTTTGAATTTATTCAAACTGCTTTTTTCAAGAAGGAAAGTTGGGGCGAAATGAAAAAAAACGCTTTTGGAGATTGCGACTTTAATCAATGCGCAATTAAATCAAGCTCAATTTAATGAAACGAAAGTGACAGGGGTCTGCTTTGATACTCGTCAAATGAAGCAAGGAGATTTGTTTGTTCCATTTGTTGGGGAAACGAGAGATGGGCATTCCTTTGTGCGCGAAGCAGTTAAAGCAGGTGCTGCTGCAAGTTTTTGGCAAATGGATGTGCCAAATCCGCCAGCAGATGTGCCGCTGTTACTGGTTGAAAATACTTCGGATGCTTTTGAACGATTTGCCAAAAAATATCTTGCGGAAGTCGCACCAAAAGTAGTCGCGATTACAGGGAGCAATGGTAAAACAACAACCAAAGATATCACACGGGCGATTATGGAAAGTCGCTATAAAGTCCATGCAACAAGTGGGAACTTTAATAACCACATTGGCTTGCCTTATACGATTTTGACAATGCCAGAAGATACGGAAGTTGCGATTTTAGAAATGGGAATGAATCATCGTAACGAAATTGAAAAGCTAACTCAAATTGCTTGTCCAGATATTGCAATCATTACAAATATAGGCGAAGCGCACATCGAATATCTCGGTTCACGAGAAGAAATCGCAAAAGCAAAACTTGAGATCATTCTTGGATTAAAACAAGAAGGGCTTTTGATTTATCCGCATGAAGAGACGTTAATCAAGCAAAATTTACCTAAAAACGTTCAAACGGAAACTTTTGGGCGGGAACATACGGCGGACATCTACCCACTTACTATTGCTACGGAAACGGAAGGAACGAGGTTCACTACGAATTTGGACCCAGAAACTTCTCTTTACGTGCCTATCATTGGGGAACACAATGTATTCAACACAATGGCTGCGCTACTCGCTGCGCGTAAGCTCGACATTGATTCAGCAACAGCGAAAACCGCTTTAAATGGGATGGAACGATCTAAAAGCCGACTAGAGTGGCTTGAATCGCCTCGTGGAACGAAAATCTTGAATGATTCCTACAATTCGAGTCCAACTGCTTTAAAGGCTGTGCTTAAAACCTTTATGAATATGGAAGCAGATGGAAAACGCAAAATAGCGGTTGTGGCGGATATGTTGGAACTTGGAAAAGATGCGGAGAAATTTCACCGTGAATCGGGTGAAGTGATTGAAGCGAAAAAGCTAGATGAAGTTTTTGCGTATGGGGAAAAGATGCAGGCTTTTGTGGAAGCTGCTAGCGAACGAATAGGTGCGGATCATGTCCATTATTTTACTTCGAAGGATGAACTTGAGAAAGCTTTGCTTCAAGCAGTGACAGGGGACGAATGGGTGCTTTTTAAAGGTTCTTATGGAATGGGCTTGAAAGATGTCGTAGAAAAACTTATGATAGGGTAAGATGATTTTACGATGAAAACAGGAGTTGACAATCAAAATGGTTGCATGTTTGTGTATTCACGGTTATATGGGGACGCCGGATGAATTAAAGCCGCTTGCGGATTACTTAAAAAAGCATACCGATTGGGATGTACTGACACCGACGCTTCCTGGCCATGATAAGCCATATCATTTACGAAATGCGACTTATCAGGACTGGATTGTTTTCATGGAAAGTATTTTGACACAGCTCCTAAAAGAAGACGAGGAAGTTTATTTAATTGGGTTTTCGATGGGCGGCTTGCTTGCTGGTTGGCTCGCAAGACATCATCCAGAGGTGAAAAAGCTTGCTCTTCTTAGCACCTCAGTTCATTATCTGGACTGGCCTAACCTAGTGGATAATAAGGGACAGCTGTTCGTTGAAGTGAAGGATCAGAAGCTCAAGAATAGTTCGGTTTTTAGTCGCTATTTTAAACGCTTCACGGATGTTCCGAGTCAGTCGAAAGCGCAGTTTGCTAAGATGGTCATGCAAGCTAAGCCGGCACTTGCTCATCTTGAGATTCCGACTTTTATTGCACAGGGCGGGATGGACGCTGTGATTTCTGCGAAGCAAAGCGTCGATTATTTGATGGAGACTATTCCAGGGCCGAAGCGGTTATTCGTCATGGAAGAAGCAGGGCACTTGCTCTGTCAGGATAAAGACCGGGAAGTTTTGTTTGAAAACTTGTTGGATTTCTTGAAAGAAAACTAAAAGCGAGCCGTTAAAAAGTTCTTTTAACGGCTCGCTTTTCATTTGGAATGGGTGACTTTGAAATGATAATAAGCGCCTAGCAGGTTGGCGTTATTTCCGAGGCTACTTAGTTCAACACAGGGTTGGATCGTTTCAAGTATGGTATCACCCAGATGGGAAAGAGGTAAAATGAGTTTTTTTAGGCTGGCTTGTATGTAATCAAGCAGAAGTGGCTGAGAGCTGATGCCTCCACCGATGACGATTTTGTCAAGATCAAGAGTGGCTTGGAGGTTCCAGATTTGAACAGCAAGGGAATCTGTGAAACGCTGCATGATGGAGATGGCATCCGAGTCACCATTTTGCAAGGCTTCGAAGAAAAGTTCTCCAGATAGTTGTTTTAAATCAAGTTGTTTAGCTTCGGCGAAAGGACGAAGCAAGGCCTGGATACCATTTCGGGTGACGAGAAAATCGGCTTTTTCTAAATCGGTGCTCGTTTTGAGTAATGAAAGTTCGCCTGCGGATTGGTGTGTGCCGGATAGGACTTTTCGATTTAGCATAATGCTACCGCCGACGCCTGTTCCAAGGACGAACATTGCCCCATTTTGGATGTTCTTAAGCTGACCTTCGTTCATTTCGCCGATGATTGCGGCTTTGGCGTCATTGTGGACAGCTACTGGTAAATCAAAATAAGAGTTGAAGAGCTCTAGTAGATTTTCTTTATGGATGAACTGCAAGGAACCGCCATGAAGGGCAAAGCCGGTTTCAGGGTTGATCACGCCCGGCATGGAAATGGAGACACCGGAAAGTGCACAGGGCACGTTATGAAGGATTTCTACCATTTCTTGCCGAAATTGTTCTTTGAGTTTTGGGGTTTTGAATTTGTTAACATTTCCGAGTTTCCCGTCTTGAACGAGTGCGTATTTCACGAATGTGCCGCCAACATCGAAAACAAGAATATTGGACATTATTTTTCCTCCTTCACATTATCTGGACTTCTTGTGGCTTTTTGATATAATGAATGCAATGATTTTGACAGGAGAAGATAGCAATGTTAGAAAAAATTTCAATGGTACACCAGTTATCGGATTCGGATGAAGCGTTGCGCGCCTTTATTTTTAAAAAATCCAGAGCAAATTTTTAAACTCTCTGCTCGGGAAATTGCGGCTAAAATTCCTTGTTCACCCTCTACTGTAACACGTTTTGTGAAAAAATGTGGTTTTCTCTCGTTTCATGATTTTCAAATTTATATTCGAAATGAAGTGGAAAGCATTATTGAAACGAGTATGACGAATCGGATTTTCTTGGAGCAGATTTTTGTCGACCAAGTGTTTGAAGCCGATATCAATGAGCAAATCAAACGAGTGGGTGAGGTGTTTCGCACGGCGAATTGGATTTGCTGCATTGGCATGGGTTCTTCAGGGATCATGGCTGAATATGCTGCACGGAAGCTCAATATGATTGGTCTTAAGGCACTTTCGTCTAATGAACCCTATGCACCGTTTTTAAAGCAAGAAGCTAAGGAAAGTGGCAATGTGGTCTTGCTTTTCTCAAGTTCCGGTGAAACACGTGAAATGGTAGAACTTGCACAGCTTCTTAAATCTTATGATAAGTTGATAATTAGTGTGACGAATTCGAGCGATAATTTGCTAGCGAAGTTGTCCTCGATTAATTTGTGCTACTACACAGAAAAACAACGTCTGTCTTATCAGTTTGACTTATCTTCACAGGTTCCTGTTGTCGCATTGATCGAATATTTAGTGGCTTATTGTTACAACTTGCAAGCAGCAGAAAATTAATTTTCTGCTGCTTTTTCTTGTTCGAGAATGGCTTCTTGTTGGCATTCTTTTTTATCAGCCATTCGAAAGAACGGGTACCAAGTTAGGACATTGACAATAAGTAGAACGATGAAAACAAGTAGATACGGGAGCCCACCTTTTAGGAACATTACAATAGGAGCGGGGGTCGTAAATGGCATGGCGATCAGTGGGTTATACTTCGAAAAATCAAGGAATGACATCATACCCCAAGCAATTCCTCCCATTAGGCAGGTGAGATGACCATTGGAATGAAGAAAAATGGATTTAGCATTAGTGGCATTCCGAAAATAAGTGGTTCGTTAATGTTGAAAATGACAGGTGGCCCCGCTAGTTTGAAAAGTTGCTTGTAGCGCGCTGATTTCGCACGGAACATGGAAATAACGAGTCCATAAGTCGCGCCTTGCCCACCAAAACCATTTCCGCAGACGTAAGAGACAACGGCCATAGCAAGGTAAGGCAGTTCTTGATGGTGTTGAAAAGCGACCATGTTTGCTGTCATATTCGCTGTAAGTGTTGGCATGACGACTCCGTAAACCATGTTTGGATGGATACCAAAAAACCAAAGCAAGTTAGCGATTGTAAAAATGAGAATGATCGCGACGGGAGACGCGGTCAAGTGCTGTAGTGGCGCTTGTACGAGCATCGTGATGAATGCGAAGATATTTTCAAACGGTGTGTAGGAAAATAGTACGCGAATGATGAAGAAAATAACTAAGATGATACCGGACAAAATCGCGGGACTTAAGGATTCGGATACATTTGTTGGAACAGAATCGGGCATTTTGATGGTAATGTTTTTCTTGATGAGATAGGAATAAAGTAAGCCAACGAGATAGCCAACTAAAATGGCAACGAAAAGTCCAGAACCGCCTGTATAGATCATTTGGAAAGCTTCTACGTTAGAGCTTGATTTAATTAAGGCTTCTGCCGGGAACCTCGTGATGTTTTCTCCTAAAATGTAAGTTTTGATTGCTTGGGGCATTAAAAGGAAAAATGCTGCTATAGCAAGCAATCCTGCTGGCATTGGATCGTGGCCATCTTTTTTAGCGTAGATGTAAGCAAAGTTAAAGACGACATATACGGAAAGCAAGTTGATCGTTGCTCCAAGTGCCGCATTAAAATGTGCGGTTAGGCCGATATTTTTGAGCAATTCAATCCAAGCGGGAATCGGGAAGTTCCCAATAATCATCAGGAGCGCAACGCCCAGTGTGATGGGCGTTGTGCGCATGAAGGCTTCTGCAAGCGCGCTGAAAAATTTGCTGCGGTTCATTCGGGCTGCAATAGGACCGATAAATTTGTTTAAGAAACGTTCGAGTTTTTCCATCAGTCATTCTCCTTTTTTGTTAAACTGGCGCCGTTTGTAGCGATTACTTCTTGGTACCAGTAAAAACTATCTTTTTTGTAGCGATTCAGGGTTTTTTGAGAGGTTTCGTCGCGGTCGACGTAAACAAAGCCGTAACGTTTCTGGTAGCCATTTAACCAACTGAGTAGATCTGTGAAGCTCCACGAACAATAGCCTAAAACTTGTACGCCATCGGTTATTGCTGCTTGAACTTCTTTTAAATGTTGTTTCAAATATTCGATGCGATAAGGATCGTGGATTTCCCCGTTTTCAAAGTGATCGTATTCGCCAAGGCCGTTTTCGGTAATTAAGACTGGTAACGCATAGCGGCTTTCTATTGTGCGAAGGGCTGTGCGAATGCCGATTGGGTCGATCGTCCAGTCCCAGTTCGTTTGCTTGAGGTAAGGGTTTTTTGTGAACGCACTGACAGAAGGAATGGTGATGGAGCGACTCGTTCCTTTTTTCCCGAAATGGTTCATTTGCATATCTTGGGCAGAAAGAGTCATTGTATCACTTTTTGTGACGGTGGCGGATTGATAATAATTCAGTCCAATAAAATCTGGTTTTCCTCGTGCTAAAAGCTCATTGTCCGCTTCGCTTGGTTCTTTCATGACACCAAGTGTCACAAATTGTTTTAAGACAGTTCGAGGATAGTGACCTTTTGCATATACATCTAACCAAAAATAATCCATCAGCTCTTCGGTATCTATTTTAGCGAGCACATTTTCAGGATCAGCATCTAAAGCATAGATGGGGCTGAAATTAAAACTCGGCCCGATTTGTCCCGGGTAATTCCCATCATGAAATGCAGCAATCACAGATGCGTTTGCGAGGTTCGCGATATGATTGGCCTGCAGCATGCGCTTTAAGTTTTTCACTTTCGGTGGATGAAGGGCAAGAAGGTAGCCATGTGTGATGAAAACATTTTGTTCGTTTAAAGAAATCCAGTATTTCACACGATCCGAAAAAGCTTCAAACAGCACCTTCGCGTAGTTGGTGAAATCTTGAATGATTTCTCGAGATTCGAATCCACCGTATTCCTCTTGCAAAGCTTGTGGTAAGTCCCAGTGATAGATCGTAACAATGGGTTCGATTTGATGCTTTACGAGTTCATCAATTAGCGAATTGTAAAAATCTAGTCCTGCTTGATTGATTTCTCCTTTACCATTTGGGAAAATCCGCGACCAAGATACAGAGAAGCGGTATGCTTTTAGACCTTGCTCAGCCATTAGTGCGACATCTTCTAAGTAACGGTGATAATGGTCAACCGCGATGTCGCCAGTAGTATTTTGGAAAGTTGTTCCAGGTTTTTTTACAAAGGTATCCCAGACAGATGCTCCCTTTCCGTCTGTCTTATAAGCGCCTTCAATTTGGTAAGCAGCAGAAGCGCTCCCCCATAAAAAATCATTTGGAAATGCGTCTAAGTGTTTATGTTTCATGGTCATCCCTCACTTCATCGGTTTGTATTACTCTTTTATCATAGAAGATTATATTTGATAATGTAAGCGCTTTTCTTGCTTGTGCAACGCATTTCAGGAATTTGAAACAGAAAAACGGAAAATCTATAGGTAAAACGATCAAGAAAAGTAAAATTTGCTAGTTTTTCCGTATATTTGAATTCGCTTTCTTTTTTTTTATTCGCGAAAACGTCGTAAAAACTAGGTTTTCAGATTGAAATGGAAATGGATTCATGTTATGATGTCTATTAGATGTTTATTAGGTTTTATATGTATAGCCTAGTGAGTTAGAGGGCTTTTTTTTATTTGATACGTCGAATTGTAGATTTCGGAGCGTTTTGGAAATTGCCAAGTGGTGAATAATTCAAAAAGAAATCATAGTTTAGTAACCGGATGAATGAAAGTGATTGAATCATTTTCATTTTTTATGTAGATCATAAAGATTCATCATAAGCGTATGATGAGGATAAAGCTCTCCTGCAAAAACTTTAAGAAAGTAAAGGAGAAATGACATTGACAAAGTTTTCAGAGTTTGGTCTGGACGAAAAAATTGTAAAATCTGTTGAGAGAATGGGGTTTGAAGAGGCTACGCCAATTCAAGAAAAGACGATTCCGATTGGCCTTGAAGGAAAAGATTTAATTGGACAAGCGCAAACGGGGACGGGAAAAACGGCTGCGTTTGGTCTTCCAATGATTCAAAAAATCGATCAAAAGAATTCTAATGTACAAGGATTAATTATTGCACCGACACGTGAACTTGCGATCCAAGTTTCGGAAGAACTATACAAATTAAGTTATGATAAGCATGTACGAGTACTTGCTGTTTATGGCGGTTCAGATATCAGCCGTCAAATTCGTTCGTTAAAGAAAAACCCACAAATTGTTGTCGGAACACCTGGTCGTATTCTTGACCATATTAATCGGCGTACGCTGAAGCTTGACCATGTTGAGACACTTGTGCTCGACGAAGCAGATGAAATGCTTAACATGGGGTTCATTGATGATATTGAATCCATTTTGAAAGAAGTGCCAGATGAACGTCAAACTTTACTATTTTCTGCAACGATGCCGGATCCGATTCGTCGTATTGGAGAACGCTTCATGCATAGTCCAGAACTTATTCGTGTTAAAGCGAAGGAAATGACTGCTCTTTTGATTGAGCAATTTTTCATCAAGGTACATGAAAAAAGAAAAAATTTGATGTACTAAGCCGTTTGCTTGATGTGCAATCCCCTGAGCTTGCCATTGTATTCGGACGGACGAAACGCCGTGTCGATGAGCTTTCGCGTGCACTTGATATGCGCGGTTATGTAGCTGAAGGGATTCATGGTGATTTAACACAGGCGAAACGAATGAGTGTACTTCGCAAGTTTAAAGAAGGAAAAATCGATGTTCTTGTTGCAACGGATGTTGCGGCTCGTGGATTAGATATTTCGGGTGTGACGCACGTTTATAACTATGATATTCCGCAAGACCCGGAAAGCTATGTGCACCGGATTGGTCGTACAGGTCGTGCCGGAAAAGAGGGTATGGCGATTACATTCGTACAACCACGTGAAATGGGTTACCTTCGCACAGTGGAGCAAACTACGAAGAAAAGAATGCAACCTCTTAAGCCACCAACTTGGGATGAGGCTTTTGCTGGTCAACTTCGTGTTGCGACAGAAAAAATCACAGAAATTATCACTGAAGAAAATCTAGCGGACTATAAAGCAGTCGCAAATGAATTGCTTGAAAACTATGATGCGACTGATATTGCGGCGGCGATGCTTAAGATGCTCGCAAAAGAGCCCGATCAAACACCAGTTCACATTACAGAAGAGCGCCCACTTCCTTCTCGTGGTGGAAAAGGCGGCGGAAAAGGGAACTACCGTGGCGGTGGCAAAGGCAATTATCGCGATCGTAACAATAGCGGCAAGGGACGACGCGGTTCAAGCAATGGTTCGCGTGATCGTCGCGGCGGCGGAAAAGGCAATTACTATAAGAAATCAAATAATAACAACAACAAATAAAAGTTGTATGTAAAATGAAAAAGCAGTAATTTAAGGAATTAGTTCCTCAGATTACTGCTTTTTGTTTGGGCAGCATACTTAAAAAGGCTACCAAATAAAGGGAATCAGTTTTTTCGTGTTCTTTTGATAGTCCTCGAATTGTTTTCCGTATTTATCAAGCAGATAGTTGTCTGCATTTGGAATATAAGAGAACATAAAAAGTAAAAGCAAGAAGACAGGAATTGTGAGGGCCCACCAGTTTAAAGTCACAAGAGCAAATCCTGCTACCCAAAGAACGTCTCCGAAATAATTAATGTGGATGGCATATTTAAAAAATCCGCCGGTATAAAGCTTTCCTTTATTAGCTGGATTATCCTTGAAAGGCTTTCGCAATAGTTCAGAAGTGGTATTAACGAAACTGCCAATCAAAAAAAGAGCGATGCCGATCAAATACATGCTCAAGTTGAAAGAACTGTGATCGTAAATTGCAAATAATGGAAAACCAATATAATAAATAGCAAATGCCGTGCTATTTCCAATCGCTTCTTTCCAACTAATTCCTCTAGGAAGCCAAATAAAACTCATGGCATTGAGGCGAATAAAAGTAATCAATAAAAATAAATAAAGTGTATAACTTAAATAACTAGCTAAGTCTGATCTGACGATTAAGTAAACTGCAAGCGTTAAGTAAACGAGTTGTATGATTAATGTAAACCACTTCGATCCAAGCGTTTTTTTGTTTGATTCCATACATATTTCTTTTCCCCCTTTATCTCTCAGTTTGTCATAGTAAAAGGAGATTTTCAACGGAAAAGGGAGAAAATTAAAATAGAAAAGGATGGGGCATTAACCTTAACTAAGTATGAAAACAGGGGTGAAAATCAAAAAAGATTTTCTCGCCCTTTTTTTTGAGTTTATGTAGCTGGGGCTATATCGGCATATTTTCGTAAATTAATAAGTCTAGTTCATTTCTCACCTATGCACGGATAAGGAAGTAAAACGCAAATGAGCAGCCTTCAGATAGGCGCACGATCTATCGACATCTGTTTGTTGTTGCCGATATGGGCGGTCTACAGAGGAACGCGTTCCTTCTCATCAAGTACCTAGTTTCACTTCTATATCTATTATCTGTAACAACATTCGAGGGATTCGGAATAAATACTGACTTACACTAGAACAGGTGCATTAGTTTTAGAAAAGAGTCTGGACATAAATTTTTAGCTAAACATGAAAATCGGGTAGAAAATCTTTTTTTTGATTTTCTACCCGGTTTTTTTTGGCAACTGGGATTTATGTCTCAGTTTTTTTTAAATAGATTATTTCATTGTATTTACGATCAAACCGATATGAGTAAAGTAATTCATAACGCCAAAGGCAACGAAGATGATACCTGCGACAAGCCAAAGTGTCTTCACAGTTTTTACTAGTCCTGCTGCAGGATTCTTCTTTAAGATTAGTGGGAAAAGCACAGCGCCAAGTCCGGTAATGGCGTATAGCAGAGAGATGAAGCTTGCTTCAACAAGAGGATAGTCCGCTAGAAGACCGGAAATAGGTTCTTCTTTCGGTGCGGCAAACAGTTGAAATGTAATGCCTGCGATTCCAATTGCGATAAGTGCAAGCCCCATAGCAGCCCCAAAATAGGAAAGGGGTTTTAAGAGTCCGGGTAAATCCTCTTGAAGACGTTTAGCAATTAATTTATCATTTCTTGCATCGAGTTTTTCGTCCCGCACGTAAACGTGATTACGTCTATGAAGTAAATAAGCAGCGGCAAGAAGCAAAATGCCAAATGCAAGGACAGGTTCACCAAAAATGATATCATCAAATGGAAATCCGATTTTGGAAAGTGGCCATGTAAGTGACATATGAGCACCTGTCAGAGTTAAAATGAATCCAGGGATGGCAAATCCGACAACCCAACTGTCAATTTGTCCGATTTCCTCTTTTTGAAGTTTTCTCCCAAATTGTAAGATAAGTAATAAAGCAATCCCTGTTGCAACCGACATAATGGTATTGTAAACTGCCGTGTTCGACCAATCAATAACCATTTGTCATTCCCCCCTTTTTTATTGAAATAATATTCATTTATTACTATAACACCGTTTGGAAGGGTTTTCTTGTGTTTTGTTTGGGAAAAAATACACAAGTGAAAATAAACTCTATCAGGAAAAACTGGGGAAGTAGTAGAAAATGAGTTTTAATATAAAGAGGAATTATGAATAAGAAAAGTGCTTAATATTTTTATAAATAGAAGAAGAGGATAAAAATTAGGGAACTAATTTTTATCCTCTATAACAAATGAATTTTGATGATATAAGTTTTTTAGATTTGTTCTTTGTTCTTGCGTTTGCGGCGTACAAAAAATAGAATAGCTAGAAGCAAAATCAATAGACCAGCCCCAGATAGGCCAAGAATAAGCCAAATATTTGAATGTTCTAAGCCAACCGCTTCTTTATTAATTGCTTTTGCGCTATCACCAATTTCGAAGTTTTTCTCGAATTTCCACTTATGACCTGATTGATCTTTTGCTGTCATACTAAGATGATATTTTCCAGCTTTTAATTCTTCATCATTCCAAGGAATGGAGAAATCATAGTTAGAGTTTGGTGCCATAGATTGATTTTCTTTTGTCACTTGGTGGAGGACTTTTGTATCCTGAGCTTTTGTGACTTTAGCGTTAATCTTCATGTTTGAGATAATGACAGGTGTCGTATTTTGTAAATTGGCATTTACGACAGTATGATAATTTTCAAGACCAGCTTCTATTTGATTCAATTTAAGTTTTGGAGAAACAGATTTGTCATTTTCAGAAAGTCGAACACCGATAACATAAGAATAATCATTTTTTATTTGAACAGAAGAATCTTTATCTTTATCCGTATCAGCTTGTTTTTTGTGGATATAAAAACCACCTAATAGGATACCATCCAAATCTTTTTCTGGCATGGTTACTTCATAATCGACATCTTTTTTCTCTTTTGCGTTTAGTGTGACGATTTTTTCTCCTGTAACAAGTTTACTAAAATCGTGCTTTAAGCTTGAGTCAGTTTTTTTTCTTAGACGAGCTATAATCAATTACACCATTGCGATTAGTGGTTGCTGTATTCGGAGAGACTTCTATTTGAACTTTTTCATCAGCATTATTTTCAAAGTGAAGTGTCAATTTTTGCTTTTGTCCTGGTTTCATTCGTAGATCAAAATATGTCTTTGTTTTATCAACTTGATTATCTGGAATAATTGCTCGTACACTATAATTCATATCTGCAGCAAAACCTGTGTTTGGCAAGAAAGTGAGAGTTACTAAAATCCCCATTAACATCAAAAATAATTTTTTCATTTGTTTCTCCTTTCAAAAAGAACAATAGTTTGGTTGTTTTTTCATGAAATGATATTTAGGAAATGGGTGCGTCTGTTAATTCCCAATTGATTGTTGCTGTATAATCAACATCAGCATCAGCAGTTCCTGGCAGTACTTTTAGCGTTACATTTTCATTTTTTTTCAGCAGTTCCTGAAAAAACGTCTACCCATGTTCCGCGACCAGTATCTTTTTTGGCATTCATCATGATTTGAGCGTCAGCATTATTAAACGTGACATCTTTTGTGTCTGGTGCTTCAGAGATGTTAGCGCTTTGTGTTTTAGCTTGTCCATTTTTAAAGCTTAGCTCAGCGCCTTTTAATACTTTGTTGCCGTCGGTCGATTTAAACTCTGAAGCTTTAGCAGTTAATGTCCATCCAGCTCCAGTACCACGATTATCTGTAACTTGAACAAAAGGATTTTCATTTTGTGCATAATAAGTCATTGTATTTGAAGAAATTGTTTGTGTTCCAAATTCTATATTCGATACATAGTCAATTGAGAGTGGACCACTATTTCCTGTTCCCGGATTTTCTGGATCAGTTGGATCCACTGGGTTTGGCGGATTTGGATTGTCAGGATCAGTTGGATCAATTGGTGTTGTAGTGCTTTCATCTGCTTCAAACACAATATGATTTTTTGATGTAGCATCACTTACAGATGCTGCATAAGCAGCAGGTGTTACTCCGAATGAAATTAGAAGTCCTAGTCCAGCAGTAATTGTTACTATTTTTTTATTCATTTTATTCTCTCCCTTATTTTGATTAAGCATTTGGTGCATCCACCAAGCTCCAATTTAATGTTGATGAATAGTCACCTGAGTAGTTTCCAGCAGGAACAGTTAGCTTGATTTCTTGATTGTTAAACAAATCTTCCCAAGTGCCCATCCCTGTTTTTTCATTGGCTTGCATAATGATAGCACTACCGCTTCCATCGGCAGCAAGTGTAGAAGCAAAATTATTTGGTGCATCTGAAACATTCCCAGCTGTTGTTTTTAGTTCTCCTTTTGGAATCGTAAGTTCAGCTCCCTTTAATACTTTTGAAGCATCCGTTTGATCTTTAAATTCACTAAGTGCCACTTGAAGTGTCCAACCTTGACCTTCGCCACGACGGTCAGTCACTTGTACATTTGGATTTTTTGCAGTTGATGTATAAGTTTCTGAAGTAGACGAAATTTGGTGCGTTCCAAATTCAAATGGTGTGACATTATCGATAGTTAGGCTACCCGTGTTTCCAGTACCACCACCTGGTTCACTTGGATCGATTGGATCAACTGGAGTAGTTGTATCACCTGCTGTTAAACTAACAAAAGCATGCGAATTAGCAGTATTCGTTTCTTCTGCGAAAACTTGTGCTGCGGGGCTTGCGACGATAGCGCTCCCTGTGATTACTGTTGCAATTACTAAATTTTTCATTTTCATTGTGTTTTTTCCTCTTTTCTTTTTTTTGTTTTGGATAAAGTAGATACTAATCAGAATCATGCCGATAGAAGGGAGGGGAGACTCGGCTTTATCACCTGTTTGGGGCAGGTGAGATATTGATGCTGTTCCACTTGAATTCCTTTTTTCATTTTCAATAGTTTTATTTGTTGATTTAGAAGGATAGGTTGCATTTTTATTCTTTTCATGTTGTGCAGAATCATTCTCCTCATCCCCACTGATAAAATGGATTCCTGCATGACTCTCTGCATGACTTACTGGATTATTAGCAAACACAGAAGTAGGAGAAATAAAGAATAAAGCACAAAGACTAATTATGAACAATGTTTTTTTCATTCTCTATCTCCTTTCTAAGAATTGGGGGTATCTTCTAAAGTCCACTCTACTTCACCAGCATAGTTTCCTTTATATAACCCAGGATTTAAATTAAGTGCAAGTCCCTGATTAGTATTCCAATCAACGACGTGCTCGTTTGTATCCCCGCTCGTTCCTGAATCAATAAGCACTGATTCATTTTCTGAAAGTGTTTGTCTTGAACCATCTGAGCCAATATAAACTAATCCATTTGGGATAGTATGCTTGCCATCAACAGTTGTCATTTCTTTCTTCAATTTTGCGCTAAGTTTCCAACCACTTCCCGCAATTCGAGTATCACTAAATTTAAGACTTCCAGAGGAAACTGGAAAGAGGGTAGTGTTACTTGTTGGAACTGTTAAATCACCAAATGAGAAGTTAGGGATGTCTAAAAAGGTTAAGGTACCATCAACTGCAACAGTTAATTCTTCTACATTAGATGTTGCGTGATCACTATCAACTGCATAAACTTTTACCGCATGTGTGCCTGTGTCAAGTTTTAGTTTTGTTGAAAAGTCGTGCTTACTTCCTACAGGAACGTTAGCGAGATTTTCTGCAAATTTGACAGCAGGAGCGTTGTCCACTTGGTAATAAAGACTTACACTATCACTATCACGATCAAGCCAAGAACCACTTAAAATGAGTTCATCATCATCCTTTAAAGAAACCTGGTTATTAGCATCTTTTAATGTGAGGTTTGGCGGTGAATTACTTGAAATGGTGTATTTCATTTCATCACTGTGCGCAATAAAATTACTCCCTGTTACAACATCAGTATGGGTTACTTCATAATCTTCCTTAACTTGTTTTGCTTGTACATCAAAAACGATTTTTTCAAAATTGTTGTCTGTGCCAAGATCATCTAGCATTATCTGAAGCGAGTTATCATTCCATGAATCATCTGGCAAAGCTTTTTCTTTCCCATCTGGAGTAATTAGCTTCAATGTGCCTGGGACATAGCTTAAATTAGCATCTAAGTTTTTAGTAAGAACAGGATGAGTCCAGTTTACTTTTCCATCTTTATAAGAAGTTGTAATTTCATGCGTTAGCGTATCCCCTGCATAAACTTTTTTTCCAGTCACATTTTGATGGTCCGCTTTTGTGAAGGCCTCTTCATGGACAGTACCATCAACAAGACCCGGAACATTTTCAAAGACTATCCGATTTTGAGCATAACTGTCATCAGTTGACCCTGTGAATCCCCAGTATACACTTGTTGTTCCAAAAACATCAGCCACATTAATTGGAATAGTAATAGGTGCGAGTGAATCAAATTGATAAGTTAATGTGGATGCACTTGCGTTCCAGTTCATTTGAAAGTGATGCCATTTATCATCTGAAAGATATTGATTTTCTGGATATTGTAGGTCATTGTGAATCAATTTCCTATAAGAACTTCCGATAAGAGAGCTATGGTCATAATAAGAAGATTCTTTACCAGGGAAATTCCAAGCAATATGATTTTTCTTTTTGGAAATATCCATATCAAAGTCATCGTTGTAGTGTGTATCAAACTCAATAGCTACAGAATTCATGATCGCAAGACCGAATTCCCCACGTTTGGTTGAATCCCAAACACCAAGCCGTTCACCTTCACCTGTTCTAAAAGCATTGTTTTTATTTGGATCAGCCTGTAACACAAAAGCCATACCATCTGCTGCTTTACTTTCTTTATCGCCGAAGTACATATACATGGATGAAGAAAAATCTTTTGTTAGATCCATCATATTGTTATCTGTATTCCAAATGGCACCGGCTTGTCTCTTTGTATCATTTGTCACTTCAACAATGTCAAGATCATCACCGCTTATAACAGAACTGTTTGCACCGGCTGGAACTTGGAAAATTCCTTCTGTCTTAATTCCGGTTGGTGGGTTGTTGGCTTCATTTGCGAAACTAACTTTAGGAGCACTGATAAATAGTGCAGTAACAATAAGAAAACCAAAAACTATTTTTTTCATTTTCCCCCTCCTTTCAAAAATTTATCAATTTGTAAAGAGTTCTACAGATGATTGGTTCGAATGTTGTTATCAATTCCTTGTTGCAAAATAAATTATATCGGGTTTTTTTTGATGCGACAGACAAAAAATAAGTTATAATAAAAGCTTTTTTGTCTGTAGCTATATAAACAATAGATAATGAATGAGGACGGTTATAAAAGAAGTAGAGAACTAGGGCGGATAGGGGGATTTTAGTGAATATAAAAAACTGACAAGTGCCATCGCGGCACTTGTCAGTTTTTTTCTTATGGAACTAGAAGTCCCAATAAGCGCTTGTGTAATTTGTAGCCATTGTATCACTATTTGAACCAAGAAGTGGTTCTTGAATTGGATCCCATGGAGCCATTGAGCGTCTAAGTGCTGAGTGGAATACATAACCTTGTGAGTTCCCTTGGATTAGACGCATTGGATAAAGCTTTTGTACATTCCCATAATTAATGGAGATATCTGCGTTTACTTCGCCGTGAACTAGCCAAAATTCTTTTGGTGTTTTAAAAGCGATTCTAGTCCCGTTAATAGTAATATCTTTTTCCGAATAAGTGAACCAACGATCTCCTAAAAGCCCTTTACGTTGTACGCGACCACTGATGTTTTCTTTAAATGAAGGTTGTTTAGCAATAGTGGCAAATTCTTGTGGTAACTCAATTGTTAAATAGGAATTGTCACCATCAACAAAACCAGTGTCGAATGACCGGTAGTGCAGATCGATATAGCCTGTTTCAAAACCAGGAATTTCCTCCTTGTCATAGTAAGGAACAATAGAACCTGTCAAGTTTCCGTTTGCGGTAACAACAAGTGTTCTTGATTCTGGTTCCTCCTTATTTACTGCCTTTTTGGCGCTAACAGATGCTGGGGCAAAAATAAGTGAACAACCGATCATTAATCCCATTGCGCCAATAAAAATTTTTTTCTTAAGCATTAAAAATCCTCCTTTGTTTTGTGTACTTGTGGAGTTTAGCATGATTATTATCTTGTGTGCTAAAAAATAGATAAATGTTCACAAAAAATACACAAATAAGTTAGAATTGTCTGTTTAGGATACATGTAAAGTAAACACTTTGTTTTTTGTTGGATTTTCTATTCTAGTTTGTGTAAAATAGATGAACCGGCATTATGGGGGGAAGAAGGAATGATCATTGCATACACAGAACTCGACAAAAAAAATTCGAAGAGAAAAAAGACAGATTTATGATTTTTTTTCTCGGGGAGCAAAGCATGTTTTTATTGAACAGCATCACGGAGAACGCACAGAATTTACGAAAGCTTTAAAACTAATCACGGCTGGTGACCATCTTATGGTAGAAACTATGGATCAGCTTGGGAGAAATTATCAAGAACTTATAACAGTTGTTAAGACTTTAAAAGAAAAAAAAGCTAGCTTATTAGTTACAAGCATTCCGCTACTTAGCCGACCTATAGTAGACTTCAAGGTATCGCAATTTGTAGAAGAACTACTTATTCAGCTATTAAAAGATATGAAAGAGCGTGAGAAGCTTGAACATAAACGTAGGCAAGCAGAAGGTATCCAAGCGGCAAAAGAAAAGGGGGTATATAAAGGCAAGCCCACTTTATATGCGGCGGATGCAAAAGATCCAGAAAAGCGTTCTGCTTATTATAATATTGTCAAAATGCTAAAAGAAGGGGAACCAATTCAAAAGATTGCACGACAGCACCAAATTGCGCGGACAACTGTCTATCGGATAAAACAAGAATTAAACCAACTTGAAAAAGATGGGGATGCCTGTCAATTCGATTAAAAAAGCCGGAAGGAAAATTTTCCTTCCGGCTTTTAACTTAGTCTCCGCCAGGGATTAATGTTTGGTTTTCAAGTTTAAACCGTTTATTATGCCGTAGCGTCAGTACCCACATGAGAAGTAGGTTTGTGACCACGAAAATTGAAAGTAGAACTAGGGAACTGTGCACGTATAAAGAAGTTCCGAGTCCGGATGAAATAGCATCACGGAAACTATAAACAGAGTAACTCATTGGTAAGAATGGATGAATTGCTTTGAAGAAACCATTCGTGAGTGGTAGTGGGAACGTTCCACCGGCACCTCCAAGTTGTAGTACAAGAAGTACCATAGCAAAAAATCTTCCTGGGTTTCCAAGCGTGATGGCAAGGAACATGACAAAGAACATAAAGGCAAGTGAAGTCAAAACAGATGTTAATATAAAGGCACCAATATGATCGACATGTAAGCCAAGCATCAGCATAATTGAATCAAGAATAAGAGCCTGAAGGACAGCGGCTGACGCGCCGATAGAGGCTTTACTGAGCCACCATGAGAGGCCACTTGTTGGATCAATTGCTGGACGACGAATTGGGAAAATAAAGTTAAAGACTAAAGCACCGACATAAAGGCCGAGTGAAAGAACGTAAGGAGCAAGACCGTGACCATAGTTAGGCACTTCACTCATTTTGTGTTCTGTTAGTTTAGCCGGTGTTGCAAACATGTTGAATGTTTTATTAGTTGCTTTTGTATCATTTACTTGTTCGGCACCATCTTTTAATTTTCCAGAAAGTTCCTTGGAACCATCGCCAACTTGCTTAATTCCATTACCAAGATTTGTTGATCCAGCTGTAAGTTTAATTGCACCGTTATTTAATTCTGAAGCACCATTTCCTAGTTGACCAATTCCGTTATTTAACAGTGGAAGTTGACTATTCATTTGATTTAGACCACCAGTTAACTCATTTGCACCTTTTGCTAGTGTCGTGCTACCGGCGTTAAGTGCTGCGTTGTTATCTGTAAGTGTCTGAAGACCGCCATTCAAGGATCCAATACCATCTGTTACTTGTTTTGAACCACTATAGAGGGCATCGACTCCATTTGAAAGAGTAGGGATAGAAGATGTAAGCTGACTCGTTCCAGAAGCTAGTTTGGAGCCTCCGTTTGACAATGCACCAAGCGCTGCAGAAATTTGACTGAATTCATCTATTGTTGATTCTGTTTTTCCTACTAGTTCATTTGTTCCGCTCGCAAGTGTAGGTACCTGCGCGTTAAGCTTGTAAATAGCGTCTGCAACTTGATTACTACTTATCTTTAATTGATCGATCCCAGCATTAATCTCTGCGAAAGCCTTAGCTTGACCATCTGTTACTTGCTTGGCTCCTCCTTTAGCTCCCGCCTTTGCAGTAGCAACGATTTTTTGGGCTTCTGCTGAAGAAAGGTCGATTCCAGCTTGCTTCATTGCATTATCAATTCCAGCATCAATTGCTGCATCATAGCTTGTATTACTTGCTTGAAGTTTTGAAATCCCAGCTTGAACTTGATTCAATCCGGTGGTTAGTTTGTTCTTGCTTGTATCACTTGATGTATTTAAGTTTTTATTTAGCTCTGCAACAGCTGATTCTAGATTATTTGCTCCACTTTTCAGTTGTTGCAACTTTGCTTTTTGTTCGGGTGTATTGCTTTCTTTTAGTCCAGCATCCACCTTTTTTTTTAAGTTCGGCGATTCCTTTATTTAATTGATCGACTCCACCGTTTAGTTGTGTAGCACCTGAAGAAAGGGCGGGTACTTGATTTTTCAGATCTGCAAGTCCACTAGTTACTTTGTTTGAACCTGGGTAAAGCTCAGCAGATCCATTTGCAAGTTTTTGAGTACCATTTGTATATGCTCCAAGTTTTGTGCTGAACTCATTTTCACCTGCACTAAGTGATTTAGCTCCATTCGCTAATTTTTGAGTACCTGCAGTAGCTTCACTTACTGCCACTTGAATTTGAGAAGTACCATCTTTAAAAGTTAATGTGCTGTTCGCAAGTGTATCTAACCCCTTTGTAAGGGTTTTATTACCCTCTGCAAGCTTAGTTGAGCCGTCATTTAATTTTTTGGCTCCGTTTGCAGCAGTTGTCATGCCTTTACCCACTTCTTTAATTTGAGCAAAAACACTTTTTGCATATTCTTTGGTTATTTTTGTTGCAACCTGTGATTTCAACTGGTTTGCAGCTTGTTCAGTAACCACTTCACCTACATAGTTTTGTGAAGGATTGATTTTGTAAGATAAATTCATTTTTTGAGGATTTTTATCAAGCAGGGTAGAGGCATTTTTTGAGAAATTTTTTGGAATCGTGACGACCATAAAATATTTGCCATCTTTGATACCTTGCTCTGCTGATTTTTGACTGACAAAATGCCAACCTAGATCGTTATTTTTCTTTAGGTTATCTACAAGTTCATTTCCGACATCCAGTTGTTTTTCCGCCATATTCTGTTTTTTTTATCGTGATTGACAACAGCAACGGGAAGATCTCCTGTTTTACCATAAGGATCCCAAATTGATTTTAAAAAAGAATCCTCCATATAAGATCGGAATGAATAAAATAACAATGGAAGAAATCAGTAGGATTTTATTTTTCCCAAACTGCATCCATTCGTTTTTTAACATATTCACTTTCTAATCAACACCAATCTAAAAATTTAATTCAGGATGACTTTCGTTCCAGTCTTTGAACGGAAGCTCCTCTTGACCAAGCGTTTCAAGCAGTAAATCTGCAACAGTACGGTTTTTTAGCACTTCTTTCCAAGCAGCGTCCGCTTCTTCAAAAGTTTTCGTTACCTTCTTTTCACCTTTAGAAGCCACATTTTTACGAATATCTCCAAATACGGTTTTGATCAGTCCTGTATCTGGATAACTCGAGAGGTCGCTTTCGATCGCTTCTACAATTTCAAGTAGCGAAATTTTTTTTCGGACTTTTGGCTAAAGAAAATCCACCGTTGTTTCCAGAAACGGAACGAATAATATCTTTAACCACTAATTTTCGCATGATTTTTTTTAGGTAAGAAGAAGAAACTTGCAGGCGTTTGCTGATTACATCTGATGCAAGTGGCACCGTGCTATCTTGAGTGGAAAGTAGTGTGATGATACAAACCGCTTGTTCTAAGCTTCGGGTTAACTTCATCAAATTCACCTCACTTGTATTAAACGCTATAGAGATACCATATATCTATTATGGATATCAATAGTCTATGATAATTATAATCATTTCTACTGAAAAAGCAAGCTGCAATGTTTTCTTTTTCTTGAAGGGGTTTTCATTTTTAGAAAACTGCGCTATAATAATGTGATTTTAAAAAAACGTAGTTCGAAACCATCCTACGTAAAAAAAACTAGGGAGAGATTAATAGTGAAAATGAAATGGATTACAACGAATGCGATTGTTGCAGCATTGTACATCATTCTGGGCTTTTTAGTTCAGCCGCTTGTTTTTGGCGCTGTGCAATTTCGTATTCCAGAATTATTCAATCATTTGATTGTGTTTAATAAGAAATTTTTCTGGGGAATTATACTCGGCGTTTTTATAACGAATCTGTTTTCACCACTTGGTTGGTATGACCTTGTTTTTGGTGTTTCGCAGTCTGTTATTTCGATGCTCATCATGTTTATCGTGATGCATTATTTGAAAGGACAAGTTGCGCGGATGATTGCTAATACGCTAGTTTTCTCATTGACGATGTTTATCATCGCATTTGAGCTTTACCTCGCATTTGATTTGCCATTTTTTGCAAGCTGGCTATTCGCATCTTTTGGGGAACTCGCGGTGATGGGAATAGGTATTCCAATTATGTATGTGCTAAACAAGCGCATGAAGCTGGATTCGCTTTAAATATTTAAAAAGAGCTGGGAACATTAATCTGTTCCAGCTCTTTTTATGTCACGAAGTGAAGCAAGAACCTTCAGTCTAGCCTGCAACGTTTTGTGTTCAGATTTATTTGAAGATAGCCCTGATAAAGTAATAAGAAGCCTAAGCTCCGTTTTCTTGCCTTCTGCATCTATTTCAGTAAGTGTTAAGAAATTTTCACCATTTATAAAATCACGAAAAAAAAAGCTTATGTTCAGTTGTCATTTTTTGTGTAGAAATCGTTTCGTGAGTTGTAGTGTAAGTAATTCGAGAGGGTTCTTTTGTTGTGAACTGGATTTTCACTTGGTTGTTCTCAAGTGAAACAAGTGGAGCTCCAATCGAATAATCATCTGTCAGAAATAAATCCGTTAAGTCTTCTGAGGTTTGGTTAGATTGTAGAACCTCCGTTTCGGGGGCAGCTGTTACTTTTATAGTGGGAGCAGAAAAACTCACAATAGAGAAAAGAAGCGTTACAATCATCCAATAAATCCATTTTTTTTCGCATCTTATTTCTCCTCTCGAAAAATGTTATACTTAGCATAGCACGAAATTATGAACAAAAAATGAATGGCGACTTATTTTTAAAAATTAAACGAGGGAGGGTATTATGGAACTTACCAATTTAGAAAAGAAACTGCCAAAAAAAAATAAAAAAGGGTTTGGCAGATTTCATACGGGGTTGTGGGGGTTTTACTTGTTTTAGCAACAATTGGAAGCTATCTAATATTTTCTGCAACAGATGTGAATCTCTGGTTCAGTGCTATTGTATTCGCAGTTGCTTTACTTTATTTTATCTTTATTTATGGGTTTATTATCCCATTTAGGTGGATGAGATGGAGTTACCAAATTAAACATGATGAAATCGAAATTCAACATGGCATCATTTTTCGGAAACGTGTTTTAATTCCGATGATTCGAATTCAGCATATTGAAACCTCACAAGGTCCACTGCTTAGACAGCAAAATCTTGTTTCACTTTCAATTACAACAGCGGCAGGAGCAAATGAAATCGAGGCGGTCAATGCTTCGGAATCAGATGAACTACGTGAGTATATTCTTAGTCTCGTAAAGGTGGCGAAAGAAGATGTATAGCGAACGTAAATTGCATCCGATCGCACTTTTGAAAGAGATGTTCGATAATCTTCGTAAAAGCATTATTCCGATTGTCATTGGCTTGTTTTACATTTTTCAAGCTATTAAAAACAATCAATGGTTTCAAGCTTGGCTTTTCCCGATCTTGATTATAATAGTGATTCTTTTGATGTTTGCTCCAGCCATGATCAAATATTGGACTTACCGGTATACGCTTGAAGAGAAGGGCTTGCGCATTAAATATGGTTTGATTTTCCGGAAAAATATTTTTATTCCATATGAAAGAATTCAAACCGTTCAGCAAAAGCAGTGGTTCTTTTTCATCCCCTTTAATGTCGTTCAAATTCTTGTAGAAACGGCAGGAACAAGTGGGAAAGCAGAGGCGGATTTAAGTGCTGTGCCAAAGAGTGTGGCACAAGAACTTAAGGATTTAAGAGATGGTAAAAAAGCGGAAAAAGCAGTAGAACAAGGAGAAAATCCAGATCAAGTAATAAAAAAAAGCTTTTGCTGTTCAAAATGAATCTGAAGATAGCATTCGAACAGTTGAGCTGAAAACAAAAGAACTACTTCTCATGGCTGTTACTTCAAGTGGAGTGTTCGGAAGTCTTGCCCTTATTATTGCTTTTCTATCGCAATTTTGGGAAGCGATCCCGGAAGAGTGGCTCGTATCTGGGTTCGAACAAGCCATTCGATTAGGGATTTTATTGTTTGTAGTTATAGCCATTTTACTTTTAATCGTTTTATGGATTTTTTCAATCATTTTGACATTGTTTAAATTTTTCCAATTTAAACTGCATCAATTTGAAGATCATCTTGTGGTTGAAAAAGGTCTATTTGAACGAGATACAACAACGATTAAATATGAGCGTATTCAAGGGGTTGTAATTGTCGAATCTCCGCTGCGGCAGATACTTCGCCTAGTGAGCGTGAAAATCATCACGGCTGGAGGGGCAGACGAGCAGAATCAATCGGGAAATATTTTGCTCATTCCGATCATGAAAAAACAATTAGCGCTTGAGACGATCAAAGAGATGCTCCCAGCTTATCACTTTGAAGAAGCTAAAATTGAGAAGCTACCTAAGCAAAATCTGGCACGTTTTTTGATGATTTATCTCGTTTGGTCTATTATTCCATTTCTCATTTTGAGTGTGCTTTTCTATCCTTACGGGCTTATTGCAGTACTTCTTCCTCTTTTTGCAGGATTAAAAGCAATTGCGAGTTTTCGCGCGACAGGATTCAGTCTGAGTGAAGGGACTCTTTTACTTCGCGCAAGACCGTTTCTTTCAAAAACAACCCACCTAGTTAGAAAAGAACGAATCCAGTCCATGAAAGTTTCGAGGAGCATCTGGATGGAACGTACAAAAACAAATCATCTAAGTATCGCATTGAAATCCGGTAACTCTGAAACTACACCATTTTTGCGTTATCTTTCCGGGGAACAAGCAGAAAGACTTTATAAGTGGTATCATCCCAATGCTTAAGGAAAACTGCACTTCTCATTTTTTGAAGTGCAGTTTTTACTTACCCAAAGTAAGCATCTTGCTTGCAAAATCAGTGTGATTCTCCTACAATATACAAGGCATAGAGCGTGTAGCAAAGTGAGCAAACTGTGACTATTAATCCTCCTTATTTCATCGGAATAATTGGTTTTGCGATAATTAAGGAAGAAAATGAATAAAAGGAGAACAATAACATGAAAAAGATAGCAGCGTTTTTACTAACTTCCATTTTAGTGGTGGTTTTAACTGCTTGCGGTGGGAGTGGAAGCTCTTCAAGTGATAATGAAATGAAAAAAAATCGAAAAAGAGGGGACTATCACAGTCGGGACAGAAGGTACTTATCGCCCCTTTACTTTTCATGACTCTAAAACGAACAAATTAACCGGATTTGATATTGATGTCGTTAAAGAAGTTGCGAAACGACTTGATCTTAAAGTGAAATTCGAAGAAACACAATGGGATTCGATGTTTGCGGGACTTAATTCTTCTCGCTTTGATGTTGTTGCTAATCAAGTTGGGATTAATAAAGAGCGTGAAAAGAAATATGATCTATCTGTACCTTATTCAAAAAGCACAGCTGTCATTGTTACAGCAAAAGACAACGATTCAATCAAGACAACAGCTGATTTAAAAAGGCGTGAAAGTCGCTCAAAGCCTGACAAGTAATTACGGAAAAATCGCGAAAGATGCAGGGGCTGATATTCAGTCCGTTGATGGTTTGTCGCAATCACTTACTTTAATTAAGCAAGGCCGGACGGATGCAACTGTTAATGACAAACTCGCTGTGCTCGATTATATGAAGCAAACTAGTGATAATAAAGTGAAAATTGCAGCTGAGTTAAATAAAGAAACAAGTAGCAGCGCTTTTGCTTTTCGTAAGGATTCCGGAATCAAAGCTTCTTTTGATAAAGAGCTAAAAGCTATGAAAAAAGACGGTACATTAAAACAGATCTCAGAAAAATGGTTTGGACAAGATGTTTCTGAATAATTTACTTTTAGGAGCTGTTTCGCTTGATAATTTGAACTTTGATGTGCTGAAAGAAGCTTTTTGGCCAATGGTAAAGGGCGGGATCGAATATACGATTCCGCTTACGCTTTTATCCTTTGTCATTGGAATGGTCATTGCGCTTGTCATTGCACTTTTCCGTCTTTCAAGTTCGAAAATTTTTCGTGGGATCGGTCGTTTTTATGTTTCACTAATTCGCGGGACTCCGCTTCTTGTCCAACTGTTTGTCATCTTTTACGGTTTGCCGACAATTGGCCTTAAGTTTGATCCGTTTCCTGCTGCCATCATTGCTTTTTCGTTAAATATTGGCGGTTATGCGGCTGAAATTGTGCGTGGTGCGATTCAGTCTGTGCCAAAGGGTCAGTGGGAAGCGGGATACACGATCGGGATGAGCTATACACAAGTATTGTTTCGGATCATTATTCCTCAAGCTGCACGCGTTTCTGTTCCACCGCTTTCCAATACATTTATAAGTTTGATTAAAGATACATCGCTAGCTTCACTCGTGCTCGTTTCTGAACTCTTTCGGAAATCCCAAGAAATCGCAGCAACGAGTTATGAGTTTTTGCTAGTTTATATGGAAGCGGGACTGCTTTACTGGATTGTTTGTGTATTTTTGTCAGCATTACAAGGTCGTCTTGAAAAACGGTTAGATCGTTATATCGCGAAATAAGGAGTGAAAGCTATGTATCTTGAAGCGAAAAATATTGAAAAGGCATTTGGGGAAAATCAAGTTTTGCGTGGCATCGATCTAACTGTGGAGAAAGGGACTGTAACGGTTATTATCGGGCCTTCAGGTTCTGGGAAAACCACTTTTTTAAGGTCGCTAAACGCGCTTGAAATTCCAGAGACGGGTTCCCTTCAGTTTGATGATTTGGAAATTGATTTTTCAAAGAAATTGTCCAAAAAACAAATTGCAGATCTGAGAAAAGAATCCACGATGGTTTTCCAAAATTATAATCTTTTTCCGCATAAGACAGCCCTTGAAAATGTGATGGAAGGTCCTGTCCAAGTGAAGAAAATGCCGAAAGAGCAAGCCAAACAAGAAGCGCTAGAATTGCTTAGAAAGGTTAATTTATCGGAACAAGCCGATCTTTACCCCTATCAACTTTCAGGCGGTCAGGAACAGCGTGTTGGGATCGCCCGTGCGCTTGCGATGAAGCCTAAATTGATTTTGTTTGACGAACCAACATCGGCGTTAGATCCGGAACTAGTCGGGGATGTCCTCAAAGTGATGAAAAGTTTAGCGAGCGATGGTTGGACAATGATCGTCGTTACTCATGAGCTTAAGTTTGCTGAGCAAGTTGCCGATGAAGTGATTTTTATGGATCAAGGTGTCGTCTGTGAACAAGGAAAACCAGAAGATATCTTTAAAGCACCGAAGGAACCACGTACCAAGCAATTTTTGGAACGAATTTTAGATCCCATTTAAAAAGGAGAAGCCTCGCAATTGAAGTTGTTTTATGCAGCTATTCTTTGTAGGCTTTCTTTTTTTTTGTGCTAAAATAGTAGAGCAAAAATGGTTAACAGAGAGAGGTGCTGAAAAGAATGAAACGAATAGTAATTATCGGCGGTGGACTTTCCGGTTTATCGGCAGCTTATACGCTTCATCAGATGGGAAATGAGGATATAAGCTTTGATGTATATGAAAAAGAATCCCATTTTAACGGGAAATTTGAAACAGTGAAACGCGACGGGTTTTTGATTGAGAAAGGCCCCGACTCGTTTCTTGCAAGAAAAACAGCAGGAGTTGAGCTCGTTGATGAACTAGGACTAAGTGATGAACTAGTAGCTAATGCAACGGGAAGATCCTTCATTTATAATGGAAGCGGGCTATTTCCAATTCCGGAAGGTTCAGTTATGGGAATTCCGACAGACGAGGCAGCGCTTGCAGAAAGTGAATTGATTTCAGAAGCTGGAAAGGCCTATGCTCTGCAAGAAAAGACGCGTCCCTATATCCCCGTTAAAAATGATAGTTCACTAGGAGATTTCTTTGAAGCGCGCTTCGGAAAAGAGCTTGTGAAAGGCTTGATCGAGCCACTTTTATCAGGAATTTATGCAGGAAATATTTACAACATGAGTTTGCGGGCGACTTTTCCGCAGTTTGAGACGACGATTGAAAAAAGTGGTAGTTTGATGAAAGGTTTAGCAATGCCGGCACAAGTTAATATGCAAACAACAGGAACTAAAAATACGATCGGAGCTTTCAGAACCCTAAAAAATGGACTTTCTGAACTGCCAAATGCACTTGTAGCATCGCTTCCAAGTGAATCACTTCACACTTTGAAAGAAGCTGTTAAGCTGGAACGAAAGGGTACAGGCTACCAAATTTTGTTTGCAGATGGTTCGCGAGAAGAGGCAGATGCAGTCTTGATTGCGGCAACGCATGATGTGGTACTTAAACTTTTGGATAGAGATACGGCGGTCCCGTTTGAAAACCGACCGCTTTCGACACTAGCGACAATCTCATTTGCTTATGATCATCTGGATAAAGCAGCCTTAAAAGAAGGTACAGGCTATTTGGTTTCCCGTGTAAATGATTACCGAACAACTGCTTGTACATGGGTG
The DNA here is from genome assembly GCF_000525795.1 of Listeria aquatica FSL S10-1188. Classification (GTDB taxonomy): domain Bacteria; phylum Bacillota; class Bacilli; order Lactobacillales; family Listeriaceae; genus Listeria; species Listeria aquatica. Next base: position 151,549 of record NZ_AOCG01000008.1, read on the forward strand.
CACAAAAAATGGCCGCATATGGTTCCAGACGGAAAAATGCTATTGCGCGGTTTTCTCGGAAAAGCTGGCGAAAATTGGATTGAAACAACATCTGATCAGGAATTGATTGATATGGTTTTGGCCGATTACAAAGAAATGATGGGGCTAACTGAAACACCGCTCTTTGCGGAAGTAAGTCGTATGCCACATGCGATGCCACAATATGATGTGGGTCATAAAGAGCGGTTAGCGACCTTTAAGCAAAATCTTTCGGCGAATTATCCGCGTGTTCACGTAGCAGGAATGAGTTACGACGGCGTTGGGATTCCAGATTGTATAAGGCAGGCTCGGACTATGGCTGAACAAATAGCCGAAGAGGTGAATCAAGTTGATTAAAGGAATCGGGCTCGATATGATTGATTTAGACCGAGTAAAAGCGGTCTTAGAGCGGAATCCGCGTTTTATTGAACGGATTTTGACCCCAGATGAAGAAGTGCTTTTTCATGGTTATAAAGGATCGAGACAAATTGAGTTTCTTGCCGGGCGTTTTGCGGCTAAAGAAGCGTACGCAAAAGCAAGCGGCACAGGGTTTGGGAAAGATCTAAGCTTTACGGATGTAGAGATTTTAACGGGACAAAATGGGGAGCCGCGTTTAATCCAACCGAAGCGAACAGATGAGTTAGTTTTTGTAAGTATTACGCATACAGGAAGGTCGGCAGCAGCACAAGTGATTATTGAAGCAAACGAAAGGAGAAGCTGAATCATGAGTGAACTGAGGACATATACCGGTGTACATCGTCCGACGTGGATTGAAGTAGACTTAAAGGCTATTCAAGCAAACATTCAAAATGAACAACAACTTTTACCAGAGGGAACGGGAATTTTTGCTGTTGTAAAAGCGAACGCCTATGGACATGGCATTTTGGAAGTGGCAAAAGCTGCCGAGCAAGCCGGAGCAACTGGATTTTGTGTTGCTATTTTGGATGAAGCACTTTATTTACGAGAAGCGGGCTTTACCTGTCCTATTCTAGTGCTTGGAGCAATTTTTAAAGAAGACGTAGCGCTCGCTGCAGAACAAGAGATTTCAATTACTGTCTATAATGAAGAATTTTTTGAAGGATTATCTCTTCCGGATAAACCGCTTAAAGTGCATGTTAAAGTGGATACGGGAATGGGACGACTAGGGTTTCAAACAGAAAAGGAAGTACTTTACGCAATCGAACAGATTGAAGCTGATCCTCGGTTCGAATTCGAGGGAATCTACACCCACTTTGCGACAGCTGATCAAAAAGAAACTAGTTATTTTGAAACGCAGTTACAGAAGTTTCGTTCTATCCTTCTTCGCCTTAGCAGGAAGCCACGTTATGTGCATGCTGCAAATTCGGCAACCGCTCTACTTCACACGCAGGCAGATTTCAATATGATTCGGCTTGGGATTGCCATGTATGGTCTTTCGCCCTCTGTTGAAATAGAAGATATTCTTCCGTATACCCTTCAACCTGCCCTGTCCCTTTATACACAAATAGCGCAGGTGAAAAAACTTCAATCGGGAGACCACGTGAGCTACGGGGCAACTTATGAAGCAGAGCAGGAAGAATGGGTCGCAACGCTTCCGATTGGCTATGCAGATGGAATACTTCGACGATTTAGTGGTTATGAAGTGTTAGTGGATGGTCGTCCTGCTGAAATCATCGGCCGAGTTTGTATGGACCAAATAATCATTCGGCTGGATCGCTATTACCCTGTAGGTACTGTTGTTACAATAATTGGAAGAAGTGGCCGGTTAAAACGGACAGCAACAGATGCGGCAGAATATCTTGGGACCATTAATTATGAAATCACTTGCGCGCTTTCGGCTCGTGTCCCAAGGAAATATATGGACTAAAACCGCTATCCGTGCTTTTCTAGTAAAAGGCGTTTATAATGGAATAGCAAAGAGCCATCTAAGTGTATCTTAAACAGTCGAAACACCTGAATGCATGGTTAAAAAAATTTGATTTTCGGCTGAAAAAAATGAGAAATTGCTTTTCTAATAACTCTTAGAATGGTACGATAGATACATAGAGCAAGATAGTATCAATGCAACTTTGGGGGTGTAAGAGGTGTTAGAAAAAAAAACAACAAAAAGAGATTTCTATATCTCTAACACAAGATTTGCTTGAAGAACTTGATTTATTTGTGCAAAAAGAAAAAATGGAGCGGAGTGAAGTGATCATGGAAGCGACGCAAGAGTTTTTGAAGCGCAAAAAAGCGCGTGAAGTTCGTGTAGAGATGGAACGTGGCTACATTGAAATGGCAAAAATCAATTTTGCAATTGCTTGCGAGTGCACCCATGCAGAGTCAGAAGCAGAAAATCGGAATATCGAAATATTAGGAGGTTAGGCCGTTGGTAAAGCGTGGTGATGTCTACTACGCAGATCTTTCCCCCGTGGTCGGAAGCGAGCAAGGGGGAACAAGGCCTGTTCTCATCATTCAAAACGACATTGGAAATCGTTTCAGTCCAACTGTGATTGTCGCAGCGATTACTGCGAAAATTCAAAAAGCGAAATTGCCGACCCATATTGAAGCTACGAAAAAAGACGGCTTTGATCGAAATTCTGTCATTTTGCTTGAACAAATTCGAACAATCGATAAGCAGCGGTTAACAGATAAGATCACGCACCTGGATGATGAATTAATGGAGAAGGTGGATCATGCTTTAGAAATTAGCCTTGGCATGATTGAATTTTAAAAGCCTTCCATTTACTTTTGATGATGACAAGTGTAAACGAGGATGATGAAGAAGGGCAGAACCTGCGTAAAGAACTCTTGAATGAACAGGTTGTACATAGTTTAGATTTGCTCACATAATAAATGTCTGATTTACCTGGCATAAGAGACAAGAACTTTGGGTTCAGTTAGCTTGTTTTCTTTTGTCAGGTTTTTTCAAACAAAAAAACAGTAAAGTGGGAAGAAAGAGAGGCGTAACAGAACAGCATGTACTCAGATTTTGCCGATTTTATTCGCGAAAACCAGACGGCGCTTTTAGAAGCCTGGGTTAGAGAAATGAAAGAACAAGAAGATCCTAAAATTGCAAGTGTTGCGACTGATGAAATGTATGAAGAAGTGACACGAGAATTTATTGATTTGATCGTAAGCAAAATAGATGGAACTGAAAATCAAGCTGAATTTCATGGGAAACTGAAGGACTTCGCTGAAAAAGTTGTGCTGCTTGGTTGGCCCATTCACTTTATTACAACAGGCATTCATAATTTTGCCTTGCTTACGTATAAAGGAATGCGCGGGAAGGCACTTTTTTTTTAAGCGTGAAGATAATCCAGAAGATGATGCTTATTATCGCTTTGAAAAGTGGCTTGCTTCGATTTATAACAAAATTGTAACGGTATATGCAGAGACTTGGGAAAAAACGGTATCGCAACAACGACAAGCCTTGCAAGAATTATCGGCACCACTTTTGCCGATATTTGATAATATCTCGGTCATGCCACTTGTTGGGACAATAGATACTGACCGTGCAAGGCAAATTATGGAAAGTCTGCTTGTTGGTGTTGTTAAGCACCGTTCAGAAGTGGTGCTAATTGATATTACGGGCGTTCCGATTGTGGATACAATGGTTGCCCATCATATCATTCAAGCGGCAGAAGCTGTGCGTTTAGTTGGTTCAAAACCAATGCTTGTCGGAATTAGACCAGAAATCGCTCAAACGATTGTTAATCTTGGTATTAACTTAGAGCAACTGATTACGACAAATACCCTTCAGAAAGGGATGGAACGGGCACTAGCATTAACAAATAGAGAAATAGCACAAAAAGAGGGGTGAAACCATGGGGATTCCAATTTTAAAATTAGGCGAATGCTTACTTATTTCTATTCAAAGCGAGCTTGATGATCATACCGCAATTGAGTTTCAAGAAGATCTTCTTGCAAAAATTCATGAAACGTCTGCACGTGGCGTTGTGATTGATATTACCTCAATTGATTTTATCGACTCTTTCATTGCGAAGATTTTGGGTGATGTGGTTAGCATGTCGAAACTTATGGGCGCACGAGTAGTGGTTACGGGGATTCAACCTGCTGTTGCAATCACGCTTGTCGAGCTCGGAATTACTTTTGAAGGAGTTCTTTCGGCTATGGATTTAGAAAGTGGCTTAGAAAAATTAAAACAGGAATTGGGGGAATGAAGATGACATTCCAATCCTGTGTAAAAATAACAGATGAATGGGACATTGTTTCTGCTAGGCAATTAGGGCGGAAAATTTCCAAAGAAATTGGATTTGGTACGGTGGATCAAGCACGGATTACAACGGCAATCAGCGAACTAGCCCGGAATATTTTCTTGTATGCGAAAACGGGAGAAATTTGTATCTTGAAAATTAATGAAGCAGGAAGACAAGGTTTAAAGATAGTAGCTAAAGACCAAGGACCCGGGATTTTAGATATTCGAAAAGTCATGCAAGATGGTTATACAACATCAGGCGGACTTGGAGCAGGACTTCCGGGTGTGAAGCGTTTAATGGACAGCTTCGATATTGAGTCTAAAACAAATGGAGACGAAAAGGGAACGATTATTACAGCGATGAAATGGATAAGGTGAGAGCAGGGGGGCTTTAAGGGATGAACGAGCAATTTGAGGCGAAATATGACGAAATTTTAATGGATTATTTAGAACATCAAGATGAGGCTATTTTATATGACTGTGAAAAATTAACAAAAGAAGCCATGGACCAAAGTATTCCGCCAGAAGAAATTATCAATATTCATCGTTCTGCCCTTGAAAAATATGATAAAAATATGCCTGACTATGTGAAGAAATCATTTGATGTATTACTTGAAACGATGGTTGGGTATGGTCTTGCTTATTTGGAACATATTAGTCTACGAACGGAACAGCGTGCCTTGAAAAGCGAAATTGAGCAAGCAGAATCCATGCAAAAAACACTCCTTCAAGCTGATTTGCCAACTGGAACAGAACTTGATTTTGGCGTCGTAAGTAAAGCTGCGAGACAAATGAGCGGCGATTATTATGCTTTTTTGGATTTGGATGGTAAAAAAGAAAACATTGGGATTTCACTTGCTGATGTTATTGGTAAAGGGATCCCCGCAGCTTTTAGTATTTCGATGATTAAATATGCTCTTCCTGGAATTGCGGAAGAATACGAAGATCCAAGTCGTGTACTTAGAGCACTGAACAAGGTGGCAGAAGAAAATATTAACGACAATATGTTTATTACGATGTTTTATGGTGTTTACAGAAAAGCACTACACCGATTTGAATATGCTTCCGCAGGACACGAAGTAGGTGTTTTCTATGAAGCAAAGACGAATCAATTCTCTGACCTATATGCTCGCGGCTTGCCACTTGGAATCAATAAAGAAGTGGAGTACCGGAAATTTGAAAGAGCGGTCGCACCAGAAGATGTGATTTTTATTATGTCTGATGGTGTCACAGAAACGCGAACCAAAGAAGGCTTTTTAGAACGGCCGGAGTTGCTCGCTATTTTTGAAAAGTATATGAAGCTAGAAGCACAGGAAATGGCGGATGCGATTTATGAGCATCTCCTTAAATTACAAGACTTTAAGCTTCATGATGATTTTACTTTGATTGTAATTAAACGAGAAAAAGAGGTTTAAGCATTGCCTGAATCGGGTAATGCCACTCGTATACCAATTTTTAATGAGGTGACAAATAATGAATATCAATATCAAGATTGAAGATAAGAGTGAAAAGCAAGCCGAAGCTTTTATCTCAGGAGAAATAGATGCCTATACAGCACCAAAACTGAAAGAAGCACTTGACGGTTATCAAAGCAAAGAGAATTTCACACTCAAAGTCGATTTATCTGATGTTGGTTATATGGACAGCACGGGTTTAGGCGTTTTTGTTGGTCTCTTTAAAAACTTGCGAACAAAAAACAGCGAACTTGTTCTTATCGGGCTTTCCGAGCGCTTGTATCGCTTGTTTGAAATTACTGGACTCTCAGAAATCATTGAAATCAAAAATATAGAAGGTGAAACAAATGGCAACCTATGATAAGATCGAGCTAAATGTGCCGGCCAAGCCTGAATTCGTAAGCCTTGGAAGGTTGACTCTCTCTGGAATCGCTAGCCAAGCAGGTTTTTCATATGAAGTGATTGAAGACCTGAAAATTGCAGTTAGCGAAGCCATCACAAATTCCATTCGTCACGGTTTTAAAGAAAAGTCGGATGGTGAAGTGAAAATCGAGTTCCATATCTATTCGGACAAACTGGATGTGATTGTGAGCGATAAAGGAAAAAGCTTCGACCTCGAAAACAAAAAAGAAAAGAAGGCGGTCCATATGAAGCGGATGAGGATGCCGATTTAATAAGGATTGGCGGGCTTGGACTTTTCTTGATTGAAACTTTAATGGATGATGTGAAATTTTATTCGGAAGACGGAGTTTCCGTTTTAATGACTAAATATATTAATGAAAAGCAGGTGGAGGAGAATGCCAAAAGTGTCTCAACCTGATAAGGAAAAAGTTTATGAGTGGATCGAAGCATTTCAGAAGACAGGGGATGAAAATGCCCAATATCAACTTGTCGTTCATTATAAAAATTTAGTCGAATCCATTGCACGAAAATATTCACAAGGAAAATCGTTCCATGAAGATCTCGTTCAAGTAGGAAATATCGGGCTTCTTGGCGCGATCCGGAGGTATAATCCTGAATTTGGTAAGAGCTTCGAAGCTTTTGCCGTGCCAACTATTGTTGGTGAGATCAAGCGCTTTTTACGGGATAAAACTTGGAGCGTCCATGTGCCAAGACGAATCAAAGAACTTGGACCCAAAATCAAAAATGCCGTAGAAGAATTGACTCGAGAGATGCAAGACTCTCCGCAAATTTCTGATATCGCAGCTTATATTGATGCTTCTGAGGAAGAAGTTCTTGAAGCGATGGAAATGGGAAAAAGCTATCAAGCACTTTCTGTCGATCATTCTATTGAAGCCGATTCTGATGGTAGCACGATCACGCTCTTGGATGTTGTTGGAAATGATGATGACGGATTTGAACAAGTTAATCAGCGAATGTTACTTGAAAAGGTATTACCGATACTCGATAGTCGGGAACAAAAAATTCTACAATACACATTTATTGAAAATCGCAGTCAAAAAGAGACAGGTGAACTGCTTGATATTTCGCAAATGCACGTTTCTAGAATTCAACGTCAAGCGATTAAAAAGTTACGCGAAGCCTTGCAAAATGAGGAAGTGGACTGACCATGTCAAGCATTGTAAAGACGAATGTAGAGTTGTTTACGTTCCAGCGGTCAAAGGATTTGCAACAATACTCAGGAGACATGTATTTTTTTTACGGAGTTACCTAACAATGAATTTTTATGTGTCTTAGCAGATGGACTCGGAAGTGGTATTGAAGCGCACCGATCAGCAAAAGCTGTAATTGACGCCGTGAAAGAAGATCCAGCAGAAGAGCTTGACTCGTTGATGGACAAATGCAATCAAGCCGTTTCCGGGCTAAGAGGAGCAGCTGTGGCGATGATTCGGGTTGATTTTGTTGCACATACGCTTACATACACGGGAACCGGTAATATCCGCTTTTATTTCATGGAAGCTTCTGGGAAAATGAGTTTTCCGCTTTCAACGATGGGGTTTTTATCTGGTAGAAAACAGCTTTTTAAACTCAAACAGTTTCAATATAAGCCGGGAAGTAAATTTCTAATTCATTCGGACGGGCTTAAACTTCGGAAAGTGAGATCTTATTTGGATAGCTCGATTAGCGCTGTGCATACAGGGCATAGTATTGAACGTCAAATTGCAAGCGTTCCCGAGGATGATGTCAGCTTTGTTGTCGGGAAATTTTTAGATTGAGTCAAAACTGCCATGGATGTGTGGCAGTTTTTTGCTTGATAAGTCAGTACAAGGATGGAAATGAGGAGAAAAATCAAAATGGAACAAAGCATAATGCCTTTTATTTATAAAAAATTAGACTATCAAAAGACGCAAATTGATGCGGTTATTAAGTTGCTTGAAGATGGAAATACGGTGCCTTTTATTGCACGTTACCGAAAGGAAAATACTGGTAGCTTAGATGAAGTGGCTATTCGCGATATTGAAGAAACATATGATTATGTTTTAAAGCTTGAAACGCGGAAAGAAGAAATCTTGCGTTTAATTGAAGAGCAAGGAAAACTAACGGATGAGTTGCGAGAACAAATTATAAAAGCTGATCAGCAACAAAAGCTTGAAGACTTATACCGCCCGTATAAGCAAAAGAAACGCACAAAGGCAACGATTGCAAAAGAACACGGCCTTGAACCGCTCGCAAAGTTTCTGTGGACTTTTTCAGATGCTGATGTGGAACAAGAAGCAAAGGGGTATTTGTCAGAAGATGTGGTAGATGTAAATGCTGCGCTACTTGGGGCACATGAGATTATTGCAGAAGAAGTTAGTGATCAGCCAGAGTATCGTGAATGGATCCGTAATTTCACGCGGAAATTTGGGATGATCCACACAGAGAAAAAAGAAAAAATGCTGTGGATGAAAAAGCCGTATATGAAATGTATTATGATTATCAGGAAATGATTCAAAAAACGGCTCCTTACCGTGTACTTGCTTTTAACCGTGGTGAGAAAGAAGAAGTACTCCGAGTTTCTATTGAAATTGATGCCACTAAAATTCATGCTTATTTGGAAGAAAAGAACTTACCCAATAAGGAAAACGGATCTGTGAGGCTTGTACGAGAAGCTGTTTTTGATGCTTATAAGCGTTTTATTGCGAAAGCTGTGGAACGCGAAATTCGTTCAGAATTAACGGAAACGGCAGAAGATCATGCGATTGAAATTTTCTCGCTGAATTTGCGAAAACTGCTACTTCAACCGCCGCTAAAAGGGAAGGTGATTCTTGGCGTCGATCCGGCTTTTCGGACCGGCTGCAAACTTGCGGTTCTTGATCCTACCGGAAAAGTTCTTGAAATTGGCGTGATCTACCCTCATACCGGAAAGGGGCGTGTACCCGAGGCAAAAAGCAAAGTGACCGAGCTTTTGAAACGCTACGGAGTTCAAGTTATTGCGATCGGAAACGGAACGGCTTCGCGAGAAACAGAACAATTTATTGCGGACTTACTGCACGAAACAGGAAGTGAGGCGCTATACACTATTGTTAATGAAGCAGGAGCAAGTGTTTATTCAGCGAGTGAAATTGCTCGTGAAGAATTTCCTGACTATCAAGTAGAAGAGCGAAGTGCAGTTTCAATTGGAAGACGTCTCCAAGATCCACTTGCGGAACTTGTGAAAATCGATCCTAAATCTGTTGGCGTTGGACAGTATCAGCATGATGTTTCTCAGAAAAAGCTAAGTGACGCTTTAACGTTTGTTGTGGAAACAGCTGTTAACCAAGTAGGAGTAAATGTGAACACGGCTTCTGCAGCACTTTTACAGTACGTGGCTGGCTTAAATAAAACGGTAGCCGGAAATATCCGAAAATATCGGGAAGAAAATGGTCCCTTCACTTCTCGAACAGAACTAAAAAAGGTACCACGACTCGGAGCGAAATCTTACGAGCAAAGTATTGGTTTTATGCGAATTCTCGAAGGGGAAAATCCACTAGACAAAACAGCAATTCACCCGGAAAGCTATAAAGCGGCAGAACAATTAATCAAGAAACTTGGGTTCACGCTTCAAGATATTGGGACCCCCAAGCTAAAAGCTGAATTGCAGCAGGCGAATGTCGGTGAAATGGGGCAAGAACTTGAAATCGGGAAGGAAACGCTTCAGGATATTATTCAAGATTTAATCGCGCCAGGACGGGATTTGCGTGATGAATTGCCGCAACCAATGCTTAAACAAGATGTCATCAAAATGGAAGACTTAAAGCCAGGGATGCAGCTTGAAGGCACGGTTCGAAATGTAGTAGACTTTGGTGCCTTTGTGGATATCGGAGTGAAACAAGATGGACTCGTTCATATTTCAAAACTTAGTCAATCATTTGTGAAGCGACCGATGGATGTCGTTTCCGTTGGCGATATTGTAACGGTTTGGGTGGATGAAGTGGATTTGAAGAAGAATCGAATCGCGCTTTCCATGGTTGCACCAAAGGATGCGAAATAGCATGGAAAATGCAGAGCTTCAAGCTTTGATGGAAAGCGTATCCGTGGAATATTTTGGCAAGTCTTTTTCTCATCAAGCTCGGTTCAATGCGCGACTTCGTACGACGGGAGGGCGCTATTTACTACGCTCGCATGACATTGAAATGAATCCCAAATACCTCTCTACTTTCGGGAAAGCGGAATTCATCCAAATTATGAAGCATGAGCTCTGTCATTACCATCTTCATTTAGAAAACCGAGGGTATAAACATCGCGATGCCGATTTTCGAAATTTACTACGCGAAGTGGGGGCGCCTCGGTTTTGTAAGCCGATCGAGATGGAAAAGAATTTGCATGGATATGCATGTAAGAAATGTGGAACGAGCTTTATGCGGCAACGTAAAATGAATGTAAGTCGCTATCGTTGCGGAAGATGTGGTGGGAAACTTGTTTATTCAGGACAGAAAAAGGGGATGCAAGCAAGTTTCAATGAAAAGTGAAATGAGGCAAGAAGAAGGGGTTTTTTACGAGCTCTTTAGCTCGAAGGAACAGAACTTTTTCTTGCTTTTTTAATTATCCATTATTATAATAAAAGTAAATTTATTCCACAGTAGCTCAGTGGTAGAGCAATCGGCTGTTAACCGATCGGTCGTAGGTTCGAGTCCTACCTGTGGAGTTTTTGTTTTTATGGAGAAATACTCAAGTGGCTGAAGAGGCGCCCCTGCTAAGGGTGTAGGTCGTTTGCGCGGCGCGAGGGTTCAAATCCCTCTTTCTCCGCCATTTATAGTGTGAAATCAAGCTTTGCCTTTCTGTAGGTAAAGCTTTTTAGTTGCGGTGCCAAAAAGTAAGTTTTACGTTGCGGTGCCGCCCATTTACTGATACACTTAAGAAAGTCTGATAAACTAGGAATGAAAAAGAAGGTGAACATAGATGGTTAAACCGGTAGTAGCGATTGTGGGCCGTCCAAATGTCGGCAAATCTACTATTTTTAACCGGATCGTCGGAGAGCGTGTTTCGATCGTTGAAGATGTTCCGGGTGTGACAAGAGACCGAATTTACAATACAGCGGAGTGGCTTGGAAAAGAGTTCAATATTATTGATACGGGAGGAATTGACCTTTCAAACGAACCTTTTTTAGAACAAATCCGTGCACAAGCTGAAATTGCGATTGACGAAGCAGATGTTATCATTTTTATCACAAATGGTCGAGAAGGCGTAACGGATGCTGATGAACAAGTGGCGAAAATTTTATATCGTTCGAAAAAACCTGTCGTTTTGGCGGTTAATAAAGTAGATAATCCTGAAATGCGTGACCAGGTATATGACTTTTATTCACTCGGTTTTGGTGAGCCTTATCCAATTTCAGGGTCACATGGTCTTGGTCTTGGTGATTTGCTGGATGAAGTTCGAAAGCACTTTCCAAATGAAGAAGAAGATGAATACGATGATGATGTCATCAAATTTTCTTTAATTGGTCGACCAAATGTTGGGAAATCTTCGCTTGTTAATGCTTTTCTTGGAGAGGATCGTGTCATCGTTTCTGATATTGCAGGAACCACGCGGGATGCGATTGATACGAGTTATAGCTTTGACGGACAAGAATATGTGATGATTGATACGGCAGGGATGCGAAAAAAAAGGAAAAGTTTATGAAACAACGGAAAAATATAGTGTGCTTCGGGCGATGCGAGCAATTGAACGCTCAGATGTTGTTTTAGTCGTCTTAAATGCTGAAGAGGGTATTCGTGAACAAGATAAACGAATTGCTGGTTATGCGCATGATGCTGGTCGAGCAATTATTATTGTTGTGAACAAATGGGATGCGATCGAAAAAGACGAAAAAACGATGAAGGCCTTTACAGAAGACATTCGCGAGCAGTTTCAATTTCTTGATTATGCACCGATTGTGTTTGTATCCGCGAAAACGAAACAGCGTCTAGCGAACATTTTCCCGTTGATTAATCAAGTGAGTGAAAATCACTCCCTTCGTGTGCAATCAAGCATGTTGAATGATGTGATCAGCGATGCCGTTGCTATGAATCCAGCACCGATGGATAAAGGAAAACGACTGAAAATCTTCTACACCACTCAAGTAGCTGTTAAACCGCCTGCCTTTGTTGTGTTTGTGAATGAACCTGAACTTATGCACTTTTCATATGAACGCTTTTTGGAAAATCGAATTCGTGAGGCATTTCCATTTGAAGGAACTCCAATTCGTGTAATACCACGTAAACGTAAGTAAGCTTTTAGGAGGATGATTTTCGTGACAAAACAAAAAGTAGCAGTTTTAGGAGCAGGAAGCTGGGGGACAGCACTTGGAATGGCTTTGAGTGATAACGGGCACGATGTCGTGCTTTGGGGAAATCGTGAAGATATTGTGGATGAAATCAATCAAAAACACCACAATTCGCACTATTTGAAAGAAATTCAGTTGCCGAACGGATTAAGAGCAACCCTTTCACTTACAGAAGCTTTAGCTGATGCGTACTTAGTAGTTTTAGCCGTTCCGACAAGTGCCATGCGTGAAGTGGCACGCCAAGTGGATGCTGAACTTCGTGCACCGCAAATCATTGTCCATGTTAGTAAAGGAATTGAGCCTGAAACCAATTTGCGGATGTCAGAAGTCATTGCTGAAGAGATTTCTCTAGAAAAGCGCAAAGGGATTGTGGTTCTTTCTGGCCCTAGTCATGCGGAAGAAGTGGCTGAAAGACATCCTACAACACTTTGTGCAAGCTCTGAAAATGATGAGCTTGCGTGCCTTGTTCAAGATGTCTTTATTAATAATAACCTGCGAATTTACACGAATCGAGACGTGATCGGTGCAGAAATTGGCGGAGCTTTGAAAAACATCATCGCACTTGGCGCGGGAATCTCAGATGGCCTTGGATACGGGGATAATGCGAAAGCGGCTCTTATGACGCGTGGAATGGCTGAAATAACACGCCTAGGAGTTGCCGTGGGTGCAGATCCACAAACTTTTTATGGGTTAACGGGTATCGGTGATTTGATTGTTACTTGTACGAGTGTCCATTCCCGCAACTGGAGAGCAGGAAACAAGCTCGGACAAGGCGAGAAGCTTGATAAAGTGCTTTCTGATATGGGAATGGTGGTTGAAGGTGTTCGCACTGCAAAAGCCGTGTTTGGCTGGGCTCAGGAGCTTAAGATTGATATGCCGATTTCAAGGGCGATTTATGAAGTCCTCTTCCTAGATAAAGATCCTGCGGAAGCAGTGGATTCGTTAATGGGACGAAAGAAAAAAGAAGAAAAGGAAACTTTTTAATTGGAAACCTTTTGAGACTCTCTAGTCTTAAAAGGTTTTTTTTGTGGCTCAAGCAAGATTTGTCAAAGTTGTGTCAAAAAAGCTCCGAAAAGATATTTTTTAGTTTCTGGATTTTATTCATTTGTGAAAAAGTTTCTGCACTTATGCTAAAATAAAAAAGAACTAAGGAGGCTAGCAAACATGAAAGTAACACGAGATAATAATTATTACGTAATTTCTTGGGAAAACAGTGAAGCACCCGCCGGAACAGTACTTTATGAGAGTTTTCGTCCTCGGAAAGATGAAACAGCAAACAAACTTACAGTCATTCAAAATGGAGAAAACTCATTTCAAGCGGCGATTAAGTCAGAAAAACGGACTTATTTTATGCTTGAAAAACCAAACGGCGAAAGGAAAACAGCTGCTGAACGCATATTAGCAGTTCCAGGAGTGTTCAATTTTCGTGATTTAGGCGGCTATCTGAATCGCTCTCAAAAAACGGTGAAGTGGGGCATGCTGTATCGTTCAGGGAGCCTCGCTAAGCTTACGAAAGCTGGTGAAGAAAAGCTACAAGAACTAGGAATTCACTGGATTTGCGATTTGCGCAGTGAAGCAGAAGTGCAAGCGGCTCCGACACCTGTTATAAAAGGGATTCAAAATAAAAATATTCCTATTGGTGCGGCTAAAAATGAACTGAAAGGGCAACCTAAATTGGAGCTCCCGTCAGATCATACGGTTTACGAGCCATTAATGGGGGATAGTTATAAAGTTTTTATTCATTCAACAAAGGACTACTTTACAATTTTTAATGCGTTATTAAAACCACAAGGAACCCCGTTTTTATTCCACTGTACGGCTGGAAAAGATCGGACGGGGATTCTTGCTGCTCTTTTGCTCCATTTACTAGATGTTCCTGAAGAAACGATCTTTAAGGATTATGAGATTACTAATGAATTTACGGAACAAATTCTAGAAGAAGTTGGAGCGCTTGCAAACTCTTTTTCAGCACAAGAAGAAAAGGTAGCGCTTGAAACTTTTCGGCCCATGGCAGAAGCGCGTCCAAGCTATTTGACGATTGCTTTTGATGAGATGAAGCGGACGTCGGGTTCTGTGGATCTTTTTTTGGAAAAAGAAGTGGGGATCACAAGTGAAATGAAGCAAAAATTGCAGGGACTATTGTTAGAATAAAGTAGGCGCAGAATCCTAGATTTTTCAGGTAATGAGCTCATTTTTGGCGCGTTTTTTTATGAAAAAAGAACCATTTTTTTTATGAAAAGGTGGTTTTACTTGCTATTCTAAGCCTTCTCGGTTAGTATACTGGGTAACAGGTTGGTACTATCACGTTTATAAGTTTATTTCAAAAGCTAATAATGTGAAGTTTTAGTGTCAATTTGGGGTTAAACCTTGCAGTATCAATGATTATGTGATAATCTTTTATCAGAAATACTGTAAATGCTTGTTTTAAAGCCGTTTCGGTCTTAATTGAACAAAAAATCTCTTACAGATAAAGATAATTTGGGAAAGAAAAACAGCCAAATAATAATTAAGACCTGATTATTTTGGATTATCCTTTGAGGGAGGTGAAATAACAATGGCAAACAAAACTGATTTAGTAAATAGCGTAGCTGAAAAAGCGGAACTTTCTAAGAAAGATGCTGCTAAAGCTGTAGAAGCTGTTTTTGAAACTGTTCAAGAAAAACTTTCTAAAGGTGAAAAAGTTCAACTAATTGGTTTCGGTAACTTCGAAGTTCGTGAACGTGCTGCTCGTAAGGGTCGTAACCCACGTACGAAAGAAGAAATCGATATCCCAGCTAGCAAAGTGCCAGCATTCAAACCTGGTAAAGCGCTTAAAGATGCTGTGAAATAATTACATACAACTTTAAGCCAATAGCTGCTCGCTTGCACATTTGTGCAGGCGGGTTTTTTGTTATGTATTCGGTTCTGGATGTGATTTAATTTTTGAAAGAAGAATTTTCAGTTTTTTCACTAAAAATACATAAAAGAATTGTAAAACCCAGCCATTTAAGTTATTGTTAATACAAGGGGTTAGGCTCGTTTTTGAAAGTGGGTGGCAAACATGACAGATCAATTTTCTGAAGATGAAATCGTTTATGGGGACTCTTGGGGTCTTGTACACCGCGGTGTTTTAGAAGATCGAGAAATTGAAAGAATGAAAGCGCTACGAGATAAAGTGTTTGGTAAAAGTGGTGTAGCTGTGACAACCATGAAGCCTATTGGACGTGTTGAAATAGAGGGGGAAGTCTATGAAGCGCGACTTGAAAACGGATACTTGGATGTGCGCACACCAATAACAGTCATTGGAATTGATTTTGGTTATTTGTTAGTAAAAGAATTAAAGATGGAGGCGAAGTAAATGTTTTCAGGGTCGTTTATTATTATTGCTGTAGTTGTTATAGTCGTACTTATTGTGTTCTTATCACTTGTACCAATCGGATTGTGGATTAGTGCTATTTCTGCTCGAGTACCTGTTGGAATCGGAACATTGATTGGAATGCGCTTGCGTCGCGTTGTTCCTTCGCGTGTCGTAAAGCCGCTTATTA
Source organism: Listeria aquatica FSL S10-1188 (assembly GCF_000525795.1). Lineage (GTDB taxonomy): Bacteria > Bacillota > Bacilli > Lactobacillales > Listeriaceae > Listeria > Listeria aquatica. The sequence goes on from NZ_AOCG01000008.1 coordinate 167,410, forward strand.
AAGCAGTTAAAGCAGGGCTTGAACTTGAAGTCAATCAGCTTGAGAGTCATTATCTAGCTGGTGGGGATGTAGATAATACGGTAGATGCGCTGATTGCTGCACACCGAGCAAATATTGAACTTGATTTTAGTCGTGCTGCTGCGATTGACCTTGCAGGGCGTGACGTTTTGGAAGCTGTTCAAACTTCAGTTACGCCAAAAGTGATTCGGACTCCAGAATTTACTGGGGTTGCACAAAATGGAGTAGAGGTAAAAGTTATTACACAAATTACAGTTCAATCAAATATCGAACGAATTGTTGGTGGTGCCGGAGAAGATACAGTTATTGCCCGGGTTGGGGAAGCAGTTGTTTCGACAGTCGGGGAAACACGTGAGCACACAGATGTTCTTGAAAATCCAAATAGCATTTCGAAAAAAGTTCAGGAACAAGGGCTTGGGGACGGTACGGCTTATACCATTCTTTCAATTGATATTGCAGAAATGCGGATTGGCGATAATATCAAAGCAAAACTCGATATTGAAAAAGCCAACGCAGATATGGAAGTTGCCCAAGCGGCGGCTTCGAAGCGTAAAGCAGAAGCGATTGCGCTCGAACAAGAAAACCGTGCAGCAGTTGTTGCGGCTGAAGCTGAAGTACCACGTGCGATCGCAACCGCTTTTGAAAACGGTACACTAGGCGTAATGGATTATTACAAGATGGAAAATGTGCAATCAGATACACATATGCGTGATTCGATTGCTGGAGACAATAAACCAGAATTTCATGAGTAAGAAAGAAGGTGTCTCTTATGCCATTTAATTTAGAAGATTTTTTTGATAATATTTCTGGGTTTATTCCCGTTTTGATTATTATTGGCGGAGCTATACTGTCACTATTCTCTAAACAAGAAAAGAAAAAAAACAAGTACAAAAAAAACAGACGCCCAAGAAAAATCCGGTGAAGCCTCTTCAAACTCGTGTGGAAAAGGTAAAACAACCAGTTTCATCTGGGACATTTAAAACAGGGCAGTCAAAACCAAAACAAACGGCAATCAAAACTTCAAAAGTTGAAACGCCAAAAGCACGAGAGGTTTATCGTGAAGAGGCAAAGCGGCTCCAGAAAGCGCATCCTGCCCCTGTTACTGTCGCAACTAATCCGCAAGCTAGAAAACAAGCTGAGAAGACGCTACAGGGTCTTGATTTAAAGCGTGCGATA